>NZ_CP053839.1:0-1200000 GCF_013201625.1 Aliarcobacter lanthieri
ATGACAAATAAAGAGTTTTTAACAATTATTCAAAAAGAAGCAAGTAAAATTGACTTTGATAGATATTTAAAACAGTTAGTACTTAAAAAAGTATTACCTGAAGAAAACATTGCTACATTTGAAGTAGCAAATAAATATATAGCTTCATGGATAAAAAATAAATATACAAATATTATTCAACATTGCTTTGAAATCTTTGATGGTTCAAAACCAGAAATAGATATAAAAATTGTTGGTGAAAAAAAGACAAAAAAAGATATTCAAAATCTTCAAATTCAAAACCAAACTCCTGAAAGTACTATACTAAATCCATCTTATACATTTGATTCTTTTGTTGTAGGTCCATCAAATCAAATGGCTTATAATGCTTCTTTAGCTGTTGCTAAGAAACCAGGTATTCAGTATAATCCACTTTTTATTTATGGTGGAACAGGTTTAGGAAAAACACATATTTTACAAGCTATTGGAAATCATGCTTTAGAAAATGATAAAACAGTTATTTATGTAACAATAGAACAATTTATGAATGATTTTACCTTTTCAATAAAAAATAAAAATATGGAACATTTTAGAGAAAAATATCGAAATTGTGATGTTTTACTTATAGATGATATTCAATTTTTAAGTGGAAAAGAACAAACTCAAGAAGAATTTTTTCACACTTTCAATGAACTACACAATGCAAAAAAACAAATAGTTATGACAAGTGATAGACTTCCATCTCAAATTGCAGGTCTTGTAGATAGATTAAAATCAAGATTTGAGTGGGGATTAACAACAGATATACAAATTCCAAGACTTGAAACAAAAATTGCAATTATTGAAAAAAAATCTGAACTAAATGGAATAAACCTTAGCCGTGAGATAATTACATTTATAGCTACAACTTTAGATAGTTCTATTAGAGAAATAGAAGGTGTTTTAATACGTATAAATGCAAGTGCATCTTTACTTAATCAAGAAATAAACCTTGCAATGGTTCAAAATCTTTTAAAAGATCAAATAAAAGAAAATAAAGAAAATATAAAACTTCCTGATATTATAAATATTGTTGCAAATGAATTAAATATTAAACCAAGCGATATAAAATCTAAAAAAAGAACAACATCAGTTGCAAATGCAAGAAGAGTTGTAATTTATTTAGCAAGAGAATTAACACATAATTCAATGCCAGATATTGCAAAATTTTTAGAAATGAAAGATCATAGTTCAATTTCGCATAATATTAAAAAAACAAATGAATTAATGCAAAAAGATGAAAATTTTAAGCTAATAATTCAGAATTTAAAAAATAAATTAATAAATAAGGAGTAAAAGTTTTAAAGTAAAGTGTGAAAAGATGTGAATATATATTAAGATTTACTCACTATCTCAAATATCGATTTTATAGAGTCTAATCTGATATTTTCATCTTTTCACATATACTACTACTTTTACTAAAATTAAATAAAAAAATAGGAGAAAAAATGAAGTTGGTAATAAACAAATCCGCTTTTGAAAATGTTGTAAGTTCAATGCAACCATTTCTAGAAAAAAAAGATTCTAGTGCAATAACATCACATATATATTTAGAAACACAAAATAGCAATTTGATAATAAAAGCAACTGATTATGAAATAGGTTTAGAAACTACAATAGAAAATGTAACTGAAGCTATAGATGGAAAAACAACAGTAAATGGTTCTAATTTATTAGGAATTATAAAAAGATTAAAAAATGAAGATATTTTATTAGAAAAATCTTCAAATAATTTAGTTATAAAACAAGGTAAATCAACTTTTAAACTTCCAACATATGATGCAAATGAATTTCCAACTATAAATAAATATGAAAATTTAAAAGATTTGTCTATTACAACTATAAATTTCATAAATGCTATTAAAAAAATATCTCCAGCAATAGATAATAATAATCCTAAATTTGAACTAAATGGAGCATTATTAGATATAAAAAGTCAAAAAATAAATTTTGTATCAACAGATACTAGAAGACTTGCTTTATCATACTTAGAAAATATGGCAAATGAAGAAGCACAATTAATTATTCCTAAAAAAGCTATTATTGAAATACAAAAACTATTTTTAGATAATGCAAAAATCTCTTATGATAATACAAATTTAGTAATTGCAAATGAAAATACAAAATTTTTCACAAAACTTATAAATGGAAAATTTCCAGATTATGAAAGAATTATTCCTCAAACTTTAAAAAATACTTTATATATTCCAAAAAATATATTTGTAGAGTCTATAAAACTTGTAACTTCACTATTTTCAAATATTAAAATTACATTTAAACAGAACTCAATTATCTTTGAGTCTTTAGATGAGGATAGTGTTGCAAATACTCAAGTTGATATAGAGCTAAATATTCCAAATGATTTTTATTTAGCTGTTAATGCAAAGTATTTACTTGATTTTTTAAGTATGACAAATAGTGAAAAAATTAAAATTGGATTTAATGAATCAAATTTACCATTTTACTTAGAAGATAATAAATTCATTACAGTTGTAATGCCAATAGTTTTAGAAAAATAAAAGGAAAGATAATGTCAGAATATGGTGCTAGTAATATTAAAGTTTTAAAAGGTCTTGAAGCTGTTAGAAAAAGACCCGGTATGTATATTGGAGACACAAATGTAAATGGTCTTCATCACTTAATATATGAAGTTGTTGATAACTCTATTGATGAAGCTATGGCGGGATTTTGTAGAAATATAAAAATTACTCTTACGAAAGATGGTTGGGCAAGAATAGAAGATGATGGGAGAGGTATTCCAACTGCAATTCACCCAACAGAAGGAATTAGTGCTGCAACTGTTGCTTTAACTGTACTTCATGCTGGTGGAAAATTTGATAAAGATACATACAAAGTTTCTGGTGGACTTCACGGAGTTGGGGTTTCAGTTGTAAATGCTCTATCAAAACATCTTAAAATGACAATTTATAGAGAAGGAAAAATTCACTATCAAGAATTTAGAGAAGGAATTCCTCAAGGAACATTAGAAATAATTGGAGATAGTCCAAGAAAAACCGGAACAGTTATTGAATTTTTAGTTGATGATACTATATTTGAAGTTACAAAATATGAATTTAATATATTAAAAAAGAGATTTAAAGAAGTTGCTTACTTAAATCCAATAATATCTATTACACTTGAAGATGAAGCTGCAAAATTAAAAGAAGTTTATCATTTTGAAGGTGGAATAAGACAATTTGTTGAAGATATGAATAAAGAAACAGCTTTATGTGAAGTTGTAGCTTTTAGTGATAAAGTTGATGGTGTAGAAGTTGATATTGCTTTAATGTATAACGACACATATATTGAAAAAACTCTATCTTTTGTAAATAATATTAGAACTATTGATGGTGGAACACATGAAGCTGGATTTAAAGCAGGACTTACAAGAAGTATTTCAAAATACTTAAGTGAAAATGCAGCAGCAAGAGAGAAAGATACAAAAATTACTGGAGATGATGTAAGAGAAGGACTTATAGCAGTTGTTTCTGTAAAAGTTCCAGAACCACAATTTGAAGGGCAAACAAAAGGAAAATTAGGTAGTTCTTATGTAAGACCTATTGCTCAAAAATTAACTGGTGATAATTTAGATAAATATTTTGAAGAAAATCCAGTTCATGCAAAAGCTATAATGGAAAAAGCATTGATGGCAGCAAGAGGAAGAGAAGCTGCTAAAAAGGCAAGAGAATTAACTAGAAAAAAAGATTCTATGAGTGTTGGAACACTTCCTGGAAAACTTGCAGATTGTCAAAGTAAAGATCCAGCTATAAAAGAACTTTACTTAGTTGAGGGAGATTCTGCTGGAGGTTCAGCAAAACAAGGAAGAGATAGAGTTTATCAAGCTATTTTACCGTTAAAAGGAAAAATTTTAAATGTTGAAAAATCAAGACTTGATAAAATTTTAAAATCAGATGAAATTAGAAATATAATTACAGCTTTAGGTTGTGGAATTGGTGAAGATTTTGATGAAGAAAAAATCAGATACCATAAAATAATTATTATGACAGATGCCGATGTTGATGGTAGCCATATTCAAACTTTACTTTTAACATTCTTCTTTAGATTTTTAAGACCAATAGTTGAAAAAGGGTATCTATATATTGCTCAACCACCACTTTATAGATATAAAAAAGGTAAAAATGAGATTTATTTAAAAGATAATGGAGCTTTATCTTCATATTTAATTGAGAATGGTTTAGAATCATTTGAATTTGAAGGAATGGGATACAATGATTTACTTGATTTATTTAAACAAGTAGCAAGATATAGAGCTATGCTTGAACAACTTGCAAAAAGATATTCTTTGATTGAAGTTTTAAAACATTTAATTGAAAATAGTGATTTAGTAAATTTAGAATATAGTTTATTATATGAAAAAGTAAAAGAGTTCTTAGAAGTAAGAGGGTATAACATACTTTCTAAAACGGTTTTAGATGATAGAATTCAACTTTTTGTTCAAACAAATGAAGGATTAGAAGAACTTATAATAGATGATGAACTTTTTGCATCTCCATACTTTAGTGAATCTACATTTATCTACACTAAATTAAAAGATAGAGATTTAACACTTTTTGATGGACGTGATTTAATAGAACTTCTTGAAGAGATAGAAGCTTTAGCCAAAAAAGGTGCATATATTCAAAGATATAAAGGTCTTGGAGAGATGAATCCAGAACAGCTTTGGGAAACTACTATGACTCCTGAAAATAGAAGACTTTTAAGAGTAAAAATAGAAGATGCAGAAGCTGCTAGTGATACATTCACTTTATTTATGGGTGATGAAGTAGAACCAAGAAGAAACTATATAGAATCTCACGCAAAAGATGTAGAACATCTTGATGTATAATTTGTAGGGTATTTAAGCCCTACAAATTATATTTTGAAATATAATCTATTATATTAAAACCATGATTTAAAGCAATAGCTATCGAGCCTTCGTTATGTGCTGCTAAATCTCCAGCTAAAAATAGACCTTTTACATTTGTTTCAAAATTTTCGTCAAAAATAGCTTTATGATATTCATCAAAGTTTACTCCACTATATTTTAAAAAGTCAGTTGGAGTTGTACCACCTATAGCATAAATAAGTCTATCAAAAACAATATTTTCACCATTACTAAAGTTTACTAAAACTTTTGTTTTAGACTCTTCTAAACTTAGAATATCACATCCTAATTTTATATTTAAACCTTTTGTTCTTTCATATTCTTTTAATATATTTTCATTTGTTTCATTTAATCTTGTAAATTTATTTTGTCTATAAGCTAAAGTTACAATGTTTTTATCATCAACAAGGCTATAGGCATACTCAGCTGCACTATTTCCACCACCAATAACTAAAATATTTTCGTTTTGTGTACAGGAATCAAGGTTAAAATTTACTATCTTTTGTATCTCTAAAGGTATTTTATAATCAGGTTTATTTGGTTTTCCCATTTTTCCAATAGATATAATTACATTTTTTGCTAAATATTTTTGTGTTTTTGAATAAACTTCAAATATATTTTCGCTATTTTTTATTACTTTTTCTACTTCATTATTATACAAAGGATTTATATTGTATTTTTTTAAAAGATTTTCAAAGTAATTTAGCGTTTCGTCTTTTGTTGTATCAAAAAAATCTATATTTCCAATAATATCAACAATATGGTTTTTCCAATTTCTATCTACTCTTTTACCATCTTTATAAAATTTTCTTACAGTATCAAAAAAGTTATCACTTTTTTCTAAAATTAAAATATTATCAATATTTTTTATTTTTGCTTCAATCGCACAGCTAACACCTGCTACTCCTGCTCCAATTATTAAAATATCAAATATTTGTGAGTTCATAATTTAATCCTATAATAAATATACCAATATTTTATACTTGATTTATATAAATTAGCTTTATAAGAGATATTTGGATAAAATATTTGATAATTATTTGAAAAAAGGTTACTAATGGAAATAAAATATGGTGAAAAAGAGATTTTAGAGTTTGATATAAATAATACTGAGAATTTTTGGCCAAATGAACATAATAAAAATTATACAATAGATATTGAGTTACCAGAATTTATGGCAAAATGTCCAAGAAGTGGTTACCCAGATTTTGCAACTATAAAAATACAATATATCCCAAATAAAAAAGTTATTGAATTAAAAGCTTTAAAAATTTATATAAATTCGTTTATGAATAGATATATTTCTCATGAAAATTCAGCAAATGAGATTTTTGATACACTTTTTTCTAAACTAGAACCAAAATGGCTTAAAGTTATAGCAGATTTTAAACCAAGAGGTAATGTTCATACAGTTATTGAAATAGATAGTTCTAAAGTATAAGAGAAATGCCTTGGAAAGATTGGTTAGTACAACTGAAGCAGCAGAAATTTTAGGATTATCTTTACAAGGCATTCACTACCGTATTAAAAAAAATCAATTAAGATCAATAAAACAAGATGGAAAAACATTTGTATATATAAATGAAAATTTAATACAAAATAATATTTTACAAAATACTCAAGAAAATTCTAATTTTGATAAATTAATAGAAGCTAAAGATGAACAAATAACTATTTTAAAAAAGTCTATAAAATGGATGAGAAATCAATATGTTTCTGAAATAGAAAGATTAGAAAAAAATCAAAAAAGAATAATAGAAGTTTTTAATAGTGAAATAAAGCTTTTACAAAGTGCTTTTAATGAAATGAGAGCTATATATAAACCACAGATTGAAAAAAAAGTTGATAATAAAAGTGAGTTTATAACAATAAAAGAGTTCTTTGCTATTTTAAAAAGAGCAAATAAAACAGAAGTTGAAATAAAAAATATTATATTTAAGGCTATACAAAATAAAGATGAAAGATTCATTTATAACAAAAATGATAAAAAACTTTTGATTTTAAATGATAATTTTGAAGATTTGATTTAGAAGTACAAAAAGTACTCCTTTCCAGATACCCAAACACAACACTAAAAAAGGTGCCTTGCTATATTCCTATCCTGGGGCGTTGTCTTTAATAACACTTGAAAGGGTCTAAAAAGGAGCATTCAAAACACTTTTATGTTCTCAATGCTACTTTTAAGAGTGTGAATTCTAGCTAATATATCTTTAATATATAATAAAAGAGAATAATGACATATTTAATACTATTTTTTTCAGCATTTTTGTCTGCAACTTTGCTTCCACTTGGAAGTGAAGCTTTACTAATTTATAATATTTTAGAAGGATATAATCTTTTTTTACTTTTGTTCTTTGCTACTTTAGGAAATAGTTTAGGTTCAGTTTTAAACTACTATTTGGGTTTAAAAGGTGAGGAGTATCTAGTAAAGAAAAAGTTTGTAAATGAAAAATATATAAATCTTAGTAAAAAATATTTTGATAAATATGGAGTAATTTGTATACTTTTTGCATGGTTACCAATCATAGGTGATCCCATTACTTTTGTAGCTGGAATTTTAAGATATAACTTTAAACTCTTTTTAGCTTTAGTAGTAATATCAAAGCTAGGAAGATACCTATTTATAGCTTTGATGGTTTAATTTAGATTTTACCAACAATTATTTTCTCAAGCCATTTTATATGTCTTGGGCCATTTCTTATATCATCAATACTTATTAGTGCGATTTTGCCTTGATAATCTTTAAGATATTCGCCATTTTTCTTATAAAAAACTATTATATTATCTCCTAGTTTTGTATTAAAAACTTCATTATATGAGAAAATTGCATCATAGCCATCACTTGCAATAACTTTAATATATATTTTATTAAAATCTTTTTTGCTAGTTATATCAACAACAGCTTTATCTAAAATATCTTTTAGCAAAACACCTTCATAGTTTTCTACATTGTCTTTTGTTTCTCCACTCATACAAATAACAGGAGTTGAACCACTTTTAAAATAACTCATTTTTTCAAGCTCTTCTACATTTAATGATAGTTTATTTAAAACTAAACCAGAAACTTCAACGCTTAATGATACTTTGTAATTTTCATTTGCAAATAGCGATAACGAAACTAGTAAAACTAAAAATATTTTTTTCATACTTCTTTCTCCCATGAAATAAATGCCCAAGTTATAGACTCTTTTATTTTCTTATTTTTATATGTAGTATTAAAATATTCTCTTAGGATTTTTTCCTCTTTTTTTGACATATTACCTAAACTCCATTTTAAACTTTGAATAAATTCATCTTCATTTTGTGTATCAAATTTTGAAGAGTTTGTTTTAATAAAATCAACTTTTGCAAAAATTCCCATACTATGTAAAGTATTTAGTAAATATATATAATCTGGTCTTGGAATAATATCTCTTTTGATTTGCTCTAGTATCTCTTTATCTATAAAACTTCCACCCACTTTTGTAGTAATATAAACTCTTTTATTTGCTTTTCCATTTAGCTTTTGTAAAGCTTTTTTTATATCTTTTACTTCCATTGATCTACTTGCAACTACTATATCAGTATTTGGTACATCTTCCCAATTATCATACCAAGATTTATGAATTGTTGTAAGATTTTCTATATTTCTCTCTTTTGCATTTTCATTTGCATAGTTTAGCATCTCTGGTGAATAATCAAGAGCATAAACATTTTTTAGCTTTTTTGCAAGAGCCAAAGAGATGGTTGCTGGTCCACTTCCAACATCAAGTAATGTTTCACAATCGCTTGTATCAACTTTACCTATAAACTCTTTTGTATAAGGACTATTTACAACATTCTGACTAAAATATTTTGCTTTTTTATCCCAGTCACCACTACTTTTACTTTTAAAAGTAGATTTTTTCATCTGTTTTTTATATAATTTTGAAAAATCCAATTCATCTAAATTTGTTTTTACAAGTGCCATTTATTCTCCTTAAATTTTTGGTATACAGAATTTGTAACCATTAGCTCTTTTAATTATTTCAACATTTACATCATAAAGTTGGTTTATATTCTCAACTGTAAGTTTATCATCAACTAGCCCATAATCTAAAACTATTCCATCTTTTAACATCATAACTTTATTTGAAGCATATAAAGCATGATCTGGATAGTGAGTAGTTTTTACAAAAGTATATCCCTCCTTTGATAACTCTTTTAAAAACTTCAAAAGTTTTAATTGGTTTCCATAATCTAATCCAGTTACAGGTTCGTCCATAAATATGATTTTTGCATTTTGTGTTAAGGCACGAGCAATAAATGCTAACTGTCTTTCTCCTCCACTAATTTGTGAATAGATTTTATCTTTTAAGTGTAAAATGCCAACTTTTTCTAAGTTTTTTATAGTTATTTCAATATCATTTTTTGAATAGTTTGAAAATAGATTAGTATAAGCCAATCTTCCCATTAAAACTACATCAAAAACTGTATAATCAAAAGGTATTTGATGTGTTTGTGGAACATAAGATATAAGTTTTGCTAACTCTTTATTTTTGTACTCATTTATATTTTTTGATAATATTTTTATATTTCCAGAACTTTTATAAATTCCTAAAAGTATTTTTAATAAAGTTGTTTTACCACAACCATTCTTTCCTATAAGAGATAAAATATCTCCTTGATGAAGTTCAAAATTTATATTATTTAACACTTCTTTATTTTGATATGAAAAAGATATATTTTTTGCATCAATTAATAGCATTAAAACCCTTTTTTTGCATTTTTCAAAACTAATATAAATATTGGTATTCCAATAATTGATGTAACTATACCTATTGGAATTTCAAAGCTAAAAATTATTCTTGAGGTATTATCAACAATAAGTAAGAAAATAGCTCCTACTATAGCACTTAATGGAAGAACTATTTTATTGTCTGCTCCAAATAAAAATCTTACAATATGTGGAATTATAAGTCCAATCCAACCAATAATTCCTGCTAGTATAACACTCAATGCACTTATAAAAGTAGCCACTAAAATAACAACAATTTTAATCTTTTTTGTATCAACCCCTAAAGCTTTTGCTTCTTCATCTCCAAGACTTAAGGCATTTAGATATTTTGATAGAAAAATTAAAATAAATACTCCTAAAAGCATAGGAATAGTTAAATTCCAAATTATACTAGAAGTACTAAAAGATAAACTTCCCATTAGCCAATAAGTAATCGCAGGAAGAGTATCATAAGGATCAGCACTATATTTTAATATTGAAAGAAGAGCAGAGAATAAAGAACTACTTATAATTCCACCAAGAACTAAAATAATCATATTTTTTGCACTTGAATAAATATAAGATATAAAAAGTGCAAAAATTACTGCTAAAAAACCAAAGATAAAGGTTGAAATATTTATAAAAAACCAAGACCAACCTAAAACCATTCCTAAAGCTGCTCCAAAAGAAGCACCACTTAAAACTCCCAAAATTCCAGGAGAAACAAGTGGATTTACAAACATAGCTTGAAAAGAAGCTCCTGAAATTGCGAGTGAAGCACCAATCATTGCTGCAGCTATAATTCGTGGTAATCTAATATCAAAGATAATACTTTTTAATAAGTCATATTGCTCTTTTGATAGATTTGATTCAAAACCAAATAGTGCTTTTAGAAAATTTAAATAGTTATCAAATGAAATTTCATAGTTGCCAATAAATAGAGAACTATTTATCAAAACCACTAAAGCAATAATCAAAAATAGATATTTATTCAATATCTTTTCCCATAATATGATTTAATTCAATATCGCTTAACTCTAAACCTAAAAATAGTGAATAAAACTCTTTTGCATCTTTATTTATATCAATTTGATAAATATCATTATGTAAGATATGAAGTAACCACTTAAGACCTAATATTTTCATAAAAGATGGTGGTCTATCAAACCAAGAAAATGGTCCTTTTGGTAAAAAATATACCCTTTTGTTTTTTACGGCATCTATAAATTGCCATTTTGGATCATTGTAAATCTTTTTATAAAACTCTTTTTCATAAACTAATATAACTTCTGGATTGTATGATAAAATTTTTTCAAAATTTATAGCTTGTTTTCCATAAGTGTTTAAATTTTGACATTTATGTACATTTTCTCCACCTGCATATGATATAAGTTCAGATCTTACAGAACTATCACATTCTGTTTCAAGTCCATTGTTTCCTTGTGCATAATATACTTTTGGTTTTTTTATAACTTTTGTTGATACTTCTTTTGCTTCATTTAAAACTTTATTTGCATAATCTTCTAACTCTTTTGCTCTTTTTTCATTAGATGTTAATTTTCCTAAATATGAAAATGAGTTTATAATATCTTCTAAAGATGAAGATTTTATGTAGAAAAATGGAATATTAATATTTCCTAAACTGTCTCTTACTTTCTTTTCATTTTGACCTTTTGAAATCTCAGAAAGTAATATTACATCAGGATTTATCTTTAAAATCATCTCACTATTTGGGGTATTCCCTTTTCCAAACCAACCCCCAATAATAGGAAGATTTTTTATGCTTTCATCAATATATCTTGCTTCTATATCATTAAAAGGAAAATTTAATCCAGCAATCTTACTTTTATCAATAGCATAAAGTGAATATAAAATTATAGGTGATGAAGCATAAATTTTATCTACTTTTTTTATCTCTATATTTTGTTCAAACATATCTTTATATGTACTTGCATTTGTATAGAAAAATAAAGATAAAATTAAAAAAACTATTTTAAACATATGGTTTTACCTCTTTTATATATAAATTTAAAACTTCTTTTGCTCTTTTTGTAGAAGTTGTGAGTGGTTTTAGAAGTATTGCTTCTATATCAAACTCATTTTTTAAAGCTTTTATTTGCTCAATACAATCTTTTGGAGTTCCGTAAATAGAGTTTTCTAAAATTCTATTTTTACAAAAAAGTTTATTTCTAATATCAATATACTCAGATGTTAGAAGTTTTACCAAAGTTGGATTTGTATCTTTTGAAAGTCTCATAGAATTTATAAATATATCAGCACTTTTTTTTGTTTCTTCTTCTATTTCTTCTTTATCAAAACCAATATTTATACCTCTTGCTACTCTAAATGATAGCTTTTTGTTTGGGTTAAAATTTTGGAAATTTGAAAAAATTTCTCTCATTTTTTCTTTACTTAAAGCTAAACTCCCAATAAGTCCAAAATCATCTTTCGCACACTTTTCTATAGCTTCAATAGATTCTGAAGCCAAGAAAGTCGTAAATTTATATTTAATTTTTGGTCGAATTGATATATCTTCACAAGAAAAGAATTTACCTTTGAAGCTTACTTGCTCTTCAAGTAAAAGCTTATGTATAAGTTCATTAGCTTCAAACATAACTTCTCTATTTGTATGACCATCTGCATTAAAAGTTTTATCATATATAGCAAATGCACCTTTTGCAATACCATATAAGAATCTATTATCATCAAAAGCTTTTATAGTAGCAATATCTTCTGCTAGTTTTATAGGGTTATAGTATGGAAGTAAAATTCCAGCTGTTCCTATTTTTATATTTTTTGTTTTACCTAATAGATATGATGCTGTTTGAATAGGAGATGGAGTTACACTAAAGTTATTAAAATGGTGTTCTGTTAGCCAAGCTTCATCAATACCCAAACTTTCAGCATAACAAACCAAATCAATTTGGTCTGTTATAGCTTTTTGGTAATCATTTTCCCAATTCTCAAAAAGTGCAAAAAGTGCAGTTTTCATTAGAATTTATATGTTAAATTTGAGTATATAACTCTTCCAGCTTCTGGATAACCATATGTATATTCGTAGTTTTTATCAAATATATTTGAAGCTCCTACATCAAGAGTCAATCCTTTTACAAGTTCATAAGCAATTTTTGCATTCCAAATAGCTGCACCACTTATATCTTTATTCCTATCATTTGAATCTGTATGTCTACTTGAAGAGTATTGCATATTTACATTTGTTGTTAAACCTTTTATTGGTCTATATGTTACACCTAAAGCAATTTTATGTTTTGGTGCATCAGTTATATCTTGTTTTTTATCTTTATCTTCTGCTAAAAGTCTTGTATAATTTGCATCAAAATCTAAAGTTTCATCAAATGAATAGAAATATTCTAATTCATAACCCATATGTTTAACTTTACCAATATTTTTATTTTGAGAAATATCATTTACTTCATCTATAAGCTCATCTTGTATAAAATCTTTTACATCAGAGTAGAATAATACAGATTTTATACCTTGATTTTCAAAAATCTTATTTGCTCCTATTTCATAATTGATAGTTTTTTCAGGTTTTAATTCTGGATTTGGGATATAACTACCAAATTTATAAGAGTATCTTTCTTTTAGACTAGCAAATCTTGTTTTTTTAGCAACTCCTGCATAAAGTCCAAAAGTTTCATCTATATCATACTCAACTTTAATCATAGGATTGAACGAATCAGAATTAGTATGTTCAAACTCTCTACTATAGTTCGCATCAGGCTTTTTATTGTTTGCTTCTTTCACTTTATCTTTATCATAACTAATTCCAGCAATTACTCTAAAATCATCAGTAATTCTGAAAGTATCTTCTAATCCGATTGATAAATAATCTATTTTCTTAACATAAGTTTTTCCACTATCATTGTCTTTTTGTTTATCTTGTTTTGCATGGAAAGCTAATTTCAAACTATTTCTTTGTGTATCATATTGACCTAATTCTAAAGACACTCCTCTTGTTGTTGCATCATAAGGTGTTGGATCAAATTTTTGTTTATTGAATTTCTCATCAGTAAAGAAAAGCATATTGTCTTCATATTTATCATAAAATACTCTACTTTTTAAATATCCTAAATCAAAATTTGTATTTGAAAGAAAATAAAAACTCTCTTTATCTGAATAGTCCCATTGTCTAAAAGGATTACCTTTTTTACCATCAGTATAAACATTAAGAGGCATTCCTTTATTTGTTTTCTGATTTATATAGTTAAATGCATACTCATCTGTATCATTTGGAGTATATCCCACTTTAAGATTTATACTTTTATCCTCTTTATATGAATTTGATCTTTTATCATTGTCTTGATATTTTGTTGATTTAAAATCACTTGACATTGGATAGTTATCTTTATCCATATATGAACCACTTGCTTGGATATAGTATTTACCTTGATTTGTTCCTAAATTTATGTATCCTTTTTTACCATCTCCACTGAATGCTCCAGCTGATATTGTACCTTCAAACTCTTTTGTTGGTTTTTTTGTAACTAAGTTAATTGCACCAGCAAACGTATTTACTCCTAAAAGTGTAGAAGTTAAACCCTTACTTACTTGAATCTTTTCTAAATTAAATGTTGTATAATTTGATAAATCTACATAACCTTCACTTGGAACATTTATTGCAATACCATCTATAAATATAGGTGCATGTCTTGCACTAAAACCTCTAATAGATATTGTTTGTTCACCTCTTGCTCCATACCCATATATATTTATACCGCTAATAGTATTTAATGCATCAACTACTGTATTCTTTTCTTGAAGTTGCATATCTTCACTAGAAATTTGATTACTCTTAAATTTACTATCAGAATTATCTCCTGCGATTATATTTACCTCACCTAAATACGTTGTCTCACTAGCTAATAGTGTACACGAAAAAAGTGTTGTTGCTAAAACAAAACTCAATTTTTTTGTCATTTTTTTTCCTTTATTTATTTTTATATATAACGACTTTTAAAAAAAAATTATACTCCTTGTAAATTTGGAGTAAATGCTTTTGTGCTTACATTTACTATTTGACCAATTTTTAAATTTTGTGCTTCTTCTTCACTTATTACAACTTCTACGATTTGTTGTCCTATAGCTATTATTGCCACATTTATAACATCTACTTTTGTTATATCTAAAAGTTCACCTTCAAAACTAAATTTTTGGCTACCTTTTGTTTTCAATAAAATATCTTTTGGTTTTCCATCTTCAATTATTTGTCCATTACTCATAACTAAAACTCTTGAAGCTAGTTTATACATCTCACTTGGATCATGGCTTACCATTATAGAGGTTGTATTGAACTCTTTATGTAAAGTTAAAATATCATTTTGGAGTTTTACTCTCATATTTGGATCAAGTGCTGAAAGAGGTTCATCTAAAAGTAGCAATTTTGGTCTTTTCATCAAAGCTCGACATAAACTAACACGTTGTTTTTGCCCACCACTTAGACTATTTGGATATCTATTTTTTAGTTCATACATATCTGTAAGATTTAAAAGATGTTTCGCCAATTCTCTATCTTTTGTAACGTAAATTAAATTCCCCATAACAGAAAGATTTGGAAAGAGTGCATAATCTTGAAAAACAAATCCTATATCTCTTTTTTGAATAGGTTTTGAAATTTTGTCATTTAACCAAATTTCATCATCTACAACTATTTCTCCATTTGCTTCTTCAAGTCCAGCTAAAGTTCTTAAGATTGTTGTTTTTCCAGAACCACTCACCCCACTTAAAGCAATAAATTCTCCACTATTTATTTTTAAATTTACTTCTAAAAGCATTTTTCCAGAACTTCCATGAAGTTCTTTTTTTATATCTAGTTTTATCATCTAAAAAAACCTATCTTTTTTTTGATTACCATTGAATATATAAACTGCAAGTAGAGTTATAAAACTCATTACAATCATAATTAAACTATAAATATGAGCATCTTTATAGTCTAATACTTCTACAAATTCATAAATAGCTATTGCTGCAACTCTTGTTTCATTTGGAATACTTCCACCTATCATTAAAACAACTCCAAATTCACCAACTGTATGTGCAAAAGTTATGATGAGTGCTGTTAAAAGTGATGGTTTTATATTTGGTAATGCAACTCTTAAAACAGTTGTAAATTTACTTTTCCCACTTATATAACTAGCTTCAAGCATATTTTTATTTAAGCTTTCAAATCCACTTTGAAGAGGTTGAACCATAAAAGGAAGACTATAAATACAACTTGCAATAATTATTCCATAAAAATTAAATACAAGTTTTATTCCAAAATAGTTTTCAAAAAATTGCCCTATTGGAGAATTATGAGATAATCCCCAAAGTAAATAAAAACCTAAAACTGTTGGTGGTACAACTAAAGGCATTGTACAAAGAGATTCTAGAAATGGTTTGAATTTTGACTTTGTTTGTGATAAATACCAAGCAAGTGGCATACATAACACAAACAAAATCAAAGTTGTAATAAATGCTAACTTAAAAGATAGCATAAATGGTGCATAATCAACATTTAGTAAATAATCAATCATTTAAAACCTTATTTATAGATATATCACTGGCTTTTATTAAGATATTTACTTCATCATCTTTTTTTAAGTTTAGTCTTATTGAAGACTCTTTTGTAATAATACTTTCAAAAGTAGTATCAGCTAAATTCAGTTTGATACTACTTAGAAGTTCACCATTTTTTATATCAGTGATTTTTGCAAGAGCTTGATTTGATAAACTAATATTCTCTATATAGTTTTTAGATATTGCAATATTTGTAGGTTTTACAATAAGTTCAACTTTTGTTCCTATTTTTAAATTACTACTTAAATCTAAACTCATCATTTTAAAAGTGATATTTTGAAAATCAAATTCTACGATATTCAAACTATCTTTATTTTGAATACTTTTTACTCTTGCAATAAAACTCATTTTACTAAATATCCAAAGTTTTTAAATATCTCTTTTGCTTTATCACTTAATATAAATTCATAAAAAGCCTTAGCTTCTGCATTGTCTTTTGCTTTATTTAAAACTACAATACCTTGATCAATAGGAGTATATAATTTTGGATCAACACTTACCCAATGAACATTTTCTTTATATTTAGCCATTTTATCTTCATATAATAAAGATTTAGCAATGAATCCAACATCAGCAGCCGTTAAAGCATAAGTTACAGCTTGAGAAATAGACTCAGCATAAACAAATTTATTTTCTACTTTGTCTAAAATATTTGCATTTTTAAGTGCTTCAACTGCAGCAGTTCCATAAGGAGCAGTTTTTGGGTTAGCTATTGCAACTCTTTTAATATTATCATTGATTACTACTTCGATACCTTTAGAAAAATCCATCTCTTTTGCACTTAACATTGCTAAACTTCCTTGTGCATAAACAACAGGTTCAGTAGCAGTTAATTTTTCTTTATATAAAGTTTCAGGGAATTTCATATCAGCACTCATAAAAATATCGAATGGTGCACCATTTTGAATTTGAGCTGTAAATTTTCCACTAGCACCAAGTACTACTTCAATTTTTGTATCAGGATTTGTTTTATTAAATTCTGCAATTAAATCATTTATTGCATAACTAACATTTGCTGCAACTGCAATATTAACTGTTCCAGCAAATATTGATGAACATAATAATGCTAAACCTAAAATTATTTTCTTCATATTTTTTCCTTATTTTCCTATCATAATATCAGACGCTTTTATAACTGCATCAATTTCTGTTCCAACTTTTAGATTCATATTTTGTACAGAATTTACAGTTACAACTGCAACTACTTTGTCTTCATTTCCAATATTTATTACAACTTCTGCATTAACTGCACCTAGGCTTATCTCTTCAATAGTACCTTTTAAACAATTTCTTGCACTAAGTTTCAAGTTACTTTGCGTTGATAATAAAACATTGCTAGATTTAATAACAGCAATAACTTCATCACCAATAGCTAATCCAAGATTTTCAACAGAACTATTTGTAATAATAGAAACTATTGTATTTCCACTTTTTAGTTTTATTTCAACTTCAGCATTAACTGCACCAAGTGAAATTTTTTCAACTATTCCAATGATCTGATTTCTTGCACTAATTTGCATCGATAACCTCCTTATTATTTTTAAAGACCCAGTATTCAAATCAGTAATTCGATTTAGATTTTCAATAAACTTTCTTTGCTCCTCTTTTAACAAAAAGTATGTTGTTAAAAGATTTTCTCCATACTTTGTAAGAGTTGTACCACCTCCACCTACTCCGCCAATTTCTCTTATAACTATAGGTGTAGTTGATAAGTTATTCATAGCTTCAACTGCTTCCCAAGCAGCTTTATAGCTCATAGGAACTTCTTTCGCTGCTTTATTTATTGAACCAGTTTTCTTAATAGCAAGAAGCAATTCAATTCTTTTTTCAAGTAAAAAAGGTTGATTTAAAAGCTCTAAAGTCAAATTTGATGATATTGACATATCTAATCCTTTGTTATATTTAAAAATATATAACGTAAATATATCTTATCGTTATATCTCTTAATAAATATTGATTTAAATCAAAATTTATATGTTATTATTACAAAGTTTTACTAAGGATACATAAATGGAAATAAACGAGCTTTTAATAGACTTTGTTGCAACAACAGTATTTAGTTTTTTAATAGGTTTAGAAGTAAAAGCATATATGCTGAAATTCCATGAAAATGAAATAAAAACATTTTTTGGAACAACAAGAACATTTACCTTTATAGGGATTCTAGGATTTATATTTTATCTACTTGAACCAAATTATTTTTCTATTTTTATAGTGGGATTTTTAGCTATTACATTTCTTTATTCTATTTTATTTAACAAACTTCTTGAAAATAATAAAAATAGTATTATACTTTTTCTGGTTTCTTTAATTGTCTATAGTTTTGGCCCTTTAATAGATATTTTTCAATTTTGGTTAGCGTCTTTAATTTTTGTAGTGATAATATTTTTATTAAATGCAAAAAATAAGCTTTTTAACTTTAAATTAAAAATAAATATTTATGAATTAGAGACTTTGGGAAAGATTATTTTACTTTCAGCAGTTGTATTACCACTATTACCAAATGATACAACGATTCCTTATCTTGGAATTTCTTTATATAAAATTTGGCTTACAGTCGTTGTAATATCTACTATTTCATATTTAAGTTATATTGTACAAAAATATATTTTTCCTTCAAAAGGTTTACTTTTAACTGGAATTTTAGGAGGACTTTATTCCTCAACAGCAACAACAGTTGTTTTATCAAAAAAATCTCAATGCTTAGAAAATAGTGATATGTTTACAGCTTCTATTCTAAGTGCAACTTTAATGATGTATATTAGACTTAGTGTTATAGCAGCTATTCTTAACATAGAAGTATTTAAGATAGTTTTTTATCCTTTTTTAGGATTTACTCTTATTTGTCTTATTTTAATTATATTTTTTTATAAAAAAGGTATAAATTATACAAAAAACAATATAGATTTGGAAGATTCAAATCCATTAGAATTAGGTACAGCATTTGTATTTGCATTTTTATTTGTTGTAACAATGTTTATTACAAATATTGTAGTTGATAATTTTGGAACAACTGGACTTAATATTTTATCAATAATAATAGGATTTACTGATATTGATCCATTTATTTTATCTCTTTTAGCTGGAAACTATAATATTGATAATTTATCAATTGCTGGAGCAATTATTATTGCTGCTGGAAGTAATAATATTTTAAAAGCTTTATATACAAGCTGGTTTGCAAAGAAAAAATCAATTTCAAGTTCAATTTCTTTAATTATTTTAGGTATTTTAACAATTATTATAGGGCTAATTTTATAGTTTTTATACATAATTGTTACTTTTTTGCAAATTTTTAAATATAAGATTTTAAAATATATGTAAATAAAAACTTTTTCT
Source organism: Aliarcobacter lanthieri (assembly GCF_013201625.1). Taxonomy (NCBI): domain Bacteria; kingdom Pseudomonadati; phylum Campylobacterota; class Epsilonproteobacteria; order Campylobacterales; family Arcobacteraceae; genus Aliarcobacter; species Aliarcobacter lanthieri. The sequence continues at coordinate 19,557 of NZ_CP053839.1, forward strand.
GATATAATCCAATAAATAAAAAATTAATAACTGATGAGTATAAAACTTACAGCAGAAGTTTAACTAAAACACTATACTCATCACTTATTAATTTATATCCAATTTCTTTAAATAATCACTAATTTTTGGTATGTTATCTTTTCTACAAATCATACAAGTTGGAATATTTGCCTCATCCTTTGGTAAAATAGTAATTTTTATGTCTTTATCATATCCCATTTTTTTAACTATACTTGTAGGAAGAAGTGTTTTACCCATTCCTACTTTTATACAAGATAAAATAGTTTCTAAATTTCCAAAAGAGAGAGTTTTTTCAACATATATATTATTTTGTTTATAATAATTCCTTAAGAATTCATCATAAACACAACCATCTTTAAAACTTAAAGTTACATTTGGGGTATCTTTTTCATATGGTTCTAAAATTGCAATTTCTTCTTCAAATTTTTTTAATATTATTAAATTCTCATTTATTGGTTCTCCGCTTATAAAAGCTATATCAACTTTATAATCTAATATTAATTGCATAATATCTTTTGTTGTTCCAGTAAAAAGTTCCAATTGCATTTTTGGGAAATCTTTGTGAAGTTTTAGTAAAAAAGTAGAAATTCTTACAACTGCATTGCAATCAGTTGAACCTATTTTCAATGAACTTAATTGCATATCTTTAGATAAACTTGCAATTGAACTTTCCATTTTATGAATTATTTCTAAGGCTTGAGGATAAAACTTTTCTCCATTTGAAGTTAAAATAACACCTTTTGGAACTCTATAAAAAAGTTCTAATCCTAAAATCTTTTCAAGTTGTTTTACTCTTGATGTAACATTTGATTGAGCACATTTTAATTCATTTGAAGCTAAAGAAATACTTTTATTCTTTGCAACACTTACAAAAACTTTTAATAGATTTAAATCCATATCATTTATCCTTATATCACCTATCGTTATTGATTATTTGACATAAAATAATCTTTAGTGATATGATACCAGAAAACTAAGGAAGAGAGTTTTATGTTAAAAAGATTATTTGATAGGAATGATAATTTAGCAATATTAATTGCTGGAATTTTTTCAATTATAATTGGTATTGGTGTAGCACGATTTGCATTTACAGGTCTTATTCCTCCTATGATAGATGATTATTTAACTATTAAGTTTGTAGGGATTTTAGCTTCTCTAAATTTTGCTGGATATCTAGCAGGGTCTATCTTTTCTGTTTTTATAAAAGATATAAATATAAAAGTTTATTTTTATAGATTTGGAGTTATTTTAGCAATAGTTACAACTTTTGTTTTAGCTTTTAGTAAAGATGAAACTCTTTGGATGATTTCAAGAGTTTTAGGTGGATTTGCGGGAGCTATGTGCCTTGTTGTTGGTTCTGCAATTGTTATGCAAAAACTAAAAATTGAAAGTAAAACCAAAGCTATGGGTATTCACTTTAGTGGAATAGGATTTTCTATTTTAACTACAGATTTAATAGCAAGATATATCTTGAGTTTAGGTTATACTTGGGAAGATGCTTGGAGTGTACTTTGTATATATGCTATTGTTTTATCTTTTTATGCAATGTATATTTTATCTTTTGATAAAGAAGTAAAACAATCGCAAATAAAACAAAAGTTTGATTTTACTATCTTTACTCCTTTTGTAATACTTTTAATTATGGCATATTTTGCTGAAGGAGTTGGATTTGTAGTTCAAGCTACATTTTTACCAGATATTATAAATAATCTTGAAGGATTAGAGGGGTATGGAAGTTTAACTTGGACTTTAGTTGGTATTGCAGGAATTCCTTCTTGTATTATTTGGATGAGATTAGCTCATAAATATGGAAGTGTGAATATTATCATTATAGCTTTTATTCTTCAAGCAGTTGGTATTTTAATTCCAGCCTTCACAACAAATATGTATTTAAACTTACTTAGTGGAGTATTATATGGAGGTACTTTTATTGGACTGGTGGCACTTTTTATGAATTTAGGTGGGCAATTATCAAAAGGAAACCCAGTAGTTCTTATGGGAGCATTAACAACTTCTTATGGTATAGGACAAGTTATTGCTCCTCTTTATAGTGTATATTTTATTGAAAAATATGGTAACTATGATTATGCATTATATCTTACAGCTCTTATTGTTTTAGGAGGTGTATTATTACTAATCATCTCTAAAAAATTTGAAAAAGAGAAAATTTAAACTAATTTTTAGAAAATATCACCCCTTTGGGTGATGACATGATTCATTTATTATTATATAATTAGATATATTATTTTTAAGGAGATACTTATGGAAGTATTAGGAATAGTGAAATCAATGACTGAAGGAACTTTTTATCTAAAAGATTCTATGGGAAATACAAAAGAACTTAAAATAGGTGATGAAATAGTAAAAAATGATGTAGTTTTTGGAGATAAATTAAATACAGCATCTGCAAAAATAGATATTGAATTAGAAGGAAATGATGTAGTAGTTGTAAATCAAGATAATGATCAACTATTTGACACTTCTTTATCTACAGTAACTTTTGGAAATGAAGAAGTAACTTTTAATAAACAATCTATAGATGAAATTTTAAGTGCATGGAATAAAGCACAAAATAGTATAGATGATATAGAAACAGCTGCTGGTGATGTAACTGAGCAAGAAACAAATGCTGGAAATGAAGAAGCTGAAGATGGTGGAGCATTAAGATCTAAATTTAGTGCAAGAGATGGAGATTCTACTGATGTTATAAGTGATCTAAGACAAGCTTCATGGACTGGTGGACTTGATAACCAAATAGAAAATGCACCAGATGATATTTTTATATTACCACCTGTTTACACTATCATAGAAGGAATGGAGATTGTAAGAGAGGGTGATGAGGCACAATATGTAGTAAAACTAGTAGATGCCGCAGGAAATCCAGTAATAGCAACACAAGATACAATAATTTATGTAACATATACAAATAAGACAACACAAAATGGTGATACAGAATATAATCATAATAGTGTAATTGAAGTAGTAATTAAAGCTGGTACTAGCGAAACTATATTTAATATAAAAACAATAGATGATTATTTAGCAGATGATGGAGAAATTTATAACGTTGCAATCACAGGAAATAACTCAACACATTTTGATATGAGAAATGGAGATGTAAATGGTGATAAAACCAATGTAGATACAACAATTTTAGATAATTCAAATCCAGATAATCCAGGATTAGAAGATGGAGGGTATGGACCAGAGGATACTGTATATGCAATAATAGAGGGAACAACAACAGTAAATGAGGGAGATACAGCAACATATGTAGTAAAACTAGTAGATAAAGATGGGAATATAGTAATTCCAACAAAAGATACAACAGTAACAGTAGTATATAAAGATAAAACTACAGATGATGGAATGGATACAAATAAATATAATGGAGAAAAGATTACAGTAGTAATAAAAGCAAATGAGTCATCAGCAGAGTTTGAAGTAAAAACAATAGATGATTATTTAGCAGATGATGGAGAGATATATAATGTATCTATCGAGAATGTAGATGATAAAGGACAATTTGAGAAAGTACAAATTGGAGATATTAATGGAAATGGTAAAGAAGTAGATACTGTAATTAGAGATAATACAACAGATAAACCAAATGAAGATAGTACTGTTGAAGTTGATATGGAGAAAGTAATATTAAAGATATTTGCAGCAGATAAAGATGGGAATCCATTAAAAGGTGCGAATGGAGAGTATTTAACAGTAAATGAAGTAGCAGAAGGAGATGATGCATATTATGTAGTATTAGCATTTGAACCAGAGACTAAAGAGTTTAATGATAGTACAGTATTAAAAGAACAAGGTGGAACAGTAGAAGTTGAAACATTTGATAAAACAGCAACAGGAGCAACACAAGCAACAACAAATGATGGAACACAAGATTATGTGTCTAAAAAAGAGGTTGTAGAATTAGGGAAAGCTATAAAAGTAGAGACAATAGATGATTATATGGCAGATAATGATGAGCAATATGGAATAAAGATTACAGATAAGACATATGAACATCCAAGTACAGGGGCTATATATGAGAATGTAGTAACAGATAAAGATTCAGTAACAACAACTATCAAAGATAATACAACAGATAAACCAAATGAAGATAGTACTGTTGAAGTTGATATGGAGAAAGTAATATTAAAGATATTTGCAGCAGATAAAGATGGGAATCCATTAAAAGGTGCGAATGGAGAGTATTTAACAGTAAATGAAGTAGCAGAAGGAGATGATGCATATTATGTAGTATTAGCATTTGAACCAGAGACTAAAGAGTTTAATGATAGTACAGTATTAAAAGAACAAGGTGGAACAGTAGAAGTTGAAACATTTGATAAAACAGCAACAGGAGCAACACAAGCAACAACAAATGATGGAACACAAGATTATGTGTCTAAAAAAGAGGTTGTAGAATTAGGGAAAGCTATAAAAGTAGAGACAATAGATGATTATATGGCAGATAATGATGAGCAATATGGAATAAAGATTACAGATAAGACATATGAACATCCAAGTACAGGGGCTATATATGAGAATGTAGTAACAGATAAAGATTCAGTAACAACAACTATCAAAGATAATACAACAGATAAACCAAATGAAGATAGTACTGTTGAAGTTGATATGGAGAAAGTAATATTAAAGATATTTGCAGCAGATAAAGATGGGAATCCATTAAAAGGTGCGAATGGAGAGTATTTAACAGTAAATGAAGTAGCAGAAGGAGATGATGCATATTATGTAGTATTAGCATTTGAACCAGAGACTAAAGAGTTTAATGATAGTACAGTATTAAAAGAACAAGGTGGAACAGTAGAAGTTGAAACATTTGATAAAACAGCAACAGGAGCAACACAAGCAACAACAAATGATGGAACACAAGATTATGTGTCTAAAAAAGAGGTTGTAGAATTAGGGAAAGCTATAAAAGTAGAGACAATAGATGATTATATGGCAGATAATGATGAGCAATATGGAATAAAGATTACAGATAAGACATATGAACATCCAAGTACAGGGGCTATATATGAGAATGTAGTAACAGATAAAGATTCAGTAACAACAACTATCAAAGATAATACAACAGATAAACCAAATGAAGATAGTACTGTTGAAGTTGATATGGAGAAAGTAATATTAAAGATATTTGCAGCAGATAAAGATGGGAATCCATTAAAAGGTGCGAATGGAGAGTATTTAACAGTAAATGAAGTAGCAGAAGGAGATGATGCATATTATGTAGTATTAGCATTTGAACCAGAGACTAAAGAGTTTAATGATAGTACAGTATTAAAAGAACAAGGTGGAACAGTAGAAGTTGAAACATTTGATAAAACAGCAACAGGAGCAACACAAGCAACAACAAATGATGGAACACAAGATTATGTGTCTAAAAAAGAGGTTGTAGAATTAGGGAAAGCTATAAAAGTAGAGACAATAGATGATTATATGGCAGATAATGATGAGCAATATGGAATAAAGATTACAGATAAGACATATGAACATCCAAGTACAGGGGCTATATATGAGAATGTAGTAACAGATAAAGATTCAGTAACAACAACTATCAAAGATAATACAACAGATAAACCAAATGAAGATAGTACTGTTGAAGTTGATATGGAGAAAGTAATATTAAAGATATTTGCAGCAGATAAAGATGGGAATCCATTAAAAGGTGCGAATGGAGAGTATTTAACAGTAAATGAAGTAGCAGAAGGAGATGATGCATATTATGTAGTATTAGCATTTGAACCAGAGACTAAAGAGTTTAATGATAGTACAGTATTAAAAGAACAAGGTGGAACAGTAGAAGTTGAAACATTTGATAAAACAGCAACAGGAGCAACACAAGCAACAACAAATGATGGAACACAAGATTATGTGTCTAAAAAAGAGGTTGTAGAATTAGGGAAAGCTATAAAAGTAGAGACAATAGATGATTATATGGCAGATAATGATGAGCAATATGGAATAAAGATTACAGATAAGACATATGAACATCCAAGTACAGGGGCTATATATGAGAATGTAGTAACAGATAAAGATTCAGTAACAACAACTATCAAAGATAATTCAGATCCAATTAATCCAGGACTAGAAGATGGAGGATATGGACCGGAAGATACTGTATATGTAAAAATTATAGGAAATGCTAAAACTATTGAAGGTGGAGATTTAAAACATACAGTAAAACTTGTAGATAATAATGGAAAAGAAGTACGAATTCCAGAAAATGGAGAAATTACTGTAACATTAGAATACACTTTTAGAGAAGGTAAATCTGAAAGTGGTGATTATGAAACACAACAAATAACAGTAGTTATTCCAGCAGGTAAAACATTATCAGAAGTTATAAATAAATCAAAAGTTGATTTTGATACTGAAGGAACAGAAGTTTATGAAGTAAAAATTGTAGAGGTAAAAGAAACAGGTTCTCAACAAGTATTTGAAAAAGTAGATATTCACTCTACAGATAATAAAGTTACTGATACTATTCTTGATGGAATTACATTAACAGACCCTAAAAATGCTTATGTTGATGAAGACAATTTCTATACAAATAAAAATGATGGAACAAACTCAACAAACAAAAAATCTGATATAAGTGATACACAAAGCTTAGGCTTTATAGTTCCTCCTAATTATGAAAAAGAAGTTGGTACATTTGAAGTTAATTTTGTAGGAGAACCAACAGTTACTGTTGATGGAGCTCCTTATGAACTTAAATCAAATGGTGTAGATATAAAATATGAAGTAAATGGTAATACAATCATTGGAAAAGCAGGAAATACTAAAGTCTTTGAGATTATTTTGAGTAAAGATGGCAAATATACATATAAACAATATGAGAATATTGATCATCCAAAATCTGGAAATGTTTCTACTCCTGAAGGTAAAACAGAGTTTAATGATAAGGATAATATAGATTTAAATTTCCAATTTAATATAACTACAACAAGTAAAAATGGGCAAATAGTAACAAGCCCTGATCAAGGCTTTAAAGTTACAGTAAATGATTCTTCTCCAGATTCAGGAGAAAGAACTGAAATAGTAAATGAAGATGGAATTTTAACTATTGTTTTAAGTGATGAAGGTTTCCAAAAGGATCCAAAAGATCCATCTACAAAAGGACAAATTGAAATTAGTAATGATGGAGGAGTAACATATCAAACATTATCAAAAGACGATTCTATTGATATTTTAGAAAATGGTCAAAAAATTGGAACACTTACAAATAATGGAAATGGAACTTTAAAATTTGAACCAGTAAAAGATTATAGTAAATATGAATCTAATGATGATAAATCTTTACCAAATTTTACTTATAAGGTTTCAGATACAGATGGAGATTATGCTGAAGGTAAAATCAATATTCAAGTTAAACCAGTAGTAGATGGTACAGATATTAATGCAAAAAATGTAGAAACTTTTGAAGATAATAAAAATACTGCAGAAGGTAAAGACAGTGTGTCTTTAGGATTAAAATTACCAAATATAAAAGACAATGAAGATAAAAATGGTGGTGCAAAAGGTGATCATGGTGAAAGAGTTGGAGACTTAACACTTAAATTTACAAATGGAAAACTTGTAGAAGGTGCAAAACTTTTAGATAAAGATGGAAACCCATTAACATATGAAGATGGTACAGAAGTTGTTATCAATACTAAAGATCAAGTTGTTAAAATAGTTATTGTAAATGAAGATGGAACATTAAATGAAGATTTCCATCATTCTGATGTTAAATTAGATGAACCAAAAACTATTTATATGACAAAAGAACAATATGAGTCAATCAAAATAAATCATGCTGAAGATAATGATATAGACATTAATATAACTATCTCAACAAAAACTTATGAAGTTGATGATGATGGTAAACCTTTATCAAACTCTCAAGCAAATGGTCAAGGTAAAACAGATAGTAAAGATATGACAGTTATTATTAAACCAGTAACTGATGATATTAATTTAAGTTGGGATAATGATAGTCTAGGAAAAATATCAAATAATGGTAAAACTTATACATTTAATGATATAAAAGAAGGAGATCCTACTATAGATTTAAAATCACTTCTTACAAAAACAAGTGGAACAGAAGGAGATCCTAAACCAGATTTAGATGGTTCAGAACATAGAGTATATACAATTTCTGGTATTCCTGAAGGAACAATTGTGACTTTAGGTGGACAAGAAGCAATAGCAAATAGTAAAGGTATTGCTATAATAATATTTAATGATGCAAATAATAAATCTGATGATCCTAGTTTCTCTATGGAATTTCCTGGAAGTTATTCTGGAACAGTAGAAGGAAAGATTACACTAAGTGTAATAGATAAAGGTTTTAAATCAGATGGAAAAACTAATGAAGACAAAGCTAATTGGGGAGAAGAAAAAACTGCTGAAGTTGATTTTAAAGTAAATGTATATCCTGTTGCAAATGAAGCAACAATAAAAGTTGGGCAACCTATAGGACTCGAAGATGCAGGGAGAGCTGGTGGAAATACAAAAGCTAAAGATGGAACTATTACAAACCCAGAAAAAGGTATTGTATTACCTATAATAGTTACTTCAACTGATAAAGATGGAAGTGAAACATTTACTGTAACTATAAAAGATATTCCAAATGGTGGAGCAATTTTTGTAAAAGATACAATTACAGGTAAAGATATTCTTGTAACATATGCAAAAGATGGAACTCCTACAATAAATGTATGGAATAATGGTACATTAGAAGATTATACTGGAACATCTATAGTAGCAGATAAAGGAAGTATAACTATTGAGAGATATGATAATTCAACTCCACCAAAATTTATTCCACCACACAATGCACATGGAGATTTTGATTTAAAAGTTGATGCAAAAACAGTTGATACGGCAATTATTGATGGGAAACCTGTAATATCAGAAAATACAACAGCAAAAGATAAAGTGATTACAGTTGTTGTAAAAGATGTAGCAGATAGTGTTGTAGGGAATGATTATAATGAGGTTGTTGTAGATTTAGCAGATGGAACACCAAAAGAGTATAATGCTGTTGCAAATGAAGATGAAGAGATTAAATTGGATTCTATTTTTAAAGATTCTACAAAACTTGAATCTTATGATAAAGAGAGTGAAGATTTAACAATAGTTATTAAAAATCTTCCAGATGGTGTTATTTTAGAAGGTGCTACAGATATAAATGGACAGTATATATTTAAAGCTAGTGATATCCCAAATATTAAAATTATAACTCCACCAAACTATAGTGGAGAATTAAATTTTGATATCACATATATTACAACAGAAAAAGGTGAAGCAGGAAATCCAAGTAAAACTCATGATAGTAAAAAAGAAACAGATAGTATCAACATATTTGTAAAACCAACTGTTGATGCAGGATTTAAATCAAATACTATAACAAATGAAGATAGTGAGCAAGTAATAGATGGAAATAGTTATTATAAACTTGATTTAGGAATAGAACACCAAAATGGTGATATAGATGAAACTTTAGTAAGTGTAACTATAAATGAGCCAACTTCAGGTGAATATAAATTATTTATTAAAAATGGTGATACTTTCGAAGCTATTACATTTACAAATGGTAAAGCAAATATTCCTTTAGATGATTTAGGAAAAGTATATGTACAAGCTCCTGAAAATAAACATGGAGATTTTAAAATAACTGGGAGTTTTGTTGCAAAAGATAGTCAATATGAAGGAAAAAATATAAATTATAAGACTGAAGAAACAAAAGACTTTACTCATACATTGACTGTTAAACCAGTTACAGATAAACCAACTATTGAAGTTAAAGAAAATACTGAAACTACTATAAAAGTACCAAGTGGACAGGAAAAAACGATAGAAATTCCTGTAAAAGTAACTTCAGCTGATAAAGATGGAAGTGAAAATATCACAAAAATCGTAATAAGTGGTATTCCAAAAGGTGTTACAATAAGTTTTGGAGATGCTGAAACAGATGCAGAAATTACTGTAAGTGAGCATAATGGTATTTATACTATTATTCCAAAAGATGGTAATTATAAATTAAATGATAGTGATTTTAAAAATATTACATTTAACGTAACTAGTGGTGCAAATTTTGAACATAGAGATATAACAATTACTGCATATACAAAAGATGCAGAAGGTTCAAAAGAAGAATCAACAAGTACTATAATAACACTCGATAAAACTCATGGAACTGGTGGTGTAATTGGAGAAGGTCCAAAATTAAATATTGTTCTTGATGAATCTAGAGATTTCAAAGCAACAGAAGATACAGAATTTAATTTCTTAGATGTATTTAAAATAGTTGCAGAAGATGGACGTGATGGAAGAACTGAAATAAACTTTAAGATTGATGTTGGTCCAAATGCTACAATCAAAGGTTTAGATAGTTATAAAAATGCAGATGGAAGCTACACAATCAAAGGTAATAGAGCTGATATTGAATCGGTTTTAGCAAACTTAAAAGTAGTTCCAAATGAAGATTTTAATAGTAATCAAGATGTAGATGGAATTTCTATAAAAGTAGAAATAAATGGACAAGAAATTAGCACAAAAATTCCAGTAATTCCAGTAACAGATGAAATGACAGTTAATATAACTCCAGAAACAGATACAAATATTAATGAAAATGGAGAATTCTCATTTAATGTTGAAATATCAAATAATGCTGATAGAGAATTTACAAATATAAATGAATACTATATTGTTGTAAATGAACATTTTGAAGCAGGAGAAACTGCAAAAGGTAAATTGTTATTAGATGGTATAGAATTAGATTATGTTGAAGGTAAAGGGTATAAATTACCAGATGGTATAGACCCTAAAGATAAACTAAACTTTACATATAAATCTGGTGAGAATAGACATGGAACAGTAGATATAAAAGTAGTTGTTGAAAATAAAGAAACAGGAGCTACAAATTCTTTAACAGCAGAAAAAGAAATTACTATTGTTGTTAAACCTGTTGCTTCTTCTAAAATAGAAGTTGAAAGAGCAAAAGATGGTATTGAAGATAAAGAAATGGCAAGTGCTAAATTAGTAGTAAAAGACCATGATCCTTCAGAAAAGTTTGAAAGTATACTGATAAAAGTTGCTCCAGGAGTAGCTGTTTATTATAATGGTGGAAAGTCTATGGCTATGAATTTAGGAGATGGTTCTTGGTTGGTTCCTGTAAATAAAGATGGGACACTTCCAGAAATATTCTTTAAAGGAAATGAACATCTTGGTGGAGAAGTTAAATTTGATGCTACAATTAATGTAAGAGATGGAGATTCTAAAGGAACAATAGAGATTAGAGATAACTCTGTATATATTAAAGAAGTTGCAGATGGTGTTACTATAGATCCAACGAAAACGGGAATTAATGCAAATGGTTTAGAATGGACAAGTTTAAATTTAAATGCAAATATGAAAGATATTGATGGAAGTGAAACAATGTATTTTACTCTTGAAGGTTTAAATAGTTCAGCACAATTTAGAGTTGTAGATAAAGATGGTAATATTACTGATTTAAGTTCACAAGCTAAATTTGAAAATGGAAAATGGACTATAGAAGGAGTTGAATATAAAGATATAAATAATATTCAAATCACTCATGATAAATCTGTAAGCGGTGTAAAAGTAGAAGCTTGGACAAAAGATGGTGAAGATATATCTAGTAAAGTATCAGGAGAATTTGATTTAAGTTATAAACAAAATGCAGTTAAAGATGGTATCCTTACTTTAGGAAAAGATGTGAATATTAACTTTGATAATATTGATAAAATATCTGATAATATCAAAGAGATAGATTTAGGAAAAGATAATGGAGCTAATAAGCTTTCAAATATTAAACTTGAAGATATCCTTGGTAAAGAAAAAGAGATTATTATCAAAGGTGGAGAAGGTGATAAAGTTTCATTCAAAGATAGTATTGGTGAAGATGGTAAAGAAAACAAATGGACTAAAACAGCTGGAATAGGAGCTGATGAAGGATATGATATTTATACAAATAGTGGAGATGAAAGTTTAAGAGTAAAAGTTGAGCAACCAATTTCAGATGGAATTACAAATTAATTCCTTTTTGAAAAGATTTTAAAGGTAAGGTTTTTCCCCCCCTTACCTTTTTTTATTTTAGAAAAACTCTTTATATAAATCTTGATTTTTTGAAAAGATTTTGTAGATATTGTTTTTGTATGTAAACTCTAAATAGTTTGCGTGAAGCCATAGTCTATGAGATTTTGTAATTATAAATCTATCTTCTTTACTTAAAGTTTTATTTAAATAATTTTCTGCATTTATATCATCAATCCCATAAATTGGATCACCTAATATTGTATGACCAATAGAATGAAGATGAATTCTTATTTGATGTTGTCTTCCTGTAAGTGGTATTGCTTCAATAAGTGTTAAATCTTTTTCTTGATTATATTTTAAGGGCTTTATAATAGTAAAGGATTCTTTTCCTCCTTCATTTTTCTCACATGTTTTCATTTTTACTCCTATTAAGAGTCCTTCTTTATCTATATTCTTATCTATCATTATTTCTTTATCTATTTTTCCACATACAATAGCAAGATAAGATTTATGATACTTTTTTTCTTGAAACATATCTTTTAATTCTATTTCACTTTTTTTATTTTTTCCTACAATTACAAGACCTGATGTTTCAGCATCTATTCTATGAATTAAGTTTGCATCTTCTCCAAAATGATATCTTATCTCATCAAGTAAAGAGTATGGAGTATTTTTTGAAATTGGATGAACCATTAGGTGTGTTGGCTTATCAAATATTGCAAAATCAGTAAATTCTATAAGAGGATTTAAGCCTCTTGTTTGACCTTCAAAAACAGCTATAAAAATATGTTCTGTTGGTATTTCTTCTCCTGCATTTATTTGATTCATATTCTCATCAAAGATTCTTCCTTTTGATGTTAACCTTTGTCCTACTTTGGGCTCTATCTTTAGGTCTTGTATGAGAAAGAGCTGTATTTTCTTGCCTTTTATTGCACTATGTTTTCTTAGAGTAAATGCCAAGTTTTTTTCCTATTTTTTCTTTAAATTTTATCTTATATTTTGTTCCGATTAGATATAGTTCAGGTTTAAAATATGAAGAATTTTATTATAAATTTAATACAAATATGATTATAAGGGAATTAGCATGGTTGAAAGATATGCAAGAGAAGAGATGAGTTCAAAATGGACACAAGAAGCAAGATATGCAGCTTGGTTAGAAGTTGAAAAAGCAGCTGTTAAAGCTTGGAATAAACTAGGGCTTATTCCTGATGATGATTGCAAAAAAATTGTAGAAAATGCAAAATTCAGTGTAGAGAGAATTGAAGAAATTGAAGCTATTACAAAACATGATTTAATAGCTTTTAATACAAGTGTTTCAGAATCTTTAGGTGAAGAATCAAGATGGTTTCACTATGGAATGACAAGTTCAGATGCGGTTGATACTGGAGTTGCTTTACAAATGAAAGATTCTTTAGAAATTATTATTAAAGATGTAAAAATGCTTATGGAATCTATTAAAAAAAGAGCTATGGAGCATAAATACACTTTAATGGTTGGTAGAAGTCATGGAATACATGGTGAACCTATAACTTTTGGTTTAACTTTAGCTGTTTGGTATGATGAAGTAAATAGACATCTTAAAAATCTTGAAGATACTATGGAAGTTATTGCAGTTGGACAAATCTCTGGTGCTATGGGGAATTTTGCTCATGCACCATTAGAACTTGAAGAGTATGCAATGGTTGAATTAGGTCTTAAGCCAGAGCCTTGTTCAAATCAAGTTATTCATAGAGATAGATATGCAAGACTTGCTACTTCTTTAGCTTTACTTGCTTCTAGTATTGAAAAATTCGCAGTTCAAGTAAGACATTTACAAAGAACAGAAGTTTATGAAGCAGAAGAGTATTTTGCAGCTGGACAAAAAGGAAGTTCGGCAATGCCTCATAAAAGAAATCCAATCTTAACTGAAAATATAACTGGACTTGCAAGAATGATAAGAGCATATTGTATTCCAGCTATGGAAAATGTTGCTCTTTGGCATGAAAGAGATATAAGCCATTCTTCAACAGAAAGATTTTGGTTACCTGATGCATTTATAACAACAGATTTTATGCTTCATAGAATGAATAGTGTAATAGCAAATTTAACTGTAATGCCTGAAAATATGATGAAAAATTTAAATTTAACTGGTGGATTAGTTTTCTCACAAAGAGTTTTATTAGAATTACCATTAAAAGGTGTAAGTAGAGAAGATGCATATAGAATAGTTCAAAGAAATGCGATGAAAGTTTGGGAAGAGATACAAAAAGGAAAATCTACTACAAATGATAAAGGAGAATCTTTATATCTCCAATATTTACTTGCAGATGAAGAATTAAGAAATAGTTTAAGTGAAGAACAAATAAGAGAGTGTTTTAATTTTGATTATTACACGAAAAATGTGGATGCAATATATAATAGAGTTTTTAAATAATTTAGAGGTTAATTTTTATGGCAATAATGATTCAAAAAAGAAATGGTAGAAGAGAGATTTTAGATATTACAAAAATTCAGAAAATGTCTATTGATGCAACAGAAGGGCTAGAGGGTGTTAGTCAGAGTGAATTAGAATTAGATGCTCGAATTAAATTTATTGATGGTATGAATTCAAGTGATATTCAAGATGCTCTAATAAAAACAGCTGTTGAAAAGATAGATATTGATGTTCCAAACTGGACATTTGTTGCTGCAAGACTATTCTTGTATGATTTATATCATAGAGTAGGAATAGCAACACATGGTATAAAAGGTGAGGCGTACAGACATTTAAAAGATTATATACAATATGGAATAGAAGCTGGAAGAATAATTCCAAATTTATCAAATGGATATGATTTAGATGATTTAAACTCTTATTTAGATCCTAAAAGAGATTTTTTATTTAACTATTTAGGTATAAAAACTTTATATGATAGATATTTATTGAAAAACAGTAAAGGTGAACCAATAGAGTTACCACAGCAAATGTTTATGGCTATTGCTATGTTCTTAGCTCAAAATGAGACAAATAAACAAGAAAAAGCAAAAGAATTTTATGATGTTATATCTAAGTTTGAAGTTATGCTTGCAACACCAACTTTAAGTAATGCTAGAACAAATAGACACCAATTGAGCTCTTGTTATATTGGAAGTAGTCCAGACAATATTGAAGGTATTTTTGATGGTTACAAAGAAATGGCACTACTATCTAAATATGGTGGTGGTATTGGTTGGGATTGGAATCAAATAAGAAGTCTTGGTGGAGCTATAGATGGGCATAAAAGTGCAGCAGGAGGAACAGTTCCATTTTTAAAGATTACAAATGATATTGCTATTGCTGTTGATCAACTAGGTACTAGAAAAGGTGCTATTGCTGTTTATATGGAACCATGGCATATGGATATTATAGATTTTGTAGATTTAAAGAAAAACTCTGGAGAAGAAAGAAGAAGAGCTCATGATTTATTTCCTGCTCTATGGATAACAGATTTATTTATGGAAAGAGTTTTAGAAGATTCTTATTGGACTTTATTTGATCCAGTTGAAGTAAAAGATTTAAGTGAATGTTATGGAGAAGAGTTTAAAACTAAGTATATCGCTTATGAAAATAATGATTCTATAACAAAAGATAGAATGAAAGCAAAAGATTTATGGAAAAAAATTTTAACTTCTTATTTTGAAGTTGGAAGTCCATTCTTATGCTTTAAAGATACTGCAAATAGAGCAAATCCAAATCCACATGCAGGACATATTAGAAGTTCAAATCTTTGTACAGAAATTTTCCAAAATACAAATCCAAATCATTATAAAATAAGAATAGAATTTGAAGATGGAACTATTAAAACTTATGAGGAAGAGGACTTAGTAGTTGTTGATGGTAATATCACTAAAAAAGCGAATAAAGTAACAGCTCTTGATAGTATAAATGGTAAAAAAATATTTATTGTTGAAAAAGATAAAATTGATGGAGATACAGCAGTTTGTAATTTGGCTTCTATTAATTTATCAAGAATAAATACAGATGAAGATATAAAAAGAGTTGTACCAATAGCTATTAGAATGCTTGATAATGTTATTGATTTAAATTTCTATCCATTAAGAAAAGTAAAAGCTACAAACTTGAAATCAAGAAGTATTGGTCTTGGAGTTATGGGTGAGGCTGAAATGTTAGCTCAACAAAAATTATCTTGGGGTTCAAATGAACACTTTAAAAGAATTGATAAAATAATGGAAGCAATTTCATATAATGCTATTCTTTCTAGTTCTGATTTAGCAATAGAAAAAGGGAGTTACCCTACATTTAATGGTTCAAATTGGAGTAAAGGTATAATGCCTCATGACCATACTCCTCAAAGTGTAAATGCTCTTATAGATAGAGATTTATTTGATACATCTTATGATTGGAATATTTTAAGAGAAAAAGTAAAAAAAGATGGAATGAGAAATGGTTACTTAATGGCCATTGCTCCAACTTCATCAATTTCAATTTTAGTAGGAACAACTCAAGCAATAGAACCTGTTTATAAAAGAAAATGGTTTGAAGAGAATTTATCTGGTTTAATTCCTGTTGTTGTACCAAAGTTGAATCCAGAAACTTGGAGTTACTATACACCAGCTTTTGAAATAGACCAACTACAAGTTATAAAAGCAGCAGCGATTAGACAAAAATGGATTGATCAAGGACAAAGTACAAATATTTTTATGAGCTTAGATAAAGCAAGTGGTAAATATTTACATGAAATTTATACTTTAGCTTGGAAATTAGGACTAAAATCAACTTATTATCTAAGAAGTCAATCTCCAGAGGCTAAAAACGATGTAGAAGATAGAAGTATGGAGTGTGCAGGTTGTCAATAATTTTAGATTTTAAAAAGGAGTTTTAATGGAAAGAAAAACTATTTATAATCCTGATTCAAAAGAAAGCTTAAATGATAGAAGAGTTTTTGGTGGAAATAGTGATGGAATGATTAACTTTACCAGAATGAAATACCAATGGGCTTTAAATCTTTGGGATACAATGGAAGCTAATACTTGGTTCCCACGAGAAGTACAAATGACAGGTGATGCAAAAGATTATAAGTTTTTAACTCCAGCTGAAAAAAGAATGTATGATTTGGTTCTTTCTCAATTGATTTTTATGGATAGTTTACAAACAAATAATCTTATGGATAATATAAATCCATATATAACTGCTCCTGAAATTAATGCATGTTTATCTAGACAAGCTTATGAGGAAGCAAATCATAGTAAATCATATGCAGTTATGGTTGAGAGTATATCTGATAACACTGATTTGATTTATGATATGTGGAAAACAGATTCTAAACTAAGAGAGAAAAACACATATATTGCAGAAGTTTATGACAATCTTTCAGGAGAGATTGATGATACAAAAATAGTTTTAGCTCTTTTTGCAAATCAAATTTTAGAAGGTTTATATTTTTATGCTGGTTTTGCAGCTATTTATGCTCTTGGTAAAAGTGGAAAAATGCTTGGGAGTTCTCAAATGATTAGATTTATTCAAAGAGATGAAGTAACTCATTTACTTCTTTTCCAAAATATGATAAATAGTGTTAGAAAAGAAAGACCTGAACTTTTTACTGATGAACTAGAGACTACTGTAAGGGATATGTTTAGAAAAGCTGTAGCACTTGAATCATCTTGGGGAGGATATATAACTCAGGGACAAATTCTAGGGTTTACAGATGGTATAATTAGACAATATATAGAGTATTTAGCAGATAAAAGACTTGAAGCAGTAGGGTACAAACCAGAATATAATGTTAAACATCCAATTCCATGGGTTGATGGTTATGCTTCATTTAATGATCAAAGAACAAACTTTTTTGAAGGGAATGTAGTAAACTACTCAAAAGGTAGCATAGATTTTGACGATTTTTAATAAAAATTAATAAGGGAACATTATGTCTATTTTTACAAAACTTTTTATTTTATTAATACTGTTCATAGTATTGAATATAGTATCTATATATACTTTTAGTTATGAAGAGTATTTTAATGATAGTAAAAAAGAGTTCCCTCTTGACGATTCTAAAGGATTATTTGATTTTTTTAATAAAGTTGAATATTCAAACTCAGACTTTACTATAACTAAAATAGATGGATTATTAGTTTTAAGTGGTGTTTTTTCAAATCAGAATATTGTAGAACAAGTTATTGATTTATTAAAAATAAATAAAGTATCTGATATAAAATTTGTTCAAAATAGTAAATTGGATAAAAAACTCTTAGAAAATATATATGAATTAATAGATTATTTAAAAGATTTTTTTGATGATGGAGCAAAAATTATTTTTGAAAATAATACTCTTAAAATTTATGGTACACTGAAAGATATAACCTATAAAGAACTTATACTTACAAAAATATCTAATATTACATCTTTCCCTACTATTGTTGATATTAATGAACCAATTTTAATAGAAAATGAAGTTATTGATAATACAAATTTAGATAATAAAATTGATATTTTAACAAAAGATGAGATACAATTACTTATAAATAATACTATAATTGAAAATAAAATTATTTTTGAAAGAAGGAGTGTTGAATTAACTCCAGATTCAAAAGATTCTGTTAAAAAAATAGCAGATATTTTAAATAGATATGATAGTTATAAAATAGAAATTGGTGGGCATACAGATTCTCGTGGAAATAAAGAGTTAAATAAACAAATATCTCAAGATAGAGCTAATAGTGTAAAATCATTATTAGAGAGTTTTGGCGTTGAATCTAGTAGGATTACAGCAGTTGGATATGGAAATGAAAAACCAATCGCAAAAGATGACAAAGATGGTTTATCAGAAATTAACAGAAGAGTAGAATTCATAATAGGGGAATAAGATGTTAGGGGAAATTGCTCAATATATTGTAGGAAATTTAGCATTAGCATTTGTTTTAGGGATACTTGTAGGATATTTAATTGGAAAAGGGAAAAGGGATAGGTTTAAAACAATAAATAAGGTAAATCCTGTTTGTTGTACTTCATCAGATAAAAGATTTAAGATAAATCCAATTTTTAATAAGAGTGCTTCATTAGATTATAAACCTATGGTTTTAAGTTCATCAAGCCACAAAGATAATCTAAAAAAGATTAAAGGTATAGATGAAGAATTAGAAGCAGAATTATATAAACTAGGTATTTATCACTTTAATCAAATTGCTAATTGGACAAATAAAAATTCTGAATGGATAGAAAACTTTTTAAACCTTCCAAATTATGTAAGAAATAATCAGTGGATTGAACAGGCAAAAATTTTAAGAACAGGTAAAGAAACTAATTACAGTCAGCAATTATTAGATGCAGAAAATAGTTTAGAAGAAGAAATTAAATAATTTAGTTATTGTATTTTTGCTAGAGCCCTAATTTTAGAATTATTTTAGAACTCATCACAAAATTGGTATTATAGTTTTACAAGATATCTACCTGTAGCTTTTCCATTTAAAAGTTTTTCATAAGCTTCTTTTATTTCATTTAGATTTATCTCTTTTGTAATGGTATCTAAGCAATCTATCTTCCATTTACCAGCCAATTTTTCCCAAGCTTTTTGTTTTTTCTCAATTTTACACTCAACACTATCTATTCCAATAAGTCTAACACCTCTTAATATAAAAGGATAAACATTTGTATTTAATTCGTATGAAGAAGTAAGTCCACAACAAGTAACCACACCGTCATATTTTACTTGCTTTATTGCTTGTACTAAAATATCACCACCAACAGTATCTATAACAGCATCAAATCTTTCTTTTAGCATTGGTTTTTGAGAATTTTGCATAAAGTCTTCTAAAAATATCACTTCTCTACTACCAATACTTTTTAAAAAAGTTTCTTTATCTTTTTTTGTAGTAAGTGTAGATACTTTAAAGCCTAGTTTACTTAAAATTGCAACTGTAATAGAACCTACACCTCCTGTTGAGCCAGTAACTAAAATATTTGAGTGCTCTTCTAAACCATTATTTAGTAATTCATTTATGCTTAAAGCCGCTGTAAGACCTGCTGTACCATAAATCATTATATCTTTATTAGAGATAGCATCAGGTGTTCTTATTGCCCATGATGAAGGAACTTTAACAAATTCAGCATGTCCTCCATCTGTATTCATACCTAAATCATAACCAGTTACTACAACATTTTGTCCTAATTTAAAAATAGGAGATTTTGATTCAACTATAACTCCAGCTACATCAACTCCTGTAATATGTGGTAAATTTCTTGTTACTCCAGAGTGGCCTATTGAACTAAGTGCATCTTTATAGTTTAAAGATGAATATTCAACTTGAATCAATATCTCATTTTCATTACAAATTGGTTTTGGTACATCTTTTACACTAGATATTATTTCATCATTATGATTTCTTTCTACAACAAAAGCTTTCATCTTCTCTCCTTTATCTTATTTATTTAAAACTTTAGCTAAAATCTTTTAAAAGGGCAAGAACTATCTTTTAAGAAAGGTACTTGCTAAAAAGATACTAGGAGTTAATTATGATTAAAAATAATGATGAAATTAATATAAATGAACAATTTAAATGTCCTGTTGAAACAGCAATAGATGTATTAACAGGGAAATGGAAAATTCTAATAATTTGGTATTTAAAAGATGAAAAAAAGAGATTTAATGAATTACAAAAATTATTACCAAAAGCTACGCAAAAGATGTTAATCCAGAAATTAAGAGAGTTGGAAAGTGATGGTATAGTTCATAGAGAAGTTTATCCTATTGTTCCACCAAAAGTTGAGTATTCATTGACTGAATATGGAAAAAGTTTAAAACCTATTATTAAGCAACTTTATTTATGGGGAGATAATCATAAAAAAAGATAGTTTAGTTTTTTAATAAGTCTTTTAAGCTATCTTGTGGATTTTTACCATCTAAAATAAGTTTTACCTCGTTTGCTATTGGAGTATATATTTTATACTCTTTTGACAGTTTAAAAATAGCATCTGCTGTTTTTACTCCCTCAGCAACTTCTCCTAACTCATCTAAAATAGTATTTAGTTTTTTATTTGTTGCTAGTCCAAGCCCTACTCTGAAATTTCGGCTCATTGTAGAGTTTGCAGTTAAAAAAAGATCTCCAGCTCCACTAAGACCTAAAAAAGAGGATTTCTTTGCTCCAAAATTTTTACCAAATCTTTGCATTTCTACTAAGCCCCTTGCAATTAGTGATGCTTGAGCATTTTTTCCAAGATTTAATCCTTCACAAATTCCACTTGCAATTGCTAAAACATTTTTATAAGCTCCAGCTATTTCAGCTCCAATTACATCTGAACTATAATAAGGTTTTATAAAAGTTGGGAAGAATTTACTAAATTCTTCATATATCTTTTTTGATGTAGAATTTATTACTAGAGCACAAGGAAGACCTTTTATAACTTCTGCTGCAAAAGAAGGACCTGATATAAAGCCTATGTTTTCATTTGGTACAAAAGATGAGTATATCTCATTTAAAAACTCACCAGTTGTAGCTTCTATACCTTTTGAAGCTACTAAGATTTTCTGTTCTTTAAATATAAAATTTTCTTTTAACCAGTTTTTTATCTCTTGAGTTGGTATTGCAATTACTAAATATTCACAGTTTAGAGCAAATTCTAAATCAACAAAGTTTCTTATATCTTTTTTTGTTCTTGAAGTTATAAAACATTCTTGTTTTTGACTCAATGCAAAGTGAAGAGCTTGTCCCCATTTTCCAGCACCTATAACTGCAATTTTACCCATAAGAAACCTCTTTTTATATTTTATTTTAAGATGTTATCAAAAACTATATTTAATAAGTCTTTAATTAAAGAAAGTAAGAAATCTAATAATTGTAAGTATTTATTTTTAAAGTAAGATAGAGAAAATTATCTTTAAGATAATCTCTCTTTTATTAGTTCATTTACTTTTTGTGGATTTGCACTTCCTTTAGATGCCTTCATAGTTTGACCTACAAAGAATGCAAACATTTTCTCTTTTCCAGCTTTATATTCAGCTACTTTATCAGCATTTGTATTTAAAATCTCATCAATGATAGCTAATAATGCTCCATCATCACTTACTTGTTTAAGTCCAAGTTTTTCTATTGCAGTATCAACTTCACTAGAAGAGTTTTCAATTAAATAGTCTAAAACTTCTTTTGCTGCTTTTCCAGAAATTGTACTATCTTCAATTCGTTTTACTAATATTGCTAATGTTTTTGCACAAATTGGAGATTGCTCAATTGTAACCCCCTCTTTTAGTCTTCCTTGAAGCTCAACTGTTAGCCAAGTTGTAGCATTTTTTGCACTAATACCTTCTTTCATCATCTCATCAAAATAGTTTGCCATTTCTAAACTAGATGTAATAACAGAAGCATCGTATTCTTTAATTCCATACTCTTTTACAAATCTCTCTTTTTTCTCATCTGGAAGTTCTGGAATCTTTGAGTATTTTTCAATCATTTCATCAGAAATAACTAAAGGTAATAAATCTGGATCTGGGAAATATCTATAATCAGCAGCATCTTCTTTACCCCTCATACTTCTTGTCTCTCCTGTAGTTGTATCAAAAAGTCTAGTTTCTTGTACAATTTCTGTAGAGTGAATACCATCTTCCCATGCTTCTATATGTCTATTTACTTCATAATGTATAGCTTTTTCAATAAATCTAAAAGAGTTCATGTTTTTTATTTCACATCTTGTGTAAAACTTTGTATCACCTTTTGGACGAATAGATACATTCACATCACATCTAAAGCTTCCTTCTTGCATATTTGCATCACTAATACCTAAGTATCTAACAATTGAATGAAGTTTTTTAAGATAAAGTATAGCTTCTTCAGCACTTCTCATATCTGGTTCTGAAACTATTTCTAAAAGAGGAGTTCCTGCTCTATTTAAATCAACTTGTGAAACATTTCCACTATGTATATTTTTCCCTGCATCATTTTCTAAGTGAGCTCTTGTAACTCCTATAGTTTTTTGGCTTCCATCTGGAAAATCAATAGTCAATTCTCCAAGCCCAACAACTGGAACTTCAAATTGTGATATTTGGTAACCACTTGGTAAATCTGGATAGAAGTAATTTTTTCTATTGAAAATAGACTTTTTATTTATTTCTGATTTTAAAGCAGTTCCTAACATAATAGCTTTATGTACTGCTTCTTTATTTAAAACTGGTAATGCTCCAGGTAATCCTAAACAAGTTGGGCAAACATTTGTATTTGGCTCTTCTCCAAAACTTGTTGCACAAGAGCAAAATAGTTTACTTTTTGTATTTAGTTGGGCATGAACTTCTAATCCTATAATTACTTCAAACATACTTGACATATCTTAAATCCTTATCTTATAACTTTTATATCTGCTGTTAATTTTTGTTTTTCAAAATGCTCTTTTAAAAATGATTGTTCTCTTTGAGACATAATGTCATTGAACACTCTAGGTTTTACACTTTCAAATGGTAAAGCCATTGTTCCTTCAGTGTGTTTTAAAAATAAAGTTACATACTGTTTATTAAAAGTAAATATTGGTGTAAATGAGTTTGGTTTTGTATTGTGTAAAACATATTGTAATTGTGCTTGAAGGTTTTGACTTTCAAGTTTTAAAGGTGTTTTACTAATCTCATTTGATACTTTCATAGGATTTTTTACTGTTTCTTCTAAAGCAGTTCTATTTGTTGAAGTATATTGTACTACATCAAAAGATTTTGCTGTAAGATATTTATTTATATTTTTTTCATAATATAACTGCATATCTTCATCATTTGCTATTGCCAATTGTCCTTTTACAATTTTAGAAATTAACTTTTGTCTAATAACTGCATTTTTTGCTTCATTTTCAAAAACTTCATAATCTGGATACTCTTGTTTAACAATTCCTTTAAAAGCAAAAACATCCATACCATTTGCATTTGCAAGTTTTTCAATATATTCATTGATTTCAAAAATATCTGCTGTTATTGCATTTTCTTTAACTAATTGATCATATAATATTTTGTCAACTAGATAAGCAACTGCTTCATTTTTTGGAATTTTATTTACAACCATAGTTCTTTCTATGTCATAAATTGTAATAGGTTCTTCATTTACTAATATAGCTACACCATTTATCATTGAAGAGAAACTAATAGTTGACCCTAAAAGTAATGATAATAAAAGTTTTTTCATCTTTTTTATTCCTTTTTTTTATAAAGCAGATATTTTACCAAAAAAAATGTAAATATCAAGTTTTAAATAAATAAAGCTTATAAACTTTTAGATTTTGTAACCTGATTTACTAAATAAAAAATTGAGTTATAATCAAGTCCAGAATGGCTACTTAAACCTATTTCACAAGTTTTAGAAGTTGAAAATGCCATTTTAGCTCCATTTGTTTGCTCTTTTAAATATCTTAAAGCTGAATCATTTAATTCTGGAAAATTAAATCCTCTATCCCCTGCAAAACCACAACATTTTACATCACTTGGAATAATTACATTTTTTGAACATAAATAAGCAACTTCTTTAAATTTTTCTTCTAAATTCATTTTTCTTGAACTACATGTTGTATGAATTGTAATTGGTTCATTAATTGGTGTAAATTCCAAATATTTAGTTAAAAAAGTTAAAGTAAAATCAATTGGTTCATAAATTGATAATTTATGTGAAAAATTCTCTATCATCTTTTTAGTACATGGACTTGTATCACATAAAATTGGATACTCTCCAAATTCACTTGCATTTAAAAGTGCTTCTTCTAATTCACTTGATTTTGTATGTGAAGCATCATTAAATCCTTTTGAACTAAATGGCATACCACAGCAAAGATTTGCTAAATTATTTGGAAAAATTATTTGGTAACCAGCTTTTTGTAATAATTCAACTGTAATATCAAAAAGTTCTTTTTCCTCTTTTGAAACAGAATTTAGCCCCATTGCCCTATTTAAACATGATGGGAAATATACAACTTTTTTATCTTTTTGTTTTTGTTCAAAATTAATATTTATGTTTATAGCCTTTGGCATAGTTACTGACCACTTTGGAGTTTTATTTTTAGTAAAACTTCTTAATGTTTGAGTAAATTTTTGCATATTAGAAGTTCCTAAAACTTTATGCATAATATTTGAACTTTTAAGTCCAAATCGAACTCCTGATAAAGTCATACTAAAGTTATTTGCTACAAAATTTGCAATACTTTTATCTTTTGAAGATAATTGTTCTGCTCTTAAATGCTTAGTTAAATTTCCTGTATCAATTTTTACTGGACAGGCTGTTGAACATAAACTACATGTTGCACATGTTTCTATACCATCATATTGATATAATTCTTTATACTCTTGGGCTTCTTCTTTTTGTCCTAGATTTTCAAGTCTTGAAATTTCTCTATTTATTACGATTCTTTGTCTTGGAGTTAATGTAATTTCATTTGATGGACAAGTAGGTTCACAAAACCCACACTCGATGCACTTATCAACAATTTCATTGGTTGCTGGAAGAGTTTTTAGATTTTTTAAGTGTGCTTCTTTATCGTCATTTATTATAACTCCAGGGTTTAATAAACCTTTTGGATCAAATAAATTTTTGATTCTTTTCATTATATTATAAGCAACATTTCCCCATTCAACTTCAACAAATGCAGCCATATTTCTTCCTGTTCCATGTTCAGCTTTTAAACTACCTTGATATTTAACTGCAACTGAATTAACAACTTCATTCATTAAATTATCATATCTTTCTATCTCTTTTTTATCAGAAAAATCTTGAGTAAATACAAAGTGAAAGTTTCCTTCTAAAGCATGACCAAAAATAATTGCTTCTGTATATCCATATTTTTGAAATAACCCTTGAAGTTCAAGTGTAGCAACAGCTAAAGATTCTATTGGGTAAGCTACATCTTCTATAATTACTGTTGTTCCTATAACTCTTACTGCTCCAACTGCTGGGAATAAATCTTTTCTAATCTTCCAATAAAGGTTATATTCTTTAGCATCTTTAGTAAAATATATATCTCTTACAACATTAAAATCCTCTAAGATTTTTTCAATTTGCTCTATTTGAATATCTAGATTATTATTGTTTATTGCTCTTGTTTCTATTAAAAGTGCTGTTACCTCATCACCAAAATCTTTTATATATTTTGGCATTGATGAATCATTTTCAATACTTCTTAAAGCTGCTCTATCCATAAGTTCAACTGCATCAATAATAATTTGTTTTGAATCTTTTGCTAATTTTAGCTTAGTTACAGCATTACAGGCTTCTTCCATATCTTTAAAATATATTAATGCACTTGCTTTGTCTTTTAAATCTTCAACTGTATAATAAGTTACTTCTTCAATAAAAGCTAAAGTTCCTTCACTTCCAATAATTAAGTGTTGAAGTATTTCAAACTCATCTTCAAAATCTATTAAAGAATTTAGTGAGTAACCACATGTATTCTTTATTTTAAATTTTTTCTCAATTTTTTCTCTTAATTCTTCATTTGATTTTGTCTCATTTGAAAAACTTTTTAAATTTTCTAAAAAATCTTTATGAGTTTTTCTAAATTCATTTTTACTATTTTCACAAGCTGTATCAAGTTTTGTTCCATCTGCAAAAATTAGTTTCATAGATTTTAAAGTTTTGTAAGAGTTTTGAGATATTCCACAGCACATTCCTGAAGCATTATTAGCAGCAATTCCACCAATCATAGCTGCATTAATACTTGCTGGGTCTGGACCTATTTTTTTTGCGTAACGTGCAAGTAATCCATTTGCTTGAGCACCAGTTAAAGCAGGTTCAAGTGATATAAAACTAGCATCAGGAGATATTTTAAAATTTGAAAAATTTCTTGAAGTAATAATCAAGATAGAATCACTAATTGCTTGCCCTGAAAGTGAAGTACCCCCTGCCCTAAAAGTTATACTTAAATTCATTGTATTTGCTAATTTTATTATCTCTTCAACTTCTTTTGCATTATCAGTTTTTATTACTATTTTTGGAATTAATCTATAAAAAGATGCATCAGTTCCATAGGCTAAAGTATGTAATTTATCTGTAAAGATTTTTTCTACTGAGATTTTTGTTGATATTTCATCAAAGAATTGTTTATATTTACCTTCTAACATTTTAGTTCTCCTAATATTTATAAGATATAAATTTTAACTTCACTAAATGATAATAATATGATATTTATAAAAGAAAGGTTTTATTTAGGCGAAATGCCTAAATAAAATTAATATTATTATGGAATCATCCATGTAAGAACATAAGCCTGAGTCATTGTAATAAGTCCCATAATAACAACAAGTATTAAACTATGTTTAACTGTAAATCTAAATAAATCTGACTCTTTTCCAACAATACCTGTAGATGCACAAGCAATAGAGATTGATTGTGGTGAAATCATTTTTCCTGTTACTCCTCCAGTTGTATTTGCTGCAACCATTAGTGTTTCATTAAGTCCTAATTGTTGTGCTGTTTGTTGTTGTAAGCCACAGAAAAGAGCATTTGATGAAGTATCTGAACCAGTTAAGAATACTCCAAGCCATCCTAAAAATGGTGAGAAAAATGGGAATAAGAAACCAGTATTTGCAAGAACAAGTGCCATAGTTGAAGACATACCTGAATAGTTCATAACAAAAGCAAAAGCAAGAACCATACCAATTGATACAATTGCCCATTTTAGCTCAAACAGAGTTTCTATCATTGTTTTTATAGCTATTGATATATTTAATCTAAAAATAAATAAAGTTATAACAGCTGTTAAGAAAATAGCAGTACCCGTTGCAGAAATAGGATTGAATGTATATATAACATCAAAAGCTTTAGGTTCACTAACTATTGGTGGCATTTTAAAAATCATATTATGAATAGTTGAAAACTCAAATTTGAAAATAGTATCTGCTAACAGTTGTCCTTTTGCAAAGAAACCTTTAAACCATGTTGTAGTCCATATTGTTACTATTATAGAAAGAATAATAAATGGTGACCAAGCTTTAACTACTTGATAAGTTGAATAAGATGATTCAACAACTTCACTTGTATCTACTGTTTTTAAAATATTTTTTGGTTTCCAATATTTTAAGAAAATTGTTGTAATAACAATAGAAGCGATTGCTGAAGTAACATCTGGTAATTCAGGACCAATAAAGTTAGAAGTAAGATATTGAGAAATAGCAAAACTTGCTCCTGCAACTAAAGCTGCTGGCCATACTTCTTTTATACCTCTCCATCCATCCATCATTGCAACTAACCATAGAGGAATTATTAAAGATAGTAAAGGTAACTGTCTTCCTGCCATTGCTCCAATTGTAAATGCATCTATTCCTGTAACTTGTCCTGCAACAATTATTGGAACTCCAAGTGCTCCAAAGGCAACAGGTGCTGTATTTGCAATAAGACATAATCCAGCTGCATATAATGGTTTAAATCCAAGACCAACTAAGATTGCAGCTGTAATAGCAACAGGTGCACCAAAACCAGCAGCACCTTCTAAGAAAGCTCCAAATGAGAAACCAATTAGAATAACTTGAATTCTTTGGTCTTCTGTTATTTTAATAATAGAATTCCTAATAATTTCAAATTGACCACTTTTTACTGTTAATTTGTATAAAAAAACTGATGCTACGATAATCCAAGCAATAGGCCATAAACCAAATAAGAATCCATAACTAGCTGATGAAAATACCATATTTACTGGCATTTCAAATCCAACAACTGCTACAATCATAGATAATGCTAATGTAATGATTGCTGCATAATGTCCTTTCATTCTAAATACTGCAAGTGCCAAAAAGAAAAATACAATAGGAATTAAAGCTACTAGAGCTGATAAAACTATGCTATCTCCAATTGGTGCATATACTTGTTGCCAAGTTTGCATATAAACCTCCTCAATTAAAATATTTAAAAATATTAATCAAATGGTATGAGATTTATATGATTTTAATATTATAAAAAGAAATTAATAATTAAATACTCTTAAAAATGTAACCTGTATCAATAACAGTTTGAATAAATTCTTTATCTAGAATTTTTCTTAATCTCCTAATTAGGCTTCTAATAGAATCTAAAGATACAAAATTTCCTTCCCAAACATAGTTTTCTATAGCTTCATATGTAATAACTTGATTTTGTTTATGAAGAAATAGATTTAGTAGCAGTTTTTCTTTTTTAGTTAATCTAATTTCTTGCTTATTTATGTTTATTGTTGCAGATCTAAAATCAAAATATGAATTATCATCAAAATAAATTTTTTCATCTTTTATTTTACAAAGTTTTTCTATTTTTATTTCTAGTTCATCTATAAAAAAAGGTTTTTTTAAATAATCATTACAGCCAAAATCATAAGATTGTTTTATAATATCTAATTCAACACTTGCACTTATGATAATAACTGGGATCATTTCATAAAGTTCTCTAATCTTTTTTAAGATATTTATGCCATCAATATTAGGAACATTAATATCCAAAATAAAACAGGAAAAACCTTCAGTTATCTTTTCATAAGCTTCTGCTCCATCACTAAAAGATACTACATTATAATTCTTTATTTTTAATCTTTTAGTTATTGTTTCATTTAGTTTTTTATTATCTTCTAAAAGTAATATTTTCATTTTAAACCTTTTTAAATGGAAGTTTTATTGTAAAAATAGCACAATTTTTATCATTTTTAACACTGATTGTACCTTTCATTTTATCTTCTATGATTATCTTTGCCATATAAAGACCAAGTCCCATTCCCTCTTCTTTTGTTGTAAAAAATGGTTCAAAAATATAACTTATAATTTTATCATCAATATTGCCAGCATCATCAATAATTTCTATTTTATTATATTTTTCACATCTCTCAATATTTATATTTATCTCTCCTTTTTTATTTAGAGGAAGATTTTTTTCAATAATTTTATTCTTTGCATTATTTATAATATTTAATAAAACTTGTTTAAATTCATTTTCATATCCATATATTAATATTTCTTCATTCTTATTTTTATAGTTAAAAGACATATTTATATTTGAATAAAATATTTGTTTTCCTATTATCTCATTTATCTCATTCAATGCTTTTGAAAGTGAAAAAAGTACTTTCTTTGTTGATGGTTTTAAAAAATTCCTAAAGTCACTTAATGTTTGAGACATATATTTTATTTGTATCATAGAGTCATTAACAAAATCTTCAACATCACTTTTTTTTAATTCATCTAAAATATATGATGTCTGAATATCTTGTACAAGTGCTGATAATTCAACTAGAGGTTCATTCCATTGATGAGCAATTGCTGCTATCATATCTCCCATTTCTGCTAATTTACTTTGTTGAATTAAGAATTGTTTTTGTTGTATTCTTTCTGTCATATCATCCATAATACAAACGATTCCTCCAATATTTCCATCCATATTTTTATATACAGCTTTATTTAGAACAATATGTTTCATCTCATTTGATGGAGTATAAAAAGTAAATTCAGAACTATTTGTACTAAGTGTTCTTAATATCTCTTGATCTATATTTGTATTTTGAATAGCAATTTTTTCTGGAAAGAAATCAAAAGCAGTTTTACCTATTATCTCTTCTCGAGTAGAACTTACTAATGTTGCAAAAGAAGTATTGCAACCTAAAAAGTTTCCATCTATATTTTTATAATAAATTGCATTAGGAATCGTATCAAGAAGAACTTTATCAAACTCTATTCTATTTGAAAGTTCTCTTTCAAGTTTAGCTCTTCTTTGAATATTAATTCGTAGTATAATAACAATAATACTTAGTAAAGAAATTGTTAAAATTGTAATTAGAAAGAAATTCTTATGCTCTTTATATATTGATTTAGGTTCATTTATAATTATAGGATTATCAATATATTTTGGAATAGTAATATTAAATCTTTTTAATTCGTTATAGTTAAATATATAAAGATTTGGTGATTTTTCAACAACAGGTATATCTTTTATATCTTTTCCATTTAATACTTCTAATGCCATTTTAGATACAGTTTTCCCTTGAGCTACTGCTGAAGTTAATAATCCTCCAACCATTCCACTATTTAAATAAAAATCCCATAAACCGTAAATAGGAGCTTGACTGACTTTTCTAATTGCCTCAAAACTTTGTTTATATGTAAATATTTTTCCTGTGGTATCTTTAAATAATAGAACAAATAAAATAGCACTATTATCTTTTTCAAGATGTGAAGCTTTTGTTTTTAGGTCATTTATATCAAGATTATCTGTATATTCAATATTAAATTTTTTTTCATATTTTTCAAAAAACTTTGTTAAATCTTTTTTTACAGCTAAAGCTGTAATTGATTTATCATTTATAATTAGAAGATTTTTTAAGTTTGGATGTATTTTTGAAATTAGTTCAAAATTCTTTTCAATATCTACTGCTTCAGCAACTCCTGAAACATCTTTGAAAGTTAATTTTTCTAAACTATCTTTGCTATAGTCATTTATACCACAGAATAATACAGGTATATCTTTAAATAAATAATCATAATATTTTGATATAAAATCAAAAGCATTATTGTCACTAATTATTATTAAATCAAATGTTCTATTATCAAATTGTTGTTTATATAATTTTGCAAGAGTTTCTAAATAAGGAGCTTCATCTATCCTTTTAGTGTCCATATAAACTGTTGTAAGCTCAATATCTGTATATTCAGAAAATGTTTCTTCAATAGCTTTTGAGATATCATCAGTCCAAGCATATCCTTTATGATATGAATGTATTAATAACACCTCTTTATTTTGACTTGCATTTAAGAAGCTAAAAAATAATATGCTAAATAGTAAAAAGTATCTCATTGTTATTCCTATTTAGCAATTATATTAAGATTTTATAAAAATTACATAACCAGATTTTGGTCCATGTGCTCCAATTACTAAAGATTGTTCTATATCTGCTGTTTTTGAAGGTCCTGATATAAATACACCAAATCCAGATTTTTCAAAATTAATTTTCTCATAAGCTTCATGCATATTGTTTACTATTTCATCTTCATTTATTACAATTACTATATTTTGTGCAATAAAATATAATGCTCTATGTCTATTCTCTTCATTCTTCATCCATATAGCACCATTTTCTGCAACAGCAAAATTACCTTTTACAATTGCTAAATCAACATCTTTTAAATCTTTTGCATTTTCAAAATTATTTGAGTCAAAGTTTCCTAATTTACAAAAATCTATATTTGATACAATTATTTTTTCTTCTGGATATAACTCTTTTATTGTTGCATCAAGTTCTTCTTTTGAAACTCGTAATGCTTTTCCCCCTACACTTTCAAGCATATTAGAAAATGTTTCAAATTTATCCTCAAATTTAATACCAAAATTATCATAAGATGGAAGTTTCACATCTTTTACTAAATTATTCTCTTTAATAGAATTTAAAATTTTTTCTTTACTAGTCATTTAAATCTCCATCTTTAAACATTTCTTTAAAACTTTTTTTAGGAAATTTTGGTAAATCCCTTTGTCTTCCCCAAACATTTAATTTATTATAAAGTAAAGATTTTGGTAATTTTGGAACTATAAATCTTGCCATTTTTCCTACAAAATTAAATAATACTGGCTTACTCATAACCCATGCTGTTACTTTCATTATTTTTTGTTTTTTACTATCAATTAAGTTCATATTCCCTAAATCTTGTCTTAGGCTATAAAGTTGGGAATCTAAATCTATCTTTACTGGACAAACATTTGAACAAGAACCACATAATGTACATGCAAAAGGTAAACTATTATGAGTTTTTGGCTCTTTTACACTTCCTAAAATTGAACCAATAGGACCAGGAATTACATATTCATAAGAATGCCCTCCACTTCTTCTGTAAACAGGACAAGTATTCATACAAGCCCCACATCTAATACAGTTTAATGCTTTTTTATTTTTTATTGAACTTAGAAATTGACTTCTTTTATTATCAACAATAATTATATGCATTTGCCCATTTTCAACAGGAGCATGAAAATGTGAAGTATATGAAGTAACAGGTTGTCCTGTAGCACTTCTAGCAAGTAGTCTTGTGAATACACTTAAATCTTCAAGTCTTGGAATTATTTTTTCAATACCCATTGAAGCAATATGAAGTTTTGGAACACTTGCTCCCATATCTGCATTTCCTTCATTTGTACAAACAACAACTCCACCAGTTTGTGCAATAGCAAAATTAACTCCAGTTAATCCAGCATCTGCTGTTAAAAAATCTTCTCTTAAAGCAGCACGTGCAGCACGTGTAAGATAAGTTGGGTCATAATTTCCTTGTTCAGTTCCTAACTTTTCATGAAAAGTATCTGATACATCAGATTTCTTTAGATGGATTGCAGGAAGAACAATATGTGATGGAGGTTCTTTTCTTAATTGAACAATTCTCTCTCCCAAATCTGTATCTATTACTTCAATTCCATGGTTTTCTAAAAATGGATTTAGGTGGCACTCTTCTGTAAGCATAGATTTTGATTTTACAAGTTTTTTTACATCATGTTCTTTTAAAATTTTATAAACAATTTCATTATGCTCTTGTGCATCAAAAGCAAAATGTACAGTAATCCCTTTTTTTGTTGCATTTTTTTCAAACTCTAAAAGATATTTATCTAAATTAGCCATTGTATGAGTTTTTATTTGGTCTGCATATTCTCGTAAATTTTCCCATTCAGGTATAGATTTACTAGCTTTATCTCTTTTCTCTCTTACAAACCATAAAGCACCATCATGCCAATGCATTCTTTCATCATTTGCAACAAATTTTGCAGCATTTATACTATGGCTACTCATGGTCTATCTCCTACAAGAATTTCAGTTATATGCATAACTTTAATTGGAGTTTTATCTCTATTAATTATCCCATCCATATGCATTAAACATGACATATCAGCTCCAGTTATAATCTGAGCATTTGAATCAAGATGATCTTTTACTCTATCTTTTCCCATAGCAACTGAAATAGCTTCTTCTTGAACACTAAATGTTCCGCCAAAACCACAACATTCATCTTCTCTTCTTAAAGTTATTAGTTCAATACCATTTACTTTATTTAAAAGATTTTTTAATTTTGAATTATATGGGATATTTAACTCACTTGCTGTTGCTAGTTTTAGAACTCTATGACCATGACATGAATTGTGTAGCCCAATTTTATATGAGAATGTATGTTCAAAATTTAAATTTTCTAGTTTTATTACATCATGTAAAAATTCACAAATCTCATATATTGATGCTTTAATTTTATTGTAATCTTTGTCATTATCAAAGAATTCTGCATAATGTTCTTTAACCATAGTTACACATGAAGCACTTGGTGCAACAATATAATCATAGTCTTTAAAGGTGTTTACAAAATTTAATGCTAAGGTTTTTATATCTTTAGAACAGCCAGAATTTGCCATAGCTTGTCCACAGCAAGTTTGTTCTAATGGATAATCTATATCTAAACCTTGATTTTTTAGTAATTTATATGTTGCTTTACAAACATTCGGATATAGTTCATTCATAAAACAGGGAATAAATAGACCAATTCTCATATTTTCTCCTTTTTTTTAACTAATTTTATAATTAAAATATGAAAAATTTATGATATTTTGCTTTTTTTAATTTTTATTCACAAATATTTTCTATTTGCTCTATTTCAACACCATTGTCTTTTAGAAATTTTGAGATAATTTTAGAGTTTGTATGTTCATAAGATTTTTCATAAACAATTCTTTTTATTCCACTAGCAATTAAGTTTTTTGAACATTCACTGCAAGGTTCAAGTGTTACATAAATAGTTCCACCTTCTATTGCTATCCCTTTTCTTGCTGCCCAAATAATTGCATTCATCTCAGCATGGATTTCATAAGTTTTTGACCATTCATGATGATCTTTTGTATATTCATTATTCCAATGTTCACTACAGTTTATATATCCTGCTGGAGTTCCATTATATCCAGTTGATAGGATTCTCCCATCTTTTACGATAACTGCTCCTACTTGTTTTGATACACATTTTGAAGCTTTTGCTATCTCTTTAGCAATATTTATAAAACTTTTATCATTTAACATCAGAATAATCCTAAAATAATTTTTTTTTATTATAACAGATTTTTTATTACAATCTTAAATAGAGCTTATTTTTAATAATAAAAATATAAATATTAGAAAAATTTTGATATTATGAGAGAAATTTTATAAAAATAAAGGGAAGAAATGGATTTTAAAGATATAAAAGAGCTAATTAGAGTTTTTGATAAAAGTGAATTAAATAAACTTAGAATCAAAGAAGCTGATTTTGAAATTTCAATGCAAAGAGGATTTGAAAGTGGTGTTACAACTGTATCTACAACTCCTTATGTACAAGCAACAGTTGCAGCTCCTACTACAACACCAGTTCAACAAAACTCTAATGTAGTTTCATCTGAAGAAAATAAATCAAGTGCTAAAGATGGATTGACTATTAATGCTCCAATGGTTGGAACATATTATGGTGCACCATCTCCTGAATCTCCTGATTTTGTAAGTGTTGGAGATATAGTAAAAAAAGGTCAAACACTTTGTATTTTAGAAGCTATGAAAATTATGAATGAAGTTGAAGCAGAATATGATTGTAAAATTATTGAAATTTTAGTTCAAAATGGTTCACCTGTTGAATTTGATATGCCAATTTTTGTTGTTGAAAAAATATAAGAGTTTGATATGGCAGAAATAAAAAAAATATTAATAGCCAATAGAGGAGAAATAGTTCAAAGAGCAATAAGAACTATTAAAGAGATGGGCAAAAAATCTGTTGTAGTTTATAGTGCAGGAGATAAAAATGCTTCTTATTTAAAACATGCAGATGAAGCAATATGTATAGGTGGAGCAAAATCAAGTGAATCATACTTAAATATTCCTGCACTTATTACTGCTGCTGAGATGACTGGTTGTGATGCAATTTTCCCTGGATATGGATTTTTATCTGAAAATCAAGATTTTGTAGAAATTTGTAAACTTCATAATATTAAATTTATTGGACCTTCTGTTGAAGTTATGGAAAAAATGTCTGATAAATCAAAAGCAAAAGAAGAAATGGTAAAAGCTGGTGTTCCAGTTGTGCCTGGAAGTAAAGGTGCTATTAAAACTTTGGAAGAAGGAAGAAGAATAGCACTAGAAATTGGTTATCCTATTATGGCAAAAGCCGCTTCTGGTGGTGGTGGAAGAGGAATGAGACTTATAAAAACTGAAAGTGAGTTTGATCAAAACTTTATGGCTGCTTCAAGTGAAGCACTTGCTGCTTTTGGTGATGGTACTATGTATTTAGAAAGATTTATCAATAATCCAAGACATATTGAAGTTCAAGTTATTGGTGATAGTCATGGAAATGCTATTCATGTTGGAGAAAGAGATTGCTCTTTACAAAGAAGACATCAAAAAGTTATAGAAGAATCACCAGCTATATTATTAAATGATGAAACAAGAGCAAAACTTCATGAAGTTGCAGTAAAAGCTACAAAATATTTAAAATATGAAGGTGCTGGAACTTTTGAATTCTTAGCAGATGATAAACAAAATATCTATTTTATGGAAATGAATACAAGACTTCAAGTAGAACATCCAGTTTCTGAAATGGTTTCAGGCCTTGATATTATAGAATGGATGATAAAAGTAGCAGAAGGTGAAAAGTTACCACCACAAGAAAGTATTAAATTTAGAGGACATGCTATTGAGTGTAGAATTACAGCAGAAGATCCAAATACATTTTTCCCATGCCCTGGTAAAATAACTCAATGGATGGTTCCTGGTGGAAGAAATGTAAGAGTAGATTCTCATATTTATACTAATTACGTTGTACCACCTCATTATGACTCAATGATTGGAAAACTAATTGTTTGGGGTAGAGATAGAGACAAAGCTATAAATATTATGAAAAGAGCCTTAAGTGAATTTGAAGTTGAAGGAATAAAAACAAATATTCCTTTTCATAAAAGAATGATGATAAATAAAGACTTTATTTCAAATAACTACGACACAAAATATCTAGAGAACTATAGAGGTTTAGATAGTATTTAAGAATTTGGGTTGAAAACCCTTTTTCTTAAAGCGAAACTTAATACAAACTTAGATATAATCCGCCCCGATTTATACACATTTATATATCTACTTTGATTGGTATATCAAATTTTAGACTATCTTACTTGCATGATTTTTAATTATACATTTATGAGCTATATAATAGTGTATATTTAAAATAATATTCAAGGTAAAATATGACTTTTAAAGATTTTAATTTTAAAGAGCAACTTCAAAAATCGATTGAAGAAGCTGGATTTAAAGAACCAAGCCCAATACAAATGGAAGCAATTCCACATATATTAAATGGAAAAGATATTGTTGGACAAGCTCATACAGGAACAGGTAAAACAGCAGCTTTTGGACTACCAACTCTAAATCAATTATCTGGTAAAAATGCAGAAGCATTAATCATTGTTCCTACAAGAGAACTTGCAATGCAAGTTTCTGATGAAATTTATAGATTTGGAAAGTTTTTAAATCTAAATACTGCAACAGTTTATGGTGGACAATCATACACTAGACAACTAAAACTTATAGAAAGTGCAAGTGTTATTGTTGCAACTCCAGGAAGATTTCTTGACTTACTAAGAAATGAACAAATAAAAATAAAACCAAAGTTTGTTATTTTAGATGAAGCAGATGAAATGCTTGATATGGGATTTTTAGATGATATTAAAGAAATATTTACTTATCTTCCAAAACAAAGACAAACACTTTTATTCTCGGCAACTATGCCAACTGCTATTAAAAATTTAGCAAAAACAATTTTGAATGAACCAGAATTTGTAACTATCACAAAAGCTGATGTTACAAATTCAAATATTACACAAACTTTTTATGTTGTAGATGAAAGAGAAAGAGATGATGCTCTTATTAGACTTTTTGACTATAAAAATCCAAAAAAAGCTATTATTTTTTGTAGAACAAAAAAAGATGTTGATAGACTATCGACTTTTTTAGTTTCTCAAGGATTTATGGCAAAAGCTCTTCATGGTGATATGGAACAAAAGCAAAGAGAAGAAGCAATAAAAGCTTTTAAATCTTCAAAGTTAGAGATTTTAATTGCTACTGATGTTGCGGCACGTGGACTAGATGTAAATGATGTAACGCACGTATTTAATTATCATTTGCCATTTGATAGTGAATCTTATGTACATAGAATAGGAAGAACAGGACGAGCAGGTAAAGATGGTGTTGCTATTTCAATTGTTACTCCTCATGAGTTTAAAACACTTCAAAGAATAGAAAAAACAATTGGTACAAAATTAGAATCAAAAGTTGTTCCAAATATATCAACAGTTAAAGAAAAGAAAATTGATGAGCTAAAAACAAATATAGTAAATCAAGAAATCAAAGATTATGCTATTGATTTAGTTGAAAGTTTAAAAGATGAGTTTGATATTTCTACAATTGCTTTTAAATTAGCTTCAATTATTGCTTCAAAAACTTATGTAAAAGGAAACAATAATATTGGTAAAAGTGAAATTGATCTTAAGAAACTTATAGAAACTATTGCTAAAGGTGGTGATGGTAGAGATGATAGAAGAAGATCATCTTCTCGTGGTAGAGAAAGAGGAAGAAGAGATAGAGATTATGGAAATAATGGTGGAGGAAGAAGTAGAAATAGAAGTTCATCTTCAAGAGGACCAAAAACTAATTCAGATAAACCGGCTAGAACTCATAGAGATAGAAAAAAAGATTAATATAACTAACTACTACAGATAGAGAGATTAAGTACTTACTTAAAATCTCTCTTATTTTATAACAAATATATCTATTACAATTATAACTTCCATTTATAAAAGATTTTAAAATTATAAATATCTATTAAAAGATGATAATTATATAATGAATAAATAAGCATATTTGAACTACAATATCTTAATTACATTATGATTACATAAGGACAATATATGGATATTAAAACGATAAATACGCTTGAAAAAGCCACCGAGAAGACATTACCTAGTTTTGCAAAATTTAGTCTTTCCTTACTGTTTATTTTAGCAGTATTCTTATGGACATATACTTCTCACGGTGCTATTCCGGATAACTCTTTCTTAATTATTGGAGCTATATTTGGGGCTTATATGGCTTTAAATATTGGTGCAAATGATGTTTCAAATAATGTTGGACCTGCTGTTGGTGCTAAAGCTTTAACTCTTACGGGAGCAATTATTATTGCAGCAATTTTTGAAAGTGCTGGGGCAATTATTGCTGGAGGTGATGTTGTTAATACAATTAAAAGTGGAATTATTGACCCAGCTGCAATTACAGATGTTAATGCATTTATTTGGGCAATGACAGCTGGATTATTAGCTGGTGCAGTTTGGTTAAACTTTGCTACATCAATTGGAGCACCTGTCTCAACTACTCACGCAATTGTTGGTGGAGTTACTGGTGCTGGTATTGCTGCTGCTGGATTTGCAATATTAAACTGGAGTAGTTTAGGGGCTATTGTAAGTTCTTGGATTATATCACCCCTTTTAGGTGGTATTATTGCAGCAGCTTTTTTATATTTTATTAAAAAGAAAATTGTTTATAAAGAAGATATGCTTGGGCAAGCTAAAAAATTTGTTCCATATTTAATAGCTATTATGACTTGGTCATTTTCTACATATTTAATGTTAAAAGGCTTAAAACAACTAATAAATATTAATTTTTTTGTTGCTTCAATTGTAAGTTTAGGATTTGCATTTTTTGCTTATTATTTATCTAAAAAACATATTGAGAATACTTTACCAACTCTTTTAAATGATAGAGCAAGTGTAAATAAACTATTTACACCAGCTTTAATCTTTGCAGCAGCACTTTTATCTTTTGCTCATGGTGCAAATGATGTATCAAATGCTATTGGACCATTAGCTGCTATTAATGATGCTATTGTAAATGCTGGACAAGTTGGTGGTACAGCACATATTCCTTTTTGGATTATGCTTGTTGGTGCTATTGGGATTGTAATTGGATTAATTTTATATGGACCAAGACTTATCAAAACTGTTGGAAATGAAATAACTGAACTTGATCAAATGAGAGGTTTTTCTATTGCAATGGCTACTGCTATTACAGTTATTGTTGCTAGTCAATTAGGACTTCCTGTATCTTCAACTCATATTACAATAGGTGGGGTATTTGGTGTTGGATTTTTAAGAGAAGCTCTTGATATGACAGAGAAAAATTATGTTCAAGATATTAGAGAAAAATTTAAAAAACATAAAAAAGAACTTGATAAATTAAAATCAGAGTTAGCTAAGCTTGAAATTATTAAAGATAAGTCAAAAGCAACTTATATTAAAATTGTAGAGAATTTCAAAAAAATTGATGAGATTGAAGAGATTGTTAAACAAGAAAAAAAAGATTTTAAAGAAGCTAAAGGTACTAAATATGTAAAAAGAGATGCAGTTAAGAAAATAGTTGCAGCATGGGTTATAACTGTACCAGCTTCAGCTCTTTTAGCAGCAGGGATTTTTTATATGATTAAAGGAATTGTTGCAGTATAAGCTTTATGCTTATACTGTCTTGAATATTAAGGATATTAAATAGAAGCTATACTTTCTGTTCTTCCAATATACTTTTTTATCTTTTTGGGTTTTCTTGCGAAAAAAAGATTTAAAACTCAAATAGATGAAAAAACTTTGGTTCTACTTTCACTTTATTTCTTTCAACCTATTTTAATTGTTTGGGGATTAACAAAAGCTCCTATTGATTATGAGTTTATAATGTCTCCTATTTTCTTTTTAGTTTGTATGTTTTTTACTTTGTTTATTATGCTTTTATATTCTAAATATGTATTTAGTGAAAAAACAGATAAGAATATTTTTTTAGCTACAGGATTGATAGGGAATACAGGAAATTTAGGAATTCCCTTAGGTATAGCTTTGTTTGGAGTAGAAAGTGTTCCATATACAAGTATTATAAATATAGCGAATATATTTTTTATGTATACAGTTTCTATATATTTTTTTGCAAGAGATAAATTTTCAGTTTTTGATTCACTAAAGTCTATATTTAGAATACCAGTTATTTGGTTTGCTATTTTTGCTTTACTTATAAATTATTATCAAGTACCAATAAGTGATAATATACATTTAGCACTTGAGATGGGTGCATATACTTCTTTGACAACACAACTTTTTATATTTGGAACATATCTTTATAGTGTAAAAGTAAGTTCAATGCCTTGGAAACTCTCTTTTCAAATTAGTTTTGCAAAACATATATTATTACCACTTATAGGTATAATCATAATACTAAATTTTACAAATTTAAATGCTTTTGTTACTTCTATTTTGATTATGGAACTTATGGTTCCACTTGCGGTTAATAATGTAAATTTTTCAGTTTTATTTAATATGAAACCATCTGATGTTGCATCTACAATTTTAGTGTCTTCTATAATCTTTGTTGGTCTTTTATATTTTTATATTGAATTAATTGAATATTATATAAAGTAAAATATTATGAAAAAACAAGAATTTGATGATTTAGATATATATTTTGAAGGTGAAATATATAATAAACAAGATTTATTTTTTGCTGACGAGTTTAGCCTATTAAAAGACTATTATACAAAATTTGCTTTTGATTTTCTAGATAAACTTGATGGTATCTTTTCTTTTTGTATTTATG
This sequence comes from Aliarcobacter lanthieri, assembly GCF_013201625.1. Taxonomy (NCBI): domain Bacteria; kingdom Pseudomonadati; phylum Campylobacterota; class Epsilonproteobacteria; order Campylobacterales; family Arcobacteraceae; genus Aliarcobacter; species Aliarcobacter lanthieri. The sequence goes on from NZ_CP053839.1 coordinate 61,204, forward strand.
ATAAAAAGAAAGATTTATATTTTTGTTCAAGAGATAGATTTGGTAATATTCCATTTTTTTACTATATTAAAAATGGAACTTTTCTATTTTCAACTTCTATAAAAAATATATTAAATAATTTGAATTATCTACCAAATATGAATAAAGTAGCTTTGAGTAAATATATTCAATATTTTGCTACATTTGGCGAAGATACCTTTTATCAAGATATTTTTAGGCTTGAAGAAGCTACATATTTGATTTTTGAAAATAAAAAAGGTTTAATAAAAAAGAAATATTATAGAATAAAGACATACAAAGCCATAAAGGACGAAAAAACAGCTTTAAATGATTTAGAAGAGATTTTATTTAACTCAATAGAAAAAAGGCTTGTATCATCTCCTAGCACACTTTTAAGTGGTGGAATAGATAGTTCATTTATAAGTGCAATATATACGAAGCTTAGTGGTAAAAGAATAAACACTTTTAGCATAGGCTATAGTGAATATAAAAATTACTGTGAATTAGATTTTGCAAAAATTACAGCAAATCATATAAAATCAAATCACAATGAAGTTATCATAAATCAAAAAGATTATGTAGACAATTTTTTTAAAACACTTGATATCTTTGATGAACCTCATAGCGATAGTGCAAGTGTGCCTTTAAATATGCTTTTAAATCAAGTAAATAAAGAAAATATAAAGTGTTTATTGTCAGGTGAAGGAAGCGATGAAATATTTTTAGGTTATGATAATTATACAAAATTCTTAAAATATTATAATTTTGGGAAATCTTTGTCTAAAGATCAAAATGATTTTTTAGATGAGATAATCTCTGCTTTACAAAACAATACAAAAGAGAGTGAATACTTGCGAAGAGTTGTAAAAAAGCAAAATATTTATAACTCTTTTGGAGAAATTTATACAGATATACAAAAAAGAAGATTATTTAAAAAAGTCCCTACATTTAAAACAGAAAGTTCAAAGCAAGATCCAGTTGATAATATGAGTTATCTTGATTTAAAAATTTGGGTTGCAAATGCTGTTTTGACAAAAGTTCACACTTTATCAAATGAAAATTCTTTACAAATTAATACTCCATTTTTAGATAAAAATTTGATCGATTATGTTTTTAGTATAGAGTCAAACATAAAAGTTGGAGATACAAATAAATATCTTCTTAAAAAAATAGCTTCAAAATATCTTCCAAAAGAGATTATAAATCGTACAAAAAAAGGATTTAACTCTCCTTATAATGAATGGCTTCAAAAAGAGTTTAAAACTGGTATATTAGATACTATTATTGAAGTAAATAAATCTACAAATTTCTTTAATGATGAGTACATAAAGCATATATATAGTTTAGCTAGTTCAAATAAGTTCAAACAGCATTTATACTCTTTATTTATTTTTTCTTTATGGTATAAAAAAACTTATTTATAGTTATTATGAAAAGTTAGATGTTTCCCGTGAAACATTTCCTATTTTTCCCAAAATTCTTTTAATGCTTTACTATTTTCATTTGTTTCTGTAGTAGAATTTGAGTTAAGATTTGCAGATAATTTTTCTATTTCATTTAAAGCTATTTTGTATTCATCTTCTGAAATCTTATCAAACTTTTTTTCTTCTTTTAAGTGAGATTTTGTTTCAATATTTGTAGTTTCTTGTGTATGATTTGTAGATAAAGATTTATTCTTTAAAATTAAATAATCTTCTATTAATTTTTCATACTCACTGAAATCAAGAAGAATAATAGATGGTTTACCATCTTTTAAAATTACTGCTTTTTCAATCTCTTTGCTATTTAATTTGTCAAATATAGGTTTATTTCTTCTTACCAAATCAGTTGCTGAAAACATCTCTTTTGAACTATATTGAAGTAATGACATTGTAATCCTTTACAAATTTATTTATGTATTATATCACAAATTTAAATTATTTTGTAAATAGATTCTCTGCCCATTCTGTTATTGGTCCTCTTAATACTTTTTCTAGTTTTATAGCAAATATATTAACAATATTATTTTCATTTTTTGTTGATTTTAAAAGCGTTGTTAATGCATTTGTATATTTGTTTACATAAAAGTTGTCTATTTGTTTATTTGAACCAAGAATTACAACTTTACAACTTGCATCTACTCTTGATAAAACCATTTGCATTGTTTTATTAGACATATTTTGTGCTTCATCTATTATAATAAAAGAATTTGATAGTGTTCTACCTCTCATTTCTCCTACCCACATAGTTTCTATTGCATAGTTTGAAATCATTTGTTCCACTCTTGATTGAACTTCACTATCCTCTAGAGGCGAATAAGATAATTCAGCTCTTTTATTTCTTCTTTTTTTATGTTCGCTTCTAATGATATACTCTAAGCTATCCATTAAAGGGTGATTATATATTCTAAATTTTTCTTCAAGTCCTGGTAAATATCCAACATCTTCTCCTTTATCTAAAGACTCTATAGAGTTTCTAATATATATAATTTTCTGAAAATATTTCTGTTTAACAAGTTTTAATGCTCCACTAAGTGCTAAAAGTGTTTTTCCACTACCAGCTTTTGCTTCTATTATTAGAATATTATAGAAATGGTTTATTATTGCATTTGAAAAAAATAGTTGCTCTTTATTTAAAGGAGTAATTACTTGATTTCTTACTTCTTCTTCATTTAATATTTTTATTTTGCCATTTTGTATATATGCTAAAATTACTTGATCTGAATTCTTTACTTTCATACAGTAAGAAAAATTCTCTACTTTATATTCTTTATCATATTCTTCAATATCTTTATTATCTAAATATTCTAAATCTTCAAAATCTATTTCTATATCTTTTACAAAATTAAAATTATATGTATCATTGTCTTTACCAATAAGTGATGAAGTTTTTATATCAAGTGATATAGCTCTTGTTCTTGCCATAATATCCATTGAGATAAACTCTATATTTTTATCATAGTATCTATTTGAGAATGTAGCTATTTCTAAGATTTTTCTATCATTTATAATATTTAGTGAAACATTTTTTGTATTTATTTCATAATCATCTTTTGAAACAATATCAATAATTGTATCTTTCTTATTTTCTATTTTTAATCTAATAACTTTATATTCATCAAGTCTTTTTGAACTAATAATTTTTGAATTTTCTAAAAGTCTTGCAAATTCTCTTGCTTGGAAGTTTATCTCTTCAAAACCACTTTTTTTGCTATCAATTTCATCTAAAACAGTTTCAGCTAGTATAATAAGATTTTTATTATCATCAGATAGTTTTATTATATTTGTAGCATCTTCAAGTAAAATATTTGTATCTAGTAAATAGTACTTTTCAAAATTCATTATTTAGCCTTTTTATGGTTTAAAATTTTATAGCAAACAAATCCAAAGAGTAAGATAATTGTTAATGTAAATAACCATGAGAAGTTTTTAGTTATAACATACGTAACTATTAAAATAGCTAGTGCAGTTGGTAGTTCATTGTACATTCTAAAAAATCTACCACTTTTTTTACAGCTATCATTTTCTAAAGATTTTCTAAATTTTGTTAATGATATTGCATATGCTATTAGTAAAATTAAAGATATAATTTTTGCTATCATCCAATGCTGGCTTAATAATGCTGGATTTAAAGAAATCATAGCAATACCACTTAAAATTGTTATCGTCATTGCTGGGTGTCCTATAAAAGCATCTATCTTCTTTTCTTGAATTTTTACAACTTCTACAAACTCTTTTTTATCTATGTTTTCAACATGGTATACAAAAAGTCTTGGAAGATAAAACATTACAGCCATCCATGATAAAACAGCGATTACATGTAAGCTCAAAATCCAACTATAATATTCCATAAATTAATCCTTATTTTTTATCTTTTTTATCCATTCATTTAGAGTCTTTTCATACCCAATATTAATAGATTGATATAATTTTAAATCTTCTTTTAGATATTCTTGTTCAACATATCCACCAAAATCATGAGGATATAAGTATCCAATATGCTGAGAATCTAAATGCTTTGGTATATCTATTATCTTACCATCTTTTATTGTTGCTAGAGCTTTATTTATTGCTTTATATGCACTATTTGATTTTGGACTTGATGCTAGATAAATTGCACATTGTGAGAGTATAATTCTTGATTCTGGGTATCCTATTTTATTACAAGCTAACATTGTACTAACTGCAAGATTTAAAGCATTTGGATTTGCATTTCCTATATCTTCACTTGCAAATATAACTAATCTTCTTGTAATAAAATCTACACTTTCACCACCTTCAATTAATCTTGCCATATAGTACAAAGCTGCATCAATATCTGAACCTCTTAAAGATTTTATCATAGCACTTGCTAAATCATAGTGTGTATTACTAGAACTTACTCCATCACCAATTACTCTTTCTCTTAATTCTTTTAATAAATCTAAATCAATATCTTTAGATACTTTATATGAAAAGTTTAAAAGAGTAAGCATTGCTCTTGCATCTCCAGAGCTTGATTGTATTAAATATTCTTTAGCTTCACTTGATATATTTATATCAATATCTTTTAAAGCAATATCAACTATTTTTACCATATCTTGATAATCAAAAGCTTTGAATTCATATAAAAATGATCTAGAACGAATAGCACTTGTTAAAGTAAAGAAAGGATTTTCTGTGCTAGCTCCTATGATAATTGCATCATAATTTTCCATTATTGGGAGTAAAACTTCTTGTTGATTTTTTGAAAGTCTATGAACTTCATCTATAAAGATAAGAGGTTTTATTAATGTACCTTTATATTTATCAAATACTTTTCTTAAATCTTCAATTTTTATTGATGTTGCATTAAAATAGTAATAATCTGTGTTTATTTCTTTTGCAATAATCTTTGCTAAAGTTGTTTTACCAGTTCCAGGTTTACCATAAAAAAATAAATGAGGGATATCTTTTTGTTTTATAAGTTTATATAGTGCTTTATTTTTACCAATAATATGTGATTGACCAACAAAACTTTCTAAGTTTGTTGGACGTAATTTATTTGATAGATCTATCATCTTCATTCATAAAAATTCTAAGATTTTTATATTCTTCTTTTGCTAAAAATCGTGATTTCCCTGTTGGAAGATTATTTAATGATACTCCACCATATTCTAGTCTTTTTAAATCTAGTACATCAAGATTAAAATGAGCGAAGAATCTTCTCAACTCTCTATTTTTACCCTCATTTATTACAACTTTTATTTTAGAAAATTTTTCTCCATTTGATTGAATATCATAAGCTAGAAAAGGAGCAAAACTCATAGATTTTATTTTTGTTTTACTATATGCACCTTTTGTTGCATCTTCAATAGTAATACCTTTTTGCATAGCTTCTTCAACTTTTGGAGTTATAATGCCATTTACTTTAATTTTATAAACTCTTTCTAAATCAGAGTGCATAAGCTTATTTACAATGTCCACACTATCACTTAAGAGCAATAAACCCTCACTAGAGTAGTCTAATCGCCCTACACTCATAAAGTGCTTGTATTTAGCTCCTAAGCTATCATAAATAGTCTTTCTACCTTGAGGATCATTTTTAGATACAATTTCACCTTTTGGTTTATTATAAACTATTACAGTATACATTCTATTCTTATCTTCTTTGATAATCTTTTTACCTATTTCAACTTTATCTATAGTTTTTACTTTTGTAGCTAAATCTGTAATAACCTTATTATTTACTCTTACAAGTCCATCAGAAATTAATTTATCTGCTTCTCTTCTTGAATAGTTACTATTATGAGATAAAAACTTATTTAATCTCATTATTTCATATTGCTCAGTACTATTTTTTATCTCTTTTTTCATTTTATTCCTGCCTCAATTAAATCATGAATATGAAGTAATCCGACTAATTTTTTATTTTTATCTGTTACAATTAGTAGTTGTATTTTATAGTTTTCTATTATCTGAAGAGCATCACTAGCTAGTAAATTTTCATCATCAAAAGTTTTTGGATTCATCGTTGCTATATCTTCAACATTACAATCAATAGAAAAATTTTGCTTCATTAAAGCTCTTCTTAAATCTCCATCACTTAATATTCCAACAACTTTTTGATTTTTATCTTCTATAATAACAGAACCAACTCTTCCTTCGCTCATTACAATAATTGCATCTTTTAGTTTTGTTTCACGTGAAACAATAGGTAAATTTTCTTTTCTAAGTAAATCAGATATTTTTATAAATAGTTTTTTACCTAAACTTCCACCAGGGTGAAAAGAGGCAAAATCTTCTTTTTTAAAATCTCTTTTTTTCATTAAACAAATAGCAAGAGCATCTCCCATTGCCATAGTTAAAGTTGTAGAAGAAGTTGGTGCAGTATCTAATGGACATGCCTCCTTATCAACTGCAATATTTATAAAATAATTTGAATATTTAGCTAAAGTTGATTTCTCACTTTTTGCCATAGATATTAGAGGTATATTTAATCGTTTTAAATGTGGTAATATTTGAATAAGTTCTTCACTTTCTCCACTATAAGATATACCTAAAACAATATCATCTTTACCAATCATACCTAGATCACCATGCATTGCTTCTGTAGGATGAAGAAAGAAAGAACTTGTTCCAGTACTTGCTAATGTAGCAGCTATTTTTGCTCCAACAAGCCCAGATTTTCCAACGCCTGTAACAATAAGTTTACCTTTTGAATTTATAATTAGATTAATAATTTCTTCAATATCAAAAGAGATAGAGTCTGCACTCTTTTCTAACTCTTTTGCTTCAGTTAGTAAAACCTCTTTTATTATATTTTTGTAGTCCATACTTATTCCTATTGTACAAATATTGTAGGAACAATCATTGGATATTTTTTATATTTTCTAATACAGTGTTTTCTTACAACTTTTCTTAATTCATCTTCTAAAATTCTACTATTTTTGAAAATTCCAGGCTTTGCATTTTCTAAGAATACACCTAAAATATCTTCTATATCCTTTGTAAAGAATTTATCCTGTTTATCTGATATTAAACCAAATGATGCCACTTTAGGTTTCCCAACAAGTGTTCTATCACTTTCATTAATTTGTGCAACAATCATAACAACACCTTCTTTAGCCATAGTTTGTCTATCAATAACTACATCATCAGATATTTTATTATTTAGTTGATTATCTATATAAACTTTTCCACTCTTAACAGTTTTTACTTTTTTAAGATATTTTGGGCTAACTTCTATTTGTTCTCCATCAGCCATTACATAAACATTTCTTTCTAATACTCCACAATCAACACCAGTTTCTCCATGTTTTAAAGCATGATTATATTCACCATGAACTGGTAAAAAGAATTTAGGTTTAATTAGTCTTAGCATAAGTTTTTGCTCTTCTTGCGCAGCATGTCCTGATACATGAATATCTGCATAATCTTGATAAGCAACTTTTGCCCCAGCTTTTAAAAGATGATTTATAATTTCAGAAACACTCCCTTCATTCCCAGGAATTGCTTTTGAAGATAGTATAATCTGATCTTCAGGTTTTATTTTGATATGTCTATGTTCATGTATTGCCATTCTATATAATGCGCTCATAGACTCACCTTGACTTCCTGTTGTTACTATTAAAACTTCATTATCATTGTATTTATTTACTTCATGAGCTTCAATAAATTGATCTCTAGGAAATTTTATATAACCCAAGTTCATAGCAATTTCCAAGTTTTTCTCCATTGAACGACCAATAACACAAATTTTTCTACCATATTTTAAAGCTTTTTCAATTGCTTGAGCAACTCTATGTATATTTGATGAGAATGTACTCATTATAACTCTACCTTTAGAAGTTGAGAATATTCTTTCAAATGTAGGAGCAACAGCCTTTTCTGTTTTAGTAAAACCTGGAGAGTGAGAGTTAGTTGAGTCAGAAGTTAAAACTAAAACCCCCTCTTCTCCATAGTGTGCAAGTCTATGTAAATCTGTTGGAAAACCATCTATTGGAGTATGGTCTATTTTAAAATCACCTGTATGTATCATAGTCCCAGCAGCAGTTTTTATAGCTACAGCAGATGAATCAATGATAGAGTGCGTTATATGCATCCATTCTACTTCAAAATCATTACCAATTTTAATTGGAGTTCTTTTTGAAATTGCTCTAAAAAGTCCTCTATGTTCTCTCATTTTATGTTCATCAAATTTTGAACCAATCATTTCAAGAGGTAATGATGTTCCATAAATAGGGAATTGCATCTCTTTATATAAATAAGGCATTGCACCTATATGATCTTCGTGACCATGAGTAATAACAACAGCCACAATTTTATCTTTTATCTCTCTAAGATATGAAAAATCAGGAATTAAAATATCAACTCCATGCATTTCTCCATCTGGAAAGCTCATACCAACATCAACGATAATTGCTTCATTTTCAGTTTCAACAACCATCATATTTCCACCAATTTCATTTAATCCACCAAGTGGAGTTATTCTTATTTTGGCATTTGTATTTAAATTTAATTTATAATGTGGATTTAATCTATCTTTATGAATTTTTTCATTTACAATATATGCTTTCTTTAAGTCATTTGTCCAACCTTCTCCACTAGTTTGTGCATCTTTTACTGCATATTTTGGTTTTGGTTTTCTTTTTTTATTATAAGGAATACGCTTTTGTGGATTTTCTGCTGATGATTCAGCAACTGGTATTTGTGTATTATTAGTTTGTGTTATTTGTTCTTTAGTTTCGTTTATTTCTTCCATTTTTTACCTTTGTATACATTTGGCTATACAAAGATGAACAAACTTCGTGAGGTCGTAAATTATCGTCAATTTCAAGCTCTTTAAATAATTCAAGAATTTGATTTTTATCCAATAAAGTAGATAGGTTTTTTGATAGTTTCTTGCGTGGTTGAATAAAACATGCTTTTAAAAATCTATTAAAATCCTTATCTATTTCTTTTGACAAATCCTTTTTTATATAAAGAATTGAAGATATAACTTTTGGAATTGGATCAAAAGCTTCAGGAGGAACATCAAAAAGTATCTTAGAATCATTTGATAATAATTCAGTAATAATACCTAAAGATGAGTATTCTTTATCATTTACATTTGCTGTAAATTTTAAAGCAACCTCTTTTTGAACCATAACAATGATATGTTCACAAAAGCTATCTTCAAAAGCTTTTAATATAATATTTGTTGCAATATAATATGGTAGATTTGCTATTAAATCATAATTACCATTATATAAGGTTTTTTGCTTATCCCAAGCATCTAAAACATCAGCGTGAATGATTTCTAGATTTCCCTTATCCAAATTAATTGCAAACTTTGACTTTAAAATACCAATTAAATCGGTATCAACCTCATAAGCTGTTACATCTTTGTATTTGACTAAGTTTTTAGTCAAATCACCTAATCCAGGCCCAATTTCTACAATGTGATTATCGTTATGGGGCATCGACTCGATGATTTTATTTAAAATAGAACTATCTTTTAAAAAGTTTTGTCCGTATTGTTTTTTTGCTTTTATTCTTTCCATTATAGCAAGGAGTATATCTGTTTTTAACTTACAATTAGATAATATTTTTTACTTATTTTTAAGGAATTTAATATTGAATAGTTTAGCAAAAAGAATTATACCTTGTTTAGATGTGAATAATGGTAGAGTTGTAAAAGGTGTTAATTTTATTGGATTAAAAGATGCTGGAGATCCAGTTGAAATAGCAAAAAGATATAATGATGAAGGTGCAGATGAATTAACATTTTTAGATATTACTGCAAGTTATGAGAACAGAGGAACTATTGTTGATATTGTTAAAAATGTAGCAAAAGAAGTTTTTATTCCTTTAACTGTTGGTGGTGGTATTAGAAAATTAGATGATATTTATACTTTATTAAATGTTGGTTGTGACAAAATATCTATAAATTCAAGTGCAGTTTCAACACCAAATTTAATAGATGATGGTGCAAAAAGATTTGGTAGTCAATGTATAGTTGTTGCCATCGATGTAAAAAGAGTTAATGATGGTTCTTATCATGTTTTTGTAAAAGGTGGAAGAGAAGATACTGGACTTGATGCTTTAATATGGGCAAAAGAAGTGTATAGTAGAGGTGCAGGAGAAATACTTTTAACTTCTATGGATACTGATGGTGTAAAACAAGGTTTTGATTTAAAAATTACTGAACAAATATCAAAACTTGTAGATATTCCTGTAATTGCAAGTGGAGGAGCAGGAAACATGCAACATTTTAAAGAAGCTTATCAAGTTGGAGCAAGTGCAGCTTTAGCTGCCTCTATTTTCCACTTTAAAGAGATTGATATTATGGATTTAAAAAGATATTTAGAACAAAATGGAATAAGTGTAAGGATATAAAAATGAAAAAGAATATATTAGTAACTACCCTACTTTTAGGAGTTTCTGCATTTTCTTATGAATTAAATTTTAGTAAAAGTTTTTCAAAAAATGTTAACGCAGATACTTTAGTAACAAATGTAAATATTACAGTAGAAAAAAAAGATGAAAAATCTGTAAACAATGAAATAGAAAAGTTTAATAATTTTTTAAAGAATACAAAGAATATTACGTTAGAAAATACAAATTATAATTTGAGCCCAAAATATGAATATATAAATAATAAATCAGTTTTTAAAGGTTATAGTGGAGATTTGAGATTTAATGCAAAATCGCAAGAAGCAAGTCTAGTAAATGCTTTTCTCAATGATTTATTCGCACTAAAAGATAGTATAAAATCAAATGATTTAAAAGTTAATGTTTCAAATTTATCTTGGGAATTAAGTAATAAATTACAAACTAAAGTTACAGATGAACTTAGATTTGAAACTTTAATTTGGATAGAAGATTATTCAAAAGAACTATCATCTAAAATCACAAAAAAGTGTGAAGTAAAAAATGTAAACATAAATGAAGAATATGGATATATAATGCCAAGAGCAAAAATGATGAGTAGTTCAATGTTAGATAGTGTACAAATTAGTGAATCAAATGATATTACACCATTAAATGATGAACAAAATATTAAAATAAATACAAATTTTGTATTGGATTGTAAGTGATTATAAGTGCTGGAAGAAATGAAACTTTTCCTTTTTCTACTTCAATTGGTGTAGGGTTAATAGAAACTTCTATAAATCTTACACGAATATGTCTTTTTAATAAGCCAGAATATTTACTTTTTATTGGAAGTGCTGGAAGTTATGGAGATTTCAAAATATTTGATATTATTGAATCTAAGAAAGCTTCAAACATTGAATTGGGATTTTTAACACAAAGTGCTTATACTCCACTAGATAATGTGATAGAAAGTGATAATAACTTTGTAAAAAATGACACAATAGTAAATAGTTCAAATTATATTTCAACAAATGAAGATATTACAAAAGAATTTTTAGATTATGGAATTGGTGTTGAAAATATGGAATTCTTTTCAGTTCTAAGTGTAGCAAAAGAGTTTCAAATACCAGTAGCAGGAATATTTGTAGTAACAAATTATACAAATGAAAATGCACATGAAGATTTTTTAAAGAATCATAAAAATGCTATGGATAAACTAACAAACTATCTAGTACAAAAAGATATAATTAAAATAAAAATGGAAAAGTAATGGCAAAAGAGCAATTAATATCTATTTATGATTTCACATTAGATGAATTAAAAAATAGATTAAAACCATCATTTAGAGCAAAACAAGTTTATAATTGGCTTTATAAAAAATATGCAAATTCATATGATGAAATGAAAAATTTACCAAAAGAGTTGATAGAAGATTTAAAAACAAATTATCCAATAGATATTATGCATGTTGTAAAAAAAGAACAAAGTATTGATGGAAGTATTAAATATCTTTTTAAATTAAGAGATAATCATACTATTGAAGCAGTATTACTTTTAATGAAAGATAAAAAAATAGATGAAGATGGACAAATAGTAAGAAGTGAAAAATATACTGTTTGTATATCTTCTCAAGTTGGCTGTAAAGTTGGCTGTAGTTTCTGTTTAACTGCAAAAGGTGGCTTTGTAAGAAACCTTACAGTTGGAGAGTATATAGCTCAAATTGTGCACATAAAAAGAGATAATCAAATAGCTGAAAATAAAGCTTTAAATATCGTTTATATGGGAATGGGTGAACCACTTGATAATTTTGATAATTTTATAAAAGCGGTTGAGATTTTTTCAGAACTTGATGGTTTAGCTATTAGTAGAAGAAGACAAACTGTTTCAACTTCTGGAATAGCAAGTAAGATAAAAAAGTTAGGTGAAAAAGATTTACAAATTCAACTTGCTATTTCTCTTCATGCTGTTGATGATGAACTAAGAAGTGAACTTATTCCTATGAATAAAGCTTATAATATTGCTTCTATTATAGAAGCGGTAAAGGCTTTCCCTGTTGATACTAGAAAAAAAGTTATGTTTGAATATTTGGTTATAAAAGATAAAAATGATAGTATTGATGCTGCAAAAAAACTGGTTAGTTTACTAAATGGAATACAAGCAAAAGTGAACTTAATATATTTTAATCCATATCCAGGGACTTCATATAAAAGACCACAAGAAAAAGATATGCTAAAATTCAAAGATTTTTTAAACTCTAAGGGAGTAATCTGCACAATTAGAGAATCAAAAGGTTTAGATATTAGTGCTGCATGTGGACAATTAAAAGAGAAGGATGCAAATGGGAATAATTGAAATAGGACTACTAATATTTTTATTGGTTTTTGTGATTATTGCAGGTGTAGGATTTTATATTTATAATAAAAAAGATGAGGAATAGATTATGACAGTTACAAGATTTGCTCCAAGCCCAACTGGATATTTACATATTGGTGGATTAAGAACTTCATTATATAGTTATTTATGGGCAAGAAAGAATGGTGGTATTTTTAGACTTAGAATTGAGGATACAGATTTAGAAAGAAATAGTGAAGATGCTTTAAAAGCTATAATTGAAGCTTTTGATTGGGTTGGATTAAGTTATGATGGAGAAGTTGAGTATCAATCAAAAAGAACAGATATATATAAAGAATATATAAATAAATTATTAGATAACGGAAAAGCTTATAAGTGTTATATGAGTAAAGAAGAACTTGATATTTTAAGATCAGCACAAGAAGCAGCAAAACAGACTCCAAGGTATGATGGAACTTGGAGACCTGAAGATGGTAAAACTTTACCACCTATTCCAGCTGGAGTTAATCCTGTAATTAGAATTAAAGCACCAAAAAATGGCGAGATTAGATTTGTTGATGGTGTAAAAGGTGATATGAAGTTTGATTCTTCTTTTGTAGATGATTTTGTAATTGCAAGAAGTAATGGAATGCCAACATATAACTTTGTTGTAACAGTAGATGATGCTTTGATGGAGATGACAGATGTTATAAGAGGAGATGACCATTTATCAAATACTCCAAAACAGATAGTTATTTATGAAGCTTTAGGTTTTAAAATTCCAAAGTTTTATCATGTTCCTATGATAAATAATCCAGAAGGCAAAAAACTATCAAAAAGAGATGGAGCAATGGATGTTATGGATTATAAAAGATTAGGATATTTACCAGAAGCACTCTTAAATTTTTTAGTAAGACTTGGATGGTCAAATGGAGATCAAGAGATTTTTAGTATGGAAGAGATGTTGAAACTTTTTGATCCTTCAAATATCAATAAATCAGCATCAGCATATAATGCTGAAAAGCTATTATGGTTAAATAGTGAATATATTAAAAAAGCTTCAAATGATAGATTAGAAAAAGAACTAAAGTTTTTTGATCTAGATTTATCAAAGTTAGATAAAAAAGATGATTTATTAAATTTAGCAAAACAAAGAGCAAATACTTTATTAGATTTAAAGAAATCAATTGAAGATATTTTAAATATTCCAAACTCTTATGATGAAGCTGGAGTTAAAAAATTTGTTAAAGAAGATACAAAAAATATATTAGAAAAATATCTAAATTTATTAAAAGAGAATAAAAATTTTTTAAATAGTGTTGAAAAAATAGAAAATTTCACAAAACCTTTTATTGAAGAATATAGTTTGAAATTTCCACAACTTTTTCAGCCAATAAGAATAGCAATCACGGGTGGAACGCAAGCACCATCAGTTTATGACATAATTTTTATCTTAGGATTTGATGAAGTATTTTCAAGAATTTCAAAAGCTTTGGAAAAAAATTTTCAAAACTCTTGATTATTGAAAAATATTAAGGCATAATATCTAACTTTTTCAAAGGATAAGAATTATGAATATTTACGTAGGTAATTTATCATACAGAATGAATGATAATGATGTTGAAGCAATTTTTGCTAAGTTTGGTGCAGTTAAAAGTGCAAAAGTTATAATGGATAGAGAAACAGGAAGATCTAAAGGTTTTGCATTTGTTGAAATGGCTGAACAATCTGCTGGACAAGAGGCAATTGAAGCTTTAAATGGAAAAGAAACTGAAGGTAGAACTCTAAGAGTTAATGAAGCTCAACCAAGAGAAGAAAAACCAAGAAGAAGATTCTAAAAATGATTTAGTGATGTTTTTACATCACTAAACTTTCTAAAATGAAAATCCTACTACTTGAAGATGATTTGATCTTAAATGAAATCTTACAAGAACACCTAATCACACAAAATCATATAGTTTTTACGACTTTTAGTGCAAATGAAGCACAGGATTATTTATATTCACAAAAATTTGATTTACTTATACTTGATGTTAATGTTCCAGATTTAAATGGATTTGATTTACTAAAAGAACTTAGAAATCATAATATAAAAACTCCAGCAATATTTATAACCTCTCTTAGTATGGTAGAAGATATGCAAAAAGGTTTTGAAAGTGGATGCGATGATTATATTAGAAAACCTTTTGAGTTAAAGGAACTTGATTTACGAATCAATAATATAAAAAGGCTTTTTAATATAGATTTGAAAATACAAATAGATGAAAATGTATATATAGATTTAGAAAATTATAATATTATAAAAGATGAAAAGGTATATAATATCTCTAAAAAAGAGAGTGAAGTTTTACAATATTTAGTTACAAACTCTACTAAAACAATAAGTATAGATGAACTTATAACAAATATTTATAGCTATGAGGATAGTATTGATAGTTCAACTATAAGAACTTATATAAAAAATTTACGAAAAGTTTTAGGTGAAGAAAGAATATTAAATATTAGAGGAGTTGGATATAGATTTAACATCTAGTGAAAAAAAGAGTTTTTTTAGTTTTTTAGGTCTTTATTTAGGATCATCCTTTATTCTAATGATACTTGCAACATTTTTTTATTATCAAAATGAAAAAATATTATATATAGATTTAGCAAAATCTAATATGCAAAATATAGTTTCAAAAGCTTCTAATGAAATCATTATTTCACATATGACAAATGGAGACTTTGATAAAAACAAATATCTAAATGAATATGAAATATCATTTTATGATATGCATCAAAATCTCTTATTTGGAAATTTAAAAGATAATTTTGATTTCTCTTTAAATTTTTATCAAGATAAAAATAAGTTAATTATTGTGGATAGTTCAGCGGTAGGACATTTAGGAGTTTGGTATATTGTTTTAAAAGATAAAAGTTTAAAGGGGAAAATATCTAAATTAAAATTAAATATTGTGTTTATATTTTTAATGTTTTATTCAATCATTACTCTTGTTGGCTGGTATCTTGCAAAACTATTTTTAAAACCAATAAAAGATGAAAGAGAAAGATTAAATAATTTTATAAAAGATACAACACACGAATTAAATACTCCCATAACTGCTTTAATAATGTCTAGTAATAGTGAAAATATAACACAAAAGCAGTTGGAGAGAATAAAATTTAGTGCAAAAAGGATAAGTGAAATATACAAAGATTTAACATATGTTTTTTTAGAGAATATTGATAAAAAAAGTATGGAGAATCTTAAAATTTCTAAAGTTATAAAAGATGAAATAGCAAATTTTGAACCAATGATTACAAGAAAAAAGCTAACTATTACATTGGATTTAGATGAGTTTTTTTATGAAATAAACAAAGATGATTTTATAAGGCTTTTTAATAATCTTTTCTCAAATGCAATAAAATATAATAAACAAGATGGGAAAATAGAACTTATTTTAAAAAATAATTCACTTATTATAAAAGATAGTGGTATTGGGATACCAAAAGATAAGATTAAAGATATTTTTAATAGATATTATCGTGCTACAAATCAAAGTGGTGGTTTTGGTTTAGGTTTAAATATCGTAAATATGATATGTAAAAAATATGATATAAAAATAGAAGTTAATTCTGTTGAGAATAAAGGAACTATATTTAAACTTATTTTTTAACTTTCAAAATGTATAATTCAAAAAATTTAAAAGAGATAGCTATTGAAAGATAAATTAATATATAAAAATAGATTAGGAATTACTGTATTAAAAGCAGATGTAAATAATATGATTTTAAAAAAGCATTCTCATGAAGAATATCACTTTGCAATCACTTTAAAAGGTGAGCAAAAGTATATATTAGATGGAAAGCCTATAAATTCTTATGAAAATGGTATAACTATCTTTAATCCAGAGCAAATACATGAAAGCTTATATGGAAATTATGAATATATTTTATTACTTATTAAACCTCAACTTCTTTTAGAAGCAATGGAACAAAAAGATATAATAAAGTTCTCTTCATCATTAATTTATAATGAAAAATTAAAAGAAGATTTATTAAAACTTTCAAATGCAGTATTAACTCAACAAGATGAACTATTTTTTAGTGAACAGTTTTTAAAAGTAGTTGATAATTTTACTAAGAAAGATTATGTTTTTTCTTATAATAAAGAGAAAGATTTTATAAAAAAATCAAAAGAGATGATATATTATGAGCTTGAAGATATTTTAAATCTTGATCAAATATCTCAAGAGTTTAATTTATCAAAGTTTCAATTTATTAGAAGGTTTAAAGAAAATACTGGAATAACTCCATATCAATATTTTTTAAATACAAAGTTAAATCATGCTAAAAGCTACCTTGATTCAACAAAAGATTTATATGGTGCAGTTGTAGAATTTGGTTTTTCTGACCTTTCTCATTTTAATAGGCTTTTCAAAAGAGTTTATGGAACAACACCTTTTGAATATATCAATTCTATAAATAAATAAAAAAAAGCCTAAGGCTTCTTTTTTTTATTTATTAAGAATACTCCTGAGAATATTAAAATAGTTCCTACTAAATCGATAAAAGTTATATTTTCATCTACTAAAAAATATGCTATAAAAAGTGCTATAGCAGGAGGTATATAAGTTGATGAAGATGCTCTAACTGGACCAATTATTTGTATTAAATAGTAGTAAAGAATAGTTGTTATTCCTGTTCCTAAAAGTCCTAGTCCTATTATAAGTCCATAAAATTTATGATTATCTGATAAAATATTTTCAATACCTGTATAATCTGTAAATAAAGCAAGTATTACAACTGCAAAACCTAATTGATAAGTTGTAAGAGCTGCAAAATGTATATTTAAAGGAGATAAAAATCTTTTTGCATATACAAAAGAACAAGCTAATATAAATGAACCTAAAAGGATATAAAATATTCCTTCAAAATTTGATTCGAATAAATTACTATCATAAGGTTTTGATATAAGTACAACTCCTGAAAATCCTATTAATATACCTAAAACTAAAGAAAGAGTTACTTTTTGTTCTTTAATAAAAATAGTAGCCAAGATAAAAGTAAATAGAGGTATTGTTCCACTTACTGCTCCTGCAACACCAGATAAAAGAAGAGCAGCACCTTTTATATAGAAGAAGTAGTATATTGAAGTTCCTAACAGTGACATTACAAAAAAATGAAAACTATATTTTAAATGTTCTAGTTTTATAACTTTTAGATATAAAGCATATAAAAACACTGGAATAAACCCAAATAAAACTCTTATCAAAACAACTTGAATTTCACTCAAAAGCTCACTAGACCATTTCATATATATAAAATTTGTTCCCCAAATTATCCCAAGAGTCCAAAATAGAATAAATGGTATATATTTAGACATATATTATCCTTTTTTAATTTATTAAGTGAAATTATATTGTTTAGAAATTCTTTTGCATAGAATAATATTGCAGATAAATATAATGAATTTCTTTATATTTATAAACTCCACACAAACTCCACACTTTTTTAGATAGATTTTCAAATATTAAAAATAAAGGATAAATATGAGAAATATATTTAAAGTGTTCATATCACTATTTTTAGCAGCTACTTTTTTAAATGCTAATTCTCTAAATGAGAAGTTTGAAGTAGATGGTTATAGTGTAGAGTTAGTTAGTAAAAGAGATTTAAGTGTTGGAAGTAATGACTTCTTTACTAAAATAACAAAAGATGGAAAGATAGTAGAAGATGCACAATTAAGAGTGAAATTTTTTATGCCTGAAATGCCAGGAATGCCATATATGGATCATGATGGAGAAGGTGTTTTTGAATCAAATCAATATAAATTTATGATTAATTTTTGTATGGATGGAACTTGGCAATATAATCTGAGATTTAAAACATCAGATGATAAAGTTCACTCTATAAAAAGTAGTGTAAGTTTCTAATGAAAAAGGTAGTTTTTGTTTTAAGCATAATCATAAGTTCTTTGAGTGCAACTACAATAGAAGAGTTAGTAAATAGTAGTTTCTCCAAAAATTATGACTTAAAAGGGCTTGAAAAATCTATTGAAGTTGCAAATCATCAAATAAAACTAGCAAAAAATTGGGAAAACCCTATGCTAGAGTTTAAAACAAATATGATAATGCTAAACAAAAACTACATAAGAGATCAAAAAGAGTATGGAGTGGAGATAAGTCAAGCTATCCCTATAGGATATAAACTTGATATTGAAGAAAGTATTGCTAAAAAAGATAGAAATATACAAGAGATAGTCTTAGATGATAAAAAACTTGAACTAGAATCAAAGATATATTCATATTCATACAATATTCTAATCTTAGAAAATAGATTAAAATTTTTAGAACAATACAAAAGAAATCAAGATAAATTAGAAAATTTATATTCAAAATTATATAAGTATGAAAAAGCAAATTTTAATGAGATTTTAAATACACAAATATCTAAATATGATATAGATATACAAATAAATGAACTTAAAACAACAATAGAAAATTTATACATAAATTTAGAGATAATAACTTATGTAAATATTGACAATCTAAGTGGAAATCTAGAGTTTAAGAGTATTGATAATAACATTATTGAAGATAGTTTTTATACTCACCCCCAAATAAAGATTTTAGAACTTACAAATCAACGATACAAAGATTATGCAAAGTTAGAAGAAGCAAAAAAATTCTCATCAATTACTTTGAGTGTAGAGTATATGCAAAATAAAGATCAAGATTATGCAAATATTAGTATTGGTATGCCATTACCCATATATAAAACAGAGAATATTAATAAATTAAAAGCGAATTTAAATGCGAATGAAACAAATGATAAACAGAAAAGCCAAATACATAATTTAAAATTACAAACAAAGATATATTTAAATAATTTAGAAAAAAGTAAACAAAATTATAAGATTATTCAAAAACAAATTATCCCTTTAAAACAGAAACTTCAAAAGGTTCTAGAAAATAGTACTATTTTTGAAAAGGCAAATTTAGAAGAGAGTGTAAAGAATTTGAATGAATTATTAGATTATGAAATAAAAGCAAATGAAGAGTTAGCAAAATATTTTGAAAATTATAGCGAACTTATATACTATTCAAATAAAGGTGTACTATGAAAAAATTGATATTTTTTATTTCTTTTATAGCTATTGGTTTAAGTGCAAACCCAATAGATGCGAAGCAATTATTTAATATAGAAAGAGTAAAAGTAAAAAAAGAATTTGTAAAAGAATCAAAAATTTTTTACGGGATTACAAAAATAGATGAAAGTAAAACAGTAGATATTGTAAGTAGATTTGATGGATATATTACGTATTTAAATGCGAATAAAAACTATCTAAATATAAAAAAGAGTGAAACTTTATATAGTATTTATTCATCAGAAATAAATTCTATTCAGCAAGAGATACAAATAGCTAAAGAATTGAATAATAATATTTATAAAAGTGCTATTACAAAATTAGATAATTTTGCAATAGCAAAAAATGAACAAGCTAAAATTATAAATGGAAAGGTAACAAATAATGGTATATTAGTATCTTCACCAATAAATGGAATAATTATTGAAAAAAATATAAACAACAATAGTTATATACAAAGAGGTGAAGTACTATTTAAAATAGCTTCTTTAGATGAGCTTTGGTTTATAGCATCTGTTTATCAAGAAGACTTGGCTTTCCTAAAAATAGGAATGAATGCAAATATTAGATTTGATGGAATACAAAATTCTATATCATCAAGAATTGATTTTATATATCCAGTTTTCAATGAAGATACTAAAACAGTTGATATTCGATTTATCGTACCAAATAAAGATTTGAATCTTTTACCATCTATGTTTGGAAAAGTTGAAATCTATAAAGATGAATTAGAAGTTTTAACACTTCCTAAAACTGCAGTTATAAAAAAAGAAGATAATTTTTATGTTTTTATTCCAAAAGAAAATGGAGAGTTTGAACCAAAGATTATAGAAGCAAAAAGAATATCTAGCGATAAATATAAGGTTCTTTCTGGTCTTAATCAAGGTGATGAGGTTATTAACAATACTTTATTCTTATATGATGCAGATGCTATGACAAATAGATTGTATGATATAAAATCTCCTGATGAGTGGTAAAATATGGTTGAAAGAATTATAGATTTAAGTGTAAAAAATCGTTTTATTGTATTATTTATAACATTTTTATTAGCTTTCTCTTCAATATGGGCTATAAAAAATACAAGTTTAGATGCAATTCCAGATTTATCTGCAAATCAAGTGATAATAGAAGTTGAGTGGGCAAATCAAAGTGCCAAAACGATAGAAGAACAAATATCATATCCTCTTATCTCAAATCTTATGAGTTTACCAAATATTGAAACTATAAGAGCTATGAGTTCTTTCTCAACATCTATGATATATGTGATTTTTAAAGATGGATATGATTTATATGATGCAAGAAGTAGAATATTAGAACAACTTTCTACTTTACAAGGAACATTTCCATCATTAGCAAAAGTCAAACTAGGACCAGATGCTTCTGGAGTTGGTTGGGCTTATGAATATGCTTTAAAATCAAATAATAGAAGTTTAGATGAACTTAGAACTTTGCAAGATTACTTTTTTAAATATGGTCTTTTAGGTGTTGATGGTGTTAGTGAAGTAGCATCAGTTGGTGGATTTGTACGAAACTATGAGATAACTTTAAATCAAGATAAAGTTGTGCAATATGATTTAAGTATATTAGAAATAAAAGAAGCTCTTGAAAAAAACAATAATGATAGTGGAGCAAGAATTTTACTAGAAAATGGTTATGAGAGAATAATCAGTGCTAGAGCATATTTAAAATCTAAAAAAGATATTGAAGATATAACTATAAAAACTCTAAATAATATTCCATTAAAAATTAAAGATATTGCTGAAGTTAATCTTACTTCTACAGATAGAAGAGGAATTGCTGAATTAAATGGAGAAGGTGAAACAGTTGGTGGAATAGTTGTAACAAGATATGGTGCAGATGTTTACGATGTAATACAAAGAGTTAAAGCTAAATTAGAAACTTTAAAAATAGATGATGTAGAAATAGTAGAAGTTTATGATAGAACTTCTTTGATTTCTAATGCTATAGATACATTAAAAAGAACTTTGATTGAAGAATCTTTGATAGTTATGCTTATAGTTGCTCTATTTTTATTCCATTTTAGAAGTGCATTGATTATTATCATAACTCTACCATTGACTGTTATTTTGAGTTTTTTACTTATGAAACTATTTGGTATTGGTTCAAATATTATGAGTTTAGGTGGGATAGCTATTGCAATAGGAGCTATGGTTGATGCTACTATTGTTATGGTAGAAAATGCACATAAACATCTACAAAATAAAGAAAATCTAAAAAAAGATGAAAAAATAGAGATAATATTAAAATCAGCAAAACAAGTTGGACGCCCTATTTTCTTTGCCCTACTTTTGGTTGTAGTATCTTTTTTACCTATTTTTGCACTCAGTGGTCAAGAAGGTAAACTATTTTCACCATTAGCTTTTACAAAAACTTTTGCTATGTTTAGTGGAGCAATATTATCTATTACAGTGGTACCTATTTTGATGATATATTTTATAAAAGGTAAAATTATAAGTGAAGATAAAAATATCTTAAATAGATTTTTTATTAAACTGTACTCTCCAATATTAAGATTTGCTTTGAAATTCAGATATTTTATTTTGACAATCTTTTTAGCTATTTTTCTAACTTCTATCTACACATATTCAAAACAAAAATGGGAGTTTATGCCAACTTTAAATGAAGCAACTTTTATGTATATGCCTGTAACTCCTTATGGAATAGGTGTTGATTTAGCACGTGAGTTAGCACAAAAAACAAATATGGTTATAAAATCTTTTCCAGAAGTAGAAAATTCGTTTGCAAAGGCTGGACGAGCAGTAACAGCAACAGATCCTGCACCACTTGCAATGCTTGAAACAATAATAACTTTTAAACCACAAAATGAGTGGAGAGAAGGAATGACATATAAAAAGTTAATAGATGAAATGGATAAAAAACTCCAAATCCCTGGACTTGTAAACTCTTGGACATATCCTATAAAAGGTCGGATAGATATGTTACTTACAGGAATTCGTACTCCATTAGGAATAAAACTATATGGAAATGATTTACAAGTTTTACAAGAAGAGAGTTCTAAAATAGAGAGTATTCTTAAAAATCATGAAGGAACTATGAGCGTAAGTGCAGATAAGATAAATCAAGGATACTATCTAAACATAGTTTTAGATGAAGAAGCAATATCAAGATATGAAATATCAAAAGATGATGTTTTACAAACTTTATCTTTAGGAGTTGGAGCAGAACAAATATCATTATTTTTAGATAAATTAGAAAGATATCCAATAAGCTTAAGATATGAAGCAAGCCAAAGAGAAAATATTGAAGCTTTACAAAATCTTCAAATTAAAACAAAACTAGGATTTAAGCCTTTAGAACTATTTGCTACTTTAAATTATGAAGAATCTGCTTCTATTATTCAATCTGAAAAAGCATTGAAAGTTGCTTATGTTTATATAAGTCCTAAAACAGACTATTCTATAAAAGAGTACAAAGATAAAGCAAATCAACTTTTAGAAAATTTAAGGTT
Organism: Aliarcobacter lanthieri; assembly: GCF_013201625.1. Taxonomy (NCBI): domain Bacteria; kingdom Pseudomonadati; phylum Campylobacterota; class Epsilonproteobacteria; order Campylobacterales; family Arcobacteraceae; genus Aliarcobacter; species Aliarcobacter lanthieri. Next base: position 84,449 of record NZ_CP053839.1, read on the forward strand.
ACCAACTGGTTACTATTTTGAGTGGTCAGGACAGAGTGAATTTTTAGAACTTGCTATGAAGAAGTTAGAATTAATTATTCCAATAGTTTTACTATTTATTTTTGTTTTAATATATTTAGCATTAAAAAATTTGACATACACTTTGATAATATTTTTTACTCTTCCTTTTGCAATAAGTGGAGGTATTTTTTATCTTGAGTTTTTAGGATTTAATATATCAATAGCAGTTATTGTTGGGTTTTTAGCACTTTTAGGAGTTGCTGCTGAAACTTCAATAGTTATGATTTTATATCTTGATGAATCACTAAAAGAGTTGAAACTAAAAATAAAAGAATATACTGATAACGATTTAAAAGAAGCTATTTATCATGGAGCAGTTTTAAGACTTCGACCAAAACTTATGACTCTTTTTGCAATATTTGGAGGCTTAATTCCAATTATGTATATTAGTTCAATTGGTAGTGAAATTATGCAAAAAGTTGCAGCTCCTATGATTGGGGGAATGATAAGTTCAACTATCTTAACACTTGTTGTAATTCCAGCAATCTTTTACATAGTTATTAAGAAAAAAGAGAAAATCAAATGATTAATTCTTGATTAATTCTAAAATTATATCATTGAATACAAATTAATTTTAAGGGGTAAATATGAATATGATTTCAAAAATTGCAAGTTCGATAGTATTAACTGCTGGATTATTGAGTGCTTCACAATATGGAGTTGATAAAGCTCACTCAAATGTTGGTTTTACTGTAAAACATATGATGATTACAAATGTTCATGGTAGTTTTAAAGCTTATGATGCAGATATTGATTTTGATGAAGCAACAAAAACTTTCAAAAAATTTAGTGCAACAGTAGAAACAAAATCTATTGATACAGGGATTGAAAAAAGAGATGACCACTTAAGAAGTGATGACTTTTTTGCTAGTGATAAATTCCCAAAAATGACTTTTGAAATGACTTCATATAAAGCAGATGGTGATGAAGGTAAAATGAAAGGAAATCTTACAATTAGAGGAATTACAAAACCTGTTACTTTAGAAGTTGAAGATATTTCTGTTTTAGGAAATAAAGTTGGTTTTGCACTCGAAGGTAAAATCAATAGAACAGATTTTGATTTAAAATGGAACAAAGCTATTGAATTAGGTGGAGTTGCTGTTGGTGAAGAAGTAAAAATTAAAGTTGATGTTGAAGCTGAAAAGAAATAGTTTCAAAATAGTAAACTAAGGCTTTGCCTTAGTTTTCATTTATTTGCTTTAATTTATCAAATGCACTTTGAAGTTTTTCAACTCTATCTTCTACTTTTTTAACTGAAGCTTCTAAAGTAAAACCTTCATCAAGTAGCTCTTTTATCAAAAGTATCTTTTTTATATTTAAATAATCAAATTTTCTAGTCGTTCCATCTTTTTGACAAGAAGATTGAATAATCCCTTTATCTTCCCAATATCTAAGTTTTCTTTGTGGTATTCCTGTAACTTCTGATACATCACCAATAGTTACAAGTAGTTTTGATACTAAATTTGGGTCAAATAAATCTTCAAACATTTTATCTCCTTAAATTGTAATATATTGTACTTGTTTTGTAATTAATCTACAATTAAGGGAAATTATCTTAAATTTTCAACAATGATTGTAACTAATCTACAAAAAAGGAAAATATATGACAAGAATAATTTTAGTAACACTACTTTTTGTAGTAAATCTATATTCGAAGGATAGTAAAATGCAAGACTTAGATCTAAAAAGTTCTGCCTTGGTGCTAATAGAGTACCAAAATGAGTGGTTAGATAAAAATTCTAAATTATATAAACTTATGAAAGATAAAAAGCAGTTTGAAGAGTCTATAAAAAACTCAAAAATTGCTTTAGAATATGCAAGAAAAATTGGTATGAAAGTAATTCATATTCCTTTAATTTTAAGTGATGACTATAAAGAGTTTGGAAATGGGCAATATGGATTAAGGGTAGTTATTCCACAAGTTAAGACTTGGCAAGGAAAAAGTAAAGATTTTCATAAAGATTTTGCCCCAAAAGAAAATGAATTTGTAGTAAGTGGAAGATTGGGTGCTAGTGGATTTGCTGGTTCAAATTTAGATGTAATTTTAAGAAATAATGGTATAAAAACTTTGTATATGACAGGTTATGCTACAAATGTTTGTGTTGAATCAACTTTTAGAGAAGCACATGATAAAGGATATAACTCTATAGTAATAGATGATGCAACAAGTAGTTTTACAAAAGAAGAGAAAGAGTTTTTTATCAAAAATATTGTTCATCATTTTGGAGCAAATATTTCTACAAAAGAGTTTATAAATTTAAAAATATCTATGGATAAAAAATATATTGTAAGTAGTTTTTATAAAGCCTTAGGTAAAAAAGATATAAATAAAGCTTTATCTTTAGTTGATGAAAATATAGAGTACATAGCTGTAAAAGAAACTAGCCCTATTTTTCCTGATTTATATGGAAAATATAGTAACAAAAAAGAGTTATTAGAGTTTTTTACCCATTTAAATGAATACTACAAAACTTTAGATTTTAGTATTGAAAGTATTGGAGAAAATGAAAATAGTATATTTGTGAAAGGATATTTAAAATATGAGATATTAAAAAATAAAGAGATTTATGAAACAGATTTTATGGCTTTGATATATATTGAAGATAATTTGATTAAAAAATATCAATTTTTTAAAGATACTGCACTTTTAGAGTATTTATATAAAAAAGAGTAGAAGATTAGTCTTCTATTCTTATCATAACAGGTTTTTTAAGAACTACACCAGAGTTTTCTAATTCATTTATAGCTTTTATAATATCTTTTTCTACACAAGTATGAGTTGTAAGAAGTAAGTTTGCTTTTGCATCTTTTTTAGCTTTTTGCATCATATTTTCAATAGATATATCATTATCACCAAAAACTTTTGCAACTTTTGCTAAAGTTCCTGATTTATCAGCAACTTCAAGTCTTAGATAGTATTTTGTTCTTATTTCATCTTTTGACATTAGAGTTGGTTTCTCACCAACTTGTTTCTCAAAACCAAGCATTGGAGAACCTTTACCTTTTCTAGCAATATCTATGATATTTGCTATAACTGCACTAGCAGTTGCATCTCCACCAGCTCCAGCTCCATAATACATAGTTTCACCAACTTTATCTCCGATTACAGATACGCCATTCATAACTCCATCAACTTTTGCTATCATCTTATCTTGAGGAATTAAAACTGGATGAACTCTAAGTTCTATTTGATTTTCTACTTTTTTTGCAATTCCTAAAAGTTTTATATTGTACTCAAACTCTTTTGCAAACTCTATATCTGTTCTAGATATATTTTGAATACCTTCTATTAATATATCTTCAGGTTTTACATCTATACCATAAGCAATAGAACCAAGAATTAAAAGTTTATGAGCTGTATCAAATCCACCAACATCAAAAGTTGGATCAGCTTCTGCATAACCTAATTCTTGAGCTTCTTTTAGTATAACATCATAGGCTACACCTTCATTTATCATTTTTGTAAGCATAAAATTACAAGTTCCATTCATAATACCTTGAATAGATTTTATATTATTTGCACTAAGTCCATCTCTCAAAGCATTTATTATAGGTATTCCACCTGCAACTGCTGCTTCAAATTCAAAAGGTGTATCACTTGCAAGTTCTTGAAGTTCATATCTATGGTATGCTAATAAAGCCTTATTTGCTGTAACAACTGCTTTACCATTTTCTAAAGCTTTTTTTACAATTTCATAAGGCTTTTCAATTCCGCCCATTAGTTCAACAACAATATCAATATTATCATCTTCTAAAACTCTTGAAACATCATCTGTAAGTTCTATTTCTACATCTCTTTTTTTGTTTAAATTTGAAACTACTCCAATAGTAGGAACAATTTCAATACCTGCTCGTGCAGTAATAATATTTTTATTATCTCTTAAAATATTTGCAACACTTGTTCCAACTGTTCCTACTCCAATAATTCCAACTCTAAGCATTCTTAAATCCTATTATAATGTTTTTAAATATCTCTTGATATTTTTTGCAGCTTGTCTAATTCTTTTTTCATTTTCAATTAAAGCAATTCTTACATATTGATCACCATAATGTCCAAATCCAATACCAGGACTTACAGCAACTTGAGCTTCTCTTAAAAGTTGTTTAGAAAATTCTAAACTTCCTAAATGTTGAGCTTTTTCAGGTATTTTTGCCCAAATAAACATAGAAGCATTTGGTTTATCCATAATCCAACCAGCTTCTGCAAATGTTTTAAGCATAATATCTCTTCTTTTTTCATATTTAGAAACTATTTCATCTACACAATCTTGTGGACCATCTAAAGCAACAGTTGCTGCTATTTGAATAGGTGCAAACATACCATAATCAAGCCATGATTTAATTCTTTTTAAAGCACCTACAAGTTTTTCATTTCCAACTATAAACCCTACTCTCCATCCAGCCATATTGTATGATTTACTTAAAGTAAAACATTCAACAGCAACATCTAAAGCACCTTCTGCTTGGAAAATAGAAGGAGTTTTATATCCATCAAAAGTAATATCAGCATAAGCAATATCAGAAATAATATAAAATCTCTCTTTTTTTGCCATAGCTACAAGTTTTGTATAAAACTCTGGTGTTACAGTTGCACAACTTGGATTGTGTGGGAAGTTTACAACTACATATTTTACTTTAGGAATAGATTCATCTATTGTTTTTTGTAAACTTTTAAAGAATAAATCTTCATCTACTTTAAATTCTTTATCAAAAACTAATTCAAACTTATGTATTGCAGCACCATTTAGCATAAAAGCATAAGAGTGAATTGGATAAGTTGGATCTGGAACTACTGCTACATCTCCAACATTTACTATTGCTTGAACTAAATGTACATAACCTTCTTTTGAACCCATTGTTGCACAAGCATGTTTATCAGGATCTAAGAAATCAACTCCATATTTTCTTTTATACCAATTACAAATAGCTAATCTTAATTTATAAATACCAATACTTGCACTATAACCATAGTTTTTTGGTTTACTTGAAGCATCTTTTAATTTATCAACGATATGTTTTGGTGTAGGACCATCTGGATTACCCATTGAAAAATCTATTACATCAACACCTGCTCTTCTAGCTTCCATTTTTATAGCATTTACTTCTGCAAATACATAGTTTGGAAGCCTTTTCATTCTTTCAAATTCAATTTCTGGAAACATTTTATTACTCCTTAGTAACTGTAAGCCCATTTCTTATATTTGTTAGGGCATAAAAATCATCAATTTTTACAAATTTTGTATCATTTGGCACATCAACTTGTAAGTTTTTATGCAAAGTACTATCTTCAAAAACTTCAATTACACTAAAATCATTATCATAGAAAGTAATACTTGGATACCAATTGCTTCCATTATTTGAACTAATAGATAATCTATCCGTATTTGATATTTCTAAAATATATGGTTTTATTGGCTTTCTAAGTGTTGTTGAAGCCTTTGTAACCAAATCTTCAGCTTTATATATTGAAGATTTACTAGAGTCTATATAGTAACTCCATTTATTATTTCCCTCTTTTTTTATATCTATGATTTGACAATTAACAGATTGTAACTCTCTAGATAATCGAAGAGGGTTAATGGCGGCTGCAGTTTGTACTTTTATACTCCATTTTAGTTGATTATCTAACGAAACTTGATTTGTTGTTATAAAATTTTGTTGACCAATAGCTTTTAAAATGTCATTTATATTTCTAAAAGATTTTTTAGGACTTGAATTAAAAATAAAAGTTACATCAATATCTTGTGTATTACCTAAATTTAATTTCAGAAGGTTATTATTTTGTAAAGTTTGAGATACTTTTGTATAGTCTAATCTTCCATTAGTATAAAATTCATTTTGATTTTGAAAAAGACGATTTACTAAATTTCTATGAGTATTATATTCTGAATTACCTAATATTCCTTGTACTGCTTGATTAATATCTGCATTTAAACTTAAACATAAAGCAATACTTAATAATATTTTTTTCATAATACTCTCCACTTTTTATTTTTTTAGATTATAGATTAATATTCCTGCTGCAACAGATACATTTAATGAGTCAAATTCATGTTCCATTTTAATTGATACTTTTAAATCTAGTTTTTTAGCAACTTTTGGAGATATTCCTTCTCCTTCACTTCCTAAAAATAGAGCAACTTTATCTGTATTCTCAATTTTTCCATATTTCTTTAAATCAATTCCATCCATAGTTGCACCAATTAAAGTAAATCCAGCGTCTATTAATTCACTTGCTAAATCTACACTTCTTGGATGAATACAAAATGGTAAATCAAGTAATGCTCCTGCACTTGTTCTAACACATCCAGAATTATTTATAGTTTTTATATTTGAAGCTATAAGTCCTTGAACACCTAAAGAATAAGCAGTTCTACTAATAGCACCAATATTACCAACATCTGTAACTCCATCTAAAACTAAGATAAAATTCATATTTTTTATCTCTTTTAATGAAGTATATTCATATTCACTAAGCTTTACAATAAGTCCTTGATGATTTCCACCTTTTGCTAAAGCTTGAGCTTTTTGATTATCAACTCTATGAATTTTTTTACCTAATTTTACAAATCTTGAGAAAAGTTTACTATCTACTTCTTTTGATAAAAAAACCTCTTCTACTAAATTTGGGTGTTTGTCTAGGACATATAAAACTATCTGTTTTCCGTATATTATCATTTTGCGATTTTATCCAATATTTCTTGATAAACCTCTTTTACACTAGCACCTGTAAGCTTTGCAATAAGCTTTGCTTTAACTTTGGGAGCTAAATCTAAAGGTAGAATATCATCTAATTCAAGATTGAAGCCAATTTGTTTTTTTGCTTCAATCACAACAACCCACTCACCTTTTATATCAATATTCAAAAAAAGTTCATAAAGATTTTTTGCATTGTCTTTATATGTTTTTTGATGAAGTTTTGATATCTCTTTTGCTAAAAATATTGTTCTATTTTCATCTTTATTTTTAAGCTCTTCAAGAAGCTTTAAAAGTCTATGTGGTGATTCATATAAAATACCCAATTTATTACTACTTAAAATTTCTTCAAGTTTTGCATTTCTACTTGCACCTTTATGATCTAAAAAACCATAAAAAGTAAATTCTGTATTTTTAAATCCACTCATAGCAAAGGCTGTTAAAACTGCATTTGCTCCAGGAATTACATCATAAGGAATATCATTTTTTATACAAAAATCTACCAAAGTCGCACCAGGATCACTAATACAAGGCATTCCTGCATCACTTACATAAACAACATTTTTAGAAAAAGTATTTTTATCTAAACTTTGTAAAATTTGATTTTCATTGTGAGAGTGAAAAGATTTAAAATCCTTATTTGAAAAATCTAAGTTATATTTCTCAGCTAAAAGATTTAAAAGTTTTTTTGTAACTCTTGTATCTTCACAAAAGATTAGTTCCGCTTCCAATAGGACTTTAAGAGACCTTTGAGAAATATCTTCAAGATTACCTATTGGTGTTGGAACTAAGCACAACATAAGATTGTACTATTTTGCCATGTTATATTTAGCTTTGAATTTCTCAACTCTTCCAGCAGCATCAACAAGTTTTTGCTCTCCTGTGAAGAATGGGTGACAAGAAGAACAAATGTCAATTTTCATTGTTTCAACATTTGATTTTGTCTCAAAACTATTTCCACAAGAACAAGTAATTGTGCAAACTTTGTAATCTGGATGAATATCTTTTTTCATTCCAATTTCCTTTTTTTAATTAACGAATGACAAAAGAGCAAGTCTTTGCAAGTCCTTTATCAAACTTTTGAACTTGCGATTATATCGAGAAATACTTAATAATCTCTGAATTTAAGCTAGGAATTATATTTGAAATTTTATTTTCAAATTGACCTTTATTAAAAGTATTTTGTCTTTTTGCCAATTTTGTAGTATTTAAAACGATTTTTTCTTCTAGTTCTTTTTTTGATATTTTTCCATCTAAATAATCTAATGTTTCTACTATACCAATACTAGACATACAATTTGGACTTCTATTATATGTTTTTTCTAAATATATTATTTCGTCTATTAGTCCTGCTCTTAGCATCTGATTAGTTCTTAAAGCTATTCTATTTTTAAGTTCTTCTTTTTCCCATAATATTTCAAAAATTTTTAAATCTTTTGCTAGAGGAGTTTTTGGATTTTGTTTAAAAAATTCTGTTGGAGTTAAGTTTGTTTGTTTATATATTGCATAAGCTTTTTCAACTCTATATTTATCATTTTTTTCTATTTTTTGCATATACTCTTTATCTATATTATAAAGAAAATCATAAGCTTCATCTATACTTTTATCAAGATTTATTTTTGTATCAACTCCGATACTAAGCCCATCAATAAGTGCTTTTAAATAAAATCCTGTACCACCTACAATGATGATATTTTTTTCATTCTCAAGTGCAAAGTTCTTTGCTTTTTTATATAAATTTAAAAATTCAACTACATCAAAAGTCTGACTTGGATAAACTTCATCTATTCCAAAATGTACAATATCCCCTATTTCTTCTTTTGTCGGTTTCGCACTCACAATATCTATTTCTTTATAAACACAAAGAGAATCTAAAGATAAGATAATTGAGTTTGTTTTTGAAGCAATTTCAAGAGATAAAGATGTTTTTCCAGAAGCTGTTGTTCCAATGATTGCTATTTCTTTCATTGTTCTCTTTTTTTAGTTGCATTGCACTGTTCAAGCTCTTTTATAATATCATTTATCTCTTTTTCTTTTTCTGCTAATTGTAAAATAAGCTCTGAAACATCTTGAACATTTGACTGTTCGATAGATCTGTCAATCTTTGTAGAACAAGCAGATAAAAAAACAGTTAAAAAAATAATAAATATATAGTTTTTCATAATAACTCTTTTTTTGGATTAATTGATTATAACCCAAAAAGCTTTAATTTAATTAATCTTCGATAAAATTTCGCCTATGGAAAAAATAATAAAAAAAATAAAAGACTTCAGTGAACTTGTAGTGTTTCAACACTCTGTTTTTGCATTGCCATTTATCTTTATTGCGATGGTTGTATCTTCTTCTCAAGTAAATGGAACTCCTTGGTTTGGATTTAAACTTTTTGTATTAGGTATTTTAGCAGCTGTTACAGCTAGAAACTTTGCTATGGGCTTCAATCGTTTTATGGATAGAGATATAGATGGACTAAATCCACGAACAAAAAATCGTCCAAATGTAGATGGTAGAATATCTCCAAGAGCTATGTTTATCTTCTGTTTAGTAAATGCTTTTGCATTTATTTTAGTTGCATATTTTGTAAATGAACTAGCTTTGATTTTATCACTACCAATTTTAATAATTATTGGTTCATACTCTTATTTTAAAAGATTTTCATATCTTGCACATATTATTTTGGGGATATCTTTAGCCTTAGCACCTATTGCAGGAGTAGTTGCTGTGAGTGAAACTGTACCTTTTTGGGTTATTCTACTAAGTGTTGGAATTGTATTTTGGGTTGCTGGATTTGATTTACTATACTCTTTACAAGATATTGATGTAGATAAAAAACTTGGACTTCACTCAATTCCATCTATTTTTGGTGCAGAGAGAACTATGCTTTTATCAAAATTATTTCACTTTCTAACAGTGATTTTTTGGCTTTTATTTGTGATTTATTCACAAAGTTCATATTTAGCATATTTAGCGGTATTAGTAAGTGCTATAATGTTATCTTATGAACACTATTTAGTTTCAAAAGATTTTAGAAAAATAGATAAAGCATTTTTTACAGTAAATGGATATTTAGGTATAGTTTTTTTATTTTTAATAGTTTTAGACAATATTTTCTTCTAAAATTTTTAAGCAAAATTAGGATAGACTTCAATCCTAATTTTTAGTGCGTCTGTAGTTCAACTGGATAGAATACTCGGTTTCGACCCGAGGGGTTGTGGGTTCGACTCCTACCAGGCGTGCCACTAACTAATCTTAATCAATCTAAATCAATCTAATTAACCCTTTAAAATCGAATTTTAAAACAAATGTTAATCTAAATTAGTCTAAAATAATATAATCAAATCTATTGAAAATTAGGGCGTAGAATAGGGCGTAATTTAAAAATGATAAAAATAGCTAAAATTTACGCCCTAATAAAATCTTAGAAGTCTGATAATAAATATGTTTTAGAGGAATCATGTGGCACAGCTAGATATAATAAAAGATATACAAGTTAAAAATGCAAAAGCTAAAGATAAAGTATATTACTTAAATGATGGTGGTGGATTACGATTAAAAGTAGATACTACAGGTAGTAAAATTTGGGAATTTAGATTTACATTAAATGGTAAAACTAGAAAAACTACTTTTAAAACATATCCTACAGTTAGTTTAAAAGAAGCAAGAAATAAAAGAGAAGAATTCCAAAAGCTAATAAATATTAATCTTGACCCAATAGAATATTATAAAAATTTAAAAAAAGAAAATATTTTAGAAGAAGAAGGAAATTTTTTAAATATTGTTAGTGAATGGTTAAAAAAAGAAGAAAAAAAAACAGCATCAACTACTCATATAAATAAAGTAAGAACATTCGAGAATGATATTTATCCTTTTTTAAAAGATAAGCATATTAGAGAGATAGCAATCCAAGATGTTGTAAAAGTACTTGAAGCTAAACTTCTACAAAGCTATGATGTGAGTTCAAAAATCTTTTCATATTTAGATAGTTTATTTAGATATGCAGTATATAAAGGGTTTTGTGATAGAAATATTCTAAATGATATAAAAAAAGGAGATATTATTCCTTCTAGAAAAACTAGACACTTCCCAAAAATTACAGATATAGACAATTTTAAAGAATTAGTCAATGCCATATATATGTATAGGGGTTCGTATTCAATAAGAGGTGCTTTAAAGTTAGTTCTTCATCTTCCGTTTAGAGCTGAAAATATTTGTAAGATGAAATGGGAATATATAAATTTTGAAAAAGAGATTATAACAATTCCAAGAAGTGAGATGAAAATAAAAGATATAAATCTTGAAGATTTTAGGTTACCTATGAGTAAAGAAGTTATTGAAATTCTAAAAGAGCAATTTCAATTTAGTGGTCACCAAAAATGGGTATTCTTAGGAACAAATAATAGAAGTCCAATAAATAATGAAAGCCCTAATAAAGCATTGAAAATAATGGGTTTTAATGATGAGTCAATAGGTAAAAAAATTACGCTTCATGGATTTAGAGGTACATGTAGAAGTTTGTTAGATACTTTAGATACTGAAAATAAATTTAGTTTTGAAGTAAAAGAAAAACTTCTTGATCATCATAATAATTCAAAAACAGTAAGAGCTTATACCAATAAAAGTAATTATTTAGAACATATAAAACCAATAGTTTATTTTTGGAGTGATTTTATTTTAAGTCTAAGAAATAAAGATTAAATAATAAATCTAAAATTCTAAAGATAATAATATGATTCTATAATTCTCTCTTTTTCTAGTAATTCCTTAAGATCTTCACGTAAAACAAAGTTAAAATATTTATAGTCTTCTTTTATATGTTTCTCTAAAAAAAATTTTATATCATTGTCTTCAAAATAGGTTTTATCTAATAAATAATAAAATTTCCTTACAGCTTTTACATCCATTGAAACATCACTGATTTTATTATATGAATCAATGTTTTCTAAATATATCTTTGTTTTTATAAATCTTTCAGTCTGCTTGCATGATAAACATAAATAATGACAAAGAAAAACAGTATCTAAATTTTTAAACCTTATATCTCGATTTAAAATTATAATTAAATATATATATGCTTCTACACGATTATTTAAAGGTTCATATTTATTTTTTATAAATTTTTCTAAAAGTCTTTTAAGTATTTTTAAATGATTTTTGTCTCTTATAGCTTCTATCAAAGAACTTCTAAGTAATGCATTTCTTAATGAAATTACAAAAAGAGGAAATACTTCTTTTTTTTCTTGATTAATGATTACAGTATCAATATCAAAATCTTCAAAAAAAGAAAAAAAATGTCGATTTTTTTTAAGTAAATTTATTTTTAATTGTAAATATGTATTTTTATCAATATTACTAGCTGTTTTTACAGTTGTAAAATAATTTATAAAAGCATATTCAAATTTTTCCAATTTATCATTACATTTTTGTATTATATCGTCAAATTTAATATTAAAATTTTCATATAAAATATCTACAAAACTTTCTAATTTAAAATCTTTTCTTATAAAAATATCTTTCGTTCTTTCAAATGAGTTGTTTAAGTATTTATCATATATATAAAAATGTTTTTCATTTTTTTCTTTTAAATATAAATGTTCGGAGCTAACAAATTGTAATAGATATTTATAAATATCATAATAAATACTTGTAGTCATTTCATAATATAAATTTTTATTCTTTAACACATATAATACTTTAGGTAAAGAAATATCAATAATAGCTTGTTTATTAAATTTATTGTATTTGATTTCATTTAAAACAAATTCTAAAATAATTATATTTCGAAAGTATTCAATTTCAATAATATTGTGTTCAGACAATTTAGGCTTCGAAGGATTTTTATCAAAAATCATTAATTTGAAAAATAATTCGATTAATTGGTAATGCTTAATATTGTCAGAAGAATTATCCATTATACAATCATTTATAACATTATTTTTATAATAATCAAAAAAAACATTTTCTTTAGCATAAAAATATCTAAGTTTTCTTTTTAAAAATTTATATCTATATATATTAATATAGCTAATTTCTACTATTTCGTTCATTTTATTATTCTTTATAAATGTTTTTTTAAAACATGGAACTTTACTACACCCACCTACTTGATTAAATTATATAAAGTTTCATCAGAGAAGTCAAATAGAGCTTCTTCACATATCTTGAAGGTTTATTTTTTAATAGATATCTACAGAAATTAAACTTTTATAAAACATTAAAATAAAGGATTCTTTTATGAAAAAAGAAATTAATATATATGATTACTTGCCTATGAAATTAAAAGCCAAGGATGTATCAAAAAACTTTAATATTGGACTTTCGACTGTGTGGTTATACGCAAAACAAAATAAGCTTAAGGCTACAAAAATTTCAAAAGGTTGCACAATGTTTGATACAAAAGAAGTAGTGGAGTTTTTTAATGGAAAATAGAACAACAATATTTAAAGATTTTAAATTTAGTATAGTTTCATTATCTTGTCCAACGAATAAGAATTATGTAAAATGTGATGGACAAATAATTAAAACTTCAAGTGCTAATTCAGCAACAGGTGACCTAAAAGTTTATGTAAAAGATTCTATAGAAGGATTAGCTGAAGAAATAAAAAAACTTCAAATAAATGAAGCTTTGATATGTGGTAAACCTATTAATGAAATTATTGAAGCAAAAATTACATATAAAGGGAATGAAAATTTAGATAATAAGATTATATCTAGATCGAATGAATATCTTGAGTTAAATGAAGAAGGAAATTTAATTTGTATAGACCATGATCCTGATGAAAATTTAGGATTAGTAGTTGATTCAGGAGAAGACTTATATAAAAAAATGATTGAATTAGTTCCAGAACTAGAACATTGTGAATGTTTAATAACTCAATCTAGCTCCTCATTAGTATTTGATAGTGAAACACAATTACCATTAAAAAAATATAATGGTTTTCATTTATATTTTATAGCTTGTATGGTAACTATTGGAAATTTAAAAAACTTCATTGAATATTTGAAAAGACAAGCCATAGAACTTGATAAATTTGCTATTAAAATAGATAAAAATGGTTCATCAAGAGCTGTTTATATTTATGATGAGATGCCATTAAAATTAACGCAAAGTGGATTAAAATTTGAAACAATTCCCACTGTAGCTTCTCCTTTAATATTATTAGAAAAAAAGTATATTTATAAAAATCAAGGTTCAAAAAGAGCTTTAGATCTATCAAAATTTGATATAAATTCATTACCCGACCCTAGTTTAAAAATAGAAAAGGCAAAGTTAGAAAAAAAAGATGAAATAGAAAAAATCAGAAATAAATATATAGAATCTAAAATAGGCCCTACAATTGTAAATTATAAATGCTCTGAAATAGAGGCTCAAAGAATAATAAAAAATCAAATTGAAACTAGTGAATTAAATGTAAACGATATTATTTATACTGATAAAAGTGGAAGTAAATATATTTGGGATTTAATAGTAAAGCCTAATTGCGAAATTAATTGTGCTGATCCACTCGACGCACAGAAGGGTCAATCTAAAGCTGTTTTTTATACTAATTATATTTTTGATTGTATAATTTCTTCAAGAGTTAGAGGAGGTATATCATATCAAATAGATTTTACAATAGAACAAATAGGAATAATTCTAAAACACCAAAATAAATATTATCCAGCTACAATAGATAAAGTTTTAAATTCATTATCAAGATATATTATTAGAAAAAATCTATCTTCAAATGATATATTAGCTATTTCAAATATACTAAACGAAGATAAAGATTTACAAGATAAATTTCAAAAGATTTTTGATGTAATGTACGTAAATAATAAGATGTTAAAATTAATGAAAAATTACGCTTGTATTGTAATAGAACCTAATTTTTTTATGCTTGATATTTCAAAAGATAAACTTTATATAATAAAAGTTGCAACATTAAAAAATCAGTTATTAAATAAGCATATAAAAAGTTTTTTTGAAGGTAAATATTATGAACCAGTAGATTTGTATTTGAAAAGTAATAAAAGAGTAACTTATGATCAAATAGTATTTAAAGATTTTAAAGATGTTAAAAAGTTTGAATATAATATTTTTAAAGGTTGGGAATATAAAGCCAAAAAATCTGTAGATGTAGATTTTTTCTTAAATTTTATAAGGGAAATAATTGCAAATGATAATCAAGATGTTTATAACTACATTATAGCTTTTATAGCACATATGTTTCAAAAACCATTTGAAAAAATGGGTACGGCACTTTTTATAAATGGTCCACAAGGAGCTGGAAAATCATTTTTTGTTAATACTATTGGGTCATTAATGGGAATTCATTTTTTTGCAACTTCTGATCCTAATCTTATATTTGGAAAATTCAATTCACATTTATTGCCTGTAATTTTACTTTATCCAAATGAATCATTTTTTTCAGGTAATCGGTCAGATTCTTCAAAACTAAAAAGTATTATTACTGAAATAAAAATGCCAATTGAACAAAAAGGAATTCCTGCATTTGATGGTTTTAATTATAGTAGAATTATGTTGGATACCAACGATTTGTATATACAACATACTGAACGTTGGGATCGTAGATATGTATATACAGAAGCTTCAAGTAAAAGAGTTGGAGATTTAAAATTCTTTAGTGACATGTATAAGATTACTTCTTCAAAAGAGTTTAAAGAATCTTTGATGTATTTTTTTATGACGTTTGATTATTCTGAATATGAATATATGTTGAGAAAAGCCATTATGACTAAAACAAAAAAAGATCAAATACTTGAGAGTTTATCTCCTGTTGAGAGTTGGTGGTTTAATTGCTTAACAGAAGGATATATAACAAATGCAGATCAGCATATTTTACCAGATGGGACTTTATTAATTAGTAATTCATCATTGCACGAAAGTTATTTAGATTACTGCAAACAACATAACCATAGATATCCTAAAGGAAATGTGCAATTTGGCAAAGAGATACATAAAAATTTATTTAATGAAAGCTTAATTATAAATGATAATACTAAATATAATGGTAAAAATGCGAAAGTATATGCTACTTTAGATAAATTAAGAGATTATTTTACAAAAAATTATCATTTGGAATTTCAAGTAGATAAGTTATCAATTAATTGGATATATAAAACAGACATACAACATAATATAAAGGATATCTATAATGGAAATATTTTAATTAATAATAGTATTAATAAACAACAAAACTTACCACAAGGAATACCAATAAGGTAATCCTTATTGGTAGTCATAAAAATTAAATATATTACATTTGTAAATATTTTAAAAATTAAATTTTAGACATTTTACTTATATAGTTATAAAGATAAATAATAAGTATATTTCTATCAAATTAATTTACTATAGTAACCTCTTTTCCATAGATATTATTTAATTGAATTTAAATTAAAGGAGATTGAATGAGATTACTCACTGACGAGCAAGCAAAAAATTTACCACCACTTTATGCAACTGAGAATATTGCTACAAAAGATAAGATAGTAAAGATTAAGTTCTTTACCCCTGATAGTAGTTGGTCTTGGTATGCTGTAGAGTATGATAAAGATGAAAAAATATTCTTTGGTTATGTAAATGGACATTATCCTGAATGGGGATATTTTAGCTTAGAAGAATTAGAACAAACAAAAGGTCATTTTGGATTACATATTGAAAGAGATATACATTTCAAAGAACAACCTTTTGGGCAAATAAAGGAATTACAATGAATATAGTACCAAGTAAAAAATTAATAGATAAATTACTTTATATGGAAGTTGATGATAATGATTTCCACCAAGCTACATTAAATATAATGTACCAAGAGTGGCAAACTAATTATATTGGCTATACATATAAAGAGATTCTAGATTGGTTTGAAGATACTTATGATTCATTTGCAAAATTTGCTGTGTTGATTGGAAAATACAATCAACAAGTTTGTAACGGAGGACATATCCAATATTTTGATAATGGATATGCAAATGGAGATGGAGGGTGTTTTTACAAACACTCCTCATCAATACCATTACACAATGAATTAATTAAACTTTTTGAAAAAACTGAACTTAAAGAAGATGAATTATCATTAAAAGTTTTGAAGATACTTAAAAAGTTTGAAATTGAAGAAGAAGATGATGAAATTCTAAATTATGATTATCTAAGAGCATTAGATAGTGAATATTACAAATTATGTAATGAATTTATGGAGTTAATAAATGATTACATAAAACATAAAATTATAGGAGAATCAAAATGTTAGATTTTGAGGAATTAGAAATATCTTTACAAAAACAGATAATTGATATTTGTGAAGATGACCCATATAACTTAAACCCTAAAACTTTATATAGAAATATATTTAACAGTAAAGGAGATATTCAAACACTTTCAAAAGTGTTTGAAGTACCAGAGTTATTGATTATACAAATTAAAGAAGAAGGAATAAAATTACCATGAAAACAATAAAAGAAGTAACTAATAATACAGCCATTATAAGGTTTATTGAACATAATAATAAAAAGTTCAAACTAACCTATGATAATAGAAATGGCACACCACTAGGCTTTGATTACAGATTTAAAGCCGATATACTAAAAGAAGATACTTGGAATACAATAGCAGGAAAAAATGATATTGAATTTGAACAAATATCATATGTAAGTGATAAAACAAGACTTATTGAAGATTCAAAAAGATTCTTCAAAATGATGGAGGAACATATTTCACTTATGTATTAAGAAGATGGTATTACCATCTTTTTAAACATACAAAATATATTAAATTATATTGTTTAAACATCTTTAGAGAAAATAAAGTACGTTGAGTTATGTAATTTAAAAACCTTACTTTTGGAATATGCTCCAAAAATTACTACTAAAGATATAGCAGAAGAGGAGCTTATTAAACTTGATGATAAATGGGGTAAAAAATATTCTATTGTTCTACAATCTTGGAATAATAAATGGGAAAACTTATCTCATTACTTTAAATACCCACAAGAGATTAGAAAAGTTATCTATACAACTAATATTATTGAATCAGTACATAGACAATTTAGAAAACTTACTAAAACTAAAGGTGCATTTCCTAATGAAAATTCACTTATGAAATTATTGTATATGGGAATTCAAAATGCCTCAAAAAAATGGACTATGCCAGTTTGGAATTGGAGCTTAACCTTATCTCAACTGGCAATATTTTTTGAAGGGAGATTAGATAAGCATTTAAAAATGTAGTTTATGTAACTAAAGGTGACTGACACGGAATTTTAAACGCTCTCATCAATTTTCTTATTATGTTATCTATTCAATTTAAACCATTTTATTTAATAGATTCCTATCTTTTCTATTTTTAATTATTACACCTATTATATGTAAAGGAATAAAAATCAAAATTGCATAATATGATATTTCATGTATATCTTTTGCAAAATTAATAATATCTTTTTCTATACCTAAATCTCTTCTAAATACTAGAAGTAAACCTGTGACAGCTTCAGCAAAAATAAAAAGATAAAGTATTTTATAAGATATTTTAACTAATTTCATATGTAAATCTTCAGCTTTATCTACAACAGTTTTTTTATCAAAAATTAATAAAAAACGATAAATCAGAAGTGCACATAAGACATATCCTAAAATAATATGCCATTCCCATAATGGGTGTCTAATCGCTTTTGCAATTAAAATTGCTTGATCATTTGTTAAATTTATAGAAAATTCACTAAGCTTTGAGATAATTATTTTTGCATTGTCATATTTATCAAAAAATGTCTCCCTCAAAAGAACAGTAAATACCAATAGTGATATAACAATTGCATTTAACCAATGCCAGACTTTAAATAATCCCGAGTACATATATAACCTTTTTTTTGTAAATGTATCACAAATAATATAAAAATTTAATAAACATTATTTTTTTTCAATAGTTGTTTTTAGATATAATCCCAACAAAAGTAAAAAGAAGGAGTAAAATGGTTGTTGATAATCAATTGTATCACTTTGATATAACTATGTGAAGTGAAAAAATTTAAATAAAAAAGAATATTCAGAAAAGTTAAAAAAGTAGGGGATTTATATAGAGTAGATATAATAGAAGATACAGATAATCTGTCAACAAAAAATAGGACATAAAACTCCGCTCAGACCGTTCATTAACTTCTAGTTTTTAGAACACTAAATACTTATATTAGTATTTCCTGTACCATAAAGTGTTCAAAAAGTAAAAACTACAAAATTCCACAAACCTTTAGGGGTTATGGAATAAAAAATAAGCTTTTAAAATAAAAAGTTGGTTTTACCTTATCAAACACTTCTTTAAATCTTCGTCTGTAGGTCTAATATACCTCATAGTGGTTTTTATGTCACTATGACCTATGAACTCTTTTATAAATTTTGGGTTAATAGATTTTGACATATCTGTTATTATTCCTGCTCTAAAAGAGTGAGATGAATATCTATGTCCTAAAACTTCTTGAATAAAACTATTTACTTTAGCAATAAATGTTGAACTATTTGGAGTTTTTGAAGTATTTCCTTTTGTAGTAATTATAAAATCATCATCTTTTGAATCAACATTAAATACAAAATGTTTTTTAATTTGTTTAATTGCTTCTTTTGAAAAGAATAGTTTTCTTTCTTTTCTAGTTTTATGAGTAACTATAATTAGTTCTTCTTTTTCAAAGATAGTATTTATATCTTTAACTTTTAATTGTTTTACTTCATTAACTCTCATACCTGTAAAATATAATAGAATAAAAGTTCTTCTTAGATTGTTTTTTGTATTAGTTGTTAAATCTTCTTTCCCATTTAAATAAGTTAATAGTTTTTGGTACTCAACTTCTGTAATATTTTCTCTAATTTTAGTGAATTTTTTCTTTTTCATAATGTTACCTCATAATTTGTCTTTTATAAGGTTATTTTAGGTGCTTTAAAATCACAAATGACTGACATTATGACTTTAAAGCTGATGAACTACCCTAAATTATGTGGTTAAATAATTTTTTATATCTTCTATATTTTGGATTAACTTGAATTGCAAAGTTTAGCATTCCTAATAAACTTTTTTTAGATTTTATATCTGTTTTATTTTTCAATTCTTTAATTTTTTCTTTATGCTTTTTTAAAAGTCTAAATCCATATTTAGTAATATGAACGCCAGTTATTTTAGATTTATTATTAATCTTACCTCTATATACCTTTCCATTATGAACTGTATAGCCATATCTCTTTATAATATTATATACTTGCTGATGAAATTTATATGTTAAAACTTTTTTTGAAGAAAATGAAATATCATCAACATAAACAGTAAAAATCACATCATTGAGTTTTGATAATTCATATAATTCATCAAACATCTTTTTATTTATTACATATGCAAAATATTGACTTAATACACTTCCTGTTACTAATGCTCTATTATCATTAGCTTTTTTTTGAGGTACGGTAACTGCATTTGATATAAATTCAGCAACATTACTAGATTGTTGATAAGTCATAATTAACTGTTTTTTAATTTTTGATTTTGTTGTTGAAGGATAAAAACCTTTTATATCAACTAAAAGAAAAAAATTACTATCTTTATGTGCTAAAGCATTTGTAATATGTGATTCTTTTTTTACTCCAGATTTCAAATATTCACTTTTTTCTATATTGAAAAGCTTTATAAGTCTTTCATGTATTTGAGTTATTTTTGTATTGCATCTAAATAATTCTCTTTCATTTTTTTCAAATTTTCTGAAGAACTTAAAAGAATTTTCTGATAAATCAGTTTTTAAAGATTTAAAATATTTATCATCTTCAATATTTAAATAAGATTTTAGTTTGTTTAATGATTTGCAATTATATAAGGTACAACTATAAGGATTCAAATTTTAATTTCTTTTTTTATAAAATAAACCGTTAATAACTGTTGCTACTGCTGTAGCACCTGAGGATATATAAATATAATCTATTATCCCTAATTGTAATTTAAATTTAGTCTTTTTTGACTTATATTTAAATTTCATATCGAATACCTCCTATCAAAAAAATCACTTGTAAAACAAGTCGTGCCACACATTCTTTTGTAAGTTTTTTGGTACTATTAACGGTTTTTAAGTGCCACTTTTAGTATAAGTAAGTATATTAGAACTAGTAAACTAAGTAGACACATTAAGAGTGATGATTTTTTTTATTGATACTTTATTATCTTAATATATATCTATCATCTGCCCTGTAATAACTTGAATGCTATTAACATTCCGATTTTACTTTAATTAGTAAAATACTGGAGTTTAACTCCTATTCTTGTGTAACTTTTGAAATTATAGCATACTAATAAATTTATTTATAAAAATATTGCATTTTGTAATGTTTTTATTAAATTTCTAATTCTAAGTATTTAAATTTTTTAGATTTTTATATTCATCTAACCGTTCATCTAAATGAATAAATTTTAGTTGTCTAAATGCTCAACCTACAGGAATAAGTAAGATAAGCCTACATATAATCATTAGGATTAAACTTATAAGAGGTAAAAATGAGTAAATATTATGCTTATATTAGAGTATCTACGGACAAACAAACTTTAGAAAATCAAAAACATAAAATCTTAGAATTTGCATTTAATAAAAAAATCCAAATTGAAGATTTTATTGAAGTTGAAGTATCAAGTAGAAAAAATCAAAAAGAAAGATTAATAGATGATTTATTTTTAAAATTAGAAATAAATGATACTTTAGTTGTAACAGAGCTTTCAAGACTTGGAAGAAATATGTTAGAGATTTTAAATCTAATTGAAAAATTTAATTCTAAAAATATAAAACTAATTTTTATAAATCAGCCTGAACTATCAACTGATAACTCTGCTCTATCAAATTTACTAATTTCAATTTATGGATATTTTGCACAAACTGAAAGAGAAATTATTAGTGAGAGAACAAAACAAGGATTAGCTGTTGCAAGAGCTAAAGGAAAAATTCTTGGAAGACAAAAAGGTCAAATTGTAAAATCTATGTATGATGAACATAAAGAAAAAATTGAAGAATTATATAAACTTGGATTATCAGTTCAAAAGATAGTTAAGTATATTGGCGTTGGTACTCAACCATCTTTGAGGAATTACATAATAAATCGACTATCTTTATTTATTTAAATTTGAAATAACTATAATTCTATACAGAAAAATCAAAATTATAAACACCTGCACCTTGTAGGGATACGCTTATATCAAATCTACCATAATTTTGCAAATCTTGATATGATACAAGTGATCCTTGTGGTAATCTTAATCTTTGTCTTAAATAATTACCCATAATATTTTTATTAGGGAATGAGCTTATTTGTTTTGGGTAAATTAATCCATTCTCAATCTGGTTACCTTCTAATAATCCTTCCATTACAATTCCATCATCCCAAAGTATTTCTATAATATCATTATGTCTTTGTTGACGTCCTTGATTTAAATTTATTCTAGGAGCAATTTGTTTTGGAGGAAATAAAAATTGATAATTTCTGATATATTCTTTTCTTATTGCAATATAAGCATCATTTGGCGTAACATGACCATTTCCATGCCCCCAATTAATACCACTTGCTTGAGGTACATTTCCAGATCTATCTAAAAGAGTCATTTTGCATATATTTAAATTATTTTGAATATTAGTGCTTAATGAGTTCGTTCTAATTTGTGGTTGACCTACTGTAATATTTGTGCAATTATTTGAAATTGAATCAACATAATTAATATATGAATTCAAATCATTGTATGCCATTCTCGATGCAACAGTTAAAACTTCTCTATTGGGTGTTGTTAAACCATTTGTAGAAAAATTTGCAGAGCCAATTAATGCATGGATAATATTACCTTGATATTTCCATACATAACATTTTGAATGTACCCCAGAAGAAGAATAAGCAATATCTATATTTTGATAAATTGTTTGAGAATGAAGTAAATTATTATGTAAAGCTATACCTATTCCACCCTCTCCATACATACCAAAATAAACTTTAGTATTAAATGGTAATCTAGATAATTTAGAAACAGGTACAGGCCCTACATATCCAGAAATAATAATTAGTTCATCTACATTAGATAAATGTTGATGCATATTAAATATAAGGCTATCAAGATTGCTAGAATAAAACACTAAAAATCCTTAAATTTTTAGTTTAGTATAGCACAATAATTAATTATTTAATAATTTTAAAATTGCTTCCGAAATAACTTTTGAAAGCTTAGGTGGAACTGCATTTCCTATCATTTTATATTTATCTCCCATGCTTCCAATAAATTCGAAATCATCAGGGAAGCTTTGTAATCTAGCTGCCTCTCTAGGAGTTATACTTCTTGCTTGTTTTGGATCAGGATGAATATGCCTTAATCCATCTTTATATAAATGAGCAGGAATTGTATTGCTAGGTTTATCATATTCTAAAACATTATATTTATGAAAATTTGATTGATTACCTGTTTTTTGGTAATACAAATCAATTAAAGATTTAGTATCAGGATATTTATTAGTTCCATTTAATTTATCTAATGCTAATTCATAAAAAATACCTTGATCTCTTAAGCTATGAAATCTAGGAGTATGACTGCAAAATTTATTACAATTTATTTCATGAGACTTTCTATTATCTTGTTCTAATAAAGGATAAATAGGTGTTAAATCTGATAATGCATCTTTTACAGTCATTTTTTTATTAACTTTAAATGATGGTAATATATTTTGATAAAAATCATTCAGTATCTCTTGTGAATTATCTGAAAATAAAGATTTTTGAATACCAATAATAATTACTCTTTTTCTTACTTGTGGTACACCATAATCAGATGCATCTATAAGAGCTTTGTTTTTTAAATCATTAGATATTTCATAACCAATTTCATTGAAAGCATTTGTAATTCTTTCTATAATTGGTATATCACCAGGTTTAGCACTTAGCATACCAGGAACATTTTCAAATACGAATATTTTTGGTTTATATTTATCAACAACTTTTACATAACTTTCAAAAAGATAATTTCTATAATCATCTTGCATTCCATTTTTATCTTGAACTCTACCCGCTATTGAATAAGCCTGACAAGGTGGACCACCTATTACAATATCTAAATCAGTATTTATAAGTTTATTAAGTCCAGGATTAGAACCATAATTTTCATCATTTTCCCAACCATTAATTAATTCATTTGTTCTTTGTAAATCAAATCTTAAAACTATATCTTCAGCATTTTTATAGTTCCATTTTGTTTTTAATCTGTTTATTAGTGTTTCACAAGGTTTCTTTTCCCATTCAACAAAAGCTAAAAAATTAAAATTATTTGATTGTTTAAATCCTTCTGATAATCCACCACAGCCTGAAAATAAATCAATAACAGTATATTTATTTTTTTTCATCAAAATCTTTCAAAGTAGCATATAATTTTTGAGCAATATGATATCCCAATAAAGGAGGAACGGCATTTCCAATTTGTCTGTATTGTTGGGTTTTTGTTCCCAATACTTTAAATCTATCTGGAAATGATTGTAATCTTGCATTCTCTCTTACGCTTGGTACCCTGTGCCATTTGTAATGGAAATGATTTCTATGTCCAGTATCTATAGTTTTTGAAGGTTTTTTACTATGATATCTTGTCCATGCCTCATTAAATTTTCTATTAGTACCAACTCCTGGAGGAAGATCTTTATGATTGCCACCTTCTGGTACTTGAGAAATAACATTTATTACATCCTCTGTATGTTTTGTTCCTATATGATTATAAACTTTTTGTGAACCTTTTCTCATTAATTTTTGATAATTACTTTTTGGTTTAGATATATAATCAGAAATTTCACTTCCTAGTTCATCTACTAAAGGAGATAAATCTCCTATTGCATCTTCACAACCAATATATTCACTTTCTTTTAAAATAGGTTTTGGGAATTCATATTTTCCATATTCTTTTAATAATCCAACAAAGAATAATCTTTTTCTTATTTGTGGAACCCCATAATCTGGAGCGTATAAAATTTGAGAATTATGTGTATAACCATGAATTTCAAATTGCTTTTCAATATCCAATTTTGCTTTACCATCATATAGAGTTGCTAATCCAGGTACATTTTCAATGATTATTGCTTTAGGTTTATGTCCTAGTTCTCCAAGTTTTTTGGCTAATGAAAAAACAGAATAGAATAATTTATTTCTCTCATCTTCTTTATTTCTTGAACCAGTTAAAGAAAATCCTTGACATGGTGGTCCTGCAATTATAAGATCAACACCACCTCTTTCTATTCCAAATTTTGCAAGATCTTCAATACTTTCATTTTTAAATAAATCTAAATTAAATATTTCTGAATTTTCATGATTTAATTTAAAAGTATTTAATGCAGATTGTTCATTATCAACACCTGCGATAATATGAAACCCTGCATCTTGGAAACCATAAGAAAATCCACCGCAACCAGAAAATAAATCTATTACATTCATATTCATCTTATAAATATACCTCTATTTATAGTGCCTGTACTAAAAAACTTATTTAAATTATATGTTTTAAAATAATTTTTAATTTTTTTCAATTATATATCTTTCAATCTCTAAAATTTTTTACTGAATATCATAAAAATATTAAATTTAGTAATATTTTTAGATCAAGATTATATTTAAGTATCACAAAATCTTTCTTGAATTGAATATATCTTTCAGTCAATCAAACATAAAATCCTATCAAGAAGTTCGATGTATTGGCTATTTGCCTTTTTTCTAAATCTTTTTTTAATATATTTTTATTGGAATTTGAATTTTTGCTTTAAAGCACACTTTTAATGGGTACTTTAGATGATTATTTCTATATAAATTATTACAAAATTGGGACAATATATTATGGAAAGTGGCTTTACATCGTACTTTTGATTAAATAATTGGGATTTTGATGTATAAAATATTAAAAAAATTTCTAATATTTAATCATATTTATTATCAAATTTGGAAAAAGTATGAAAAAAGAGTTAGTTGTTGTTCAAAAGAATAGTTTTATTAGAGGAGAGTTTACTTTTTTAGAAGTAAGAGATTTAAAAATATTAAAACTATTAGTTTCTAAAGTTAATGCTACAAATAAAGAGTTTGAAGATTACTACTATATTACAAAAGATGAAGTGAGAGCTTTTAATTTTAATGAGAGAAATATACATAGTTATATAAAAAGAAGTCTTAGAAAACTTAGCTCTGTTTTTGTAGTAGTTAAAAATGATGATAAAGAAGAAGTTGAAGTTTCTTTAGTTGGTAAAATAATCTATGATAAGAAAAATGGTATTTATAAAGTTCCATTATCAGAAGATTTAAAAGATTACTTGCTTGATATAAAAGATAAATTTACAAAGTATAGATTAGAAAATCTAGTAAATTTAAAAAGAAAAGAAGAAATTAAACTATATGAATATCTAAAAAGTATTAGCTTTGAAATATTTGTTATATCTATTGATAATCTAAAAACAGTTATGGAAATTAATAAAAAATCATTTGATTCTTTTTTTAACTTCCATAAAAAATTAAAAGATACAATTATCTCAATTAACTCATATACTGATATACATGTAAGTTTTAAAATATTAAAAAGCCCTAAACAAGATAAAAATATTCAATTTACTGTTAAAAGGTTTGAACTACCAAAAAAAGAGATTTTATCAATTGAAATTCTAAATTTAAAATATCAAAATAAAAATATCATGTTAAATAACGCCATATACACGCTTAAAACTGTCGAAATACAAGATGGTTATGTAATTGCATCAGTTTTATCAAAAGAGTTAAATTTACTAGGTAAATTAAAGTTTTATAGTTTAGAGGATTGTGATGGGTATTTTAAGAGAGAAATTTTAAATAGTTTTTAGTATATAAGTAGAATGAGTAAAAAAAGAAATTTATTTTATTTGATAAATTTAGATATTAAGTGATAAAATTAAAGTATAAATAAACTTTGTTGTAATATTATTCATTTAAGTGAAGATATTAGGGCGTAAATCAGGGCGTTGTAAAAATATTATATTCTTGTAACTATTATAATACAGGACTTATATAAATTTTTACGACTCCTACCAGGGTACCATTCGAATATCGAACTCGCTATTCATAATCTTCAAATCAATTAAATTTTTTTCAGTTCCAATTTGGTGTCAGAAAATAATATATATTCAATAATTCTATGAAATTTATATCCAAATAAGTTAGAGTTAAAATTAGTTTTGATAATCTTCATTAAAAAAAATCAAGAGAAATAAAATGCAGCAATACTACAAAGAATTAGTTTTATTTGTCCATAAAATGACAGGAGACAAAGAACTATCTTTAGAAATAGTACAAGAAACATATGCAAAAACCTTAGAACGACAAAAAGAAATAAATATAGAAAATGAAAGAGCTTTTTTATATAAAGTTGCTAGAAATCTAACCTTTGACTACTCAAAAAAGAATAAAAATAAACAATTTATTGAATATGATGATGAAAGAAATTTCTGTTCTAAAGAAGAAGAACCAGATGAGGTTTTGATGGAGACAAAAAAAGATGAGTTACTTTTAGAGGCTTTAGAATCTTTACCTCCATATTTAAAAGAGGTTTTTGTTTTACACTTTTTTGATGGTTTAGATAAAAAAAAGATTGCTGTTATATTAAATATAAATGTAAACACAGTACAAAAATATGTTATAAGAGCGACTACACAACTTACAAAATATATAGAAGATAAAGATTGGAATTAAGATGAAAGAAACTATAGAAGAAAAAGCAGCTTATTTTTTTACCTGTAAAAAAGATGGTTTTATAGAAAATCAAGAATTAGAGTTCAAATCTTGGACAGAAGAGAATGTAGCACATAAAAAGGCTTTTGAAAAAGTTGAAAGATTGCAATCTCTTTATTCTTCTTTATCAAAAGATATAAAATCAAAAATATCACAAGAAGTTCACCAAAATATAAAAAGTAGAAATAGTTTAAAGAAATCAAATTTTTTAAAAATAGTAGCTTCTATTATTTTGATAGTAGCAGTTAGTTTTTTTGCTGTAAATGAATATATAAATTTTGGAATAAAACATAATTTTGCTACAAACACACAAATACAAGAGATAGATTTACCTGATGGCTCAAAAGTGATTCTTGATGCTAAAACGGTATTGGATATAAAATATTATAGTGATAAAAGAGAAGTAAATATTATAAATGGAAAAGCTCTCTTTGATGTATCACCAGATACAACTAAACCATTTATTGTAAATGCAAATATGATAAAAGTGGAAGTTTTAGGTACAAATTTTGAAGTAAAAAATGATGCAGAGAAAATATCAGTAGATGTAATCAGTGGAAAAGTAAAAGTTGGACAAAATCAAAATGATGAATTTAGAGACTTAGCAGTTTTAACAAATGGAAAGCATATATCCTTTGATAAGCTAAATGGTAAAATGATATTAAAAGATATAGATGTAAGAAGTATTGCTTCTTGGAAAGATGGAGTTTTATTTTTTCAAGATTATACTTTAGAAAAAGCTATAGATGAGTTCAAAAAATATCAAGATGTAAATGTACTAATACAAAAAGATATAAAGAATTACACAGTAAGTGGCTCTTTTTCTATACATGATATGGATAAATTTATATTTGCTCTTACAAAAATATACCCTCTAAAAGTTGATAAAAAGGACGATTCTACATATATTTATAAGAAATTTTAAAATTTCTTATAAAAAGACGTCCACTTTTTGATAGTTCAATCGTCTTACTAATTAGAGAAACCAATTCTCATAATAAATAATAGGAGAAAATTGAATGAAATATTCAAATTGTAAAAAGATTGTTCTAAGTTTTGCTCTATCTTTAAGCCTTTATGGAAACGAGAGTTTTAATTTAGAAAAACAAAATCTTGAGGAAGCTATCAAACAAATAGCAAGTAAATCAAATATGCCATATTTAGTAGATGGAAAACTTTTAAAAGGTAAAACATCTCCAAAATTAGAAAATATTGAAGGTACAAAAAATGCTCTTGATAAAGTTTTAGAAGGTACAGGACTTGAAGCTACTATTGATAATAATACAATTATTATCAAAGAGGTACCCACTGTAAAAGTTATAAATAAAACATATATATTAGATGATGTATCTGTAACAAGTGGAAAAAGTGGAAGTGCTGAATCTGGATATTTAACTGATAATATAACAGGTGTTGGACTTTGGGGTAAAAGAAGTTTACAAGATACACCTTACTCTATGACAGTAATACCACAAGAACTTATTGAAAATGTACAAGCCAATGATATGGCACAAATATTTAAAATGAACCCTTTAACTCAAGATGGTGGATATCAACTTGCTGGAAATCAAGAAAATGTTATTAGAGGTTTTTCTTCTAATAATCCAATTATAAATGGTATGCCTTTAGCCTATTATCATAGTTTTACAACTATGGAAGATTTAGAGAGAATTGAAACAATTAGTGGTGCAACTGGATTTTTATATGGTGGTGGAAGAGTTGGAGGAGCAGTTAACTATGTGATGAAAAAACCAACTTTGGAAGATACAAGAAGCATAAAAATAGGAAACTATGGAGGTGAGCAATACTATGGACATATAGATTTAAGTGGACAAATAGATGATAAAAATATTTTTGGATATAGGATAAATGCTCTTTACCAAGATGGTGATAGTGTAGCAGATGTAGGAAAAGAGCAAAAATATGTAAGCTTAGCATTTGACTATAAACCAACAGATAACTTTACTATGGATTTAAATTATGCTCATAGAAAATTAATACAAGAAAATATGAAATCTATATTCTATGTAAATACATATCGTCCAAATCTTGATGTTAGTAAAAGTTATTCTTCAGATTGGACATCAACAGATGAAGAAAATGATAGAGTGATGACAAATTTAAAATGGGATATAAATGATATTTTTACTCTTAGAAGTTCATTTCTTTATGAGAAATCTGATAGAAAATTAATTGCTACACAATCAATATATACTAGACCAGATGGTTTATATAATGCTTATAACTTTAAATATCCAACTCAAGGACAAGAATCTAAAAATTATTCAGCTAATATATATTTAGATAGTAAATTTGAGACTTTTGATGTAAATCATCTTTTAACAATAGGTTACTCAGAAAATTATCAAAAATATTTGATGGGTAGCTATGCAATTAATATATATTTAGAAGGAAAAACATTAGATGAAATTAAAAATTCATCTCTTCCAAGTGCAATTGCACCAAATGGATTAAAAGTACCAGATAATAAAGCACAATATAAAAATATATTAATAGGTGATGATATAGTCTTTAATGAACAATGGAGTGCTTTAGTTGGAGTAAATTATGCTACTGTAATTCAAACATCTTATAGGAGTGGAGTTCAAAGTTCAAAATATGATAAATCAGAATTAACTCCTACATTGTCTTTAATGTATAAACCATTTGATGATTTAACAACTTATGTAACATATATAGAGAGCTTAGAACAAGGAACTATTGTTGGAGACAATTATTCGAATAGAGGTGAAATATTAGACCCACTTGTAAGTAAACAATATGAAGTTGGAGCAAAATATAGTTTAAATGATAGTGTATTATTAACAGGAGCACTATTTAGAATAGAAAAGGCAAATCAATACTCTGATAATGCAACTCCAATGCCAAAATATGTTCAAGATGGTGAACAAATACATCAAGGAATTGAACTTACATTTACAGGAAAAGTTACTGATAATCTTACATTGTTTGGTGGTGGAACTTTGATGGATATAGAGGTAGAAAAATCAAATGATAAATTACAAGAAGGTAAAAAACCAATAAATGCAGCTTCTAAAATGGCAAAATTGTATGCAGAGTATAATATTCCTATGATTCAAGGCTTAACTGTAACTGGTGGAGCATATTATACTGGTGAAAAATATGGAGATATTTATAATAAAGATAAAATTCCATCATATACACTTTATGATGCAGGTTTAAGATATAAAACAAAATTTGATAAATTCCCAACTACATTTTTATTAAATGTTTCAAACTTAACTGGGAAAGATTATTGGGCAAGTAGTAGATATTTAGGAGATCCTAGAAGTGTTGCATTTTCTATGAAAATGGAGTTTTAATACAGATATATAAAGAGAATCTTTTCTCTTTGTATATTTAAGTGTGAGTTTCAAGGTAGTTTTATTTTCTCTTGTTTTGATTAAAATTTCGATAGATTGATTTTATACTTTACTTTTTACTTTGGAACTCATACTTAAGTTTATATAAAATATTAAAAATCTTTTTTTATTTTTTGTTGTCTTCCTACTAAAAAATATAATATACTACCAAGTGGTGGAGCAAAAAGTATTATGATAAGTACCCATATAATTTTGATAGTATTTGTTTCAAATTCATTTCTTACTACATCTATAAGAGTATAGATTATAAATATAAAAACAACTAAAGCAAGTATTAATACTGATAAAAATATAAATATTTCCATAATTTACCTTTTTTTAGAAATAAAAAAAGCCCAATTCAAACGAACTGGGCTTTTTCTTGGAAATAACAAATCTCTTACAATCTTGATTCGTATCTTCTAAGCATATATAATTTTTTAAGCATTTTCTTTCTAGCAGAAATTTTTTGTTTTTTTCTGATTTCAGTCATTGGTTCAAAATATCTTCTAGCTCTAGTTTCAGTAACGATTAGGTTTCTGTCGCATTGCTTTTTAAATCTTCTATACGCTTCGTCAAAAGATTCATTATCTTTAACTTTAATGCCTGGCACTAAAATCACCCTCTTTCTTTTTAAATTTAGGGTTGGATTATATTTAAAAAATTCTTAATTCCAATTTAACCCAAATTTTAATAGAATAATTTATAAAATAAAAAAGGTGATATTTTGAATTTAACACATCTTGATGAAAATAATCGTCCAAAAATGGTAGATGTTTCAGATAAAAATGAAACAAAAAGAGTTGCTGTTGCAAGTGGTAAAATAACTATGTCAAAAGAAGCTTATGAAGCAATAATATCAAATAGTGTTAAAAAAGGTCCAGTTTTACAGACAGCTGTTATTGCTTCTATTATGGGAACAAAGAAAACTCATGAATTGATACCTATGTGTCATCCTTTACTATTAAGTGGTATAAACTGTGATATTGAAGAAAATGAAGCAGAAAATAGTTTTAAGCTTTTTGTTACAGCAAAGTTAAATGGTCAAACAGGTGTTGAGATGGAAGCTTTAACAGGTGTTAGTATAGGACTTCTTACTATTTATGATATGGTTAAAGCTATCGATAAATCAATGGTTATCTCTGATATTCAATTAGAGAGTAAATGTGGTGGGAAAAGTGGAGATTTTAAAAGATGATAAATTTGAATGATAAAAAACTAGAATTAGATTATCCTTGTAGTTGGGAATATAAATTAGTTGTTTTAGAAGATTGTAATATAAAAAAATGTGTAAAAGAGGTAATTTTAGAAAGAGAACATAATCTAAAACCATCAAAAACTAGTTCAAAAGGTAAGTTTAAAAGCTATACTTTGGAAATGTTAGTTCACAATGAAGATGATAGAAAAGAACTTTTTAGACTCTTAGGTGAACATAGTGATATAAAAATGGTTCTTTAGTAGATTAAAAATCTACTAATTCCCTTTTGAAAATCTCTTGATTTAATTTTTTTATAGCAGTTTGATATAGTTTTTCTACTTCTTCAATATCTTCTTCTCTTAAAATAGCTTTTATTTCATCTATTGATTTACCTTCTTCAAAAGCTATAAAAGTTTTGTACTCTCTTCTTGTAAATTTTCTTTTTAAAACTTCTTGTAGTTCTTCTTCATCTTTTAGAGTTCCTACAAGTTTTACTATATGTTTTGTTATTGATTTTGTAAAATCCAATGTTTTTCCTTTTTAATTGTTTAGCCAATTTTCTAAATTTTTTATATCACTATGTGATGTCATATCAAGTTTGATAGGAGAGATTGATACATAGTTTTCTTTTATCGCTTCAAAATCACAAGATTTATCAATGCTTGGTTTCCAGATAAGTGGATGAAGCCCAATCCAATAGAACTCTTCTCCTCTTGGATTTGTATGTCTATCTGCATCATTTCCATACTCTCTATAGCCTGCTTTTGTGATTTTAATACCTTGGCAATCTTTTGCTTTAATTGGCGGAATATTAACATTTAAAAACTTTCTTTCATCTAATGGAAAAGAGCCTTCTAAGATTTTCTTTGCTAACTTAACAATAGTTTGTTTTGCTAGTTCAAAATCCCATCCTTCATCTATCCCTTGACACATATTTTTACATACTTGAGATATTGCAATAGCAGGAATTCCATGTAAAACTGCCTCCATAGCAGCACTAGCTGTTCCACTATATGTGATGTCTTCTCCCATATTTGCACCAATATTTATACCACTGATTACCAAATCTGGTTTATAACCATCTTTAAAAAGGTTACCTAAAGAGATATATATACAATCTGTTGGTGTTGCATCATCTATTTTATAAAAATCATCTTGAACACAAATCATTCTAAGTGGTCTATCTAAAGTCAATGAATGCCCACAAGCTGATTTATTTTTTGCTGGAGCTACAACTGTAACTCTAGCTATTGGACTTAATGCTTCAATTAAAGCTTTTAATCCTACTGCGTGATATCCATCATCATTTGTTAGAAGTATCTGAAACATCTTCAATATATGCTCCTTTTATATTATGTATTAATTTCTCAATTTCTGAATTTACTTTAAACCCTGTTTCTATTTCTAAATCTGCTAATTTTGATTTTATTAGTATTTTTAGTTCTCTTTTCCCTTGATTATTTGCTACAAGATCAAATAAATCATGCATTAAGTTTTCATCTTCACTAAATGGAATTGAAATAGTTATAGGTGGTTCGATTACCTCTTTTTGCTTGATTTTTACTTTTTCTTTTTGTGCATCAAAAATAGTTTCTATTTTCAAAACACTCATTCTTGTAAATTGCTCTGTTTTTGAAATACGAACTTTAAAAGCTATCGGTTCTTCTAAATCAAAACTATCTCTAAGATCTTTTAATTTATCTTCAAATAGCATAAATTCAACTGTTCCATGATAATCAAGAATTGAAACAATACCAAATTTAGAACCTTTTTTTGATATTTTCTCTGATATTGTTTCTACTTTCCCAACGATTAATATTTGACTTCCATCTGCTAATTCATCAATTTGAGAAGAAAGAGTATAGTTTATTTTTTCTAGTTTATCTTTATATTCATCAAGTGGATGTCCTGATACATAAAATCCTAAACTAGCTTTTTCAAGTTCCAAAAGTTCTTTTGATGAGAATTCATCAAGATGGTCTAATTCAACATCAATTTTTGTAAGTTCTTCACTATCACCAAATAGTGAACCAGTAGCCATTTTCTTTGCAGTTGATGCTTTTGCAACACTATCCATAATTTTTTCAATTTGATTTAAAATAGATTTTCTTGTGTATCCAAAGCTATCAAAAACTCCTGCTTTTGCTAAAGATTCTATAACTCTTTTGTTTACTTTACTTCCATCAATTCTTGAAATAAAATCTGCAAAATCTGTAAAGTAACCATCTTCTCTTGTTTTTAAAATAGAGTTAATAGCTACATCTCCAGCACCTTTGATTGCACCCATTCCAAACATTACAACTTCTTTACCATCTACTTTTTTTGCTGAAAATACAAGATCAGATTTATTTATGTCTGGTGGGAAAAGTTCTAACCCTAGTCTTTTTACTTCATCTACATATCTTACAACTTTATCAGTATTGTCTTTTTCTAGTGTTAAAAGTGCTGCCATAAATTCTGATGAATAGTAGCATTTTAAATAAGAAGTATAAAAAGTAATAAGAGCATAAGCAGCTGAGTGAGATTTGTTAAAACCATATCCAGCAAACTTTACAATCAAATCAAAAAGTTCTTCTGCATAGGCTCTTGTATATCCTTTTTGTTCTGCTCCATCTGCAAACTGCCCTTTTAATTTATCCATTTCCTCTTTAATTTTTTTACCCATTGCTCTTCGCACTAAGTCAGCACCACCTAGTGAAAATCCACCAACACTTTGAACAATTTGCATAACTTGCTCTTGATAAACAATAACTCCATAAGTATTTTCTAAAATAGGTTTTAGTGCAGATTCCAATTCATCATGGAAATAATCAATTTTTGCACGACCATGTTTTCTTTCGATAAAATCATCAAGCATTCCAGATTCCATTGGTCCTGGACGATATAGTGCAAGAACGGCAACAATATCCTCAAAATTTGAAGGCTTTAATCTTTTACATAAATCTTGCATACCATCTGATTCTATTTGGAATAGTCCTAAAGTATCTCCAGTTTGGATTAGGTCATAAACACCTTTATCATTTACATCAATTGTTCTAAAGTCAATTCTTTTATTATGTCGTTGTTCAATAAGCTTGATAGCTTCATCAATAACAGTTAAAGTTTTAAGTCCTAAAAAGTCAAATTTGA
Source organism: Aliarcobacter lanthieri (assembly GCF_013201625.1). NCBI lineage: Bacteria > Pseudomonadati > Campylobacterota > Epsilonproteobacteria > Campylobacterales > Arcobacteraceae > Aliarcobacter > Aliarcobacter lanthieri. The sequence continues at coordinate 119,669 of NZ_CP053839.1, forward strand.
TTAAATCAACATCTTCTATATATTTTCCGTTATATTGAGTGGCTATTGTATCAAGTCCACTTGGTTTAAAAAGTGGTGTTTTATTCCAAAGTGGTTCATTTGAAATAACTACTCCAGCAGCATGTGTTCCTGCATTTCTATTTAATCCTTCTAAAGCTAAAGCATATTCCCAAACTCTTGCTGCTTGTGGATCAGCTTCACAAAGTTCTTTTATCTTTGATTCTTTTTCCCAAGATTGTGTAAGGTTTATACCTAAATCATCAGGTATAAGCTTTGCCATAGCATCAGCTTTTGCATAAGGCATATCTAAAACTCTAGCAACATCTCGAATTACCCCTTTTGCTAAAAGTTTACCAAAAGTAATAATTTGGGCAACATTGGCTCGTCCATATTGTTTTACAACATAGTCTATAATTTCTCCTCTTCTACTTTGACAAAAGTCCATATCAATATCGGGCATACTTACCCTTTCTGGATTTAAAAACCTTTCAAAAAGTAGACCATAAGGAATTGGGTCAATATCTGTAATCTTTAAACTATATGCAACTAAACTTCCAGCAGCACTTCCTCTTCCAGGACCAACAGGAATCCCCATCTCTTTTGCAACTCTTACGAAATCCCAAACTATTAGCATATATCCTGGGAATTTCATATTATTGATAATATTTATTTCAACTTCTAGTCGTTCTTTATATTCTTCATGTTTTTCAGATGGAACAAGTTTTAATCTATCTTCAAGTCCTTTTCTACATTCAAAACAAAACAAAACTTTATCATTTTCTAAAGAGTATTCATTTTCTGGTTCAGGGATATCTAAATTTATCTCTTTTAATTTATCTCTTGTAAATTTAAAATTTGGTGGTGTTGGATTTCCTAATTTTATAGTTAAATTACATTTATCTGCTATTTCTTGAGTATTTTCTATCGCTTCTGGAATATCTGCATAAAGTTTTGCTATTTGTTCTGGTGATTTTAAATAAAATTCATGAACACTATGTCTTAATCTATTTGGATCATCATAAAGTTTATTCATAGCTATACACATAAAAGCTTCATGCGCATCAGCATCTTTTTGTTCTAAATAGTGTGTATCATTTGTTGCAACTACTTTTATACCAGTTTCATATGCAATTTTTAATATTTGATCATCAATAAAATGTTGATCACCTATTCCATGTCTCATAATCTCAAGGTAAAAATCATCTCCAAAAATCTCTTTATACTCAAGAGCTATTTTTTTTGCTTCTTCATACCCTTTTGCACCAAACTTTAAATTTCTTTCATTTTGTGTATTTAAATGCCAATTTACTTCACCTTGAAGACAAGCAGCACTACAAATAAGTCCTTCAGAGTTTTCTTTTAATAGTTTCTTGTTTATTCTTGGATAGTAATAAAAACCTTCCATATAAGCTTTTGAACTAAGATACATAAGATTTTTGTACCCTACTTCATTTTTTGCATATAAGCATAAGTGAAATCTCTGTCTATTTGTTTTATCACTTATTTCTTCACTATTGTGGATATAAGCTTCCATTCCAATAATAGGTTTTATTCCTTCAGCTCTCATAGCATTATAGAAATCTATTGCACCAAACATATTTCCATGGTCGGTCATTGCTACGCTTGTCATTCCAAGTGCTTTTATTTTTTTTGCTAAAGGTTTTATCTTATTTGCACCATCAAGTAATGAATACTCTGTATGTAGATGTAGATGTGTAAATTGTGGTATTTGTGACATATTCTAAAATCTTTATAAATTTTTTTAATTTATAGTGTAGCTAAAGTTTAATTGTAGGCTTATTAAAAAAGTAGATTTTTAAAATCTACTTTTTAAGCTAAAAGTCCATTTTTTATAGCTTTATAAACTTCTTCACCTTTTAATGTTTTAACTATCTCTAAAGCAAAGAATATAGAAGTTGCTGGTCCTTTTGATGTTATTACATTGTTATCTGTAACCACATTTTGTTCTGTTTGGTAGCCATCATCTTTTATCTTTTTTTCAAAAGATGGATAACAAGTGTAGTTTCCTTCCAAAACATCAGCTTTATGTAAAGCATAAGGAGCTGCACAAATAGCACCAATCTTTTTATTTTTTTCTTTAAACTCTTTTAGAAGTCTTTGTACATTATCATCTTCTGCTAGAGTAAACGCATTTGGTAAACCACCTGGTAACACTATCATATCAAAACTTTCTGTTGATACCTCTTCTATTTTTACATCAGCTTTTATTTGTATATTATGAGCTCCAATAAGATTTATGTCTTCAACTCCAGCAATAACAACTTCAATATCTGCTCTTCTAGCAATATCAATTATACTTACTGCTTCTATTTCTTCAAAGCCATTTGCAATAGCTACTAATATTTTTGCCATAAAATCTCCTTTTTTATGAAATTATATATTAGATTGGTTTATTTAAACTTATATAAAGGATATGTAAGTAATTTTTAAATAAAATCTTAAGAATTTAAAAAGAGGATTTATAAATGTCTAAAGGGTTCATAAAATTAGCTATTTTGACAACTATTTCTTTAGGGTTGATAACTGGTTGTTCTTATAAAGATAAAGAAGTTCAAACTGAACATGACAAAGTTACAAGAATGTCAGATGGTATGAGTGTTGCTAACTATAAACAAGAGAATGTTACGGTTCAAAATAGTTTAGAGGCTACTATTGCTTCACTTGCTACACAAATGATGATTAATAAAAAGCTTGATACAACAAAACCTCTTATTGTAACTTCTTTTGTAAGATTGGATCAGTTTAAAACAACTTCAGAATTTGGTAGAGTTGTTGGAGAGAGTTTAATTGATGAACTATCAAATAGAGGTTTTAATCTAATTGAATTTAGAGGACAAATGGCTATTTCAATCAATGAAAAAGGTGAATACTTTTTATCAAGAAAACCTCATGAGATAAAAAAAGAAGTTCCAAGTACTTATGTTGTAGTAGGAACTTACTCACGACAACCAGGAAGAGTTATTTTAAATGCTAGGGTTATAGATAATATTACTGGTAAAGTTATAACTAGTGCAAGATCTACTTATAAGCACGATTTAGCTCATGATTGTATGATGTTTGGTGATTGTCCACCAATGAGAACAATAAAAATAGTAAAAGAGAAATAGATTTATGTCTTTTATAAATTTAAGAGTTTTAAAACTAATTTTTAGTTTAACTCTCTTAAGCCTTATTTTTGCTTCATGCTCGTATAAAAATCCTATTACAAAAGTTACAAATTTTCATTCAATGATTTCTGATATGGTTGATAAGTCTGCACCAAAAATCAAAGGAAATATTCGCTTAGGTGAAGTTGTCTTAGTATCAGATTTTGTAAATTTAGATAATTTAGAAAATAGATCACAATTAGGTTTTTTATTATCAAATATTTTAAAAGATAGAATATCTTCTTTAGATATCATAATAAGAGAAATAGAACTTGGAAAAGAGTTTGAATTTGGAGCTTCTGGATTTAATCTTCTTACAAGAGAATATGGGAAAATTTTATCAAATCAAGTACAATCAAGATATGCTTTAGTTGGAACTTATTCAATTTCAAATAAAAGTTTAAATCTTTTTATAAAATTAATAGATATAAATAATGGAAATATATTAAGTTCATCTTTTGCTAGAACAGATCTTGATGATGAAATATTAGCTCTTGAAGGTCAAGATGAAGCAAGAGATAAAAGAGAAAAACTAAAACAAAAGATTAATAAGCCTTTGGTTTTATAAAATCTCTTGAATTAAAAAGGTAGGAGTAACCACTCCTCTAAACTCATTTTTCGATATAGATACTATTAAATCTAAATTTTTTGATAAATTTGTATTTGAATCATAAAACTTTAAAGCTTCAAATATAAATCCATCACTATTTAAAGTTAGTTTTAAATGATTTTTATCTCTGCCAATAAGTTCAGATTTTATAATCATTGCATTTGATATTTTAAAAATTGGTCTATCATTTTCAAGTCCATAAGGTTCAAATTCTTCAATAATAGATATAAAGTCTAAATCTACACTAGATACATCAAGTTCACCTAAAGTTATAAAGTCATTATGTAAACTATCTTCAAATGTTTCAAGTTCATTATTTATAATATTTTTAAACTCTTCTAATTTTGAAGCTTCTAAGGATAATCCAGCTGCATTTTTATGTCCACCAAATCCTATTAATATTGGAGAAGCTTTTTCTATTAATTCATAAAGATTAATATTTGAATTTGCTCTAGCACTACCTTTTGCTATTCCATTTTGAATAGAAAATATAAAAGCTGGTTTTTTTTGAGAATTCGAGAGTTTTGAAGCAACTATTCCTATTACTCCTTCATGCCAACTCTCTCCCCATACTATAACTGCTTTCTCTTCTTGTGATATTTGGTTTTGTGCTTGTTTTGTTATATCTTCTTGTAAAGTTTTTCTATAGTTATTTAGTTCATCTAAAATTGCTAAAGTTTCATAAGCATTTGATTGATTTTTTGCTAGTAAAAATTCCAATGCTATAGAAGCATCATCAATTCTTCCTGCACTATTTAATTTTGGAGCAATTGTAAATCCAATATCATCAGATACTAAATTGTCTTTTGAAATTATTTGATTTAAAAGTTTAAATGCTTCTCTAGAAGATGTTTTGATTCTTTTAAGACCTTGTTTAACCATCGTATAATTAAGACTTCTCATAGGCATAATATCAGCAATTATTGCTAAGGTTAAAAGATCTAAATAAGATGACATATCAACATTTACATTTAATTCTTTTTTTATTGCAGCACAAAAATACCATGCAACTTGTGCTCCACAAATATCTTTAAATTCAAAATTACAGTCTTGTTGTTTTGGATTAATTATTGCTAGTGCTTGTGGTATTTTATCTCCAACTGTATGGTGATCAGTTATGATTAAATCTATATTTTTCTCTTTTAATTTTAAACTAGCTTCATAAGCAGAAATACCATTATCAACTGTAATTACTAATCCACTATCTATTAAATCTACAATTTTAGGAGATAAACCATATCCATGCTCAAATCTATTTGGAATTATATAATCTACTTTTATACCAATTTTATTAAAAAAATCAAGAGTGATAGTTGTAGAAACAACTCCATCAACATCGTAATCACCTACTATTGTTATTTTTTCATTGTTTTGTATTGCAAGTTTTACTCTTTTTATAGCAATATCAATATCTTTAAAATTAGATGGAGAAGGAAGATTGGCAAGCTTTGAATAAGGATTATTCAAATGTCTTGCACTTAATATCTCAAAAAGTTTTTGCTTTGTAATTTTAGGCATTATTTAGGAGTATTTGCCTGCTTAATGAAGTCTAAAATAATTGGGTTTGGAGTTTCTAAATGTGAAGTAAATTCTGGATGGAATTGTACTCCTACAAACCAAGGATGATCTTTTAACTCAACTGCTTCAATAAGTCCGTTTGATTGTCCAGAAATTATCATTCCAGCTTTCTCTAAAGCTTCTTTATATTTTGGATTAGCTTCATATCTATGTCTATGTCTTTCTAAATACTCTTTTTCATTTCCATAAGCTTTTTGAAGTTTTGATCCTTTTAATGGCTCAAATGGATATTCCCCTAATCTCATAGTTCCACCCATAGGTGATTCATGAGTTCTTAGTTGTTTGTGACCACTTTGATCTATAAATTCATCTATTAAATAAATCATAGGATTTTTTGTATTTTCATCAAATTCGATAGAGTTTGCATCTTCTATTCCTAAAACATTTCTTGCAAATTCTATTATTGATAATTGCATTCCAAGACAAATTCCTAAAAATGTGATATTGTTTTCTCTTGCATATTGAATAGCTTTTAATTTACCTTCAACACCTCTTTGCCCAAAACCACCAGCAACTAAGATAGCATCAACATTACCAATTACTTCATAAGCTCCTAAATCTTCTATATTTTCACTATCACACCAATGAATATTGATCTTTGTATTTAAGTGTGCACCAGCATGAATTAATGCTTCAATAAGAGATTTATAAGACTCTTTTAATCCTAAATATTTTCCAACAAATGCAATTGTCACTTCATCTTGTGGAACTAAGATATTTTTAACTAGCATATCCCATTTTTCCATATTTGGTTTTATTTTAATATTAAAATGGTTTGAAAGAGGATTTAAAATTCCCTCTTTTATAAAATGAAGAGGAACTTGATAAATTGATTGTGCATCACCAGCTTCAATTACTGCATTTCTATCTATATCACAAGATAAAGCTAATTTATCTTTTAGTGCTTTTGGAAGCTCTTTTTCTGTTCTACAAACTAGCATATGAGGTGTAATACCAATTCTTCTTAACTCTTGAACAGAGTGCTGTGTTGGTTTTGTTTTAAGTTCTCCAGCTGCTTTTATAAAAGGAATTAAACTTACATGAATATTCATAGTATTTGATTTTGGAAGTTCATGTCTAATTGAACGAATAGCTTCTAAAAATGGTAAACTTTCAATATCTCCAACTGTTCCACCAATTTCTATGATTAAAAAGTCATTATCATCAGCAGCTGCAAAAACTCTATCTTTTATTTCATCAACAACATGTGGAATTACTTGAATAGTTTTACCTAAGTATCCACCTTCTCTTTCTCTTTTGATTACACTTTGATAAACTTGCCCAGTTGTAAAACTGTTTTTCTTTGTTAAAGTTTTATCTATAAATCTCTCATAATTTCCTAAGTCTAAATCTGTTTCTGCTCCATCAGCAGTAACAAAAACTTCTCCGTGTTCAAGTGGGCTCATAGTTCCTGGATCAACATTTAAGTACGGGTCAATTTTTAACATACTTACTTTAAATCCAGACTGTTTTAATATTGCTGCAATAGAAGCAGAAGTGATACCTTTTCCTAAAGAGCTTAAAACACCACCCGTTACAAAAATGAATTTTGTCATTACAAATACTCCAAGATAATAATAAATTTTTAAAATATATAAGCTGTGATTTTATCTAAATTTAGTTGATAAGCAATTTAAATATAAAGTGCTTTTGCACTTTATATTTATTTTTGAAGTTTATCTGCTCTAGGGAAGAAGAAAGTAGCAGTTCTAAATACTTTAACTTTTTCTGGGTTCTCTTTAGCATAAGATTTAAATGTAACTTTTATAGGTGTATCTTTTGTATTGTCATTTACTAAAAGTTTATCTGTTTCAAGAATAACAACTTTTTTAGCCATTTTCCCAGGACTTAATGTAAATGGTTCAAATCTTGTAATTTTTAAATCAGGATTATCAACTTCTAAGTGATAAGTTAAAGGTACTGACTCTGTATTTTGGAAAAGTAATAAATAGTTATTAGCAACTACATTATTATCTTTAATTTTATAAAGTTCTGTATCTTTATTTACATTTAAAAGCATATACTCTTTTTCTCCACTCATCACAAATAGTAAGCCAATTACAAGTGATAATGCTACAAAGTACATAACTGTTGTTTTTCTTATTACTTTTGTTGGAGTATTTAGTTTTACTTGATTTGTGCTTGACCATTGAACAAGAGAAGGTTTTCCTAGTTTACCCATAACTTGTGTACAAGCATCAACACATTCAAGACAATTTATACACTCTAATTGTAAGCCTTTTCTAATATCAATATGTGTTGGACAAACAGTAACACAAGATTCACATGCTGTACATTCATTTGTAGGATCAGGTAAATCTTTTATTTTAAATACAATTTTTTCTTTACTCTCATTATAGATATTACCACCTCTATTTGTAGAATAAATTGCTTGATATGTATTATTATCATATAGAACACTTTGAACTCTTGAATAAGGACAGATATATATACAAAAATCCTCTTTTAACATAATTACATCATATACTAAAAAAGCTGCAATACTTGCAACAATACCAATTAAAAATAAATGCTCTGTAGGATTTTGTAAATAAGCAAAGAAATCTTGTGGAGGTACAAAATACCACATAAAGTTAGAAGCAGCAACAAGAGCTAATGCAGCCCATATTAGAATACCAATAACTTTTTTAACTTTATTTTCTGTTTTACTTAAGTCAGGGTTTTTTTGTTTATTTTTTATTCTTCTTAAACCTAAAAGTTTTGATTCAATTAAATCTCTATAAATTACTCTAAATATAGTTTGTGGACATGCCCATCCACACCATGCTCTTCCTCCAATAGAAGTAACAGCAAAGATCCCTAAAAATAGTAGCATCAATAAAAATGGCATCAAATACAACTCTTGCATATCAAAAGCAGTTCCTAAAAGGTGAAGCTGTTTTTTATCAAAAGACAATAAAAATAGTTGATTCCCATTTATTTGAATAAATGGTATAACTAAAGCAAATATAGTTGCACTGATATAACCGATATATCTTCTATATCTATAAGGAGTTTTATCTAAAAACTCATTTTTTTCTTTCATGATTTTATCCTTCGCGACATTTTTTCTATTATACTCCTACAAATTATATTTATTTCTTAAATATGTGTAGAAAAAGCTTAATTTTGAGAAAAATATTATAATAAGAAGCCTATTTATGGTTATCCTTATCATTTCTTATATAAAATATATAAAATTTTATAGATAAGGATTACTTATGAAAAGTATATTAAAAAGCATTATTATTTTACTTTTTTCAATAGCATTTTTAATTACAAGTTTAAGTGCAAAAGAGGGTAAAATTATAGGTGCATCAAATCATGAGATACCAAGATGGTTCAAAGATAGTTTTTTAGATATATCAGAAGATATTGAAGAGGCAAAAGATAGTAATAAACATTTCATAATATTTTTAGATTTTGAAGGATGTCCATATTGTGAAAAAATGTTAAAGGAGAATTTTATTGAAGATAATCAAACTAGTAAATTTATCAAAGATAACTTTGATGTGATTGAACTTAATGTAAAAGGTAGTAAAGAAATTACTTGGATTGATGGTGATGTATTAGCAGAAAAAGAGCTAACAGAGAAATTAAAAATTCAATATAGTCCAACAGTTTTAATTTTTGGAGAAAATAAAGAAATAGTAGCTAGAGTAAACGGGTATAGAAATCCAGTTGACTTTCAAAATATTTTAGAATATGTACAAACAAAAAGTTATAATAAAATAGACTTAACAACATATTTAAGTAAAATTGATAAAAAAGATATTTATAGTTTTAAAGATAATAAAATGTTTAAATCTTTAGATGATTTATCAAAAATTAATACTCCTATTGCAATTATAATAGAAGATAATAGTTGTGTTCAATGTGAGCATTTTCATAATAAAATTTTGACAAATGAAGAAGTTCAAGAAGAGTTCTCAAAATATACAGTTATAAGATTAGATGCAAATAGTACAAAAAAAATAGTTTTACCAGATGGTGAAAAAATATCTCCTAAAGCTTTTGTAGACAAGATAAATCTTGATTATCGTCCAGCAGTTTTATTGTATGATAATAGTAAACTAATATCTACAATAGATGCTTTATTGTTTCCATTTCATTTTAAAGAAGTTCTAAGATATGTTAGTGGAAAACATTATATTCAGTATCCTAATAGTTATTTGGATTATTTGAAAGTTAGGCAAGATGAATTAATAAAACAAGGAATTGATATAAATGTAGCAGAGTAATCTGTCTACATTTAATTTAATATTTTATCTACAAAATTTTCAACTTCATTTTGTAAATGTTTTAAGTCTTTTGAATTATCTATTATAAAATCAGATAGTTTTTTCTTTTCTTCTATATCCATTTGATTTGATATTTTTAGCTTAGCTTCATTCTCATCTATATTATCTCTTTTCATAAGTCTTTGAATCTGTAAATCTTTTGGAGTATAAATAACTAAAGATTTAGGAATTGGATAATTCATTTTCTCAAAAAATAGTGGAATATCTATAATATATGGTTTATTTTGTTCTTCAAAGACTTTTGATTCTTTTATAATTTCTTCTTTAATTAGTGGGTGAAGTAGTGCTTCTAGTTTTAATTTATTGGATTCATTTGAAAAAATTATTTTTCCTAATTCTTTTCTTAAAACTTTGCCATCTTGTACATATTGTTCACCAAAAAGCTCTTTTATTTTAGAACTATTTTCATCTAATAACTTATGTGCTATTTTATCAGCATCAATTATCAAAAATCCATGGAGGTTTAAAAGGTTACAAACTGTACTTTTCCCAGTTGAAATTCCACCTGTTAGTGCTATTGCATTTTTAAATATATTCTCATTCATTTAGTAAGTATAACATAAAAATTTATAAACCATTTGCTATAATATTGCCTAAATATAAAAAGAAAAATATTAAAAGGTGAATAATGGCAACAGTTAGTTACAAAGATGCAGGAGTTGATATAGATGCAGGGAATCAGTTTGTAGAAAATATAAAACCTTATGTTAAGTCTACTATGATTCCTGGTGTTCTAGGTGGTATTGGCTCTTTTGCTGGAGCTTTTGAGCTACCAAGTGGATATAAAAAACCTGTTATCTTAGCTGGAACAGATGGTGTTGGTACAAAATTAAAACTTGCGATTGATGCAAAGAAATTTGATACAGTTGGAATAGATTTAGTTGCTATGTGTACAAATGACTTACTTTGTAACTTTGGAGAGCCTTTATTTTTCCTTGATTATTATGCAACAGCAAAGCTTGAAGTTGAAGAAGCTACACAAGTGGTAAGTGGAATTGCTGAAGGTTGTATAAGAAGTGAGTGTGCGTTAATTGGTGGTGAGACAGCTGAAATGCCTGGAATGTATAAAGAAGGTGATTTTGATTTAGCTGGGTTTTGTGTAGGAATAGCTGAAAAAGATGAATTAGATAGAGTTTCAAAAGTACAAGCTGGAGATATTTTAATAGCACTTCCTAGTTCTGGCGTTCATTCAAATGGTTTCTCACTTGTACGAAAACTACTACTTGAAAAATTAGGTATGAGTTTAGAAGATGATTTTCAAGGAAAAAAATTAAAAGATGTTTTACTTGAACCAACAAGAATTTATGTAAAAGAATTCAAATCAAATAAAGATAAAATCAATGCTTTAGCCCATATTACTGGTGGAGGAATTACTGAAAATCTACCAAGAGTTTTACCTGAAAATTTAACAGCAGTAGTTGAAAGAAATAAAATTAAAGTTCTACCAATATTTGAATTTATGAGTAAACATGTAGAATTAGAAGAGATGTATAGAACATTTAATATGGGTGTTGGAATGATACTTGTAGTAAATCCTTCAAATGTGGATGCTATTCTATCTAATACTGATGGATATATAATTGGGGAATTAAAAAATGGAAAAAAAGAAGTAGAGTTTATATAACTTTACTTTCTAAATAAAATACCTTTCTTCTTCAACATAACTTTGATACCATTGTATTTATGAAAAAAATAAATACTTTTAAAGACAAATCAAAATTCTTTATTTTAGAAGTTGAACATAAAGTTGTTGTAAAAACTTATGGAAGAGAAGGTTTGCATTTATTATGTGGACAAAAACTAAAATCAATTTTTAAAAATAAGATATATAATAAACTTAAAAAACTTACCAAAAGAGTTAATAATCTTACTATTATAAAATGGAAAAGAAGAAAATATGAGGTTTATTTTAGAAATAATAATTTTTATTTTTATGATATAACTTCTTACTGTAAAATACAATCAAAATTAAATAAAAGTCTAAATGAACTTACTTCTAAAAAAGAAGAATTACAAGCTGTATTTGATCTTGCTGCAAATGGTATATCTATACTTGATAGAAATGGAAAATTTTTATATGCAAATAAATTCTTCCAAAATATGATGGAGTATAGTATGGAAGAGTTATATAATGAATCTTGTATCTCTCTATCATCCACTGAATACTCTAAACCTTCACAAACAGCAGTGGAACAAGCTATTAAATATGGAAGTGTTAAAAAGTTTAAAAAGGTTTGTGTAACAAAATCTGGAACACATATAAATGCTAGTATGTCTTTAGCTTATTTAAAAAATCAAGATGAGATAGTTATGATTACATCAGATATTACTGAAGAAATAGAGTATCAGGATAATCTTAGAAAGCAAATAGAAATAGAAGTTTCAAAAAGAGCTGAACAGTATGAGATATTATTTCAGCAATCAAGACTTGCTGCCATGGGCGAAATGATAAATGCCATTGCTCATCAATGGAGACAACCATTAAATAGTTTAGGTATTATTGTTCAAAGTTTAAGACATATTATCTCTTCGAATGTAATTAATATAGATGTTTTAAAAGAGATAGAGTCAGATATTATGGAAAAATTAAACTATATGTCACAGACAATAGATGATTTTAGTACATTTTTTAGAATTACAAAAGAAGAAGAGAAATTTGATATATTGGATAGTATTAAAAATGCAATAAGGCTTATTGATGTACAGTTAAAAAGTAATAACATAGAGATAGAAATAGAAAATAAGTTAAATTCAAATTTAAAAGTTACAGGATTTCTAAATGAATTTAGGCAAGTTATTTTAAATTTAATACATAATTCTATGGTAGCAATAGTAACTAATAATATAGAAAAAGGTAAAATAATAATAAATATCAAAGAATATAAAGAACACTTACAAATAAATGTGATTGATAATGGAGGAGGAATAGAAGATGAAAATATACCAAAAATATTTGATCCGTATTTCTCTACAAAAGAAAAAGGTAATGGAATAGGTCTTTATATGTCTAAGGTAATAATAGAAAACCATATGAATGGTATTTTAAAGGTAAAAAATATAAAAGGCGGAGTTGTCTTTAGTATTATGCTATCAAAGGATTAATTTGCAAATTATTCATAAAAAATTACACTTATTAAATCTTTTAATTGTTGAAGATGATGAGAGTACATTAAAATGGTTGAGTAGAGTATTATCAATATATTTTAATGAAGTAAATATTGCAAAAGATGCTATAAATGCTTTTGAAGTTTTTAAAGAAAAATCATTTGATATAGTGATATCAGATATAGAAATGCCACAAGTTGATGGATTACACCTTTTACAAAAAATAGCATTATTATCACCAAAAACAATGAGAATTGTAATGACAGCTTTCAATACTTCTGAATATATAAATAGAGCAATAGAATCTGATGTTCATTTTTATTTTAAAAAACCAATAGATATAGATGAATTATTAGTGGCTATATCAACATTTACTTCAAAAAATATCTTAAAAGATAAAGTAGTATTTTTAGGTAATAATTATTTATACTATTCAGATAAAAAGATTATAAAAAACGATGAAAGAAGTATTTCTCTAACAAAGAAAGAAGTTTCTCTTTTAGAATTTTTATTACATAAAAATGGGAATATTGTTAGTATAGAAGAAATAGAAAACAATGTATGGAAAGAACCTGTAAGAGCAGATGCTATTAGAATGGTAGTTACAAATCTAAGAAAAAAAACATATTCTACATTGATAAAAAATATAAAAGGAATAGGATATAAAGTAGATATAGACTAAATTCTTATATAAAACTTATAATTATCTTATAAATAACTTATAAAATTTAGCTAATGTTTTCTTCTATCTAATATATAGGAGAAATAAGATGAAGAAAAAAATTCTTATAGTAGGTGGTGGAACAGCAGGTACAATGACTGCAAATAATCTTGCAAAGAAAATGATGCCTGAAATAGATAAAGATGAGGTAGAAATCACATTAATATCTAATTCAAAAAACCACTATTATAGACCAGGTGCTATGTATGTTGCATTTGGAAAATCGGAAGGATATGAATTTGTAAGAGAACAACGTTCTTTACTTATGAGTGAAATAAAATTTGAAGTAGAAGAAGCAGTTGAAATAGATACAAAAAACAATTTTGTTAAATCAAAAAGTGGTAAAAAATTTGACTATGATTTTTTAGTTTTAGCAACAGGTTGTGAAGCTGCTCCAGATAGAATTCCTGGATTAAAAGAGGGTGGAGATTTATTCTATACTTATGAAGGTGCAATGAAACTTGCTGAAAAGTTTCATAAGATAGAAAAGGGTCGAGTATTAATTACAGTTAATTTTCCTAAAACTCCAAATATCCCTCATCAATGTGGTATAGCACCAGTTGAAACAACAATTATGTTACATGACTTCTTGGTTGAAAGAGGTGTTAGAGATAATATTGAGATTATATATACATATCCAACAGAAGCACAAAGTGTACAAAATGGGTTATTCTTGCAAGAACCTACTTCAAAAGTTCTTCCAGATATTTTTGATGGAATTGGTGTAAAGCATAAGACAGGTTTTACATTAAATAAAGTTGATGTAGACAAAAAAGTAGCATATTCTCAAGAGGGTGAAGAATTAGAGTTTGATATTCTTATGTCAACACCACCATTTGTAGCTGTTAAATTTATTAGAGAATCAGGATTGTCACAAGCTTTGGATAATGAAGGATGGCTTCCTACTGATAAAAAAACTCTAAAAGTAAAAGGATACAACAATATTTATACTCTTGGTGATACTGTTGATTTACCAGTTTCTAAAGCTGGTGGAACAATTCATAACCAAACAGATGTTGTTGCTAATAATATTGCTTCTGAATTAAGACATGGTTACCCAACAGAAAGCTATGATGGTCTTGTTATAGCCATTGCACAAATGGGATTAACTTGTGGAATGCCACTTTGGTATGATTATGAAGAAGATGTAAAACCTACACCTTGTAGTAAACTTGGTAGCTTTGTAAGAAAAGGTTTTAACAAAGGTATTTATTGGGCTGCTGCTCGTGGAATGATATAGGAGAATAATATGAGTGAAAAAGTAGAAGTTTTAAAAACTAAAGAGATGCAAGAATTAGAAGAGAAAATCACAATGTTAGTTAAAACAGGAAGAATTGATAATCTTATAGATCTTCTAGCAGTTGTATCAGATAATATCGAAATGACAACACAACCAATGGTTGAAAAAATGATAGGTACAGTTGATAATCTTGCAACAGCTGGATTTATAGTTGAAAATGCTGTTCGTTATGCAAAAAGAGAGAATGCAAAAAATTCTAAACAAACACTTTTTGGTCTTTTGAAATTAATGAAAGATGAAGAAACTTTAAAAGGATTGAGTTTTATGCTTAATTTAACTAAAGGTATAGGAAGACAGCTTTAAAAAAGTTTTGTTCTCAAATTTTATATTTGAGAACAAATACTCTTATAATATCTTAAAGTTTCTACAACTTTTGAAGCATATCCCCATTCATTATCATACCAAAGTAAAAGTTTTATCATGTTATTTTTTACTTCTAAATATCTATGATCAATTATAGTTGTATATTTTTCTTTTTTAAAATCACTTGATACTAAAGGCTCAAAATTATTTAAGACTATTGGAAACTTTTGATTTTTTTCAAAATTCATAAATATATCTATTATTTCATCTTTATTTGAAGCTTGTTTTGTAAAAAGTGTCACATTTATTGCTCCAACCGTATCAGTTGGAACTCTTAAGGAATTTGAAGAAATTAATTCACTATTGAATTTAGGAAGTACATAAGAACAAGCTTTAATAGTTGTTGTGTGACTTGGTATTATATTTTGAGTTGAGCTTCTTCCAAATTCAAAGTTTAAATCAACATCTCTAGTAGCACTTCCTACATAGTTTCCATCGAGCACTCTTTGATGATTTAAAAGTGGGTGAATGGTTACTATATCTCCACAAAGTATCTCTTTACTATCATCTATTATTTTTAAAGCTGGAAGAAGTGAAGTTGCATTACATGAACTTGTTGAGATAATTTTATGAATATTTGGATTTATTTTATTTTCATTTACTCCTAAAACTAAGTTTATATGTGCATTTCTATTTGGATGAGTTAAAAATATAGCTTTTACAGGTAATTTTTCTAAAAGTTTAATATCTTCTTTTTTACCACTGGCATCAATAATAATATCAATATCTTTTAAGTCAATATCTATTAAAGAATTATGATTTAAGATTTTGATTTTTGCTTTAGAATTTTGTATAAAATTATTATCAATTATTTTAAACTTATCATCAAATTTTCCATAAGTTGAGTCATAGTTTATAGAATAAACAATATTTTCTATATATGGGTTTATATCATTTATTGAAACAATTTCAAAATCTTCTATATTTAAAAGCTGTTTTAAAACAGCTTTTCCTATTCTTCCTGCACCATTTATTAAAACTTTCAATTTCATAAACTTCTTTCATTATTTATTTTCTGAAAGTATAGTTAAAAATATATTATTTCTTCATTTCTATAAATAGTATATGACTCTTTGAAATAGGATTTATTATTAATTGTTTTTCATCTACTAATTCCATAGCATCTCCATTTTCTAATAAAATACCATTTATTGTTGCTGTTCCTTCTATTTGTACAAAATAAATCTGTCTATTTTCATCTATATTGAATTCTAAAGACTTATCTAATTCACTAACATAAATATTTATATCTTGATATATTTTTATTGAACTTTCTCCATTTTGAGATGATACAATATTTAATAGTCTATTCTCTCTTTCTTCAAGTTTGTATTTATGAGAACCATAAAGTCTTGGAAGTCCTTTTTTAGGTGGAAAAACCCAAATTTGAAGAAGTCTTAAATCTTTATTACTTTCATTCTTTTCACTATGGTAAATTCCATCACCAGCACTAAGATATTGAACTTCTCCTCTTTTTAGAATTTCACTATTTCCCATAGAATCTTTATGTGTTATTTCACCATCTACAATATATGATATTATTTCCATATTTTCATGAGGGTGCATATCAAAACCACTATGTGGATAAACTATATCATCATTTAAAACTCTTAAAACTCCAAATTGTATATTTACAGGGTTTCTATACTCTGCAAAACTAAAATGAAAACGACTCTCTAACCAACCTAGATTAGATTTTCCCATATTCTGTTTTGATAACTTTTTTAACATTTAAAACTCCTTTTGGTCAAATATAAAACTCTCCATGGAAATATTTGAGTACAACATTTCACTATTAAAAGATTTCCCTTTTTTATATATAGCATTTCCAAAAGCTATATATAAAGGTAAAAAATGTTCTTTTGATGGATGGTTCTTATAAAAATTTATATCTTCACTTATACTTATTAATTCCTCTTTATTACCAGTTTCTATAATAGCTTTTATTTTTTCATTAAATTCTTTTGCATAAGGTTTTATTATTGAGCTAAAACTCATATCACCTAAATTATGAGTAATCCCACCACTAAAAATAATTAATGCTTCATTTTTAAAAGGTTTTAATTTTTCACCTAAATTTATCAATTCATTTTTATTATAAGAGGAAGGAATACTTAGTTGTAACACAGGGATATTTAATTTTTTATATAATAATGCTAAAACATTCCAAACTCCATGGTCATAACTTTTTCTATTTTCATCAATTGATATATTTATATTTTCTTTTCTTAATTTCTCTATTAAATTATATGTTAAATTTTTATCACTATTTATTTCATATTTAACTTCATATAATTCATCTTCAAAACCATAAAAATCATACATTATTTTATTAGCTTCAGGACTTATAATTTTTAAATCTTTTGTAATATAGTGAGCTGAAACTATTATTATATATTTTGGTAATTCTAAACCAAGCCCAAATTCTTGGAAATTTCTTTTTGATTTAGAATCACTTAAAATTATATTTGGAGCTCCATGTGAAATAAATAGTGTAGGGTACATAGTTTTATATTTTAGCTAAATTATTTAGCTAAAATTCCTTGTATTTCAACATCTATTTTTACAGTTTCATCAACAAGTACACCACCAGTTTCTAAAGCTTTATTCCAATTAAGTCCAAAATCTTTTCTATTTATTTTACCTGATAATGCTAATGCAACTCTTGTATTTCCCCAAGGATCAATTGCTGTTCCATTATCTTCTAAATTAAGTTTAATATCTTTAGTAATTCCTCTTATAGTTAATTTTCCATAAGCATAATTTCCATCAACTTTATCTAATGTAAAAGTTAAAGTAGGGTGATTTATTTCATCAAAGAAATCAGCAGATTTTAGATGTGCATCTCTTTTTTCATCATCAGTATTAATTGAAGATACATTAACATTACCTTCTAAGCTTTTTAATTTTTTTATTTTTTCATCGTATTCAAATTTTCCATTAAAATTATTAAATTTCCCACTTACATTTGATATCATCAAGTGTTTTACTTTAAATTCAACATTTGAATGACTTGAATCCACATCATATGTTCCTGCAAATAATGCACTTGAAGCTACTATTGAAGCTAACGTTAATTTTAAAAATTTCATTTTTTATCCTTTTTTTAATATATTACTAATTAGTACCAATAAAACAAAAAAATTAATTTGCTTTATAAACTTTATTCAACAAATCATATAAAGTATCAAGTTCTTCATCATTTAAAACTTTCATTGCTTGAGTTAAATTTTTTGCATGATTTGGAAATACAATTTCCATAATATCTTTACCTTTTTGAGTAATAGATAATATTGAAGCTCTACTATCATTTGGATCTTTTATAGAAGTTATCCAACCATCTCTTTTTAAATTTTTTACAACAACCGTAATATTACCTGGAGTACTCATAGTCAATTTTGTAATTGAACCTATATTTAAATCTCCTAGATGATATAAAACTTCTAATACTTTAAATTGATTAAACGTAAGATTATGTTGTGATAAATAGTTAATTGTTAAATTTACAATTTTTAAACTAGCTTTTTCTAATCTAACAGCTGTTTTCATAGATTTATCAGTTCTTTTTCCATAAGTTTTTAACGATTTATTTTTCATAACATTCTCCATTCCCGAATTATATTACTAATTAGTAGTAATGTCAAGAGTAAAATAAGTAAATTTAAAAAATTATTGTTAAAAAGGGTTACTTCAGTTTAGAGTAACCCTTTTGTATTATTGAAGGTTTCCTTGAATATCAATATTTAGTTTTACTTCATCACTAACAGCTACTCCACCAGTTTCTAAAACTTTATTCCAAGTAACTCCAAAATCACTCCTATTTATTTTACCAGCTAATGTAAATCCAGCTTTTTTACCTAACGCCCCACCATTTTCTAAATCAAGTTTAATATTTTTTGTAACACCTTTCATAGTTAAATCACCATAAACTGCATCTTTTTCAACTTTTGTTGATTTGAAACTAATTTTTGGGAATTTCTGTGCATCAAATATATCATCTGCTTTTAAATGATTGTCTCTTTTTTCATCAGCAGTATCAACAGATGCTACAATAATCTCACCATTTAAAGAAACTAAAGAGTTTGTTTTATCATCAAATTCAAAAGTTCCAGAAATATCTTTAAATTTTCCATGTACATTTGAAACCATCATATGTTTTACTGTAAAACCTGCATTTGAATTTGTTGCATCAACTTTGTATTCTCCAGCGAATAGTGAAGATGCAAGAATTACTGATATTAATCCTAATGTTGTTTTTTTCATTGTTTTCCTTTGTTTTATAATAAAGAGTATCAATTATACTTTAAAAAAGTTAATGTAAAATTACTTTTATTTTTTATCTTTAAAATAAAATTTATCAACTAAATTTGCTTCAATATTTATTTTTATTTTAATATCGTTTGAAGTTGCACTACTTCCTATATCTGTAAGCTCATCCCAACTTAAATCAAAGAAACTTCTTTTTATAGTTGTTGTTAAAGTTAAATATAAAGTATCTAAAAATACACCACTATTTTCTAGTTCAAATTCAATATTTCTAACAACATCTTTAATTTTGAGATCACCAGAAATTTTATTCTCTTCAATTTTTGTTGTAATAAATGAGATAGTTGGAAAATCTTCTGCATTTAAAATCTTTTTACTTGAAATTAAGTTATCTAACTCTTTATTAATTGATTGTACTGAATCTACTTCAATCTCTCCATTTATAGATTTTATAAGATTACTATTTTCATCGTAATCAATTTTTCCATAAAGCTCTTTAAACGATCCCTCTATTAATGTCGATTTTTGATAAGTAATTTGAAAATCTACATTAGATAAATTTGTATTTACTCTATACTCTTTTGCAAATAAACTTCCTGTTAAAAGTAGTGTACTAAGCGCTATTTTTAAAAGATTCATTTTTTTCCTTCATAAAATTAATGTTGGAATTATAACTAATTAAACATATTTTTAACCATTTAATAATGTTTTTTTAGCTAAAATGTTCTGTTTTACTGAATAAAAAATTTTATTAAGGATAAAGAATATGTTATTGACACCAGGCCCAACTCCTGTACCAGAGTTTGCTAGAAAAGCAATGTCTGATATCACAATACACCATAGAACTAAAGAATTTGAAGCAATTTTTGGAAAAACTAGAGATTTACTTATTGAATTATATGGAATGCCAGAAGTTTTAATGCTAGCTTCAAGTGGAACTGGAGCTATGGAAGCTTGTATCACAAATTTAACAAGAAAAAAAGCTCTTACAGTTAATTCTGGAAAATTTGGTGAGAGATTTGGAAAAATTTGTAAAGCATTTGATATAGATTTTACAGAGATAAAAAATGAGTGGAATACCCCAACTAGTATTGAAGAAGTTGTAAATACGATAAAAAATGATGATAAAATTGATGCTATATTTATTCAACTTTGTGAAAGTGCAGGTGGTTTAAGACATCCTGTTGAAGAAATTGCAAAAGAAGTTAAAAAAATTAATCCAGATATTATGATAGTAGCAGATGGGATTACAGCTATTGGTGTTGAAAAAATTGATGTTACAAATCTTGATGCAGTTATTACTGGAAGTCAAAAAGCATTTATGTTACCTCCTGGACTTGCTATGATTGGATTATCAGCTAAAGCAGTTTCTAAAATAGAAGAACAACCAGCTGGATATTATTTTAATTTAGCAAATGAACTTAAAAATCAAAGAAAAAACACAACAGCTTATACCGCAGCAACTACTTTGATTATGGGTTTAGAAGTTATTTTAGAAAAATTTAAAGAAGTGGGATTTGATAACTTATATACACAAACAGCTTTAAGAGCAAAAGCAACAAGAGAAGCTTTAAAAGCTATTGGATTTGAAATATATCCAAAAATACCAGCAAATGCGATGACAACTGTTTATACAGATCAATCAAATGAGATTAGAAAAATTCTAAAAACAAAATATAGTGTAGATATAGCTGGTGGACAAGATCATTTAAATGGCAAGATTTTTAGAATAAATCATATGGGATTAGTTGAAGATTTTGAAGCCTCATGGGCTGTAAATGCGATAGAGTTGGTTATGGATGAGTTAGGAATTAGAACATTTGATGGAACTGCAAATAAAGTTTTTGCAATGACAATGTTTAAAGGAAATTAATTTAATGATATTTGAACACGAAATCCCAAAAGGAAGCCGTCTTTATTTTGGAAAACTTGCTAAAGCTAAAAGAGTTCTAGAAAATAGTGTTTGTGAAATCTTAGAAAGTAACGGTTTTGAAGAGATTTTAACTCCAAACTTTTCATATTCACAACACCAATCAATTGCAAATGATAAAAAATTGATAAAATTTTCAGATGAAGAGAATGAGCAAGTTTCACTTAGAGCGGATTCTACTTTAGATGTTGTAAGAATTATAACAAAAAGATTAGGGAGAACTACAAAACACAGGAAATGGTTTTATATACAACCTATATTTTCTTATCCATCAAAAGAGGATTATCAAATTGGTTGTGAATGGATAGAACACACAAATATTACTGATATTATGAATTTAACAGCTGATATTTTAAAGTCTTTAAAAATAGAACCAATTTTACAAATATCAAATATAAATATACCAAGATTGGTTAGCCAAGAACTGAATATTAATATTGAACTACTTAAAAATGGAGAGATTTCAGAACTTTTAAAATTGAACTGTAATTGGTTGAATACTCTTCTAAGAGTAAAAGATATAAAAAGTTTAGAATCTACTATAGATGTAGTACCAAATAGTTTAAAAAAAGAGTTAGAAAAACTTCTTACAAAAGCAAAAGAAGTACACTACTCAAATATTATAATTGCACCACTATATTATGGAACACTAAAATATTATGATGATATTTATTATAGAGTAATAGAAAAAAATTTAGTTTTATGTAAAGGTGGTATGTACTCTACAGATGGTATTAGTTCTTTAGGGTTTGCATTATATACAGATAATTTATTAAAAATGTTAGAGGGTTAAAATGAAAGCAGATGTAATAGTTGGAATTCAATGGGGAGATGAAGGAAAAGGTAAGATAGTTGATATGCTTGCTCAAAAGTATGATATGGTTTGTCGAAGTCAAGGTGGACATAATGCTGGACATACTATTTGGGTTGATGGAGTAAGATATGCACTACAATTAATTCCTTCAGGGATTTTAAATCCAAAGGCTATAAATATTATTGGAAATGGAGTTGTTGTATCTCCTGAAAGTATTTTAAGAGAGATGAGTCAATTTGACAGCTTAGAAGGAAGAATATATATCTCTGATAAAGCACATTTGAACTTACAATTTCATGCTTTAATTGATCAAGCAAAAGAGAGATTAAAAGGTGATAGAGCTATTGGAACAACAGGAAAAGGAATAGGTCCTACTTATGCTGAAAAAATTAGTAGAAGTGGATTCAGGGTTGGAGAACTTTTAAATCCAACAAAGCTTTGTGATGATATTTTGGATTATTTTGCACAAAATAAAGAAATTTTTGATGTTTTAGAAATGAAAACTCCTAAAAAAGATGACCTTCTAAAAGAGATTGAAGAGTATAGTGTAAAATTAAAACCGTATATTACAAATACAACAAATATGGTTTGGAAAGCTCTTGAAGAAAATAAAAGAGTTTTACTTGAAGGTGCTCAAGGAACATTATTAGATATTGATCATGGAACATACCCTTATGTTACAAGTTCAAGTACTGTTAGTGCTGGTGCTTGTACTGGTTTAGGACTTAATCCAAAAGATATTGGAGAAGTTATTGGGATTGTAAAAGCTTATTGTACAAGAGTTGGTAATGGACCATTTCCTACAGAAGATTTTACTCAAGATGGTATAAGATTGGGTGAAGTTGGTAAAGAATTTGGAACAATAACTGGAAGAAAAAGAAGATGTGGTTGGTTTGATGCAGTTGCTGTAAGATATGCAAGTAGATTGAATGGTTGTGATAAGTTAGCATTAATGAAACTTGATGTTTTAGATGGATTTCAAAAAATCAAAGTTTGTGTAGCTTATGAACTTAATGGAGAAAGAATAGATTATATGCCATCAGATATGGAAAATGTAACTGCAATTTATGAAGAGATTGATGGTTGGGATAGTGTAGTTGGAGTTAGAAAATATGAAGATCTACCAATAAATGCAAAAAAATATATAGAGAAAATTGAAGAGATAACTTCTGTAAAAGTTGGCATAGTTTCAACTTCACCAGAAAGAGCAGACACAATAATAAGAGGATAGTACTATGAGATTAAGATTACATCACACGCCTTATCTAGCAAGAAGAATTACAAGAGATTTGCTAACTTGTGATTTTGTAGAAGTAAGAAAAGAAAAAAATAGTATTGAAGCTGAAATCGAAAGAATTTTAGATGAAGATATAGAGAAAGAACAGGCTTTAGATGAAAAAGTACAAGAAATTTTAGATGCACAAGAAGAAGAAATTGAGTATCTAAATGCAGATAGACGGCAACTTTTTTGGATGACTAAAAAAAGGCTTGCAAATGATTTTGGAGTAATCTTAAACAACGAGGATAGATTTTCTGATATTTCTCACAAAATATTAGATTATCTATGGGAGGAGGACTATATACACTTTAGATGTTCAGATAATCAAATTAAAAATGTTATATTTGGTTCGATGGACGATTTTATAAAAGGATTTGAAAAAGCAGACAGTGAGGTTTTAGCTAAGCTTAAAAACTATAAAAGAAAACTAATTCCTGGAACAGAAGATTATGATTTGGTATATCATAGACTTTATGAAGAAGAGTTAATAAAAAGAGGATTAATTTAATGCAAAAAGTATATATTTATTTAGAAAATGGAATATTTTTAGAGGCAAAATCTTTTGGTGCAGATACGACTGCAATTGGAAAATTAGTTTACAATAATGCAACTTTTGGACATCAAGAAATAATTACTGATCCATCAAACACAGGTTTATTTATCAACTTTACACCTGTAGAAGTAGGAAACGTAGGAGCAAATAGTGCTGATTTTGAAAGTACAAAAGCTTATGCGAAAGGGATACTTGTAAGAACTTACCATAGTGAGTATTCAAATTATAGAGCAGAGCAAAGTTTAGGAGATTTTTTAAAAGAGCAAGGTGTTATAGGTATTTGTGATATTGATACAAGATATTTAACAAAAATTATTAGAGATGAAGGAAGTATGATGATGATTGCTTCAACTTTAATTTCTAATAAAGATGAATTGGCAAAAAAATTAAGTGAAGCAAAAAAATATGATGAAATAGATTTTGTAAGTGAAAACTCTGTAAAAGAGAGTTATATACATAAATCTGGTGCATGGAATCCTGATACACAAGAATATAATAAAGCAAGTATGAGTGATAAAAAAGTTTTAGTTTTAGATTTAGGTGCTAAAAAATCATTTTTAAATGAACTTGTAGAAGCTGAACTTGAAGTGGAAGTAGTTCCTTACTCTACAAAAGCAGATGATATTATAGCTAGATTTAAAAATAATGAAATAGGTGGAGTTGTACTAAGTAGTGGTGCAGGAAACCCAAATATTTTAACTACATTAGTAAATGAAATCAAAAAAATAATTGATGCTAATATTCCTATTTTTGCTGTTGGTTTAGGACATTATATTGTAGCACTTGCAAATGGTATAAAAGTAGAAAAAATTAACTCTATAAAATATGGAAGTCACCCTATAAAAGGTGAAAGAACTGTTGAAATATATGGTATAAATACTGATTTTAAAATAGATGATAGCATAAAAAATATAGCAGATGTGACATATACAAAAGTATTTGATGATAGTTTAGTAGCTTTAAAATATAAAAATAAAGATATTTTAAGTAGTGAATTTACTCCAGTATCAAACTCTCCAATCTATAAAGAGTTTGCAAATTCTGTAAAATAAATCTAAAAGGCTAAGGATAAAAAATCCTTAACCTAAAAACTTATCATAATTAAATTTATACAATTTAAATAATATATAGTATTTCTTGTGTATTTCATTAATAGTTTTACAATATTTATAGTAACTTTTATTTTCTCTATAAAAAGATTTAGATTGATTTAAATATTGTGAATGTTTATTAACTATAATAATTTTATAAAATAATTAGTAAAAATATTAAAAATAAACCTTATTATAAATTAGGAAACTTTTAAAATAAATTCTAATACTAATTTATCATTCCACAATACAAATAAATAAAATATTAAAATAAAATGTATGATGATTTTTAAGTCTAATGTAGATGTAAAAATAATGAATACTATTGGTACAATAACATATAATTCTAAATCTTTATTTAGATAATATACAATAGATATTGTAAATATTATTAAAATAATATCCATTAATATAATAAATTTTATATATTTACTCAATCCTTGAGCTTTTTGTCTAGCTTTATATTCTCTATATCTTTGCATATTTTTATCATAGTTTTTTATATAAAAATATGCAGGAATTAATCCAAAAATAATTACTATAAAAGAAAAAATTATAATATTAAGTATTCCTAGGTCAATAAAGTAAGATAAATGCATTAAAGAATCATCTTATCCATTAGTTGCCAAACTCCTGCTGTACAGATTCCTGCAAAAATTCCTGCAATAACATCATCTCCCATTACACCTAAACCACCTTTTACATCTTTATCAATTTTTCCAATAATTGAAGGTTTCCAAATATCAAAAATTCTAAAAAATATAAATGCAAGTGGTGCTAAAATAAATATATTCTCACTATTTATTCCACAAATAGATAAAGCTATCCACATTCCAGCAAGTTCATCTATAACTATTTCACTACTATCATGAATTCCTATCTCTTTTTCATAAATATCAATTTGTTTTATAGCAATAACTGTTATAAGTAAAGATAGTAAAAATAATGATGAACTATGCAAAAAATCTAGTAAAAATACACCTAATATAAGAGAAACAAAACTTCCAACAGTTCCTGGTGCTTTTGGACTAAGTCCACTATATCCGACAGTTAAAAAAAATCTTCTAAAGTTCATAATTACTTCTTTTTATCAATATCTAGTTTTTTTCTCTTTTCCCAAAGAGACTTTCTTGATATACCTAATCTTTTAGATAATTCAGTATCTGGATACCTGTTTTGATAAGTGGTTACCATCATTTTAACATAATCATTAATAGACATTATTTGAGTATTATCAAGAGTTTTATTGTCATTGTTAAACACTAATTTTTTATATATAAAATCTTCATCTGGTTCTAATGTACATATTACACAATTTCTATCTGCTATTTGCTTTAAAAGTTGATCTTTTATATTCTTTTTTAGAACATGATAATCTGTAAGATATATTATAGATTTATCATTGATTGTTGAAAGTTGTTTTTGCCATGTAGAAGAGTTCAAAGAAATAAATTTTATAGGTAAATCTAGTTTATTTGACATTTCAAAAACAAGTTTGTCTGCGTAAGTTTGGAAATTTGTTTCTATTAGAAGAGGAAAAGATAAAGGCAGTAAAACATCACTTGTATCTATACTACTCATTGTAAAATTATAATAGTCTCTTAAAACTTGAAGTTCTCTTCTCATACTTCTACAATCTTTATAATGATAGATTTTTCTTAAAAGTTCATCCATTAAAAATGGTTTCATCATATAATCTTTTGCACCATCTTTAATGGGATTTGTTACTGTTTCATCTGAGATATAAGATACTAGGAGAAGTATAATTGAATTAGAAGCATATCTTTTTATAATACTTTTTGTAATTGCACTTGGAAGTGAAGTTGATAGTAAAACAATATCATAATCTTTTGTAAGATTTTCAATATTTACTTGTTCAACATAATCACAGCTATGTCCATCATCAAGTAATCTTGATACAATCTTTTGTGCTAAATAAATTTCATTTTCAATAATTAATATATTCATCTTTGTGTCCAATCATAATATTTTAGTGTAGCAATACTTTGTACTGCAACTCCTTCTGCTCTCCCTATAAAGCCAAGTTTCTCAGCAGTTGTTGCTTTTATATTTACAAATTGCTTTTCAAGTCTCAAAAGTTTTGCCATAGATGATTTAATTTCCATTTTAAATGGATTTATCTTTGGTTTTTGAGCAATTATTGTTACATCAATATTTACAATTTCATACCCAACATTATAAACAAAATTTATAATATGCTCTAAAAGTACTTTTGAATCTATATTTTTATATCGGTCATCTGTATCTGGAAAAAATTCTCCAATATCTCCAGCACCAATAGCACCTAAAATAGCATCTATAACAGAATGTATCAAAACATCTCCATCACTATGAGCTTTAAATCCAAATTCATATGGAAGTTTTATTCCTCCTAAAAACATTTCTTTGTTTTCTTCAAAAGCATGAATATCAAAACCAGTTCCTGTAAAAAAATTGTTTACTGGTTTTGCTAAACAAGGAATCTCTTTAATCTCATCACCAAAAGTAATCTTTTTACTATCAATGCTACCTTTGATATATAGTACTTGCTCACCAAGTTCTTTTATAGCAGTGCTTTCATCAGTAAATTCTTTAGAAGTTTTTAGAGCTTTTTTTAAAATTTCAGTATTTGATAATTGGGGAGTTTGTATAAGTTTTACTTGATCACGATTTATAGTATTTTGTTCAAATACAACTGTATCACTAACATCTAAAACAGGAACGATACAAGAAGCTTTATTTTTATTGTTTAATAGATCTAAAACTATACTTTCTTTAATACAAGCTCTCGCTACATCACTTATCATTACATATTCAGTATCAACTTGTTTTAAAGCATTGTTTATAGAATTCTGTCTAGTATCTCCACCTTCAATAAAAATATAGTCATCTATAAAATTTTGCATATATCTTAGCTCATCTTTATGTGAAACAATAATTATTTTAGAGAAATTTGAGTAACCACTTAATCTTTTTGTAACATTTAACCACAATGGTTCATTCTCTATTCGTAACCACTGTTTTTTACACATTCTTTCAAATCTTGTAGAATTTCCAGCACATAAAATTACTAAGGTAACATCTATCAATACTATTCCTTTGAGTAAAAAAGTTACAGATATTACCTAAATGTTACTTATAGAAGAGTTAAATTGTCCTATTAATAATCTTTTTTAATAATATTTTTTATCTCATCTATTGAAGTTAAAAATAGTTCAATATCAAAATCAAATAATGCTAAATCTTCTAATGCAATATGAATATTTTTATCTGATAATGGTTCTCTTAAATTACAAATATTATCTATAATATTTAAAATAATAGATTTTAATCTAAATTCTTTCGGACAGTTTACTAAGTCATGTGTAAATGCAATAGGAAGTATGATGTTGTAGCTTAAACCCCAATTCTTTAGAATATTTGCTGTTATTCTTCCTGTTTTATAACCAGTAAATTTTTCTTCACTTAAATTTAAACTCTTACTAGTTGAAATATCATTTAAAAATCTTTCAGTTAATTTATTTTCACTAATTGCTAAAGAGATTATTGGCTTTGAAAGTCCTTGTAAAAAGGCTGGAAGTAGAAGTTCATTTTTTAATTTTTTATCAATTTTATTTATCCAAATATCTGTAATTCTCATTGCTAATGTATTTGAATATAAGAAATCATCTGTTGTAACTGCATAAGAGAATAAATTTAAGTTTATACTCTTTGTAATTATAAGAGCAGTTGCTAAAGTAGTAACAAACTCTAGATTTGTAAAAGCAATAAAGTTTGTAATATTTTTTGGTTTTGTATCAAAATCAAAAATATTAAAATCCATAACTTTAAGAATATCTTGATGCAGATTTTTATCTTTTTTTATAATCATTGTTAGTTGTTTAGAGTTTTTATTTTGAGACTTTCTAAAACTATCTAGTTCTATAATAATATCTGGAAGTTTTGGAATATTATGAATATACTTTGTTAAACTTTTTATCATCTTAAATAAAAATCCTATGGGTGAAATAGTAAATATTATATGCAATTGTAACTTATATTTAAAAAAACTATACTTTTAAACATTGTTTATGATAGAATACCTTTTTTATTGCGGGGGGACGCTTATTGCGTTGAGAAGGTTAAAACCTGACCCTTTGAACCTGTTGGTTAAGACCAGAGTAGGAAGCGATTTTAAAATTAAATTTAATAAACTTAATAATAAATTTAATATATAAAAAGGTGCTTTCTTTATGAAAGTACCTTTTTTTTTACTCAAAATCCAGCTAACAATAAAAAAACATAACAATCAAAAAAGGATTTAACAATGAAAGATAGTAATGTTTTTGCTGAAATGATGGTACATATATCACTTTGTACACATCAAGAAGCTAAAAATGTTTTGATTATTGGGGCAGTTGATGAAGATATAAAAAAAGAGGCAAATAAACACTCTAAAGTTTCAAATATTGAGTATGGAGATTTGTCTTTTGTAGATACTAAAGAGGATAAATCAATCGATGTTATTATATTTACAGATATAAAACTTGATTTAAAAAGTTTAGCAAATATTTCAAGAGTTTTAAAAAATGATGCAGTTATTACTTTTGCTACAAAAGCTTTTTCAAAAGACAAAGATAGATTAATTTCTGATTTAAAACTTGTAGGAGATAAATTTTGGATAGCTGTGCCATTTAGATTTGGACATAACACTTCTATAATAGCTTCAAAAAAATATCATCCAACAGCTGATATAAACTTACAAAGAGCAGATTTATTAGATGATTTAGAGTATTACTCTGCTGAAATTCATATGGCATCTTTTGTATTTCCTGCAAAGGAACACAAAGAATTAACTGGTATAGCAAAAAGATAAAGGAAAAGATATGAGAACTTGGTTAGATAATCACAAAAATGATACTGTACGAACTCAAATGTACTATGCAAAACAGGGAATTATAACACCTGATATGGAATATGTTGCAAAGATTGAAAAACTTGAACCAGAATTAGTAAGAAGTGAAATAGCAAGAGGAAGACTTATAATTCCAGCAAATATAAATCATAAACATTTAACTCCTATGGCGATAGGTATTGCATCATCTTGTAAGATAAATGCAAATATAGGAAGTTCAGCATTAGCAAGTGATGTAAGTAAAGAGATAGAAAAAGTTGATGTTTGCTTAAAATATGGAGCAGATACTATTATGGATTTAAGTACTGGTGGAGATTTAGATAAAATTAGAAGAGCTGTAATTGAACACTCAACAGTACCTATTGGAACAGTACCTATTTACCAAATCTTGCATGATGTAAAAGATAAAATAGAGGATTTAAGTATAGAAAAGATGCTTGAAGTTATAGAAAAACAAGCACAACAAGGTGTTTCATACTTTACAATTCATGCAGGATTTTTGCTAGAATTTATGCCTCATATTGCAAAAAGAAAAATGGGTATTGTAAGTAGAGGTGGTTCACTAATGGCTGCTTGGATGATGCACTATCATAGAGAAAATCCATTTTATGAAGCTTTTGATGAGATTTTAGATATTTGTAGGAAATATGATGTATCATTATCTTTAGGGGATAGTTTA
The DNA here is from genome assembly GCF_013201625.1 of Aliarcobacter lanthieri. Taxonomy (NCBI): domain Bacteria; kingdom Pseudomonadati; phylum Campylobacterota; class Epsilonproteobacteria; order Campylobacterales; family Arcobacteraceae; genus Aliarcobacter; species Aliarcobacter lanthieri. The sequence continues at coordinate 150,320 of NZ_CP053839.1, forward strand.
AGACCTGGTTGTTTAGCTGATGCAAGTGATGAAGCACAATTAAGAGAGCTAAAAGTTCTTGGAGAATTAACTTTAAGAGCATGGGAAAAGGATGTTCAAGTTATGATAGAAGGTCCAGGACATGTACCTTTAAATCAAATTGAAAGAAATATGAAACTTGAAAAAGAGTATTGTCATGAAGCACCATTTTATATTTTAGGTCCACTTACAACTGATATTGGAGCTGGATATGATCATATAAGTAGTGCAATTGGAGCCGCAGTTGGTGGGTGGCATGGAGCAAGTATGCTTTGTTATGTTACTCCAAAAGAGCATTTAGGATTACCAAATGCAGAAGATGTAAGAAATGGAATTATTGCATATAAAATAGCTGCTCACAGTGCTGATATTGCTAGAGGTAGAAAAGGAGCTCGAGATATAGATGATGCTATGAGTGATGCTCGATACGCTTTTGATTGGAATAAACAATTTGAATTAGCTTTAGATCCTGATAGAGCAAAAGAGTTTCATGATGAGACTTTACCTCAAGATGTATTTAAAGAAGCGGAATTTTGTTCTATGTGTGGACCAAAGTTTTGTTCATATAAAATTACACAGAAAATTGTAAAAACACATGGAGAAGCAATAGAAAATATGGTAGGATAATTTAAGACAAAAATTATCCTAATTAAAATATAATTCCTTTATTAAATATAAAAAGGATATGCAAATGAATATAGAAGATATTAAAAAAGCATTAGAAAACGTGAAATATCCTAATTTTTCGAAGTCAATTGTTGAATTTGGATTTGTAAAAGATATTAAGCTTGATGATAAAAATTGTACTATTTTATTAGATATTACATCAACTTCTAAAGAAGTTGAACAAGAATTAAGAGAAAATATTTTTGCCTGTTTGAATTCTTTTGGATTAAATTTAATATTAAATTTTAATAAACCAAAAGAACAAGCTCAACAAAGTAATAGTGTAAGTGGTAAAAATATTGCTCCTCAAATTAAAAAAATTGTTATGGTAAGTAGTGGAAAAGGTGGAGTTGGAAAATCAACTACAACTGTAAACTTAGCAGTAGCTAGTGCTATGCAAGGTAAAAAAGTTGGAATTTTAGATGCTGATATTTATGGACCAAACATTCCAAGAATGATGGGCGTAAATGGAGTTGAAGTTGAAGTTGTAGGGAATAAAGCAAAACCACTAAATGCTTATGGAGTTGATGTAATGTCAATGGGTGTTTTAATGAAAGAGGGTGAAGCTGTTATTTGGCGTGGTGCTATGATAATGAAAGCAATTCAGCAACTTTTAACAGATATATTATGGGAAGAGTTAGATATTTTATTTATTGATATGCCTCCAGGAACTGGTGATGCACAATTAACTTTAGCCCAAAGTGTACCTGTTAGTGCTGGAATAAATGTAACAACTCCTCAACATGTAGCTCTTGATGATAGTAGAAGAAGTTTAGATATGTTCCAAAAACTTCATATTCCTGTTGCTGGAATAGTTGAAAATATGAGTGGATTTATATGCCCAAATTGTAATACGGAAAGTGATATTTTTGGTATGGGAACTTGTGAAGATTTGGCAAAAGAGTATAATACACAAGTTTTAGGGAATCTTCCGATTGAACCAGCTATTAGAAAAGGTGGAGATAGTGGAAAACCTATTGTTTATTTTGAACCAGAATCAATTACTGCAAAAAGATATATGATGGCTGCTGATAAGCTAATTTCTATTTTAGATAATCAAGATGAGGTTTCAAATGAAGCTATACAACCTATTATGCCAGCTGGTGTAAGTGCATGTTCAAGTGAAGGGCAAAAAATAAAAGCTGAACATGAAGCTAAAAAAAATAATACAGGGTGTGGAACTGGTTGTGGTTGCCACTAATCTTTTTTAAACTGGGTTTTTATAAATCCAGTTTTATTAATTTCTAATTTATACAGTAAATCATCATTAATAAAGTATAGTTAATATTATATAACTTTTATTAAATCCATAAGTAATTCTTAAAATATAATATTTCATATATAGATAGTATTCAACTATTCAATATTTATAATTAAGTTATATTTTTTGAGTTTATTTAAATGATAGTTTTTTATTTAAAAAAGTGTGGGAGTTATCCACACTTATAATACTCTTGAAATAACTCTTCTACTTTCTCAAGTACAAGTTCTTCATGCCAATTATGTCTTTGAGCAAATGTTTTGATTTCATACTCTTTTTCTTCTTTTGTACAAAAGAAGTACAATTTTTTCACAAAAGGCTTTGGTACCGATATTGCAATCTTTTGAAAGAAGTTTTCTTTGCAAGTCGGAGAGCAGAAAACCTTTGAAATTGGTATTTTCTTAGAGCAGTATTGACAACTATTTGTCATTTTAACTCCTTTAAAGCAAGTTTTTAATTGGTGCATTATAACAAGTGATTATTAAATGCAACTTATTTGCATAAGGAATTTTAATAATTTATTAAACTTTTCTTGAATTTTTCTCTTCTATTCCAGAAATTCCAAATCTTCTAGCTAACTCTTGTTTTACTCTATCAGGGCTTATGTTTTTACTAGCAAGTGCAACTAAAATATGATATGTAATATCAGCTGCTTCATATATGGCTTCATTTTCATTATCATCTTTTATTGCAAAACATAATTCTCCTGCTTCTTCAACTATCTTTTTTAGCATAGAATTTTGTGAACCTTTTAAAAGTTTTGCTGTATATGATTTTTCTATATCATCATTTTTTCTACTTTGGATTGTATGATATAAAGTATCAATAACTCCATAGCTAGAAGAAGTATTAATTTTAACATTTTGAACTATCTCCTTTGTATCAAGTTTTGTAAAGAAACAAGATTTTCTTCCTGTATGGCAAGCAACTCCTTCTTGAATAACTTTTAATAAAATAGTGTCATTATCACAATCTACAAAAATATCAATAACTTTTTGAGTATGATTTGAGCTTTCACCTTTTTTCCAAATTCTATTTTTACTTCTACTAAAATAGTGTGCATACTTTGTTTTTAAAGTTAATTCTAATGCTTCTTGATTCATATATCCTAGCATTAAAACTTCATTCGTTTTTTCATCTTGTGTAATAACAGGGATCAGATTATTCATCTTTTTCCAATCTATGATTTCAAGCTCTTTCATTAGTTTATACCTTTAAATTTTGTACCTATATCAAATTTTAATTTATCAATAGTCATAAGTTCTTTATTTATATCTATATCTAGACCAAAATTATATTTTTCTTCTTTTATTTCTTCTAATTCTAAATCATTAAATTTAAAAATTTCATCATATTTTAAATTTAAATCATATTTAATTGGAGGTTTTAGTTTAAGAACAGATTCTATGTTTTGTGCATATAAAGAGCTAAAAAGTAAAATATTAATAAAAAGTATTAAATAAAATCTCATTGAATGCTCTTTTTTATAAATGAGAGTTTTTTAAACTCTCACTTATTTTTGATTTACTACTGTATCTCGTGATTTATCTTTTGTATCAACCCAAATATTTGGAGTTGCTCCACCTGGAGTTAAGAAAATCTTTGCATCTTTATTTTCTCTTAAAGCTTCATTAAATTTACCTTGAACTTCAATTTGTTGCATTTGAAGTAAATTTTGAGTTAAAGATTGTGCTATTTCTTTATTAGCTTCAGCTTGTGCTTTTGCTTCAATAGTAACAGCATCAGCTCTACCTTGAGCTTCAATTCTTCTAGCTTCTGCTTCTCCTGTTGCTAAAGCAGCTCTTTTTTCAGCTTCTTGTTTTGCTCTTTGTACTTCGTATCTAACTCTCTCAGCTTCTTGATTTGCTATTTGTACTTTTTCTATTTGCTCTTTAATTTTTTCTGGTAATACAATTTCTTTTAATTGTACAGATTCAACAATAACTGCTTGTTTTGATCTTTCTGTTACTTTTTCTTTAATTAATCTATCAAGACTTTCAGCAACATCATTTCTTTTCATTGGTAGAACTTCTGCATTGTATCCTCCAAGAACACTTCTTGCAACTTCTCCAACAACTTGATTTACAATTTTATCTTCCCAAGATGGTCCCCAAGTTGCAATAGTTTGAGGAACACCATCTGCAATAATATTGTATTGAACAGTTAATTCAATTGAAATTGGTAAACCTCTTGAATCCAGAACATTAATAGCAGGATTATTTTTGATACTTTGGTCAAAAGAACCTATATTTTGACTATTCATATATGTTAAAAGTCTAACTTTTGTATCAACTACAATAACTTTTTGAATTACAGGAATATAAAAGTGAAAACCTGGATTTAAAGGTTCTTTATCATATTTTCCTGTTGTTGCTTTAATACCAACTTGCCCTGATTCAATAATAACAAAAGGCTTAAATAAAAATAAGGCTCCAATTATGATAATAACAAGGTAAAGCATACCTGCTTTTTTACCAAAGTTTTTAAAAAACTCTGGAGTTTCGAAAGGTGGTTGAAAGTTTCCACCTCCACCATTTCCACCTTTATTATTATTCTGTTGTTGCCTGTTTTTAAAATAGTCGTTGTCTATTGGCATATCATTCCTTCATTTTAGATTTTGTCATATATAATAATTTATATTAGTTAATATATGTTAAATACTTTGTATATTTTGGGTTTTTACCAGTAACTACATCAAAATATGCAGATTGGATTTTTTCTGTAATTGGTCCTCTTGAACCACAACCTATAACTCTTGCATCAACTTCTCTAATCGGAGTAATTTCTGCCGCAGTCCCTGTAAAAAATGCTTCATCAGCTACGTAAATTTCTTCTCTTGTAATTCTTCTTCTTACAACTTCTATTCCTAAATCATTTGCTAATTCTATTGCAGTTGCTTGAGTAATTGATTCTAAAGAGTTGTCATTTGGTGGAGTTATAAGTTTTCCATCTTTAACTATAAAGAAACAAGCCCCACTAGCTTCTGCTATATATCCTTGATCATCTCTTAAAAGTGCTTCATCATATCCAGCTTCAACAGCTTCATATTTTGCCATTTGAGAGTTTAAGTAATTTGCAACAGCTTTTGCTTTTCCCATACCAGAAGTATTAGGAGTTCTTGTAAATGAAGATATTTTAACTCTTACCCCTTTTTTTAGACCTTCTTCTCCTAGATATGCTCCCCATTCCCAAGCAGAAATACTCACTTTTACAGGGGCATCTTTATGATAAAGTCCCATAACTCCATAACCTAAATAAACTAAAGGTCTTAAATAAGCACCATTTGTAAGGTCATTTTTTTGTAAAAGCTCAACTTGAGCTTTATTTAATTCTTCAAGTGAAAATGGAACACTCATTAAAGTCATTTTTGATGAATTTAAAAGTCTTTGTGTATGTTCAGTTAATTTAAAAATTGCACATCTTCCATCAACTGTTTTATATGCTTTTGTTCCTTCTATTGCACCATTTCCATAATGTAAAGTGTGACTTAAAACGTGAACTTTCGCATCATTCCAAGGAGTAAACTCTCCATCCATCCAAATATATTTTGCTTCAGTCATTTTAATTTGTATCCTAATTTGAATTTTTTAATCAATAATATTATCTAAAAGATAATTAAAATAAGTTCTAAGAATAAAAAATGTAATATAAATGAAGTTAAAAAAATGGATTACAAAATGTTAAAAAATATCTTTATTTTACTAATAGTCATACTCTTTGGAGGTTGTTCTATAAATCAACAGTATTTAAAAGAACCAAAAAAAATAGAAATTAATGATACTCTTTTGAGTCATATAAAATATATTTTATATCTTATTGGTAAAAATGATTTACAAACTTTAAATAATTTATATATAAATCATAAATATGGTTTTTATGAAGTTAATGTTGAAGATAGAAAAATAGTAATATCTAATAAATTAGTATTAGAAGATATTGATGATTACATAGGTTCTTTTGATATCAACAAGAATGAAGATGTAAATTTTTATTGTAGTCCATATAATGATGCCTTATATGGTTGGACTCAAGATGGAGTTTTTATTTCAACTAATACTGAACAATATCTATCTGATTATATTAGTGAACAACATTTAGAAAAACAAGATTTTATTAAAAAGATTTTAGAAAATAGTGTAGAGGTTATTGTCACATATAATATTATCTTTTACTTAACAAAAATTGAAGACAAATATTATATAACCTTAATTGATAATGTAAAAACTGACTGCTCTAATTTAGATTTAGAGTAGTTTTTTAGTAAATTTAAAATATAATATATACTTATCTAATAAAAAAGAAATTCTAATAGAAGAGAAAATGAAAAATATAATAGAAGAGTTAATTAAAGAAAGAGTTTTAATTATTGATGGTGCTATGGGAACACAGCTTCAATTGGCTGATATCAAATATCATGAGTGGATTTTTGAAAATGAAAATTTAGAAGGGTGTAATGAACTTTTAAATTTAACTGCTCCACATATATTAGAAAAAATACATGATGAATATGCTTTATCTGGTGCTGATCTAATAAGTACAAATACATTTGGTTCTATGCCTTGGGTTTTAGATGAATATGGAATAGGGCATTTGAGTTATGAGTTATCCAAATTGGGAGCTGAACTTGTAAAAAAATCTTGTGAAAAATATAGTACAAAAGATAATAAAAAATTTGTCTTGGCTTCTATAGGTCCAGGAACTAAACTTCCATCTTTAGGACATATTACTTATGATAATATGTATGAAGGTTATAAAATAATGGCTAAAGGTTTAGTTGATGGAGGTACAGATGTATTTTTACTTGAAACTTGTCAAGATCCACTTCAAATAAAAGCTGCACTTCATGCTTTAAATGATATTGCACCAAATATTCCAATTATGGTCTCAGTAACCATTGAATTAAGTGGTACTATGCTAATAGGAACAGATGCTATGACAATAGCAGCAATTTTATCTCCTTTTAACATTCTATCTTTAGGTTTTAATTGTGGAACTGGACCAATACAAGTTCAAAAACATGTTAAATCTTTAAGTGAAGTTTGTAAGTTTCCTATTTCTGTTCATGCAAATGCTGGATTACCACAAAATAAAGGTGGAAAAACTTTTTATCCAATGCAAGCAGATGAGTTTTCAAAATTACAAAAAGAGTTTTTAAATATCAATGGGGTTTCTTTTTTAGGTGGTTGTTGTGGAACAACACCAGAGCATATTAAGGCTTTAACAGAAGCTGTAAAAGGTATAATTCCTCTTAAACCTTGTGGATTTTTAAAAGCTTCTTTAGCTTCATTATTCAATGTAGTTCCATTAAAGCAAGAACCAGCACCTCTTTTAATAGGAGAAAGAAGTAATGCTACAGGGAGTAAAGCTTTCAGAGAGTTACTAAAAGCAAATGATTATGAAGGAACTCTTAGTGTTGCACAACAACAAGTTAGAGCAGGAGCACACGTAATAGATGTTTCAGTTGGATTTGCTGGTCGTGATGAAACACAAGATATGGATAAAGTAGTTGCGCTATACTCTCAAAAAATACCTCTTCCTCTTATGCCTGACTCTACACAAGTAAAAGCTTTAGAAACTGCTTTAAAACAAATTGGTGGAAGATGTATTATAAATTCTGTAAATCTTGAAGATGGTGAAGAGAAGTTTGATATTGTTTGTAAATTAGCAAAAAAATTTGGAGCAGCACTTGTTTGTTTAGTTATCGATGAAGTTGGAATGGCAAAAACAAAAGAAAGAAAATTAGAAATTGCTGAGAGAATATATGATTTATGTGTTAATAGACATGGATTTGATGGAAGTGATTTAGTCTTTGATATGCTTACTTTTACTATTGGTTCTGGAGATGATGAATATAGAACAGCTGGAATTGAAACTTTAGAAGCTATAAAAGAGTTTCAAATAAGCCATCCAGAAGTTGGAACTACTTTGGGATTATCAAATATATCTTTTGGACTTAGTGCAAATGCTAGGATTTATTTAAATTCTATATATTTATATCACTGCGTAAAAGCTGGATTAACAAGTGCTATTGTAAATGTAAAGCATATCATTCCTCTAAACAAAATAAGTGAAGAAGATAAAAAAGCTTGTGATGATTTGATTTTCAATAACCAAACACAAGGTGATCCTTTATTTAAATTTATTGAACATTTTTCAAATGCAGTAGGGCAAGAAGAACAAAGTGATGAAGAGTATCAAAAACTTTCTCCAATAGAAAAAGTTCAAAAACTTTTACTTGATGGGGATAAAGAGAGAATGATTCCTCTTGTAATGGAATTAAAAGATAAAATAGCTCCTGAACTTATTGTAAATGAGTGGTTAATTGATGGTATGAAAATAATTGGAGAACTTTTTGGAAGTGGACAAATGCAACTTCCTTTTGTACTCCAAAGTGCAGAAACTATGAAAGCAACTGTAGATACTCTAAATCCATATTTACCAAAACAGGAGAAAGCTAGTGAAACTACACTTATTATTGGAACAGTAAAAGGTGATGTTCATGATGTTGGTAAAAATCTAGTAGATATTATTTTAAGTAATAATGGGTTTAAAGTTGTCAATATTGGAATTAAAGCTGATATATCACAATTTATTGAAAAGTTAAAAGAACATAATGCCCATGCAATTGGAATGAGTGGGTTATTAGTAAAAAGTACAGCTGTTATGAAAGAAAATCTTGAAGAATTACAAAAGCTTGGAATAAAAATCCCTGTTCTTCTTGGTGGGGCAGCTTTAACTAAAAACTTTGTAGATGAGTATTGTAGACCATTTTATGATGGTCCAATCTTTTATTGTAGAGATGCTTTTGATGGAGTTATTTCTATGCAAAGAATTGAAAAGGGTGATGAAAATAATACAGCCCTTGCTGCTGATTTAATAGAAAGAATTGATACAAGTGATAGAGTTGAAAAAGAAGTTATTGAAATTCCCCCATATGAAGAAATAGATATGCCAAAAAGAACTTTTATAATTCCTCCTCATTGGGATAGAATTGTAAAAATTGGAGATGGTATAGATAAAGATTTGATTTTTAAATGGATAAATCATAGAGTTTTATTTAGACAAAGATGGGGATATAAAAGAGGGAAACAAACTCCCGAAGCTTTCCAAAAATATGAAAAAGATGTAGTTGAACCTTTATATGAAGATTTAAAATTAGAGTTGATTTCTAAAAATATTTTTGAGCCAATAGCTATATATGAATATTTCCCTTGCATTTCAAATGATAATAAACTTTATATATTTGATAAAAAATATATTTTTAATAATCTTGAAGAAGCAAAAAATATACCACCTTTAAGTGAAGCCATAAAAGTTATGGAGTTTCCAAGACAAAGAAGAAAACCTTTTAGATGTATAGCTGATTTCTTTAGTTCAGATAAACTTGATGTTGTAGGATTTACACTTGCAAGTGCAGGACTTAAAATAAGTGATTATGAAAGAGAATTCTATGATAAAGGTGAATTTACAAAATATTATCAAATTCATGGTCTTGGAGTTGAATTGGCTGAGGCTTTAGCTGAGGTTTTACATAAACAAATCAGATTAGATTGGGATATTGTTCCAAATGAAGGATATAAATTAAGTGATGTTCAAATGAAACAATATGTTGGTTGTAGATATTCTCCAGGTTATGCTGCTTGTCCAGAATTGAGTCAGAATAGAGATATTTTTGATTTATTAAATCCAGAGCAATTTGGAATAGAGCTTAGTGAAACCTTCCAAATGCACCCAGAACAGACAACTTGTGCATTGGTTGTTCACAATAAAGAAGCTAATTATTATAATGTTTAAGATAAAATTACCATTAAAAATTAGGGAGAAAAATGTTACAAGATAAAAATATTTTAAATAGAGTTTTAAACTTTGTTTATAATACATCAAAGCAACCAATACTTTTAAAAGACTTACTAGTTGCTTCTAGACAATTTAATAATGGAATGGAAGTTGATGCAGGAAGATTAGGTTTTAGATTAAGATTAGCTAGAGCATATTTTGTCTATATACTTCTTATTTTGGCAGTAATTATACCAATATCTTTATTGACACATAAAACTTTAGCTATTATTGATCCACATATATCTATTTTAGGTGGTATGATAGTAACAGCATTGATTTTTATAGGATTTAATTTCTTTAGAGATAAGATAAAAGAAATGATGACAAAAGAAGTTATAAAAAAAGCTTGGAGAGTTCATTTCCCATATTTCGCTTATGAAGAATATAGTAAAAAAGTAAATGAAATTTTTGAACAAGCTATGAGAGAAGAGATTCCAAAAAGAGATTTACAAAAATATATTTTAGATAGAGTTTCTACTTTATAAGTAGAAAATTTATCTATTTTTTAAAACAGTATCTAATGCTAGTTTTGTGTTTTCCCATCTATTTTGAGAGTTTAACATAACCAATAAAATATCCTTTTTACCTTCTTTTGCTCTTGCAATCAGACAAGGTCCAGCCTTACTTGTATAACCTGTTTTTACACCAATCATATATTTTTCTTTTGGAAGAAGTTTATTACTTGTATGTATTTTATATGTTCTTTTTGTATTTATTGCTTGAAAACTATAGTTTTCCTTTTTTACAATAGCATTAAATGTTTTATTTTTTATAGCATATTCTGTAAGTTTTAGTAAATCATTAGCAGTACTTTTATGCTTTGGAGCATCAAATCCACATGGATTTTGAAAATTTGTATTTAGCATACCAATTTTTTTTGCTTTAGCATTCATCATATTTACAAAAGTTTGTTTATTACCATTTCCTAAATATATTGCTATTGCGTTTGCTGCATCATTTGCTGATTTTATCATAGCTGCATTTACTAAATCTTTTAGATAAAATTTTTCTCCAACTTTAAAATTCATAATAGTTGGTTCAACATTTTTCATCTCTTTTGTAATTGTTACAACTTTATCCATCTTACCACTTTCTATTGCAATAATAGAAGTCATAATTTTTGTAAGACTTGCAGGGCTTAATTTTTGATTTGCATCTTTTTGATAAATTAGTTGTTTTTTATTTAAATCTTTTACTATTATTGAATCTAAATCTTTTTCAATTTTTTGAAAAACCATTTTATCATTATAAGAAAAAGCAAAAATAGAAGTTAGAATAAGTGTGAGGAAGATTTTAGATAGTCGCATTTTTTTCCTTGTGCGATAAATTTGCAAAATTATAATAGAAAGTGATTAAATATCATATAAAGCAATTGCATTTGGATTACGAATTTTTTTTAATTCCATATCTATATAATTTGCATTAATATTTTCTTTTGTCTTTAAAGCTATAGTTATTTTTCTTTTTGTTGGTTTTGTTTCATATATAAAAAATCCTGCTTCATACATAGATAACCTTATAGGAGTTGCTATTGCATAAGTTGTTAAAATAGCATTGTTTTTACAAATTTTATAAATATCATCAAAGTACTCTTTTGTCCAAAGTTCAAAATTTACTTCACTTGAAAATGCATCTTGATAAACTATGTCAAAGAATTTTTCTGGAAATTTTTTTATATATTCTCTTGCATCTAAAATTTTAACTTCAATTTTTATATTTTCATCTTGATATATTTGATTTATTGATATTTCATTTATAATATTTGTAAAAGCTTCAAATTCTTTTGGATAAGTAAAACTTTTTAAAGATTTTATTAAATCAAAATCCAATTCAACAGAATATATATTTATCTTTATATCTAAATTATTTTTATAAATATAGTAAATAGTAGCCATTGTGTTGTATCCTATACCATAACAAATATCTAAAATATTTAACTCTTTTTTATATTTATGATATGTAAAAGCAGGGATAATATGTTTATTTAAAGCTTCACTAAGTCCACCATCTTCAGTGTTATGAAAATGTTGTTTATATTTGAAAGAAAAAAGTGTATTTGAACCATCTGATGTGGTTACTAAAATATCATCTTTCATTTATAAACCATATCCCCAATGGTGCATTTTTTTTGCAGTAAAAATTAGTACTTCATCAAAAAGTTCTATTGTATTTGGTGCTTGAAATCCAATATTTTCTAACAAATCTAAAATTTCATATTTATTATCATTTGAAATCTTTTCTAAAATTATGATATTCCCAGAATTTTCTAAGGCTTTGTAATGTGATTTTAAAATCTCTTCTTGGTTTTTACAAGAAGATAAAATATTACTCAAAACTATATATTCATATGCTCTTGCAGTTATTAATTTTGCACTACTTTCATCTACAAAAGGAATATATTTTATCTTGCCTTGGTTTTTTTCTTTTATCTCTTCTAAAGTAGAGTTTACTAAACCTAAATTATTATCTATATGTAAAATGGAAATATTTGTATAATCACTAAATAAACCTTTAAAAAGTTCTAGTTTTTCTTGCACTTTTTAGTTTCCTAAACTACTAAGTTTTTCTTCACTTAAAAATAGTTTTTCATTTGACATTACACCAATTTCAGATTTTAAAATATTTTTTGCAATATCTTTTGCTTCATCAAGTGAGTGCATAGCACAAGTTCCACACTGAAAAATATTTAGTTCTGGAATATCATCTTGTTTCTCAACATTTAAGACATCTTCCATAGCTTTTTTCCAAGCAGATGCAACTTCTTTTTCGCTTGGAGTTCCTATTAAACTCATATAAAATCCAGTTCTACAACCCATAGGAGAAACATCAATTATTTCAACTGTAGGTGAATTTAGATGATTTCTTATAAATCCAGCAAATAAATGTTCTAAAGTATGAGTTCCTTTTTCACTCATCATATCTTTATTTGGTACGCAAAATCTTAAATCAAAAACTGTAATATTATCACCTTTTGGAGTTTGCATAACCTTTGCAACTCGTACTGCAGGCGCTGGCATAATAGTATGATCAACTCTAAAACTATCTAATAATGGCATTAAAAATCCTTTTTTAAAATTATAGAAATTATAACTAAAGAGTTTTTATTTTAGGCTTTTATTGATTCTATTGATAAAATAATAATTGTCTTGACAAGTATTTTATTTTTAAATATACTTCAATTTATTGGTATAAGGAGTAAATTTGAAGTTTGATATGAATATATCATTAGGATTTATTTTAAATAAAACAGCTTTAATGTCAAAAACAATATTCGCTAAAAAAATTAAAGAATTTGATATTACTCCAGAACAGTGGTCGATTATTTTTAGAGTAGTTGAAGCAGAAGGTTTAACACAAAAAGAGATTTCTGATTCAACATATAAAGATCAAGCAAATATCACTAGAATGATTGATAGATTAGAAGAAAAAGGCTTTCTTCAAAGACAGCCAAATAAAACTGATAGGAGAATAAGCAATATTTATCCAACAAAAAAAGCTATAGATATAGTAGATGATATTGCTTTATGTTCACTAAACTTCAATAAAGAATTAACAAAAGATTTTTCAAAAGATGAAAAGAAACAATTAATAAACTTACTTAATAGAGTTTATAAAAACTTAGAAAAGGATAATATATGAATATTACAGATAAAGAGATTTTAATAACTGGTGCAAATGGTGGGTTAGGACAAACTTTTATAAATTATTGTTTAGAACAAAATGTAAAAAAGATATATTGTTGTGCTAGAAATATAGATAGTTTAGAAAAATTGTATGGTTCTAATAAAAGAGTTAAAATACTTACTTTAGATATTACAAAACAATCAGATATTGATAATGTAGCTAATTCTATAAATTCGATAGATCTTTTAATAAATAATGCAGGATTTAATAGTGAAAAAAGAATATTTGAAACATTCTCAAATGATTTTGAAGTAAATACTTTTGGAACTTTAAATGTTACAAAAACTTTAAGTTCAAAAATCAAACCAGATGGGGCAATTATCACTATAAATTCAATTCTTGCTTTTATAAATCTTCCTACAATGGCTTTATATTGTGCTTCAAAGAGTGCTTTACATTCTATAATGCAAGCTTTTCGTGCAGAGTTACAAAATAAACAAATACAAGTATATGAAGTTTTTCCAGGACCAATTGATACAGATATGGCAAAAAATTTACAAATGCCTAAAGCTTCTCCTAAACAAATTGTAGAAAAAGCTTTTGAAGCTTTAAAAAATAAAACTTTTGAAGTTTTCCCAGATGACTTTTCAAAAAATATATACTCAATGTTAAAAATAAATTCAAAAGAGTTAGAAATGGATTTTGCAAGTTCTATAAAAGCTTAAAAATAGAGTTGTATTCTATCTTTTTTATAAACTTTAGATACTATAAAGTATTTTATTTTTAATGAAAGAAAAATTATTATGAATAATGGTATAGAATATATTTTACTTGAAAAACTCGAAAATAGCTATAAACTTATACTCCTAAATAATTGGAATAAAAATACACTTCCTATTATTATAGAAAAAATTAAAAAGTTAAATATTGATATAAATAAAAAGTTATTTATAGATTTTAAAGAGTTAAAAGAATTAGATAGTATAGCTACAATATATATAATTACACTCTTAAAAAATTTTAAGGAAAATAATCTTTCTTTTATAAATTTTGATAAATATGAACAAACTTTTAATTTTTATAAAAAACATTATCAAGATGAAATTTTAGAGGATAAAAAAAAGATAAATAGAGTTTTTGAAAAAATAGGACAAAAAACTTATGAAATTTTTAATTCATCAAAATTATTTTTAGATTTTGTAGGAAAAGTTTTCTATTTTTTCATATATTCTCTTTTTCATCCCAAAAAGATTAGATTTAAGGCGATGCTAAAATATATTGAAACTTCAGCAGTAAATGCTATTTTGATAGTTGTTGTAAGTTCTTTTCTGGTTGGTATTGTTATTGCATATCAAGGTGCAGTTCAACTTGAAAAAGTTGGAGCAAATATATTTATAGTTGAGATGATAAGTATAACTATGTTTAGAGAAATTGCTCCTCTTGTAACTGCTATTGTAATAGCTGGTAGAAGTGCAAGTTCATATACAGCAGAAATAGGTGCTATGAAAATAACAGAAGAAGTAGATGCTATGAGAACTATGAACTTTGAACCAATACTTTTTTTAACTCTTCCTAGAATTTTTGCTTTGAGTATATCTTTACCACTATTAGTTTTTTTTGCAGATATTATTGGAGTTTTTGGAGGAATGGTAATATCATATACGCATTTAGATGTAACATTTACAGAATTTATAAATAGACTTCATAATGAAGTAGCAGTAAAACATCTAATAATAGGGGTTTTTAAATCAGTCTTTTTTGGATTTTGTATAGCAATTATTGGATGTTTTAGAGGTTTTCAAGTTCAAAATAATACTACTAGTATAGGAAAATATACAACTATTAGTGTTGTAAATGCTATTTTTGTGGTTATTTTATTAGATGCAGTTTTCTCTGTAATCTTTACTCAAATGGGGATATAAAATGGAAATTATACAAGTTTCAAATCTTCATACAGCTTTTGGAAAGAATGTAGTTCACAATGATATATCTTTTGATGTAAAAGAGGGTGAAATATTTGGTGTTTTAGGTGGAAGTGGTTCAGGAAAGAGTGTATTAGTAAAACAGATAGTTATGCTAAATCAAATTCAAAGAGGCACCATAAAAATTTTTAATAAGGATATTTCAAAATTATCTATTAATGAAATGGAAAAAATGAAGTTACAATTTTCATACTTATTTCAATTTGGAGCTTTATATTCATTCTTGAATGTAATTGAGAATATTTCTGTTATGTTAAAAGAGTATACAAATCTACCATCTTATATAATAGAAAAGATAGCTTATACAAATTTAGATATTGTAGGGCTTCCTAAATCAGTTGCAAAACTATATCCTAGCGAGCTTAGTGGTGGTATGAAAAAAAGAGTAGCTTTTGCTAGAAGCCTTGCTATGCAGCCAAAGATTTTATTTTTAGATGAACCTACGAGTGGACTTGATCCCGCAAGTACACAACAAATAAATGAATTATTATTATATTTAAAAAATAATTTAGATATTACAACTGTTATAATAACTCATGATTTAGAAACAATTAAAACTGTTCTAGACAGGTTTATAATAATACGAAGAGAAAAAATATTTGATGGTAATATAAATGAAGCTTTAAGTTCTAAAGATACGTTTATACAAGATTTTTTATCATATAAAAAGGCTAATTAATGGATACAAGAATTAATTTTTTTAGAATAGGACTATTTGTAAGTATAGTATCTTCTTTACTAATTATTGCAATATTTTGGTTGGGAAAATATGGTTTAGAAGATAAGAAGTATGATGAATATATTATACATTTTAATGAATCAATCTCTGGATTAAATATAGGATCTTCAATAAAATATATGGGATTTGATGTAGGAGTCGTAAGAGATATAAAAATAAATCCACAAAATTCTGAGCAAATCAAAGTAGAATTACAAATTCAAAAAGGAACTCCAATAAAAGAAGATAACTATGGAATTCTAGGAAATCTTGGTATTACAGGATTAAAATATATTGAATTAAAAGGTGGAAGTAATGATGCGAAACTTTTAAAAGAGAATCAAAATGGAGAAAAAGTTATAAATTCAAAAAAATCAGCTTTAAATTCTTTAGTTGATTCAACTGAAGATATTACAAAAGAGATAACTTTATTACTTCATTCTATTAGAAAAGTTTTAAATGAAGAAAATTTAAAAAATTTATCACTACTTTTAGAAAATAGTCAAAAGAGTATGGCAAATGTAGAGGCATTCTCATCTTATGTCATAGAGAATCAGAATAATATCAATAAACTCTTAGATAGTGTAAAAGGTTTTGTCAATATTGGAAGTTCATCTTTTAAAAGTGTAAAGACCTCTGCTGATAATTTTAAAGATTTAACAACTAAAATGAAAGAAGAGTTTGATAAAGGAACTTTTGATATAAAAGGATTAACTCAAGATTCTCTTGATAATTTAGAAGTAGTTTTAAGAAATTTAGATCATACTTTAAATCAAACTCAAGATTTAGTAAAAAATATAAATGAAAGCCCAAGTGATTTACTATTTAAACAAAAAAATATAAAATATGGACCAGGAGAAAAAGATGAAGAATAAGATTATATTTTTAATACTCTTTTTAGTATTTACAGGATGTAGTTTAAAACAACAAACAATAATAGATATAAATCATTATTCAATAGATTTTAAATCAAATAAAAAGTTAGAAGCACCAAAACTTAGCTCAATTTTTATAGAAGAACCAAATGTAAATAGAAGTTTTAATTTAACATCAATGTTTTATAGTACAAAACAATATTCTTTTGAAGAGTATGCAAAAAATAAATGGATAGATTTTCCAAGCAATATGATTCATAATCAACTAATAGACTCTTTTATAACAAGTAATATTTTTGAAAATATAGTTTTACGAGATAAAAAAATAGATTATGAATATTTACTAAAAACTGAAGTTATAAAATTATATCAAATTTTTGAAGATAATAAATCTTATGCTATTTTAAAATTTAAATTTAATTTAATAAAAGATAATAAAGTTTTAAAATCTTTTACTTTCGATAAAAAAATTGTATGTAAATCAAATGATGCTTATGGTTTTGTGAAGGCTGTAAATAATGGTTTTGAAGATAGTATCAATAATCTTTTAAATGACTTAATAAATACAAATTAAAAATTAATTTGTATTTAACCTTTTAGCAATAACTGGTGCAATATTCATAACAATAAAAAGTCTTACAATATGGTGTAAAGTTATATAAGGTAGATTTGCACCAACTAAAATTGCTATCAAGTTTATCTCTGTTTGCCCACCTGGTCCAAAGGCAAGCAAAATATCTAAAGCTTCAAAATCCATAAAATGATAGATAATAAAAATAAAAATAGTACATAAAATAAGCAAAATTATAAAATGTCCTAAAGTAGCCACTAAAGTTTTAAAAATAGTTTTTAAATCAACATTTTTAAAAGTAAAACCAATGATAGTTCCAAAGATAATTTGAATAGATTTTAATAATTCATCAGGAATATGTGTATGCACAAATCCACTAGAGTATAGAACTATACTTACAATCATAGGTCCTATTAAGTATGCAGCAGCAAGGCGTAGTTTTTTTGCAATAATTGCTCCTAATATTCCAAAAATGAATATATATGAAAATTCAAATAAATCAATATCTTTTATAGGAATTGTTAGTAGTTGGTTACCACGAATGTCTATTTGAAAGATATATTGAATTATAAATGGTAGTGAAATAATAACAAAAAATAACCTTGAACTTTGCATTAAAGTTATTTTTGAAGTGTCTGCTTTTAACTCTTGTCCTATTATCACCATTTCTATAACCCCACCAGGCATACTTCCTAAATATGAAGTTTTTAAATCATATTTTAAAACTTTGTAATAGTAATATGTTCCAAAAAATATTACTAATATGGTGAATGGAATAACCAGTAGTAAACTAGCTGTATAGTTTGGAATATATTTTAATATTTCTGGAGTAAAAGCACTTCCTATGGTAAGTCCTATTAAAATCCTAGCTGGTGGAGAGAAGATCTTTGGGCTTGATATAGGGATATTATTAAATCTTATAGCTAAACTTGTGGCAAAAATACTGCCTAGTAACCATGGTAAAGGAAGATTTAAAAATATAAAAATCAGTGAGCCACAAAACCCTATAAATAAGGACAATAGCATCTTATAAATATTTATTATCATAAATTAGATAAATATTTTATAGCTTCTAAAGAGTCTTTTTTTACAATATTTGTATATTTTAAAAGTTCATCTTCTTTTGAGTAACCACATAAAACACCAATAGAACTTATAGAGGCATTTTGCGCAGATATCAAATCAAGTTTTGTATCTCCTATCATAAAAGCTTGTTGTTTTGAACTATCATAATTTAAACTTTGTAAAGCTTTTAAAATAGGTTCTTGATGAGGTTTAGGATTTTCAACATCTTCTCTTCCAATAATTACTTCAAAATGTTTAGTAATATCAAAGTTATCTAAAATTGGAGTTGAATAGATTCTAGTTTTTGTTGTAACTATACCAAGTTTTGCAAAACTTGAAGCCAGATTTACAGCTTCAAAAGCATTTTCTAATAAAGTTGTTTGTGCAACTGAAATGTCTTTATATCTAGTTTTATAACTATCTACAAAATCCCATACTTTACTTTTAGATACACCTAATTTCTCAAACATTATATCAAGGGGATAACCAATTTGTTTTTTTATATCTTCAACACTTCCTTTAAAATCGAACTTATGTTTAGAAAAAGCATGTAAAAATGTATCTGTGATAGCATCTGTTGAATCTATTAAAGTTCCATCTAAATCAAATAAAATAATCATCTCTTTTTTATCTACACAATGCTGAGTTTTATTTTGTTTCATCAAAATTCCTTATTCTTCAATTTCCCAATCTTTTTGGTTATGCATAATACCTATAAAGGCTGGATCAATATTTTTTATTTTTTTATTTATTGCAGTAATTCCATCTGGAATATATAAAAATAGATATGGTAAATCATCAGATATAATTTTAAAAATTTCTTTATAAATGATACTTAAATCATCTTTATTTATTGTTCCACTACCTTTTTCTATTAGTTCATCTATTTTAGGGTTTTTATAATTTACCAGATTAAACCCACCAAGTTTTGCACTTTTACTATGCCATAATGGATAAGCATCAGGCATAAGTGCTAAAGACCATCCTAAAAGAATAGTTTCAAAATTTCTAGGATGAACAATTGTATTTAAAAAAGCTTGCCACTCCATAACTCTTATTTTCATAGTCACACCAACTTTTGCTAGTTGATACTGTAGAATTTGTGCAGCATTTATTCTTATATCATTTCCTGTATTTGTAATAACTTCAAAGACTAAAGGATTTTTTTCATCGTATCCTGCTTCTTCTAAAAGTTTTTTTGCTTTTTCTAAATTTTGTTTTGTTTCTTTTACTTCATCATTATAAGCAAAAGAGTTTGGCATAAATGGTCCATTACAAACTTCTCCATAACCAAAGAATAAAATATCTACTAATTCTTGCCTATTTATAGCTAAAGATAATGCTTGTCTTACTTTTTTATCTTTAAATTTAGGATTTTCAAGATTGAAGCCTAAATAAGAAAAACTAAAACTTGCTTTACTCAAGATATTAAAATTATCTTTAAAATTATCATCGATTTGTTTTGAAACCTGTATAGGTGTTAATGCTCCAATATCAAGCTTATTTTGTTTTAAATATAAAAAAGAGGTATTTAAATCTGGTAAGAATTTATATAAAATTCTATCAATTTTTGGACGACCTTCAAAAAAGTCTTCATTTGCTATAAGTTCTATATCTGAAGCTGTTTTAAATTCTTTTAGCTTATATGAACCAGTTCCTATTGGATTTTTATTAAAAGAGCTAGTCATTAAATCTTTTTCATCTTTTAAAATATGATAAGGTAGAAGTCCAAACATCCAAATCTCAAGAGCCTTAAAATAAGGTTTTTTATAATTTATTTCCACAGTTAAATTATCAATTGCTTTTACACTCTCAACTTCTGTAAAATTTGATTTTATAGAGTTAAAAACTTTTGGGTTAATTATTTGTTCATAAGTAAAGATTACATCTTGTGAAGTAACTTTTACTTTGTCATGCCATAAAACATTATCTTTTAACTTTATAATTAATTTTGTTGGAGTTTCAAAATAATATGAAGATGCTATTTCAGTTGTTATATTTCCATTTTTATCATACTTAAAAAGACCATTAAAAAGCCAATCAGATATTTCTGAACTAGCTGTATCATTTGATAAAATAGGATTCAGCCTACTTGGACTTGAACTCATAGCTAAAGTAAGAGTTGAAGCGTTTAAATATATTAAAAATAGTAGATTAAAAAGTAAAAATTTCATATAGTATTTTATATTATTTTTGCAAAAAATCCCATAAATTGGCTTTAAACTTTTAATTATGATAGAATATATCAAAATTTAAAAATAAGGATTTAAAATGTCATTTTCAAGAAATTTAAAAAATAAAGCAAAAAAAGTTTGGGAAGATGGTTATAACCATCCTTTTGTTCAAGAATTAGGAAAAGGAACATTAGATAAAGAAAAATTCAAATTTTATTTATTACAAGATTATGTTTACCTTTTAGAATATTCAAAAGTTTTTGCTGCTGCAATGATAAAATCTGAAGATGAAGAAATGTTAGCAAGACTTAGTTCTATCCTACATAGTACACTTGTAGATGAAATGCAAGTTCATAGGAAATATATGCAAGAGTTTGGAATTACTAAAGAGGAAGTAGAAAATGTAAAAGCTTCTTTATTTAATAGAGCTTATACTGCAAATATGTTAGCAGTAGCACAAAAAGGTGACTTAGTAGAAACTTTAGCTACAGTATTTCCTTGTGCATGGACATATAGTGATTATGGAAAGAGATTAAAAAAACAATATAAAGATATTTTAGAAAACAACTTTTATAAATCTTGGATAGATATGTATTCTGGAGAAGCTTTTGAACAATCATTTGAGTGGTTTTTTGATGCAGTTGATAAATTAGTTGAAAATAAATCACAAGAAGAGAAGGAAAAAATTGAAGATATTTTTATCTCTAGTGTTGAGTTTGAATATATGTTTTGGGATATGGCATATAAAAAAGAGATGTCATATAACCTTAGTAAATGAGGCATAAAAAAAGGAGTGATAAAAACCACTCCTTCGGGGAAAATAAAGAAAAATACCAATTATCTTTTTGAGAATTGAGAAGATTTTCTTGCTTTTTTCTTTCCGTATTTTTTTCTTTCAACACTTCTAGCATCTCTAGTTAATAAACCATGAGGTTTTAAAATAGTTCTAAATTGCTCATCAAAAGCAACTAAAGCTCTTGAAATTCCGTGTCTTGCAGCGTCTGCTTGAGCAGAGTATCCACCACCTAATGTTTTAACAATAACATTTACTGATGCTTCTTGTTTTGCTACTTGTAATGGTTGTAAAACTCTTTTTTTGATAGACTCATGACCACCTAACCAAGCGTCTAGAGTTTGTCCATTAACTGTTAATTGTCCATTTCCTGACTCTAACCATACTTTTGCTATTGCAGTTTTTCTTCTTCCAGTTGCATATACTTTTGCCATTACTATTATCCTTTAATTTGAGCAGTATGAGGGTGTTCACTTCCTGCATATACTTTTAATTTTTTTAACATAGCTTTACCAAGAGTAGTTTTTGGAAGCATACCTCTAGTAGCTAATTTATACAGTTTTTCAGGGTTTTTTTCAATCATATCTGACATTTTGTGAGTTTTTGTACTTCCAAAATAACCTGAGTGTGTATAGTAGTTTTTCTCTTCTAATTTAGCACCAGTAAATTTAGCTTTACTTGCATTGATGATTATTACATAATCTCCACAATCAACGTTTGGTGTAAAACAAGGTTTATTTTTTCCTCTTAATATTGTAGCAACTTCAGTAATAACTCTTCCGAATACTTTACCTTCTGCATCTACTACAACCCAAGATCTTTCGATTTCGTTGGCTTTAGCCATTTGAGTAAATTTCATTTATTAACTCCCTTTCTTTAATGAGTTGGAATAATATTTAACTATTCCTTTTATATAGCTTAAATTAAGTAAGTTTTAATGATAAATTATAAATTTTGATCCAATATCTGATTGAGATTCTATTTCCAGTTTAAAATTATGTAATTTTATAATAGATTGAACGATAAACAACCCTAATCCTAAAGAGTTATTCCATTCATTGTTTGAAACTCTATAAAATTTCTTTTTAATTTTTTCTAAGTCTTCTTTGCTTATACCAATACCTTTATCAATTATTGCAATATAATTTTCTGAAATCTCAACTAAGATATCTTCATTAGAGTATTTTAAAGCATTTTCTATTAAGTTTGATATTGCTATAGAAAATAATGTTTCATCAACTTTTAAAGAAATATCATTACCAATTACTTTTATTTCTCTGTCTTTATACTTAACTTTTAAATCACTTATACAATTTTCTAAAATCTTTTTTATAGAGTTTGAAGTTAAAACAAGTTCTTGTTTTTGTTCTTGTAATTTTAAAGTAAGTCTTAATTTATCTATAATTTGAGACATTTTATTTGAGTTTGAGAAAATCTTATTTAAAAATTTTAGTTTCATATCTTTTGGCATATCTTTATCATTCATTAAAGTTTGACTATATCCAGAAATAATTGCAATTGGATTTTTAAACTCATGTGAAATAGCAGAAATAATATCATCTTTTTGTCTATTTGCAATAGTTAGTTTTGCTGTATGTTTAGCTTTTGCCTTCTCTTTTTTATATAGTTTTATAGCTACTTTATTTAGAAGTTTTGCAATCTTATAAAATTCAAAAGTATAGTTTGATCTTAAAAAAATAGGTTTTCTTTTTTTTGATAATTCTTTTAAGAAGTTTAGGATTAAATCTGTTTCTTTTTTTATTTTAATACTTATAAAATATGTGGATAAAAATGCAATAAAAAGAAATATAGTTATATAAGCAAAGATTTCTAAAGTTAATTTCATAAAATTATCAGTAATTTTATGAGTATAATCAGCCATTCTTATATAAAATATTTTATCATTTATTGTAGTTGTTTTCGCGACATACAAAAGTTCTTTATCTAAAGTTTCAGATTTTCTAGTATCCCTTCCAATTCCTATATTTTTTGCTTCTATTATCTCTGTTCTAGTTATATGATTATTTATTCCATCTAAATTCTTATGACTTTCTGCAATAACATAACCATCTTCATCAATTAAAGATATTCTTAAACTTAGTTTTTCACTTAAATCTTTTACTATATTTCTTATAGTATCAATATTTTGTGAGTTTTCTATTACAACAATTAAGGTATCAATATTCTGGATAAGATTTTTTTCTATTTGATTTAAATATAAAGTTCTTGCCCAAAAATATGTAAGTAACGTTACAGTTATTAAGATAGCTACAAATATTGTAAGGTATGTTCGTAAGAATAGTTGATGAATTTTTAGCAAAATATATAACCTTCACCTCTAACAGATTTTATATATTTTTTTTCACTTTTTGGATCAATTTTTGTTTTTAATCGTTTGATAGCAACATTTACAGTTTTTTCTTTTTTATCTAACGAGTCTTCCCAAACTTTTTCTAATAAATACTCTCTTGAAAGTAGAATATCTTTATTCTTTATAAACTCTAATAACAAATTTGATTCAAGTTGAGTTAGTTCTATCTCTTTATTATTTATATAAAACTGTTTGTTAGCAAAATTGTATAAAATATCTCTTACTTTTAAAACTTCTATCTCTTTTGAAGTTCTTTTTAATACAGCTTTTACTCTTGCACAAAGTTCTTTTAGATTAAAAGGTTTTGTAATATAATCATCTGCATAAGAATTGAAACCATCAATAATATCTTCATCTTTGTCTTTTGCAGTTACATAAATAACTGGTGTAGAGTAACCATCTTTTTTTATATTATTTATAAAGCTAGTTCCTTCTATTCCACTTAGATTTCTATCCATTAATATTAAATCAATAGTTTCTTCTTCTAAAACTTTTTTTACATTATCATTTATAGATAAAAAACCTATTGTTTCATATCCTTCTTTTTGTAATGTATATTCAAGAAGTTCTAACATATCTTCTTCATCTTCTATTATCAAAATTAGTTTACTGTTCATTGTATCTCATCTGTTTTTTTTTCATTTAATGGAGAGAATTTGATAGCTAATATTCTAAAAATAAAGAATATAAATATAACTAAAAGTAAAAAAACAATATCAAAATACTCTCGATTCTTATTTGTAGCTAGAATTATAACTTCTCTTATTAAAAAAATGATAAAAATATCAATTACATATCTAAGTCTTAAAGTTTCTTTTTTGATAAAGTCGGAAATCATCTTTACAACTTCCATAATCACAATAAATTCTAACATTAAAATTATTGCTTTATAGAAGTCGTGTCCTGCAACAAGTATCGTAAAAAAGATAATTGTTGCAACTAAAACTTCAAAATTGGAGCTAAAATATTTTGAGATCTTTTTGATGGCTTTTTTAAAATGTCTAATATAAAAAATTTCAGAATTATGACTGTTCAATATCTCCACCAACTTGTGCAAATTGTAGCAATCTTGCAATAGATACTGCTCTATCAGCTATTTTTTCTAATCTTCTTAAACTACTTAAAATATCAAAATACTCTTTTGATAAATCAAGTTTTTTTGAGATAAGTTTTAAAATATTTTTTTCTATCATAAGATATAAATCATCTGTTTTACTCTCTTCAACAACAACTCTATGATATTTCTCTTCTATTTGTTTTTCATCTTTCTCATCTATAATAGAAGTTGCAGTTTGCAAAGATAATAAAGCGGATTTTAATAGAGGAATAGTGTACTCTAATATAATATTTGTATCTAAATCACTTGAGTATGATTTTTTAAACATTTTTGCAAAATCTTTTGTATTTGCAGCAGTTCTTGCTAACTCATTTGTGATTTTTAAAAAAGATACTAATCTTCTTAAATCTTTTGCTTCAGGTGTATATAAAGCCATTGTTCCAACAATAATATTGTCTATTTCATTTGATTTTATAAGAGTTTTTTTCTCACTAATTTCTACATTACTTAAATCTTCAATTTTTCTATCATTCAATGCTTTTAAACAAACCTCTAAAGCCTCAATTACAGAAAATCCTATCTGTTTTACTTCTTCTTTTACTGTTGCTAGTTTTATTTCATATGGTTTTAACATTATCCAAATCTCCCTGTTATATAATCTTCTGTTTTTTTATTGTGTGGATTAACAAAAATAGTTTCTGTTATATCGTATTCTATTAATTTTCCTAAATGGAAAAATGCCGTATAATCAGCAACACGTGCCGCTTGTTGCATATTGTGAGTTACTGTAATGATTGTATAATCTTGTTTTAATTCAAGCATTAAAGCTTCAATTTTTTCTGTTGAAATAGGGTCTAATGCACTTGTTGGTTCGTCCATTAGAATAATTTCTGGCTTGATAGCAATTGTTCTTGCTATACAAAGTCTTTGTTGCTGACCACCTGAAAGTGAAGTTCCTGGTTGTTGTAATTTATCTTTTACTTCATTCCAAAGTCCAGATTTTATTAAAGAAGTTTCAACTAATGCATCACACTCTTTTCCTTTTTTTACAAGTCCATGTTTTAATGGTGCATAAGCAACATTATCATAAATTGATTTTGGAAAAGGATTTGGTTGTTGAAAAACCATTCCAACTCTTTTTCTAACACTTACTTCATCTACATCTTTATCATAAATATTTTTTTTATCTATAATAATTTGTCCATCTATCTTAACTATTGGAATTAAGTCATTCATTCTGTTTATACATCTTAAAAATGTTGATTTACCACAACCAGAAGGTCCTATTAAAGCTGTAATTTTATTTTCATATAAATCTACATTTATATCAAATAAAGCTTGATTTGAACCATAAAATAGATTTAAATCTTTTACATCTATTTTTGATTTTATTTGTGTACTCATATTTTTCCTTTTACCATTTTACTTCTAGTTTTTTTCTCAAATAAATTGCAATTGCATTTAATGAGATTAATATTGTTAATAACACCAAAATACCTGCTGCAGTTTTTTCTATATACATACCCTCTGGCATTCCAGCCCAAGTAAATAGTTGTGCTGGCATAACTGTTGCAGCTTGTGTAACCATAGATGGAGCATCTGGAATAAATGCAATCATTCCTATAATAATAAGTGGAGCAGTTTCTCCCATAGCTTGTGCTAAACCTATAATTGAACCAGTTAATATCCCTGGAAAGGCTAATGGTAATACATGGTCTCGCGTTACTTGAATTTTATTTAATCCTAAACCATATCCAGCTTGTCTAATACTATCTGGAACTGCTCTTAATGCTGCCCTTGAACTAACAATTATAATTGGTAAAGTCATAAGAGCTAAAGTTAATCCTCCTACAAGTGGAGAACTTCTTGGCATTCCAAAAAGATTTATAAATATAGCAAGACCTAAAAGTCCAAATAAAATAGATGGAATTGCTGCAAGGTTATTGATGTTTATCTCTATAAATCTTGTAAATTTATTATCTCCAGCAAACTCTTCAAGATATATTGCAGTCATAACACCTATTGGAAATGCCACTAGCATTGTTATAATTAATGTTAAGATAGAACCAACAACTGATGAGAAAATACCAGCATATTCAGGAATTTTTGAATCCCCATTTAAAAAGAATAAAGAGTTAAATCTTTTTTCTATTAGTCCTTTTGCATAAAGTTCATCAACAATCGCTATATCTTTATCTTTCAAATTATGGTTGTGATTTTTGATATATTGGTCAACTTGGTGGTTTGTTAAAATCCAAAGATTTTGAGTTGTATCTTTATATTGTGGATTTTTTTCCAATAATTTTGGTAAATCTCTTAAAGCTGCTCTAGAAACTATAGTTCTAAATTCACTTGGAACTGCTAATCTTGTATCATCTAATGTTTGTTCATTGAAAGTTACATCAACTTTTACAAAAGCTATATTAAATGCTGGAAGTCCTTTATTTATCATATCAAAAAGGAAAAATGCCAAAAATGCTACGGAAAATATTAAAGAAGTTATAGTAAACTTTTTGAATCTTCTTGCACTTGCATGTCTTCTTCTTAAAGTTGGGTCATAAAATGGATTGTTCTGTTTATTTTTCTTATTTCTTTTTATCATAATGTATTCACTTTATATTTTTCTTTAAATTTTCTTATCAATGACAATGAAATCATATTTAAAATCAAAGTTACGATAAATAGCACCAAACCTAAAGCAAAGGCTGAAAGTGTTTCTGGTGAGTTAAACTCAAAATCTCCAACTAAAGAGTTAACAATTGTAACGGTAACAGTTGTCATGTCTTCAAGTGGATTGATAGATAAATTTGGTCTAAGACCTGCTGCCATAACAACAATCATTGTTTCTCCTAAAGCTCTTGATAAAGCTAAAAGACATGCAGAAATAATCCCTGGCATAGCTGATGGCAAAACTATATTTTTGATAGTTTCTCCATGTGTCATACCTAAACCAAATGCTGCTTTTCTTTGACTATCTGGAACAGCTCGGATAACATCATCAGAAAGTGATGAAACTAAAGGAATTATCATAATACCCATAACTACTCCTGAAGCTAATGCACTATTAAATGTCGCATCAAGTCCAAAAAAGTTTGCTGCTTTTACAACAAATGGAGCTACTGTAATAGCTGCAAAGAAACCATAAACTACTGTTGGAATTCCTGCAAGAACTTCCAAAATAGGTTTTAAATAATCTCTTAATCTAGGACTTGCATATTCACTCATATAAATAGCACTCCCAAGTCCAATAGGGATAGCAACTAGCAATGCTATAATTGTAATTACAAATGTTCCTGCAAAAATAGGTAATGCACCGAATTTACTATTGGCAGTTCCTGGAGTCCATTCTGTTCCAGTTAAAAAGTACCAAAAGCTTCTTAATTTAAAGAACTCTACTGCTTCAAACAAAATTGAAAATAAAATCCCAAAAGTTGTTAAAATAGAGATAGCAGCTGCAAAAATCAAAGCAGATTTTATAAGCTTTTCATTTAGTTCTCTTCGTTTTTTTTGTGATTGAAAACTACTCAACAAAATACGCCTTTGTATTGAATTTATGGAATTCTAAAAAAGATTTATTACATTTGAGTTACATTTACAAAATTTTATAAATTGGTTCTTTTGAGTTTTTTGACTCTTTTTTGACTAAATTTAAAGTATTATCAAAATTTGATATGTTAGATTGTGAATTTATTTCTACAATAGCACTTGAAACCGATAATAAATTAAATTTTCTTGTTGTTCCAAATCTATCTTTCCCAATTATAAAATTATTCTTTTTATCTTCCTTTGAATATAGATTTTTTACACTATTTTTAAATTCATCTTGAATATCAAAAGTTAATTTAAAAACATCATCAAAATTAAGATTTGTTAATCCTATAAAAAAATCATCTCCTCCAATATGAGCTATAAAACTATTTTTAGGGTATCTTTTTTGTAAAAGTTCAGAGAATATAAGTATTGCTCTATCTCCTTGTCTAAAACCATAGATATCGTTAAAAGGTTTAAAATCATTAAAATCAAAATAGATTATATGAGTTGTATTGAATTGAATATTTTTAAAAGAGGTATCTATAAATTTTTCTATTTGGCTATTACCTGGAAGTTTAGTAAGAGGGTTTTGATTTGTTGCTATTTCTATATTTCTTTTATATGATAAAGTTAAAAGAGAATTTAGATTTATAAAACCTTTATATTTATCTGAATTTGTTATAAAAATCCCTAAAGAATCATTAAATTTTAAATTATACATTTCGAGTATTTTATCAATTCCCCAAGATATTTCTACACTTAATGCTGGTTTTATATATTTTAATAAAGTTGATGAATATGTTTTATTTTGAGCTAAAGACAATCCATATTGAGAATAAGATATTTTCTTTATATCACTTTCATAAATAACTCCTAAAAAATATCCAAATTCATCTACAATTGGTACAAAGTTATTTTTATGATTCTTCTTAAAGTGTATAAATAAATCATATAAAGAAGTATTAACATCTAGTGGTACAATCTCTTCTATAAACTTATTATCTATAAATCTACTACTATTATTTCTTTTATCTTTTGCTATTAAATCTACTATATCATGGTATAAAACTTCTATTTCATCAATATTTTTTGTAGGTTTTTGCACCAAATAGCCTTGTATAAAATCAGCACCTATATCTTTACAAGTATAAAATTCTTCTATTGTTTCTACACCTTCTGCTATAACTTGCATTCCCATAATATGAGCCATATCAATAATAGAAGAACAAAATAGTTTTTTCTTTGAATCTTGGTTTATATTTGATATAAAAAATCTATCAATTTTTATTATATTTGCTTCACTAAAATATAGTAGCTTAAGTCCTGAAACTCCTATACCAAAATCATCTATTGCAATAGAGTAACCACTTTGTTTATATCTTTGAAGCATAGGAGAAAGAGCATTTTGTTCTATTGATGTACCTTTCTCACTTAATTCAAAAAATATTCTATCTTTGTTTAGATTATACTTTTTTAGGATTCTTTCTGTATTACCTTTTGAATAACTTTTATTATAGATTATTCTATTATCCAAATTATAAAATAACTTGAGATTTGTTTGATTTATTCTTGTAAATTTACTTATAGCTTTTTCTCTTAACTGTAAATCAAGTTCATATAAATAGTCATTATTGAAGGCTAAATCAAATAAATCATCAATATTTGTAAGATTTGGTATCTCTTGAACATTTCTTAAAAGTGCTTCAACTGCGTATATTTTACCGCTATGAGAATAGATTATTGGTTGAAAAGCATAATCAAGCTTAGCTATTATTTCAGTCCAATTTGGCATAGATTTCCTATATGGTATTTTAAAGAGGTATTAAAAAGTAGAGATTCCTCTACCCTTTAATATTAGTGTTTTAAATCAGCTTCTGTTAGTTTTTCACTATTTAAAACTTTTGCTCTAGCTTTTGTTCTTACATCATCAGTTAATGGAATAAGTCCAATTTCAGTTAAAATTCCATCTGTTCCAAGCATTTTTTCAGATACAAAAAGTTTTGTAAACTCTTTTAAAGATGGAACATCTTTTGAATGTTGATTTTTGATATAAAAATACATAGATCGAGCAATCGGATATGTAGCATTTGCAATAGTATCAACTGTTGGTGAAATATTATCTATACTAAGTCCAACAACTTTATCTTTGTTTTCAGCTAAAAATGAGTACCCAAAAATACCAATTGCTGCTTCATTCTTTGTAAGTCTTTGAACAATTAAGTTATCATTTTCACCAGATTCTACATAAACTCCATCTGTTCTAAGTTCTGAATAAGCTTTATATTTTTTATTTGCTTTTTCATCTTGTTTGAATAAATCTGTATAAACTGACATTTTTTCAAATACTGTTTGTAATACTAACTCTTCAAAAGAATCTCTAGTTCCAGATGATTTTGGTGGTCCATAAACAATGATTTCTCTATTTGGTAAATTATTACTAATATCTGACCATTTTTTGTATGGATTTGCTACTAATGATTTACCATCTTTTGAAGGAACTTCTTTTGCAACTGCCAATGCTAATTGTTCTTTTGTTACATTAAAACTTTGTACTTTTGAGCTTTGAGCTATCGCAATACCATCAAATCCAATTAAAGCTTCAGTTATATCTGTAACACCATTATCTTGACACATTTTTAGTTCACTTGCTTTCATTTTTCTTGAAGCATTTGCAATATCTGGTGTATTTATATCAGCTCCAGTACAAAATAATTTTAATCCACCACCAGTTCCTGTTGATTCTACAACTGGAGTTGGGTATGATGTAGTAGCTCCAAATTCTTCAGCAACTGAAGATGAAAAAGGATAAACTGTTGATGAACCAACAATTTTAATTTGGTCTCTTGCACTTAAACTTGACACTAATAAGGCACTCGCTATCAATGCCATAGATGATTTTTTTAAATTCATTTTTTCTCCGATAAATTTTATTTACGGAAGAATTCTAATAAGCCTTGATTACAGTTTGGTTACTTTTCATATTTAATTTATGAACAATATTGTCTATAATTAGTTCCTCTAGTGCTTGGAAGTTTCTAATTTACAATTCCAATTTTTACTAAAAGTACTTTTTACAAAAAAACAAAATTTCTATCTTGATAGTTGCTTAACTCTTCTATAAAATTCAAGACTTTATCTCTTGCAATTATCGGTAAATATTTATTAAAATTATAGATATTTGTTTAATAAATTCCACTCCTTATAAAATGTACTTAACTATATATATTATTGCACCAATAGATATTAATGTAATACCTATTCTATTCCCAATTTTTACACCATATCCATCTAATGCCCATAAATCTAGTTTATCATTTAAACTTATTCTTTCTTTTAATTCTTGTTTTTTTCTTAGTTCTTGAAAATACTCTATTATATATGCTCCTGCTATACTGCGGTTATAAACATACGACTTAGAAATATATCCAACTACTATAATGGCTATTCCAGATAATATTAAGAAAAAAATTAATGTTTTGTAATCTTCTTCTTTTATAAATATAAATATTAATCTAAACCAAAAATATAGCATCCATAACCAAAAAGCTATTAGTAAATAAACTAATATATCTCCTATATATTCTTTAAAAGGTTTCATTTATTTTTTCCTTACAATATAAGGAGCTAGTTTTTCAGGAGCTATCTGTGATATAGTGCTTATTGTTGATGTTATTTCATCTAATTTATCTAGATTTGTTTGATTCTTTTCCATTTTTTACCTTTTATTTTAATAGTAACACTATACTAACTATGAATAATAGTAATCCAAATAAATTACAAATTTTAATTATATTTTTACTTTCTATCATGAGGTAAAAACTATCAATAAATCTAATTCTTTGTCCTGAATGCTTTTTATTTATAATATTTTTAATATAACTATCATAAGAATTTTTGTCATTATCATCAGCATCATAACTTCTTACCATTTTAGGATACCACCAATTCCAAAAATATCCAAAAATTATTATTAATAAAGCCATAAAAATTCCAATTTCATAATCATTATCAAAAAATGAAACAATTATTATCCCTATTACATAATAAAAAATCACTAAAGCAAGTACTATTATTAAATACATTGTAACGTTATCCTTAAAGTTTAATTATTTTTATGAAACTTTCTTAAATATTTTATTATTTCTTCTAATTGAATATGTTGTGTATCAGTTGATATTTTATACTCCTTACTTATTCTTTATTTAAAATTTTAAGAACTTTGGATACTTCTTCTTTTAAACTATCACAATTGCTTAATGATTTCACTAAATTTTTCAACCATGAAGTTTTGCTAAATACATACGATAAGCCTTTATTATCATGTTTGACTTGTAAATTTGTGCGAAAATTTTCAATATCCCTTATATTTTTAAATAATTCTTTATATTTTGGGTTTTGACAATCTACTTTCAAAGTTTGATTCATATCTATACTCAATAAATATGACAATATCCTTATCTCAAAATATTTATTATCAATTAGTCGTTTATCATCATTGTTTATTAAATAATGTTTATACAAATTATAAACACTGTTTATATCATCTAAATATTTTCGTTCTAGTATTAAATTAGATTTTTTTTCTATCAAATAATCATACATAAATTTATAGACTAAATTTAAATATTCTTCAAGCAAACTATTCATCATTATCAATTTATTATCTATTATAAGAGGTGCATTATATTTAAAGTCAAGTGTTCCTAATCTTGTAATTTTATTTAAGATATCTTCATAATATTTTTTATATTCTTCTTCAGATTTAAAATTTTTCTCATAATCTAATGAAATATCATTATTTGATGTAATAACACCTATTCCATATATACCTCTATAAAGTAACACATACCAAAATACATCTTCTGCTGAATTTTCAGGAAGTAAAGATTTTCCTTTTTCATAATCCTTATTCATTTTATATAGCAATGGCTTCATCAAAAAATTATCATAATTCACAAAATTATGTAATCTTTCAATATAAGATGCTACTCCCATAGCATTTATAAAATGTTCTGTTGCTTCTGGATTTGAAGATAATTGTGGTTGAAACATATCTTTTATTGTTTTTGTTTGGATTTCATATTGAAAAATAGCTAATAAACCTATAAAAAGAGTTACTAATATAAAAATTCTTAGTTTTATATTTTTTATTTGAAATATTTTTCTAACTAATTGTTTAACCATTTTGCTTATAACCTTACTTCTTTTAATTCCAAATATAAAATATTTTTTAAAGAATTATCATAATTTATTGAATTTATACAATGTATTGTTTTTATATTTTTTGATTTAAAAAAGCAAGTTGCATTAGTTATATATCTAAGTATACAGCTAAAACTTATAAGTACAGTATCTAAAGATTTTAATTTTCTAAAAGTTTTCACTTGTTTCCTTGTATAATTTTAATATTCTAAACCCTATTAAAAAATGATATTAAAAACTTACTTTAAAATCAATTATCATTTTAATATAAAATTATAACAAAAACTTGTCACGATTTGTATTCTTTTATTTATTTAAAGCAAAAGCAATGAATATAAGATTGATTTTTAAAAATTATAAAAGTATTTTTATTTTGTTATTAGTATTTAAAAAAGAAAAACAAAAAAGGCTTTTTATAGCCCATTTGCTTCGATAAGTCTAGATTGATGATCAGCAATAAGAGGATCAATCACTTCATCAAACAGCCCATCATTTAAGATATTTTCAAGTCTGTAAAGAGTCAAGTTTATTCTATGATCACTGATACGATTTTGTGGGAAATTATAAGTTCTGATTCTTCCACTTCTATCCCCAGTTCCTACTTGCTCTTTTCGGTTTGCACCTTCAGCTTCCATCTTTTTTTCCATCTCAATTTCATAAAGTTTAGCTTTTAAAACTTTCATAGCTCTTTCTTTATTTTTATGTTGAGATTTTTGATCTTGATTTGTTACAACAATACCAGAAGGAATATGTGTGATTCTTACAGCCGAATCTGTAGTATTTACAGATTGTCCACCATTTCCACTAGCTCTCATAACATCAATTTTTAGATCATTTTCATTTATTTCAACTTCAACATCATCAACTTCAGGCATAACTGCAACTGTAATAGCTGATGTATGAACTCTACCTTGAGATTCTGTTGCTGGAACTCTTTGAACTCTATGAGTTCCACCTTCAAATTTTAGTTTTGAATACACATGGTCACCTTTTACTAAGATTACTATTTCTTTGTAACCACCCGCTTCACTATCACTTGAACTCATGATCTCTACTTTCCAACCATTGTTTTCTGCATATCTTAAGTAACCTCTAAATAAATCACCTACAAATAGTGCAGCTTCATCTCCACCTGTTCCAGCTCTTAGCTCCAAGTAAATATTTCTATCGTCATTTGGATCTTTAGGAATCATTAAAACTTTTATTTCATCTTCTAAAATTGGTTTAGAAGCTTCTAATTCTTTTAATTCTTCTTTTGCTAAATCACCTAATTCAGGATCATCAAGTATAAGCTTATTTTCTTCAATATCTTCAAGAACTTTTATATACTCTTTAGCTTTGTTAACTATTGGCTCTATATTTGATTGCTCTTTTGATAAAGATGTCATTCTTTTTATATCACTTGTGATATCAGGACTCATCAATGATTGAGTTATTTCCTCATATCTAGTAATAAATGGTTGAAGTCTATTTTTTAGCATAAATTACTTATATAGCATTTACTTTTAATTGTAATCTACTTACTTTTCTAGCTGCAGTACCTTTTGGTAAAACACCTTTAGAAACGCAGTGGTGGAAATATTTATTTGCAACTTTCATTGCTTCAACAGCTTTTTCTTTGTCTCCAGCTGTTACTGCTGAAACTACATCTTTTGTAATGTTTTTAATTCTAGTTTTGTAGAATCTGTTTCTTTCAGTCTTAACTAAAGTTTGTCTAGCTCTCTTTTCAGAAGATTTGTGATTTGCCATTTTTTTAACCTCTTTATAAAATTTTAAAGGATAGAATACTATCCAAAATAACTTAAAGAGAGTTTAATTTTAGGAAGATTTAATGAAACTATTTGGTACCGATGGAGTTAGAGGAAAGGCTGGAGCATTTTTAGATGCTTTTACTGTGATAAAACTTGCACAAGCTGCTGGTGTTCATTTTAGAAAATATTCAACTACAAATAAAATTTTAGTTGGAAAAGATACTAGAAGAAGTGGATATATGATAGAAAATGCACTTGTTAGTGGACTTACATCAGTTGGATATGATGTAATTCAAATAGGTCCTATGCCAACTCCTGCAATAGCATACTTAACAGAAAGTATGAGATGTGATGCTGGTATCATGATAAGTGCTTCACATAACCCTTTTGAAGATAATGGAATCAAGTTTTTTGATAATCATGGGAATAAATTGAGTGTCGAAGATGAAAAAGAGATTGAAAAGATTTTTTTTGATAATGATTTATTGCAAAGTGAACAAGTAACTGGTATGGATATTGGGGCATCAAAAAGGATTGATGATGTTATTGGAAGATACATAGTAGTTATAAAAAGTTCATTTCCAAAAGATTTAACTTTAAAAGGTTTACGAATAATACTTGATTGTGCAAATGGTGCAGCATATAAAGTTGCTCCTACAGTTTTAGAAGAACTTGGAGCAGATGTTATTACTATAAACAATAAGCCAAATGGTTTTAATATTAATGATAATTGTGGTGCAATGCATCCAGAAAATGTATCAAAACTTGTACGTGAGTATAGAGCGGATATTGGTTTAGCTCTTGATGGTGATGCTGATAGATTGGTTGTTGTTGATGAAAAAGGTGAAATCGTTGATGGAGATAAACTTCTTGGAGCTTTAACAATATACTTAAAACAAGAAAATTTACTAAGAGGTGATACTTGTGTCGCTACAGTGATGTCAAATAAAGCTTTAGAAGATTATTTGTCAAAAAGTAAGATAAAACTTTTAAGAAGTAATGTTGGAGATAAATATGTTCTTGAACTAATGAAAGAAAAAGATATTAATTTTGGTGGAGAACAAAGTGGACATATTATATTCTCTGATGTAGCAAAAACGGGAGATGGTTTGGCTTCAGCCTTACAAGTTCTAGCTATGATTATTAGAAGTAAGAAAAAAGCAAGTGAAGTACTAAACCCGTTTGTTCTTTATCCTCAAATTCTACATAATATGAAAGTAAATGAGAAAATACCACTAGAAGAAATAAAAGGTTTAGATGAAGTATTAAAACCTCTAAGGGATAAAGGGATGAGAGATTTGATAAGATATTCTGGAACAGAGAATAAAATAAGACTTTTACTCGAAGGAAAGAATAGAAAAGATGTTGAATCTGGTATAGAAACTTTAATCTCGTTTTTTAAAAAAGCTTTATGAAAAAAGAGTTTAAATTAGCAGTTACTATTTTTGTAACTATTTTTATCATTGATCAAGTTGTAAAATATGGTTTTGCAAATTTGGATTGGGACGTAGATGGTCCAGTGATGAGTCTAAAACTTGCATATAATTATGGAGTTGCTTTTTCAATGTTCTCTTTTTTTAATGAATATTTAAAATATATTCAGCTTTTTATAGTAGTTTTAGGAACACTTTATTTATTTAAGAATAAGTATTTATTTAAAGAATATTATATAGCAATAGGTTTTTTGTATGCAGGTGGATTGTCAAATATTTTAGATAGATTTACTTATGGAGCTGTTGTTGATTATTTTTATTGGCATTATGGATTTGAATTTGCAATTTTCAATTTTGCAGATGTTATGATAAATTTTGCGGTAGCTATTATAATCTTTATTCAAATACGAGATAATAGAAGAGAAAAAAAAGCAAAAGAGGCAGAGGAAAAAATTTCTTTGTAGCTTAAAAGAGTTTTTTGGCTATAATCTTGACAAAATTCTCAAAATTAATTTAGTTTAGGAAAAAATATGGGTCAAACAATTACAGAAAAAATATTTAGTGAACATGTTGGAAAAAAAGTTTATGCTGGAGAGATTGTAAGAAGTCCAATTGATATGGTTATTGGAAATGATATTACAACACCTATCTCAATTAGAGCATTTGAAGAAGGCGGTTTTGAAAAATTAGCAAATCCAGATGGTTTTGCAATTGTTTTAGATCACTTTATTCCTGCAAAAGATATAGCTTCAGCAAATCAAGCAAAAATATCAAGAGATTTTGCTATGAAACATAACTTAAAAAACTTTTTTGATGAAAAAGATATGGGAATAGAGCATGCACTTTTACCTGAGAAAGGTTTAGTTATTCCTGGAGATGTAATTATTGGTGCAGATTCTCATACATGTACACACGGAGCTTTAGGAGCATTTTCAACTGGTATGGGAAGTACAGATATCTCTTTTGGGATGATTACTGGTGGAAATTGGTTTAAAGTTCCAGAATCAATTAAAGTTATATTTAAAGGTAAGCCTTCAGCTTATGTGACTGGAAAAGATTTAATATTAGAAATTATTAGAATCCTAGGAGTTGATGGAGCTTTATATAAAGCTTTAGAATTTACTGGAGATACAATAAAATATTTATCAATGGATGATAGATTTAGTTTATGTAATATGGCTATTGAGGCTGGAGCTAAAAATGGAATTGTAGCTTATGATGAAATTACAAAAGAATTTTTAGAAAGAGTATCAAAAGATAATGGTGGATTAAGAGATGAACCAAAAATTCACTATTCTGATGAAGATGCTACATATTGTCAAATAATAGAAATTGATGTAGAAAAACTTGAACCAGTTATTGCTTATCCATATTTACCTTCAAATGGTCATAGTGTTTCACAAGCCGTTAGTGATAATATTAAAGTAGATCAAGTTTTTATAGGAAGTTGTACTAATGGAAGATTAAGCGATTTTAAAGTTGCAGCTGAAATTTTAAAAGATAAAAAAGTAGCTCGACATGTAAGACTTATCTTAACTCCTGGAACTCAAAAGATATTAAGAGAAGCTACAAAACTTGGATATATTGATACTTTAGTAGATGCAGGGGCAGTTGTATCAAATCCTACATGTGGGGCCTGTTTAGGTGGCTATATGGGAATATTAGGTGATGATGAAGTTTGTATCTCTACAACAAATAGAAACTTTGTTGGAAGAATGGGAAGCAGAAGTTCAAAAATTTATTTAGCAAATAGTGCTGTTGCAGCAGCTTCAGCAATTTCTGGATATATAACTGATCCTAGAAGTCTATAATGAATTTTAAGCCATTTAAAATACCTTGTATTATTTTAAGTGGTGGTAAAAGCTCACGAATGAAAGAAGATAAATCTCTTCTTCCATTTGGTTTTGAAAATTCTTTAATAGAGTATCAATATAAAAGATTGAAACCATATTTTAAGAATATTTATATCTCAAGCAAAACTGACAAATTTAATTTTTTAAATACTAATAATTTAATATTAGATGATAACCAAGAAATCTACTCACCAATTTTAGCTTTACAAACAATTTTAGAGACACTAGAAAATAAAAAAGTTTTTATTATAACAGTCGATACACCTTTTATAAAAATTGAAACAATAAGCAAGTTGATAAATGAAAGCCAAGAGTTTGATATAACTATTGCACAAACTTCAAGAATTCATAATCTTTGTGGAGTTTTCTCAAAAGATATATTAAATGTTATAAAAGCTATGATAAAAGATGATATTCATAGAATAAATCATCTTATAAAATCAACAAATTATAAGATATTAGAGTTTCAAAATGAAGATGAGTTCTTGAACTTAAATTCAAAAGATGATTACTGTAAAGCATTGAAATTAATAACTTAAACTAATAATTAATTAAAAACATAAGCTTATAAAGATTAAGTATATTATTATAATATTTTTTATAAGATACTTCATATTAAAAAAGGGGCAAAGATGAATAAAGATGAGTTAAAAAAAGCACTTGAAATTGTTGATTCTGAACTAAAGAAGGCTGGAATTTCAAGAAGAGATGCTTTTAAATTAGCAGGTCTTGGAAGTGCAGCATTTTTAGCAGGTGGAACTCAAGCAGAAGCTGCAACAGTAGCAAAAGCTAGTGAAGCAAAAGGGAAAATTCTTATTATTGGTGGAGGTTTAGCTGGTATCTCAACGGCAGCTAAATTGGTAAATACATTGTCTGATCCTGATATTACAATAGTTGAACCAAATCCAAAATCTGTATCTTATCAGCCAGGAACTACACTTGTAGCATCTGGAGTTTATAAATCAAAAGATGAATTGATTTTCGATACAAAAGATTATTTACCAAAAGGTGTAACTTTAATAAAAGATAAAGCTGTTGATTTTAATCCTGAAGAAAATAAAGTAACACTAGAATCAGGGGATGTTTTAGCATATGATTTTCTAATAGTAGCTGCTGGTATAACTCTAGATTTCGGTGCTATTAAAGGCTTAGAAGAAATTGGAGATGCATATAGTGCTGGTGATGCTTCAAAAATATTAAAAGTTTTTGGAAATACAGGTTTAACTTCTGTTTATAATATTGATAGTTCCGCTCATATGTGGGAGCAAACTCAGAAATTTATTCAAAAAGCAAAAGATGGAAATAAGGTTAAAGGAATATTTACTTCTCCAAATACAGCAATAAAATGTGGAGGAGCACCAAAAAAAGTAATGTACTTAGTTAATGCTAGATTAAATGAAGCAAAAGCAAGAGAACATGCTAACCTTACTTTATATGACAACTCAGATAAACTTTTTGGAGTTAAAGAATATGCAGATGCTATTGAAAAACAATTCCTTGCAAGAGATATGAAATGGAACTTTAATCATAATTTAGTTGAGGTTGATATAGCAAATAAAATCGCAATTTTTAATAAATTTTGGGAAGAACAAGGAGAATATGATAAAGATTTAGAAGAGTATGATATTATCAAAAAGAATGAAAAGATTTCAATTCCATTTGATCTTTTACATATTACTCCTCCTCAAAAAGCCCCTGATGAAATAGGAAAATCTGAAATTGGATCAGATAAAGGATGGGTTCCTGTACATAAAGAAACTCTACAACATGTAAAATATAAAAATATATTTGCTTTAGGTGATATTGCAGCAGTACCATTAGGAAAAACAGGTGGAACTGTTAGAAAACAATATAAAGTATTAGTTGAAAATTTAGTAGCTGTTATGGAAGGTAGAGAGCCAACAGCTAAATTTGGTGGATATACAGTTTGTCCTCTTATAACTGATATTGGAAAAGTTATGCTTGCAGAATTTGATTGGACTACAAAACCAACTCCTATGATACCTCTTGATCCAACAAAAGAGAGATGGATTTGGTGGATATTAAAAGTTTACTTGTTAAAACCTATGACAATGTATGGAATGTTAAGCGGTAGAGCTTAAAATAAAGGAGATAAAATGAAAAAGATAGTTAGTAGTTTAATTGTAGCATCAGTTTTAAGTTTAGGTGTGACTTATGCAAATGAGTTACCTAATTTAACAAAACCTACACAGTCTGTTTTAGAGTTAATAAATAAATATAAATTAGAACAAGTTAATTTTGAATATGTTAAGAAAAAAGTTGGAATTGGAAATAGAGGTTCAACAGAAGCAATACTAATTGATGCAAGACCAGAAGGGAAATATATAAAAGGTACTATTCCTTCAAGTTTAAATATAACAGATAGTGCTTTTGAAGAAGGATACAAACAAATTGAAGATTTAGCAAAAGATAAAGAGTTAATTGTTTTTTGTGGTGGATATGGTTGTGAGAAAAGTCCAATAGTTGCTGAACTTTTAAAGAAAAAAGGGCATAAAAATGTAAAAGTTTATAGTGCAGGAGAACCTGAATGGGCAACAAAAAGTTATCTAGAAGTAGGAACAGTAGTTATTAAAACATATCAAGAAAACAATAGTGCTTTACTTATAGATGCAAGACCTAATGCTAAATATATGCAAGAGACTATATTAGGTAGTATATCTATTCCAGATACTGAAATTGACAAATTAGGTGGAAGATTTCCTATAAATAAAAATGAAAGAATAGTAACTTTTTGTTCTGGTTATTCTTGTGAGAAATCAAATATTGTAGCAAATAAACTTATAGAATTAGGATATACAAATGTATCAGTTTATGCAGGAGGAGTTCCTGAATGGAAAAAAGCTGGACTTCCTACAACAATAGGTGGTAAAAAAACTGATGATAAATCTAAAGAACTTAAAAAAGAATTTAGTGAAAATGGTGCAAAATTAGGAAGTGATGAAGGTACTATTGATGGAGAATGGTTAAAAAAATTGATATTAGATGAGAAAGTTCCAGAATATGTTCAAATTGTAAATGTACTTCCTAAAAAAGATTTTGATAAAGGTAATATTAAAGGTAGTATAAATATTGAAGCAGATAAATTAAGTGCAAAAGATATATTTGAGAAATTACCAAAAAATAAGACTATAATCTTTCATTGTAGTGCAGGGGCAAGATCTTTAGAAACTTATATGAAATTACAAAAAGAGAAATATGATTTATCAGAAATATTTTACTTCGATGCAAATATTATTTGTGAAGGTAATAAATGTAAAATTGATGTAAACGAGCCTTTGGAATAGATACTTATTTTAATATAATAAAAAAAGGGGAAGGTTTAAAACCTTCCCCTTTTTTATTGTTTGCAAATTTATTATTTAAGTGCTGCTTTAGCAGTAGCTACTAAAGATGCAAATGCAGCAGAATCATTCATAGCAAAATCAGCTAAAATTTTTCTGTCTAATTCAATATTAGCTAATCTTAATCCATTTATAAATCTTGAATAGTTAATATCATTTAGTCTACAAGCTGCATTGATTCTTATAATCCATAGTTTTCTGATATCTCTTTTTTTCTGTCTTCTATCTCTATAAGCATAAACAAGGCTTCTTTCTAATTGTTCTTTAGCTTTTCTGAAGTGTTTTCTTCTTCCGCTATAAAAACCTCTTGCTAATTTTAATAGTTTTTTGTGTCTTCTTCTTCTTACAACACCAGTTTTTACTCTAGGCATATTTTTCCTTTCTTTACCGTTATTTTTAATAAGGTGTCAGCTTAGCTGAACTTGTCCATTTAAAATGGAGGGACAAAATTACTTGATATTTTAAGTAATTACGCTTTACACAATGATGAAAGAATACCATTTACATTTGTACTATGTACAGTTTGTGGTCCTCTTAAGTTTCTTTTTCTTTTTTGCGTTTTTTTAGTTAAGATGTGGCTTCTAAAAGCAGAACCTCTTTTGATAGTTCCATTTTTCTTTACTTTAAATCTTTTAACCGCACCTTTGATGCTTTTCATTTTTGGCATAAAGAAATCCTTTCAAATAAATTTGCATTTTCATTAATTTCATGAAAAAGTTTTGGATTATACTGAAAAAAAGTTTAGTAATAAATTAAATTGTTTTATTCATTGGTAAAAGAAGAGATATTATTTCTCTTCTTTTGAGTAGATTAATCTTTTTTAGGTGTTACAAGAAGATTAACATATCTTCCTTCTAATTTTGGTTCTTTATCCATAACAGCTATATCTTCAACCATAGTCCAAATTTTATTTAAAACTTCAACTCCAGCTTCTGGATTTGCCATTTCTCTTCCCTTCAAGAATACTCTAAATTTAACATGATTTCCTTCTTCAAGAAATTCTCTTGCATGTTTAACTTTATAGCTAACATCATTTTCAGCAATTTTAACAGATAGTTTTATTTCTTTTATAACAATAACTTTTTGATTTTTCTTTGCTTCTTTTTTCTTTTTTTCTTGTTGATATCTAAATTTACCATAATCCATAATTTTAGCAACAGGAGGTTTCCCATCTGGAGCTATTAAAACTAAATCAAGTCCAGCATCTTCAGCTAAAGCTAAAGCTTCGCTTGTTGGAATTATTCCATGATTTGTTCCATCATCACTTGTACACCGAACTTCTTTTGCTGTAATCATTTCATTCATGATTACATCATCTTTTCTTTTGTCTTTACTCAAATTCTACTCCCCTTCATTATTTCATTTAAAAGTTTTATAAACTCAACTTTACTTAGGTTAGATTGTTCTCTTTTTCTTCTATCTCTTAAAGCAATAGTTTGGTTTGCTACTTCATCATCACCAATTACAACTATCATTGGAACTCTTTGTTTT
The DNA here is from genome assembly GCF_013201625.1 of Aliarcobacter lanthieri. Taxonomy (NCBI): domain Bacteria; kingdom Pseudomonadati; phylum Campylobacterota; class Epsilonproteobacteria; order Campylobacterales; family Arcobacteraceae; genus Aliarcobacter; species Aliarcobacter lanthieri. Next base: position 193,957 of record NZ_CP053839.1, read on the forward strand.
TCTGCCATTCTAATTCTTTTGTTTAGACTTTCATTCATATCAAAAATTTCAGAATCTATACTATTTTCTAAAAGTTCTTTTTGTAACTCTTTTGCATAAGCCACATGAGGTTCAGCAATTGGAACAAAAATAACTTGTGTGGGAGCAATAGCAAATGGAAACTCACCAGCACAGTGTTCTGTTAAAATACCTATAAATCTTTCAAAAGAACCAAGAATAGCTCTATGTATCATAACTGGCTGTTCTTTTTCCCCTTTATCATTTATAAATTCAACATTAAATCTTGAAGGTAAATTCATATCGACTTGAACAGTTCCACATTGCCATTTTCTTCCAATAGCATCAAGAATTTTGATATCTATTTTTGGTCCATAGAAAGCTCCACCACCTTCGTCAATACCATATTTTATATTTTTTTCATCAAGTGCATTCATGATACCTTTTGTAGATTTTTCCCAGAAAGTATCATCTCCTATAGCTTTTTCAGGTTTTGTAGAAACTTCTATTTCATATTTGAAATCAAATAATTTTAGTAAGCTATCAACAAATTCTAAAACTTCAAAAATTACTTCTTTAATTTGATTTTGTGTACAGAAAATATGTGAATCATCTTGAGTGAATTCTCTTACTCTAAATAATCCATGCATTGCTCCACTCATTTCATGTCTATGAACAACACCATATTCAAAAAGTTTTTTTGGTAACTCTTTGTATGAAACAAGACTATTTTTAAATATTTGAATATGACCAACACAGTTCATAGGTTTGATACCATATTCTTGTTCATCAATAGTTGTGAAATACATATTCTCTTTGTAGTTTGCATAGTGTCCAGATATTTTCCACATTTCTGATTTTAAAATTTCAGGACCACGAACTGGTTCATAGCCTCTTATTCTATGGGCTTTATATAAAATATGTTCTAGTTTACTTCTAAGTCTTGCTCCATTTGGTAGCCACATAGGAAGTCCAGCTCCTACATCATCATTAAATGTAAATAGTTCTAGTTCAGTTCCTAATTTTCTATGGTCTCTTTTTTTTGCTTCTTCAATCATTGTTACATAGTCATTTAAAGCTTTCTTATCAAAAAATGAGATACCATAAATTCTCGTTATCATTTCATTTTTTTCATCACCACCAAGATATGCTCCTGCAACTCTTGTAAGTTTAAAACTTCTAATCATTCTAGTATTTGGTAAGTGTGGACCTCTACATAAGTCTTTAAAATCACCTTGTTTATAAACAGTTATAACTTCATCTTTAATATTTTTTAAAACAGCTTGTTTTAGCTCATCATTTTTAAACTCTTCATAAAATTCTTCTCTAGTTGTTTCATGTCTAGTTATAGGAAGTTTTCTATCTGCAAGTTCTTTCATCTTTTTTTCAATTTTTGTTAAGTCTTCATCTGAAATCTTATTATCTACTTTAAAATCGTAATAAAATCCTTCATTTACAACTGGACCAACAAAAAATTTTGCTTCTGGATAAAGTTCTTTTATAGCTTGTGCCATTAAGTGAGCTGTTGAGTGTCTTAATATTTCTAAAGATTCTTTCGAATCATCGGCTTTAATTGTATCTCCACTAATATTTAAAGCCTCTGCAGTCTGAAGGTCATATATTTGACCATCTTTTAATACTCCAATAGGTTCCAATAATTTCCTTTTCTAATTTTGTTTAAAGTTGCGAATATTCTATCTCAAAATCACTTAATTTATTTAAAATATACTCTAATTTAGTAAAAATAAGTTACAATTTGGAATGATTTTAAATATTTCAAAAATAAAAACAGAAGCCTTATTACTGTTTTGTAAAGATTTGATAAACTCTTATAAAGATATTGAACCAGCTTCAAATACTGATAAAATATTACATGAAGAGTTTAAAAAAATAAATAATGAGATATTAGTACAGCTTTCGTTTCTCACAAATGATTCAAAATATTATTTGAATAATCAAAAGAATTTTAAAATTAAAGCTATTTTAAAATGTTATAGTTTTTTAAGTAATGAATTGAGTAAAAATTTAAAAGAAAATGAAGAGTTTAATCCTTCAATGTTATATTTTTCTTTCCTTGCTCTTTGGTTTAAAGAATTAAATAAAGAGAGTAATAGTAAAGAATTTATATATTTTACTTTATATCCATATTCAAATATATATGATAAATTCTTAGTAAAAGTTAAAGATATTCAATATAAAAGTATAAATATAAAAATGATAGATTTAGCAGAAAAAATAGTGTATAAATATGATAGTGTATCTTTATAAAAGGTTTTAAACCTTTTATAAATTAGCAAGAAGGTACATTTCCTGAATCTTTAGCAAACTCTATAGAAAAATCCATAATATGCTCAATTAAGCTTTCTTTTACATCACCAGCTTTTACATTTGGACAAATTTTAATAATCTCAGCTTCACCTTTTCCATCAGCTTTGATTTCTCTCCACTCTTCTTGCGTATGTTTTAATGCAAATTTTGCTCCATCCATTCCACAAGGTTCTTTTAAAAATTTAATAAAAGCCTTTTGTCCTTTTGCAGAGTCTGCAAATAGAGAAGTTGAAGATAGACCTAATATCAAACTACTTGCTGCTAATATTTTTAATAATTTCATATGACACTCCTAAATTTATTTCAGGTACAATTATAACTACTAGATATAAAAATCATCTGAAATATATAGTTAAAATTAAAAATAAAGAGAAAAATATGAAGTATTTTATACTAAAAGAAATAGTCAATTATTTAAAAGATAAAGCCGAAATTATCAAAGTTATAAGGCGAATTGATAATAATATAATTATAATAGAATTTAATAATAAAAATATTATATATTTTGATTTATCTAAAACAAATGCTACCATTTTTAAATCAAAAGATATAATATCATCTAAAAGAGATTTTAATGCTCCTTTTGATGTAGTTCTACAAAAAAGATTTTATAATGCAAAAATAGAAGATATTGAACTTTATAATGAGGATAAAATCATAAATATCAAAGTATCTTCTTCCTCTTCATATAAAAAACAGAATACTATCTTACAATTAGAATTTACAGGAAAATATACAAATATTATTATTTTAGATGAAGATAGGGTTATTTTAGAGGCTTTAAGGCATATTGATGAATATTCATCTTTTAGGGTTGTAAAAGTTGGAGTTAAGTTACAAGAAATACCTAAAAAAGAGTTTATTCCTAAAATTGAAAAGATAGATAATATTGAAGATTATTTATATAGAGTTTATGAAGAAAAAGAGAAAGAGAATTTAGAACTTGTTAAAAAACAAAAAATTCAAATAATAGATAAAAATATAAATAAATTAGAAAATATATTAAAATCTTTACCTAAAAAAGAAGATTTAGAAAGAGAATCAAATGAACTTTATACTAAATCAAATCTTATTCTAGCAAATTTACATAATATATCTGCATACCAAAAATCATTGGAAATTGAAGATTATGATGGGAATTTTATAAAAATAGATTTAGATAATATGCAAAATCCATCAAGATACACAAATGAACTTTTTAAAAAAGCAAAGAGAATAAAACAAAAGGCTCAAAATATTTGTATTGAAGAAGATAATTTAAAAGAAAAATTAGAGTATCTAAAAAGATTAAATATAAATTTAAAAAATTCAAATTCAATTGAAGAGTGTGAATTCTTATATCCTAAAAAAGAAAAAAATCAGATCAAAACAAAAAAAGAGAAAAATTATGAGAGTTTCTTTTTTGAAGGGTATAAAATAATGATGGGAAGCAATGAAAGAGAAAATATATATTTACTTGAGAATTCAAAAGCTAGTGATTTTTGGTTTCATTTAAAAGATAGGCCATCTTGCCATGTTATAGTACAAAATAGTAAAAAAGAGTTACCAAAGTCTATTATAGAAAAAGCTGCAATATTATGTGCTAAGTTTAGCGTAGATTTTGGAGGCAATTATGAGGTTGATTATACACAAAGAAGGAATATAAAAATACAATTTGGTGCAAATGTTTTATACAATCCTTATGAAACAATATCAATAAAAATATAGAAATTATTGATTTTTAGTTTCATTAAGATAGAATAACGTTTTATTAAAAAAGGAGATAAAATGATTAAATTTAAAGGTTTAGGTTTAAGCATTGTTGCAGCAACTATATTATTTACAGGTTGTGCTACAACAGAACTTCAAACTAATGCAAAAATGACACAAAGTGTTTTTATAAATCCAGTTAAGAAAGAGTTAAGAACTGTATTTATATCTACAAAAAATACAAGTGGGCAAAAAATAAATCTTGAAAATACTATTATATCTGAGCTTCAAGCAAAAGGATATAAAGTTGTTGATGATCCAGATGCAGCAACTTATGTTTTATTAACAAATGTTTTATATTGTGATAAAAAGCAAGAGAATAATGCTGGTGCTGGTGCTTTAGGTGCTGGTGCAGTTGGTGCTGGAGTTGCAGGATATAACAATAGTGGTGCAGGTGGTACGATAGCTGCTGGTTTAGGTGCCGCATTAATAGGTGGTTTACTTGCAAAAGCAACAGAAGATACAATTTATCAAATGCAAGTTGATATTGTAATTAGAGAAAAAGCTAAAGGCCCTGTTTATGCTTCAAATTCAAATGTTGCTGGACAATCAAGTGTTAAAGATGGTAATAAATCAGGTTTTATTAATAGCTTTGGTGGAAAAGCAAAAGATGTAAATGCTACGGGTCAATTGAATTCAAATATGGCAAATGCACAAACACAAAGTTTTGAAGCTGACTATATTGAACACAAAACAATGATGTTTGCTGAAGCTACAAAAATGAATTTAACTTTAGACGAAGCAACTCCAATTTTAGAAAAACAAATTTCAAATCAAATTTCTGGATTATTTTAATAAATTATACTCAAAATTTTATTTTGAGTGTAATTTTCCCCCTCTTAAAAATTAATAATAAATATAATTAAAAGCCAAATTTTAGTAGAATAATGTAATTTTCAATTTAAGGTTTATTAGATATGCTAGAAATTTTGGGTGGATTATCAACACGAGTTAAAACAGGTATTGTTTTAATAATAGTAATGTTATTAATTGGTTACATAGATTCATATTTTATCTTTTGGTTAGTATTTGGAATCATACTTATGATTTCAGTTTCAGAAGCAAAGAATTTATATAAATTAGAAGGAAATAGTATATATATTTACATTTCTTTACTTTGGTTAGCTGTATACTTTTATCCAATGCCAGTAGATTTAATATTCATTGTAGCATTAGGATATGCTTCACAACTTGCATATAAGAGAAAACTTGATAAAAAAATGTTCCTACCTCTATTTTATCCAACAGCATCATTTGTATTTTTGATGGCACTTTATAGTGAATTTGGAGTTATGGTATTATTTTGGTTATTAATTATTGTTGCAGCTACTGATATTGGGGCCTACTTTGTAGGAAGAACTTTTGGTAAAACTCAATTTTGTGAAACAAGTCCAAATAAAACTTTAGAGGGTGTTATTGGTGGAATGATATTTGCAGTTATTTTAGGAACTTTAACTTCTATAAATGATATAGGAATATTAGGTGCTATTATAGTTTCAGCTATTGTATCTTTATCTTCAATTTTTGGAGATTTATATGAGAGTTATTTAAAAAGAGAAGCTGGAGTAAAAGATAGTGGGAATATTTTACCAGGACATGGTGGAGTTTTAGATAGAGTTGATGGATATTTATTTGGTGCAATAGTAATGCTTGTATTATTAAGGATAATTATTTGATACTTCTTGGAAGTACAGGCTCAATAGGAGTTAATACTTTAGCAATAGCAAAAAAATATAGTTTGAATATTGAAGTTTTAGTAGCTGGAAAAAATATAGAGCTATTAAATAAACAAATAAAAGAGTTTAAGCCTAAGAAAGTTGTAGTTGGTTTTGAAAGTGATATAAAACTTGTAAATCATAAAAATGTAACATTTGGAGAAGAAGCTATTTTAGAAGTAATTGAAAATAGTTCTTCAAAAACTGTTGTAAATGCTTTAGTTGGGTTTTTAGGATTAAAGCCAACTTTAAAAGCTATAGAATGTGGGAAAAAAGTAGCTTTAGCAAATAAAGAATCATTAGTTGTTGCAGGAAAGTTTATAGACCAGTCTAATTTAAGTCCAATTGATAGTGAACATTTTGGGCTTTGGTATCTGCTTCAAGATAAAAAAATTGAATCAATGACAATAACTGCAAGTGGAGGTTCTTTTAGAGATTATCCTCTTGAATCTTTAAAAAATGTATCAATAAAAGAAGCCCTAAATCATCCAAACTGGAAAATGGGGAATAAAATAACAATAGATAGTGCAACAATGACAAATAAAATATTTGAATTAATAGAAGCAGCTTGGCTTTTTAGTACAAAAAGACTTGATGCAATAATAGAGAGAAAATCATTAATTCATGCATTAGTAAATTTTAAAGATGGAAGTACAACAGCTCATATTGCAAATGCTTCTATGCAACTTCCTATTGCTTATGCAATTTTAGGTAAAGTAGAAGAAGAGATTTTAAAACCAGTTGATTTATTAGAAGTTGGTATATTAGAATTCCAAAAAATAGAAAAAGATAGATATCCAATTTGGCAATATAAAGATGAAATTATAAATAATCTTGATTTGGGTGTTGTTTTAAATGCTTCTAATGAAGTAGCTGTTGGAAAGTTTTTAAGTGGACAAATAGGATTTCTAGATGTTTCAGAAATATCAATGAAAGCTTTAGAAAAATTCAATAATATAAAAATAAATTCAATAGATGATATTTTTCAAATTGATAAAGAAGTGAGAAATTATTGTGGAGGTTGATTTACTTATACCTTTTGGAATTTTAATAGTTTTAGTAATATATTTAATTTATACTAGAACAAAATTTGAAAAAGATATTGTAAATCTATATGATAAAAAATTTGAAGAGTGGAAAGAACAAAATCCAACAACAAATGAAGTTAAATCTCATAAAGAGTTTGTTGGATTAGTTTTTAAAGAAGATTACAAAATAAGTATTGAATTAATTGATAAAAGTATAGAAGATAGACTAAGAAGAGGAAAATTTGATATTATTTGTAAGGAATAGAAAATGAGTAAAAAAGTATTAATTCTTCATGGGCTTAGTGGAAGTGCATATCCACATTGGCAAGCTCATCTAGCACAAGATTTGATGAAAGAAAATTATATTGTATCTTTTCCTGAACTTCCAAATAAAAATAGTCCAGATTTACAAGAATGGAAAGATTTTGTAAAGAATGAGATAAAACATTTTAGTCCAGATATTGTAGTTTGTCATTCTTTAGCAAATATTTTATGGTTTCATATTTGTGATGAACTTGATATAGAACTTGATAAACTTATGTTAGTTGCTCCTGTAAGAAATGAAGAGTTAAAAGAAGCAAAAACTTTTTTCCCTTATCCTGAGTCAAAGAATTTAAGAGCAAAAGAGATTATAATGGCTTGTTCTACAAATGATCCATATATGAGTTTAGAAGAAGCAATAACTTTACAAAGTAAGTTAAATATAGGTATGAAAATTATGGAAAATGCTGGACATATTAATCCATCTGCTGGATTTGGAAAACTTGATTGTGCACTAGATTGGATAAAAAGAGAAGATATTTGTGAAAAACAAGGATAATTTATGATATTAGCGATTGAAAGTTCATGTGATGATAGTTCTATTTCTATTACAAAAATAGATACTTTAGAACTGATTTTTCATAAAAAAATATCACAAGAACTACAACATAGTATTTATGGAGGTGTTGTTCCTGAACTTGCAGCAAGATTGCATATTGAAGCACTACCTAAAATCCTTGAAGAGTGTAAAGATTATTTTTCACAATTAAAAGCTATTGCAGTTACAAATTCTCCTGGTCTTAGTGTAACTTTAACAGAAGGTGTTGCTATGGCAAAGGCTTTGAGTATTTCTTTAAACCTTCCATTAATTGCTGTAAATCATTTAAAAGGGCACATTTATTCACTTTTTATAGAAAAGGAAGAAATTTTACCAATAACAGTTTTGCTAGTATCTGGTGGACACACACAGATAATAGAAGCAAATAGCTTAAATGATATGAAAGTAATAGCAACTACAATAGATGATAGTTTTGGAGAGAGTTTTGATAAAGTTTCGAAAATGCTAAATCTTGGTTATCCAGGTGGACCAGTAGTAGAAAAATATGCACAAAAAGGAAATAGTGATAGATTTGATTTACCAGTACCACTATCTCAAAGTCCAAAAATAGAGTTTAGTTATTCTGGGCTTAAAAATGCAGTAAGATTAAAAATCGAAGATCTTGAACGCACCAATTTAATTGAGCAAGATAAATATGATATTTGTGCAAGTTTTCAAAAAACAGCTTCAAATCATATCTTGCAAAAATTAAAAAAACTATTTAAACAAAGAGCTCCTAAAAATTTTGCAATAGTTGGTGGAGCAAGTGCAAATATATATTTAAGAAGTCAAATTGAAAAGCTTTGTTTAGATTTTGGTGTAAAATTATATTTAAGTGAATTAAAATATTGTTCAGATAATGCAGCTATGATTGGAAGAGTTGCTGTTGAACAATATAAAGAAAAAGATTTTATAAAAATAAATGAAATAGATATAAAAACAAGAGTAAAGGAGCTATAAATGAGTTTATCAAGTAAATTAGCTTTGGGGCTTGGTGCAAAGCTTGATGGTAATAATTTTGATACAAAAAAAGAAGATAAAAAAAATCCTAAAAAAGAAGAGAAAATTCTTTTATCGAAAAATCAACATCAATTAGTTTTTTCTTTTGAAAAAAGAAATGGAAAACCAGTTACAATAGTTGGAAGATTTCAAATTGAAGATGAAAAAAGAAAAGATATTTTAAAATTACTTAGAACTCAACTTGCATGTGGTGGTTCAATAAAAGGCGAGAATATAGAAATTCAAGGTGAATTAAAAGATAAAATTAGAATAATTTTAGTTGATAATGGTTGGAAATTTAAAAACTAAAAATTAAAAGGAGAAAGCTCATGCAAAAAATATTTGATGAGGTAAATAGCCTAGATAAAAGAGCTTACGAAAAGTTTCTTTTAAGTGAGGATATTTTGATGGAACATGCAGCTTTCTCTATTTATACTTATATAAGAGATAACTTTAAAGAAAATAGTACAGTTTTAATCATTTGTGGAAGTGGAAACAATGGAGCAGATGGTTTGGCTCTAGCAAGACTTTTATACAAAAAATATAATGTAAAAATATATTTAGCAAATAATCCAAAATCTTCTATGGCAAAAATTCAATACCAAAGAGTAAAAAGTTTAGATATTACTATAATTGATGAACTATTTGAAGCAGATATTTTAGTTGATTGTATATTTGGGACTGGATTAAATAAAGTTTTAGATGATAATAATAAATCTTTAATATCAAAACTAAATAGTTTTAACTCTTTTAAAATAGCTTGTGATATCCCAAGTGGTATAAATAATTTAGGACAAATTGAAAGTGTTGTATTCAAAGCTGATTTAACTTTAACTATGGGGGCTTTAAAACTTTCACTTTTTGGTGATATGGTAAAAGATTTTGTAGGTCAAATAAAAGTTTGTGATTTAGGAATACAAAGAGAAGTTTATGAAGTAGAAGCAGATAAATTTTTACTTGAAGAAAGTGATATGAAACTTCCATTTAGAGATAAAAACAATTCACATAAAGGAACTTTTGGCCATACAAATATTATAGTTGGTTCAAAAAAAGGTGCAGGAATTATTTCTAGTAGCTCAGCTTTTGCATTTGGATCTGGATTGGTAACGGCTATTTCAAAAGAAGAGTTAAATTTACCATATCATATTATGCAAGATAAAAAAATTAGTCAAAATTGTACAGCTATTGCTATTGGAATGGGGTTATTTGATTATAAAAAAGATGATATTGAAGATATTTTAAGAACAGATATTTTAAAAGTAATAGATGCAGATTTGTTTTACGAAAAATTAATTTTAAAATATTTAGATGAAAAAGTTGTATTAACTCCACATCCAAAAGAGTTTATTTCTCTTTTAAATCTTTCAAAAATTGCTGATGTCTCTATTGAAGAGTTACAAAAGAATAGATTTTTATATGTAGAAAAGTTTTGTAAAAAATATCCTAAAATAGTACTTTTATTAAAAGGTACAAATGTAATAATTGCACAAAAAGATAAAATATATATCAATAGTTTTGGGAATTCAGTTTTAAGTAAAGGTGGAAGTGGAGATGTATTAAGTGGTTTAATAGCTTCTCTTTTATCACAAGGTTATAATAGATTAGAAGCTTGCATAACTGCTAGTTTAGCACATACAAAGGCATCAAATAATTACTCTAAAAACAATTATTCTTTAAGTCCAGAAGATTTAATAGAAGAGATAAGAGATTTATGAATTGTGTACTTATCCAAACAACTTGTTCTTCAAAAAATGAAGCGAAGAACATAGCTAAAGTTTTAGTAGAAGAGAAATTAGCAGCTTGTATTCAACTAATGGAAATTGAGTCAATATATAGTTGGGATTATAAACTATGTTGTGATAATGAAACACTTTTAAATATAAAAACCAAAAAAGAGCTTTTTTCTAAAGTCAAAAGCAAAATCTTAGAGCTTCATAGTTATGATGTACCAGAAATTATTGAGTTAGATATTTCAAATATTAATGAAGATTATTTAAAATTTATAAAGGAAAATACAATATGAATGATATATTAAAAATTGGGAAATATGAGTTAAATAGTAGATTAATTGTTGGAAGTGGAAAATATAAAGATTTTACCACAACAAGAGAAGCAACACTTGCAAGTGGAAGTGAGCTTATAACTGTTGCCATAAGAAGAGTAAATATTACAAATCCAAATGAAGAGAATTTATTAGATTATTTTAAAGATACAAATATTAAATTTTTACCAAATAGTGCAGGGTGTAAAAATTCAGATGAAGCTGTTACAACTTTTAGGCTTATGAGAGAAGCAACAGGAATAGATTTGATAAAACTTGAGATTATTGGTGATTTTAGTAAAACTTTATATCCTGATGTAATTGAAACTTTAAAAGCTTGTGAAATACTTAAAAAAGATGGTTTTACAGTTATGGCATATACAAGTGATGATTTAATTGTTGCTAAAAGACTAGAAGATGCTGGAGCAGATGCTATTATGCCTTTGGCAGCACCTATTGGAAGTGGCTTAGGAGTTCAAAATAGATATAATGTAGCTTTTATAAAAGATGCAGTAAAGGTTCCAGTTATTGTTGATGCTGGAGTTGGTTGTGCAAGTGATGCAACTATTTGTATGGAACTTGGAGCTGATGGAGTTTTAACAAATACAGCAATTGCTTGTGCGAATGACCCAATTTTAATGGCACAAGCTATGAAACATGCAGTAGTTGCAGGAAGAATAGGGTATAAAGCAGGAAGAATAGCTAAAAAGCCTTATGCTAGTGCTAGTTCTCCACTTGATGGATTAATTCAATTTTAGTGATTATTAGAGAAATTAAGAGAAATTCATAATTTTCTTTAATTTCTCTTGACAAATCTTAAAATATATAATATAATTCCGTCCACTTTTTGTAATAGAAAGTTGTTTGTCGGGGCGTAGCGCAGTCTGGTTAGCGCACCTGGTTTGGGACCAGGGGGCCGGAGGTTCGAATCCTCTCGCCCCGACCATTTATATTTTATGGTAGATATAGCTCAGTTGGTTAGAGCATCGGGTTGTGGTTCCGAGGGTCGTGGGTTCGAGCCCCATTATCTACCCCATTTATTTTTATGCTTCCATAGCTCAGCTGGATAGAGCAACGCCCTTCTAAGGCGTAGGCCGTACGTTCGAATCGTACTGGGAGTACCACTTTGCGGATGTGGTGAAATTGGTATACACGCCAGACTTAGGATCTGGTGCCTCACGGTGTGAGAGTTCGAGTCTCTCCATCCGCACCACTTTAAGCGGGAGTAGCTCAGTTGGCTAGAGCTTCTGCCTTCCAAGCAGACTGTCGCGAGTTCGAGTCTCGTCTCCCGCTCCACTAAAGCCTTATGTAAAGAGTAAACAACTTTTTATATAAGGCTTTTTTTATTTCTCTTTGTGCTTCCATAGCTCAGCTGGATAGAGCAACGCCCTTCTAAGGCGTAGGCCGTACGTTCGAATCGTACTGGGAGTACCATTTTAAATAAGTTAAAAAACTTTTCCTCCAACATTCATTCCAACTTGTCCACTACTATTTATATGTGCACCAGCAAAACAACCATTAAAAAGAAACAAGATTGTAGTTAATAAAATTATATATATTATGTTCTTCATATATTCTCTTTAGATTTAATTATGATAGTTTAGTGAAGATTTGATTTAAAAAGTATTAGATAGAGAATATTACTCTATCTAATTTAGGCATTAAGCAATAACAGCTAGAGTTTGACCTTCTTCAACTGCTTTAGAAGGTTCAACAAGAATTTTAGTTATTGTTCCTGAAACTGGTGCTGTAATATCTATCTCCATTTTCATAGCTTCTAAGATCATTATTTGTTGGTCTTTTTCTACTTTATCCCCTTCTTTTACAAGTATTTTCCATACATTACCATTTACTGCTGCTGGTACTTCTGTCCCATTATATACTGGTTTTGTAGGTACTTGTTGAACTGGCGTTGCTTGAACTGCTTGTTGTACAACCTGAGGTTGCACTACTGGCTGTGCTACTTGAATATTGTCTACTATTCCATCTGCTACTGTTACATTAAATCTTTGTCCATCTACTATTACTGTGTAATTCCCATTTGCCATTTTCTTTTCTCCTTTTTTATTAGTACAATTTTTAGTTTCATTTTTTCTTACATTTAAAGGGGCTTCACCTTTTAAAAATGCAATACCTTTTTCATCACAAGCAGCAGCTATAAAAATATTTTCTTCTGTTGCTTCTATTCCCTCTAGTTCTAATCTTTGTTTCCAAACATCAATTTTTTTCTTTGGATCAGCATCTGCTAAATCTAAAGGATTCTTTGTAGTTGGTTCAAGTTTTAACTTCTCACTTGCTAATTTTATAATATCTTTATCCGCTGGAACTGGTGTTTTACCAAAGTAACCTAAAACCATTCTTCCATACCCAGGTGCTATTTGTTTCCATGGGCCAAACATAACATTTGCATAAGCTTGTTGCCAATAAAATTGTGAAACAGGTGTAACACTTGTTCCAAATCCACCTTTTATAACTACTTCTTGCATAGCTTTTATTACATCTGGGAATTTATCTAAAGTTCCATTATCTCTCATCATCTGCGTATTTGCAGTTAAAGCACCACCAGGCATTGGAGAGAATGGAATAAGTGGAGATACTTGAGTAGCTTCTGGTGGTAAGAAGTAATCTTTTAAACAATCAGCTAAAACTTCTTCATATTGAAGGATTTTATCTATTTGTAAACCACCTAAATCATAATTCATCCCTTTTGTTGCATGAAGAAGTGTTAGAATATCAGGTTGAGATGTCCCTCCACTAACTGGGCTTGCTGCTAAATCAATACCATCTGCACCTGCATCTAAAGCTGCCAAATAACAAGCAACTGAAACTCCAGCAGTTTCATGAGTGTGTAATCTAATATGTATTTTATCACCTAAAAGCTTTCTAGCCATTTTTATAGTATCATAAACTTTTTGAGGACTTGAAGTACCACTTGCATCTTTAAAACAAATAGAATCAAAAGGTAATCCACTATTTAGTATATCTCTTAGAGTTTTTTCATAAAATGGTACATCATGAGCACCAGTACAGTTTGGTGGTAAGTCCATCAAAGTCACAACAACTTCATGTTTTAAACCATGATTTTTGATACATTGTGCAGAATATTCTAAATTTTGAACATCATTTAAAGCATCAAAATTTCTAATAGTAGTAGTTCCATGTTTTGCAAAAAGTTTTGCATGTAAGTCTATCAATTCTCTGCTTCCTGTATCTAGCATAACAGTATTGATTCCACGAGCTAGAGTTTGTAAATTTGCATCTGGACCAACAATTTGCCTAAATCTATCCATCATATCAAATGCATTTTCTTGTAAATAGAAGAATAAACTTTGGAATCTTGCTCCTCCACCAAATTCAAAGTGAGTTATTCCTGCCTCTTTTGCAGCTTCAACAGCTGGAAAAAAGTCATTCATTAATACTCTTCCTCCAAAGACTGATTGGAAACCATCTCTAAAAGTTGTATCCATAATATCAATATATTTTTTAGCCATACTTCTATCCTTTAACTTTGTTATGATGCTCAATTGCTGCCATTATAGCAGCTACTTTTTTTGCATCTATTGAACTATTTGAAATACTAGGGTTTGTAATAGTATTATATATGATATTAGGAGCAGGTATCTCTAGTTTTTCTTTCTCAGGGAAAAACTCAACAAAAGATACCCCTTTTGCTTTCAGAATAAATCCAACAATTAGTAAAATTGTAGAAACTACACCCATTACTATAAAAAAGCTAGTAATAGCTTGAATTAGACTTTCCACTTATATCCTTTTGTTTGTTAAGTTGTAACAATTTATTTAAAGGCTTATTCTATGAAAATTTTATAAATTCTTCTTCTTTTTAAGTGCTTTATAAATTGTTAGATATTGCTAATTTTAGCTAGAATTAGCTAAAATAGCTTTATGAAAAAAGAGACCTTAGAAAAAAGAACAAAAATTGCAAATGATATAATGTATTATATTTATACACATATCGATACAAACATTGATATAGAAGAATTAAGTATAGATTTGGGTGTTAGTAAATTTCATATGCATAGGATATTTAAAGAAATTTTTGGAAGAAATATTTATGAAAGTATAAAATCAATAAGGCTACAAAAAGCTTCAAATTTACTTTTAACAAATAAATATTCAACTATCTCAAATATTGTAAATTCTTGTGGTTACTCTTCACAGTCATCATTTATAAAAATATTTAAAGATAGATTTGGAATGAGTCCAAAAGAGTGGAAAAATGGTGGATATAAGGATTACTCAAATAAAATTATTAGCACATCAAGATTTGCTATGCAATCAACAGCAGATTTTCATAATATTGTACCAACAATAGTAAAACGACCTTTTATAGAGAGTTATTATATTAGGAATCAAGGATATAATAGAAATATAGAAGCAACATGGCAAAAATTACAAACTTGGGTTTTGACAAATAATATAACTTCTTATAAAAGAGCTGCACTTTTTCATGATAATCCTACTATTACACCACTTAGTGATTGTCAATATATTGCTTGTATTATTGTAGATGATGATGAAAATGTTCAAAGTGATAGGTTACCAAAATTTAAGATAGCTGAAGGTGTATATGCAAAGTTTGATTTGAAAGGAAGATCTGAAGATTTATTACCTTTTATTCAATGGGTTTATCATGAGTGGTTACCTCAAAGTGAATATGAAACAACTACAAAACCATCTTATGCTATATATGATAAACTAGATTTTAGTGATGGACATAATGAATTTGAATTTAGTTTTTATGTATCAATAAATTTTTAGAGAACAGCTTTTAACCATCTATTTAAAAACTCTTCTCTTGAGTATAATTTTGCTCCTAGATCAAACTTATATTGCATATATGGATGTCCTAAATTCCAAAAAATGAAATTTTCATTTTTTAGATATAATCCTAGTAAAACCATTTGAAGCTTACCCCAATCTTTATAGCTTTTATTCTTTGATGAAAATCCTGTAAGAGAAGTATATGTTTTGTTTATTTTATATCCTATTTCTCCTGCTATTAAGTTGCCTTCAAGATCATATAATTCTACACAAAAAAGTTCAAAATTAAAATTAGTTTTTTTATGATTTTTTAAGCTTAAAAGTAAATTCTCATAATTTTCTTCAATCCATGAATCTTTATGATAACTTTTAATTTTTGATATGACAGCTTCTATATTATTATTTATAAAGAATTTAAAGTTATTTTTATTTATAAGTTTTTTTACTTTTTTACTAATGTGAAGATTATGAAAATCTAAAACTGCGTATTCAAACTGAATTTCAGGGAGTAAATATATTTGTTCTTCTATATTTACAGATGTTGAAATAAATCCAAAAAAACAAAGCTGTATATAAAATTCTTCTGAAAAATCATCACTCAAATAGTAGTTTATAGTTTTATTTGGATATATACTTTCAAAAAGATTTTCATGTGTTAAATCTTCTTTGTTTATAAGGTATAAAAAATCTTGACTCATATTTTTTTAAAATAGGAAAAATCCTATTTTAAAAATTCTCCCATTCTTCATCTTCTTTTGATGATTGTTTTATTTCTTTATTAGGCTTTGAAACAACTTCTTTAATTGTTTTTTTTATTTCTACTTTTTTTTGAACTGAAGAGCTTTTATAAATATTTTCAACTTCTTCTTTCCCTATAAATTCTTGAGAAGAAGACTCTTCAACTATTTTTCTAGCAATTTCATCAGCTTTTATTGCTATATCTTTTGTATCCGCTGCAATACTAGCATTTTTTTGTGTTTGTTGATCAAGTCCAGTTACAGCATCATTTATTTGAGTTATTCCAGCTTCTTGCTCTTTTGAAGCTGTTGCTATTTCATTGATTGTTTGAGTTTGCTTTTCAATATTTTCTAAGAGTTCTGTATATCCTTTTATCATTTCAAAACTGATATCTTTTCCTTCATTCGCTTTTGAAGTAGCACTTTCAACAATATCTTTTATTTGTTTTGCTGCTTCTGCACTTCTTGCTGCTAGATTTCTTACTTCTTGTGCTACAACTGCGAAACCTTTTCCTGCTTCTCCTGCTGTTGCTGCTTCTACAGCTGCATTTAATGAAAGTATATTTGTTTGGAATGCTATATTATCTATTACAGATATTGCTTCATTTATTAGATTTACTTGATTATTTATTTCATCCATTGCAGTCGTTGTTTGATTTGCCAAATTTTGACCTTTTTTAGCTGAATCACTAACTTCTTTTGAGTATCTTGCCATTTGTGATACATTGTTTGAATTACTTACAACAGTTGAAGTGATTTCTTCTAAAGCAGCAGCTGTTTCTTCTAAACTAGCTGCAGCTGCATTTGAACTTTGGTTTAAAGTATTTACATTATCTAATAACTCATTTGAACTATTTTGAAGCATTAATCCAGTTGAATATGATTGTTTTAAAAGCTCTGAAATAATATTTCCTAATTCATTCATAGCAACAGATACCTTTGCATATGGATTTGGAAATCTATCTGTAAAATTATGTTGTTTAAAGCTATCAATAACTCTTAAAAGTACGTTTATATCTCTTGCTATTGTATGTTCTAAATAGTTTTGAAGATTTACTAATAAAACTTTTAATGTTTTTAAATTTGTAGTATCAGGTTCTTTTTCAATTTTAGCTATCATATTCCCATTTGATAACTCTTTTATAAACTCTTCAACATTTTGAATAAATTCATCATCTTTTAAAATTGAAATTTGAGTTTTTTCTATATTAGTATTAATAACTTTAGCAATTTCACCAAATTCATCATTACTATTTAAATTAATTAAAGTTGCTGATTTTGTATCTTCATTTACAAATGAAAAGAAACCAAGAACTCCATCTCTTACTTTTTTTAAAGAGTTATTTATCATATTTATAGTTAAAATTGTAAAAATCATCCCCACAATAGTTACAATTATAAATATAATAGCAATTTGTATAACTGAGCTATTAGCTTTTTTAGTAGAGTCAGAAACCATTTCTAATGAAAAGTTAAATGTTCTATTCTTTTGTTCTGACATAAGTTTTCCAAAATTATTTGATATAGGAATCATTTTTTCTACAACAGCTTCATACTCTTTATATAATTCTAGTTGAGTCTCTAAATTTGTATTTGAAGTTAATTTTGCAATTATACCATCTAGCGTAATATAGATTGTTCTCCAATCTTCATAAGCTTTTTGAAGTGAAGCTGCAGCTTTTTTACCTGCTTCAGTATTTCTAGGGATACTTTGAAAAACAGCCCAATTTTTGTCTATTGTTTCCCAACTATTCTTTCTTTGATTTGCTATTTCAATCAGTCTATCTTTATTGTTACTATTATAATCCAATGTTAAAACATCTAATGTTTGTGATCTAATAGACATTCTTTCTGTATTTAAATCTGATAAACTTAATAAAGCAGGGATCCTTTCACTTGCTATACTATCTAAATCATTTGATATGCTTCTTGCACTATTAAATGATACTAATCCAATAACTATTAATCCTAATATAAAAACTAATGATAAAATTTGTAATCTTCTTTTAACAGACATCTTTTCCCTTTGTGTATAAAATGCATTATTATAATAAAAAATTATTAATAAGGTATTAATTTTACTATTTTAGAAGCTTTAAAGTGGTAATTGCTTATGATAATGTTCCTTTTTGTAGTTAAATATAAAAATTATATTATTTTATAAAATAATAATTTTATATTTTTATATACTTTTCTTTTATAGGTAAATTAATAAGTCCAGCAAATAATGCTAAAGCTATATCTAAGTACCACATAAAAGTAAAATTACCATAATTGTTTATAAATAATCCACCTAAATATGCACCAAAAAATCCACCAATTTGATGAGATAATAAAGTTAATCCAAAAAGAGTTGCTAAATATTTTGTACCAAAAAGTTTTCCTACAATTCCAGCTGTTGGTGGAACAGTTGCAAGCCAAGTAAAACCAATAGCAATAGAAAAAATATAAAAGGTTAGTTCAGTTTTAGGTGAGAGCAAATATGTAATAATCATCAAAGCTCTACTTGTATATATAAAGAATAAAATATATTTCATTTTATATTTTGTACCTAAATAGCCAGCATATAAACTTCCAAATATATTAAAAAGTCCAATTAAAGCTAACGAGTAAGCTGAAACATTCGCACTATGTCCACAAAGAGCTACTTCATGTGGTAGATGAGTAACCAAAAAAGCAACATGAAAACCACAAGTAAAAAAACCTAAATGCAAATAGATATAACTTCTATCTTTTAAAGCTACTATTAACTGCTGTTTAAGTCTTGTATCATTTTCTTGTACAGTGTTTACTTTCTTTTTTTTTTCTTGATTTGTCAAAAATTTTGCCAAAGGAATTGTTAATAGTGTAGAAAAAGCAAGAGCTAACATAGAGTAAATCCAACCAAAACCATTTATAATAGCTTGGGTAATAGGAGCAAAAATAAATTGTCCAAATGAACCTCCTGCATTTATAAAACCTCCTGCAAAAGAGCGTTTATCGCTTGGGAGATTTTTTGCTGTTGCTCCTATAAGTATTGAGAAACTTCCTGCACCAGCACCTGCTGCTACCAAAAATCCTAAAGTAAGAATTAGTGAAAATTCTGAAGATATAAAAGGAGTTAGAACTAAACCAAAAAACATTAGTAATGCACCAAAAACTAAAACTCCAAAAGAGCCTTTTTTATCTGCAACTGCTCCAAAAACTGGTTGAACTACTCCCCAAATAAGTTGCCCAATAGCAAGAGCTAAACTTATAGATACAATATCAAGCGAAGTTGAAGAGTTAATTGGTGCAATAAAAAGCCCTAAGCTTTGTCTAACTCCCATAGTAATTGCTAAAATAAGTGATGAAGATATAATTAAAATCCAAATTGTTTTATTTTGAGAGTTTGTCATTTTGATTCTTTTTTAGCAATTATAAAATTAAAATTCTTATTTGAAACTAAAAAATATTAAACATAGTTTGGATATAATCATTGTAAAATTTCAAAAAACACTCACGAATTAGGATAATCATGTCAAAACAACTACTACAAAAACAAGCAGATACAATTAGATTTTTAGCTGCAGATATGGTACAAAGAGCAAATTCTGGACATCCTGGTGCTCCCATGGGATTAGCAGATATTGCAACAGTTTTAAGTAAACATTTAAATATAAATCCAGCAGATGAAAAATGGCTAAATAGAGATAGATTAGTTTTTTCAGGAGGACATGCTACTGGGTTGGTTTATTCTTTATTACATTTATGGGGATTTGATGTATCTATAAATGATATGAAAAATTTTAGACAATCTGGTTCAAAAACACCAGGTCATCCAGAATACGGACATACTCATGGAATAGAGATAACAACTGGTCCTTTAGGACAAGGTATAGCGAATGCTGTTGGTTTTGCAATGGCTGGAGTTTATGCACAAAATATTTTAAGTAAAGATGTAATAAATCATAAAGTTTATTGCCTTTGTGGAGATGGAGACTTACAAGAAGGTATATCTTATGAAGCATGTGCAACTGCTGGACATTTAAAATTGGATAACCTTGTTATTATTTATGATTCAAATTCTATAACTATTGAAGGTGATACTAGTATCGCTTGGAGTGAAAATGTAAAGAAAAGATTTCAAGCTATTGATTTTGAAGTGATAGAAATAGATGGACATAATTTTGATCAAATTGATAAAGCTTTAACTCAAGCAAAAACTGCAAAAACTCCGGTTTTAATTATTGCAAAAACTGTTATAGCAAAAGGTGCAGTTACATTAGAAGGAAGTCATCATTCTCATGGTGCTCCATTAGGAGTTGAAGAGATAAAACAAGCAAAAATTAAAGCTGGATTTAATCCTGATGAAGAATTTGCAGTAAGTGCAGATGTAAAAGGAGCTTTTGATAAATTAATTGTTGGTTCAACTTTACAAAATAGTTGGAATGAAAGTTTATCTAAAGAGACAAGATCAAAAATAGATGAATTACAAAATCCACAATTTGATAGTATTGTTTATCCAACTTTTGAAGAAGGAAGTAGTGTAGCTACAAGAGATTCAAACCATAAAATTTTAAATGCAATAGCTGCATCTATTCCTAGTTTTTTAGGTGGAAGTGCAGATTTAGCACCATCAAATAAAACAGAATTAAAAGATCTAGGTGATTTTCCAAATGGAAGAAATATACATTTTGGTATCAAAGAACATGCAATGGCAGCTATTACAAATGCTATGAATTTATATGGTTTATTTAGAGTTTATAGTGCTACATTTTTTGTATTCAGTGATTATTTAAAACCAAGTGCTAGAATTGCAGCGCTTGCAGGTATTCCTCAACATTTTATTTGGACACATGATAGTATTGGAGTTGGAGAAGATGGACCAACTCACCAACCAATAGAGCATTTAAGTCAATTTAGGGCGTTACCAAATTTTTATACATTTAGACCAGCAGATGCAACAGAGAATATTGAATCTTGGAAAATAGCTTTAAAAATGAGAGCTCCTACGGCATTTGTTTGTTCAAGACAAGGTTTAAAAGTTTTAAAAGATGAAAAAGCTTATGGAAATGTAGTAAATGGTGGATATCTTTTAAAACAAAGAGATAATGCAAATATTACAATTATGGCAAGTGGTAGTGAAGTAACCTTAGCTTTACAAACTGCTTGTAATCTTGAAGAAGAAGGAATAATTGCAAATGTCGTATCTGTTCCTTGCTTTGATTTACTTTTAGAACAAGATAAAGAATATATAGAAAAAATCATATGTAAAAATACAAGAGTTTATGCAGTTGAAGCAGCGCGTGCACTTGAATATTACAAATATGCTGATGTTGTATTTGGAATGGATACATTTGGAGCTAGTGGACCAGCTTCTGAACTTTTTGAAGAGTTTGGATTTACAGTTGATAAACTAAAAGAAAAAATTGTAACTGATTTTAAAAACTCAAAATAAAGATAAAATGAGAAAATCTCATTTTATCTCTTCTTATCCTTAAGGAAAATTCTTGAAAGAATCACTTTTTGTTTATGGGACACTTATGCCAAACTGTCCAAATGCTTATGTTTTAGAAAATATTGTAGGAAAATTTGTTCCTGCCACTGTCAAAGGGAAGTTGATAGATGCTGGTTGGAGTGCTAGTATGGGTTATCCAGGTATTAGGCTTGAAATGGGAGATGATACTATTCATGGGTTTTTATTTTATTCTGATAATTTGATAAATAATTGGGAGAATCTTGATATTTTTGAAGGAGAAGAGTTTATTAGAACTCCTATAATTGTAGAAAGATATGATGAAGTAGAGATAGAAACATATATTTATACATTAAAAGATGAAATAATGGAAATGTATGAAGATAAAATATGATTTTATCAATCTCTATATTCATAATAACTCTTTTATTTATAATAATCCAACCAAAAAATATTCAAATAGGAACAAGTGCGATTATTGGAGCAATTGTTGCTTTAGTCTTTGGGGTTGTAAATTTCAATGATGTTCTAGATGTTACAAATATAGTTTGGGATGCAACTTTAGCTTTCATTGGAATAGTTATACTATCTTTGGTTTTAGATGAGATAGGATTTTTTGAGTGGTGTGCTTTGAAAATGGCAAAGTTTTCAAATGGAAGTGGACTAAAAATGTTCATCTACTCTATTTTACTTGGTGCTTTGGTTTCAGCTCTTTTTGCAAATGATGGAGCAGCACTTATTTTAACTCCAATTTTACTAGCAAAAATGCAAATTTTACAATTAAGCAACAAAACTATAATAGCTTTTTTACTTGCAGGTGGGTTTATAAGTGATAGTGCATCGCTTCTTTTTGTATTTTCAAATCTTACAAATATAGTAACTGCAAACTACTTTAATATAGGCTTTGTTGAGTATTTTTTTAATATGATTATTCCATTTATTGTAAGTGTTTTTATTTCAATTTTAGTTTTATGGTTAGTTTTAAGAAAAGATATTCCGAAAAAAGTTGACATTAGACTTTTAAAAGAGCCAAAAAGTGTAATAAAAAATATAAAACTTTTCTATTTTTCATGGATCTTTTTACTATTTTTACTAAGTTCCTATGTTTTAAGTGATAGTTATAATATTCCTATCTCATTTTTTGCTTTAGGTGGAGCAATAATATTTTTAATAATAGCAAGTTTTTCAAAATCTGTAGAGCCAAAAAAGATAATAAAAGAAGCACCTTGGCAAATTGTTTGGTTTAGTATAGGGCTTTATATTGTTGTTTATGGACTAAAAAATGCTGGATTAACAGATGAACTAGCAAAAATATTGCACTATTTAGCACTAAAAGGTGATACTATTGCAGTTGTAGGAACAGGATTTATAGCAGCATTTTTAAGTGCTTTTATGAATAATTTACCAACTATTATGATTATGGATATAGCATTAAAAGATATTGGAAATAGTGCTATGATTTATGCAAATATTATTGGTTGTAATCTAGGACCAAAAATGACACCATTTGGAAGTTTAGCGACACTTCTTTGGCTTTATGTTTTAACTAAAAAAGGGGTGAAAATAAGTTTCTTACAATATAGTAAATTTGGATTCTTAGTTACAATTCCAGTATTATTTATTGTATTACTTAGTTTATAAATAAAAAATAGATAAGACTTTGTCTTACCTATTTAATTATATCAAATAGTACTTTCTATTTTATCTGGATTATCTAAAGCATATTTGAATTGTTTCATATCTATCTTTTTATCCCATGCTCCAACTACAACTGAAGCAACAGCATTTCCACATAGATTTCCAACAGCTCTCATTTCAGACATAAATTTATCAACACCAAGTAACACTGCAACAGTAACCATAGGAATAGCTCCTCCCATAGCACCAAGTGTACCTGCAAGTACAATAAATCCAGAACCTGTAACTCCAACTGCTCCTTTTGATGTAACCATCAAAATAATAATTATAAATAGTTGTTGTTCTAATGTTAGAGGAATATTAAATGCTTGTGATAAGAAAATGATTGATAAAGCAAGGTATATATTTGTACAATCAAGATTAAATGAATATCCTGTAGGTAAAATCAATCCTGTAACAGATTTATTTACTCCAGCAGCTTCTAATCTTCTCATAAGTGGAGCAAGTGCTGATTCACTTGAACTTGTAGCAAATACTATAAGTACTTCTTTTTGTATATATCTCATAAATTTAAAGATATTAACTTTAAAGAAAGCCATAATAATACCTAAAACAATAAAAATAAATGCAAGAACAGAAATAAGCATAACACCTAAAAGACTAGCCATATTTATTAAAGTATCAATACCAAATTTACCAATTAAAAATGCCATAGCACTAAAACTAGCAATTGGAGAAAACCACATAATAATAACTAAAATTTTAAAGAAAAAGTTTTGAGCAACTTCAACAGGTTTTAAAATTTTAGGTTTGTGTTTTCCTCCAAAAAGAGAAATTAATATAGCTAAACTTAAAGCCATAACTAAAACTTGAAGTGTTTGACCTGTTAAAAATGGAGTTATTGGATCTGTTGGAATGGCATTCTTAAGTATTTCCCAAATATCTCCAACTTTGTCTGGATCTACACTAGTATATTGCTCTACACCTTTTGTATCAAGATGTGAAACATCAAGATCCATTCCATCTCCTGGTTTTAATAAATTACCAAAAAGAACACCAATTGCTAAAGCAAATGTACTAACTATTTCAAAATAAATGAAAGCTTTAAATCCTAAAGAACCAAGTTCTTTTAAATTTTCAAGGCTAACTATTCCATAAATAATAGTTAAGAAAATAATTGGTCCAACAAGCCATTTTAAAATTCTTATAAACCAATCAATACCAGGCTTTGCTTCTACTCCTAACGCAGGATTAACATACCCTACAACAATACCAGCAATAATACCAACGATAACCCAAAAGGCTAAACTTTTTATTGTATAATAAGTCCAGTCTCTTTTTTTGACACTACTTTCCAAAATTTGCAACCTTATAATAAAAATTAGATATCAATTGTATCAAAAAGTAGTTAAAAAAATTTGACTTTAATCAACATAATTTGAACTTAACTATAACTAAATATTTTTTATGTAAGTAAATATATTTAATTATTTATAAAAACTTATCAAATTTATAAAGGAAGAGAGTGATAAAAAAAGAGAAATATTTATCAGCAATTTTGGCTTTTATTTTATGGAGTAGTTGGACATATTTTGTAAATTATGAATATGATAATAGGTATATATCATCATTTTTCCAAGGATTAGCAAGCTTTTTAATAACAATTTTTATGGTACAATTAATAATTGTTTTCAATAAAATATTTGAGAATAGTTCAATTTATACAATAGCAACTTTAACAGTTATGGTAACATCAAGTATAGTTTATATTGGGCATTTAATAATAAATACTCAAAATATATTTTATACTATTTCCCCTACTATTATTGTAGCTTTTATATTCTCTATTTTTATTGCAAAAAGATATAAAGAATCACAAATAAAGGAAAATAATGGAAGATAATAGAAGACCTTTGAAAGTAAGAGGAAATATTTTAAGTCAAAGATTTGCAAGTTATTTAAGTAAAAAAGATATTACACCAAATCAAATTTCTATTGCTAGTATAGTTGCTTCTTTAATAGCGTCTATATTAATATTATTTATTTCAAATGATAATTTTTTTACTATTTGGATATTTCCTATTTTGGGTGCATTATTTATTCAAATTCGATTATTATGTAACTTATTTGATGGAATGGTTGCTCTTGAAGGTGGAAAAAGTACAAAGTCAGGAGAATTATTTAATGATATTCCAGATAGGATTTCTGATAGTTTACTTTTTATAGCTTTGGGATATAGTGTTTCTAGTATATCTTTTGCAATCGAACTTGGATATATAGCAGCATTATTTGCAGCATTAACAGCTTATGTAAGAGTTTTAGGAACTAGTATAAATGCTGGAAGTTGTTTTAAAGGTCCTATGGCAAAACAACATAGAATGGCTGTATTAACAATATCTCTTATTTGTACCCCATTTGAATTTAAGTTTTTTGGAACAGATTATATTTTAACATTTACTTTATTTATAATTGTAATTGGTTCTTTTTTGACAATAATTAATAGGATAAAAACTATTTATAATACATTAGAAGGAAAATAATGTTTAATATTGCTCAACATTCATTATATGCTATGATTTGTACAATTATTATTTTAGTTATAGCTACATTAATATATAAGTATAAAAAAGTAAATAATCCAAATAGAGATTTTAATGAATTGGGATTAAGAATAAAATCTTGGTGGTGGATGATTGCTATTGTTTTTTTAGCATTAAGTATTAGTTTAAAATCTGCTTTAGTATTTTTTGCATTTTTATCTTTTTTAGCACTAAAAGAGTTTTTATCAATAGTTTCAGTTAGATATGTAGATAGAAGAGCTATCTTTTGGGCTTATTTATCAATTCCTCTACAATATTATTGGATTAGTATTGGTTGGTATGGAATGTTTATTATATTTATTCCGGTTTACTTATTCTTATTTATACCTATAAGGTTAGTTTTGATTGGAGAAACAAGTGGTTTTATAAAATCAGCTAGTATTATTCAATGGGCAACTATGTTAACAGTATTTAGTGTAAGTCATATTGCTTACTTGATGGCTTTACCTGTACATAATACTTTAGCAGGAAGTATAGGACCAGTACTATTTTTATTAATAATGACACAATTTAATGATGTTTCACAATATGTATTTGGAAAACTTTTTGGAAAGCATAAAATAATTCCAAAAGTTAGTCCTAATAAAACTTGGGAAGGATTTTTAGGAGGAGTTTTTACAGTAACTTTAATTTCAGGGATAGTAGCTCCATATTTAACACCTTTAGATATGTCCTATGGTTTTATGGCAGGATTTATTATATCTTTTATAGGATTTTTTGGTGATGTTGTAATCTCAAGTGTTAAAAGAGATATTGGTATAAAAGATACTGGAACATTTATACCTGGTCATGGTGGTATTTTAGATAGAATTGATAGTTTGATGTATACTGCGCCTGTATTCTTTCATTTTTTATATTATGTGAGTTACTAAAATGAAAAGAATTGTTAAAATTTTATTCTTTGCTCTAATTATAAAACCAGTAGTTTTTGTAGTTTTAGGATTAAATATTAGAGGTAGAGAAAATCTACCAAAAATCGGTGGAGCAGTTATCGCTCCTAATCATAATAGTCATTTAGATACTTTAGTAATCATGAGTTTATATCCATTAAATATAATAGAAAAAGTTCGTCCTATTGCAGCATCTGATTATTTTATGAAAAATAGATTTATGTCATGGATTTCTACTTATTGTATAGGGATTATTCCTTTGGATAGAAGTGGTTCTAGTTTGCAAGAAGATTTATTTAAAGAACCTCATAAAGCATTGGATAATGGAGAAATTTTAATTCTATTTCCTGAAGGGAGTAGAGGAAAACCAGAACAGATGGCAAGATTGAAAAAAGGATTATATTATTTATTAAAGGATAAACAAGATATTACCATTACTCCTATTGCTATGCAAGGTTTAGGAAATGCTTTACCAAAAGGAGAAGCTTTATTTGTCCCTTTTAATTGTCAAGTTATAATAGGTAATCCTATGGATATTCCTGAAAACTCTCAAATATTAAATGAAACATTAAAAGAATTTTTTGAAATAAATTTAAAACAAATTGCTTAAAAAGGTATATAATGAAGGAAATAAAAAGTTTAATAATGATAAAAACGGCATTTTTATTTGTAGTTTTTTGTAATGCTGTTGTTGACGTATCACATAAAGTTCTTCTTCAAAATATAGCTTTTAAAATTTTTGATGGTTCAACTCAAGTTATTTGGGTATCTATAATAAATGCATTATTGATTATTCCTTTTTTATTATTGTTTACATTTAGTGGATATTTATCTGATAAATATAATAAAAAAGATATCTTAGTATATGGAGCATTATCTTCTTTTTTATTATCAATTTTAATGATAGTTGCATATATAAGTGGTAATTTCTACTTTGCAATGTTAGGATTATTTTTATTAGCAATTCAAAGTGCTATTTATGGTCCAGCAAAACTAGGAATTATACTTGATATTTATGGTAAAAAAAATCTATCAAGAGGAAATGCTGCTATTCAGACTATATCAATAATAGCGATATTATTTGCTATTGGAGTTACTTCTTTTGTATTTGAGGGTTTTTATAATTCTAATAATCTTGGGAGCATTAATTCAAAAGATGAATTACTAAATGCTTTATTGCCATTAGCTTATTATATTTTGCCAATAGCATTTCTTGAGATGATTGTATCTTTTTCATTTTTGAGAAGAGTTAGTACAAATTATGTAAAAAGTGAAACATTAACTTTAGATAAGCAGGATTTTTTTAGAGGTAAGTTATTAATAAAAAATATAAAAAATATATATTCACAAAATGTTATATTTTTATCTGTAATTGGATTATCTGTATTTTTCGGAGTTTCTCAAGGTATGATTGCAGTTTTTCCATCTTTTGCAAAAATGTATTTACATATTACAGATGTTTTTATAATAAATGGAATTATAGCAACTTCAGGAGTAGGGATAGCTATTGGAGCAATAATTTACTCAAGATTATCAAAATTTTATATTGAGATTGGAACTATTCCTTTATCTTTTCTAGGAATGGCATTGATGATTTATTTATCAACAATTGTACAAACACCATTTGTATTAGTAATTACTTTTTTAGTATTTGGTATATTTGGAGGAATGTTAGTTGTTCCTTTAAATTCATTAATACAATTTAATGCAAAGAAAAAGCTTCTAGGAACAATTTTAGCTGGAAATAATTGGTTCCAATCTTTATTTATGTTTTTAATGCTGTGTATTACTACAATAGTTTCTTTTTATGAGTTAGATCCACTTAATACTATCTATTTGATTTTTTTTATTATTGTAATTGGTTCAATTTATACAATATATAAATTGCCACAATCTTTACTTTTATTATTTTTAAAATCTATTGTTGGTTTAAAATATAAACTTGAAGTAAATGGAATAAAGAATATTCCTTCTCATGGAGGAGTTTTACTTTTAGGAAATCATATCTCTTGGATTGATTGGGCTATTATTTTGATGGCAGTACCAAGAGAAGTAAAATTTGTAATGGATAAAACAATATATGAAAAATGGTATATAAATTGGCTTTTAAAAATTTTTAAAGCAATACCAATCTCAAATATATCTAGTAAATCAGCTATGCAAACTATTGCAAAAGAACTAGATGATGGAAATATGGTAGTACTCTTTCCAGAAGGTGCAATTACTAGAAATGGACATTTAGGAGAATTCAAAAAAGGTTTTGAAAAAATATTAGAATTTACTACAAATGAAGATATAAAAGTTATCCCTTTTTATATTAGAGGATTGTGGGAATCTATGTTTAGTAGAGCAAATAAGAAATTTAAAGATTCAAAAAAAATGAATAGAGTAACAGTTTCTTTTTCTAGAATGATGAATAAAAATGATGCTAATACAATAAGTATAAAAAATGAAGTGTTTACATTATCAAATCAAGCTTGGAGTGAGCATATAAAATCTATGAAACCTTTAAATGAAGTTGTTTTTGAAAGATTAAAAGAAGTTTCAAATGATACTATATTTTCTGATAATACAGGAGCTACATTAAGTGGAACTAGATTTCTAACAGCGTCTATCTTATTTAAGAAATTATTAAAGAAACAGATAAAATCGCATAATATTGGAATACTTTTACCTACAAGTAGTGCAGGTGCATTTATAAATTATATGGTTTTATTGATGGGTAAAACAGCAGTTAATTTAAATTATACATCATCAATTGAAAGTTTAAAAATTTCTATAAAAACAGCAGGAATAAAAAATATAATAAGCTCAAAGAAATTTCTAGATAGACTTGAATCAAAAGGTATAAGAATATTAGAAATTTTTGAAGATACTGAACTTATATTACTTGAAGAAGAAAGAGAGAAAATCAATAAATTAAAAGCTTTAGCAATATATTTTAGTATTAATTTATTACCAGTAGCTATTTTAAAAATGCTTTATCTAACAAAAACTAAAAAAGATGATACATCTATAATACTTTTTTCATCAGGAAGTGAAGGAACTCCAAAAGGTGTTAAATTAAGTGGGGATAATATTTTAGGAAATTCAGAACAAATTGCAAATATTCTAAATGTAAATGAAGATGATGTAATATTAGGCTCTCTTCCTCTTTTTCATGCTTTCGGAATAGTAGTAACTACGTATTTACCATTAATTGAAGGAATAAAATGTGTTGCAGTTGCTGATCCAACTGATGGTTTAGGTGTAGCAAAAATGGCTAGTATTCATAAAGCAACTTTTATGTGTGGAACATCAACATTTTTTAGACTTTATACAAGAAATACAAAAATTCATCCTTTAATGTTTGATAGCTTAAGAATTGTTATTGCAGGTGCAGAAAAATTAAGAGAAGATGTACGTTTTGAATTTAAAAAGAAGTTTGGAAAAGATATTTTAGAAGGTTATGGTACAACAGAAACTTCTCCTGTTGCTTGTTGTAATCTTCCTGATAAAATTTCAGAAACTTTTGAAGTACAAGTAGGGCAAAAATTAGGTACTGTTGGTATGGCAATTCCCGGAACTGATATAAAAATAGTTGATCCTGATAGCTTTGAAGAGTTAAAAGCAAATGAAGAAGGAATGATTTTAATCTCTGGGATTCAGGTTATGAAAGGTTATTTAAATGATGAAGAAAAGACAAAAAAAGTTTTAAGAACTATAAAAGGGAGAACTTATTATATCACTGGAGATAAAGGTAAACTTGATAATGATGGTTTTTTAACTATTGTTGATAGATATTCAAGATTTGCTAAAATTGGTGGAGAGATGATAAGTTTGGGATTAGTTGAGGAAAAGATTTCTAAAATAGTAGAAGATAGTAATTTAGATTTTATTGCTCTTTCTACAAGCGATGAAAAAAAAGGAGAAAAAATAATCTTACTTATTTCTAATGTAGATGAAGATTTTATAATAAATTTAAAAGAAAAAATGATTAAAGAATTTGATAATAAATTAGCAATCCCAGAAAGTATAAAAATAGTATCTGAAATACCAAAGTTAGGAAGTGGTAAAAAAGATTATGTAAAAGCTAAAGAGTTTTTATAAAATTCAATGAGTTTAATAACTCATTGAACCAGCATTTAGTAATCCAATAGATATTGATAAAAATGCCATTAAAATACCTACAGAAATTACACCTTTATTTATTTTTTCATTAAAAGACAATTTTCCCCCAATTCTTGTAACAATAAATGCAAATACAAGTTGAATAATAATAGCAACAATTCCCCATATAGTAAAATCTATATAAGATACAGAGTGTTCTAATGCACTATAAAGAGGTATTGAAACTCCTATAATTGCACCACCAAAACCTAAAGCTGCTGCTATATTATTTTCTTCGAATATTAAATTGTAATCATCATATGGAGTAACAATTGCATATAAATAAAGAAAAGCTATTACTAGTAAAACGGCAGTAAAGAAAAATCCTAGAAAATTTAAAAATAGTCCAAATTCCATTTCTCATCCTTTTTTTATTTTATTTTATCAAAATATTATAAAAATATTAGAATTTAAACAAACTTTAAAGATTTATATATTACGATATTCATTATTAATATAAAGGGGTGGGAGATGTGTAGTAATATAATTTTAGGGAATAGGTTAAATCAGAAAAGTTCACAAGAAATTTTTACAAATCTTATTGAAAGTAATAGTTGGGATATTCTTATTAAGATGTTTTCCTTAAACATTTTAGATATAAATAGTAGAGATTTTAATGGTAGAAATGCTTTATATTGGGCAATATTACAGAATAAAACTGATGTAATAAAAGCTTTAGTTGATTTAAGAATAAACCTTTATGTAAGTCCAAATTTATTAGCAATGAATTTTGCAGTTTATCTTGATAATGTTAAAGTTTTAAGATGTTTAAAAAATTGTGGTTTAAATATAGATATGATAGATGAAATTAATTCAACTCCACTTATATATGCACTTTTATATAAAAAACAAAATAGTATAAAATTTTTAATAAGCAATGGAGCAAATTTAGAACATGAAGATTTTATGGGAAATTGTGCAAAAAATTTAGTTTGATTTTTATATACAAATTAAATTCAAAATTTTTTCTTGATTTTTGCAAAAATTACCATTTTTTTCTATTAAAAGTAAATCTCTAGCAACCCCTTTTGAAGTAGTTAGTGTTGAACTTTCTACTTCTATCCCAAAATCATCAAAAACTTTTGCAATATAAGCAAATAAACCTTGTTGAACTTTTGTTTTTATTTTCATAGAAGCTATACCTTCACTATGATCACAATCTATTTTTATATTTTGTCTATGAATAATCGGTTTTTTTAGTGTTATAGTTTTACTCATATCAAAAGATTCATTTATAATCTCTTCTATTAAATATAATTCTTCATCTAAGGCTTTTTTTGAAAAAGATATTTCAAATATCTTTTTCTCATCATATAACTTGAAGATATTCATACTATTCATATCTAGATATTTAAGTTTTCCTAGTAAATATCCTAAATTTAATGGTATCTTTCTAGTAATTCTAATTTTTAAATAGCTTTCATTAATAATTTCAAAGGTATAAGTTGATACATCTTTTGCTTTAATTGCTATATCTAAGATATCACTACTTTTAAGCCTTAAAAATATTTGAGTTGAAGATATTTGTGATATTTTTCTTTTTAAAGTGTTTGGTAGATCTTGATAATTTGTTAAAGTTTTTATACGATTCAATTTTGATACTCGTGTAATACTTGCACGTATAAGTTCTGGATCTTTAAAAGCTAGAATACTTTTTTTATATAAAACTTTTAGAAGTTCTGATGTTGAATTATTAAAAAGATATTTATTAACTGCACAAATATCACAATATGTAAGAATATATAAAATCTTTATTTCATTAATATTTTTAAAAAGTCCTATGAAATTTAAAATAGTTTTTTGAGAGTATATATCTTCATTCATTGATATTCGTGACATTTGATCATGATATCTTATAATATTTGCACCAGTTTTTATAAGTTCTTCTTCAAAGCCAAAATTTTTCATAATATTTTTAAAAATATTTTCTCCAATAATATGATGATCTTTTCTTCTTCCTTTACCAAAATCATGAAATAATGCTACAAGTCTTGTTATTATTTTTTCATCTTTATTTAAATTAATATAAATATCTTTGATGAATTCATCTTCTATTTGTGAAACAAATTTTAAAGTTTGTAAGGAATGAATATCAACAGGATGTCTATGATATCCATCAAATTGTGCTAAATTTAGGATTCTTTTAAAATTTGGGATTAAAATATTGATAAGTTCACTATTATAAAAAAGTTTTAATATAGCATATAAATTTTCATTTGATAGTATATTCTTTATATCTTTTTTAATTGATTGATTAATTTTTTTTGGTATTTTTGTTTGACTAGCAAAGTATACATAGGATCTATCAAATCCATTTACACTTTGTGGAAAACTTAAAATCTCTTTCAATAAACTTGATAGTTTTATAGCCTTTCTATTAAAAGAACAATAAAGTCTACTTTCTATGATATAGATACCTTTTTTATATCTATTACTTTTTAAATTTTTTAAATTTTCTTTTTCAAAAAAGATAGATTTTACAAATTTTGAACTCATATTTGAGTGAAAATTGTGAACTATATGAAGAGATAAAAATATTTTATACATACACTCAAATTCATTTTTAAAATTAAGTTTTTTGCTAAATTCAGGAAGAATATCAAAAGTTATAGTATCAACCTTCTTTTTATTAATTGTATGTAATGTATTACGTGCTTGAAATATAAAATCCAAGGCTTGTGTAAATTTTTTATATTCATTTAAATTAAATTTAATCCCTACTAATTCTTTTGCTTTTTGTACATCATAAACTACATTTAATATCCAAAAAAGCATATTTGCTTCTCTTATCCCACCATATCCTTCTTTTAAATTAACTTGCATATCTAAAGGGTATTTTTTTAATCTTTTTGTATGAGTTGTAAGCTGTTCTAGAATAAATTTCTTTTTATCTATTTGCCTAAGATTGCTTACAAAAAGTTCAAAATCTTGATAAATTCTTTTTGAGCCAAAAATATGTCTTGATTCTAAAAGAGAAGTTTTGATTGTGATATCATCTGCTGCTAAGTCATAAAGTTCTTCTATCTCACTAATATTTACAACTCTTAAACCCAATTTTAAACCACAATCCCATGCAAAAGCAACAAACTTTTCTATAATCTGCGCAATATCATAAGAGTTACTATTTTTATATAAAATCATAATATCTATATCGGAATGTAAACATAATTCAACTCTAGCATAAGAGCCTAAAGCAATAAAACTTACAAAACGATTTATTGTAATATTAGAACTTATATAAGAAAATATTTGAAACAAAAATTTATCAATATTTTTTGTATGTTTTTTAAAAAATAGTCTACTATCATCAGTATTTGCACTTTTTAAGTAATCCAGATAAGTTTTTTTAAATATTTTTGAAGTATCGAAGCTATTTTCACTAAAATCATTTAAGTGAAAATTTTTAATCATTTTTTTGAAATCTCTATATCAAACTCAGAAATCATATTTTCTGCTAGTCTATCTAAATTTGATTTGTCACTTTTATTTTGTACATCAAAAGATATATTTAAAATGTTTTTATGATATCTTTGTAAAAAATTTAAAATATTTGGTGACTTCTTGTATGGGTTATTTATAGAAGCACCTAATTCAATCATCTCTAAAACGACACTTCTTTTACCCATAAATGCAGCATAATTTATAGGTTTTACACCAAAAGAATCTGCTTGGTTTAATATTTCACCATTATATGTAGCAATAAGTTTTATAAACTGTTCTTTATCTTTAAAAATCATTGTATGTATGATATTTCTACCTTTTTCATCTACAAAAGTACAGTCAACTCTAAGATTAAGAAGAAGTTTTACTATATCTTCTTTATCATTTAATATTGAAAACTCTAGAGTAGTCATCCCTTTATCATTTCGACTATTTACATCCACTCCCGCATTTATAAGATTTTTTAAAGTAACTAATAGAACTCTTCTATCCTCATACTTTTTTATTAAATCTTGTTCTAAAAGTCTAAAAACAATATTATCACCACTTATATCTTTTGAGTTTAAATTTATATTTTTTGTTCTTAAAATTTTAAATAAAGATATATTGAAATTTAATAAAGGTGGAAAAAATAGTGGTTCATCTTTTGAATTCAAACTATTAATGTTTATAGTATAGTTTTTTATTAATAACTCTAAAATATCTTTATATTGAGCAGTTGATACTAAACTATCTTTATAGATATCTTCTAAAAATAAATTGTTGTCAATATGTAAAATTATATCTATTAAAACTTCAATTACTGATTTTCCTTGTTTATTTTTATAATCTAGTTTAGCACCTTTTTCAATATATAGCTTAATTAAATCATAGTTTTCTATTCCACTTAAAACTAAAATCGATAATACTGTAAGACCATCGATATTTTGCCTGTTTAAATTTAATTTTTCTAAATTATTTAATAGATAATGTATTAAATCTCTATCAAAACTTCTTGTAATATTAAAAAATATAGTTTCATTTTTATTATCTATTGCTTGAACATTTATATTTAGATGAACTAATTCTTTTATAAGTTCAGCTTGAGAGTCTCTTTTTGAAGTATTGCAAATCTGTAAAAAGTGTTCAACTGCTTTCATTAAAATATTTTTATTTTCACTATTTTTTATATTTAAATTAAAATTTAGTTCACTTGCTCTTTTGATAAAGTTAATTCCAGAAATACCTCTTGTAATAATATAAAATAGGTAACTTTGTTGAGACCCATTTACTATAGTTGGATCAGCACCTTGGTTTAATAAATATAAAGCTAAATCAATATTTTTTAAAGAATTTCCTAAATGTAAAATAGTATCACCATTGCTATTCTTATGGTTTATATCAATCTTTTTTAAAGAGATTATCTTTTTAATTATATTTATATTTCCATTTATAATTGCATCAAATAAGACATTGTTCCCATTGTTATCACAATTAGTAAGCATAGTAGATTTTTGTATTAGAAATCTAATAACTGTATTATTTGAGTTATGAATTGATTCTTGGAGAACGGTTCTATTTTTATTATTTAGATGATTTAGATTAGCTCCAAAGTCTATTAGTGTTTCTAAAATCTTAGTATCTCTTGAATAGATTGCATAAAAAATTGCACTTTCTTTTAAGTTATTTTCAAGTTCCAAATTAATTTTATTTTCTAACAACCATAAACAAGAATTATATAAGTCTTTTTTACAGCAAGAAATTAGTATTGGTTCATTATTATAAGTTAAAGAGTTTAAATCTATATTAGATTTTGTATAGATTTTATTTATATATTCTATATTAAATTGAGGATTTATTAGCTCTTTTATTAGGTCTTCATTTGAATATTTATTGAAACTAGTTAACAATCCTAACATCTTTACTTCTACTTTAAATTAAATTATAAAATATTATATAATAAACTAAATAATTTTTATGTTAATTAAAAGATACAATCAATTAATGTTACTTATTTACTCAATAAAATATCATAAAATATTAAATTTAACAATTTAAGCATAAGATAAGAATAATTTTAACTTTATTTAATTTTTTTTTGATATAATTTTTGCGTCCAGCGCTGGAGACTTTAATCTCTAAAAGGACTACTTTATGGAAACAATGTCTGATATGTCATATATTATTGACACACTCTACGTACTGTTTGCAATGACTTTAGTTGTTTTTATGTATCCTGGCTTTGCTATGTTAGAAGCGGGAATTGTTAGAACAAAAAATGTTACTGCTGTCTTAGTTATAAATATTCTTATTTTTGCAATTGCATCATTGGGTTTTGTATTAGTTGGTTATACAGTAGCTTTTGGCGAAGGTTTAAATGATCAAACTATAAATTATGCAACTGTTTTATTTCAAATGGCTTTCGTTGGAAAAGCAATGAATGTTATGAGTGGTGGTATTAGTGAAAGAGCTAGGGTTGTACCTCTAGCAATATTTACACTAATTATGGGGACAATTTTATATCCATTAGTAGTTAATTTAACATGGGGAACAAACTTCTTAAAAGATACTATCTTAGATATATCATCTATGCATGATTTAGCTGGATCAACAATTATTCATAGTACTGGTGGTTGGGCTTTACTCGCTGCTTTATTAATAATTGGTGCAAGAACAGGAAGATATACTAAAGATGGTGGAATTAGAGTAATACCAGCTTCAAATATACCTTTAGTAACTTTAGGTGCTTTATTATTATGGATTGGTTGGTTTGGATTTAATGGTGGAAGTGTAGGAACTATGGCAACTAAAGAAGATGCACATTTAGTATCATTAGTAATTTTAAATACAAACACAGCTGGTTTTGCAGGAGCAATAGCAGTAGCAATCATGATGTATGTAATGTACAGAAAATTTGATATCACTATGATATTAAATGGTGGATTAGGTGGATTAGTATCTATTACAGCAGGTGCAGATGTAATGGGTGTTTATTCTCCAATTTTAGTAGGTGCAATTGGTGGGGTGTTAGTTGTACTTGGAGTATTTATGTTTGATAAGTTAAGAATAGATGATCCTGTTGGAGCTTTATCTGTACACTTAATAAATGGAATATGGGGAACATTAGCTGTTGGGATTTTTGTTAGTGATATCTCATTTTTAGCTCAATTAAAAGGTGTTGTATTCGTTGGAGTTTTTGTCTTTGTAATATCTTTTGTACTATTATTTATTTTAAATAAAATTATACCTATAAGAACGAAAAAAGATGATGAATTACAAGGCTTAGATGTTGGAGAGTGCGGATTAGAAGCTTATCCAGAGTTTAAACGAGCATTCTAATATAATATTAGTTTAATAAACTTTTGTTAAAATAATTGAACTAAAGAAAGGATTGATCTTGAAAAAAATAGAAGCAATAGTAAAACCCTTCAAATTTGAAGAAGTTAAAGAAGCACTAGTTCAAATTGGAGTTGCAGGAATGACTGTGTCTGATGTGAAAGGATATGGAAGACAACAAGGGCATAGTGAGCTTTATAGAGGTGCTGAGTATGTTGTTGATTTTCTACCAAAAATTAAAATTGAGTTAATAGTTTCAGATGAAGATGTTGATTCTACAATTTCAGTAATTACTGAAGCAGCTAAAACTGGAAAAATTGGAGATGGAAAAATATTTGTTTCTCCAATAGAGAAAGTTATCAGAATAAGAACTGGTGAACAAGATGAGGAGGCTATTTAATGGCGAAAACATTTATTTTAAATGAACCATTAGATATGCACTTACATTTAAGAGATAACGACATGCTTAGGCTTGTCGCTCCTCTTACTTCTAAAACTTTTAGTGGTGCTTTAGTTATGCCAAATCTAGTTCCTCCAATTACAACTAAAGAAGCTTTGATATCATATAAAAATAGAATACTTGATTCATGTAATGGAGATAATTTTATTCCTTTTATGACTTTATTTTTCCAAAACAACTATAGTTTTGAATTTTTAGAAGATATAAAAGATGAGATAATAGGAATAAAATTATATCCAGCAGGAATTACTACAAACTCTGAAACAGGAGTTTCATCTATGGATATTGAAGTTTTAAGAACAACATTAGAATCTATGAGTAAATTAGGAATTCCACTATGTATTCATGGTGAAACAAATGGTTTTGTAATGGATAGAGAAAAAGAGTTTATGCCAATATATGAATCTATTGCTCAAGCTTTCCCAAATTTAAAAATTATTATGGAGCATATTACTACAAAAGATGCAGTTGAACTATTAGATAAATATGATAATCTTTTTGCAACTGTAACTTTACACCATTTACTAATAACTTTAGATGATGTCGCTGGTGGTATGTTGGCTCCGCATCTATTTTGTAAACCAATAGCAAAAACACCAGTTGATAGAACTGCACTTTTAAATGCAGCACTAAAAGCACACCCAAAACTTATGTTTGGAAGTGATAGTGCTCCTCACCCAAAACATAAAAAAGAGTGCTGTGGTTGTGCTGCTGGTGTTTTCACATCTCCTATTGCTCTTCAAGTATTAGTTGAACTTTTTGAAAAACATAATGCTTTAGAGAATTTGAATAATTTTGTATCAAATAATGCTAAAAAAATCTATAATTTAGATTTAAAATCAAAAACTATAAATCTAGTAAAAAAAGATTTTAATGTTCCAAATGAGTATAGATACAAAGATGAGGTAGTTGTTCCTATGTATGCAGGAGAAATACTCTCTTGGAGTTTAGAAGACTAAAAATAAAATTTGTTCTCGATAAAAAATATTGAGAACAAATTGAGTTAAAATTATCCTATAGGAATAGAACTGGATTTTCTTTCACTTAGAAGTTTTTTAATATTTTCAGCATTCTCTTTTGCTTTTTGTTCTCGTTCTTCTCTCATGATTCTAAGAGATTCAAGTGTCTCTTGTTGCTCTTTATCAAGATTTGATTTTAATTCTATAGCTTTTCTATTGTTTGATATTCCACAAGCAGCTGAAAATTTTTCTTTTTTATTTACATAAACTATAGCATCATTAGAAGTTGCATTTTTGTTAAATACTATTACATCTCCCTCTTTTAAATTTAAAATTTCTAGAGTTGTCATCTCAGTTTCAGCCATAATTGGTTCTATTTTCATTCTTGATCCAGAAATTAGAGTTTTAATATCTTGTTTACGGCTAAGTTTTTTATTTTTACCTTCACTAAAAATTTTATCAACAATTTTATTTAAAAGAGGTTCTATGTAAGAAATAGGG
Organism: Aliarcobacter lanthieri; assembly: GCF_013201625.1. Lineage (NCBI taxonomy): Bacteria > Pseudomonadati > Campylobacterota > Epsilonproteobacteria > Campylobacterales > Arcobacteraceae > Aliarcobacter > Aliarcobacter lanthieri. The sequence continues at coordinate 233,582 of NZ_CP053839.1, forward strand.
TAACAAATAGACAAGAATCCAGAGTCTTCGTCTATAGTTATTTCAAATACAACTAGTAGAACTATATCGTGGTCTGAAACAATTTGAATAGCATTTGCATTTGTATCACTAGATTCTATTCTAAAATTTAAACTAGAGACATCACTCCATGTTTTATATAAAATCTTAATAAACATTTTATAAAAATGTTCAAGAACTTTTATCTCAATTTCTGTAAGTTCTCTATCTAAATTATCCATAGTATTTACTGCCCCACTTCCAAGTAAATCAGCAATAACTTTATGAGAAATTGTAGGGTTACACTCTATTACTATTTTCCCATCAAGTGGTTTCATAGATAGTGTACTAAGTGAAGTCACTTGTGGAATTGATAAAATAAACTCTCCATAAGTCATCTGCTCAATAGATGTAAGTTTTACATCTACAACTTTTCTAAGCATAGAAGATAAATCATTTGTAAATTCTCTTAACATTTTATCATGCATTGTTGTAAGAGCTTTTAATTGATCAAGAGTTACTCTATTTGGTTTTTTAAAATCATAAATAGAGTAGTTTTTCTCTTTTGCTGTAAATTTATCAAGAGGATTAGTACCATCAAAATCATCACCTTGTTCAGCAATATCTAAAAGAGCATCAATTTCATCTTGACTTAAAAATTCTGCCATATTAACCTCTTAACTCAATATCAACATCAATAGCACCCATTTCTTTTATCATTTTTATAGTGTCTATTATCTCATTCATTGGAACTTTCATAACTTTCATAGAGCGAACAAGATCTGATATTGTAGGATCTTTTTTTGTATTTATCATCGCATTATTTATATCAATTACAGGTTTATTTGCAATTCTTACATCATCACCAATATCTTCACCTTTATTTACAGAAGGATTGTTCCAATTTTCTTCAGATAAATCAGATTTATTAATCCTGATTGTAAAAGTATCTCTTGCTATAGTAATAGGAGATATCACGACATCTCCTCCTGTTATTATAGATTCTCTATTTACATCTATAATTAATTTTTTTCTAAATGTTGAATCAAGTTCAATATTTTCAACCTTAGATATAAAACTAACTATTGACATGTTATTTGGTTTTATAACTTCAATAGTTCTTGTATCAATTGCAGTTGCTAATCTTTGACCAAAAGTTTCATTTATTTTTTTCTCTATTAAATCTGCATTCTTTGCAGAACTTTTTATTAAACTTAATTGAATAGATTTTTCATTTTGTAATTCATACTCTAATTCATTTTCAACAGTAGCACCTTCGTATATAAAACCAGTTGTTTTATTATTTGTATTTGCAGTTACTGTTCCTTGGGCTACAGCATAAACATTTCCATCAACGCCTTTTAGTTGAGTTAGTAAAAGCTCTCCATAATCTATTGATGTTGAATCTCCAATAGTTGAAACTGTAACTTTTATTTTATCCCCTTGTCTTGAAAATGGAGGTAAATCAGCAGTTACCATAACAGCGGCTATATTTTTTGAATTAATAGAACCAGCAGGTATTTTAATATAAGAGTTTGTAAGTAAGTTCTGTAAACTTTGCATTGTAAATTTAGATTTATCTCCAGTTCCTGCAAGCCCAACAATAAGTCCATAACCAATAAGTTGATTATCTCTTATTCCTATAACATTTGAAATATCTTTTATAGTTTGAGAAAATAAAGAAGTTATTAATAAAGAAATAATAATAAAAATTTTCAAAAAAATCCTTCATATATTTTTAACAAATATTTTATCGAAAATTTAATAAAAAAAGGTATAATCTAAGCAATATTTTATTTTATTAAGGAAAATATTGAATATTTTTATCTATGGAAATCAGAGTTTTAAAAAAGATATACATAAAATTTTACAAGATTCAAAAATAAATGAAGAATTAGATGATTTAAAAATAGTTGAAATAAATGAAATTAAAACATTAAAAGAAAATATATCTTCAAATCCAAATGATGTATATTTAATAGATGATGATAAAATAATTAGGAAAAAAAATAAATTTAAATTTCTAAGACCTAAAGATGGTATTGAAGAAGAATTTTTACTTGAATGTGGAGTAGATGATTTATCAATAGACTCTTTAGATGAACTTCCTCATTATATTGTAAGGAAATATAATAGACAAAATTTAACTCAAAATGATAATTTAGATTTAAACGAAGATTCTTTAATTTTAGATAGTGAATTATCTGGACTTTTAAATAGTGAGAATGAACATATTAATGAAGAACCTATAGGACTAAATATAAAAGAACTTGATAATTTGATTGAAGATGAAAGTATTAAAATAGAAGATAAAAAAGATAACGAGTTCTCCTTTTTAGAAGATTTTAGTGAAGATTTTGGATTAAATAATGTATCTTATGACTATGATGATGATTCAATTTATAATGATAGTACAAAAAGCGATGAAGATATTTTAGCAGATATCTTAAATTCAAGTATTTTAGATGAAGAAGATTTAGATTATGTAACTGAAACATTTGAAGATGTAAATTTTTTAGATGAAATTTTTCCTCAAAAACCTATTTTAGAAGAAAAAGAATTTATAAATGATTTTATTCATGATAGTAAAGTGGAAAATTTAGAAGATGGAATAATCAGTCCAGATGAAAGTCTAGTTTTTGAAAATAATAATGAGCTTATAATAAATGAAAATAAAGATATAATTAATAACTTAGAAGATTTTAATGATGAAAAAAAAGAAATAATTATTAGAGATATTTATGAAGATGATAATATTCAAGGAGATAATAGTATGGGTGATGAGTTTTTAGAACTAGATAGCTTAAATGAGCAAGATTTAATAGCTGCATTGGAAGACATTCCAAGTAGTATTAGTGAACCTAAAAATGAAAAAGTTATAGAAAAAAATAGTGGAACTGTTGAACTTAATAGTACAAATGTTCAAGATATAGCTAATTTGATTTCTAATTTATTAAATAATAAAACTTTAGAGATCACTATTAAAATTAAAGATTAAATATGGATTTACTAGCAATCTCACAAAATACTGTTAAATTAATATTATTAATAGGGCTTCCCTCTTTGATTGTTAGTATGATTATAGGGTTGATTATATCTATATTTTCAGCAGTTACACAAGTAAACGATGCTTCATTGTCTTTTGTTCCTAAGATGATAATTGTTTCTATTTTTATTTTGATTACTTTACCTTGGGTTGGTGAACATATGCAAACTTTTGCAACTGAACTTTGGAATATAATTCTAGTTTTTGGGAATTAAATTTTGATAGATAAATTATATAACTTAAAGAAAAATCAAACTGAACAAAAATTGATTGAGAAATCAACTTTAGAGCATGAAGTTGATAGAATAAATGAAGAAGTTGATAGTATACAACATAGAATAAATACTGCAACTGTAGATAAATTTGGTTCTATCTCTGATTTTATGATATTAGCCATGCATAAAGATAGTTTGAGATTTTATATGCAAGAACTTTTAGTAAAGAAAAATACTTTATTAAAAAAAATAGAAGGACTTTTATATGAAATTATAGAACTTCAAAAAGAGAGTGAGCAGTATAAATATATTTTAGAAGAAGAAAAAAAAGAAAAAAATAAAATTCTTATGGATATGCAGGCTTTAGAATCAGAAGAGTTTATACAAAGTAAATATATAAGGGCTTAATTTTGATTTATAAATTTTTTATTATACTTTTTTTTGCGATAACTTTAAATGCAAATATAGAAACAAGTAGTTCTTTAACTAGACAAAAAATGGAAGTGTTAGAGTTAAAAAATGAGTTAAACAATTTTTATACAGAAAAAGAAAAAGAGTATCAATTAAATAAAAAAGAGTTAGAAGAAATACTTACCAAAATAGAGCAAGAAAAAGCTGAAATAAAAAGATTACATGATAAAAATGAACAAATTTTAAAAGATATAAGAGCTGAAATTCAAAAAAAATCGATTAGAGTTTTTGAACTTATGAAAGCAAAAGTAGCAGCAGAAATTTTCGATCAGATGATACTAGAAGGAAAACTTGAAGATGTTTTTGATATAATCATTAGATTAAAGGAAGCAAATATTTCTAATATTATGAAATTTTTAAGTTTGGAAAATGCGTCTATTCTAACTCAAAAACTTGAAAGATATAATAAAGACAAAAGGGACTAAAAATGGCAGATGAGAATGAAGTAGTAAAAAAACCATCAGATGGTAAAGGTATATTAATAGTTTTATTAGTACTTGTGATTGTTTTAATAATGGTTGTTGCTGGTGGTACATATTTTTTATTAGATAAAATCTCTAATAGTAGTTCAAATAGTGAGCAAACAAAAGAAGAATTAGTAACTAACAATAATTCATCATCTGGAGCTGGAGTTGATGCAAAATTCAAAGCAGATGTAAATGAATTAGTTTTAAATCTTACAGATTCAAGAGGTAGAGAAAAGATTATGAAATTATCTTTTTCTATAAGAAGTAGTGATCCTACTATTGAAAAAATAGTTCAAGATTATTTAGCTGAGATTACTGATGTTGTAATTACTCAAGTTAGTTCAAGAAGCTCTGAAGAACTTTTGACTGTAGGTGGTAAAAATCAATTAAAAGATGAATTAATAAGTGAAATAAATAATATTATAAACTATGTTACAAGAACTAACAGTAATGTAGTAAGTAATATTTTATTTACTACATTTGTAATAAAATAGATGATAGTAGCAGTTAAAAAAAGAAAAAAAAACAATAGTATATTAAAACTATTATTTATTGTCTTACTCTGTTTTGGTATAGTATATTTAATTTATTTAAATGAACAAAAAAATACTATAAAATTAGAACTACAAAAAGCTCAAGAAGAAGAATTAAAACTTGTAAAAATTGAAAAAGAAAAAAAAGAAAAAGAACAACAAGATGCTCAAAGAATTATTTTAATTGAGGCCGAAAAAGTTGTAGATTTAATTGGACAAGAGTATATTGAAGATGTGAAAATAGTAAAAAACAAGATAGTGTATATTTTTAAACCAAATACTAATATTGATGCTATTACAATTAGGTATGGTGCTATGGCTTTAGTTAAAAGAACTTTTAATGAAGTAGTAGTAGTTATTGATATAGAACATATTTTGAAAAGTAGGTTGAAATGATAAAACAAATTATAACATTAACTAGTTTAACGCTATTATTTACAGCTTGTGGGGCAATATCAGAGCCTGAAATAAATTTTTCAAAACCAGAACAGCAAGTACCAAAAGAAGTTCCTGTTGCAAAAAAGAATAAAGGATCTTTATATTCTGTTCAGGGAGCATCACTTTTTGCAGATAAAAAAGATTTACAAATTGGAGATATCATCCAAATTGAGATAAATGAAGGACTTACGCAAAAAAGTGATAATAAAAGAGAACTTACAAGTGATAGAAAAAATGAATTTGGTGGGGGAATGTTTGCTTCTATGGGTGGTAATAATTTAAGTGGAGCAGTTGGAAGTGCAACAGATAAATTTAATTCAAATTTAGGAGTTAATTTTAATACAAAAAGTAGTGATAGTGATAAGGGGAAAGTAAAAACAGAAGTAAAAGAAAATTTTGATACAAAAATTTCTGCTGTAATAGAAGAAACTTACCAAAATGGAAACTATTTTATAAAGGGGAATAAAGAAGTTATATTAGATGGTCAAAAACAAGAGATTATTATAACAGGGGTTATACGTCCTTATGATATATCTTCTGATAATTCTATAAATTCTTCTCAAATTGCTAATTTAAAATTGTTATATAAAAAAGATGGAGTTGAATCTGATATTTTACAAGTTCCATGGGGAACAAGAATACTTAGAGCAATATGGCCATTTTAAACTAAATTTAAGAAATGTAATCTTATAATTTTAAAGATTATAAAAAGGAGTTAATATGTTTTCTACATTAAGCGTTTCCCAAACAGGGTTAAAAACTGCAAGATATGCAATAGAAAATGTTGGTAATAATCAAGCAAATGCCAATACTCCAGGATATAAAAAAAGAGTTGCTGATTTAAGTGAAATTTCTCAATATGGGGTTCACATAAATGGACAAGGTGTTAGTTATGATGGTGTATCTAGAATAACTTCACAATATATGTATGATAAATTTATACAGGAAAGTACAAAAGCTAACTACTATGATAAATTGACAAATATGTTAGGTGGAGTTGAAACTATTTTTAAGGAGACAGATAGTAGTGGTTTTTCTGTTGACTTAAATAGATATTTTCAATCTGTAGAAAATTTAAGAACAAATCCAAGTTCACAAGTATATAGAAGTGCTTTACAAAGTCAAGGTGCAGTTATTGTTGAATCATTACAAAATCTATATTCAAGTGTACAAAAACAACAACAAACAGAAAGAGTAGAATTAAAAACAGATGTAAATAAAGTAAATTCTATACTTAAAGATATAGCAGATACAAATGCAAAAATAGAAAAATATGGTACATCTACAAATGATTTATTAGATAAAAGAGATTTATTAGAACTAGAATTATCAAAATATGTTGATGTTGATATTAATAGAGATCAAGGTTTTTATGAAATAAAAATTGGTGGAGTTGTAGCTTTAAGTAATAATACATTTGAAAGAGAAATAGAGATTCATGATGTAAAAACTAATCAAGTAGATAAATATAATCATATAAGAAGTAATTCTGATGGCTCAACAACTGCCTTTGATTCTTTAAAATACAATTCTGATTTTACAGCAAAAGCACCTTATGATACAGATGATATTATAACTTATAAATTAAATAATGAATATTCTGTTAGTGTACAAATAGGAGAAACTATTACAGGTGATTGGAATGGTGATGGTACTATATCCACAATGGTTGTTGATAATGACAATTTAACAAGAGCATTTATGGTTAAAATAAATTCTGATTCAAATATGAGTAAATTAGTAACTGCTTACAATGGTGAATATACAACTGATACCAATGGAAATAAAGTACCAATGTATCCAAATTCAGATAATTATTTAAGAATAGAATCAAATGACCCTGGTAAGGAAAATGATTTTATAGGAAACTTTAGTGTTACAAGAAAGACAGGGACAAATGTAGATAGTAGAGAAACTATTTATAAAAATGACAAAGAGAGTAAAGTTGCACAAAGTGATGTAGTTTTAAAAATTTGGGAAGAGAACTTAGATTTAAAAAGTGGAACTATTAAAGCACAAGTAGAAAATTTATCTACATCAAATCCAAATAATAAATTTCAATCATATCTTGATCAGTTAGATAACTTTGCACAAACTTTAGCAGATATTAGTTCTTCATATATTAGAGTTGGACAAAATGATTATATTTATGGACAAAATGGAGTAGATGCACATAATACCGCACCTTTTCCTCCAAATGGAGGAGATATTGTAGAACTAAATCTATTTAGTGGTTCTAGTATAAAAACGTTAAAATTTGATAAAAATGCAGTTAATGATTTGAATCAAGAAAATCTTGATTATCTTGCGTCAATTCAATGGAAGAATGATTTGTCTTTCGATGGAAAAGCACAAGATCCAAATGCAAAAAATACTACATCTTTGACTGAATATTTTAGAAATTTAAGAGTAAATATATCTACGGATAAAGAAGAATCAAACTATGCTTTTGAAGTTCAAGATAGTATTGCACAAAATTTAGGAACATCTTATAATGATGTAGTTAAGGTTAAATCAGATGATGAGATGTTAGATTTAATGAAATTTCAAGCAGCATTTAGTGCAAGTGCTCAAGTTATTACGACAGTTGATCAAATGATTCAAACTCTTCTTGGAATGAAGAGATAAATTTTATAAAAGGAGTAGCAAATGGCAGATGGAGTTTTAGGGCTTGGTTCTGGACAAGCAGCGTCACTAAATAATGATTTAATAGACAAATTAAAAGCAGCAGAGAAGAAAGCTACGGTTGATCCATTAGAAAAAAAATTAGAAAATTTTTCTACAGAAAAAGAGGTTATTTCAAATATTGGTACTAAAGTAGATAATTTTTTAAAAGCAGTTGAGGTATTTTCTTTAAATCAATCAAGTGGTGTAAATTCATTTAACCAAAAGAGTGCTAATGTTATGGGAGATGGTGTAGTTTTTGATTCAGATGACTTAAGCGCTTTAAAAACAGGAAGCTTGAGTGTAAAAGTAGAACAATTAGCACAAAAAGATGCTTGGCAAACAGATGTTGTAAGTGGATCTAAAAGTGATTTAGTAAATAAAGGTGATTTAGTAATAAATGGTAAAACTATCAATACTGATGGTATGACATATAGTAAGCTAGCAGAAGAAATAAATAAAATAGATGGAATTCAAGCTTCACTTGTAGATAGTTCTAGTGGTGGATTTAGATTATCAATTAAAAGTACAGAAACTGGTTCAGCGAATGCATTAAACTTATCAGGTAATGCTGCAAATGAATTATTTAAAGTAAATGAAACTGATCCTGAAGTTTTAAAGAATTATCATGTACTTGTAGCACAAGATATGAAAATGAAAGTAGATGGAATTGAGTATTCAAATAGCACAAATACAGTTACAATAGATGGATTAAAAATAACAGCTACAAAAACTGGTGGTGAATCTACTATTAATATAGAAAATGATACTACAACTTTAGCAAAACAGATGCAAGACTTTGCTACTGCATATAATGATTTAAGAGCTGAAATAGAGAATGAAATTTATTCTAGTGAATCAACTGTTTATGATAAAAGTGCTTTAAGAGATATGTTATCTCAAATAAAAGGAAATTTATTTAGTACTGGAAATAGTGATAAATCATTATTCAGTTTTGGATTTTCATTTGATGAAAAGAGTGGAAATCTAAATTTTAGTACAAAAGATTTCGAAGAATCTATCAAAAATGGTACAAAAGATTTAGAAAATTTATTTGCTGGTGTTCCTGAAAAAAAAGGAATAGCAACTTTACTTGATGAAACTATAAGTATTAATGGAGTTAAAAAAGGTTTAATTGATTATGAATTAAATATGCTAAGTAGAGAAGAAGCTATGAAAAAAGAAAAAGAAACAGCTCAAACTACTTTAGATAATAAATATGCATTAATGGCTCAACAATTTGCTTCTTATGGAGTAATCATTAACCAAATGGAAGCATCATTTTCTGGATTAAAAATGATGATTCAACAATCAACAGCTTCTAAATAGCAAGGTGATTTAATCACCTTGCATTTAAGCTAATATATTATATACTCAAAAAAATTATAATTTGGAGTTAAAGATTTATGGGGATTGAATTATATAATCAACAAAATGCAATATCAGATGATCCTTATGCATTAGTTTTAAAACTTTATGAGGGGATTATAAAATATCTATCGTTTGTAAAAAGTGCTATGCAAGATGGAGATGTAGAAAAAAAATTTACATATATAAATAAAGCAATTGCAATTTTTGATGAACTTAGAAATGTATTAGATTTTGATGGTGGAGAAGTTGCTTATTATTTAGATGGATTGTATTTATATCAAATTGAAACACTTTTTAGTGCAGGAATTGATGATAATATAAATTCTATCAATCAAGTTATGAAAGTTACACAAGGATTAATTGACGCATGGAAAGAAGAAATAAATCTTTAAAAATTTTAAATGAATTAAATTATATTGATTCATTAGATTCATTCGATAAAGCAGATGCTTTAGTTATCTGGTATAATGATCATTTTACAAATAATAAGATAGAAGATTTAGATTTAGAACTTTCAGATTTATTAAGATTAGAAGAACTGTTTTTTAGAAATATCCAATTTTTAAAGCAACATCAAGAAACAGTAAGACTTGAATTGAATAAAATAAAGAAAATGAAAAGTTTTTTAAAGAATTAATTCTTTTATACTAATCTTATTAATAAAAATATATTCTCTCATATTTATTGGAATTTTCTTCACTCTACATTCTTCTTTAAATTTTTTTGGCATTATACTAATAACTTTTGGTGCAACATAAATAAAATTATTTGTAATAGAAATATTTATTTTATGAGAAATCGTAATTTCTTTTTGTTTTAATATTTCTTCTCTTTGAAAGAAGCTTAGTAAAATTCCTCTTCTCTTTAAAGATTTATCGATTATTCTAATATTTAAATTATCATCATTTTGATTTTTAAATATTTCTAACTCTTCTATATTCTTAATTGGATTTAGCTCTAAATTTAAAGAGTTTAAATCATTTTCTAAATAAATAAATGAGTTTATTATTCCATTTTTAAATTCATTTAGAAATTTATCTGAAAAATTATGTCGAAAATAATTTCTTTTATATTTTTCATCAAAATTTGATTTATCTATAAAATATTTTATATTGTTTTTTTGTAAAAATTCTTCTAATTCATCTTTTGATATGTTTAGTAAAGGTTTATATGTTTTATAATTATTTGTATATTTTATTTCAGTTAAACCTAATAGTTCTATAAGTCCTGCACCTTTTGATAATTGCATAAAAAACCACTCTAATTTATCATTTAGCTGATGTGCAGTGATTAAAACTTCATAATAATTATTTTGTATGATTTCTTCAAAAAAATCATACCTTATATCTCTTGCTATTTTTTCAAAATTTGATAGATTCTTTATTTCTACATTTTTTATAAATATTTTTTTATTATATTCTTTTGCTAAATTTAAAGCATATGAAACCTCATTTTTTGATTGTTCTCTGATATTATAGTTTACTATTGCTATATCAAAAGGTATATTGTTTTCTAAAAGTAAGAAGAATAGTGCAGTAGAATCAACACCTCCTGAAAATGCTAGAAGATTTTTTGAATTTTTAACTACACTAAAATCTAAGTTCATTATTTTATAACTGTTGCAAGTAGTTTATCTCCAGCAAGTTCAGTTACTTTTACAGTATAAACTTGTCCAAATTTTAACTCTTGCTCACTTTCATTGTCATTGATATAAATTTCACCATCAATATCTGGTGCCCAAATAGTTTTTCTAGCACTAAGTAGATATTCGTGTTCTTCACTCTCTCCATCAATATAAACTTCAAAAGTTTTTCCTACTTCATCTTCTAATGATTTTTGAGTAGTCTCAGCTATTATACTACCCAGAATATCTGCTCTTTCATCTATTAACTCTTGTTTTATTTTATCTTCTCTTAAAGTTGCAGATGTTCCTTCTTCATCTGAATATGAAAAAACATTTGCTCTATCAAAACTAAATTCTTCTACATAATTACAAAGTTCTTCAAAATCTGCTTCACTCTCTCCTGGATGTCCAGCAATAAAAGTAGTTCTTACAAAAGAGTTTGGTTTACTTTTCATATAATTCATAAGTTCATTTAATTGTTCTACTCCTTTTCCTCTTTTCATGATTTTAAGCATATTTTGTGTTATATGCTGAAGTGGCATATCAAAATAGTTTACAAAAACTTTAGAGTTTGCTATTTTATCTACCAAACCTAAAGTTGTAGTTGATGGATACAGATATAAGATTCTAGCTGTTTTTATACCATCTATCTTTTCAATCTCGTCTATTAAAAGTTCAAGCCCATTCTTCTCTCCTAAATCTCTTAAAAAAGAAGAAGAATCTTGAGATACAAATGAAAAATCAATATAACCTTTTGAAACCAAATGCTTTACCTCTTTTACAAGTGAACTTAAAGTTCTTGAGTGTAGTTTTCCTTTAAATGATGGAATTGCACAAAATGAACAAGTCTGATTACAGCCTTCACTTAGTTTAACATATGCATGATAAGATGAACCAGTTATTACTCTTTCATTATTTTCACTTGCTAAAAATACTTCATTTGTAAAGTTACTTCTTTTTTCATTTACAAGTAAATCTATTTTATCATAATCTCCAACTCCCGTAAAAACATCAATTTCAGGAAGTTCACCTTGAAGTTCTTCTTTATATCTTTCACTTAAACAGCCAGCCATTACTAAAACTGACTCTTTTTTTCTATCTTCATGAAGGTTTAATATTGTATTTATACTCTCTTGTTTTGCACTATCTATAAATCCACATGTATTCACGATAATAACATCAGCATTTTGTGTATCATCTGTTAGTTCATAATCACTTAATTTTCCTAACATAACTTCACTATCTACTAAGTTTTTTGTACAGCCAAGGCTTACCATATGTAGTTTTTTCTTTGGTTTTTTTGTTGAAAATTTCATTAATCTACTTTATTTTTATATTTTTTGCGAATTTTAGCATAATAGATGATTTTTGTAAATTAATACAAAATTAGATAATATTCTTGTATATTTTTTTAAATTTAAGGAGTATAATTATGATAAAAAAATCATTTTTAAATATATTTTTAATTACAGTTATTTCAACTATATTTTTAACTGCTTGTAGTACAAAACAAAATGAATTAGAAGATATGAAAACTTTAAAAAATACAAAATGGAAAGCTTTAGTTTTAAATAATGTAGAAGTAAATAATAATATTAAAGTTGCAAATATTAATTTTGAAGAAGATGGAAGAGTATTTGGAAACTTAGGATGTAATAATTTCTTCTCTAGCTTTAAAGAAGATAATGGTAAATTAACTTTAGCACAAGCTGGAAGTACAATGATGATGTGTTCTGATATGACAACTGAACATAACTTCTTAAATGTAATTAGTACTGTGAAAAGTTATGAGATAAATGGTAAAACTTTAAGACTTTTTGATAAAAATAATAATGAAATAGCTAAATTTGTAAAAGAGTAGTTTTTAACTACTCTTTTACAACCAAATATTATCAAGAAGTCTTACATTTCCAAATCTTACAACAACTAAAATTATTGTATTTGATGGTTCTATAATTTCAAGTTGATTAAAATTTCTATCTACAATAGCAACATATTCTATATCTAAAGAGTTCATAATTTTATAGATTTTATCTTTTACTGCTTTTATGTTTCTTTCTCCACTAGCAATTAGTGAACCAGCCATATAAAGTGATTTTGATATAAGCAAAGCATTTTCTCTTTGAGTTGTATCTAAATATACATTTCTTGAACTAAGAGCTAAACCATCAACTTCTCTTACAATATCGCAAGGAACAATGTTTATTGGTAAGAATAAATTTTTTACCATTTGTTGAATAAGAACTAGTTGTTGAGCATCTTTTTTTCCAAAGTATGCATTTGTTGGAAGAGTAAGATTAAATAGTTTTAGTACAATTTGTAAAACTCCATCAAAATGCCCTGGTCTTGTAAAGCCTTCTAAAATATAGCTATTTTGTGGAGCTTTTATTAAAACTTCTTCGTCTGTGTACATTGTAGATACTTCAGGCATAAAAAGATAATCAACTTTACACATTTGACAAATTCTTATATCTGCTTCTTCTCGTCTAGGATATTTACTTAAATCTTCATTTGGTAAAAATTGGGTTGGATTTACAAAAACAGATACTATTACTACTTCGTTTTCTTCTTTTGCTTTTTTTATTAAAGATATATGTCCATTGTGTAAAGCACCCATTGTTGGTACAAAACCAACACTTTTATTGATATTCTTTCTAATATTTTGTAACTCTTCGATTGTTTTTATAACTTCCAATTTTTTTCCTTATTAAAATTTATTTCTCTTCATAATTTGGATTTAATTTTAATAAAATTAAATCTGCAAATATATTCCCTATTAAAGTTAAGAATGCTCCAATTATTAATATCCCCATAATTACTGGATAGTCATGGCTTAAAGCACTTTGATAAAATAGTAATCCCATACCATCTATTGAAAATATTGTTTCAAGTATTACAGAACCACCAATAACTCCAGGTAAAGAAAGACCTAATAGAGTTATAACTGGTGGATATAAATTTGGTAGAATGTAGTATCTTAAAATTGTTTTTTTGCTTAATCCTCTAGCATGAGCAAAGAATATATAATCACTTTTTAAAATTTCTATTGTTAAAGCTCTGATATATAAAATTAAACTTCCAATTCCAGCAAAAACTATTATAAATATTGGTAAACATAAATGCCAAGCAAAATCTAAATAGTAAGTAAAACTTCCATCATTTGGTACAGAATGAAGTCCAGCTATTGGGAAAAGTTCAAATTTTATAGAGAAAATTAAAACTAAAATAAGAGCCAAATAAAAAGATGGCATTGAAAAACTTAAAAGTGAAAGTTGATTTGTAAATTTGTCAAAAAAACTATTTTTCTTCATAGCTGATTTTATACCAAAATATAATGAAACGATGAATATTAATACCATTGAAATAATGTTTATAGTTAAAGTTATAGGAATTCTACTTAATATTTCCTCTTTTACTGTTGATCCACTTGCAAATGATATTCCAAAATCAAGCTGTAAAATATTTATAAGCCATGAAAAGAACTGTACATATAAAGGTTTATCAAGTCCATATATAGCTTTTAGTTGCTCTATTGCCTCTGGTGTAATATTTGGATTTAGTTCTCCACTTGCAAAAAATGAGTTTGGAGCTAAATTTATAGCAAAAAAAGATATTAAGCTAATAATAAATAGCATAACAATAATGTATAATAGTTTTTTTACAAAGATATTCATAGGCGAAATTATACAAAAGATAGGTTTAAATGATAGGTATAGATATAGTAAGTATAGATAGAATAAAAAAGTTATATGAAAAGTTCGGAGATAAGTTCTACGATAGATTTTTAGATAAGAATGAACAAGATTTTGTAAAATCTACTCAAACAGCAGCAGGATTTTGGGCAGCAAAAGAAGCTGCAAGTAAAGCAATAGGAACAGGAATTGGAGAAGTTTGCTCTTTTTATGATATAAAAATAAAAAAGGATAAAAACAATGCTCCTAAAATAAAATATAGCAAAAGTTTAAGAAAAAAGTTTAAAGTTAAGAAATCATCTCTTAGTATTACTCATGATGGTGGATTTGCAATAGCTGTTGTTGTAAATAAACAAAAAAATAGATAATTTGATATAAATCAATGAAAAGTTAAAAAATATTTACTAAACTTACTTACTCTATAAAAAGAGATTACCAAGTTGGATAACCCCTGACCTCTCCTAACACATATCCATCTTGGTAAATTATGAAAGGTTTCTTATGCTAAATACAGATTTTTTTAAAGATGTTGAGAAAATAGTTTTAAAAGATCCTCTTGGAGAGTTTTTAGGTGTTGATAAATCTTATACTTTTAGTTTTGAAGATGTTGTAAAACTAAGTGGGCACTCTTGTCCTACTGTTGCAGGTGCATATCTTATGACTTTAGCCTCTTTAAAAAAATTATATAAAAATGAAATACCTATTCGTGGAAATATAAAAGTTGAATTAAGAGATAAAAAATCTTTAGGAACAACTGGAGTTATAGCAAATGTTGCTTCTTTTATAACTGGAGCAAAAGAAGAAGATGGATTTAAAGGTTTACAAGGTAAATATTTTAGGAATGATTTACTTAAATATGAAGTTCCAATAAAAGGTGATATGCGATTTACTAGGATTGATAATGGAAAAAGTATTGAAGTGATTTATGATTTATCAGATATTTACTTAAGTGGATTTGATGGAAGTTTAATGCAAAAAGGACTTCAAGGAATAGCAACAAAAGATGAACTTGAAACTTTTGGTAGAGCTTGGCAAAAAAGAGTTTCAGAGATTTTACTTATACACAAAGATAAAGTTATAAAGTATTTATAATTAGAGTATATTTTATAAAGATATTCTTAAAGACTTAAATTATATTTTATTATATATTTAACATAAATAAATCTTATAAATATTTATTGAAAGCTTAATTAATATTTAGCTAGTATCATCATTAATTTAATATTTTAAGGAGTTGATATGATGAAAAAGCTACTACTTTCGTCTTTATTTATAATATTTGGTTTTGGAGCTGATATTCCAAAAAATCATATAGTTTCTACCGATTGGCTAGAAAAAAATCAAGATAATAAAAATATAGTTGTTATTGATACAAGAACTGAAGCTGAATATAAAAAAGGGCATATAAAAAATGCATATAACTATTCAAAAGATGACTGGCAGAGAGGAACAACAATAAAGATACCTAAGCTTTATAATACTCCAGGACAAATTGAAGATATGATGAGTAAAGCAGGTGTTACAAAAGATTCAATAATTGTTTTTTATAGCTCTGGTAATACAGAATCAGATTATGAATTTGCAGCAATAGGAGTTTGGAGTTTATACATATATGGTTTTAACAATAGTGTAATTTTAAATGGTGGTTTTGAAAAATGGATAAGTGAGAAAAAAGAGGTAACACAAAATATCCCTAACTCTAAAGATTCAAATTTTAAAATATCTAAATTTGTAAATGAAGTTGCTACTATAAATGATGTTGTTGAAGCAATATATGATGAAAATATACAACTAGCAGATGCAAGAGATTCAAAATTTTATTTAGGAGAAGATGATAGAGAAGATTTAGTAAGACATGGAAGAATTCCTACTGCTAAACTTACACCTATGATGAGACAGGTAAAGAAAGAGAATAATTATTATATTTTCATAGATGAAAAAGATTCAAGAAAATTATTAAATAATGCTGGTTTTGGAATTGAATTAGATAAACCATTGATTGTATATTGTAATACTGGAGCAAAAGCAAAAGGTCTTTGGTTTGCTGCTAACTTCATAGCAAATATAGAGGACATAAAAGTATATGATGGTTCAATGGTAGAATATTCTAGAACTAATTTTCCTATGGAAAGTGGTCAAGAATTTTAAAACTATTAGGTTTATTATATTTTTATAAATAAGATTAAATAAAGGAGTAAAAATACTCCTTTATTAATATTAAGCAAAAAATTTTAAAATAGTTTGAATAATAGATGCATTTATTAAATCAACAAAAAATGCTCCACAAAGAGGAACTATAAGAAATGCTTTATGTGAAGGACCATACATATTAGTAATAGCTTGCATATTTGCAACTGCTGTTGGAGTAGCTCCCAGTCCAAAACCACAATGACCAGCAGATAAAACACTTGCATCATAGTTTTTACCCATAACTCTAAATGTTACAAAATATGCATATAAAATCATAACAACTACTTGAGAAACTAAAATTATAGTTAAAGCTCCAGCTAGATTTGAAAGTTGCCAAAGTTTTAATGATAGTAAAGCCATAGCTAAATATAAAGATAGAGAAGCATTTCCAAATACATCTATTGCCCTATCAAAAATCTCAATTTTGAGAATATTTTCTAGGAAATTTCTTAAAATAACTCCTCCTGCTAATGCCCAAACAAACGTAGGTAATTCAAATGGTGAGCTTTTTGTGAATCCTGTCATAAAATCAGCAAAAGCTAAACACGCTGCAAAAAGTCCCAAAGTAGTAATTGCACTATTTGTAGTTATTAGTCTTACTGCTTTTGGGTATTCAAAAGGAACAAATTCATCGATAACTTTTTCATCTTTTGTATTATTTTGAGTTTTTTCAATACTTGTATTTTTAAGTTTATATCTATTAATTAAAAATTTTGCAAGAGGTCCACCAATAATTCCTCCCATTACAAGACCAAAAGTTGCGCCTGCCATACCAAGAGCTGTAGCTCCTTCTATTGCGTATTTTGTTTCAAGTATTTCTCCCCATGCACCAGCTGTTCCATGTCCACCAGTAAGAGTAATAGAACCAGCAATTAATCCTATTAATGGATCAATACCTAAAATTGTAGCAAGAGATATCCCAACAAAATTTTGAACGACGATAAAAGTAGATACAACTAATAGAAAAATTATAAGGCTAATTCCACCTTCTTTTAGTTTATAAAAGTTAGCACTTAGTCCAATAGATGCAAAAAAGATGAGCATAAAACTCGTTTGTAATTCTAAACTAGTTGTTATACTAAATCCCCACACATTATAAGCTATAGTTGTACATATAGCAGCTAGAAGCCCACCTGCAACAGGTTCTGGAATATTATATTTTCTTAAGAATTCTATTTTATTTACTAGGAATTTACCTATAAGTAAGACTATAACGGCAGCTATTAAAGTATAATAACTATTAAATACTAGATTCATATTTTATCCTTTTTATTTTTTAGTAAATATCTTTCAAGAATAATTTTTGCAGCTATTGAATCAATTCTTCCATCTCTTTTATATTTGATTTCGCCTTTCATTAAGTCTTCAGCTTCAATAGAGCTCATATTCTCTTCTTGAAATTCATAAGGAATTTCTAATTCTAACAAATTTGTAAAGTGTTTTATCCTATTTTGTGTATCTTCATTTGAGCTAGGTATTCCAATAATGAGCTTTTCTATTTCCCATTCTTTTAAAAAACTATTTACTTCATTTGCTGCTTGATTTCTATTTTTCCTAATAATTGCATTTTGTGGAGTTATAATATCACTAGTAAGACAAATAGCAATTCCTATTCTTTTTAATCCAATATCAATAGAAGCTAATTTCAACCTATAATCTCACTTGCAACTTCAAATTTATTGTTTGCTGTCATTAAGTGTATTTTGGGATGAATTTTATTTATTTCATCAAATAAATTTTTACTTAATTTCATTCCTACTTTATATTCTTCATCTTCACTTATACTATGAGCTTTTTCAAGTTCATCTATCCAAAATTGTGGTACATGAATCCCAGGAACTTGTGCTGATAAAAAAAGTGCTGTTCTAAGTTTTGTTATTGGAAAAAGTCCTAAAATTAATTGAGCTTTCTTTTTATCCCCTTCAACATTTTCTTTTGCAACTTCAAAACTTTCAAGAAGTTTTTTTACATTTTCAATATCAAAAACAGGTTGAGTTATAACTCCAACAGCACCATTTTGAATTTTTAAGTGCATTTTTTTCTCTAAACTTCCAAAGTTTTTAGCATAAGCATTCACTACTGCAAATGGAAAAATATGTTTTGGTTCTATTTTAAAAGGACGACCAGAAAAATCCATACCATAGTTGAAAGATTTTATCATTTTTAAAAGCATTAAAGAATTTGCTTCAAAAACACCTTTTGTATTTGGTTGATCACTCATTTTAGCAGGATCTCCTGTTAAAGCTAAGATTGCTCTTATATCAAAATCATTTGCACCTAAAAGATCAGATTGTAAAGCTATTTTATTTTTATCTCTCATAGTCATTGTTGCAATTACAGGTTTTTTAAATTCATTTTGAATTTTAAGTGCAGCAAAAAGAGAGTTATATTTTAGTTTCGCTAAAGGGTTGTCAGTACAAGTAAAACCATCTACTTTTGTATCTATTTTAAATTTTTTGATTTTATCAATAATACTGTTCATTGATGGTTCATGTTGAGGTGTTGTTTCAAGTGTTAAATATTTATCATCTTGAAGTTTAGAAATAAGTGTTTCAAACATTTTAAAATATCTTCCTTTTAAACTATTTAGTTAAATTTAGATATTATTATATCTTTTAAAGACTAAAATTAGGGAAAATTTATGAAATTAGCAGTTTTTGATTTTGATTCAACACTTATGGATGGAGAGACTATAGATTTTCTTGCAGATGCCTATAATATTGGAGATGAAGTAAAAAAGATAACAGAAGAAGCTATGAGTGGAAGGCTTGATTTTTTTGAATCTCTTACAACAAGAGTTTCTTTATTAAAAGGTATGCCTTACAATAAAGTTGTAGAGATTTGTAACAATCTACCTTTGATGAATGGTGCAAAAGAGTTAATAAATGAACTAAAAAAAATGAACTATAAAGTAGTTTGTTTTAGTGGTGGATTTAGACTTGGAACAACTCCTGCAAAAGTAAAATTAGGACTTGATGCTGATTTTTCAAATATCTTACATGAAAAAGATGGTTTTTTAACAGGACTTGTTGGTGGTGATATGATGTTCTCTTATTCTAAAGGAGATATGATAGAAAGATTACAATCTCTTTTACAAATAAGCAAAGTTGATACTTTAGTTTGTGGTGATGGTGCAAATGATTTATCTATGTTTGCAAAAGCTGATACAAGAGTGGCTTTTTGTGCAAAAGAAGTTTTAAAAAAAGAGGCAAATATTGTAGTTGATACAAAAGACTTAACAAAAATTTTAGATTATATAAAGGCTTAAAATGAATTTGAAAGAAGATATAAATTATTCACTTTGGTGTGATTTTATTGAAAGAGATTTTTTAGAGAATAGATTTCAAGAGATAATAAAAAATGGAATTATTCATGGTGCAACTTCAAATCCAGCTATTTTTGAGTCATCAATAACAAGTTCTGTTGCATACAAACAACAGCTTGATATGCTCCAAGCAAATAATGAAAAAACAATTTATGAAGAATTAGCTTTAACAGATATAAAAAGAGCAGCTTTTTTATTAGATAATTTAAATAAAAAGAATAGTGATGACGGATTTATATCTATTGAAGTTGATCCACTTTTGTGTGATGACGCTTCAGCTACTATTGAGGAAGGAATTAGATTATATAAGTCTATAAATGCCGATAATGTTATGATAAAAGTTCCAGCAACACAAGCTGGATATATTGCTATGCGAGAACTTAGTTCAAGAGGAATTCATATAAATGCAACTTTGATTTTTTCTCCAAAACAAGCAATAAACTGTGCAAAAGCTTTAGATGAGGGAATAAAAGATTCAAATAAAGATACAAAAGCAGTAATTTCTGTATTTGTTTCAAGATTTGATAGATTAATGGATAAAGAGTTAAGCCAAAAGGGTTTACAAACTTCAAAATTAGGAATTATGAATGCTATTAAGTGCTATCATGAAGTAAATAAGTTTGAAAATTCTAATATAAGAACACTTTTTGCAAGTACTGGAGTAAAAGGAAATGAATTAAATCCAAGTTATTACATAGACAGTTTGATATATCCAAATTCTGTAAATACTGCTCCTTTAGCTACTATTGAAGATTGGTTAAAAGATGGTAAAAAAGAACCATCTCAAATTGTAACTGAAATAGAATGTGATAAGTATTTTGACACTTTAATTAAACAAAATATTGATATGAAAAAAGTTTATGAAAAACTTTTACAAGATGGTTTAGAAGCATTTAAAATCTCTTTTAGAGATTTATTGTCAAAACTTAAACACTAATTAAGATATATTGGATAAAATTTATCCAATAATAAAATATTAAAAAGGTAGAGAATATGAATAATTGGACACCAAATAGCTGGAGAAATTTTCCAATAAAACAACAACCAACATATAATAATCTAGAAGCTTTAAAACAAGTAGAAAAAGAGATAGCTTCATATCCTCCATTGATTTTTGCAGGAGAGGCTTTAAATTTAAAAAAACAACTTGTAAAAGTTGTAAATGGTGAAGCCTTTTTACTTCAAGGTGGTGACTGTGCAGAAAGTTTCAATGCTTTTAATGCTACAAATATAAAAGATTTATTTAAAGTTATTATGCAAATGGCAGTAGTACTTACTTTCTCTGGAGGTTGTCCTATTGTAAAAGTAGGTCGTGTTGCTGGACAATTTGCAAAACCAAGAAGTTCTGATTTTGAAGAGATAAATGGTATAAGTCTTCCATCATATAGAGGAGATATTATAAATGATATTGATTTTACAGTTGATGCAAGAGAACCAGATGCCTATAAACTTATAAAAGCATATAATCAAAGTGCAGCTACAATGAACCTTTTAAGAGCATTTGCAAGAGGTGGTATGGCTGATTTAAATCAAGTACATTTATGGAATTTAGATTTTGTTAAAGATAATACTTTAGGTTCAAAATATGAAGAACTTGCAGATAAAATTTCTCAAAGTTTAGCATTTATGAAAGCATGTGGAATAACAAGTGAAAATACTCCACAATTAAATCAAACTACATTGTTTACTTCTCATGAGGCTCTTTTATTGAATTATGAAGAATCTCTTACTAGAAGGGACTCAATTACAGGAGATTGGTTTAACTGTTCTGCACATATGCTTTGGATTGGTGATAGAACTAGAGATTTAGATGGAGCACATTTAGAATATTTTAGAGGTATAAAAAATCCTATTGGTTGTAAAGTTGGACCTTCAATGAAAGAAGATGAATTAATTAGATTAATAGATGCACTAAATCCTGAAAATGAAGCTGGAAGATTGAACTTAATTGTTAGAATGGGAGCAGAGAAAATAGCTGAACATTTTCCAAAACTTTTAGAAAAAGTTGAAAAAGAAGGTAAAAAAGTACTTTGGTCAAGTGATCCAATGCATGGAAATACAATTAAAGCAGAAAATGGTTATAAAACTAGAGATTTTGAAGCAATTTTAAGTGAAGTAAAACAATTTTTCCAAATACATAAAGCACAAGGTTCTTATGCTGGTGGAATACATTTAGAGATGACAGGACAAAATGTTACAGAGTGTACAGGAAGTAAATCAGCTGCTATTACTCAAGCTGGTTTAGCGGATAGATATCATACTCAATGTGATCCAAGATTAAACGCTGATCAAGCTTTAGAATTATCATTTATGATAGCTGATACTTTAAAAGAAGCTAGAAAATAAAAGGAGATAAAAACTCCTTTTATTTTAAAAAAATATTTTTATACTCTTCTTCATCCCAAGCAACTATAAGCTTATCACCATATTCAATAACTGGTCTTTTAAAAAGCATAGGTTCTTTACAAAGCCACTCATATTTACCATTTTCATCAAGATTTAACTCTTTCAAATTTAAAGTTTTATACTTTGTACCTTTACTATTAAAAAGTATATTTACATCAGCTTTTTTTGTCCAATCTTTGATTCTTTCAGCTGTTGGAGATTTTTGTTTAAAATCAAAAAATTCAACTTCAATATTATTGTCTTTAAAGAATTTTAGTGCATTTCTTACACTTCCACAAGTTTTTATACCATAAACTATAATCATAGTAAAACCTTATTCTATAATTTTTGGAACTATAAAGTAACCATTTTCACTTTTTGGAGCATGATTTAGAATATGATTTGAAAGTTCTAAATTTTGAGCTGATATATCTTCTCTTAAAGGTGTTCCACCACTTACAGTACTAAATGTCGCTTCAATATTTGATACATCAATATCATTTAAATTTTCAACAAAGTCTAACATTTGAGCTATATCAGATTTCATTTTTTCTTTTTTTGAATCATCAAGTTTTAAACTAGAAAGTTTTTCTAATTTTGCAATTAGTTTATCATCAACTACTGTCATTTTCAAATTTCCTTAAAATTTTAGTTTTTTATTTTATCAAAAAAGAGATTATTTGCTTCTTTTAGAATAAAATTCTTTTTTAAATTCAGACCAATTATCTTTTAAAATAGCATTTCTAGCTTCACTCATTAAATTTAGATAGTAATGAATATTATGAATGGATGCTAGTCTAAAATATGTAATTTCTGCTGCTCTAAATAAGTGATTTAAATATGCTCTACTAAAGTTTTTACAAGTATAACATTCACAAGTATTATCTATTGGATTTTCATCATCTTTAAATTCAGCTTTTTTAATATTTAATTTTCCAAAGTTTGTAAAAAGTGTACCATTTCTAGCATTTCTTGTTGGCATAACACAATCGAACATATCAACACCACGTTCAATATTTTCTACTAAATCTTCTGGTGTTCCTACTCCCATAAGGTATCTTGGTTTATCTTTTGGCATAAATTGTGTAGTCCACTCTACCGTTTCGTACATTTCTTTGTTTGGTTCTCCAACACTAAGTCCACCAATTGCAAAACCATCAAAATCAGTCATTGCACAAAGTTGTTGGGCACTTAATTTCCTAAATTCTTTAGAAGTCCCTCCTTGTATTATGGCAAATATATTTTGATTTCTTCCTATACCTTTTGTTTTTTGTTCCATATGATATTCTATAGCTTCTTGTGCCCATTTTGTAGTTCGTTCAATAGACTTTTTTATTCTTTCATCTGTATTTGGAAGAGCTACTAAATCATCTAAAATCATCATAATATCACTATTTAAGTCATATTGAGTATCTAAAACACTTTTGGGAGTAAAATAGTGTTTACTTCCATCTATGTGTGATTTAAACATTATTCCATTTTCATCTGGTTTAGAATTAGAATTTAATGAAAAAGCTTGAAATCCTCCACTATCTGTTAAAAATGAGTTTGGAAATTTAGAAAATCCGTGAAGCCCACCAAATTTTTTTATTAGTTTACTTCCAGGTCTTAAATACAAATGATAAGTATTTCCTAAAATAATTTTTGCTCCAAGTTCAAGCATATCATTTGCATCAAGAGCTTTTACTGTCCCTTGAGTACCAACAGGCATAAAAACAGGAGTTAATATAGTACTATGAGCTGTTTTTATTGTACATGCTCTAGCACCATTTGAAGTTGCGTCAATTTGAAATTCCATAGTATAATATAAACCTTTTTTAAAATAAGATTGTAGTTTATCTAAAATCTACTATTAAACTTTTTAAGATATAATTTCCGCTATGAAAAAAATATTAATTATACTAGATGGAATTATTGCAAAGAAGTTATTACAAAGAATTGTTGAAGCAAATACAGGCGATAATAGTTACGATGTAGTTTATATGAATGATGTTATTTTACCATCACAAATGCCTTCAAATTTTACTTTTTATAAGTTTGATCCAACTTCAAATTCAAAATTATCTATGGTTTTGAAAAAAAATATACATATAGAAGTTTTAATGGCACTTAACTCAAAAGATGAGACATTAAGTGTTATAAAAAACCTTAGAGAATATAAAAAAAATCTTCAAATTACTATTTTAGACTATTGGGGAATAAATATTGAAGATCCTTATTTAAATATCTATAAAGGGATTGAAGTATTAGCAAATGGAATGGTAGAAAGATTACCAAATGTTCCAGTTTTAGCACAAAATATTGGGCTTAAACAAGGTGAAATAATGGAAATAAAAATTCCATTTGGAAGTTCATATGCTTATCGTTCAATTGCTTCAATAGAACAAAAACAATGGAGAATATTTGGAGTTTATAGAAACCAAAAAATGATAGATATAAAGCCATTTTTAGTTTTGAAACCAAATGATTTAATTTTAGTTATTGGTAAACCTAGTATTTTGATGAATATTTACAATGCAATAGGAAAAACAACAGGACAGTTTCCTATGCCATTTGGAAGTAAAATATATTTATATTTAGATTTATATTTAGAAAATGAAAAGAGTGTAAAAAAAGCTATTGATGAAGCTAAATTTATGAATAATAAATTAAAAAATTCTTTACTTATTATAAAAGTTACACGTCCAACAACAGTAAAAATAATGGATCAAATAAAAGAAGAAGTAAAATATTTTCCTACAATTATTCTAGAAATTGATTATGCAAATAAAAGTTTTCAACAAATTATAAAAGAAGATAGAAGAAAATATAATATTGGTCTTTTGATGCTTACTTTAGCTATGTTTAAAAATAGAGATAACTTAAGATTTTTACTTGATTTGAAGATACCTATTTTTAAATTTGGTAAAGAGAGTTTAAAAGCAGTAAAAAGTGTAAGTGTACTTTTAAACGAAAGTGGATCTTATGAACAAATTTCTCCTATTGTTTTTGATGTTTCTACACAATTAAAAATAAAAACAAAAATATTAGATTTTGATCCAATAGGTGAAAAAGAAGGACAAACAAATCTTATAAATCATTTTGAGAGTCTTGCAAAAATTTTTAATGAAAAATTAGAAATTATAAGAGGTAGTGAAAATCCTATAAGAGAATTAAAAAAACAAAAAGATATATTACAACTCTTACCATTGAAACAAAAAATGTTTAAAAATAGATCTTTTATCAAATTTTTCTATACAAATAGTGATTTAGTAGCATTTGATTTAAATAAATTTAATCAAATTTTAATTCCAGTATCTGAAGATTAAAAAGGAATTTTATGACAAATGAAGAGCTTTTTCAAGCTAGAACAAATCCTGATTTTTTAAAATATTTAGAAGAAGCAAGAGTAAATTCAATTAAGGTAAGAAATATAGCTTTAATGTATGAAACACTTGATTCTATGTTAGTTTTAGATTTAGATGAAGATAAAATAAATGAACTTTATCAAGAGATATTAAAAACAGCATTTGATAATGTAGAAAAAATAATTGAAAAAAAAGAAAAACTAAATTTAGAAAATGAAAATCTTTTTTATGTTAGAGCATTGTATGAACATTCAATTGAAAAGTGGACAAATGAAAATATATCTGGTGCTAAAGAGTTGATTTTTGTAATAGAAAATATTTTAGATGATGAAATTTTAAAAAAGTCTTTGAAAGTTTTATTGGTTTTTTTATTAAAAAATTTAGACTTTGATACTTTCTACGATAAATATATATTTAGTGATAGTAAAATAGAAGATGAAAAATATGGTTACTTTATTACAAACTTTAATTTTGATATAGATAATTTTTTAAAACAGAATAAAGATATTTTAGAAGAAGAATATAAAAATTTACAACATCTGATAATGGAGAGAAAATAGTGAGAGTTCATTTTATAGGAATAGGTGGGATAGGTCTTTCAGCATTAGCTAGATTTTTAAATTTTGATGGACATAATGTAAGTGGTTCTGATATGAAAAGCTCTTCAATAACAAAAGATTTAGAAAGAGAAGGGATAAAAATATCTTGCCCTCAAGAAGCTTCGAATATCAATGAAGATTTAGATTTAGTTATATATTCAGCTGCAGTTACTGATGAAAATCCAGAATTAATAGAAGCAAGACTTAAACAAATTAGAACTTTAAGTAGAAAAGAAGCTTTACCTATAATTTTAGGAGATAAGAAAAATTACTGTGTTGCTGGAGCACATGGAAAATCTACAACAACAGCTATTTTAGCTACTATTTTACAAAGTAGTGCATTAATAGGTGCTATTTCAAAAGAATTTGGATCAAATTTTAGATATATAGATAAAATTGTAGCTTTTGAAGCAGATGAAAGTGATGCTTCTTTTTTACTTTCAAATCCATATTGTGCAATAGTTACAAATGCAGAGCCTGAACATATGGAATATTATCATTATGATTACAATAAATTTTATGAATCTTATGAAACTTTTTTAAGTTTAGCAAAAAAAAGAGTAGTAAATGCAGAAGATAAAGATATTCAAAAACTTGATATTGAAGATGCAACT
Organism: Aliarcobacter lanthieri; assembly: GCF_013201625.1. Lineage (NCBI taxonomy): Bacteria > Pseudomonadati > Campylobacterota > Epsilonproteobacteria > Campylobacterales > Arcobacteraceae > Aliarcobacter > Aliarcobacter lanthieri. The sequence continues at coordinate 260,560 of NZ_CP053839.1, forward strand.
TATCTTTATCCATCAAAAGATATAAAAAACCTTTGTTACACAACAAAAGAAGGGCAACCTTGTACAAAATTTGATTTAAAAGATTTTGGAACTTTTGAAGTTTGGGGTTTTGGTTTTCATATAGCTACAAATGCTTCTTTGGCAATACTTGCAGCTTTAAATGAGCTTGATATTGAAACTATTAGAAAAAATCTTTTAAACTATAAAGGAATAAAAAAGAGATTTGATATTGTTCAATCAAATGAGAAATTTGTAGTAATTGATGACTATGCACATCATCCAACAGAGATTGAAGCAACTATGAAATCTATAGAATTATATGATAATCTTACAAATTTTAATAATAGAATAGTTCTTTGGCAACCACATAAATACTCAAGAACAAGTGATAATCTTGAAGGATTTAAAAAGTGTTTTAAAAGATGTGATGAACTTATCATCCTACCTATATGGACAGTTGCTGGAGAAAAGAAAATAGAAATAGATTTTGAAAAAGAGTTTGCTAGTTATAACCCAATATTTGCCGATAGAGTTGTAGCTTATAAAGGTAAAATAGAACTAATTAAAGATGATAAAATCATAAAAACTTATGAAGAAGGTATCTTTTTAGGAGTAGGTGCTGGAGATATAACTTATCAGTTGAGATTTTAATATAATAGTAGTAAATTTTATTTTATTACTATTCTTCCATTTTTTATCTCTATCTTTCCTAATAGTTCATATTCAAAAACTTTATCTCCATATTTAAAAACAGCTTCATTATATAAAGGATTATTTTTACAATATTCTAAAAATTCATCTTTATTATTTTTCATAACTTGGGTTCCAAAGTTTGATACAAACGCATCAATATCATAAATAGCTTTTGCTTTACTTTTTACTAAAAGTTGATTAGTTCCATCACTTTCTCCTAGTCTATGAGGTAAAACATAAATATCTTTATTCATTTTAAGTGCATATTCTATACTTCTCATACTTCCTGATTTTAAATCTGCATAGGCAACTATCAAAATATCAGATAACGCAACTATGATTTCATTTCTAATAGCAAAATTTCTCGGTAATGATGGAGTATTTGGAGCAAATTGGCTTAAAACTAATCCTTGTTGTTCAATCTCCAAAATCATATTTTTATTTATTGCAGGATATCGAATATCAAGCCCTGTTCCACTAATCATGTAATTTACAATAAAAAAATTAAATGAATTTTCTATAAAAACGATATTTCGATTAATATTAGTATAATAATAAATTTAAATATGGTCAAGAATTAACTTAAATATATTTATAAATACAAAAATAAACTTAAATACATTTATATCTTGAATAATTTAAAAAAGAGATGTATAATGTTTACATGAGTGTTAGAAAAATTAAAAAAAGTTATATTTCATCGACTGGATATTTTAAGAGTTTTAAGAACGATAAACAAATTGCGTATGAATCAATTCTTGAAAGAGATTTCTATATGACATTGGAATTTAATAGTAATGTTCTGAGCTATGAAGAGCAACCTTTAAGAATTTATTATGAATATAAGGATGGAATTCGTTATAGATATACTCCTGATTGTTTGGTGACTTACCAGAATAATATACAAAAATATTTTGAAGTTAAATATTTAAGTGATATAAAAAAGGAACTGAACTAAAAGAAAAACTTGACTTTTTGATTATATATTTCCCTAAGTACGTACATATAGAGTTAGAAGTAGTAACTAATGAAAATATTTATAATGGAACTTTAGATAATTTAAAATTTTTATATAATTTTGCATACCTTAAAGAAGATAGAGAAAAGTTTTTATTTATAGAAAATACACTTAAAAAACTAAATGATGTTATTACTGTTGAGCAATTATTAGAAAAATTAGCTAATAACAAAAGAGAACAGTTACTTTATCTACCTTATGTATGGAATTATATATTTAATAACACACATCTTATAAAGCTTTATGATAAATTAACCAATAAGACTGTAATTAAAATTGGAAGTGATATATGGGAAAAATAAATTTAAAACCAGGAACAATCATTAATTACATGGGAGAACAATGGAGAATATTAAAAACAATAAATATTAAAAATCTAGAAATTCAAAATTTATTGTCTAATGAAATAGTAACTATTTTATTAGATGATTTACAATCAAATAATATAAATAATCATAAAAGTAGACATATTGATAGTTATTCTACTGAAGAATGGGCAGAGGCATTAAGGAGAGAAGAAATTATTAAGGATTTGGTTTTTGTAAGTAGAACAAAGTATGATGTTGAATTAGTAGCAAAAGAGCATGGATATAGCTATGTTACTTTATATAATTGGATTAAACTTTATGAAAAAACTGGAGAAATTAGTTCTCTTGTACCAGCAACTTCAAAAAGGGGGAAAAAAGGAAATAGGTTAGATTCAAGAGTTAATGAAATTATTAGTGATATTATAGAAAATATTTATTTAAATAAACAAAGATATAGTTTCAATAGAGTATATAATAAGATTTATCTTGCTTGCAAACATGAAAGTCTAAAAATTCCACACAGAAATACTATTAGATATAGAATATCACAAATAGAACCTAAAAAAGTAATAAAACGAAGATATGGTTATAAAAGAGCAAAAGAAGAATTTGATAATGCTGATGGGAAATTTCCTGAAGGGAAGTTCCCTTTTGATTTTATTCAAATAGATCATACACCATTGGATATAATATTAGTTGATAGTGTATATCGTAAAGCACTAGGAAGACCAATTTTAACAATGGCAATAGATGTTTATTCTCGAATGATCGTTGGTATATATGTATCTTTTCTTGGTCCAGCTTTTTATAATGTATCTCAGTGTATGTTCAGTATTTTTAATAAAAAAGATAATTTATTAAAAAAATATGGTGTTGAAGGAGAGTGGAATGCATATGGAATTCCACGTATAATTGGTGTAGATAATGGTCCCGATTTAGTCTGTGAGGATATGCAAAGAGTATGCGATGAATATGGAATATCTCTTCAAAAAAGACCTGTTGCAAGACCTCAATTTGGACCACATATAGAAAGAGCATTTAAAACTCATAATGAAAGTATTCATAATCTTCCAGGAACTACATTTGGAGATATTGTCGAAAAAGGTGACTACAATTCTAATAAAAATGCAACATATACAATAGAAGAATTTACAACTTGGTTATTGCAATATATTGTAAATATTTATCATAAAAAGTATCATAGTGAAATATTTATGACTCCTGAACAAAAATATCTAGAAGGGGTTATGGGTAATGATGAAAATCCAGGAGTTGGCTTAGCTCCCGTTTTAGATAATATTGATAATGTAAGAATATCTTTATTACCGACTGAAATTAGAACAATACAAAAAGATGGAATAACAATAGATGGGGTAACATATTATTCTGATGTTTTAAGACATTGGATAGGAATAAAAGATGATAAAAATAAAAGGGTGAATCATAAAATAAAAAGAGACCCTTTAAATATACAGATGATTTATTTTTATGATCCAGAATTAAAAGAATATTTTGAGATACCATACAGAAAACTTTCAGCACCAGCAATGACTTTATGGGATTTATATGCAGTAAAAAAATATTTGAAAAATCAAAAAATTAAGAATTATAATGAAGATGATATTTTCAAAGCTTATGAAAAATTGTATGAAATTGAATCTGAAATTGAGAAAAAACACAAAACATATGTTAAAGATCAAAGAAAAAGAACAGTAAAAATAAAGGAAACAGTTGCAGAAAAAAGAGAAAAACTTTATGATAATTATACTGAAGTAAATCCTGAACATTTTGATGGATTATTTGAAAATATTGAAATTTTTGATGTAAAAACAGATAAGAAAAAAAATGGCTAGAATAACTTTAACAATAGAAGCTGAATCTTTTTTGACAGAAAATGATAATGAAAGAATAAAATATATTACAAAAAAAAGATGGATAAATTATCCAAAGGCACAGGATATATTCAATATTTTAGAAGATTTAAAGAAATATGAAAAAGATAAAAGTAGAATTTCAAGTATTTTATTAGTTGGTGCATCAACTAATGGTAAAACATCTCTATTAGAAGAATTTATTAACAAATATCCTCCATATGATAACTTTGTAAAAACTGATCAAAACATTTCAGAGGAATTTTTAAATGATTATTATACTATGGGTATACCAATTCTTTATATAATTGCTCCTTCTGAACCTAGTGAAACAAGGTTATATAGCCAAATATTACATACGCTTAGTGCACCATTTAATGAAAGTATGTCCCTTTCTAAAAAGCAATACTTAGTAGAGCATTATTTAAAGGTACTCCATGTGGAAATGTTAATTATAGATGAAATACATAATGTATTAAGTGGATCTGTTTCAAGACAAAAACAAATAATGAATGCAATTAAAAATTTAAGTAATACACTTAAAATTCCAATTGTATTATCTGGGATAAAAGATGCATTAAGAACTATTAGTACAGATTCACAAATTATGAGTAGATTTAGGCCAGTTTTTTTACCTAAATGGAAAATGGATAAGGAATATGTTTCTTTAATATCAACTTTTATTGCATCTTTTCCGTTAAAACAAGAGAATATTATAACTCAAGAGTTAGCTCAAGAAATTTTAAATATCTCACAAGGTTACATAGGTGATATGGCAGATTTATTAAAAGAATCAGCTATTTATGCAATAAAAACTAAAAGTGAAAGGATAACATTATCTGAAATAAAGAACTGCAGATTTAGATCTATGAATCAATCAGAAAAAGATAGTAAATTATTTAGAGAATGATTACTAAAAATTTAAAACCAGGAAATTTAAAAAACAAACTATTTTTAATTATTTTAAAACCTCTTGAAGATGAAAGTTTTTTATCATGGTTTGCAAGAACATCATATATTCATTATACACATCCTCAAACATTTTTAAATACTCATTTCGGATTAGAAAATAGAGATATATTAAAACGTGATTTAGATGTTGCATTAAGTGATAAATTTATAAAAATATTTACTAAAAAAACAAAAAATAAAGTTGATATTTTATCTTTAACATTAAAAAAATATACAGGGTATTTATATGAAGATGAAATAATGAATGCTAATAATAAAGTTTTTATTTCAAATATGAAATTTTGCCCAATATGTCTCGGAAAAGACAATATCCCTTATTTTAGACAATATTGGAAATTCATTTTTATTACTACTTGTGTTAAACACAATTGTTATTTATATGATGCATGCCCTAAATGTAATAGTAAAATCTCCATTATTAAAATGTATCAAGATTCAAAAAGTTATATATATTGTCATAAATGTGGACTTGATTTAAGAAAATCAAAAAAACAAACTATAAAAGCAAATGTAATCTATGGAATTAAAGCTCAAGAAAAATTAATGTATATTTTAAAAAAAGGATATATTCGATTTAAAGATAAATGGTTATACCCTTTCGTATTTTTTATAACCATAATACAAATCACAAAATTAATATTTTTAAGAAAACATACATATTTTATAAACCAAAATCCGTTATTTAAGATGTTAAAAGATAAGTTAGCTGAACATATTAAACTATCACCACCAGTTTTTAATCGATTAAATGTTCAAGAACTTTTTTCTTTGTTTGGACTCATAGTATATATTTTTGATAATTATCCTAATAATTTTAGAAATTTTATGAAGAAAAATCAATTAACTTATTGGGATATGGTAAAAGAAATCAAATATTTATCATTTTGGTATGACAATTTAGTTAATGATGTATCTCCTAGATATTTAGCATTTGGAGATATGATTACAAATGAAGAGATTGAAAATGCTAAAAAATATTTAAAAAAAAATGATATGGATATTATAAAAGCAAATTTACAAAGATTATTTGGTACTTATAGTTACTTTTTTAAATTAACAAGTTTATAAAAATAAAATTTACCTTTTTCACAAAATTCACGTTTGTATAATAAATTTTTTAAAATGATTTAATACTAAAACCCTTTTATTCCTAAAGCATTTAAAGTATCAATTCCTAAATAACTTTCACTTTTTATATTATGTATTTTTTTAAAACTATCTATAGCTTTTCTTGTAGAATCTCCAATAATACCATCTATTGGACCATTATATAATCCTTCTAATAATAAAACGGTTTGAACCTGTCTTACTATTTTTTCTCTTTTATCTTTATCAACAGTATTATCACTTTTTATTTCTGTAGATCTATTAGTAGTAGTTTGCTTTTTAATAGAGGTAGTATTGTCAATCAATTTAGGTGCTTGATATGGTGTGTATGTCGATGAGTTCTTACTTGTACCATATGAATAATTTGAATATCCCCCACTTGAAGAAGATCTATGAGAGCTATGACTTCTATGAGAACTATGGCTTCTATGAGCAGCTAAAATATCTGAAACATGTGAATTTAAAATAGATGCTTTTTCTGTATTATTGTCTAAAGAATTCAACATAAAATTTGCATTTGATATATCATCAGTTATATTTGATTGATAAGAGGCTTGTGCACTAAAAGATATTCCAAGTAATCCAGCTAAAGCTTTTAAATTTTGTTTCATATTATATTTACCTTTTCTATATATTTATCTGTTGCAGAAGTAAAAAACCCACAACAATCATTTCTTCTACTACAAAATTTACAATCTTCTAAATAATAATTCTTCCAATCTGAAATAGATTTTATTGAAAAATCTCTTATTTCTTCAGATAATAAACATAATGGATAATTATATAAAAATATTTTAAAATTATATAATCTAGCTTTATAGATAGCTCTTTCTATATATTTATTTTGTTCTTTAACTTTTAAATATAATTTATCATAATTTTTTCTTGCATAACCTATTGGTTCTATATTCATTATAGAAATACTATTAATCATTTTAAAAGTAGAAAAAATATAATCTATGATATTTTCTAAATATTTAATATTTAACTTATTTGGAATAATTCTAATTTCAATATTTTGTCCAAATTCTAATAAATTAATTATCCCTTTTGTTGTTTTATTAAAAGAATTTTTACTGCCAACTATTGTATCATGAATTTTTGAATTAAATCCATATAGTGGAATAGCCCAAACTAAATCTCTTAAAGATTCTTTACAAATTTTCTTTGTAAACTCATAATCTTCAAATGATTTTCCATTAGTTAAAATATGCAAAGAGTTAGTATTCCCACTACAATTTAATTTATTTAAAAATTCATGAAATACTTCCTTATTATAAGTTGGTTCTCCACCTGAAATTCCAATAAATTTATTTGTTTCAAAATTTATAATTGCCTTATATGCTTCATCAAATAAATATTCATCATTTTTTGTTTTAGGGGGTTGGCAACAAAATAAACATTTGCTGTTACATCTTTCAGTAACTAAGATGGTATTTTCATTTGAAAAATTTGTTAAATAAGTAGATATTTTTTTATTGTTTTGATGAAAAATCAATATATCTCCATCAACAACATTTTCTCTTAGATTATCACTCGAAAATAGTATTTTCTCATCATTAAATTGTATACTATATTGATTATTTCCAATATAAGATATTTCTGATAAATTATCATATGTTTGTATAGATTTTTTATTAAAAATAAACATACCGTTAATTAAATTATCAGATTTATAATTAAATGTATCTATTCTTATTGGTTTTTCCACTTTAAATATATCTCCATAATATCTTTTCTATTAATTAATGAGTCAAATATATAATCAAAAATCATAGTATGTAATTTACAAAAAAAAGAAATTGATTTATCACCTATTATATCTCCTTGAGTTGATAAATGATGAAAAACATCTACGCCACAATATTCTTTATAGCTACAATCTTCACATCCTGGCATTGTTTCAATAAATGAATTACTCAATACAGTAATATTATTCTTATCTAAAAAATTATATTCTTTAGTAGTAATATCACCCAATTCTAGTTCTTTAAATTTAGTCATTTTCCATAACATTCTTGCTTCATCAGAACCAAATATTTTTCCATCATAGTTAAATACTAATGCTCCCATCATATATGAAGATGGAGATTGCAAATCTAAATAATTATTTTCAAAAGGAGAAAATATTTTTGATAAATAAATAAGTAAATTTTCTTCAATAAAAACTTTTTCTTTATTAATATCAAAAATATATTCTAAACAGTTTTTATAAAACTCAAAAAAATCTTCAGCAGAATAAATTTTATTATCATTAAATGCATATCCTAAAAACGTCAAAGGTCTTATAGAAATAGTTGTAAATTCATTATCTAAATAACCTTGAATAAATTTTTTATAATCTTTTAAAGTTTCTTTTGTAACAGTTGAGAGTGCACTTATATTATTTTTACCTAATATTTTCCTTGATTCTTTTAATTTAGCAGTAAATCTATCATAACTGTTATAGTATCTAGAAGGCCTATTAGAATTATGTATATCTTTGTTACCATCCAAAGAAGTTGATAAAAAAATATTGTTATTCTTACAAAAATTTAAAATTTCATCATTTATATTATTCAAAGTACTACAAATTACAAATGAAATATTTTTATTAGTAATTACTTCTTTTATTTTTTTGACAAAAGTTTCTATAAAATTAAAATTTAATAATGGTTCACCACCTTGAAACTCAATTTTAAAGCTTTTATCTGAAACAAGATTTATAACTTTTATAATTTCATCTATATATTTAATATCTAAATCATAACCTTGTTTATTTATATTTACTCTACTTACTTGACAATAATTACAATCTAAATCACATCTTAATGTAGGAATTATTAAAAATAAACTTGGTTTATTTAAATTAGAGTAAATTTTTGTAGATAAATTTGTCAAATATATATTTAATTTTATTTTATAATCTTTTTCAATATAGATAAAATTATTTGCTTCAAGGTTATTCAATAGCTTTTCTTCTAAATTTTCATATTTATGATAAATTAAATTTTTTAAATCATCTCTTGAATTGATAATTCCAAAGCTACCTGTACTATTAGTTAAAATATATTTTTGAGAAGGTAATTGTCTAAAATTAAATGGAAAATATTTATAATTCACTATAAATCTTTTCTAAAGATTTTTTTATAATTTGCTCCCTTAAAAAAAGAGTATTTTTATCAATTTCATATCTCAATAAATTGTCATTTAAATATCTATTAAAAATATTTTTATTTTTTTCTAAATTTTCATCGTTTATTATATAAATAATCCAATTCTCAATATCTTCTTCAAGCCTCCACTCGGTAAATCTTGAAAATTGATATAATGTTTTTCTAATTATTATTTCAGGGTAGTTATTTTTAAAAAAAGCCATTCTATACATATATCAACCTAAAATAAATTATATTTTTAATACTAAAATTATTATATCAAGATTATTTATTAAATTCTAAATTATACAAAATTTTATATCTATTATTCATATTTCATCTTGTATATTTGTAACTTTTATTACTGATTTATTTTATAAAAAAATATTTAGCTTCCGTCAGGTATTCTACATTTGATAAAATGATTATGGTATACTTCAATATTAAATAATAAAGAATTATGGGATATACAATTAAATGAAAATAATAAATAAATTAGCAGTTATAACAGAACAGGAATCAATCAAATATTTAACTGATTATTTTGTAAGTTATATAGAAGATATTAATATAAATGAGAAAAATGTTGATTCTTATGTTCATTCAATTCTAAAAAATAAATTATCTTATACTTCGAAAGAAGCAGAACTTGCAGTAACTAAACTTAGAAATAGTGAAATTAAAATTCCAAGTAAGACTAAACTAGCAAGCGGAACAGGTGAAATTGATTGTGGAATATTTATAAATGATAAGTTAAAAATAATTATAGAAGATAAAGAACCCAAAGAATCAGTAGAACTTGCGTTAAGTGAAGCAATTATTTATGCAGATGGCTTAAATTCAAAAGGTGAAGACATAAGGATAGTTATTGGATTTACAGGAATAGATATACTTTTGAGAGTATTAGACCATACATCTAATAGATGGGTTCCATTTTATATTAATGGTCAAGAGTTAAAAGCATTTCCTGGAAAATATATTTTAAATATAATATATTCTCAAAAAGATATTCATGGATTTATAGTTGAGAATATTAAAGAAGATATAAATATTAGAGATATAATATACAGTTTAAAAAATATTTATCGGACTACTGATCTCCAAAATGATAATCAAAAAACTATTGACTTTACAATTGCTTTTATTGGTTTGAAATCAATACTAGAAAAATATAAAGACCAGGGTATTAGAGGTCTTAAAAATTGGAATAGCCTAAATAACAAAAATAATCCGAAAGATAATAATTCAGAAGATGATGAAGACTTAAGAGATAATTTAACATCTACCATTGATAAAATATTTGAAAAAATGTTAACAAAGGATATTTCCGAAGACTATACAGATCTATTTATAATAAAAGATAGTGAAAATACAGAAACTTTCAATTTTAAAAGAACACTTGAAACATTTCAAACGGACTATCATTTATTAAGTCTAAGAAAAATTTATACTGAAATAACTAAATTGCATGATTTGCACGACTCAAAAATTGATCTATTTGGTGAAGTATATGAATCATTAGGAGAAAAAGATTTTAGGAAATCTTTTGGACAATTTTTTACAAGACGACATATTATTAAAACTTTAATAGAACTAATGGAAATAAATGCTTATGATTTTATTGGAGAATTATATGAAGGAGTAGAAAATAAACAAGTAGTATCTAAGCCAAAATCTCCTAAAAATATTTGCGATCCTGCTTGTGGTACAGGTGGTTTCCTAACAGAATTTTTTAAATATATTAAAGATGAAGCTCAAAAGCATAAAAACTATAAAACTATAGATTTATCAAAATTAGCTTCAAGCTCTTTCTATGGATACGATATATATACGGCAAATGTTACGAGAACAAAGATCAATATGTATTTATCTGGAGATGGATTTTCAGAAATTAGAAAGGCAGATACTTTACAGGATAAAAATATAAATAACAATAAATTTAATTATATAATTACAAATCCACCTTATGGGAAAGGAACATATACTGTAAATTATTCTTTTCAAGAAGGAACTGAAACTGTAATAAAGCCTGTAATAAATAATCAAAGGTTAGAAGTCAATTTTCTTGTAAAAATAGTTGATATGTTATTACCAAAAGGAAGAGCTATGGCTATTATCCCTGATGGGATATTAGAAGCTACAACGTTATCACCATTAAGAGTTTGGTTGTTAAAATACTGTAAAATTGAAAAGATAGTAAGTCTTCCTAAACATGCTTTCGCACCATACACACATGAGAAAACATATGCAATATTCTTTGAAAAAAGATTGATTCCCTTGAAAGATATTAATCAAATAGAAAATGACCCTGATATTTGGAGTTATATTGTAGATAATGACGGTTTCGCAAATTCTGATAAAAGATTTAGAACAGATAGAATGGATGAAAATGGTAAATATTTACATGACGAGTTTAGTCAGTGGAGAGGAATCGACGGAAGTACAAATGATTCTTTAATAATTGAAAGATATAAAAGAAAAACTCAATTAAAAGGTGAAGAATTTTACAACGAATGGGAGGAAAAAATTGAAGGATTAAAGTATGGGTATATCTCATTAAAAGAAATCTTAAAAGATGAATTTATTACTTATCAAACTGTATCTGTAGAAGAAGTTTTAAGAAGACTGAATAGAGAAGTTGAAGAGAAAATTAATATAGAAAAGATTATTGAAAATATTGATACTTTAAATGATGAAGAAATTAGAGCAAAAGAAAAAATATTTGAAATTCTACAAAAAGATCATGAACTAATATTTGATAGTAAAAAAGGAATTTTTAGAGATAATACGAAAACTATTGAACCAAAAGCTTTAACTGTTAAAGATATAGTTGAAATTGTAAATAACAATATACCTAGTAAAAATCTAAAAATCAAGCACCCAAAAGATCTAACAATAAATAAAGAGGGAAAGTATACTTTAAAGAAATGTTATGCACAGATTTTAGAAATTGCTGGAATAAATTATAACTTTAACAATAAGAATCCTAAATACTGGCTAAAAATTGAAGAGAATTTTAAACCATTAACTTCAGTTCAACAATCTACTAAAATTAAAAAAATTTTTCAAAAAATTTATTTATTAAACTCGATAGAAGACATTATTGATTTAGAAGAAAAAGAAATAAAAGAATCTTACATTGAACAAATTGAAAATTATGGTTTAGAATATGATTCTTTTAGGAGTAGTTTTATCGATAAATTAAATCCTATAATTAGAAAAACATTGATATGTACTCCAGAAAAATATTTTAGAGAAGCTAAAACACAATCTTTAATTCTTGAAGACTTTGAGAAAGAAAATAAAGAATTAATTTTAGAGATTAAAAAGTTATTTGGAGAATAGTATGAAAGCTTTACTAAGTGAAATAGCTTATACAGTTAGAGGAGAGGTTATTTCAGAAGAAAATATTTATTATAATTATAATAAAAATGGAATTCCTGTGTATTCATCGAATACAAAAAACCAAGGATTGATTGGAACTGTAAATATGTCATTTTACAATGACTCTAATGCAAAAGGAGAAGCAGGTGAAATAACATGGACTACGGATGGTAATGCTGGTAATTTTATTTTAAGACATGAGCCTTTTCTTTTCACTAATGTATGTGGAAAAATTATAATAAAGAAGAAATATCAAAGAATTATTTCTCCTCAATGGTTGGCTTTATATCTTAATTTAGAATCTAAAAAATATGTTACTTCTAAAGGTGGAAATTCTAAATTAATGAAAGAACAAGTTGATAATATTGAAGTTAATATTATTAATATAAATTTACAAAACAAACTAGTTAAAGAATTTGATATAAGAATAAATAAACTTAATTTATTAATTAGTATTCTAAAAAAACTTAATAATCAAATTAGTAAAAAAATTATTTCAAAAAGTAAAATCTTTTTAATGAAAGAACTATTTGATATTACATCTGGTCGTAGAATTACACAAAATGATATATACAATAATTCTGGTGATTTTCCAGCTGTAACTTCTCAAACAAAGAATGAAGGTATAGCTTGGTATGGAGATAGAAAATGGCTTACAAGCATAGAAAAAAATTCAAAAAAAGTTTATGTTAGTAAGGAATGTTTAACCTGGACTAAAGATGGGGCTAAATGTGGAACTATATTTTATAGAGATTATGAGTTTTATCCCAATGACCATTGTGGAGTTTTAATTCCAAAGTTTGAATTGAATTTGGAATGGGTAAGACAACAAATACAACCAATACTTTATAATCAGGTAATAGCAAAAGATGCTCAAGGTATGTTATATGAAGAACAAATGGCTAATATAGAAGTTTATATTCCAGTTGATGATAATGGTGAGATTGATTTAGCAATTCAAAATAAAATATATTCAGAGTATCATAAATTGATACAAATAAAAAAGAATTTAGAAAATATTTTAGAAAAGTACTCTATATAATTCTTTATTATCATGTATTAGAAAGAAATTTTAAGTTTAAAGTAAATTTAGGCATAATCGAATAAATTAATTAATAATGGATAATAGGATATTATAGTTTATGAAAAAAACTGATTACTCTAAATGGTTTGACTATTCTTTTGGTCCAGTGATAGCTATCGTAGTGTTTTTATTTACGTATTGGCTCGATCCTTTGGGATATGGACCAAAGCAAGTTGCAACAGCTATACCTGCCTTTTTGTTTTCTATTATTATTTTGTTTATAGAGCATGGAAGAATTGTAAGTAAAGAAGCTAAGAAATCTTCTGATTTGTCTGATAGAGTTTATGATGCCGTAAAGAATTATTTGCATGTAATAAGAATTGGTTCACCTGAAAAAGCTATGGAATATATCAACACTAGAATTTCTACCCTTGGTGAAATAAAAAATACTTCATTTAACACGATTCAAGAAATTGAACGATCAAATGAAAAATTTTATTCAATGGAAGAGTATAATAAATTTCAAAAAGAAATAGCTAGATATATTGCTAAACCTTTATTGTGTAAGGAAATTGGAGATAAACATGCATTACAAAGATTTAGAAATACTTTTAACTTAACTAAAAAAAGTGATAAATATAAATATAGATTAATATCTCATTCAGAACCTCAAATAAATTTCATAATTTTAGAATATAAAGATGGTAAAAAAGAGGTCTTATTTAATTGGGATTTTAGAGGATTAGGACAAGACCCTATTGTGCTATTATCACGAGACGATAAGATAATAGAAATGTTTTATATTCATTTTAACAATTTGTGGGAAAGTGCTTCTCCTGACTACGATACAACTAGCGAGAAAGAATAGAAATTAAATCAACTTCATAAAAATATGATGAGTTATTTTCAATTAAATGCTTATTATACCAATGCTTTAACTCTTTTGACATATTCTCATTTAGATAATTTATAGTCCATTTAATAGTATTGCTATAGTATTTATAAAAATCTTGAGGATATGGAGAATTTCTTTTAAAAAGTTCAAAATTTATTTCTTTATGCTCAAAAGTTGAATTTTCAATCCCTTCAAAAACCCTATCTAAATCATAATGTTTAAAAGATTGACTATAATTTACAGAATTAAAAAGTACATTTTCAATATTTATTCTTAATTCATGACTCATAGGACCAAATCTGATTGCCGCACCATCATATTGTCTTATAACTAATTTGCCATTTTGAGATAATTTATCTTTTATACCATCTATAAAACATGAAGGGGATCTCATATATGAAAAAACATTAAATGCCAAGTATAAATCAGCTTCTGGTAAATCTTGAATATTCATAAAATCACTTTCAATATAAGTGACTTTTTTATTCCATTTAGCAGATCTTTTTTGGGCTTCTTCAAGTGCAAGTTTATCTGAATCAATACCAATAAGTTCACAATCAAAATCAATTGTGTTATTTATTAATTCTAACCATAAACCCGTACCACAACCAATATCAACAATTCTATTTGGTTTAAAATTAGAGAAAAGATTTTTAATAAAATTAGTTCTTTCTGGCAATTTTGCAATATGATGCTCATATAACCAATCCGATGAACTTAGTGGTTGTCCTGATAAATTATTCCATTTCTTTTGCAATATAATATCCTATTATTATATATTTATTTTAATAGGATATTTTCTGTTAAGAGAGAAACTGAAAGTTTCTTCTTGGATGTTTTGTTGATAAAAGTTTTCTTTGTTGCTTCATATTTACTTGAGTATAAATTTGAGTTGTAGAAATTGATGCATGACCTAGCATTCCTTGAATATATCTAATGTCAACGCCTTCTTCAAGAAGCATAGTTGCAAAACTGTGTCGAAACATATGTGGAGTTAAATGTTGTTGTATATTTGCTTTTGTTTGATATTTTTTTATCATATTTGCAATAGAATATTCTGTAAATTTATTACTTAATCTATTGATAAAAAACCACTCTTTTTTAAGTATCTCATCTTTAAATAGTGATAAGTATTCTTTTAAGGCTATTTTAACTTCTTGATCACAAATTTGAATAGTTCTTTCTTTCCCACCTTTACCTAAAACTTTTATGTTTCCAGTACTTAAATTAATATCGTGATATTTGATATTACTTACTTCTGATACTCTAAGTCCTGTTGCAAATAATAGTTCCAATATGGCAATATCTCTTGTCAGTGCTTTATATGAATATTTTTCTATCTTGTTAAAGTCTGATTTTATTTTATAAACATATTTAAAAAGCTTTCTTATATTTTGAATTTCAATTATTTTTGGTAGTATTTTATGCTCTTTTATTGAAATTCTCATTTTTCTAAATGGGCTTATAGTAATAATTTCTTCAAATTCAAGATGGGTAAAAAAAGCTTTTAATGTGGCTAATTTTCTTTTAATTGATTTTGGTTTTAGTTCTAAAGTATATAAATGCTGAATATATTCTTTCAATATATCTTTATCAACTTCATTAATACACATAGATTGAATATCTTTAAATGTTTTAAATTGCTCTATATCCATAGTATAAGCAACAATTGTTTTTGGATTTAGATTTTTCTCAAATTTGCAATGAAATAAAAAATCTTGTAGTAACTTGTCTATTTTCATATTTTCTCCTAAAATTGGTTTAGGTATTATCTTATAATGAATATAAGGGAATAGAGTATTCTTTACTAATTAAAATAATATATTTAATTTAATTAGAATATTTTAGTAAGAAACTATATAAAGATTTTAATCTAAAAGTTATATTTATTCTTAAATAGATATTAAACAATGTCAAACTTTTTATTTATATAAGTTCAAAACTTTATCTTTTAATAAGGAACTTTTTCATATTATTAGACTAATAAGCTCTATGTTCACTCTGAATAGGGATTGCCTCTCTCGTTTTATCGATGATGATTCCTTGAGTACTGCTTTTTCTGATATATATCAGAATGTTTTTTACTTTTCTTCTTTTATGTTATATTTTTTAGAAAATAAATTATTAATCTGAATACTACTTGAAAAATTTTAACATTTGACTATTAATAAAATGTGTTAAGAGTCTTTTAATATTTAAAGATATAAATAATACACTATGTGTCGTTAATTATTAAAGAATAGCGTATCTTAACGAGTTAAAATAATATTTAATTTAAGTTTAAATCTATAATTTTGTTAAAAATTCATCTTTAAGTATCTAAAAATAATCATTGTTAGATTTAAGCTAATTGCGAACACTATTAAGATTATATTAAGTATTGGGAAGTTTTACAATAATTTTCTAAACTATTTTTTTATTCTAATTTTAAAATTTGATATTCTTTTCCATTTCTTTCTAGAAATTGACTGGAACTACCTCTAAGTATTTCTTAAATTGTTTATCGTCATTACAATTTAATTTCTCCCATAATTTCTTTAATTGATCTATATTATTTTGCAGTAATTGTATATCTTGATGGCATTTTTATTCCTATAAAATTTTAACTGTGATAAAATTATTTTCTCTCAGCTATACTAACACAATTTTTTATAATACAATTAATCACTGATTGTAACTTATCAACAGAATAAGATCCATTAAGAATTGTTTTTCTTGTTTGTTTAAAAAATTCTTTTTGATAAGATTCTTTATACTCTAGAACACCATGATATGTTTTTATTTTTTCTTTATAATTAGTCCAAATTATTTTTGGAGAAGGATAGTTTTTGACATTTAAATCAAGATAACATTCAATTGCTGCAGCACGACCATTAATATTTGCGGAAAATAATCCTTCTGGACCTTGAGTTTGAAAATTATTAAACTCTTCTAAGTCAGGTAATACAATAACTTGCATATTTGAAGGTATATTTAAAGAATTAACTTTATTAAATGCTTCAATACCTTCTGCATCATTATCAAATACAAATAATATGTTATTTAGAGTATCAATTTTTATAAGTCCTTCTGCAAATTTTACTAAACTTCCAGTACCCGAAAAAGGGTGTCTTTCTGTTACGTCAATAAAGTAAAAAAAATCTTCTATTTCTGGTTTTAATATTGAAAAAGCATGTTTTAGAATATGTACATCTGAACTTCCTTCTGTAGCAATTAAAAAACGATGTTCACGTTTTACATTTGCCTTAAAATCTTCTTCTTTTGCCCATCCTGCTTCTACTAAAGGACCATATTGCCATATAACTTTTTCAGATAAGTTTGAAGAACATTCAGCAAGTATACGTAGAAGAGAATAAGGATGAAGAAAAGAAATTAGACCCTCAAAGTAATTTAACTCTGAATATGCATCTTTTTCAATAAAATCTTCATATGGTAAACATTTTATAGTTGGGATATATTCAAATCTTTTTCTAATTTTTTTTATATCATTATAATCATAAGATGTATATGTATTATCTAAATTTTTAATTGGATACTTCTTAATAAATAAACAAAATTCATCAAAGCTCATAACATTTAATTTTCGACCTTCTTCTTCAAGAAACTGGTATTCTTCTTTCCAATTTTTTACTAAGTCATTATATTCTTTTTTTATAGATTTTAAAGTAAACCCTAAAAGTTCTAATCTAGGGACAATAGTTTTTAGTTCTATAGAAAATGCCATTTCTATAGAAGTTAGATTTTGATTTTGTTCTTTATCGTAGTCGTAATTAATATAATCTGATTTTACAGGTATTCTGTTTTCTTCTTGGAAAATTACACCATGGTCTATGCCCATTGAATTTTTACTCCAACTAACTGATAATTCACCTATGTTTAAAGATATTTCTGTTCCCATACTTATTCTTTTTATGAATTTAAAATAATTGCTCTACTTAATTATATTATAATATAATACAACATAATTTATAAGTAGGTCTATTATGTATATATCAAAAGTTAAAATAACTAATTTTAGGAATTTCAAAAGTGAAGAAATATTATTCAATGATGGAATTAATGTCATTATTGGACAAAATAATGCAGGGAAATCAAACTTAATTAAAGCATTATCTTTAGTATTAGATGGTGAAAGAATTAAACGACTTGATATAGATGATTTTAATAAATCATTGACTTTTAATGATTTAAAAGATAATCCACCAAAGATAACCATTTCTGTATCAATTAGTAAGGGGAAAGATGAAACCCCAGATGACCTTCCCACAATTTCAAATTGGTTAACAAAGCTTGATGCTTCATATGAATCGATGTTAACATATGAGTTTTTTTTACCTGAAAAAAAACATGAAGAATATATAAGTACAATAACTTCATTACCTGAAGGAGATGATAGAACTGAAAAAACATGGAAAATTGTAAAAAATGATTTTTTAAGATTCTATACATATAAAATCTGGGGTGGAGATTTGATAAATCAAGCTCAAGCAGATTCTGAATCATTAAAAAAAATAGATTTCCAATTTCTAGATGCAATTAGAGATGTAGAAAGGGATATGTTAACAGGAAGAAATACACTATTAAGAGAAGTTTTTGATTTTTTTATGGACTATGAAATAAAAATAGATGAAACAAAATCACCTGAAACAAAGTTTTCCGAAATAAAAGATAGACAAATGGAATTTTCAGAGAAGGCTGATATCCTAATACAAGAGCTTACTGCTAGAATTGCATCAGGGAAAGAAGAAATTCTATCTTATGCAAAAAATACTGGAGCTTCTTTTAATAAAGCAAACCCTAACTTTGAGGGTACTTTTTCAGAAACAGAAATGTATTCTGTATTAAAATTAATTGTAGAATATGAATCAGGTATTAAGATACCTGCAACACACAATGGATTGGGTTACAATAATCTAATATTTATGTCTTTACTTCTTGCTAAAATGCAAGTGAATGCAGATGTAAACTATCTAGATAATAATGCAAAAGTTTTTACTACATTAGTAATTGAAGAACCTGAAGCACATCTTCATCCTGCTATGCAATATAAATTTTTAAAGTTTCTAAATGAGAATAGAAAAGAAAAAAAAGTTCGTCAAGTATTTGTTTCAACACATTCAACACATATTACTTCTGCTGTTTCTTTAGATGAAATAATTTGTTTACATAATGAAAATGGCATAAGTAAAATTGCTTATCCAAAAAAAGTATTTTCAGACAGAGAGGAAAAAAGTAAAAAGTACATACAAAGGTTTCTTGATTCAACAAAGTCAGATATGCTTTTTGCACAAAAGGTTTTATTTGTGGAAGGTATTGCAGAACAACTTTTAATGTCAATTTTTGCAAATTATCTAGATAAATCATTAGAAGATAACCATGTTGCTATAATCAATGTAGGAGGCAGATTTTTTGATCATTTCTTATATTTATTTGATTCAACAAAACCTTTTACCATCAACAAAAAAATAGTTTGTTTAACAGATAGAGATCCTGAAAGAAAAGAGAAGCCTAATGGAAAATTTAAAAAGTGTTATCCCTTTGAATATAATATTGATTTAGCTAATTATGAATATAGAACAAATGTACATGCTGGTAAATATCTTGAAGACGAACATCCTAATATTACTTTTTTTAGTCAACCTATTGAATATGGAAAAACATTTGAATATGAACTTTTACTTGCAAATCCAACATTAAAAATTTTACTAACGGACTCAATTAGTAATAAAGAAGAATTAGAAGATTTAATGGACTTATATAATGAAAGTGGCAAAACATATCAAGATTTACTAAGTAGATTAAGTACAAGTGCTGAGAACCAAAGAATTAAAGATGGTCTTAATTGTAGTACATTAAATGAAGAAGAAAAGAAAAAGTCCATAATTGCTTCAAGATATCTAAACTCTGTTGGAAAAGGTGAAAATGCACTTGAACTTTCATATGTTTTGCAAGAGAATTTAAATAAAAAAGGAACAGCTGAGTACAAAGATTTCATTGTACCAAGTTATATTAAAGAAGCGATAGATAAATTATGTCAGTAATAACAATAAATTCTAGTGATATTATTCCTGATATAGAAAGTCATTTTAAAATACTTGCTGGTCCAGGAGCAGGGAAAACATACTGGTTAACAAATCATATAAAAAATGTACTTCATAATTCAGAGAAACTATATAAAACGAAAAAAATAGCTTGTATCACTTATACAAATACCGCAACAGAAACTATTCTAAAAAGGTTAGGAACATCAATAGATAGAGTAGAGGTTCAAACAATTCATAGTTTTTTATATAAAAATATTGTTAAACCTTATTTATCGACAATTGCACAGGAATACAACTTCAATGTAAAAGAAATGAATGGGCATGATGACATTGTGTTATCTAATTACAGCTTTATGAATGAATGGAAAATAAGAACAGGCCAGCGAAGAATCAGAGATGATAATGCAGTAATTCAAGCATTTAAAAATCTTAAATGGAAATTTGATAATGGTGAGTTAAAAGTAAAAACAGATTATCCTTTTAGAGCAGATGGATATATAATTAAAAACGATTCTTATATAGAATATAAAAAAATGACTTGGGAAAAAGGTTTACTTCATCACGATGATGTTCTTTTTTTTAGTTATGAGATTTTGAAAAGTAAGCCTTTTTTAGGAAAACTTTTAGTTTCAAAATTTCCCTATATTTTTATTGATGAATTTCAGGATAGCAACCCTATTCAGGTTAAGATATTCAAAATATTAGGAAATGAAGAATCAACAATAGGTATTATAGGAGATATTTCTCAGTCTATTTATAAGTTTCAAGGTGCTGATCCCAGTCAATTTAGACTATTTGATTTAAGAAATATAAAAGAGTATTGTCTTTTAGAGAATCATAGAAGCTGTAATGAAATTATAGATGTATTAAATATGGTTAGATGTGATATTTCTCAAATTAAAGTAAGAAATATTTCTAATGAGAAACCTACAATATTTATTGGAAATATGGTTAATGCTTTGCAGAAAGCAAAAGAAATATGTTCAGGAGAGCTAGTTCATACACTTTCAAGAAATAATATTACTTCAAATGCTATGAAAGCTGAAATAAATGGTTCGTGCCTAAATAATAAGCTATTAGAAGAGATTATAATAATTGATAAACCTTCTTCGAGCAATAAATATAGAAGTAAACTAATCTCTTCTTGTATTAAAACTGTATCATATGCAAGAGAAAAAAAATTTGGAGATGCTATTAAAGAACTAGAAAAATTTTTTAGCTTTAAAGATAAAGAAAAAGGTAAGAGAAAATCTTTATGTTATATTTCATTTCTCTTAAAACATTATGAAGTATATAAAGATTTAAATCTTATATGTTTTACGCAATTTGTAAGAGATAATTTAGTTAATGATTTATCAAATTTTAGGGAAGGAACAGCTAAAAGTTTCTATGAAACACACACTTTTGAAGAATTAAGCCTATGTGTATCTATTCCTGAAGATAAAAGTTTGCATAAGACTATACATAAGTCAAAAGGTGATGAATTTGATAATGTATTATTAGTGTTAAGGGAAGAGAATGATTTAGAGTTTCTTCTCAACCCCAATTTAAGTGATGATGAAGAACATAGAATTAATTATGTTGCAATTAGTAGAGCAAAAAATAATTTATTTATTTCTATTCCTGCAGTAAGTAGTGATAAAAGAAATATTTTAGAACAGTATTTTAATATTGAAGAATTATAAGGGTTCAGAAGATTTAAAGATAATTAAAATAAGATATTTTTTAGTGTGATATGGGGCATTCCATATAGGTTAATCATACTTTTTTTAAGAAATTAGTAACTAAGAGACAATGTAAAGATTTTAATGTAAATGATAGTTTATATAAAATACCTAACTGGTTCATTATTAAGTTTCATCATTCTACGCATATTTCTAGTTGTTCGTTTTCGTTGATTTATTTTTAGATATTTATTATCAAATTGTTTGTTGTAATATGCAACTAAATTAAAAAGTGCTATTTCTATAATTTCTTTTATATTTAGATTTTCATATTTTTTAGTATTAATTTTTGGAAAAGCCTCGTATTTATTTATTAATTGAAAATTTAAACGATACTTTTTACAAAATAAATTAATATTTATTTTTTCTATTGACATGTAAATATAATTAAAAATATTTTTTAAAAATTTATCAATATTAAAAATATCTTTATGAAAGTTCTCAAATAACCAAATATGATTTAATTCATTTTTATCAAAAAAAATAAGTAAATAATTTTTAAATTTAAAATTAAATGCTAAATAGTAAAAACAATAGTTATAAATAGTTGATTTATCATAATTATTAAAATTATCAACATATTCATGTAGATATTTAATTGAACTTAAATATGTAATTTTACACCCCAAATTAGTTAAATAAGTATTTAATGATAGATATATAGTATTAAAATATGATTTATATAAGAAATAGGTTTCATCTGATTTATAATAAATTCTATTAGGATCTATATTAATATCAATTAAAGCTGAGAATTCCTTTTTGATTTTTTGATTTTTTATATAGTCAAAATATATTACATCATCGAATGGTCCTTTTAAGTTTGTATAAGGTGAAAATGATTCAAGAACATAAGTGTCTTTTTTTAATTTATCAATAATTTTTGTGAAACTTCCATCAATTTCTATATTACCAAATGTAGGGAAGAAACTCCTAATTTTATTTAAGTTTTGACTCTTTGTAGTAGAAAGTTGAAAAAAATGATAATAGAATATGTTCTCAATACGCTTGTCAAAAAGTATTCTTGCTACAAATAATGCAGAAATACTAGAACATTGTCTCACATTATCTATTACCATATTAGATGACTCAAATGAAGAATTATAAAAAAGGTGATTTATATTTCCACTAAGTAGAGCTTTTTCTAGAGTTTTATTTTTTAAATAAAAGTGTTTAATAATAAATTTGCAAGGTATAATTAATCTACAATTGCTATAAATAAAAACATATGCCCATTCATCTTTATCAAGATCTTTAATTTTATAAATTTCATTTTCTAATAAGATATTTTTTATTTGGTATAGTTTTTGTTTATATTTAGAGATTATATTAAAAGTTTTTGTTTCATTATGAATGACTTCCATATGATATTTTTCTTTTTTATATTTTGATTACACTAGTATATTTAAATTTATTGTTGTATATTTAAGTTTATTATTGTAAATGACAAATCATAATAGTATTTGAATAACCTGCTGATTTATGTGCAATTGTATCTATCCCTATTGCTCCTCCACTTACAATTATATTATTAGCTTCGGATAATAAGTTTACAATCCTTTGAGTCACATTTATAGAATATTGTGATGGATGACGGCTTCCAATAACTCCTATTTTCTTCTTTTTTAATAGTTCAAGGTTCCCTATATAATATAAATTCTTTGGGTATTGACTCATTTGTTCTAGTTCTTTAATTTTAAAGTCAATATGATTTATCATAAGATTTCCTAAAGATAGGGAAGCTGATTTATAAATATTGGTTCAATATCATTTAATAGATGTTTTGACTCTTTTAGAACTTTAAATGTAATCTCATAAGGATGCCCAATAGCTATTGCATATCCTTGTTTTTTTGCTATTTTTACAGCTGATTTTAATTGATTTTGAATAGAAGCAAAATTTCTATCATTATCTAAAAAAGTATCTCTTACTATATATGGGATTTCATATTTTACTGTTAGTTCTTTTGCTACTGAATTTACAGAAGTTTTACTATCTACAAAAATAAAATTATATTTTTTTAAAGCTTTAAAAAGATTATCCATTGCTTTATAATTTTCAGTAAATACTGAACCTGTATGATTATTTGTATAAATTGCTTTTGGATACCACTCTCGAAGTTGTTTTACTCTTTTTTCTATTACTTCATAAGAATCTGTAATATTTAAAGTATTATCTTCAAAATTTTTAAATCCACTTGAAGCTTGTAATGGAAAATGTATCATATATAAAGGTAAATTTTGTGCAATTTTTGCAGAATTAGGATGCCCTTTTGTAGGAGGTAATAAAGACATTGTTATAGGGTATCCTATATTTAATATTTTTTCTTTTTGAGTTTTTGTTACTACATCATCTATAATAATTACAAGTTTTGGTTTATCATTTAAATTGTGTTTATATTTATCTTTTTTTGTTGTAATTGTTGTATTAATTTCTTTTTTTTGATTATTTTCTTTGATTATTTCTTCTTTAATTTCAGGATTAGGTTCTTCTTGAGTTTCTATATATTTTTGTTGTTCTTTAGATTCTTTTTTTTCTATTTCTTCAACTTTTTTGAATATATCATCTTTTATATCTTTTTTTAAGTTTTCTTCATATTCTTCTTTTTCATCTAATTTTTTTATAGTATCTATTAAAACTTGTTTTTTAGGTAGGTTTATATTTGATAAAACTTCTTCCATCACCTCTTGATTTGAATATGTTTTTTGTTCTTTTAATATATTGTCATTTTTTTCAATTCTTATTTCTTTCATATCTTTATCAAAAAAGAAATAACCAACAGCTAAAAATGATAAAACGAATAGTAGTATAATGATAAAGTTTTTAGCTAAGTTCTTTTTTCTAAGAACTCTTCTTATTGGGGATATCTTTCTTTTTTTTCTAATTTTTTTAGTCATAAATTAAAAGTACATTTTAAGAGCAAAGGCTCTTAAAATATTTAGTTAGTTTCTTGATTTACTATTTTTTTAGCTGCAATCCAAGGCATCATTTTTCTTAATTTAGCACCTGTTTGCTCTAATAGTGAAGCTTTAGTTAATGCTCTTTCAGCATTCATTCTTGGGTATCCAGCTTGTCCTTCAAGGATAAAGTCTTTTGCAAATACTCCATTTTGAATCTCTTTTAAGATTTGTTTCATTGCTTGTCTTGATTCATCATTGATAACTCTAGGTCCTGATACATAATCTCCATATTCAGCAGTATTAGAAATAGAATATCTCATATCAGCTATTCCACCTTCATACATTAAATCAACAATTAATTTTAATTCATGTAAACATTCAAAATAAGCCATTTCTGGTTCATAACCAGCTTCAACTAAAGTTTCAAATCCAGCTTGAACTAATGCAGTTGCTCCACCACATAATACAGCTTGCTCTCCAAATAAATCTGTTTCAGTTTCATTTTTGAAAGTTGTTTCAATGATTCCTGTTCTTCCTCCACCAATTGCACTTGCATATGCTAAAGCAACTTGTTTTGTATCACCACTTGGGTCTTGGTGAACAGCAATTAAATCTGGAATTCCTCCACCTTTTGTAAACTCATTTCTTACAGTATGTCCTGGAGCTTTTGGTGCAATCATTAAAACATTTGTTTTTGAACAAGGAATAATTCTTTTATAGTGAATGTTAAATCCATGACCAAATGCCAAGTAAGCACCTTCTTTTAAATTTGGTTTAATTTCATTTTCATAGATTTCAGCTTGATTTTCATCTGGTAAAAGTATCATAACTAAATCAGCAAGTTTTGTAGCTTCAGAAACAGTTAAAACTTTAAAACCTTTAGCTTCTGCTTTTTTCCAAGAAGAACCATCTTTTCTTAATCCAACAACAACTTCAACACCACTATCTCTTAAATTTTCAGCATGTGCGTGTCCTTGAGAACCAAAACCAATCATTGCAACTTTTTTTGATTTGATTAACTCTACATTACAATCTTTGTCATAGAATACATTTATTGCCATATCTTATCCTCTATTTTTTGAAAAATTTAAAAAGATTATACAAAAAGCTAACTAAATATAAGATTTAAACTACTACAATATAAACAAATATAAAAAGGATATAAAATTGTTAAAAGATTTATTTATAAAAATACAAACAAATATTAGTAATTTTTCAAATAATGAAAAAAAAGAGTTAGAAAAATTTATAAAAGATGAAATTGTAATAAAAGTAGATGAACATTATGAAATAAACTCTAAATATAAAATAGCAACTTTAAAAATTGAAAAAAACTTTGCTGTTTTAGAAGATTTAATAAGCCCATTAAAGAATGTAAAAATTGAATTAAATAAGCTAAATGGGGCATTTGATAACGATTTGGTTTTAGCAAAAAGGATTTTTAATCCAAGAAGTAAAACAAAAGCAAAAATAGTAAAAATTCTTGAAGGTAAAAAAACTGAAATTTTAGTTTATGTATCAAATAAAAATTTTTATACACTAAAAGAGCATATAGAATTAAAAAGTAATAAAGCAATAAATTACAAAGATAATGATGTAGTAATAATAGATAATAAAGAGTTTGAAGAAATTAAATTTATTGGGAATTTAGATGAGCCTAAAATAGATGAATTTATCTCTTTATATTTAAATGGTGAGAATTACAGAGATGAAATAAAAATTGAACCAGAAGCTTTTATGAATGATGAAAAACAAAGAGTAGATTTAACAACTTTACCATTTTGTACTATTGATCCAAATAGTGCAAAAGATCATGATGATGCAATATATTATGATGTTGAAAATGCAACTTTATATGTAGCAATAGCTGATGTTTCATTTTTTGTAAAAGAAAATAGTGATTTAGATAAATTAGCATATAGAAAATCTTCAACTATATATTTAGCTTCGAGAACTTTACCAATGTTACCTCCAATTTTAAGTGAAAATCTTTGTTCACTGAAAGAACAAGAAACTAGATATGCTTTTGTTTTTAAATTAGTATTAGATTTAAAAAATTTAAGTGTTAAAAAATCCGAACTTTTTGAAGCTATTATAAAATCTCATAGAAATTTCTCCTATGGAAGAATTGATAGAGTTATTGATGGATACTTTGATACTTATACAAATTTAGAAAAAGAGATTTTTGATTATTTATTACCACTTTATGAGGTTACCAAAACATTTAGACAAAAAAGATTAAAAAAAGGTTTTGATTTTAGAACACAAGAGAATAGGTTAAAACTTAAAAACCATCTTCTACAAAGTGTAGAAGTTGAAACTTCAACCGCTTCTCATCAATTAGTAGAGGAATGTATGTTACAAGCAAATATTGAAGCTAGTAGAAAAGTTGGAAATATTGGAATTTTTAGAATTCATGAAGAACCATCTTTTAAAAATATTTCAAAATTAGTTGATGATGTAAATATTTTAGGGGTGAAAGCAAAACTTCAAGATAGTGTTAATAGCACAATTTTACATATTCAAGAAGAGGCAAAAAAAGTACTTTTGAGTAATGAAGTAGATGAACTTATAATCCAAAGTTTAACTCAAGCAAAATATTCTTCAAAGAATTTAGGACATTTTGGTTTAGGATTTTCTTCATATGCTCATTTCACAAGTCCTATCCGAAGGTATTCTGATTTAGTTCTTCATCGTATATTAAAGTCAAAACAAATTCCAAAAGATATAGATGATATATGTTTACATATTTCTAATCAAGAGAGAAAAATAGATCAAATAGTTTGGGATTTTGAGGATAGAAAATATGCAAGATGGGCAAATAATAATATTGGAATAGAGCTAAAAGTAAAAATAGTAGATACACAAAGAGCTAAAGCAGTTTGTTATGACAAAATGGTTGGGCTAAAAGTAGTTTTAGAAAATTATAAAGCACAGAAACTATTTTCAAAAATAAAGGTGAAAATAATTTCTGCTAATATTGCAACTAAAGTGATTGTTGCAACTATTTTATAAATGTACGCATTTATTTAAAGAAGCTAAATATGGCTCAACTTGTTCACTTGTAACATATTGTCCAACTAGTTTTTCTTTTTCATTTATAAAAATTGGAGCAACTAAGTTTACAATTGAATGTTCTACTGGGTCTTGAGAAACAACTATAAAATAAGTGTCAAAATCATCTTTTGAACTTATTTTTAATTTTTCTAAACTAGATTGATCTATAATAAAATCAAATGATACTTTATTTAAAGCTTTAATATTTATGATAGATATCTTCGTGTTTCCATCTAATTTTAAAAATGAGAAAAACTCATCAACTTTTTCAACTTCTAAGCTTGAAACATTTTCAAAACCTAAGATAGGAAGAACTATTTTGTACATAAAAACCCCTTAATTAAAAATAATAAAATTATAATAAAAGAAAACTTAGGATAATATTTTATTTATGTATAAAAATGAATTTGATAAATATCTAAAACAAAATAAAAAATTTGATGCATATATGTTTTATGGGCAATCTACATTTCTAATTGAACAATACTCATCTTTAGTTGCACAACTTGTTGCTAATGGTGATGAGATAGAAAAATTATATTTCGAAGAGTATAATTTTAAATATTCAAAAGATAGATTGTTACAATCATCACTATTTACTACAAATAATGTATTATTAATAAAAATAGATAAAAAAATACCAAAAAAAGAGCTTGATTCATTAGTTGAAGCTTGTAATACAAATAAAGATAGTACTTTAATTCTTGCTTGTATGGGAGATAGTGAATTTAAATCTATGGAGAGTAGTTTTAGTTTAAAAAACAATGCTTGTTCTATTAGATTTTTTGCATTAAATAATAGTGAAGCTATAGGTTTTTTACAAAATGAAGCAAGAAGATTGAAAGTAGATTATGAAGAAGGAGCTTTAAGTCATTTATATTTTATGCATAGACAAGATTTAAGTTTAAGTGCAAATGATTTAAATAAATTAGCTATTCTTGATGAAAAGATTACTATAAAAACTGTTGATTTGCATTGTTTTGGTGTTGGAAGTGTAAATTTTGATGAGTTTTTACAAAATTTACTTAGTTTCAAAGATATTAGTGAAGATATAGCAAGACTACTAGAAGAGGGAATGAATGAGATTTTTATTTTAAATCAAATTGCATCTTTTATTCAACAACTATTTATGATTAGTTCTAATGCAAGACTTTATGCTGTTGTAAATCCAGTTGAAATTTTGGGTTATAATCCACCAAAACATATTTGGGAAGCTAAATCAAAACTAGCAATAAACATAAAACCAAAACAGTTTTTAAAGATGTTAGAGTTTATTTTAAATTTAGAATTAGAGATGAAAACTTCAAAAATAGATAATATTAATCTATATTTACAAGCAAGTTTAAGAAAATTTATAGTTTTATTTAGATAAAATCACAAACTTTACAAAAAAATTAATCCTTGCTGATAGGTCTAGGAAATGTAAAGAAAATCGGCACAATCTATAAGGAGAACGAATGTCTAAATTAAAACATTATGAAACAATGTTTATTTTAAAGCCTACATTAACTGAAGAAGAAACTGTAGCACAACTTGAAGGTGTTAAAGCACTATTTGAAAAAAATGGAGCTGAAATTGTTGCAACTGATAATATTGGAATTAGAGAGTTAGCATACGAAATTGAAAGATGTAAAAGAGGTTACTATTATGTAATCTATTTTAAAGCACCAGCAGCTTCAATTGCTGAAATTGAAAGAAATTATAGAAATAATGAAGAATTAATCAGATTTATTTTCATTAAATATGAAACTAAAAAAGAGATTGCTTCTTGGACAAAAATGAGTGATGAGGCTTTAAAAAAAGCTGCAAAGTAACACTTTAATAAGGAGCCTTTAAATGTATAATAAAGTAATTATGGTTGGAAACTTAACTAGAGATATAGAATTGAGATATTTACCATCTGGTTCAGCTTTAGCGAAAAGTGCTATTGCAACATCTTTTAGATTTAAATCACAAACTGGTGAACAAAAAGAAGAAGTTTGTTTTTTAGATTTTAATATGTTTGGAAGAGCAGCTGAGGTTGCTAATCAATACTTAAAAAAAGGTTCTAAAGTTTTATTAGAAGGAAGACTTGTATTTGAGCAATGGACTGCACAAGATGGAACTACAAGAAGTAGACACTCTTTGAGAGTTGATGAGATGAAAATGCTTGATTCAAAAGGTACATCAGAGCAAGGAAGTAGTTATAATCAACCTATGCAAAATCAGTACAATGAACCTAATCCTTCATATAACAATGAATATAATGGTGCAGGAAGAGAACAACAAAAACCAAGAGTTGTGCAAAATATTCCTGAAATTGATATCGATGACGAAATACCGTTTTAGAAATAAAGGGAGATAATTATGGCAGAAAGAAGAAAATACGGAAAAAAATCTTGTAAATATACAGAGATGAAAGTTGAGTTTATTGACTATAAAAATACTGAATTATTAAAAATTTCAATGAGTGAAAGAGGTAAAATTATGCCTAGAAGACTTACTGGAAATTCTAAAAATGCTCAAGAGATGGTAGAAAAAGCTATTAAAAGAGCAAGACATATGGCATTAGTTCCATATATTGTTGATACAAAAAATATCACAGATACTGCTTACGCAAGAACATTCTTATAATAATTTATAAGGATATATAAAGGGAAGAAGATTTAATCTTCTTCCCTTTTTTCATTTAAATAGGTTTAATATTGAAAGACAAACTGACAACGGCTTTAAAATTGCGTTTTGAATACTATAATATATATGAAGATAAAGAAGAAAGTTGGCATAAAAAGTATAAATATCATAAATTATATAAAGTAGTAGTAAAAAGTTTTGAATATGATTTTAAAGATATTGCTAAGATAATGCCAAAATTACTTCTAGAAGAGTTTAAAGAAAAACTATAGTTTTTCCCAAACTGTTCCATTAATTGTATCCATTAAAGAAATCCCAAGTTTTGACAACTCATTTCTAATGCTATCTGCTTTTATAAAATCTCTTTGTTTTTTAGCTTCATCTCTTTGAATAATCAACTCTTCTATATTAGTTTTAGTTTTGTCATCTATTCCAAATTGAAAATATGAGTAAGCATCACTTCCACCAACTCCTAAAACATATTCAATAAACTCTATATTTGAAACTAATTCTTTTTTTAAGTTTTTATCTTTTTGATTTAAATCTAATTTATCATTTCCATTGTTTATCATTTCATCAATTAAAGAAAGTACAATAGAAGTATTTAAGTCATCATTTAAAGCATTTAAGATGTTTGATTCAAAATCTTTATTTATATTTGAACCATCAATGGCATAAACTCTTTTTTTTAGTCTATAAAGCTTATCAAGTCTTTTTTTTGAAGCTATCAAATCTTCTTCATTAAAGTTTAAATTTGCTCGATAGTGAGTAGAAAGTAGATAAAATCTTATAACTTCACCACTATAAGAATTTAAAACATCTTTTAAAAAAAATGAGTTTCCCAATGATTTACTCATTTTTTCACCATTTATA
This sequence comes from Aliarcobacter lanthieri, assembly GCF_013201625.1. NCBI lineage: Bacteria > Pseudomonadati > Campylobacterota > Epsilonproteobacteria > Campylobacterales > Arcobacteraceae > Aliarcobacter > Aliarcobacter lanthieri. The sequence continues at coordinate 292,177 of NZ_CP053839.1, forward strand.
TTTACAAAACCATTATGCATCCAATATTTTGCTAAATGTTGTTTTGTTGCACATCTTGTTTGACTAGCTTCATTCTCATGATGAGGAAATAGTAAATCAGCTCCACCAGCATGAATGTCTATTTGAAAAGTTTCATTCTTATAAGCTAAATGTTTATCAATCATCGCACTACATTCAATATGCCATCCTGGACGACCTCTTCCAAAATTTGAATCAAAACTTACATCATCTATCTTTTCAAATTTCCATAGAGCAAAATCAGCATTATTCCTTTTTTCTTTGTTTATTTCAACTCTTGCAATTGTATTTTCATCATTTACTTTTTTTGATAAAGTTCCATACTCTTTATCTTTTGAGATATCAAAATAAATACTATCACTTGTTTTATATGCAATATCTTTTGAAAGTAAATTTTCTATCATCTCTTTCATAGCTTCAAGATTTTCAGTTGCTTTTGGTTCTATAGAATTTGGTAAAATATTTAAAGAGTTCATATCATTTTTATAAGCATTTATATAAAAGTTTGTAATTTCTTTTAATGTTTTACCACTTTCATTCATTTTTTTTATAATTTTATCATCAATATCAGTAAAATTTTTTGTCATAATAACTTCATAAGAGTTTGCTTTTAAAACTCTGTGAAGTAAATCAAAAGCAATAGCACTTCTTGCATGTCCTAAGTGTGAATCATCATAAACAGTTGGTCCACAAACATATATTTTTGCAATATTAGGTTTTATTGAATGAAATTCTACTTTTTCTTTTTTTGATGAATCATAAATATAAATCTTTTTCATTTTACTTAAATAGTGCCTCTAATGATGAAGCATCACTTGATTTTACTTCATTCTCAATATTATTTACATTTGAAATATCTTTTTTAGATTCAATTTCAATTAACTCTATATCATATTTTGTAAGCATAGAAGCAAGTCTAATATTAAGCCCAGCTTTTCCTATAGCTTTTGATTTTTGATCACTAAATATTGTAACAACAGCTTTTCCTTTATCATTTCCTTTTGGGGCAAATTCTATTTTTACACTATTTACTATTGCTGGAGATAATGCTCTTGCTATAAACATTTCTGGAATACTTGAATATTCAATACAATCTATGCTTTCATTATTTAATTGGCTTGAAACAGAGTTTATTCTTACTCCTTTTACTCCTACAATTGCTCCAATTGCATCTATTTGAGGACTTGTAGTCGTAAGAGCAATTTTTGATCTAGTTCCTGGTATTCTAGCACTTGCTTCAATAATGATTTTTTCATCTTTTAATTCTGGAACTTCTAATGTTAAAAGGTTTTCTAAAAATTTAGGACTTGTTCTTGATAATTCAACAATAAGTCCTAAAGTTTTATCTATATTTACAGATTTTACAACTGCATTTAAAGTATCTCCAACTTTAAAGTTTTCACCTTTAATTCTATTTTTTCTTTGCAATACACCTTTAATTTCACCAATTTCAATATATGTACTATCATTTTTATCAATTCTTGTTACAACTCCTGAAACAGTTTTCCCTATTTTTTCTTTATATTTTGATAAAACATTTTCTTCAACAAATCTTTGAAGTCTATATTCAAAGTTGCTAGATAAAATAGTTGCAGCATTTCTTCCCATATTTTCAAACTCTAATTCATAACTTACAAAATCACCTATATCTAAATCAGCATTTATATTTTTTGCATCATCAATATTTATGAAATTTTCTTTATTTATAAGATTACCTTCTTTATCTTTTGTATCTTCATTTAATCTAATATCATCATTTGATACAACTTCAATTTTTTGAAGAAGAATTAGCTTTTTATTTGTTCTATCAATAGTTGCATCAAATATTAAAGAATAGTCAACCATCTTTTGTGCAGTTTTTATTAAAGCTTCTTTTAATGCATTTTCAACATCAGTAATTTTAAGCCCTTTTTCATAAGCAATAGAGTCTAAAATATCTATTATTTTATCCATAATAATTTTCCCTTTTTTAACATTGAAATGATAATTGTGATTTTTCAATGCGAGTTTATGACAATAGTATATCAAAAATACCTTTTATACAAATTAAAGCAATTTTTGAATAAAATGTCCGATTAATTATCAATAAAAAGGTTTAATAAATGGAATTATTACTTGCTAGAAATGAGTTAAATGAAAAACCAAAAAAAGTACAGTTAGAGAAGATAAAAGAGGAATTAGCTAAAGATAAGCAAAAAATTTTCTATTTTGATAAAGATAACTCTCATAAAGATATGATGGCATTGGTTGAGGCATTAGAAAAAGAGGGATACAACATCTATTTTAGAGAAATAAAATATGGTTTAGCTGATGACGAGTATATGTATGAGGTTCATGCACTTTAATTATTAAGTGTTAAAAAATATGAGTAAAAAACTATTTATACAGACTTTGGGTTGTCAGATGAATGACACAGATAGTCAACATATTCAAGCAGAACTTGAAAAACATAAAGGCTATATAAAAACTGATAAACTAGAAGATGCAGATTTAATTATTATAAATACTTGCTCAGTAAGAGAAAAACCTGTTCAAAAACTATTTTCTGAAATAGGGCAATTTAATAAAAAGAAAAAAGATGGTGCAAAAATTGGAGTTTGTGGATGTACAGCTTCACATTTAGGACAAGATATTATAAAAAGAGCACCTTACGTTGATTTTGTTTTAGGAGCTAGAAATATCTCAAAAATAAAAGATGTTGTTGATATAAAAGGTTCAGTTGAAGTTGCTATAACAAATGATGATTCACAATATGAGTTTGCAACTGCAAAGTCAAATCAATATAGAACAAGTGTTAATATATCAGTTGGCTGTGATAAAGAGTGTACATACTGCATTGTTCCAAGCACTAGAGGAGAAGAAATATCAATTCCTCCTGAAATGATAGTTTCTCAAATAAAAAAAGCAGTTAATCAAGGTGCTGTTGAAGTAATGCTTTTAGGACAAAATGTAAACTCTTATGGAAGAAGGTTTAGTGATAAGCGAGGAAAATATAGTTTCACTAAACTTTTACAAGATATATCAAAAATTGATGGTTTAAAAAGAATAAGATTTACATCTCCTCATCCACTTCATATGGATGATGAATTCATTGAAGAATTTGCTAGAAATGATAAAATATCAAAATGTATTCATATGCCACTTCAAAGTGGCTCTACTACCATTTTAAAAGCTATGAGAAGAGGTTATACTAAAGAATGGTTTTTAAATAGAGCATCTAAACTTAGAAATTTAGTCCCAGATTTAAGAATTACAACAGATATTATTGTTGCTTTTCCAGGAGAAACTCAAGAGGATTTTCTTGATACTTTAGATGTTGTAAATCAAGTTAAATTTGATCAAATTTTTAATTTTAAATATTCTCCAAGACCAGGTACAAAAGCTTTAGAGTTTAAAGATAAAGAGATAGATGATGAAATTGGAAGTTCAAGATTAACGCAACTTATAGATATTCATAAGAGATATTTGGAAGAGTCAATGCCAAAACTTGTTGGACAAACACTTAATGTTTTAGTAGAGAGTCTTAAACCAAATGGCGAAGTAACAGGTTATACAGATAATTATTACCAAGTTTTTGCAAAAGGTAGTGATGAGTTATTAGGTAAATTTGTAGATATTAAAATTACAAGTGCAACAAGAACAGCATTAAAAGGCGAAGTTGTAGAATAATGTGGAAATCATTTAAAAAGAAGTTTGCACCATATTTACTTTATTTGGTAGTAAAAATTATATATGCTACAAATAAAAAAACTTATCACCATCCAAAAGATAATAACGAACCTTTTGTACTTTGTATGTGGCATGGAGATTTACTTTCACAAATTTTTAATTACCATCAATTTAGAAACTATGGTAATGTAAGAGCAATGATTAGTGAAAATAGAGATGGAGAAATAATTGCTAAAATAGCATCTTTATTTAATTGTGGGGCTATTAGAGGTTCTAGTTCTAAAGGTGCTACAAAAGTGTTTATAAATGCTTTGAAAGAGTTGAAATTGGGTAATGATGTAGCAATAACTCCAGATGGTCCACGAGGTCCAAGATATAGTATTGCAGATGGAGTTGTATTAATTTCACAAAAGAGTGGAAAAGATATAAGATGTTTTAATGCCATTCCTACAAAATACTGGCAGTTTAAATCTTGGGATAAATTTGTTTTACCAAAACCATTTGGTAAAATAGATTTCTATGTAAGTGAATCTTTTAGTGTAGAAGGTTTAGAAGTAGAAGAGGCAAAAAATGTAATCAAGCAAAGAATGTTAGTTCATTCTTTAAAATAATTAGGGATGCTTATGTTTAAAAAAGAGACTTTTTTTATCAATGCTGTAAAGCAAAATAATCAGCTAAAAATTGAATACAAAAAATACTTAAATTCAAAAGAACAAAGTAGTGATAATTCTACTTTTTTAATTGAAGGAGATATATTACCTGATAATATTGTTCAAAAATTAAATACTTGGCAAAGAGATAATGATTTTAGTTATATTTCAACAATTCTTTTAAGTGATACTACTAAACTTGTTCCTAAGGCAGTGTCTTCTAAAATAAAAGATTGTGAAATTGTAAATTTTAATGATTTATATGATATTGCTGTTTTAAAAACAACATTATTTGAAACTCAAAATTATTTTGCTAAAACGGGAATAGATTTTATTTATTCAGCTTTTCATATTATAAATTTACATATACAAAAGCATAAATCTAAAAATGAGCTATTGTTTTTTATATATCATAATAGAGCATATATTTTAATTGTAGATAAAAATAGTGTTATAGTTTATAATGAAGTTGTTGATTTACTAACTTTTGATGCTGTGAGAAGAAGCCATTTTTATCAAGATGATTTAGAAGGGCAAAAGCTTTATGATGAACTTTATTATTTAGAACTCATTGAACTCTTACAAAAAATATTAAAAGATTTTCATCAAAAACATAAGGATGTTTTTGTACAAAAAGTATCAATACTTTTTAATTTACGTAATCTAACAAAAGAGCAGTTATCTAGTATTAGTCAAGAATTAATGTTAAAAGTTGATGATTATACTATTGATATAGATGAAGAGTTATTTAAACTTTCACAAGATAATTTAAATCAAAAAAGTTTTATAAAACCTAGAAAAAAGAAAAAAAGAAGAGATCCTAGATATATATTTTTAGTAATTTTATTTGCATTATTATTTTTTGGTGCATATAAAATATATAGTATGATTGATTTTAAAAATATTGCTTTAAAACTAAATTTGATTGAGGCAAAAAAAGAGATAATTTTAGACAAACTTCCTGATCATATTTTAAATAATAGTAAGAAAGAGTTGAGAATAGAATCTATTTTTAAATCAATTCCAAATAATTTGATGATAAATAAACTTACTTTGAACTCAAATGATTTAGAGTTAAAAGTTCTTGCAAAAGATGATGAAAGCTTAAAGCTTTTAAACTTAGCTTTAAATTCTATATATGCAAACGTAGATTCAAAAAAAGTTGATGAAAAACAACAAAATGATTTTGAAGCAGTTGTTATTGCTAAGAATGAATTAGAATTAAAAGATGTTACATATAAAGTATTTACAAAAGACTATTTACAAGATGAAGAATTTGATGTTGAAAGTATAAATGAACAGCTCAAAATACTACTTCCAGAACACTCAATAATAAAAATTATTGATAGATATGATGCTTCAAAAGTTTATGTTTTTGCTTTTAGTGTAAATACAATAATAAAAGAACCTAAAGATTTTTTTGATTTATTAACAGCAATAAATAGTGAGTTATATTCTATAACTTTAGCAAATCCAATAGTTATGAAAAATACAGATTTAGGAATAGAAGTAGAGTTTGTTTTAGAGTTTAATCAGCTAAAAAACTAAAAGTTTTACCAAACTTTTAGTTCATTATAAATACTATCTCTTTCAACTGGAATAAATCCAGAGTTTCTTATAAGCTCTATAAACTCATTTTGCATAATTCCTTTAGAACTAGCAGCTCCAGCGGCACTTTGAATAGATTCTTTTTCTATTGTTCCATCTACATCATTTGCTCCAAATTCTTGAGCAATTAAAGCTAGTTTTACCGTTGAAGTTGCCCAATATGCTTTTATATTTGGAATATTATCAAGCATAATTCTTGCTATTGCATAAGTTTTTAATATCTCATGAGCAGTTACAGGTTCTTTTACTTTTAAATAATTATTTTGAGTTTGAAAGACAAGTGGAATAAAAGCATTAAATCCATTTGTAATATCTTGTAAATTTCTAAGTCTTAACATATGATCAATTCTATGTTCTCTTGTTTCAATATGACCAAAAAGCATCGTTGCATTACTTTTTTTTCCTTTTTCATGCCAAAGCTTATGAATTTCTATCCATTGATCAGAACTAACTTTCCCTCCACAAATTCTTTTTCTTACTTTTTCATCAAATATTTCAGCTCCACCACCTGGCATTGAATCTACACCATAGTTAATCATTGTATTTATGATATCTTCATAGTTCAAATTATATTGTTTACTTAAAAAATGAATCTCAGCAGCTGTTAGAGCCTTTATATGAATATGAGGAAAATTTGTTTTTATTTTTTGAAAAATTTCCATATACCATTGAAGTCCAGTGTGTGGATTATGTGCAGATACTATATGAACTTCTTTTATATCATTTTTTGAAGAGTTTTTTACAATATCTAAAATCTCTTCATGAGTCAAAGTATATTGATTTGGATTTTTTCTACTTGCACTATATGCACAAAATTGGCAAACATCTTTACAGATATTTGTTGGATTTATATGGCGGTTTATATTAAAGTATGTTTTCTTTTGATGTTTCTCTTCTCTAATTCTATTTGCATATTTACCCAAAGTTATTAGATCAAAATCATAAAGTTTTATACCATCTTCATAAGATAATCGTTCATTACTTTCAAGTTTATTTAAAATATCCATACCTTCCTACTTACAATCAAAATCTTTTGTATATGAGTTATCTTTTTCATGATGAACAAATCCCATACACTTTTTTTGCATATCTTTGTCATAAAAAACTATTTTGTATACACTACTTTTTATTCTTGTCTGAATATCTTCTACATTTAGTTTATTTACAACTTTTAAATTTTCTATATTTTTATGTCCTAAAGTAACTAAAATCTCACTCATCTTTTGTGTTTTTAATGTTTGTAAAATAAAAAATATTCCAAATGATAAAATTATAATAATAGAGATTATAACAACTGTCTTTTTAGGTAATTTTCTTACTTCATAATTCATTTTTTATAATCTTCTAAAGGTTTAAATGTACAGTCAATACCATCATAATAATCTATTGTTCCATCTTCAATTTTGTAATACCAACCATGAATTTGAAGCTCACTATTTTTAATTTTTTCTACAATATAAGGAAAACTCAAAAGATTTTCCATTTGATATACAATCGATACTTTTTCAGTTGTTCTATAAATATGTTCTTTATCTTCTTTATTTGGTGCTGCTAACAAAGTATATTCTTTTGCTTTTTTACCTAGTTCTAACCATTTTTTTACATTTGTTAGTTCAGGAGAATTTTCTAAATCTTGATATAAACTTTTACAAGCTCCGCAATGTGAATGCCCACATACTATTATATGTTTTACATTCAAAACATTTACAGCATATTCAATAGCAGCTGAAGTTCCATGGTAGTCATTGTCAGGGTTGTATGGAGGTACAAAATTTCCAACATTTCTTAATATAAATAAATCTCCTGGTTTTGTATCTAACATTAAATCTGGAGTTACTCTACTATCACTACAACCTATAAATAAAACTTCTGGTTTTTGACCAGTTTTTACTAATTGTTTTAAATCTGTTTCATATTCTGAAAATCTTGCTTCTCTAAATTTCTTATTTCCTTTTATTAAATCATTTATTTGCATTGAGTTCCTTTATTGCATTGCATACTTGAATTAAGTCACTATTTGACACATCAATTTTTGCTATAAGTCTAATTATTGCATTTTTTACTGTTGGTTGCCTAATTGCTCCAACTAAAAAGCCTTTTTGTTTTAAAGATTTTTGTATCTCCAACACTTTTTTATTGTCATTTACTAAAATTGGAATAATTAGTGATTTTGAGTTTATTCCTAAATAGCTTTGAATTATAGTTAATTTTTGTTTAATTTTTTGACTTAATTGTTTTTTATTTTTTTGAATATATTTTAGACTTTCAAGTCCTAATGCCGTATCAAAAAGTGATGGGGCTGTTGAATATATAATGGGTTTTGCTCTATTTTGTAAGAATTTTATAATATTTTTTGAAGCAAGAATATAAGCTCCATAAGAACCATAAGCTTTTCCTAAAGTTCCCATTTTAATATGATTATTTGTTGGTTTTATATTATAATAATCAAAGATACCTAAAAGATTTTTACCTAAAACTCCAGAGCTATGAGCTTCATCAACTATTAAAAGAGTATTATATTTATCTGCAATATCAAAAATTTCTTTTTTTGCTAAATCTCCACCCATAGAGTAAACACCTTCTATGGCTATTATTTTTCTTCCAGTCCTTGTACAAGTATTGATTTTTTCTTCTAAATCTTTTTCATCATTATGATTAAAAATAATAACTTGAGAATGATGTAAAAGTTTTGTAGCTAAGATACCACTTGCATGATATTCTTCATCAATAAAGAGTGTATCACTTTTTCGTGTTAATGCTTCAATCATAGAAATATTTGCTAAAAATCCACTTCCTACTATTATTGCATCTTCAAAATTATTAAATAAAGATAATTTGTTTTCAAACTCTTTATGTATTTTGGAGTATCCATTTACAAGCATTGATGCTTTTGGACTAAAATAATGATTATTTAGAACTCTTTTATAAGCTTTTTTAAAAAGCTTTTTATTTGTAGAAAGTCCTAAATAGTCATTTGATGCTAAATCAATCAAATTATTTTCAAAAACTATTCTATTTCTTAGACGATTTGATTTTTCTATAGATTCTAACTCTTTTTCGTACAAAAATATTCCTTAGATAAAGTTATAATGTTATCTAAAAACTAATATTAGGAAGATTAAATAAAGAATTTTAAAATTTTAGAAAAATGCTAGATTGTTGCTATTAAAATAAATTATAATTCTTATCTACTAATTAAAAATAGTTAGGGAGAGAGACCAAAGGTGTTTATTGCGACCTTCACCTTTGGTTATTCTATATAGTTATATTTTCAATCATATTTATTTTATTTTCTGTTACTATGATAGCATTAATACAAAAAGCATAATTAATATTTTTTATTTGTATATAATATTCAACACTTTTTTTTATTCTTGATAGTTTTTGTTTTGTTAAGTTTAATATTGCAGTTTCGAAGTCTAAAGCAGATTTTACTTCAAAGAAGTAATAAATATCATCTTTAATTGAAATAATATCTATTTCACCCATTTTCTTTGCATAAAAATTTGTTTCTATTATTTCAAATTTATTATTCTTTAAAAAGAGAATAGCTTCTTTTTCAGCTTTATCTCCTTTTAATTTACTCATATTCATCCCCCACCAACAAAATTTAAAAGCTCTATAGCATCATTTTCTTTTGGTTTAAATGTATTCCAATTGTCTTTTTTTACAATATCCATATTAACTGCAGCTGCCATAACTTTATCTGTAATTTGTAAATTATCAATAATTTCTTGTAGTGTCAAATTTTCTATAAACTCTTTTGATTGACCATTTATAATAAGTTTCATAAACTAACCTTTAATATATTTTAAAAGTCTAAATTATACAAAGACTTGCCTTATTTTACTTAGTATTGGTTTTATAATCAATTTTTTATATATTTTAATTAAGTAATAGTCATTTTATATGTAATTATAAAGTAATCAATAATGTAATATAATTTTAAAATAGTAAAAAAGGAGACTTTATGGAAAAAAAGACAAAAATTTTAGCAACTTTAGGGCCAGCAAGTAATAGTTTAGAAATGATTGAAAAGTTAATTGATGCTGGGGCAAATATGTTTAGATTAAACTTCTCTCATGGAAGTCATGAATATCACTTAGAAACTTTAAATAATATTAGACAAGCTATGAAAAATAAAAAAAGAGCAGTTGGTATTTTACAAGATATTTCTGGACCAAAGGTAAGAGTAGGAGATTTAAAAGAGCCATTTCTACTAGAAAAAGACGATATTGTAATTTTTGAAAAAAGTGAAATAATAGGATATAAAAAAGCTGATAAAGAATATGTTGTAAGTATAAACTATCCAGATATTTTAGGAAAAATAAAAGTTGATGAATATATATATCTTTATGATGGAACAATAAGAGCTAGAGTAATAGAAACAAAACCAAAAGTAAAAGCACAAATTGAAAATAATGGAACACTTTCTAGTAGAAAAGGTGTTAATTTTCCAAATACTGTTATTGATATTGAAGTTATTACAAAAAAAGATGAAGTTGATATTGCTTGGGGTGTGGAAAATAAAGTTGATTATTTTGCAATATCATTTGTACAAAATGCAAAAGATATGCTAAGAGCTAGAAAACTTCTAGGAGATTATAAAGGGAAATTAATTGCAAAGATAGAGAAGTTTGATGCAGTATCAAATATTGATGAAATCATAGATGCAAGTGATGGAATAATGGTAGCAAGAGGAGATTTAGGAATAGAGGTTCCTTATTATGATGTTCCAACAATTCAAAAAATGCTTATTAAAAAGTCAAATGCAAAAGGAATACCAGTAATCACTGCAACTCAAATGCTTCTATCAATGACACAAAATGAAAGAGCAACAAGAGCAGAGATTTCTGATGTTGCAAATGCTGTTTTAGATGGAACTGATATTGTAATGTTAAGTGAAGAAAGTGCAGTTGGAGAAAATCCAGAAAATGTTGTTGAAACAATGCATAATATTATTTCACAAACTGAAAAAATATATAATCATGATAAAAGGTATAATTTTTCATATTTAGATGAGTTTGATGTAATTCAAGCAACAGTTACAAAATTAGCTGATGATTTAGGAGCAGATGGAATTTTATCTCTTACAAGTAGTGGAACTTCAGCTAGAAAAATGTCAAGATATAGACCAAAAACTCCTATATATACATTTACTCATGATAAAGCAACACTAAATTCTTTAACTGCACTTTGGGGAGTTGAACCTGTAGGTACACTAAAAGAAGCACAAGCTTCTAAAATGATACAAAAAATGTTAAGAATGCTAGAAAAAAAAGAAGTTTTAAAAAAAGAGGGACTTTATATAGCAACAGTTGGTTATCCAGTTGGAATACCTGGAAGTACAAATACTATTAAAATTTTAACTTCTGGTGAAATAGAATACTATATGAATTTTAAAGAAAATAGAGAAAAATATAAAAAAGAAAAAAAAGCAACAAATGCTAAAGAAGAATAAAAAAGAGAGTTTAAAACTCTCTTATTTTATAAAATATCCTTCATCTGTATTATTAAAAATAAGTTCTTTTGGAAGTTTTTTTCTTAGCCTTTTTATTAGACTTCTAATAGCATCTAAACTTGTACATTCTCCATCATAAACAAAATTTTCTATTAGACTATAATCAACAGTTTTACCACAGTTATTTATAAGAAGCAATAAAAAGTTTTTTTCATTTTTTGTAAGTTTGATCTCTTTATTTTTACATAAGAGTTTTTTAAATTTTTTATCAAATATAATATCTTCATCAAATTTAAAAATATCACTATCTTTTTTAAATTTTGTAAGTTTAAAAAGTAATTCTTGTATATTAAAAGGTTTTTTAATATAGTCATCACAACCTTTTAAATAAGCATCTTTAATTGTAGAAATATCTATATTTGCACTCATTATTATCACAATTGATTCTGGATTTACTTTTTTTATTTTTTCTAAAAGTAAAATACCATTTAGATTTGGTACAAATATATCTAATATAAAAAGGTCATAACCATTTATAATATTTTCAAGTGCAACTTTCCCATCATAAAAAGAATCTACATCAAAATCTTCTGTTTCTAGCATATCTTTAATAGACTCATTTAGAGCAAAATCATCTTCAAGTAAAAATATTTTCATAAAAATCCCCTATATTAAAATGAAATTAAGATAATATATATCTAAATGTATTGATTGAGTTTTGGCTTTCAACTTCAATTTGAAAGTTATATTTTTTACAAATATCACTAACTATTGCGAGTCCTAAACCATGACCACCAGTATTCTTGTCTTCTCTTTTATATCTTTTGAAAATTCCTTTAGGATTATGTATTTTTTGCCCATTTGAATGAAATTCTAAAATATTATCTTTTAATACAATATTTATTGTTGAACCTATATATGAATATTTTATAGCATTTGATATATTGTTATCTACTAATCTATTTAATTCAATTTTTCCCATTTTCACAAAATAATTATTCGCAATATCTAATTTTATAATTCTATTTTGTGTTTGTGCAATGGTATCAAAATATTTAACACGATTTTCTAAAGCTTTTTTTAGATTAATATCTATTATTTCATATTCAATTTTATCTTTAGTATGTAAGAAAGTCATATCTTCATAAGAATTTTCTAAAGTTCTTATTGCCCCTTCTATTTTATTTGTAAATTTATCACTTCCAAATAATTTTTCTCTTAGTTGAGTATTTATACTTATTATTGAGAGGGGAGTTTTTATTTCATGGATTGAATGTGCAATAAATTTATCTTTATAATTTAATAAAAGCTCAATAGTTCTTAATTTATATATTAAAAATATTGTTAATGCTCCAATTATAAACATAAATATAGATAATAATCGAATACTTAGGATATCTCTTTGGTATGCATTTTCATTAAAGGTTATTCCAAATATTAATTTTACTTTATCAAATATAGGACTATTTTGTATAGAATAAATCATATGAAGATAATCTTTACCAGCTTTTTCATCATAAGATTGGTACGTATAATCTTGTAAAATATTTAGCATTCTTTCTGCTTTTTGGAATTTTATTTTCATATCATCATTATTGGATTCAGATGATTTTGTTCCTTTAAATGTAAAATTCCCAATATAATCATCAAAGTATATAAAAGATTCATAAGCTTGAATATTTGAATTACTGTTTAGAAAATTTTGAAGTTCTTTTAATTCTTCTCCTACATCATTATAACTAAATGAAAGTTGTAGAATTTTATTTGAATTTGGAATATAGGTATTAATGTAACTTGCAAATTTTTGAAATTTATCCATATACTCTGGAACTGAAACTTCCAATGGAAAAGTTTTATAAATATTTTTTAAGTAACTTAAATCTAAACAAATATCAGAAGATATTGAACTATTTTCAACCATCATATTTTCATTTAAAATATGTAAATCAAAAGGTTTATCTTTAAATTCTTTATTTAATTCATAATGAATTGTATCTAAACTAAAACCACTTTTTATAAGTTCTATAGCAAGTGAATTTTTTTCTAAAATAGTATCTTTTATCAAAGAGTATTTATACAATACTTGAGTTAGTAATACACTACTTTTCTCTTTGATTTGATAAAATACAACTTCTTGGTTTTTTGATTTATTAAGACTTATATTTTTATATAATAAAACATATACAAAGATTGTAAATATTAAAAGAATAAAAATATTAATAAATAAAATTGTTGATGATTTTGGTAGTCTTATTTCCAATTCTTCTCCTAAAAAAAGAGATTTTAGGCAAAAAATACTTAAAATATCTAAAATATAAAAAAAATTATTTTTTGCCATTCCATTGACATTTTCATTTTGTATAATTCTTTTAGCCAATAGGTTAATAAGAACATGACAAGGAAAGCTAGTGAATAATTCAAAAGTTTTAAATAGTGTTTTTATAGTACGAGTATCATCTTATCAGGGGCTAGTGTTAGGGGTTAAAACTTTTCTTAATGATCATATTGATGAAGAGTTTGAAGAAGATGATGATCAGAATTGGATAAAATTATAAATATAGTTTTTATTAATTTAGAAGGCTAACCTCATTCTATATTCATTTAATTAAAATGGAAGTTAAAAAGAGTATATTCTCTTTTTAGCTCTAACTTAAAATATTTTAGAAATTATCTATAATTCTTTTTTTTTCTAAAGTTTGAGTAGTTTTTAATTTTTCTTGATATTCATTAGATATTTTGTAAAGTTCATCAATTATTGGCTTATATTGTTCTTTTAACTCTAGCTTAGCTTCATTTAAAGCTTCTATAATTTCTTCTTTAAAATCTTCTTTATTTATATATTCATCAACATTTATAACAATAGCATCTGTTCCAAACCAAGCAATTGTTCCAAAAGCAATACCACAAATTGGTGCTGCAAATCCACAAGCTATTCCTCCACTTGCAGCTGTTGTACTAGTTGTTAGTTTAGCAGCTGTTTTACCAGCAGATTTTAGTGCAATTTTTGCTGATATTTTTGATGTTATTGCAATTGTTAATTTAGTAGCTATTGCACCAGCTATAACTGTTGCTTTCATATCTATAAGATTTGTTTTTAGGTTATTTTCTATATTTAATTTTAGATTATCTAAGCTATTTTTATTTAATTCTAAATCTATGTCTTTTGTTGCAAGTTTTTGTGTATTCTTTAAATGCTCCTCTATTTTTAAATAAGAACTATTTACTATATCAATTGAAAGTTGATTTATATTCTTTTCAAAATCTTTACCTAAAAGCTTTTCATTTATAATTTTATTTATATCACCAAAAGCAAAGGCAAAAAGTTGTGTGTATTCTCCTAGAATACTATAATGAAAATCTAAATATTTATCTAAATTATTTTCTATTAGGTTATCAAAAACTCTATTTATATTTTTATCAATATTTTCATCTATATTAACTTTTATTATTTCAAGATTTTCTAAAATTTCATTTTGATATTTTTCAATATTTTGTTTTATTGTATCAGTTAGAATTTCTTGAAATCTTTCTGTAATAGGAGTTTTTTGAATAAAGTTTTTTTTAGTTTTTTCTTGATTTATCAAAGCAAATATAAGAATTACTAAACTAATAAAAGCTAAAACTATTATTGTATTCCAAAAGTATTTACTCATACTTATTCCTTTATCTTTTTGCTAAAACTTATTATCTGTACAAAAAATCGGTTTATTCCTATGATAGATAAAGTATTTATAAATATAAATAAAATCCAAATAGTAGTTTTTAAATAAGAGTTATCTATGATTTGTGAACCATACTTTGTAAAATACCAAAAGTATGTATCCAGTTCTATTTTTAATCTGAGAATAAAATCTAAATATTGACAATTTGAAGCTAGAGTATTTGTTGCTAGTTGTAAACTCTCTTCTAAGTTATTACTTAGATAACTTGGTTCAAAACTATTGAGAGTATAAAATAAAAATATTATAAACAGAATAAAAGATGATATTTTTATTGTTATTTCTTTTATAAATATATCTAAATATTCTTCTTTTACAATATTTGAAAATAATGAACTTAATTTATTGTATAGAAAAAATAAAAATATTATAAAAATTACTAAAAAAATATAAAAATACCATTTAAATGATAATACGCTATAAATTATAGTAATAGTATAAATACACGATAACAATATATAAAAAATGAAAGTTAGATATGGACTTATTACTATGTTGGCTAAAAAAGTATTGTCTTTAAAATAACAGTTTTTGAAGCAATGTTTTTCTCTCATTCGTTTTTGAAAGAAACTGTAAGTTAAAAATAAAGTAATAAAAATAGGTATTAATAAGAAATAACAACTGTAACTGTATGTAAGTTTTATAAGTAATAAAATAGATATGGGAAAAGATATAGAAAAAATAAGTTGTTTAAAAAGATAAAGTGTTTTCACTTTATCTTTTCAACTGCTTTTTGAAGTCTTTCAAATCCTTCATCTATTTCAGCTTTTGAAATAGTTAAAGCTGGTAAAAATCTTAGAGTGTTATTTCCAGATTTTAATACCATAACTCCAGAATCAAATGCCGCTTTAATTAAATTAGCTAAAGTATCACTATCTTTTACTCTTAATCCTCTCATAAGTCCTAAACCAACATGAGTTACAAATATATCTTTATTTTGTTCAAAGAGTTCATCTAGCTTTTTAGTAAAATAGATAATTGTTTCATCTAATTTTCCACTATCTTTTAATTCCTCTAAAATATCTAAAACTTCTAAACCTGTAGCAGTTACAAGATAATTCCCACCAAAAGTACTTCCATGATCACCAGCACCCCAAATGTCTTTTAATGTTGTAATTACAGCACCTATTGGTACTCCTCCACCTAAACCTTTAGCTAAAGTTATAATATCTGGTTCAATTTCATAAAGGTTCGAAGCTAAAAACTCTCCTGTTCTAAAAACTCCTGTTTGAACTTCATCAACTATAAGTAAAATATTGTTCTTTTTCAAAAATTTAGCTAATTCTTGAATTTTGTCTTTTGGAAATGGGAAAACTCCTCCTTCTCCTTGAACAAGTTCTATCATAACTGCAACTGTTTCATCATCAATTGCATTATAAACATCATCAATCGCATTAAAAGAAAAACCTTCTGGATAAGGTGCAAATTTACTTTGTTGAAAAGCACTTTGTCCTGTTGCTTTTACTGTTGTTATAGTTCTTCCATGAAAAGAGTTTTCTAAAGTGATTATTTTATATTTTTTATTTTTAAATTGTGTTTCACCATAAGTTCTAGCTATTTTAATTGCACCTTCATTTGCTTCTGCTCCACTGTTTGCAAAAAATGTTCTTACATCATATCCACTTAGCTCATTTACTTTTTTTGCTAAAAGTGCTTGAGGTTCTATTGCATAAATATTTGATGTATGTAATAAGTTAGAAGCTTGTTCAAAAATTCTTTGTGCAACTTTTTTATTTCCATGACCTACACTTGTCACTCCAATTCCTGAAGTGAAATCTATATAATCTTTGTCATCTTTATCAAATAAAGTTGCATTGATTCCTTTTTTAAAATGTACGTAATTTCGTGCATAAGTATGCAGTACATACTCTTTATCTAATTTTTCAATTTCATTCATTTTATTTCCTATAAAATTTTTGCAAATTATAGCTATAAATGGTTAAATATTTAGTCAATTTCTTCATTTATAGCTGTTGAGTAGTATCTATTTAAATCAAATAAACCATATTCTAAAGGATTTGATTTTTTAAACTCATTACTAAACCAATCAAAGTGTTTCCAAAAATCTGGATTGGCTCTATTAATTGCATAATCTTTAATTTCTTTTTTTTGTTCTATTTTATTGTCATAGTTTTTTATTAAGTCAAAAAAATCTTTTAAATCTTCTTGCTTTAAAACTACAAAAATACTAGGATATGAACTTACAAATCCTTCAACAAAATCTATATCATCTTTAGCTGGATTGAGTCTTGATTCTTCATCAAACATTAATGCAACATTATCATGCCATCTATTTATAACCATTGAATAAATAAGATTTTCTCCATTATCTAAAATAATCCTAATCAAAATAACATTTGCATCTCTATCTGTAAAGTATTTTGTAATAGCAACACTACTTGGCATAGCAAGAGCTTTTAAAGCTTTTTCAATATCCTCTTTTGTACTATAAGAATCTTCTATGGGCGTTGGTGTGTACCATTTTTCTATAAAATTTATTTTATCTCTTTTTGTATTTGTATAATCAAGTACCATATTTGTAAATTCATATTTGTAATCATTTGAATAATATTTTATTCCTGTTTCATTATTAGATGGTTTATAAATAGTTAAATATTGTGCTAACCATCCAATGTACCAGCTATTAAAATAATCAATTCTTGATTTTTTTGGTAAAAATTCTAAGAAATTACTTTCTCCTTCAACTCTTAATCTATCCATATGAGTACGTACTAATAATTGATGAGCCGTATTTCCAAATACATCAAAGCCTGCAACAAGTGAGTAGTAAATTCTCTCTAAAAGAGGAAAGTCAATAACCCATAATGTTTTAGGAACTCCACCTAATGCTCCATAGTGAAGTGATGCTGAATCAAAATGCCTATAAATAGTTAAAATAGAATCATTCTTTTCACTTTTTCTGATATATTCTAGTTTCATTCCCTCTGGATAATACTTTTGATATATATTTGCCCTATCTTCTTGATATTTTTTTGTTTCTTTTTCATGCCCTAAGTTTTTAAATGTTTGATATAAAGACGGATCTTCTCCCAATTGATTTGGTACTTTCAAGTATTCAAAATTATTTTTTAAAAAGTTTCTATCAATTACACTTAAATCATATTTTGGATCTAAAAACATAACCCAAAAATGATCTTGAATAACATTTAGTGCTATCTGACCTTTACAAACAGGACCTTTAATAAAAGTATTTACAAAAAAGTATATATCTTCTAGTAAAAATTTATATCTACTATTTGCTGGAATTTGTTCAAAAACTTCTAAAGCATTTGGAGCAATTTTCATATCATAAGATGGCATATAAGGCTCTTTCATCCAAAGAGGTTTTATAAAAATATCATTATAAAATTTTAATTTATTATCATCAATTTTATAAACCATATGAGTTTTATGTACTATAGTTCCTTCAACTTTTTGTAATCTATAATAAAATGGTTCTTTTATTTCATCATAAGGAAATCTTGTTGCTATTATATTTGGTTTTTGTCCTGTTGGTGTACTTGAACGAATAAGTTCAAAAAAGTTTTCACTATTTTCATCAAAGTATATATGAGACAAAAATAGATGTTCATATATATATCTTGCAGTTACTTTATGTTTTATTTCATCCTTATTTAAAAAATCTTCAAATTTTTTTATTTGTTGTTTTTCAAAATCTGTTGAAAAAGATTTTTTCGTATCATCAATTGCACCATTATCAAGCCAAGTCATAAGAAGATTATATTCATCTTTAGATAATGCTGGAAAACCATAAGGCATAGCTTTATGTGGATTATCATCTAAAAAGTCTTCTAACTCTTCTTTATTTTTAACACAAGATAGTTTATCTGTTTCAGGTGAGTATTCACCTATATTTACTGGATTCCTATCTTTTTCAAAAAGATATTGCATCATAATAGAAGCATTTGATTCTTCCATTTTATCAGTCATAGAAGAAAATCCTTTTTTTCTCCAATCATTTGTGTTTAAAGCATCTACAAAAAGCCTAGTAGGATTCGCAGCACTTAATCTTGTAGCATAAACAGAATCTTTTGAGCTTCCTCTATCAAGACCATCAAAAGAACCTAGATTAAGTTGGCAAGGTGAGTTATAACATGAGTGACAAGATACACATCTTGAATCTAAAATTGGTTTGATATCTTTTTCAAAAGATATATCTTTATCTATTTTTTGAAATTCAACTGGATCTAAAGGTTTTGAAGAACAGCCAAAAAATATAGAAGATAGTAAAATTAAGATAAATAATTGAAATTTCATTTTGTCCCTTATATAAATTATATATACATTATAGTAAAAGTTTATTTTTAAAGTGCTTTTTGCTAAAATCTCAAACTAAAATAAAAGGAAAGAAATGCAACATCTTATTAGAACTTCTGATTTTACAAAAGAGGAAATTTTAGATATTTTTAGCGATGCAAGAGAGTTTTTAAGTTTTAAGCCTTGTGATATTTTAAAAGGCAAGATAATTGTAACTTTATTTTTTGAAAACTCTACAAGAACGAGAAGTTCTTTTGAAATAGCAGCAAAAAGATTAGGAGCTGAGGTTGTAAATCTTGACGTTGGGACATCTTCTACAAAAAAGGGTGAAACAATGTACGATACTGTTGCAAATATCAATGCAATGAAACCAGATGCTATTATTATTAGACATAGTGAATGTGGATTACCTGAAAGTTTAATAGGTTATGTTGATTGTCCTATTATAAATGCTGGAGATGGTAGACATTCTCATCCAACTCAAGCACTACTTGATTTATTTACTATTTATGAACATTTTAAAGGTGAAACAGATGGTAAAAGAATAGCTATAGTTGGAGATGTAAGAAACTCAAGAGTTGCTGGAAGTAATAGAAGACTTCTTCCACGATTTGGAATAGATGTGAATTTAGTTGCTCCTGATTGTTTTAAATATGAAGGAAATGAATTTAAGCAATTTAATACAATAGCTGAAATTATTGATGATATGGATATTGTTATGAGTTTAAGAAGTCAATTAGAAAGACACAATATTACATATTTTGAATCACTTCAAGAGTATGCAAAAGACTTTTGTATAACTACTGAATTAATGGAAGGAAGAGATTTCTTACTACTTCATCCAGGTCCAGTTAATAGAAATATTGATATTAGCGATGATGTGCTAAAAGATCCTAGATGTAAAGTTTTAGAACAAGTTACAAATGGTGTTGCAATCAGAGCAGCAATTTTAAAGAAGTTGATTCTAAATAAAAAGTGAATAAAGAAGATATAAGAATAGAAATTAATAAATTTGGTTCTGAAAAAGAGCCTTTTTTATTTATTATTTCTTATGATTTAAGTAAATTATATATACAAAAGCTAGATAGTTTATCTAATATAAAATATGAGATAAACTCTATAAAAACTACTCAAAAATTAAAAAAAATAGATTTAAAAAAGTTTCCATTATCTTTTAAAGATTATAAAAATAAGTTTGATTTTATACAAGAAGAGATAAGAAAAGGGAATAGCTATCTTTTAAACCTTACAGCAAAAACAAAAATAAGAACTGATTTAAGTTTGGATACTATTTATGATAATATAAATAGCGATTTCAAGCTAAGAGTAAATATAAATGATGATAATTTTATATGTTTTAGTCCTGAAAGATTTGTACAAATAAATAATAATCAAATATTCACATATCCTATGAAAGGAACAATAAAAGCAGATATTAAAAATGCTAAAGAGATAATACTATCAAATAATAAAGAATTAGCAGAACATACTATGGTTGTAGATTTACTAAGGAATGATTTAGGTATAGTTGGACTTGATGTAAAAGTAGATGAATTTAGATATATTGAAAAAGTGAATGCTGGAATGCAAGAGCTATATCAAGTTAGTTCTAAAATTAGTGCAAAATTAAAAAATGATTGGGTAAATAATTTAGGTGATATTATAGTTTCTCTTTTACCAGCAGGAAGTATAACTGGAACTCCAAAGAAAAAAACAGTTGAGATTCTGGAAAATATAGAGGGATATGATAGAGACTTTTATACAGGAATTTTTGGAATATTTGATGGGGATACTTTTGATAGTTATGTTTTAATAAGATTTATTGAAGAAAAATATGGTGAACTATTTTATAAAAGTGGTGGAGGGATAACTTGTGATAGTGATGCCTCTTTAGAATATGAGGAACTTCTTGATAAAATTTATTTACCATTTTAGTTTATCCTACTTTTTTCCTTTTTATTAATATTAAAATTTTAAAAATAAAAAAAGGATAAATTATGAAACAAACTGCTTTACTCATAGTAGATTTTCAAAATGACTATTTTAGTACATTTGAAGGTGCAAAATTTGAATTAGAAAAAACAGAAAATGCTTCAAATAATGCTTCAAAAATATTAGAATTTTTTAGAAAAAGTCAAGGGAATATTATTCATGTTAAACATGAATCTCCAAAAGGTGCAGCTTTTTTTGAAATAGGAACGCAAGGAGCAGAAATTCATAGAAGTGTACAACCACAAAACAATGAAGTCGTAATAACAAAAAACTTTCCAAATTCATTTAA
This sequence comes from Aliarcobacter lanthieri, assembly GCF_013201625.1. Lineage (NCBI taxonomy): Bacteria > Pseudomonadati > Campylobacterota > Epsilonproteobacteria > Campylobacterales > Arcobacteraceae > Aliarcobacter > Aliarcobacter lanthieri. Next base: position 313,861 of record NZ_CP053839.1, read on the forward strand.
AGATACAAATTTAAAAGAGATTTTAGATGAAATAAATATAAAATCACTTATTATTGTAGGAGCAATGTCTCATATGTGTATAGATGCTACAACAAGAGCAGCAAAAGATTTTGGGTATGAATGTACAGTTTTAAGTGATGCAACTGTAACAAGAGATTTACTATTTGGTGATATAGTAGTTCCAGCTAAATATGTTCACGCATCTTTTATGGCAGCATTAGAGTTTGCTTATGCAAGAATTAAAACAACATCAGAAATTTTAGAAGGATTATAAAATATTGAAATTAAGTAATTTACTCGTTCTTTATGTCTACGATAAAAAAGTAGATGAAGAAATAGTGACACTATTAAATAAAGAGTTTAAAAAAGTCTTTTTAGCAGCTAATTTAAAAGAAGCACAAAATAGTTATAAAAAATATTCACCTTGTATTATAATAATTGAAGACAGTTTTAAAGATAGAAAAATGGTAGATTATTTACAAGAAATTAGAAAAATTGATATTAAAACAGCATTTGTTATTTTGACAAATAATAAAACAAATTCATATAGTTTGGAATTAATGGAGTTGTATATCACAAAATATATTATCTCTCCTTGCAAAGAAGAAATTTTATATTTTTCTTTATTAAAATGTTTGGATGTGATTGAAAGTAGGATTTATAGTAATGTAAAACTAAAAGACAATATTTTTTTTAACTTTCAAACTCAAAGTATAATAAATGATGGAGAAATTATTATTTTGAATAAAAAAGAGAGTATTTTGATAAATCTTTTTATTCAAAATCCAAATAGAGTAATTACTTATGAAGAGTTAGAATATCATATTTGGAATGGGGAATCAACTCAAGCAGCACTGAAATCTTTGATTAGAGATTTTAGAAAAAAAACTTATAAAACTATTCTAAAGAATTATTCAGGAATAGGATATAAGTTAAATTTAGAAAAAAATATATTAGGAAAATAATGTGGAAAGTATAAGATATTTTGAAACAATAAAATGTGAAGATTTTGAAGTTTTTAATTTAGACTTTCATAATAAAAGAGTTTCTAATACTATTGGTCTAAATTTAAACTTGCAAGAATATATAAATCCAATATCAGGTGAACTTTTAAGATGTAAACTTATATATAATGACAATGATGTTATTGATGTACAATATTTTCCATATAATAAAAGAGAAATAAAAAGTTTTAAAATAGTTTTTGATGATGAAATAGATTATTCAAAGAAATATTTCAATAGAGAAAACTTAGATAAACTTTTTTTTAAAAAAGATACTTGTGATGAGATAATTATTGTAAAAAATGGTTTTATAACAGATACAACTATTGCAAATATAGCTATTTTTGAAGATGGATATTGGATAACTCCTAAAACTCCACTTTTAAAAGGTACAACAAGAGAGAGATTATTAGAAAGAAAACAAATAATAGAAAAAGATATAAGTTTAGATATGCTTCTGGATAGTTCAGAAATTGCTATTATGAATGCTATGATAGGATTTGAAATAATAGAAAAACCAAAGATAATTCTTTAGTTTTTCTTTATGAATTGAGTAAGAATTACTATTTTTACTCCGTTTACTCTTCCTTCTATTTGCTCTGGATTTGATGTAAGTGATATATTTCTTACAGCAGTTCCTCGTTTTGCAGTAAATCCAGCTCCTTTTACTTCTAAATCTTTTATTATTGTAACTGTATCGCCAGCATTTAAAACTACTCCATTGCAATCTTTATGTATTATATTTTCATCAAATGTTTCTAAACCTTTATTTGCCCATTCTAAAGTCTCATCATCTAGATAAATCATATCTAAGAGTTCTTGATTCCCAATCTTTTTTAACATTCTATATGATAAAACTTGTACGGCAGGAACTGTACTCCACATAGCTTCACTTAGACAGTACCAGTGATTTGGATCTAGTTCACAATTTTCTTCAAATTGATTTTTACAAGTGCAGCATAAAAGTACACTATCATCAATAGTTGAATTACTAGGAGCAACTTCATAAATACTTAAATCTTCTTGACTTTTACAAAGTTCACAAGATGAGTTGCTTCTAGCTGATAAATCTTCAAAAATACCCATAATTTTTCCTAATATTAAATATTTGGAATTATAGCAAAATAGACTTTTATTGATGTAAATCATAAAAATTAAGGATAATTTTTATTAATATAAACTTTTATTTTAAGGAATATGAATGCACTTTTTTTTTAAACAATTTAAAAAAATAAACTCAGAAAATTTTGATAAATCAAATTTATTATGGTCATGGATTGGTTCATTCTTAGGGATAATTGCGATTACTTATTTTCATACAGATTTTTTAGATGATACAGATTTAACTTTAGTTGTTGGTTCATTTGGAGCAAGTGCAGTTTTAATTTATGGAGCAGTAAACTCTCCTTTAGCACAACCAAGAAACTTAATAGGTGGACATATAGTATCAGCAATAGTTGGAGTAATAGCTTATAAACTATTTTCTTCAAATATTATTTTAGCTTCAGCAATAGCTGTTTCAACAGCAATATTTTTTATGCAGATAACTCTAACTTTACATCCTCCTGGTGGAGCAACAGCATTAATAGCAGTAATTGGAAGTGAACAAATTCATGAACTTGGATTTTTATATGTATTAGTTCCAGTTTTTAGTGGAGCTATAATTTTATTTTTAATAGCAGTTTTTGTCAATAATATACCAAAAAATAGAGCTTATCCAGAAAGTTTTAAAAACTATTTAAAAAGACATTATCAAAGATATAAAAGAAAATCTTTAAAAAGAAGAAGAAAAGAGTGAAAGTTTTATATTAAAATTACTTTTACTCTATTTAAACTTTTTATATTTGAAAACTCTTCAATAAGTTTTGTTAATTCTAAAACATCTATATTTTTCATTCTAATACAACCAGCACTTTCATTTCTACCTAGAGTTTTTTCATTTAAAGTTCCATGTATTCTATATGTAGTTTTCCCATCAACTTCATGAGTAAGATTTAACTTTGCAGCACCCATATAATTATATTTATGATTAGCTGGTACAACATTAGGTAAGATTATACCTTTTTTTGCAAAACTCTTTTTTGTATCTTCTGTTGGATACCAAACTGGATTTAGTGATATTTGAGATATTTTTCCAATACCTAAAGGTTTTTTAATATCATTTTTACCAGTAGATACAATATAACTTTTGATTTTTTCTTCTTTATCACCGATTTTGGCAAAAACTTCCATAATATTTGTTTTAGAATCTACTTTTATTATTAAATTTTCATAGTTATTAAGTGAGTTTTTGTTCTCTTGTTTTAAAGTATTTTTCGGAATGCTTTTTTTCTCATAAACAGTTTTTATTTGCTGATTATTTTGAGCATCATATTCTTCCATACTTATATGTAATAGTTCATCTTCATCTTCTGGTGAAATATTATTATCATGTAAATTACCAAAATCTACTTCACTTTTTAATTCTAAATTATTTTTTACAATATCTTTTTGTTTATCGTCTTTTTGTGATATTTCAGGTTCTTCACTATAAGGTAAAAGACCTATAATTTCTAAATTATCAGGAATAGCTGAAACTAAAGGGATAATAGATTCTTGGTTTATTGGATTTGTTGTATTTATTATTTCATCATTATTTATTGATATTTCTTCAACTTTATTTTGTTCTTTTATTTCAATTTCTTGAGTAGGTTTAATAACTTCATTCATATCAATAAAAAGTTTTCTTTTATCAATTTTTTTTACAATATTTTCATCAATCTCTTTTATATATGGTTTTTGTTCAAGCACATATTTTGAAGCATGTTTTAGAGTAACTTTTGCTATTTCTTTATCATCATAAACATTTAAATTTGTAAAGTATTTATTTTGTTGTTTTACAATAAAAACTTCTCCTCTCATATTGTCATAGATTCTTTTTTTACATACTAAAGCATATTCTAAAGTTGAAGTTGCACAAACTGCAATTGTATATTTTTCTTGTGCAAATAAAATTGTTGAGAATAAAAAAAATATAGCTAAAAATTTGTTCATAATATAAAATCCTTTTAAAATTTCTGCTATTTTACTAAATTTTGATAAAATATAGGTTATTTAAAAGATTAAGGAATGAATTATGTTTAAAGAAGAAGATTTTTTAGAATTAAATTCAAGATTTCATACAACTTGTAAGCCTTTTTCAAGAGTATTTACACTTTTTAGTGTTCCAGCAATACTTTTTGCATTGGTAATATTATGTTATTTAGGTGTTTTACCATTAAAAGTTGAAATTCATAGTGTTATTTTAATAGGTTTGATATTTTTAATTTACCTATTTTTTATAAGACACAATGCTTATTATGTATCTTGTAAATTTAAAACATTATATAGTGAACTTCAAATATCACTACAAGATTATATAAATAACAATTTACTTACTATTGGTGAAACTTCAAAAGCAAATGGTAGTGTTGATGATTTCTTACAAGATTATACAAGTAATTTAAGAAATAACAATTTTTCAAGTATTGCAAGTGGAATTTTCCCAACTTTAGGTATTTTAGGAACATTTATATCTATTGCAATTTCAATGCCTGATTTTACGTCTACAAATACTTTTGCACTTGATGGAGAAATAACAAAACTTTTAAGTGGAGTTGCAACAGCATTTTATGTTTCAATATATGGGATATTTTTATCTATTTGGTGGATATTTTTTGAAAAATTTGGAATGAGTAGATTTGACCATGATAGATTTGTTATCAAAGAAAGCACTAAAAACTTCTTTTGGACAAGAATAGATATTGAGTCAATTCATATAAAAAGTAATATTGACAACTTCTCAAGTATGAGTGATATATTTAAACAATTAACATCTAGTGATATTTTAGAAAGTATTAATAGTTCTATAAAAAAACGATATGAAGCAGTTGAAGAGATTTTACAAAAAGAGTATATTTTATCTTTAAGAATAGATGAAAATATCACAAATTGTGAAAAACTAGCTAGAACTGTTGAGAGTTTAGGACAACAAATAGATAATCAAAATAATATTTTCTTAGAAACTTCAAAAAGTTTAAATTATAATATTGAAAAGTTAAATTCTCATATGGATAATCTAAGTAGTGAAAATCTAAAAGCAATATATTCAAATATTGTAAAAAGTATTGAAACTATGAAAAGTGATATGGAAAAAATAGAGTGGAAGTTTGAAGAAGGTTTAAAAGAATCTTTAAGACAAATAGATGAGCAAACTTCAAATATAGTAAAAGATTTGAGTATCTTTAAAGATTTATCAAAGTAGTACATTATGTATAAAAAAGAAAAAAATCAAGAAGAAAACTTTTGGATATCTTATGCTGATTTGATGGCTGGTTTACTTTTTGTATTTATTCTAGTAATTGCTTCAATAGTTATTAAATATATCTATACTCAACATAGTCTTGAAGATAGTGAAGATGCTAAATCAAAACTATTTTATGAATTAGCAAAAGCTAAGAATCTTTATCAAGAGAGTCAATCAAAACTGGATGATGCAAATAAAAGAATAATTTTAAGTTCAAATGAGATAGAAAAATTGAAATCACTATTACTTGAATATGAGTTAACAATAAAAGATGAAAAAGATAAAAATGAGAATTTAAATTTAGCTCTAGGTGATAGTACAAATCAAATTAGTTTAAAAGATGAAGAACTAAAACTTTTAGCAGATAAACTTTTAGTTCAAACTCAAATCCATCAAAAAATGGTAGAAGATTTTGATATAGCAAAATTAAAAATCAAAACTTTAACAGGAATAAAATTAAATGTTATAGCGAAACTAAAAGAAAAACTTGGCAACTCTATCAATGTTGATGAAAAAAGTGGAGCTATAAAGTTTTCTTCAAATATTTTATTTGATCAAAATTCTTATGTTTTAAAAGAGGAATCAAAAAAAGAATTAAGTACAGTTTTAAAAAATTACCTATCAGTTTTATTTGAAGATAAAGATATATCAAAATATATAGAAAATATTACTATTGAAGGTCATACAAATAGTGATGGTACATATCTATCAAATCTTTTATTATCTCAACAAAGAGCAATGAGTGTTATGCAGTTTTTATATGAATCAAATATTGTAGATAAAAAACTTTTAAGCACTTTTGTAAACTCTAGTGGAAGAAGTTCAGCTGATTTGATTTTAGATAAAAATAACGTTGAAGATAAAGATGCATCAAGAAGAATAGAGATTAAATTTACTATTAAAAATGAAGAAGCTATAAAAGAGATACAAAACTATTTGGATAAACAAAATGAGAATAAATAGTAGAAAACCTTTATATGAGCCTAAGAATCTTCAAGATTTATCAAAACAGATAAAAGAAAAAGTAGTGGAAAAACAACTAAATATCTTTCAAAAGATATTTAGGTTTTTATTTAAAAAGAAGAGTTAAATTATTTTAAAAACTCTTCTATATTTTTTGCTACCATTTGAACAAGCCTAGTTCTAGCTTCTATACTTGCCCAACCAATATGTGGAGTTAAGACTAATCTCTCTTTATTTTTTACTTTTAGAAGAGGATTTGATTCTAGTATTGGTTCTTTACTTACAACATCAATTCCACAAAAAATTTCTTTTTCATCTATAATTTTTGCTAAATCTGTTTCATTTATAATTCCACCACGTCCTAGATTTAGTAAAATTGCACCATTTTTTAAATTTTTCATATTTTCATAATTTAAAAGGTTTGCTGTTTGTTCATTTAATGGAGCATGAATAGAGATAATATCACTTGTTTTAAGAAGTTCATCTAAACTTACACTTTTATATTCATTGTTGCTATTTTTACCACTTGTTGAATAATATACAACTTCACAATCAAAAGCTTTAGCTTTATTAGCAAAATTTCTTCCTATTTCACCAAGTCCAATAATACCTACTCTTTTTTTATCTAATTCATAAAAAGGCTTATCTATATGTGTGAAAAGATTACTTTTTTGCCAGTTTCCTTCATCTACATAATTTTTATAATAATTAAGTTTTTGTACAAAATAAAAAATCATAGAAAAACCTACTTGAACAACACTTGAAGTTGAATACCCCGCAACATTTTTTACAACTATATTTTTTTGTTTAGAATATTCTAAATCTACATTATTCATACCAGTTGCAGTTATACAAATAAGTTTTACTTTTGAGTTATCAATTTCATTTTTACCAATAATTACTTTATTTGTAAGAACAATATCTGCGTCTTTTATTCTTTCTTTTGTTTCAGATTCTTTTGTAGTATCATAAGCTTTTACATTCCCAAATTTATTAAAAATTGATACATCTATATCAAATCCTAAACTTGCTCTATCTAAAATTACTATGTTCATATTCTATCCTTATTTAAATTCTGATTATAACATAAAAGATAAAATAGTATAAATATGATTTTTAATTGTTAAGTATTTTTTAAAATAGGGTGCAAAGTGCACCCTTGAAACTATTTGCTACTTATTTTTATAGCTTTTTTTATAGAACTTAATTTTTGATTTAAGTTTTTTGATTTCTTTTTATCACCTTTTGCTACTTTTTTTAGCTCAGATTTTAATTTTGCTCTTTTAGTTTTAAGAGTACCTATAAGTTTTTTTACTTTTTTACTATTTTTAGTACTTTTCCCTTTTGAAATTTTGTTTAACTCTTTAACTGCTTTTGATGTTTTCATCTTTTGTCCTTTATAATATTTTTGTTTATAAAAACTTATAAACATACCTTCTTTATGATATTTTTATTCCTAAATATCGGTGAAGATGGGTCATACTACTCAATACATACTTAAGTATAGGTTATACTTTATTTTTTGTATTAGTTAATATTAAAAAGAATAACTAATTTCTTTTTTGTCCTGTTTTAGGAGAAGATACAATTTTTTGTAAATCTATACTTAAATTATTGTAAAAAAGTTCTCCATAATTTGTTTCTCTATTTATAGTTTCATATGCTTGTGTAATAGTATTATTGTATTTTAGTGCTTCGTGAAGTATTTTTAGAATTTTAACAGATTCTAAAAAATTTACATGTGATGGTGCTTCTATTGGTGAACTATAATATTTGTGCATTCTTTCAACTAAGTTTTTATTTCTTATTTCTATAAATACTGATTCAATAGGAGATTTGAAAAATAGGATTTTCTTTTTTACATTTATAGATATATAAGTTGTTTCCATTCCATATATTTTTCTTGAAAATGAGTCGAATAAAAATAGTTTTTTATTATAGTTATTATTAAAAAGTTCATACATAAGTTCTAAAATTTTCATTTTTTCATCTTTAGTAAAAAAGTTTCCAATACTAGCAAAACAAAAACTTAAAATTGATTTTATTGAATACCATTCTGTTGTATCATAATCATATCTTAGCATTTGATCTATTCTTTCTTGTTTTAATTCTTCTATATCAATACTTGTAGAACTTTTGTACACTTTTCGTACAGCAGAGTCTCTATACATTGGTCCTGGAAATTGTGCTTGAATTACAAATCGTCTATTTTTTTCATGCTCAATTATATATTTTAATCTTCCTTTATAGTCTTCATCTATTATCCTAACTTCTTTTTGAGGAATTTGAGTAATAGATTTTATAAATTCATCACCACTACATGCATCTTCCCAAATATAATTTGGATACCTAAATATTTGACATATTTTATCTTGAATATCTTTGTTTATATCAACTTCAGTTATTTTGTCTATCCACGAAGTTACAGTTCTTCTGTCTTTATTTATCATTGATGCAAACTTTGATATACTTAAATTTGAACGATTAAAAATTTCTATAAATTTATCTAATGAAGATTTAAAATTCATAAGCTTCCTTTAACAATACTTTTATATATTGTACAATAATTACACAAAAAAGACAAATTAAGAGCATTTAAAAATATATGTATAAAAGTTGTAAATCTTAATTATAAATAATACAATCAAAAGAAAACAAAATAGGTATAATGGAATCTAATCATTTTTTTAAAGGAATAAGTATGACAAGTGCAGGAAAAAGATTCAGAGAAGCTCTAAAACAAGAGGCTCCATTACAAATCGTAGGAACTATTAATGCTTACCAAGCATTACAAGCTACAAAAGTAGGACATAAAGCTATTTATTTATCAGGTGGAGGTATTGCAAATGCTTCTTATGGATTACCAGATTTAGGTATGACAATGTTAGAAGATGTTTGTATCGATATTAGAAGAATTACTTCTATTTGTGATACGCCATTAATAGTGGATGCTGATACTGGTTGGGGACATGCATTTAATATAGCTAGAACTGTAAAAGAATTTATCAGATATGGTGCTGCTGGGTTACATATTGAAGATCAAGTTGCTGCAAAAAGATGTGGACATAGACCAAACAAAGAGTTAGTATCTACTGAAGAAATGTGTGATAGAATTAGAGCAGCAGTAGATGCAAAAAAAGAATTAGATCCAGATTTCTATATCATTGCAAGAACTGATGCACATGCAAGTGAAGGACAACAAGCTGCAATTGATAGAGCGAAAGCTTATGTTGCTGCTGGAGCAGATGCAATTTTTGCTGAAGCAATTCATACTTTAAAAGAGTATAAAGAGTTTACAGATGCAGTAAACATTCCTGTATTAGCAAATATTACAGAATTTGGAGCTACACCAATGTTTACAACTGAAGAATTGTCTTCTGTTGGTATTGATATGGTACTTTATCCATTATCAGCATTTAGAGCTATGAATAAAGCTGCATTAAATGTATACCAAGAATTAAAAGATAAAGGAACTCAAGAAGCAGTTATTGACACAATGCAAACAAGAATGGAATTATACGATATGTTAAATTATCACTCTTATGAGCAAAAAATGGACGAATTATTTTCAAAAGGAAAAGCTAGATAATTAGCTTTTCATATTTTATTTAAAATTAAATCAAACTAAGGAGAGAATTATGAGTACTACAAATACAGAGTTTAAACCAAAAAAATCTGTTGCACTTTCAGGTGTAGCAGCTGGAAGTACAGCATTATGTACAGTTGGAAATACGGGGAATGATTTATATTATAGAGGATATGATATTTTAGAATTTGCTGAAAAAGCTGAATTTGAAGAAATTGCATATTTAATAGTTCATGGAGAGCTACCTAATAAAGAAGAGTTAAAAGCTTATAAAGCAAAACTTAAATCTTTTAGAGATATTCCACAAGGTGTAAAAATTGCATTAGAGCAATTGCCAAAAAACTGTCACCCAATGGATGTTATGAGAACAGGATGTTCAGTTCTTGGAGCATTAAATCAAGAAGATGAATCTCATCCAAAAGCTGCTGCACAAGATATTATCAATAAATTAATGGCATCTTTTGGTTCTATGCTTTTATACTGGTACCATTTTGCATATAATGGAAAAAGAATTGATGTTGTAACTGATGATGATACAATTGGTGGACATTTTTTACACTTATTACATGGTGAAAAACCAAGAGAATCTTGGGTTAAAGCTATGCATGTGTCTTTAATTCTTTATGCAGAACATGAATTTAATGCTTCAACTTTTACTTCAAGAGTAATTGCTGGTACAAATTCAGATATGTATTCTTGTATTACTGGGTCTATTGGAGCATTAAGAGGTCCAAAACATGGTGGAGCAAATGAAGTTGCATTTAGAATTCAAGAAAGATACTCTTCAGCTGATGAAGCAGAAAAAGATATCAAAGAACGAATTGCTAAAAAAGAGATAATTATTGGATTTGGACACCCTGTTTATGCGACAAGAGATCCAAGAAATGTTGTTATCAAAAAAGTTGCAAAAGAACTATCTGAAGAAAATAAAAATATGTTAATGTATGATGTAGCTGCAAGACTTGAAGAGGTTATGTGGGATCAAAAGAAAATGTTCCCAAATCTTGACTGGTTCTCTGCTGTTTCATATAATCAAATGGGGATTCCAACAGATATGTTTACTCCTATTTTTATTATTGCAAGAGTTACAGGATGGGGTGCACACGTTATTGAACAAAGAGAAGATGGGAAAATAATAAGACCATCAGCTAACTATACTGGTCCAGAGCCAAGAGCTTATATACCTCTAGAAGATAGAAAATAATTCTTTAATTTAGGCTAAATTTAGCCTAAATTTTTTTACAATAAATTTCAAAAAAATGGAAAATAAAATGACAAATGAAAAATATCTTAAACAATTAGATGGTTTAGATGTTAAATATTATGATGTAAAAAGTGCAGTTGAAGATATCACTCCTGGTTCTTTTGCAAAACTTAATTACACTTCAAGAGTATTAGCAGAAAACTTAATTAGAAAATGTCCTAGTGAAGATTTAAAAGATTCACTAATTCAATTGATAGAAAAAAGAACAGATAAAGATTTTCCTTGGTATCCAAGTAGAGTAATCTGTCATGATATTCTAGGACTTACAGCTTTTGTTGATTTAGCAGGTCTTAGAGAAGCAGTTGCTTCACAAGGTGTAGATCCACAAAAAATCAATCCAGTTGTTCCAACACAATTGATAGTAGATCACTCGTTAGCCGTTGAATGTGGTGGATATGATAGCGATGCTTTCCAAAAAAATAGAGATATTGAAGATAGAAGAAATGCAGATAGATTTGATTTTATAAATTGGACAAAAAAAGCATTTGATAATGTTGATGTTATTCCTCCAGGAAATGGAATTATGCACCAAATCAACCTTGAAAAAATGTCTCCAGTTGTTCATAATATCGATGGAATTGCTAGTCCTGATACATTAGTTGGTACAGATTCACACACTCCTCACGTTGATGCTTTAGGAGTTATAGCAGTTGGTGTTGGTGGACTTGAAGCTGAAAATGTTATGCTTGGAAATCCTTCTTATATGAGAGTTCCAGAAATAATCGGAGTTGAGATAAAAGGTACAAGAGCAGCAGGAATAACTGCAACTGATATTGCACTTTCTTTAACATCATTTTTAAGACAAAACAATGTAATCTCTGCTTATTTAGAGTTCTTTGGAAGTGGAATTAAATATTTAGATTTAGGAGATAGAGCAACTATATCTAATATGACACCAGAATATGGTGCAAGTGCTGCTATGTTTGCTATTGATGATAGAACTATTGATTATTTAAAAATTACAGGAAGAAGTCCAGAACAAGTTAAATTAGTTGAAACTTATGCTAAAGCAAATGGTTTATGGGCAGATAGTTTAAGTGAAGCTACTTACTCTAGAACTATTGAATTTGATTTAACAACAGTTACAAGAAGTTTAGCAGGACCTTCTAAACCTCATAAATTAGTACCTACTTCAACTTTAGATTCTGAAGGTATCACTAAAAAGATTGAGATTAAAGATGAGGTTATCCCAGATGGTGCAGTTTTAATTGCAGCCATTACTTCATGTACAAATACTTCAAATCCTAGAAATGTTGTTGCAGCTGGACTTGTAGCTAAAAAAGCAAATGAACTAGGACTTACAAGAAAAAGATGGGTAAAATCTTCACTAGCACCAGGTTCTAAAGTTTCTGAACTATATTTAAAAGATTCTGGTCTTTTAGCCGAGTTAGAAAAATTAGGATTTGGAATTGTAGGATTTGCTTGTACAACTTGTAATGGTATGAGTGGAGCTTTAGATCCAAAACTTGAGAAAGAAGCAGCTGATAGTGGAGTTTACACAACAGCAGTTTTATCTGGAAACAGAAACTTTGATGGAAGAATTCACCCATTTATTAAAGAAGCATTCTTAGCTTCACCTCCACTTGTTGTTGCTTATGCACTTGCTGGAAGTATTAGATTTAATATTGAAACAGATGTTTTAGGTAAAGATAAAAATGGAAATGACATCAAATTAAAAGATATTTGGCCAAGTGATGAAGAAATAGATGCAATAGTTTACAAATCAGTAAAACCTGAGATGTTTGCAAAAATCTATGATCCAATGTTTGCTAAAGGTGTAAAAGAGGCAGCTGAACCATTCTATAAATGGGATGCAAAATCTACATATATTCAAAAACCACCATATTGGGAAGATGAATTTATGACTATGCCAGCTCTTAAAAATTTAAGACCACTTGGAGTTTTCCCAAATGATATTACAACAGACCACTTATCTCCATCAAATGCTATTCAAGCAAAAAGTGCTTCTGGAGAGTATTGTTTAAAAATGGGATTACCTTTAGAAGATTTAAACTCTTATGCAACACATAGAGGTGATCATAATACTGCATTGAGAGCAACTTTAGCAAATCCAAAACTATATAATGAAATGGTTAAAGATGAGCAAGGTAATGTAAAACAAGGAAGTTTGACAAAAATTATGCCAGAAGGTGTTGAGTCAAGAATGTGGGAAGCAATAGAAACTTATATGGGAAGAAAACAACCATTAATTATTGTTGCTGGAACAAACTATGGACAAGGAAGTTCTAGAGACTGGGCAGCTAAAGGTGTAAGACTTGCAGGTGTTGAAGTTGTAATTGCTGAAAGTATTGAAAGAATACATAGAACAAATCTTGTAGGTATGGGTGTTTTACCACTTCAATTTAAAGATGGTGAAACAAGACATACTTATGCTATAGATGGAACAGAAACTTTTGATATTTTAGGAGATATTACTCCAAGATGTGATTTAACAGTTTCTATGACTAGAGCAAATGGTGAAAAAGTAGAATTTAAAGTTCTTTGTAGATTAGATACTTCTGCTGAAGTTGAAGTTTATAAAAATGGTGGAATTTTACAAAAATTTGCTAAAGATGTGATTGCAGCTAGTAAATAGGTTTTAAGAGAGTTTTACTCTCTTAAAATTTTTTAAAGAGATTTTCTTGTCTTTTTAAAAAGTTTTAAATTTTAGGAGAAAATATGGCATATAAACCACAAATTAGAGTAAAAGCAACATATATGAGAGGTGGAACTTCAAAAGGAACATTTTTTAATATAGCAGATCTTCCAAAAGAAGCACAAGATAATCAAGATATTAAAAATAAACTTCTTCAAAGAATAGTAGGAAGTCCAGATATTTATAAACAACAAATGGATGGTATGGGTGGAGCAACATCTAGTACATCAAAAGCTATACTTGTAGGAAAATCAACAGTTCCAAATCATGATGTAGATTACTACTTTGGTCAAGTTGCTATTGATAAAGATTTTATGGATTGGAGTGGAAATTGTGGGAATTTAAGTTCTGCTGTTGGACCTTTTGCTATTCATGAAGGTCTTGTTGATAATGTTCCACAAAATGGTGTTTGTTGTGTAAGAATTTGGCAAGCAAATATCAAAAAAACTATTCTTTGCTATGTTACTATGGTTGATGGACAAGTAAAAGAAATGGGTGATTATTATATTGATGGTGTTGCTTTTCCTGCTGAAGAGATTTTATTAGAGTTTGCAGAACCTGTTGATCCGAGTGAAGAGTTATTTCCAACTGGAAATTTAGTAGATGATTTGGAAGTTCCAGGAATTGGAACATTTAAAGCTACTATGATAACAGCAGGTATTCCTACAATTTTCTTAAATGCTAGTGATATTGGATATAAAGGAACTGAACTTCAAGCTGATATAAATAGTGATGCCGAAGCTCTTACTAGATTTGAAAAAATAAGAAGTTATGGTGCTTTAAAAATGGGACTAATTTCTGATTTAAAAGAAGCAGAAACAAGACAACATACTCCAAAAATTGCTTTTGTTGCTCCAAAATCAGACTTTACAACTTCAAGTGGTAAAGAAGTAAAAGCAGATGAGATTGATTTACACGTACGAGCTTTATCTATGCAAAAACTTCATCATGCTATGATGGGAACAGCTTCAGTAGCTATTGGTGTTGCTGCTTGTATTGAAGGAACTTTGGTAAATATTGCTGCTGGTGGTGGAGAAAAAACTGCTGTTGAGTTTGGACATCCATCTGGAACTTTAAAGGTTGGTGCTGTAATAAAATGCGAAAATGGTAAATATGTTGTTGATAAAGCTACTATGAGTCGAAGTGCAAGAATAATTATGAAGGGTGAAGTTTACGCACCTGCAGAAATTTTAGGGTAATTAAAACTTCTTAAATATTAAAGAAGATAGATTTTCTATCTTCTTTTTTTATTTTATTAAAGATGAAATAGCTTTGAAGTTTGGATTTTTTGCATCAACAGTTAGTTCAAATAAAATTGATTCATAAGTTGTAGGAATTACTCCAGCTTGAACAAGCCTTTTTATAGCCATTTTATGGTCAAGTTTTGTTCTACTTCCACTACAATTTGTAACCAAAATTACATTAAATCCATTTTCAATTAAATCTATACAAGTTTGAAGTACACAAACATGAGTTTCTATTCCTGCAACAATAATATTTTTCTTATCACTTTTTTTAAATGCTTCTAAAATATCATTTGTTTGACAACCAGAAAATGTAGTTTTTTCATAAGATGAATATTCTTCTACAAGTTCTTTTAAAGCAGGGATAGTTTCACCAATACCTTTTTTATATTGTTCATTTACTATAATTGGTACATTTAAAACTTTCATTCCACGTACTAAAATAGGAAGAGTTCTCTCCAACTCATCCTTATTTCCAATATGTGGGAAAAGTTTTTCTTGCACATCAACTAAACAAAATAAAGAATCTTCTAATTTTATTCTCATTATCTCTCCTTAATTTTCAAATACAAAGATAATATTTACATAAAATCTCTGTATTTCAACTTATTTGAGGTATTTAATTAAAAGATATGTATTTGGAAGTATAATATCTCCAGATAGTTCATTAATAGACATTGAATAAAAAAATATTTTTATTTTCATATTTTTATCCTCTGTTATAAATGTCATTTCATCATTAGTATACTGAACAGAGGCTTTACTAATATTAGTTTTAAACTTATTTATAAATTCTGTTATATCAAATTCACTAAAATTAATATTATCTTTTGTAGGAATTTTAATTATATATTTATTGTCATGGTATAAAATTGAAAGTGTATTATTATCCATTATATCGTATCCTGATATATCTATAATATTTGTTGAATTATTAGAATAGAGATATATATTATCATTTTGATATGTATCTTGGTTTTCTCCACAAACCCACTTTGATAAGTAATTGAAACCTAAACTTTCTGTAGCAAAATAAGGAAAGTTTATATTTTCTGTGGATTTATATTTATCATAAATAGTTGGAATGGCTTCATTTAAAAATTCTATATTTCTGTGTTGATATAATGAATTAATAGAACTAGAAATATTACATCTGATATTTTTATTAGTTTTATTAGATAAATTACTATTTTGTGAAAGTAATTCTTTTAATTTATTTAATTGAGCTACATCATTTACATAATAACTATTTATTTTGTATCCATACTGACTAAAGATTAGGAGTATTGCAAAAGCTAAGAAAATATATTCATATCTATATTTTTTGTATAATAATATATACAAAAATGCTCCTATTAGCCAAACTCCAGTCATTACAATCATATATCTATTTGTACTCCAACCATATTGAGTTATTCTCATAGAAATAGCAGTAAATAGTAAAGATAGCTGAATTAGAGCTATGAATATTAGAATCTTTTTATATCTATTTTTATAAGGAGTCCAAAATATATAAGTAATAAGAGAAAAAATAGCAAATGTGATTGATAACCATACAACTACTCCATTTGGCCATTCTTTCAAAAATAATATTTTAATAATATATCCTAATAAGATTAAAGAGTACACTACAACGATTGTTGTCAAAATATATTTGCTAAAAAAGTTTACAATTCTATTATAAAAAACTAAGTTAGATTGTAAATCATTTGGATTTTTATTAAGTGATAATAAAAAGTAGTGTGTACAAAAAACACCAAAAACAACAATGGCTAAATATTCTCCATATGTATATTTTTTTATATTTAAATCAAATAGCATAACAATAGAAGTTATTGCAAGGTATAAAGATATAAATAAAATAACTCCAAATATTAAACTAATGATTATTGATTCTACAATATTTATAGCCCAATTTAAAAATCTTTGATTATCTCTTTCTTGATTTTGAAAGGGAATATATAAAAGTAAAATCATAGATATAGTTATTATGCAAAAATGTTTTGTAAATAAAATAATAATTGAGTAATCATTTTCAAAAGGTAAATAATAATAATATAAAGTGGTTAGTAATAAAGCAATAAATAGAAAAACTTTTTTTCTATTAGAAAAATATGCTACTAATGTTAGAAAAAATCCAATTGAAGAAGTATAAATGATATTTATAAGATATATATATTCTTTAGATTTATAGTCCAAATAATTACTTACTAATATAATAGAAGAAATAGAGAATATAAATATAAAGAATGATGAAAGTTTATACTCTAGTGCAGAACTAAATAGTTTTTTAAAAAAATCTAAAATAATGTTTGTTATATTCATAATGTGTCCTACACCAGTTTAATTTATTTAAAAGCCATAGTCTCAGCTCTTGCTAAAAGTTCTTTTGCACCTTTTTGTATAAATTCATTTGCAAAATCTTTTCCAGCAATTTCATAAGAGTTAATATTTACTATTTTTTCATCTTTTATATATTCTGTCCCATCAGGAAGTCCAACTATTGCAGATATTTTTACACTCTTTTCATCTAAAATTGTAGCTTTTACACCTATTGGAACTTGGCAACCACCTTGAAGAGTATCTACAAAACCTCTTTCAATTTTTGACTCTATTTCAGCATTTTTATCATTTAAAACTTTTACTATTTCTATAATCTCTGGATTAGTTGTTGTTTCAATTCCTAAAGTTGCTTGTCCCATAGAAGGTATCATAACATCAGTAGAAATGGGATTAAAATATTTCACTTCATTTTGTAGATTTAATTTTTCAATTCCAGTTGCTGCAAGTATAATTGCATCGTACTCACCAGCATTTAATTTTGCTATTCTTGTATTTATATTCCCTCTTAAATCTTTTAGTTCTATATCTGGTCTTAAGATTTTTATAGCCATTCTTCTTCGCAGACTTGTAGTTCCCACAACTGCACCTTTTGGTAAATCTTCTAAAGAACTATATTTATTACTTAATAGAGCATCTTGAGGATTAAACCTTTTTGAAACAGCAGCTAACGTTAAACCATCTTCAAATTGAGTAGGAACATCTTTTAATGAATGAACAGCTAAATGTGCAGAACCTTCAATCATAGCAACTTCTAACTCTTTTGTAAAAAGACCTTTACCACCAATTTTTGCTAATGGGACATCAAGAATTTTATCTCCTTTTGTTACAAATTCTTGAAGTTCAATTTGCATATCAGGATAGTGTTTTTGAAGTTCAGCCTTTATATACTCACTTTGCCAAAGTGCAAGTTGACTTCTTCTAGTTGCAATTACAAGTTTTTTCATTATTTACTCTTTATTTTTTACCTAAAGATTTATATTTTTCTCTAGTTGTATCTTTCTCACCATTAACATAAATTGTTGGAGTACCACTTACTAATACATCTTCTCCCATAGCAATATCTTTCTCAATAATACTATTTATCTCTTTTTTATTTAATTCTTCAATTTTTATATCTAAGCCTAACTCTTTATTAAATGCTTCTAAAATAATTGTTTCATCTGTTAAATTTGGTTCAAAATATTTTGCCCAATCAGTTGTATATACTTTCATCAATATATCATTTCCATTTTTTACTTTTGCAATATCAATAAGTTTTGATAATGGAACTGAAGCTTGATGTATATGTGTTAATGGAAAAGAGTAGTAATAAAGTGCAATTTGATCACTATTTTTATTTACAAAGTCTATAACTTCAGGAATATATTGTGTACAAAATGGGCAAAGTGGATCTGAGAAAACTACAATTTTATTTTTTGCTTTTTCATTTCCAGCAATTAGTTTTGATTTTTGGTAGTACTTATCTGATAATGTAGGAGTTACAGTGTCTTTTAAAGATTTTCCAGTTGTAATATCATATAAATCAGTAGCTATAACTTTCCCATCACTAAAAAGAATATCTTTTACTTTCATATTTTTATCTTGAATAGTTGCATCTAATTCTAAAATATAACCATTCCAATCTTTTAGTTCAAGTTCTTTTTTATAAAAAACTTTTATATTTTTAACTTTAACATTTGGATTTTGAGCAACTCTTTTTTTCTCAAAATCTATAACTGAATTATCATTTGCTAATAATGTAACACTTGCAAATGCACTTAAAACCAATAATTTTGTAATCTTAATCATATCCTATCCTTTTATAAATTTATTTTAACTTCGTGATTTTACAGTAATTCTTTTAATATCAAATAACTCTTTTGCTTTATTTAACATTTTTGAATTTAATATATCATTTATTTGTAACTCTTTTGAAGATAGTTGTGTATCTTCACTTTTTATAGCACCAGCTACACAACTAGAGCTAAATTCAATATCTTCTACCATAGAACCTATTTCTTCACTTAGTACCTGCTCACTTTGTTGAATTTCTTTAGGAGTTTCTAGTAAGGTGGCTTCTTCCTTTTTAAAATCTAGCTCAACATTCGAGCCAAAAATATCTTGTGCAAAAGTCTTAATAAGCCCAAAATATTTAAATAAAAGTTTTCTATCTTCATCTTTTGCATAAGATATTATATGTAGTTTATTTTCACTAAAGCCATCAAAAATAAAGTTTTTTTCAAAACACTCCCCTAATGTATAGTCTCTATCATATACTTTTTCTATTAAATGTTGATATAAATCATTATATTTATCATTTTCCTCTTCAAAAGGTATGTATTCTATCTCTTCAGTTTTTATAATTTCATTTTTATCAGATTCTTCTATAATTAGTTCTTCATCAAATGGAGTTGGATCTGATAATTGAGTATTTATAGATTTAATAGGTTGTTCCACTAATTTTGGTTCTTCAGTTTTTATTTCAATTAACTTCTCTTCAATAATTTTTGTTTCAACTATATGGTTTTTTTCTATTTTTAAAGGTTCATTTCTTACTGGCATTTTATCAATTTGTTCAATGATTTCATCAATTGATTTTAAGTTTGTAGCTTCTACAAGTTTCATTAATGTAAGAATTAAAACAAATGTATCGTCACTATTTAGTGCTAATAGTTGTTTTGCTTCACTTAAAATTCTAAAAAATCTATCAAATAAAGATATGTCAAATCTAATATCCTTTGAAATCATCTTATCTTTTAAATATATAGATATTTCATCACAAATTTGAGAAACTTCATAGTTTTGAAGTTCTGGAAGAAGAGTATTAATATCACCCTTATTTAAAATAATCTTAAAAATATTTTCCATTAAAGATGGATCTATAAGTCCTAACATATCAACAATACTAGAAGTTGAGACTTTCCCTCTTGAAAATATTATTGCTTGGTCAAGTAATGTTAATGTATCTCTTAAACTTCCTTGTCCACTTCTTGCAAGTATTTCTAAAGCTTCTTTTTCAAATTCTATATTTTCAATATTTAAAATATGTATTAAGTGATTAACTACATCATGTTGTGATATTTTGTTAAATCTAAAATGTTGAGTTCTACTTAAAATTGTAGCTGGGAGTTTTAATGCATCAGTTGTTGCAAGTATAAATTTTACAAAGTTTGGTGGCTCTTCAAGAGTTTTTAATAAAGCATTAAAAGCTTGAGTTGTAAGCATATGAACTTCATCAATGATAAAAACTTTGAATTTTGCAGAGCTTGGTTTATATTTTGTATGTTCAATTAACTCTTTTATATCATCAATTCCTCTATTACTTGCAGCATCCATTTCTATAATATCAAGATGTTTACCATTATTTGCACTAAGGCAATTATCACAGACTTCACATGGTTTTGATGTTGGTCCATTTGAACATAAAAGTGCTTTTGCCATTATTCTTGCAGTACTAGTTTTCCCACTTCCTCTAAGTCCTGAGAATAAATAAGCATGAGATAGTCTTGAAGAATCTAAAGCAAGGCTTAGAGTTTGAGAAATTGTAGTTTGTCCTATTAAATCTTCAAATCTTTTGGGTCTATACTTTAAAGCTAAAACTCTATCTTTTAAACTATTTTCAATCATATTTCACACTTTCCTATCTCAAAATTTATATTTTTTAAAACTGTATTTACCATATCAAAACTTATCTTACCACTATATAAAATAGTTATTTTTTGTTCTTTATTTATACTATTTTTATTTTCACTTAAATCTTGTAATCTTTTTGCAATAGCATTTGCTGATTCATATAGAATAACATTATCATCAAAAAATTTTTTTATTTCATCTTTTATAATTGGATAGTGAGTACAACCTAATACTACACTATCAATATTTTTATTTTTTAAATCTTTTAAATATTTTTTTAAAAACTCTTGTAAACTCTTTGTTTCAATATCAGCTTCTTCAATTTTTTTTGCTAATCCACTACAAGGAATATGATATAAGTTTAACTCTTGATTAGTTGATAGTTTTTCTACAAGTTCTTTATATTTTCTACCATTTATTGTTGTTGGAGTTGCTAAAACTGCTATATTCTTTGTTCTTGAAGTTAAAATTGCAGGTTTTAAAGCAGGTTCTACTCCAATTATAGGTAAATTTCTATATTTCTCTCTTAAAAATTTTATTGAAATTGAAGTTGCTGTATTACAAGCAACAACCAAAATATCTATATTATAATTTTTTATTAAATAGTTTGTAATATTATCACATCTTTGTAAAATTTCATTTGTATCTTTTTCACCATAAGGTGCAAATAATGTATCTGCTATATAAACATATTCTGTATTTTCTACACTTTTTGCAATTGCGCTTAATATAGTTAATCCACCAATTCCTGAATCAAAAACTCCTACTTTCAAATATATCCTTATTGAAATTTTGGCAAAATTATATCTAAATTAAAATTTGAATTTGATATAAAGGATATCTTTGTTTTTTCACTATCATCCATATACGTCTTATATAAATACTGATACTAAAATTATCATTGTAGGAACACTTCCTCCACCAAGATTTTGTACAAAAGAGTTAAAAAATTCAGATGTAGATTTTTGTTATGGTTCTAAAGATAATTTATTGTGGCAAATATTTAATAAAATTTTTTCTTTAAATTTAATCTTTGAAAATACTAAACAAGCTATAGAACAACGAAAGAAATTTTTAAAAGATAGTAAAATTGGAATTTGTGATATAGTAGAATCTTGTAATAGAGAAAAACTTGATGCAAGTGATAACTCTATGCTTGATATAAAATTAAAAGATATTTTAAAATATTTATTAGAATATAAAAATATTGATACTATATTTTTTACAGGAAAATATTCAAAAAATAGTCCAGAGTATTTTTTCCGAAAAGTATTAAAAGAACAAGAGATAGATTTTCTATTAATAAAAAATGATTTTTTACGAGTTCATAAATTTGAATTTGATAATAGAATTTTTACAGCAATTTCTTTAATTTCACCATCAAATACAGCAAATAAATCTATTGGAGCATCTTTGATTTATAAAAATAGAAAATTAATGGATAAAACTTATACAACTTTTGATTTTAGAGTTGATGAATATAAAAGAGCAATTACATTTAAAAGCTAAAATTTTTAATTAGGAAGGAAAATAATTTGAATTTTAGCTTTTAAAATGATTTATAATATAAATAGGTGTGAGGTGGTAAAGTTTAAAACTTAAGGGAAGTCCTTAAGTTTATTATTTGATCAAGCTATTCCTTGCTCAATCATAGCATCAGCTACTCTTCTAAATCCAGCAATATTCGCTCCTAAAACAAGGTTCGTTGGTTGCCCAAATTCTTTAGCAGTAGCACTTGCTGTATCAAAAATATGTTTCATTATTTGTGCTAATTTTGCATCAACTTCTTCAAATGTCCATGAAATCATAGCTGCATTTTGAGCCATTTCTAATTGGCTTGTTGCAACTCCACCAGCATTAGCCGCTTTTCCAGGACCATATGCTATTTTTTGTTCAACAAAGAAATCAACTGCTTCATTAGTTGAAGGCATATTAGCTCCTTCACTTACACATATACAACCATTTTTAATTAATTCTTTTGCGTCTTCAAGATTTAACTCATTTTGAGTTGCACTTGGGAATGCTGCAAAACAAGGTACAGACCAAACTGCATTTCTTCCTTGTGGATAATCTTCAACTGGAATATATTTAGCATTTTTTCTATATTTTACATATTCAGTTAATCTTACTCTTTGGTTTTCTTTTAAATCTTTTAATAGATCTAAATCAATACCTTCTTCATCTAAAATCATACCTTTTGAATCACTACAAGTAATTGGTAATGCTCCAAGATGATAAAGTTTTTCAATAGTGTAAATTGCAACATTTCCAGAACCAGAAACTGTACATTTTTTACCTTTTAAAGTCTCTCCTCTAGCTTCTAGCATATTCTTTGCAAAATATACACAACCATAACCAGTTGCTTCTGTTCTTACTAGAGATCCACCCCATTTTAATGATTTCCCTGTTAAAGTTCCATCATAAGTATTTGCAAGTTTTTTATACATACCAAATAAGTATCCAATTTCTCTTCCACCAACTCCGATATCTCCTGCAGGAACATCTGTAGTTGCACCGATATGTCTATAAAGTTCTGTCATAAATGCTTGGCAGAATCTCATTATTTCATTATCACTTTTACCTTTTGGGTCAAAGTCACTTCCACCTTTTCCACCACCAATTTGAAGTCCAGTTAGTGCGTTTTTGAAAATTTGTTCAAATCCTAAGAATTTGATAATTCCAGTGTTTACGCTAGGGTGAAATCTTAATCCACCTTTATATGGGCCTAAAGTCGAACTAAATTGTATTCTATAACCTTTGTTAATTTGGATTTCTCCTTTATCATCAACCCAAGTCACTCGAAATAAAATCTGTCTCTCAGGCTCAACTAATCTGTCTAACACTTTATTTTCTGCATACTTTGGGTATTTTTCAAATAAAGGTTTTAAAGAGTGTAAAACCTCTTCCGCTGCTTGATGAAACTCATCTTGTCCAGGACTTGTTCTTTTTAGGTAATCTAAAAGTTCGTCTATATTTGCCATTTTTCCTTCCTTTTTTCAAATTTCGGGTAGCAATGATACCAGAGATTTTATTTTATTTAGCTGAAAAAGTAGGTAGAAAATTTACAAATTTATAAATTAACTACCTTTTTTTATAAAATTAAGCATATTTTAAGTATTTATTCATTCATAGAAGCAAAAAAATCATCATTATTCTTTGTTTTTTGCATTTTTGGATATAAGAATTTAAGAACATCAACTTCATCCATTTCACTCATTGCATTTCTTAAAATCCATGTTTTTTGTAAAGTATCAGCACTAAGTAAAAGTTCTTCTTTTCTTGTACCAGATTTTGTAATATCAATAGCAGGATATACTCTTTTATTTGCAGCATTTCTACTTAATACAACTTCACTATTCCCAGTTCCTTTGAATTCTTCAAATATAACTTCATCCATTTTTGAACCAGTATCAATTAAAGCTGTTGATATAATAGTTAAACTTCCACCTTCTTCAATATTACGTGCAGCTCCAAAAAATCTTTTTGGCTTATGTAAAGCGTTTGCATCAACTCCACCAGAAAGAACTTTTCCTGAACTAGGAGTTACTGTATTATATGCACGAGCTAATCTTGTGATTGAATCAAGTAAAATAACAACATCTTTTTTCATTTCAACAAGTCTTTTAGCTTTTTCAATAACTATTTCAGCAACTCTAACATGGTTATGAGCAGGTAAATCAAATGTTGAACTATAAACCTCGCCTTTTACACTTCTTTGCATATCTGTTACTTCTTCTGGTCTTTCATCAATTAATAATACCATTAAAGTAACTTCTGGATGATTCCTTGAAATTGCATGTGCTAATTCTTTTAAAAGTTCTGTCTTCCCAGTTTTTGGTGGAGCAACTATTAAACTTCTTTGTCCTTTACCCATTGGAGCAAATAGATCTAATACACGTCCTGTTAGTTTTTGTGAATCATATTCAAATTTAAATTTTGTAGTTGAATATAGTGGAGTTAAGTTATCAAAAAGTGGACGATTTTTTGAATCTTTTACTGGCAGATAATTTATAGCTTCAATTTTTAATAAAGCATTGTATTTTTCACTATCCTTATTTGGTGGACGAACCTGTCCAGTTACAATATCTCCTGTTCTAAGTGCAAATTTTCTAATTTGAGTTGCACTTACATAAGAATCATTTGATGTATCAGAAAAATTTCCATCAATTGCTCTTAAAAATCCAAATCCACCTTCTTTTATCTCTAAAATACCAGTGAATAAAATAAATCCACCAGCATCAATTTGAGAAGCAAGTATCATAAACATTAAGTCTTGTCTTTTTAATTCTTGTGGATTTTCAACTTCAAGTTCATTTGCAATATCTAATAGAGTTTCTAAAGGAAGCTCTCTTAATTGCTCAATCTTATAACCTTCAACAGGGATATGTGTTCTTGTCTTTTTTGTAGTTTTTGTTTTTATTTCTTCTTTAGATTCTTCCATAAGTATAATTGCCTTTGATTTTACATAATATAATATGTAGTTTATGTAGTTTTTGTAGTTTTAAAGTGAAGTGTAATTTTAGTATTTATTTTTAAAATTGTCAATATAAATTAAAAAAGAGTATCAAATTGATACTCTTTTATGTAATCTGGTATTATAATTTACCTTCATTTTTAGCTAGGTAATTAGCAACACCATCTTTATCTGCTTTCATACCCTCATCACCTTTTTGCCATCCTGCTGGACAAACTTCACCATATTCATTAGTAAATAGCATAGCATCTACCATTCTAATCATTTCATCAACATTTCTACCTAATGGTAAATCATTTATAACTGCATGTCTTATTGTTCCATCTTTATCAATTAAGAAAGACCCTCTTAATGCAACTGATTCTCCAAATAATACATCATAATCTTTAGAAATTTGTTTATTTAAGTCAGCTACCATTGGAAATTTTACTCTTCCAATTCCACCATTTTCAACAGCTGTTTCTCTCCATGCAAAGTGAGAAAACTGTGAATCAACTGAACAACCAATTACATTAATTCCTCTAGCTTTGAATTCATCAGTTCTTTTTGAAAATGCAATGATTTCTGATGGGCAAACAAAAGTAAAATCTAAAGGCCAAAAGAATAATATTGCACCTTTCTCCCCAATATTTTTATATAAGTTAAAATCTTCTACAATTTGACCATCCGCAAGTACAGCTGTTGCTGTAAAATCTGGAGCTTTTTTAGTTACTAACATTTTAAATCCTTTTTTATAATTTTGAAATTTAATGTTGAAATTGTATCTATTTTTTTTTATACTTAGCTTAAATAGAAAAATATTTTTTATTTAATAATTTTTATCTTTAATAATAAATTTATTTTTCCTATGATAGAGTTTAGAAAATTTATTACGGAGAATATTTATGGCAGTAAAAATTACTGATATTTGTATTAGCTGCGATGCTTGTTTAGATGAGTGCCCAGTTGGTGCTATTGTAGATAATGATGATAATCCGACAGGTGAAGACATATATTTTGTATATAAAGATAAATGTGTTGAATGTGTAGGACATAATGATGAACCAGCCTGTGCTGATGCCTGTCCAACTGAAGGCTGTATAGTATGGGATGAAGTTGGTTCTAGTAAAATTGAAAAAGAGGATAGAGGTGTTGTAGGAACACCTGTTGTTGAATAAAAATTTAAATAATTGGTAAGTAGTTTATACTACTTGCCTTTTTTTATTTTTTCAGATATAATCCGCGACTTAAAAATTTATAGAGGAATAGATATGGAAAGAACATTATCAATTATTAAACCTGATGCAGTAGCAAAAAATGTTGTTGGGAAAATCTTAGATAGATTTGAATCTGCTGGATTAAAAATTGCAGCAACAAAAAAAGTACAATTAAGTAAAGCTGATGCAGAAGCGTTTTATGCAGTTCATGCAAGTAGACCTTTCTTTAAAGATTTAGTTGATTTTATGATCTCTGGACCAGTTGTAGTTTCAGTTTTAGAAGGTGAAAATGCAATGTCAAAAAATAGAGAACTAATGGGTGCAACAAATCCAAAAGAAGCAGCAGCTGGAACTATTAGAGCAGATTTTGCAGATTCAATTGATGCAAATGCAGTTCATGGATCAGATTCTTTAGAAAATGCAGAAATTGAAATTAATTTCTTTTTTGCACAAAGAGAAATTTGTTAATTTAAATGAAAATAGAGTTTAAAAAAGTACCAAATGATTTAAAAGAATTAAAAACAGAATTTAATTCAGTTAAAATTGAAGGTACTTTTTGTAGAATTTCATCATCATTAGTAAAAATTGAAGCAAAACTTAGTGGCAATATAAAAGTAGATTGTTCAAGATGTGCAGAACTTGAAACTTTAACTTTAAATGAAGAGCTTAAATTAATTTTAAGTGATGGCCTTTTTAAAGGTGAAGAGAAAGATGAATTTTTAGTAATAGAAGTTGAAAATAGTTTAATTGACTTCGATGAAATAATCGAAAGTGAATTAAATAGTATAAAAAGCGATTATCACATTTGTAACAATTGTTTACAAAAAGATGAACTCGTTGAACAAGAATTTTAAAGGAGAATAATTATGGCAGTACCAAAAAGAAGAGTGTCTCATACAAGATCAGCAAAAAGAAGAACTCATTACAAAATCGAATTAAAAAGACCAGTAAAAGATACTGATGGATCTTGGAAAATGCCTCATATGGTTAATCCAAACACTGGTGAATATAAAAACTAATGTTAAAAATAGCTATAGATGCAATGGGTGGGGACTTTGGTCCTGAACCTATAATAGAGGGATTAATATTAGCTATTAGAAATAATAATAATTTTACAGCAATAGCTGTAGGAGATAAAGAACAACTTTTAAGACTTATCCCACCAACATTTCTTAATAGAATAGAAATACTTGATACAAAAGATGTTATTAGTATGCACGATAGTGCAACTGACGCTCTCAAAAGAAAAGAATCAACAATTTATAAAGCAATAGAATTAGTTAAAGAAGGAAAAGCTGATGCAATCGTTTCTGCTGGACATTCTGGAGCTAGTATGTCTTTAGCAACTTTGAAAATTGGAAGAATTAAAGGGGTATCAAGACCTGCAATAGCAACTTTGATGCCTACAAGTGAAAATCAAAATACATTAGTTTTAGATGTTGGTGCAAATGTTGATAGTGATGCAAAAAATTTATTTGAATTTGCCGTTATGGGACAAGCATATGTTCAAAGTGTACTTAGAATTGATGAACCAATTGTAGGACTTTTAAGTAATGGTGAAGAAGAAAGTAAAGGTAATGAGGTAACTAAAGAAGCTTATAAGTTAATCTCAAAAGTTCCAAACTTTGCTGGGAATGTTGAAGGTAGTGATATTTTTAAAGGTACAGTTGATGTTGTTGTTTGTGATGGTTTTGTTGGTAATATATTACTTAAAACAGCTGAAGGTGTTGCAGATACAATTGGTAAAATAATTAAAAAGAATTTAAAAAGATCTCTTATTTCAATTACTGGAGCAGTATTGATGAGAAAAGTTTTTAAAAACTTAAAGGTTAGAGTAGATTATGCTGAATATGGTGGGGCACCACTTCTTGGAGTTAAAGCTCCTGTTATTATCTCTCATGGAAAATCAAATCCAAAAGCAATTAAAAATGCAATATTTCAAGCAATACAATCAGCTAGTTCAAATTTAGATGCTATTATTGAGCAAAGATTAGTGCAATATGCAACTAAAGAAGATAATAGTAAAGAAATTTAAGGATTATTAAAATGACCTATGCAGCATTTAGATCAATTGGTGCTTATATTCCACCAAAAATTATGACAAATCAAGATTTTGAAAAGATAATTGATACAAGTGATGAGTGGATTACAAAAAGAACTGGAATTAAAGAAAGAAGAATAGCTGAGAGTAATGAAGCTTCTTCAGATTTAGGTTATCGTGCAGCACAACAAGCTATTCAGAGAGCAAATATCAACAAAAATGAAATTGATTTAGTTATTTGTGCAACTGTAACACCAGATTTTTTATGTATGCCTTCAACTGCTTGTTTAATCTCTTCAAAGCTTGAATTAGAAAATGTTATGGCTTTTGATGTAAGTGCAGCTTGTACAGGTTTTGTATATGCATTAAATATTGCAAAAGCTTTTATTGAATCTGGAATGAAAAAAAATGTTTTAATTGTTGGAGCGGAAAAATACAGTTCAATATTAAACTATGAAGATAGAACAACATGTTTTATATTTGGTGATGGAGCAGGAGCAGCAATTATTAGTGCAACAACTAATAAAGAAGAAGCTATTATTGATGTACATTGTTCTAGTGATGGAGCATATGAAGATTTAATAAAAACTGCTGGTGGTGGAAGTAAACACCCATGTTCACAAGAGGTTTTAGATAATAAAATGGCATGTATCAGTATGAAAGGAAATGAAACTTTCAAGTTAGCTGTTAAAACTCTTACTTCTGATGTTAAAGAGATGTTAAAAAGGCATAATCTTTCAAATTCAGATATAACACATTTTATTCCACATCAAGCAAATTTTAGAATTATAAAAGCTGTTGGCGAAGCCTTAAACTTGAGTGAAGAACAAACAGTTGTTACAGTTGATAAATATGGTAATACTTCAGCAGCTTCTATTCCTATGGCTATGAATTTTGCTTTTGAAGAAGGAAAAATAAAAGCTGGAGATACTATACTTTTTGATGCTTTTGGTGGTGGTCTTACTTGGGGTTCAGCACTATTTAAATTTGCTCCCAAAAATAAATAGGTAATAACTTACCTATCTTATTTTAATTAAATTTCTTATTATTTGGATTATTCTTAAATATATTAAATGAATTATCTTTTAAATCTTTTTTATTAAATTTTTCAACAGTTGCAGTTAAATTTATATAAATAATATTATCATTAACAATAATTTGTAATATAGAAAAAAGTGGTATTTTTAGAACACTACCAAAATTCTCTTCACCAAAACCTGCTTCAAAGAATAGAAAATTGCCATCGATTCTTACTGTTGTAAAAGTATATCCAGCTAGCGTAAATAGTGAGAATTTATTTAATTTCTTTTTAATATCTTTTGGTAAATCTGGTTCAAAAATAACTGATTCAATATTTACAACTAAACTAAATTCAATATTTTTACTAATAATATGATTAATGATATCTTTTACATGATTTTGTGCTAATTCTTTAAAATTATAATCTTCAATAATAGTTTTTAACAAAATAAGATCCTTTATATATCATCTTTAATTTTTATAATATCATCTATTTTTTCGAGATATTCTCTTTTTTTATCTTGTACAAATTCTACTCTAGCTTTATTTATATCTAAATATTGTTCTTTTGAGTATTTTATAATCTTGAATAAGTAATTTCTTTTTGAAGTCAAGAAATCCTCGATTTTTTCAAAACCAAAATTTGCTTTAAGTTTTGCAACAATTTCATCTTCTCTTGGGCAATTTATTGAAAATCTTGAAGGCTCTTTTTTATAAAGTTCTTCACTTTCAATAATTTGTTGTTCAAAGTGAGCTATAGTTGCTTGAGTAACTTGAATATATGAATAAGATAAAGCACCATTAAAATAAGCAAATTTTTTTCTTAGAGCAGAAATATTTTCTAAAATTGCTTTATAAAATTCCCTTATAACATTTTCATAAACTTTTGCTGCAAAATGTCTAGTGTTAGAAAATTCAATATCAGAAGCTATTTCTCTTTGTTTTCTTAATAGTTCATAATGTTCTTGCCATTTTGCTATGTCATTTTTTACAATTCTAAAAACATCTCTAAATGCTTCATCAGCATCTAATTCAATATTCTTTAGAAGCTTAATTGAGCGTTTAAACATTTTATCTATTGTTTGATCATCATAAAATAATGCTTTATAAACAGCATCTGAGTCAATCCAAAATGATTCATATTCAAATTTCTCAATTTTACCACCAAAAAGAGATTTAGACTCCTCAAATCTTGAAGCTTTTTTTCTTTTAATATTTTTAAATGTCTCTTGAGCAATTTTTTCCATAATATCTTCTAAAGAGTTATAAATACTAAATAATTCTTTAGAATATTTTTTATGAATATTATCAAATGCTTCTACAACTCTTGGTTCACATGAGTCTAGTATTTCAATTAAAGCATCATACACTTTTATAATTGTTTCATATTCTGATACTAAAATATCACAAAAACCTTTTAAATCTTTTTTAATAGCAAACTCTTTTGCTTCAGCTGCTTGTGGACGAATTGTTGTATCAATAAAGTTTAAAACTTCTTGGATATTAGAATCTTCTAAAAGTTTTGTATTATCAGTATTATCACTTATTTTAATATTCTCTATTTTACTTATATATTTATCAAATTCTTTTTCAAAGAGATCTAAACTACTATCTTTTGCTAGATATTCTTTGAAAGTATTTAAAATAATATTTTTTTCATCTTCTATTAGAATATCTTTATGACTTGCTCTTCCTTCAAGAGCTTTTATTGCTGAGATAGGTACAACTTTAGCAAAATATTTTGCAAACTTTTCACTTACATATTTTGTAGTTGTTTTAATTTGCTCTTCAGTTAATTTATCTTTTTGGTTTAGTACACATAAAGATTTATTCTTAAAGTGTTGCATATACTCTTCTAAAACTTCAGCTTCAGATAGTTTTCCTGCATTATCTATTAAAGTTAACCATATAATTCCACCAACATCTCTTAAAACTTTTCTTGTAATATCTGTATCACTTTGAGATTGTGAGTTAAGACCTGGAGTATCAACAAAAGATATATCTTTTAAAATAGGCATAGGTGCATACAAAGTAAGATATTTTATATCTTTCATTTGATCTTCTCTTTGATCTGTAAAATCAGCAATACTTTCAATTGGAGCATACTCTTGAACACCAGAATAATAAGTAATTTTTAATTTATATTCTTCTCCATAGTTTATAAAATTTACTTTAGAGGTAACAGGAGTAATACCCGTTGGTAAAATATTTCTTGAAAGTAGAGCATTTAAGAATGTTGATTTTCCTGCACTAAATTGACCAGTTATAGCAACTTCCATTGGATATCTAGCACGTCTAATTTGTTTATTTAAAATAGTTTTTAGTTGTAATGATGGATGGAACTTTTCATCAAGAAGTTTATCTATAGTTTTTTTTATATCACCAACTAATCCATCTTCATAAATAATTTCATTTTGAATAGATTGTTCTTTATACTCATTTACAAAACTTTTTAAAATATTTATATTTGCACTCATTAGTGTAGTCCTTTTATTGTAAGCAAGATATTTTCTAATTTTTTAATATTTTTATGAATATTTATAGATAATTCGGCTCTATTTTTATCATTTTCTTCAAAAGAAGATAACTGATTTTGTAAACTTTGTTCTTCATTTTGAAGTCTTTGTTCAAAGGCTTTTAATGGAGCATTTAAAGTTGTAAAGAAAGTATCTATCAAAAGAGAACTAACTTTTTTTGCTTTAGCTTTAATATCTTCTTCAATTGCTTTAAATTCATTCTTGATAATATCTGTTAAAATTCTATCTAATTCATTTATTTTCCCATCTTTTGCATTTGATACAGCTTGGATTATTTGATTTACTAAAATGTCATTATTTGAAGTTAAAAAACCTGATTTAAAATCATCTTGAAAAAATCCACGAGCATCGAAATTGTCATTTTTATGTCCTATTGCAAAACCTAAATCATGATATTTTTGTTCACATTGCTCACCAATTGTTTGAGATTTCTTTATAAACTTATATCTATAATCTCTAATTACATCAATAATTCCATCTTTTACCGCAGTTTCAACTATAACTTTTACTCTTGAATTTTCTGGACGCTTTTTATTTTTTTCTAAAGAGTATCGTACATCATTTACTACTCTTTGTCTTATAACATTTTGAAGTTCTATTAATTCACTTTGTAAAAATGTTTCAAGAGAATTTATGTATGATTTTGCATCATTTTTATAATAATTTATATCTTCTGTCATTGAAGATAAAAATCTTTTATTTAACTCTTTTTTCTTATTAAATTCATTAAGCTCTTTTTCTAATTCATCTTTTGATTTACTTAAAAGAGTTAACTCATAGTTGTTGAATCCTATTTGTTTTTCTATTAATCTACTTATTTGAGTTTTTGTAGATTGTATTACTAAATCACCTTTTTGTGAAGATGTTCCAAATAAAGTATCCATTAGGTAGTTTTCAATTTCTAAAATACCAGTATCTTCTAAAGTAAATCCAGCTTCAAGTGCTTGCTCTTCTCGTCCAGTTCTATGTAATAGTGCCATATATCCAGATATTGGAACAAATTTAATTGTTTTTAAAATATGATCCAATTGAGAGTCTTTATTTTGAGCTTTTAGTTGTTTTTGAATTGAATTTTTTGTATAGTTTATAACTTCTTCAAGATTTGCTTTACTAACAGTATCTGCTCTTGTAATAACAACTAAAAGCTTTGAAATATTTTGATATAAAACGGCATCAATAATGAATTCAACATCTTTTAAAGTTGCACTTTGGGATACATTCATTAGATGTAGCATCATATCACATTTGCTAATATACTCTTTTGTAATTTCTTCTCTTTGTATAACAGGATCATCAAGACCTGGAGTATCTACTATTTCTATCCCATCTTGTAAAAATGGAAGATTAGAACCTAATTCTACATATTTTACTAAATTACATTTTTTTCCACTATGTTCAGCTGAAGTGTAAGAAGCTAAGTCATTTATATCAACTTCATCAAATCTTGAATTAGGTTTTATGTAGTCTTTTAAACTATCTTGAAAAACTTTATTTGTTTCATTTACAAAATCTTTCATACTTTCAAGTTGTTTTGCTGAATTTTCTATCTTTTCCCATTCTTTTGTATTCCAATAGAAAACTTTAGCATTATTGCTAGGATTATGTTTTACTATTGTTAAATTTGCAGTTTCAGGAACAACTGCACTTCCTAGTATTTCTTTTCCCATTAGTGCATTTAGCATAGTTGATTTACCAGCATTCATAACACCAGTAATCCCTATAGAAAATTTTTGATTATTTATATATTTATTAGTATTTTCAAGTTCTAATAATATCTCTTTATTTGAAAGTTCATTTTTAAGTTCAAGGATAATATTTTCAATAGAAGTTTTTAATTCTTTAAATGAACTTTTATGATCATCATCTATTTTAATTAAGTTTGTATTTAATTCATCATTTGAATTTTCTAACTCTTTATCATCAAATAAAGAGATTAGTTTTGAGTAGTTTTCATTATTTAATATATTTTCATCTTTTAAGTATTCAAATGTTGAATGAATAGTATTGATGTATTTTTTTGTTTTATTATTTAAGATTATCTCTACAATATCATTTTGAATATGATGAAGTTCATTTATATTTGAAGGAGTTTTTATATTTATGTTTTGACATAAAGTTCTAAATGAGGTTAGATTTATATATTTATCATAGTTTTTTCTATTAGCACTAATAATTAATGCAAAAATAGTAAAGTTATTTTCATCTAAAATTGTATTTAGAGGTTCAATATCCAAATTCTTTTCAAATGAAATACCATGGTATAATAAAAAATAATCACTTGCTAAACTCATCATCTCTCCTAAATAAAAAAAGTTAAATACATATAGATATATGATATTTAACTTTTTCTATTATTTAAATTTATGAGAGGAAACTCTCATAAATTATTATCTTAGTGCTACTAATTTTCTTCTTAAGTAAGCAATCTTATTTTGTAATGGTAAGTGTTTTGGACAATGGTCTTCACAAGCCATTAAAGACATACAACCAAAAATTCCATCATCATCACCAATTAGTTCATAAAAATCATCAGCAGTTCTTTTATCATGTGGGTCAATATCAAATCTAGCAACTCTGTTTAATCCAACTGGTCCAACAAAGTTTGGTCTCATTAATGCAGTTCCACAAGAAGCAACACAAATACCACATTCAATACATCTATCTAATTCAAAAGTGTCATTTGCTACATCTGGGTCAATTCTATCTTCTAGTTTAGAAATATCAACTTCATGGTCATTATGAACCCAAGATTCAACTCTTTTACTCATACCATCCATCCATTTACCAGTATTTACTGATAAATCTTTAATAAGTTCAAATGCAGGCATAGGCATTAATTGTAGTTTACCTGAAGGATAGTTTGAAACAAGTGTTCTACAAGCAAGAGATGGTTTCCCATTTACAACCATACCACAACTTCCACAAATTCCAGCTCTACAAACAAAGTCAAAAGATAAATCTGGATCATAGTTCTCTCTGATTTGTGTTAAAGCAATAAAAAGAGTCATACCTGGAGTTTCTTCTAATTTATATTCAACAAAGTGAGGTTTAGAAACCTTACTTCTTGGATTAAATTTTAGAACTGATATTGTAATTTCTCTACCTTTTTGTGCGCTCATTATTTATCTCCTGCTCTTTCATTTTTCTCTTTATAGTTCATTGGTAAATCAAAAGGCATTAATGCATGTTGAATTTCATGTCTATCTTTTCCTTCAGCTTGCATTTGTTCAGTTGTTTCATCAACTTGAGCTTGTCTCACTGCTGATAATTCATTTTCAATGATCATACCTTTAGCCCCATAACCTCTAAATGCTGGAGGCATTTCCATTGTCATAATATCAAGTGGTTCATAAGTTATTTCTGGTTCTAATGCATCTTTTGATGGCCAAGAAGTAAGAGTTCTACTTAACCAATTTGCATCATCTCTTTTTAGATAATCTTCTCTATAGTGTGCTCCTCTTGATTCTGTTCTATCTCTTGCACCTTTAGCAACACAAAGAGCTACTTTTAACATTTTTGGAACTCTATATGCTTCTTCAAGTTCTGGATTCCCTGATTTTTCTTTAGATTTAATATTTATTTGTTTAGTTTTTTGTAATAACTCTTTTAGCTCTTCAACAGCTTCAGCTAATGGTTCACCACTTCTAAAGATACCTACTTTTTCATCCATTAATTCTTTCATTCTATTTTTAATTTTGAAAATATCTTCAGTTCCATTATAAGATAGAATTTCATCTAAATAAGCTTCTTGCTCATCTAAAAATCTTTGAACAGTTGCAGTAGGAATTGTTACATCATTTGCTAAACAATAATCAGCAAAATAGTTACCAATAATCATACCAGCAACAACTGTTTCAGAAACAGAGTTTCCTCCAAGTCTATTAAATCCATGCATATCCCAACAAGAAGCTTCTCCACAAGCAAATAAACCTGCTAATTTTTGAGATTCACCAGTTGGTTTTGTTCTAATACCACCCATTGAGTAGTGTTGCATTGGAAGAACTGGAGCCCAACCTTTTGGACCTTCATCTGCTGGGTCAATACCATTAAATATTTGACAAATCTCTTGAACATCTCTTAAGTTCTTCTCAATGTGTTCTCTTCCTAAAATAGAAATATCTAACCAAACGTGATATCCATAAGGAGATGGTACACCTTTACCATTTCTAATGTGTTCAATCATTCTTCTTGAAACAACGTCTCTTGAAGCAAGTTCTTTTTTCTCTGGTTCGTAATCAGGCATAAATCTATGTCCATCAACATCTCTTAAAATACCACCATCACCTCTACAACCTTCAGTTAATAAAATTCCTGATGGTACAATTGGTGTTGGGTGAAATTGAACTGCTTCCATATTCCCTAAAGTTGCAATTCCAGTTTCAAGAGCAATTGCTGCACCTGTTCCTTCACAAATAACTGCATTTGTAGTTTGTTTGAAGATTCTTCCATATCCACCAGTTGCTATACATGTTCCTTTTGCAACATAAGCTTCTAACTCACCAGTTATTAAATCTCTTACAATTGCTCCATAACATCTATTGTTCTCATGGATTAAGCTTAAAGCTTCTTTTCTATCTCTAATATCAACATTATGTTTTAAAGCTTCATTTGCAACACCAAATAACATTGTGTGTCCAGTTGCATCAGCTGTATAGCATGTTCTCCATTTTTTAGTACCACCAAAGTCTCTTGAAGTAATAAGTCCGTGTCTATCTTCATCTTCAGTAATAGTTGTTTTTTTAGCATTGATAACAGCTTCTCTTGTACCAGCTTTAACTCTTGACCAAGGTACCCCCCAAGCTGCTAATTCTCTAATAGCTTTTGGTGCAGTATGAACAAACATTCTAGCAACTTCTTGATCACATCCCCAGTCAGAACCTTTTACAGTATCTGCAAAGTGCAAATCTTCGTTATCTCCATCAGACATTTTAGAGTTACCTAAACTTGCTTGCATACCACCTTGAGCAGCAGCAGAGTGAGATCTTTTAACAGGAACTAAAGATAAAACTATTGTACTTAAACCTTTTTTTTGTGCAGCAACAGCAGCTCTTAAACCTGCAAGTCCACCACCTATAACTAATGCATCACAGTAATTAATTTTCATTATGCGATTCCTCCAACACTTTTAGTTTTTAATTCATAATTCATAATTTGTGCAGTTGATGGTTTAAATGAATCTCTAGGAATATTGTTTTTAGAGTTTTCGTAACCGATTTTCATATATGCTGCAAGTGTTGCAAATCCTAAAACTAAGAAGAATACTGTTAAAGCCCATTTAACTTTTTTAAGTGCTTTTCTAGTTGCTTTTGGATTATCACCATCAAACCATCCCCACTTAACACAGAGTCTATATAAACCAATTGTTCCATGGAATTCAACAGCTAATAATAGAAGAATGTATAGTGGCCACATGTATTCTTCCCATACTCTAGCACTACTTTCATAAGGACCTATTTGATCTGGATGAGTCATTATTACATAAATATGCACTGAACCTAAGAAGAACATTGCAAAACCAGTAAATGCTTGAATAAACCATAATTTTGTATCATCATGATTCATACTTTTTGAGTGAGCTTTAATTACTTGATATTGTTTAAAGTTACCTGGTAACTTTCTCATACCTAAAGCTGCATGCGTAATAAATATTACAAAAATAACTAAAGCAACAATTGATACCAAGAGTGGATTTCCACCTTCAAATATAAAGCTTCCTTCAAGTAATTTTGTAACTTGATACATAAAGTCTTTTGACACTAAAATAGATGCAACAAGCATCATATGTGCCCACATAAATAAAGCTAAGAATCCACCTGTGAAACTTTGAATGAAGTCAAGTTTTGCAGGTAATCTACTCTTTTTCCCTTCTGTTGTTTTTCCCAAATAACCCTCTATTAGGTCACTCATTTGCTATCCTTTCTTACGATTTTAGATTTCAGAAAAATGATATCGAAATAATGGTTTAAGATTACTTCAGAGAATATATAATTTTTGTATTTTGTTTAGGTGAGATTGTAGAAAAGTTACATTTAGCCCCTTCCCATTCTTAAGGGGCTAAAATATAAAGTAGATTTTATAGTGTTACTATAATTAACACACTAATTTATAAATAAAGATTTAACTGCTAATTGAGCAAAGTTTATCAATGTATCAATATTTAATGCTGGGATAAAGAATACAACAGCAGAACCTATTCCTCCAATTACTGTTAATATTGCTACGAAAAGTATCGCATATGTTGATACTCTTTTATCATCAAAATCTTCATTTTTACAAGAATCTTGTGGAGGATAAAAATACATCACAGCAATAAGTCTTAAATAATAATAAACTGAAACAATAGTTGCAAGTATTGCTAATACAGATAAAGCAGTATAACCAGCTTTAATAGTTTCAGTAAATACATAAACTTTACCTATAAATCCAATAGTTCCAGGAATTCCAGCAAGTGAAAGCATAAATATTGTCATCATTGCGGCTAAAAATGGTCTTTGTTTTGCTAAGCCTTTAAAATCATTAAAAGTAACTTTTACATTTGTTTCTGAAATAATATGAGAAGCTAATCCAAATGCACCTAAAGCTGATACTAAATATGCTATTAAATAGAACATTATAGAATAAGCAGCTTCAATATTTACGATACTTCCTCCTTGAGAAGTTAGAGCAATAAATGCTAAAAGTAAATATCCTGTATGAACTATTGAAGATGCTGCTAACATTCTTTTTACAATTTGTTGAGTAATAGCAAGCCAAGTTCCAAAAATTAAAGTTAAAATAATTACAATTTGTAAAATTCCATCCCAAAAATCTATAATTGGTGCAGCATATTCTAATATAACTCTTAAGAAGAATGAGAATATAGCAATTTTAAATGTAGATGCCATATATGCTGTAATAACCATTGGAGCACCTCTATAAATATCAAGTACCCAAGATTGGAATGGAAATGCTGCAATTTTAAATAAAAATACAAAGAAAATAAGAGTTAATCCTATATAAATAAGAGTTAAATCATTTGAACCATTTGATATAAAAGTATAAATATCAGCTAAATTTGTACTAGCTGTTGCTCCATAAACTAAAACCATCCCAAGTAAATAGAATGCCCCAATAAATGACCCAAGAACTAGATATTTAAAAATAGCTTCAACTCTTTTTGAATCATCACTATTGTATCCAACCATAATATAAACACTAAATGAAGCAATTTCTAAAGCAATAAATGCTGTAATTAATTCATTCGCTTGTGCTAAAATCATCATTCCAAATAAAGCAAAAAGTAAGATTGCAAAAAATTCACCTTTAAAATAGCTTCTATGCTGTAAGTAATGCTCACCAATTAAAAGAGTCAATAAAGTTCCAAGAATTAGTAAAATATTAAAAAAGTTTGAAAAAGTATCAAATGTTAATACGTTATTTAAAAAACTCTCATAAGGTTGAATTGAATATAAAGTATTTACATTCAATAATGCAAAAATCAATGCTAAAATTAAAAATATTGAAGATACAACAATATGACTTTTTACAGTAACTTTTTCATACATACTCATAAATAGTAGAGTAATAGCCCCTGCTAAAACCAACAAAGTTGGTATTAGGTATATAAATTGACTCATTTTGTTGCTCCAATTTGTAGAATATCTTGTAAATAATGTGTAACTGTTGGTTCAAATTTGTCTATGAATACTTCTGGATAAAATCCCATAACAAATACTAATATAACCCATGGAATAAGTCCAACTATCTCTTTTATTTTTAAATCTCTCATATTAAGTTCAGCTGAACCTTCCGGTCTATCTTGAAGTATTGCTCTTTGAAACATCCAAAGCATATAAGAAGCTCCAATTATTACAGATAATCCAGCAATAACACCTAAATAAATGTTGTAATTAAATACTCCAAAAATAATTAAAAGTTCAGATACGAAACCATTTGTTCCTGGAAGTCCAACATTTGCAAATAGCATAATTGCAAAAATAAATGTAAAGATTGGAGCTTTTTTAGCTATTCCACCTAAATCTTTTATAGTTTTAAAACCTGTTTGTTCTTGCATTAAACCAACTAATAAGAACAATGCTCCAGTTGCTATTGCATGAGCAATTATTAAATATAATGCTCCATTAATACCATAAGAGTTTAATGAGAAAATACCAGCTGCTATAAAGCTAAGGTGTGAAGCTGATGAATATGCAAACATTCTTTTAATATCATCTTGCATAAGTGCAGCAATTCCAAAGTAAACAAGCCCAAATAGACCAATAATAACAAACCATGTTGCAAAATCTACATAAACTTCCGGAAATAATGGAATCATAAATCTTACAACTGCATAAACTCCTAATTTTGCCATTATAGATGATAGTATAAATACAGCACCTGTAGGAGCATTTTTATATGTTTCCATAATCCAAGTATGAAGTGGAAATAGAGGAATTTTAATAGCAAATGCTGCTAAGAATGCTAAAAATAACCATACTTTTTCAGAATAACCAATAATTGAAATAGTCATTAATTTATCATAAGCAAAAGACCAAACTCCAAATTCATTATGATAAGCAACCCCTAAATAAAGTATTGCTACAAGCATGAGAAGTGAACCGGCCATTGTATAAACTGTAACTTTAATAGTTGTGAATACTTTGTTCCCAAATCCATATTGTCCAATTAATAAGAAAACTGGTAAAAGCATAACTTCCCAGAAGAAATAGAAAAGTACAACATCTAAAGATAAAAGTGTTCCAGTAACTCCACTTTGAACTAAAAGCATATTTATCCAATAACCTTTAGTTTTACCTTCCCATAAAAGAAGATAAGAAGTAGGGATTAATATAGCAATCATCATTAATATTGTAAGAGAAAATCCATCTAGTCCTAAATAATAATTTATACCATATGTTTCTATCCATGCAACATTTGTAACAAATTGCATACTTGAACTTGGTTCAAACTCTATATAAACTTTTAATACTAATGCTAAGATAACTGTTGTTGTTAGAAAAGCAATATTTCTAATTGTATTAACATCTTTTGTAGTAATTAGTAAACCAAGTGCTACAACTGCTGGTAAAAATATAATAAACGAAAGAATATCTGCACTCATATTATAACCCTAATGAAATATATAAATATACAAATATACAAGCCATTCCCACTAGCATAAATGCTGCGTAGAATCGTACATTTGCATTTTGAATTAATGCAACTTTTTTACCAATTTCAACAAAATTTGTTGAAGATTTCATAATAAAGGCATCAATTACCTTATCGTCAATAACTTTATCAATGAATTTAGAGATAGCTTTTGTTGA
Organism: Aliarcobacter lanthieri; assembly: GCF_013201625.1. Lineage (NCBI taxonomy): Bacteria > Pseudomonadati > Campylobacterota > Epsilonproteobacteria > Campylobacterales > Arcobacteraceae > Aliarcobacter > Aliarcobacter lanthieri. The sequence goes on from NZ_CP053839.1 coordinate 355,433, forward strand.
TTTAACAAATAATAAATCATAAAGTTCATCTACATAAAGTTTTTTACCAATAAATCCTGTTTCTAACTCTGGTTTTGATACATCAAAGTTTGCATATTTCTTATAAGCTACAAAAATACCAGTTGCTGCAACAACTACTGATAATACCATTAAAATATACTCTGTACTATGAGAAAGAGTTATTACTTTCGAGTTTAATTGACCAAGCCAAGAATCAACTAAATGATTTCCACCAAAAATTGAAGGGAAGTTTAAGAAACCTGCTCCAACTGCTCCAATAGCTAAAATTAAAAGTGGAATAGTAATAGTCTTTGATGTATATACATAATCTTTTCTATGATGATTTGGTGCAACAAAAACTATAAAATATAATCTAAACATATAGAATGCTGTTAAAAATGCTGTAAATAATGCAATAGCATAGATTAAATATTGTCCTTCTTGGAAAGCAGCAGTCAAAATAGCATCTTTTGAGAAGAACCCAGAAAATGGTGGTATTCCTGAAATTGCAATAACTCCAATTAAGAAAGTTAATCCAATAATAGGTAAAGAGGCTCTATGTTGTGCAATTTTAAAGATATTTTGTTCGTGGTGAAGTGCTATTATAATTCCTCCTGCTCCCATAAACAACATAGCTTTAAAGAATGCGTGAGTAAAAACATGAAATAAACCACTTGAATAAAAACCTAATCCAACAGCAATAAACATATATCCTAGTTGACTCATAGTTGAATAAGCAAGAATTTTTTTAATATCCGTTTGTCTTGTCGCAATAATAGCTGCAAGAAGGGCTGAAAATGCACCAATATATGCTATAAATATTCCTATTTCTTCAATTCCACTATATAAAAAGTGAAATCTTGCTACCATATAAACCCCAGCAGTAACCATTGTTGCTGCGTGAATTAAAGCAGAAATTGGTGTTGGTCCAGCCATTGCATCTGGAAGCCAAGTATAAAGTGGAATTTGTGCTGATTTTCCCATTGCTCCTACAAAAAGTAAGAAACCAGCAAGTAATAACCAACCATTTGTTGTATTTCCTAAATTTTCTTCAATAGATGAAAAAGATAGATCAACTTGTCCTAAAGCAAAAAATAGTGTTGCAACTCCTAGTAAGAAACCAAAATCTCCAACTCTATTTACAATAAATGCTTTATTTGCTGCAATAACATTCTCTTTTTGCCCATAGTAGAATTTAATTAATAAGTAAGAACAAACTCCAACTCCTTCCCAACCAATAAAAAGAATAATTGGATTATCTGCAAGAACTAATATTAACATAGAAGCTAAGAATAAATTAAAATAAGCAAAGAATTTACCAAATCCTTCATCTCCCTTCATATATCCAACAGCATAAATATGAATTAGCCAACCAACAAATGTTACAAACATTGACATAAAAATAGATAGGTTGTCTCCTAAAAATGCCATGTCTATATTAAGATTTGAAACATTTAACCAAGTGAATAGGTGTTGTTTAAATACTATTTTTTCTTCAAGCATTCTTAAAAATAAGCTTAAAGTTATCAAAAAAGATATTAATGGAGTTAATGTTCCAATAATTGCAAAATAGTTTTCACATATTTTTTTCTTTTTGATATTGTAAAAATATAAAGCACCATTTAAAATAGCACCTAAAAGTGGTGCTAAGATAATCCAAATTAATAAATTTGTACTCATTTATTCTCTCCTTGTGAAAGAGATGTAAATAGATCTGTATCTAAAGATCTTTTTGATCTAAATAATAAAATTATAACTGATAAGAATATTGCAGCTTCTGCAGCAGCAATTGATATAACCATGATTGTTATAATTTGTGGATCAATATTAAAATGATATCTTGCAAAAGTTACTAAGAATAAATTTATGGCATTTAACATAAGTTCTATTGACATATAAATTACAAAGATATTTCTTCTTGCAATTACTCCAATTGCTCCAATTGAGAATAATATCATAGATACAACTGCATAAGAAGTTAGTGTTATCATTCTTAGTCCTCCTGTGAAGTTATTTTAGATTTTCTTCTTTTTGCAAGAACAACAGAACCAACTAAGGCGATTAGAAGAAGAATAGATATTAATTCAAAAGCTACAATCCAGTTATTGTATAACTCTAATCCAACTGGTTTTATTTTTCCAAAATCACTCTCTATTGGTGATAAATCTTTTGCTGGAAGATTTGATACAGCTTTTAAAACTAATACATTTAATGGAATCATTAAAAGTACTCCAAAAGCTATCAATTGATATTTCTTTGGCTCTTTTGGTAAATCTTCATCTCTAATATTTAAGAACATTAAAATGAATAAAATTAAAGCCATAATAGCACCAGCATAAACAATAATTTGAACCATAAATAGCAAAGTCGCATTTAAAAGTGCAAACATTCCAGCAACACTAAGCATTGTAATTAATAATCCTAGTGCACTAAACATCGGACTTTTATATACGAGCATAGCAACAGCACCAGTTATTGCAAAAAATGCTAAAGCAATAAATATTATATCAGCCATTATTCAAAATCCTTTGATCTTTCATTTGCCATTAAAGCTTTTTTATTTAACATAAAATCTTCCCTTTTTGAAGCTGTGAAAGAAAAAATTCCTGTATCCATTCTTATCGCATCACAAGGACAAGCTTCAACACAATATCCACAGAATACACATTCTAAAAGGTCAATTTTAAACTCTTTTGGTCTTTTTTCATCAACTCCATCAAATCTCTCTTCAGCTTCAATAAAAATACATTCTGCTGGACAAGCAGTTGCACACATAAAACATGCAACACATTTTTCAGATCCATCATCATGCTTTGTAAGTCTATGAACACCTCTATATCTTGGAGTTATATCTGTTGGTTGAACTTCTGGATATTGAAGAGTATTTACCCCTTCAACATCTCTTAAATTTTTAAAAAAGTGTCTAAAAGTTGTTTTCATCCCACCTGCAATTCCAGGTAAGTATAGTTTGTCTTTTAGAGAATTTCCATATCTTGGTACTACTTTTATTGCCATATTAATTTCCTATCACAACAATTATTGCTGTTACAACGATATTTAAAAGAGCTAATGGAATTAGAACTTTCCAACCTAACATTTGAAGTTGGTCATATCTAAATCTTAAAACAGTCCATCTAACCCACATATAAACAAAAGCCATCATAAAAAACTTAACCATAAATGTTGCTACTTGTAAAATAGCAGTTATAATATTAACTCCATTTGTTCCAAGTCCAGTTACTAAAAATGATATTAAAAGTGCTACTATTGCTATGCAAATTGTCCAGAATATAGCAGTTAAAACTTTTGTCTCTTTTTCTCTAGAAGTGTCTTTCCCAACAGCTTTATTATTTTTCTTCATCCATCTTGTAAATATAAAAATTTGAATTGGAAGTAAAACAATAATAGCTAAAATTACATAGTTTATATTAGATTGAATTGTAGCTGTATCCATCCAAGGAATTTGATAACCACCAAAAAATAGAGTAACAATCAATGCACTCGAAGCACTCATAGCAGCATATTCACCAACTTGGAAAAGTCCAAACTTCATAGCACTATATTCTGTATGATATCCTGCAACAATTTCGCTTTCTCCTTCAGCTAAGTCAAAAGGTGCTCTATTTGTTTCTGCAAATGAACAAACAATAAAAATAATAGCTGCTAATGGTTGAATAAAAATTCCCCACATAGGAATTACACCTAAATATGTTCCAGCTTGAGCATTTACCATATCTGTTAAGTGAATTGAGCCATAAGATATTATGATTGAAATTAGTGATAATCCCATTGCTGCTTCATAAGATATTACTTGAGCTGAAGCTCTAATTGAACCTAAAAGACCATATTTATTTGAAGAAGAATATCCTCCAAGAATAATTCCATAAACTGTTAATCCTGCAAATGCTAAAAACCATAATATCCCTAATTCAGTTGGGATAGCTTGCATTATATGAGCTTTACCATCAATAGTTAAAACATCAGCATAAGGAATAACTGCAAAAGTTAAGAAAGAACATAAAAATACAAGTGCAGGAGCAATTGTAAAGAAAAATTTATGTTTTACATGAGCAGGAGTAAAATCTTCTTTAAAAATAAGTTTTAACATATCAGCAACTGCTTGAACAAGTCCACCTAATCTTATAAATCCAATGTTACATCTATTTGGACCACTTCTATCTTGGATAAATCCTGCAATTCTTCTTTCCCACCAAACCCAAAGTGGAGTAAGTCCAACTGCAAGAACTACTGCAAGAAGTATATTTACAATAATTACAATAACACTACTCATAAAGTTCCCTTTTCTATCATAGATTTTATGTCCTCTATAATTGTAGTAATAGTTTTCATAGGATTATTTCTATTCATTTGTGAAACAACCTTTTGTCTAATTCCATCACAATTTATGTATGAACCACTTTTCTCATAAAATGATGCAACACCTAAAGCAATATTTGATACACCAATTGTTAAACAGTGGTGAGAAAAAAGTGATATTACTTTTTTATTTTCTAAAAGATTTAGATTATTTTCAAAATAACTATTCTCAACGATAATAACAGTTTTTGCTTCATTTAATGAATTCTCAAAAAATTCTTTTGTTTCATCAATATTTAACTCTTTAAAAGATGCTCTATTTGCAGTTTTGTCTTTTTGTCTTAACCAATCATCACTTTGTTCTTCATCATAAGTATTTGGAGAGTAACCGCTTAATTTAATATTTAGCTTTTCACTTAAGTTTTTACAGTTTAGCATCTCTTCATATGATAAACTAGGACTTAAAAGCATTAATATATTTTTTGAAGTAGATAACTCTTTGAAAATATTTGCAATAGCATTTGACGTATTTGTTTCATTTTTATCAATTAAAGCTATTTCAAATCTATTTGTTGCTTCATTATGATAAGATAATCTTCCCTTATCACATATAAACCAACCATTTACAGCTTTGTTTACTCTTGGTCTAAATCTATAAATCATGTCATCTTTATATTTTTCTTTTCTATGATCTACATGTATATTACACCCTTTTGAACAACCATTACAAATAGCTTCAAAACTTTGTAAGAACCAAACTCTTTGTTTAAATCTAAAATCTTTACTTGTTAATGCTCCAACTGGGCATAAATCTACAACATTCATTGCATAAGGATTATTTAAAGGACGACCAGGGAATGTGCCTATTACAGAATGGTCTGTTCTACTTATAACTCCAAGTTCAGCAGTTTTTGTGATATCTTTACAGAATCTTACACATCTAAGACAAAGAACACATCTTTCTTGATCTAGCATTACATTAGACCCTAAATCAACTCTTTTTTCTGCATTATTTTTATCATCAAGCGCAAATCTTGAAGAGTAGAACCCAGATTCCATATAGTAATCTTGTAGTTTACACTCTCCAGCTTGATCACATGTAGGACAGTCAATTGGGTGATTTATAAGTTCAAGTTCAAGAATGTCTCGTCTTACTTTTTCAATCTTCTCACCTTTTGTTCTTACAATCATTCCATCTTTTATAGGTGTGTCACAGGCGATTTGAGGTCTTTTTTGTCCCTCAATCTCAACCATGCACATTCTACAATTTCCATCTTTTCCCAACGCTTGATGATAACAAAAGTGAGGGATATGAATATTTTCATCTAATAATTTATCAATCAGCAAGCTACCTTTCGTAGCCTGCATTTCAATACCATTAATTGTTATACTAACTGTTTCAGCCATAAATTATATCCCTTTAACCTTTTTTTTATTTTATTAATTACCTGTATATAACTGTCTTGGTCTTGCAATTTTATGTTTTGGATCTTGTTTTAATTCAGACCATTGTGCTAACCATCCTGGAGTTCTTCCTATAACAAAAATTGGAGTAAACATCTCTACAGGAATTTTAAGAGCAGTTAAAATTACACCTGAATAGAAATCAATATTTGGGTATAAACCTCTTTCTTTAAAGTAGTCATCACTTAATGCGGCATCTTCAACAGCAGCAGCAATATCAAGAAGTTTAGAATCAAGATTTAATTTTTCTCTTAATTGATCTTGTAAGCTTTTTAAAGTTTCAGCTCTTGGATCTCTATTTTTATATACTCTATGCCCGAATCCCATTAATCTAAATGGATCATTTTTGTCTTTTGCTTTTGCAATATATGAAGGAACATTTTTAATATCACCAATTAATTTTAATTGATCCATAACTTTTTCATTTGCTCCACCATGAGCAGAACCCCAAAGTGCAGAAATACCAGAAGCAATAGCAACATAAGGGTGAGCTTCTGTTGAACCAACATTTCTTACAGTTGTTGTAGAAGCATTTTGTTCGTGGTCTGCATGTAGAGTTAAAATTGCATCAAGTGCGTCAACTTCAATTTGAGTAATTTCATCATTTTTACCATTTCCTAGATATTTCATTCTTCCACCTGGATAAGCTCTTAACATATATAAGAAGTTTTCAGTGAAATATCTATTTACATCTGGATAAATTAGTGGAGTTCCAATAGAATTTCTATATGCCATAGCTGCAATAGTAGGCATTTTAGCTAAAATTCTTCTTCTCATTGTTTTAAAAGCATCTTCATCTTCTAAATGTAAATGATCTTTATAAAATGCTGCAAGGGCCATAGTAGCTGCTCCCATAGTAGCCATTGGGTGTGCACCATCTGGTAAAGCATCAAAAAGTCTTATAATCCCTTCATTTAAGAATGATCTATGTCTTATTTCTAAATCAAAATCTTTTGATTCTTGTTCACTTGGTAATCTTGCATTCATTAAAAGGTGAGCAACATCTAAAAAAGAGTGTTTACCAGCAAGATCAGCTATATCATAACCTCTATATCTTAATTCAGAGTTTTCTCCATCAATAAATGTAATTTTTGATTCGCAAGATGCAGTTGATGTATAACCAGGATCATAAGTAAACATTCCTGAATCTTTATAAAAACTTGAAATATCAACTACGCTAGGTCCTCTTGTACCATCTACGATGTTATATTCGTAAGTCTTACCATTTCTATTGTCTGTAAAAGTCATTGTATTCTTTGCCATTTTGTTCTCCTTAATTAAAATTAATTTTTTAAATATTCTTCAAATTCACTTCTAAATTTTTTAACAATACTAGCTATAATATCTTTTACTGCTGGTGCAAAAACACAAACAGTTTTTCCATTCATAGTATCACACACATCAAATATTGTTTGTAAATCATCAGAAGTTGCTTTTCCATCTAATACATCTCTTAAAATTTTATCAATCCAACCACAACCTTCTCTACAAGGAGTACATTGACCGCATGATTCATGATGATAGAACTCTATAATATTTTTTGCAACATCAACCATTGAAGCACTTTCATCAATAACAATCATTCCTCCAGTACCTAAAGTTGATCCTATATCCCACATTGATTCATAATCCAATACAGCTTTTTCTACTTCTTGCGCTGTTAATATTGGACATGATGTTCCACCTGGAATAATAGCTTTTAGTTTTTTACCTTCAAGCATACCACCACCTAGAACGTTTAGGAAATCAATCATTTTGTTTCCATATTCCATTTCATATACACCAGGATTTTTAACTGGTCCAGAAATAGCAAAAAGCATAGTCCCTGGAGATTTCTCTGTACCGTATTTTGTATATCCTTGCGCTCCATTTTCTACAATATTTGGAACAGATGAAATTGTTTCTACATTATTTACAGTTGCTGGTTGTCCATAGAACCATTCACACTCTTTACCATGTGGTTTAAGTCTTGGATGTCCTCTTTTACCTTCTAATGATTCAATAAGTGCAGATTTTTCTCCACAAATATAAGCTCCTCCACCTCTATGAACTGTAATATCAACTTTAAAGTTATATTTGTCCATTATTTTATCACCAATAATTTTAGCTTTATACGCTTCTTGTATTGCTTCATTCAATCTATCAATAAAGAATTTATATTCACCTCTAATATATATATACGCGTGATTTGCTTGTATTGCCCAACAAGTACAAATAATACCTTCTATTAAAAGATGTGGATCATATTGAAAAATTTGTCTATCTTTAAAAGTTCCTGGTTCACTTTCATCACCATTAACAATTAGATATCGTGGACGCTCATCAACTGGTGGCATAAGCTCCCATTTTGGTCCACAGGCTGCTCCACCACCACCTTTTCCTCTAAGTCCAGATTTTGTAACTTCAGAAGTAACTTCTTCTGGTTTCATAGTAAAAAGTTTATCAATAGAAGAATATCTTCCATTTGCTAAAGCAACTTCAAGTTTATGAGAGTTTGGAATATCAAAATTTTTACTTACTATTCTAGTTACCATTTTTGCACTCCCAAATTATTTTCTCTAACTTCTCTTTTGTTAATTTTCCATGATAAACATTGTTTAAAGCTATCATTGGAGCATCTCCACAAGCACCTTGACATTCAACTTCATTAAAAGTGAATAGCCCATCTGCACTTGTTTGACCAGGCTCTAAACCTAAAGTATCTTTTATAAAAGATTTAAGTTCTCTTGCTCCCATAAGCATACAAGATACAGTTTTACATAATTCAATATGATATTTTCCAATTGGTTTAAGATTAAACATTGTATAAAAAGTTGCTACTTCATATACTTGCATTGGACTTTTATTAACTCTTGAAGCTACATAAACCATAGCTTCTGGACTTACCCAACCTTCTTGTTCTTGAACTATCCAAAGTGCAGGTAGCATACAAGAGTCTAATTTTGGGTATCTTGATACATACTCTTGAAATTTTGCTTCATTTTGTGGTGTATAACTAAAATTACTCATTATCTATCAAACTCCCCAGCAATAAAATTCAAACTAGCCATTGTTATAACAGAGTCAGCAAGCATTGTACCTTCAACTATTTTTGAAAAAGCTGCAAGTGAATAAAAACATGGTGGTCTACATTTTACTTTATATGGTCTTCCACTTCCATCACTTACAATGAAAAATCCTAATTCTCCATTTGTAGCTTCTGTTGAGCTATAATATTCACCTTTTGGAACTTTTATTCCTTCAAAAGTTAGTTTAAATTGATTCATTAATCCTTCAATATTTCCATAAACATCTTGTTTAAGTGGTAAAACAGCATTTGGAGCATATATATTTATAGCACCATCTGGCATATTTTTCATAGCTTGTCTAATAATTCTTATAGATTGAGTCATCTCTTCAAATCTACACATCATTCTATCGTAAACATCACCATGACTTCCGATAACTACATCAAAATCAAAGTTCTCATATCCATAATATGGTTTATCTTTTCTCAAATCATGAGCAACTCCAGCAGCTCTTAAATTTGGACCAGAAATACCATATTTTATAGCAAAATCAGCTTTTATAATACCTACATCTTGAGTCCTATCTTGATAAATTCTATTGTGAGCAATTAAAGATAATGTATCACTAATACTTGTTTCTGTAGTTTTTAAAACAGCTTCTAAATCATCTTCAAAACCATCATATAAATCAAATTCTAAACCACCAATTCTTGTATAAGTATTTGTCAGTCTAGCTCCTGTTAATTTTGATAATAAATCATAAGCTTGATCTCTTGCAGAGAATAAATACCAAAGACTTGTAAGCCCACCTAAATCAACCATATTTGCAGCATTACAAACAATATGATCAATAATTCTACTTAATTCTCCTATTACAACTCTTATCATTTTAGCTCTAGGAGTTATATCTATATTTAGCATATCTTCAATTGCTTTTGCCCAACCAATGTTATTTAATATAGCACTACAATAATTTAATCTATCTGTATATGGGATAACTTGAGAATATGTATGGTTTTCACATGCTTTTTCAAATCCTCTATGTAAGTATCCAATTTCAGTTACACATGCAGCTATTGTTTCACCTTCCATTGCAACAAAGTTCCTAATAGTACCATGAGATGCGGGGTGAGATGGACCAACATTTAAAAGCATTAAATCATCTATTTCTATATCACTATAACCTTTTGATTTAAGTAAAGGTAACATTTCATCCATTAAATCTTCAGTTTCAGTACAAATTTGTCCTTTTGTAATTTGATAATCTTTTCTTAAAGGATGACCAGTAAATTGGTGATGATTTAAAACTCTTTTTAAATTTGGATGACCAATAAATTTTATTCCATATTGATCAAAAGCTTCTCTTTCCGCCCAATCAGCAGAACCATAAATATCAAAAATAGAATCTACTGATAAAGTATTGTCATCTACAAAAGCTTTAACAGTAATTTCTTTTTTAAAGTTATTACTTCTTAGTACATAAACAACTGCAAATCTCGAAGGAGTGGTATCTGGAAATTTTAGATAATCAATCGCTGTAATATCTAATAAAAGAGTATAGCTTTCTTCATTTTTAAGTTTAAGAATAGTACTTCTTATATCTTTTGAATCAATCAATAAATCACACTTAAGCATCTAAAAATCCTTTGTATTCTTTTACTCTATCTTTCAAAATTGATTCATTTTTTGATTTCTCTTGAATTCTCATAATTGCATCAAGAACAGCTTCAGGTCTTGGAGGACAACCAGCAACATATTCATCAACAGGAATAATTTCATCTATTCCTTGAACTGTTGCATAATTATCATAAAAACCACCAGAACAGGCACATGCTCCCATAGAAATAACCCATTTTGGTTCACACATTTGCTCATATATTTTTTTTAAAATAGGTGCTTGTTTATATGAAATAGTTCCAGCTACTATTAATAAATCAGCTTGTCTTGGAGAAAATCTTACAACTTCTGCTCCAAATCTTGAAACATCATATTTTGCAGCTGCAACAGCCATAAATTCAATCCCACAACAGGCTGTTCCAAAAGCCATCGGCCAAAGAGAAAACGATCTTCCCCAATTAACTGCAGCATCAAGCTTAGTAGTGATTATAGAATCACCTAAATTTGCTTCAACTCCTAATCCCATGATAAAGCCTTTTTCTTATAGATATAGATTAAACCAATAAATAGTAATCCCATAAAGATGAACATTTTAAATAGTCCAGCAACTCCTAATTCTACTACATTTATAGCCCAAGGAAACATAAAAATTACCTCTACATCAAATAGTAAGAATGAGATTGCAACTAAGTAAAATTTTATAGAAAATCTTATGTTTGTAGTCCCAATAGGATTCGTAATCCCACTTTCATAAACTTTATTTTTATATTCTGAATCTTTATTTTGAGGTCCTATAAATCTTGTAAGCATAAATACACCTACAAGAATTAAACCAATAGCAATAAAAATTACAGATGCTAAGATTAATTCAGTTGACATCTTTTTTCCTAATTTTCAAAAATTTTAATCAATTCTGATTGTACACAAATTTATCAAACTTAACAATTTAATTTAACTCTTTGTTGTTAATTATAAAATAGAGTGTGAAAAAATGTAATACTTATCTTAAAAATATATTATTTTATATTTTGTAGATAATATTTAATAGATTTTTAAATTTGTAACATATTATGAATTATGCTACAAAAAGAAACATCTAAAAACTAATTATATAATTTTAATAAATAAAATGATAAAGTCAATTTTATTATTAAATGAATAAATCAATTTTAGGGAATGAAATGCAAAAAGCTATAGAATTATTAAAAAAAAATAATCTTCTAAAAATTATAGATGATGAACTAGATATTTATTTAGAAGTTCCTCATGTTGCCTATATAGAGGTAAAGAAAGAGGAATCAAAAGCTATATTATTTACAAATGTAGTGGATAGAAAAAATGAAAAAAAGTTTGATATTCCAGTTTTAATGAATGTATTTTGTAATGAAGAAGCTGTAAAATTATTTATTGGTGATGGTGATAAAATTGGTTCTGAAATAGAGAGTTTACTTAAACTTAAACCACCTGTAACTTTTAGTGAAAAGATTTCAACTTTTACAAAATTATTTGCTTTAAAAAATACTATCCCAAAAAAGTTAAAAGCTAAAGGAGAATGTCAAGAAATTATAAAATTAGGAAATGAAGCAAAACTTAGTGATTTACCTATTATAACAACTTGGGAACAAGATGGAGGACCATTTATTACAATGGGTCAAGTTTATACACAAAGTTTAAATGGAGAATTAAAAAACCTTGGGATGTATAGACTTCAAGTTTATGAGGATAATACTTTAGGTATGCATTGGCAAATTCATAAAGATTCTAACCACTTCTTCCATGAATATAAAAAAGCTGGTAAAAATATGCCAGTTACTATTGGAATTGGTGGAGATCCTATGTATATTTGGTGTGGACAAGCACCTCTTCCAATAGGAGTTTTTGAACTCATGTTATATGGATTTGTAAAAAATACTCCTGCAAAACTTGTAAAATCTATTACTAATGATATTTGGATACCTTCTGATAATGATTTTGTTATTGAAGGATTTGTGGATACAAGTAAATTTAAAATAGAGGGACCTTTTGGCGACCATACTGGATATTATACACTTGAAGAAGAATTTCCTTTCATGGAAGTAAGTGCTATTACAAGTAAAAAGAATCCAACATTTTTAGCAACAGTTGTAGGTAAACCACCCCTAGAAGATAAATATATGGGGTTTGCTACTGAAAGAATTTTCTTACCACTACTAAAAACAACTGCTCCAGATTTAGTTGATTATTATATGCCTGAAAATGGTGTATTTCATAACTTAATAATTGCAAAGATAAATAGCTTCTATCCTGGACATGCAAGTCAAATGATGCATGCATTTTGGGGAGTAGGGCAGATGAGTTTTGTAAAACATGCTATTTTTGTAAATTCTGATGCTCCAGAGCTTACAAATCATGATGCTATAACAAAACATATATTAAATAGAATAAATATAGAGGATATTTTAATTTCAAAAGGGGTTGTTGATCATCTTGATCACTCTAGTCCAAAATTTGCTATTGGTGGAAAGTTAGGTATTGATTGTACTGGAAATGAAATAGAAGAACTGGGGATTACACTTTTAGAAGATAGTGAATTGCTAAGTAAAATGCAACATATAAGTGAAGATATAAGAGGATTGAAACAGTATTACAAAGATACTAAAAATCCTATTTGTATTATAACTGTAGACAAAACTAGAAGCCAGAAATATCTTTTTGAAGACTTAAAACCACTATTTTCTCATATAAAAATTTTAGTGATTGTTGATAATAAATCAAATGATTTGGAAAATACTTATATGTTAATTTGGAGAGTTGTAAATAATATTGACTCAAATAGAGATTTATATATTGATGGACAAACTTTATGTTTAGATGGAACAAATAAGAATTCACTTGATGGATTTACAAGAAGATGGCCAGATGATGTAGATTGTACAAAAAGTGTAATTGATAGTTTAAGAGAAAGAAAAATTATTGATATAGATGATGAATTTATTAAAAAGTACCAGTTATATTAGATAACTGGTCTATTTAATCTTAAAAAATATAATGATGGAAGAACTAAACCAAAAGTTATAGCTATTAAGATAGCTATTGCTTTTAAACCATTATGGACAAAAAGTTCTATTAACTCAATTGTTGCTCCAAATCTATTTATGTCAATTAAGTTTATCATTGCGCTAAAAGCATAAGTTCCTGGTAATATTGGAATAATTGATGCAACAGTATATACAGGACGTGGTATTTTATATTTTCGTGACCAATAAAGAGCGATGATACCTATAATTGCTGAAGCTAAAAATGTAGCTAACTCAATACCAAAATCTAAAGCTAAAAAGATAGTTCTTAAATCATAAACTATTGCTCCTCCTAATGCACAATATTTTAAAGTATGTTTTGGAACATTAAAAACCATTCCAAATCCAATAGATGCACAAGCAGCAAATATAGCTTCAATTAAAAGTTTAAAAATTAGATCCATATTTATCCTTTGAATCCTAAAATTGTAAATGCTAAAATAATACCTATACAAGTGGATAAAGTAAGAATCATTCCATCCATCCATCTACCCCATCCCATCATCATATATCCTTTAAATGAATCCAATATAGAGTTTACAAAAGCAAATCCAGGAGCTAGAAGTAAAACACTGGCTGCCATCGCTATATTTGGAGTTTCACTAAAACCATATACTTTTGAAAGGCCAGCAATTATTGTAGCAACAAAAGCAGTTATTCCAAAACTTATAATCATCACAAATCTTCTTTTTGCTAGCTCTTGTCTTGTAAACATTGCAATACTAGAAGCTATAAAAGTAATTGTAAGAGCCATGATATCTCCACCTTGTAAATATGCAAAGCTAGAGCAAGCAAGTCCTACCATAAAAATAACTAACCATCTATTATAATAGTTTGGTTCAATATTTTTTAAAATAGTATACAAATAGTGTATATCATGGTCATTTCTTTCCATTTGTAAAACTATTTTTTGAATTTCACAAACAATACTCATATTGATAGGTTTATGGTGTACTCTTCTAGTTGTAGTTACTGATCTTCCATGATATAAAGTTGTTAAAACAATTGCTGATGGAATAAGTGAAATTTCAACAGAATTTGCACCTAATGCTTTACCAAGTCTTTGGGCTGTTTGTTCTATTAAAATACTTTCTGCTCCATATTCACTCATTAAAACAGCTGCTTTTATAATACCTCTTGTTATGATTGATTGATCTTCGTGAGATAAATTTTCCATTGTTTTCTTTTCATTTTGAATTTATGAAATTATACAAATTTTGTTATAATAAAGGTTTTAAGGATAAGAATGAAAACAATAACAGAATTTTTTCTAAAAAAAAATATATTATTTAAAGACTTTAAAGAAGTTTTACCAAAAGAGTTAAATAGTAGAAAAAAGATACAGATTTATGTCGGAACTACAATAGATTTGAAATTTTATGCGATATTTGTAGTGGATAGTAAAAGCAGATTTATACGAAAGAATGCAGATGAATTAATATCTTTAACAAATACTTTAAGCTCTTATTTGGCTCACAATTTTAAAGTCAAAGAACTATTTATTAGTAGTCCACTTTGTTCAAAAGCAAAAGAGTATTTAAAAAATAGTGGTTGGAGTGTAAGAGTTGATTTTATGTGATATTGGAAATACGACTTTTCATTTTTTAATAGATGGAAAACATAAAAAATATTTTTTAGATGAAAAAATACCAAAGTTTAAAGATGAGATTTTTTATATAAGTGTTAATGAAAAAGCTACAAAAAAGTTACTTAAAAAAAATCCACAAGCAAAAAATTTATCAAATATTATAAAATTTGATACAACATATAAAGGAATGGGTATAGATAGAATTGTTGCTTCGATATATCAAGAAAATACTATAGTTGTTGATGCAGGAAGTGCAATAACAGTTGATATTATAGAAAATAAAATTCATAAAGGTGGATTTATACTTTTAGGAGTATATAGTTTTTTAAAAAGTTATGAAAAAATATCAAAAAAACTAAAGGTAGATTTTGAAAAAAATATTAATTTAGATAAAATTCCACTTCAAACAAAAGATGCTATTTTGTATGCTTTAACGAAATCCATCATTTTACCTATCAAAGAAGTAAGTTTAAATAAAAATATAATTTTTACTGGTGGAGATGGAGAATTTTTAAGCCAATTTTTTGAAAATAGCCAATATAAAAAAGATTTAATATTTGAAAATATGAAAAGGATAATAGATGCTAACAATTGCATTGCCTAAGGGAAGAATTGCAGATGAAACTCTAGATAGATTTGAAAAAGCTTTTGGAGAGAAGTTTATTTTTGAAGATAGAAAACTTATTATGGAAAAGGCTGGATTTAAATTTTTAAATGTAAGAAATCAAGATGTTCCAACTTATGTTATGCATGGAGCTGCTGATTTGGGTGTTGTTGGACTTGATGTTTTAGAGGAAAAAGAGTACGACTTGATAAAACTTTTGGATTTAAAACTTGGTCGTTGCAAAGTTGCTTTTGGTTTAAGAGCAGGTGAGAAATTAAATTTTGATAAAAGTAAAATTACAATAGCTACAAAACACGAGAAAATAGCTAAAAAATATTTTGAGCAAAAAGCTATGGCAGTTGAGATTATAAAGCTTTATGGTTCTATCGAATTAGCTCCTTTGGTTGGGCTTTGTGACTGTATTGTTGATATTGTTGAAACTGGCGAAACTATGAAACAAAATGGACTTGAAGTGGGACCTACTATCATGGAAACGACTGCACATTTAATAGCAAATAAAAACTCCTTTTATGCAAAAAAAGATTTGATATTTGACTTAAAAGATAAATTAGAGAAGTTTTTATAATGGGTTTAGATTTATATGCAAAAATAGAAGGATTTTTAGATTTTGAAGAGGAGATTTATACTCTTCATAAAGAGTTTTTAAAATTTATAATTGTAAATGATATAGACAATATTATAGATATTGGTTGTGGTCAAGGATATTTTTTAGAAAATCTAAAGATAAATAAAAAAAGAGCTTTTGGAATAGATTTGAGTAAGGAACAAATAAGGATTTGTGAAGAGAAGAATTTAAATGCAAAAGCTATGCCTTTATGTGAAGTTAAAGATAAATTTGATTGTGCAACTGCAATTTTTGATGTGCTTAACTATATTCCTAAAAATGAACTTCCTTTATTTATAAATGAAGTTAGTAATGTATTAAATGAAAATGCTTATTTTATCTTTGACATAAATACATATTTTGGATTTGATGAGGTTGCACAAGGAACTATAACAATAGATAATGAAGATAGATTTATTGCAATTGATGCTAATTTTGAAGACAATAAACTTCAAACAGATATTACACTTTTTGAAAAAGATGAAAGTGGAAAATTTATAAAAGAACAAGATAGTATAATTCAAGAATATCATTCAAAAGATGAGTTAGAAAAGCTTATAAAAATAAATTTTGAGATTATAGAAATAAAAGAATTTTTCCTTCATACTGATGATAATCCAGACAAATTGATATTTATTTGCAAAAAAATAAAATAATTTCTTAAGAATGTGTATTTTTTACACATGGCTTAATAATAATTATTAACTAATACTACTTTAATCCCTAAAAAATAATCTAAAAACTATAATAAATATACTTTATAATAAATATAAGTTTGGGGAGGGATAAACTTGAATATAAATTCGTTAAAAATAAAGATTTTAGTAATTACATTAATACCTGTTATTATAGGTATTTTTGTTCTTTCTGGTATAAATTTTGAAAAGACTCAAAGTACTTTAAATAATACTTTAAGTAATTTTGAGATTGCAATAACAAAAGAAAAAGAAGCATTAATTAGACATGAATTTGAAGTAGCAAAAAGTTTGATTGATACTATAATCGCAAAAGAACAAGATCTACAAGTTGCAAAGGAGAAGGTTATAGAACTTCTAAGTGGAGTTAGATATTTAGAAGATAAAAGTGGATATTTTTTTGCTTATGAGCAAAGAGATGATGGCTATTATTTTGGATTTCATCCTGCAAATCCATCTTTAAATAATAAAAAAACTGATATAAAAGCACCTGATGTAAAAGGATATGCTTTTAGAGAAGATTTGATTAAATATGCAAAACAACAAAAGTATGTAAATTATTATTATGAGAATCCAGCTACAAAAGAAGTTATTCTTAAAATGGCATCTTCTATATATATTCCTGAGTTTAATTGGGTTTTAGTAACAGGAATTTATGCAGATGACATTCAAAAAGGTATAAATGAATTAAAAACTACCATAGATAAAGATATAAACACACTTTTTGTTATTGCTATTACTGTTACAATAGCTCTTTGTATAGTTTTAATTTTTATTATAATTCCAGCTGTAAATAAAATTATAATAAAACCTTTAAGTATTTTTCAAAATACTTTAGAAGAGTTTTTTAAATATCTAAATGGTGAAACACAAGAAGTTCATAGAATAAAGAATTATTCAAAAGATGAAATAGGGCAAATGTCTAAAACACTTGATAGAAATATTGAAAAAGCTAGAAAAGATATAGATGACAACAATATTTTTATAGATAATACAATTGAAATTTTAGGTAAATTCCAAAATGGTGATTTATCTCAACGATTAAATATTGAAGTTCAAAGTCCAAATTTAGTTAAATTAAAATCAGTTATGAATAAAATGGCTCAAGAATTGGAACAAAATATTGTTAATGTTTTAAAAATAATTGATGAATATAGTAGTTATAAATACCTAAATAAAGTAGATATAACAAAGTTTGAAAATCATATTTTACAACTTGCAAAAGGAGTAAATAATTTAGGTGATTCTATTACTAAAATGTTAGTTGAAAATAAGAAAAATGGAGAAACTCTAGCTTCTAGTTCACATACACTTTTAGTAAATGTAGAAAAATTAAATGATAGCTCTACAAGCACAGCTGCTAATCTTGAGGAAACTTCTGCTTCACTTGAAGAGATGACTTCAAATTTAAGAAATAGTACTGAAAATATGCAAAAAATGTCAAAAATAGCATCAAATGTTACAGATAAAGCAAAAAGTGGAGAAAGTTTAGCAAATCAAACAATGAATGCTATGGAAGAGATAAATAATCAAGTAACTTCTATAAATGAAGCTATTGCAGTAATTGATAATATAGCTTTCCAAACAAATATATTATCTTTAAATGCAGCAGTAGAAGCAGCGACTGCTGGTGAAGCAGGAAAAGGCTTTGCTGTTGTTGCAGGAGAAGTACGTAATCTTGCAAATAGAAGTGCTGAAGCAGCGAGAGAGATTAAAGATATAGTTGAAAAAGCTACTACAAAAGCGAATGATGGAAAAGTTGTAGCTTCACAAATGATTAGCGGATATACAGAATTAAATAATGATATTATTAATACTATTGAGTTAATAAAAGAGTTTGAAAATGCAAGTAAAGAACAACTTTTAGGAATAGAACAAATAAACAATGCAGTATCTGTATTAGATCAAAAAACACAACAAAATGCACAAGTTACATCAGAAACTAAAGAAATTGCTCTAACAAATGATAAAATAGCAAAATTAATTATTGAGGATGTAAATGAAAAAGAGTTTAATAACAAATAAAAAGGTATTAATATTATCTTTTATAATCAGCACTTTTGTGCTGATACACTACATAGATTTAGATGATAAATTACTTTTTAATCTTTTTGCTTCAGAAAATGATACTATGTTAGAAACAGAACAACATACTTATAAATTAAAAGAAATAAAAGAAATAAAACAAAATCTTTCTGGAATTACATATAGCCCTAAAACGGATACTTTGTTTGCAATTACTAACTCTCCAAGAGATATATATGAATTAAATAAAAGTGGAGAAGTATTAAGAAAAATTGATTTAGAAGGATTTCGTGATACTGAAGATATCACTTATATAAAAGATGATATGTTTGCAATTGTTGATGAAGAACTAAGTGGGGCTTTTATTGTAAATATAAATAATAATACAAAAGTTATAGATATAAGAGATAGTAATAAAAAATTTATGATTAATGTTAGAACACTTGAGAATTTTGGCTTAGAAGGTATAAGTTATAATAAAAATAAAGATATTCTTTATTTGGTAAATGAAAGAAACCCTAAAAAAATAATAACTGTAAAAGGATTTATAAATGACACTCCTATAATAATCAAAGAAAAATTTGAAATTGTAGAAGATAATGATTATTTAGGAGATTTCTCAGCTATATATTTTGATGATATTAGTAAAAATATATATATTTTGAGTGAAGAATCAGCTCTTTTAGGAAGAGTTGATGATAAGAAAAACTTTAGTAAATATTTAGACTTATCAGATAATGAGATATCTTCAGGAATGACAGCACCAGAGGGTATAACAAAAGATAAAAATGGGGATATATACATTGTTGGTGAACCAAACTTATTTTTAAGTATAAAGAGAACTAAGGCCTTAAATTAGACCTATCGTATCTCTTATTTCTCTAATCTTCTCACTAGCAATTTTTTTAGCTTTGCTAGCTCCAAATTCTAATATTTCTCTTACTTCTTTTTTATGATTTAGAAAATATTCTCTTTTTTCTTCATAAGGTTTAAAATATTCTTCAATTTTCTCAAGTAGTGTTAATTTAAAATGACCATAACCTTCTCCAGGAGTAGCATATCTTTGTCTTAAATTTGCTAATTCATCATCATTCATAAATAGTTTAGATATAGAATATATATTACAGCTTTCCCATTCTTTTACTTCATCTAATTCTTTTGAATCTGTAACTATTCCCATAACTTGTTTTTTTCTTTGTTTTGATGTTGTAAACATATCAATTGTGTTATTGTATGATTTTGACATTTTTGCTCCATCAGTTCCTGGAACTGTTGCTACAACTTCATCAACTTTTGCAGTAGGCAAAAGGAATATTTCTTTACCATAATGGTTGTTAAAGCTATTTGCAATATCTCTTGTCATTTCAACATGTTGAATTTGATCTTTTCCTACAGGTACTATATTTGAATTAAATAATAAAATATCAGCAGCCATTAAAACTGGGTATGAGAAAAGACCATGATTTGCACTTATTCCTCTTGAAGTTTTATCTTTATATGAATGTGCACGTTCAAGTAGTCCCATAGAAGTGTGATTTGATAATATCCAGTAAAGTTCTAAAACCTCTTTTACATCATGTTGTATCCAGAAAGTTGATTTTTCTGGATCCATTCCAAGTGCCAAAAAGTTTATAGCTGCTTCATAAGAGTTTTTTTCCAAACTCTCTTTATCTTTTACTGATGTTAGAGCATGATATGAAGCAATAAAAGCAAATAGTTCACCATCATTTTGTGATTCTATCATCTTTTTTATCATACCAAAATAGTTTCCTATATGAATAGTTCCTGAGGGTTGAATACCTGATAAAATTCTCAAAATCAAATTCTCCAATCTTTTTTGTTTAGATTATATCAAAAGTTGCTAAAAATTTTAAGTATACAAATCGTGTGTTTCTTCGTATACTTATATTTTTATTGAATTTGAAAAGTTAAAGTTGAAGTATAAGATACTTCATCACAAGTTTTATCTTCATATGATTGTTTAATATTTGTTATTAAAACCCATTTTCCACTGCTTAAAGCAGTAACCTCTACTTCACCTTTTAAATCAGTTGTTCCATAAAAAGCAAAACTATCCTTTTCAAAACCTTTAAAGGTACCTTTTACAACAGTCATTTTTGCAGGTTTTTCATTTAGTAAAATTTTAACTTTAAAAGGAATGCCTACTTTGAAATTAGATGGATTATCTAAAGGTATAATTTCAAGATTTTGTCCAATAGGTTTTGTTACAAAATCACTTTTATCATTTCCTATATTTACAATATTTTTTGCAAACATTGATGTTTGTTGGCAATATTGTGCATTTTCAAAATCTTTTTTTGTTTTTCCAATATTCCATTTGTTATCTACTGTTTTTGTCCAAAAAGTTGGTTTGTAAGTACTTTTTAAAATATAAGTTCCATCATCTAATGCTTTTTGTGAAATATAATGATAATTTTCTCCTTCATTTTTCAAAGTTACACTTTGTAAATCTTTATCTATTAGAACCAATGGTTCAAATATTGAAACTCTATCTTCAGCTATTTTTTCAGGAGTAAAATTATGCCCATATCCTAAAACTGCTTTAAATGTTGAGCTATTATATCCATCAACCCAAAAATCGTGGGCAAAAATCTGAATACTAAAAGTTATACTTATTAATAAAATTATAGCTAGTCTTCTAATAATTTTTTATCCTTTATTAAAATTTATAAGTCATACTTAAAGTTGCTGTTCTTGGACTGCCAACTGTAAGCCATGATATATCATAACTACTTGCTATATACTCTTTATCAAATAGATTATCTATATTTAATCTAAAATCTAAGTTTTTATTTACTTTATAATATGAAACTAATTTTGCTGTTGTGTAACTTGGTAAATAAAAATCATTCATATAGTTTCCTGCTTTCTTACTCATATAAGTTGCCCCTGCACCTATTCCATAAGAACTACCTTCTCCTAAAGAATCTTCCCACATTAAAAGAATAGAAGCACTGTTTTTAGGAACATTTAAAAGTTCTTTACCTCGATAAGTATTGTCTTTTGTAACTTTTGCATTGGTGTAGCTATAATTGGCATTAACTCTCAAGTTATTTGTTATATTACCATTCAAATCAAGTTCAACTCCTTTACTTTTTACTTTGCCTGCAGCAATAGAGTATTGGTCATCATCTGGGTCTTTTGTTAAAACATTTTTTTTCTCAATTTGATAAATAGATAGTGTACTCCCAAATCTTTTATCTTCTGATTCAAATTTTAAACCAGCTTCAATAGAAATTCCTTCTTCAGCTTCAAAAGTATTTCCATTCTTATCTGTACCAGAATTTGGTCTAAAAGATGTTCCAGATGTTGTATATACAGACCACATATCATTTATCAAATATGTAATTCCAACTCGTGGAGAAATAGCATAATCATTTTGTTTTATAAAATTATTATTTAGATGATTTAAGTTATCCATTTTAACTTCATCATATCTAAATCCTGCAAGAAATCTAAAATCTTTATAAGATAACTCATCTTGTACAAATAAAGCTACTCCCTTTTGTTTCTCATTACTATCTGTAGTTTTATTTCCTAAGCCTGAGTTTAAAACTGTGTAAGTTGGTCTTGAAAGGATATTATCTACTCTTACTGCATTATTATTTGCATACATTGTAAAATCTTGTTCAAATCTGTAAGTTTCTAGCCCGAGTAAAAGAGTGTTTTTAATATCTCCTATTTCTTGAATAGCCTTTAAATCGGCTTGAAATTGAATATCATCCGAACTAATATCTCTATTTCTAACTCTTAATAAATCACCATTCCCTGTAATAATTCTAGATGGAACAATTTCTGTAGCTTTACCTTTTAAGCTATTCTTTTTATAGGCAATTCCAGTTCTACTACTTAAATTATCAGAAAAATAGTGATCAAGTTTTAATTGGTGAGTTTGATTTTTTGAAGTTATATCCCCATCATCTGGATTTCCAAGAAATGTTTTATGGTTCATAATATTTTGCCCATTGACTAAAGCTATTCCTCTATCCATAGGTGCTTTTTGTTCTATAAATTCTCCAACATAAGTTATAAAAGTATCATCACTGATAGAGTAAATTAAAGATGGAGCTACAATATATCTTTGACTATCTACATAATCTCTAAAACTTCCTTTTTTTTCAAGTGCGGTTGTTAATCTATACGCGAAAGATTTATTTATAGGTGCAGTTGAATCAAGAGATACTCTATAAAAATCATAACTTCCAATATCTGTTTTAATAGAGTGTTTATTGTCAAAATTTGGTTGTTTTGTAACAACATTTAATGTTCCACCTGGTTCACTATTTCCATATAAAGAGCCAGAAGGTCCTTTTAAAAATTCTATATTTTCTATATTTACTGTATCTCGTGGAGCATTATATCCACGATTATCAGAAAAACCATTTTTAAGTGTACTTAAACCTGTATTTTCATGTCCTTGAAAACCTCTAACTGAATAATTATCATATAATCCACCAAAATTATTTTGTCTTGAAAGACCACTTACATAATCTAAAGCATCATCAAGTTTAACAAAATTTAAATCTTCAAGTGTTTGATTTGTAATAACAGAAACTGATTGAGCTGTTTCTCTTATTGGAGTATCTGTTTTTGTAGCAGATTGAGTTCTTGTTTTGTAGTAAGCATTATTTTCACTTAAATAATTTCCACTTTCCAAAACTGTTATTTCATCAATAATTGTTGTATCTTGAGCAAAAGTTTGAGATAATAAACCAATAGATAAACAAACAGATAAACTAAATTTATTTTTAAATAAGATCATTTTTATCCTTTATATTCTTTCAATAAATATGCAACTAAGTTGCATAAAAATGTAAATCGAAATATAATTAAATGCAACTTAGTTGCACCTTAAGATAAATAATGTTTTGATAGGATATTTTTCTTTTAAAATTAAAAAGTATTAATTGGATTTAAAAGTTATTAAATCCAATTAAATTTAATATTTTTGGGAATATTTCAAATATATAACAAAAGTTATTGAAATAATACAAAAGAGCTCAAAAATAAACATTTTTTCAAAGCCAAAATTTGAAACAATTATCCCTGCAATAATAGCTGAAATGATTCTTGTAAATGAAAATATACTTGATTGAATAGAGTAGTCTATTGCTCGTGATTCTTTTCTTGAATAGTCCATAATCATAGAAAAAACTATCGCAGAAGATAAAGCAATAGCTAAAGCCACAAAAGTAACACATATAAGCAAATAATAAAATGTTAGATTATAGAATTCAATAAAAATTAGAAGGCTTGTACTAAATATATTAAAAAACATAAAAATCATAAGTAGACTTTTTTTTGAAAAATTTTGTCCAATATAGTTACTTAAAGCCCCTCCTAAAATAGCTATGAAACTTCCATATACTCCTACATAAATAGCCACATCATCAGGTTTTATCCCTTTGCTTATTAAATATGGTTTCATAAATACCCATAAAGCACTTATTGGAACAAAATAAAAACTTAAAATAAAAACCCAAATACCTATATCTTTTTGTTTAAAAAAAGTGATAATATTTTTTAAAGATATTTTTTGAGAGTCAATTATTTCATCATTTTCTTCTATAAAATATAAAGCAAATAGTGAAAAAATAATAAAACTAGCCATTAAAATAAATGTTAAATTCCATCCAAGATGATTAAAAATTAATAAAAAAATTCCTCCACCTAACAAAGATGCCATACTATAAGCACTTATTTTATAACTTCCAGCACTAATTCTTTCCTCTTTTTTAAAAGTTTTTATAGCTAAAGCATTTAGTGGAATATCCATAAAAGTTGAAATAAAAGCAGTTAGTAAGATAGCTATAAAAACATAATAAATATTTTCTTCTAAAGATA
This sequence comes from Aliarcobacter lanthieri, assembly GCF_013201625.1. NCBI lineage: Bacteria > Pseudomonadati > Campylobacterota > Epsilonproteobacteria > Campylobacterales > Arcobacteraceae > Aliarcobacter > Aliarcobacter lanthieri. The sequence continues at coordinate 380,297 of NZ_CP053839.1, forward strand.
AAAAGCTAACTATAAGTAGAAGAATAATATATGCTATCCCTATATAAAATGTCCACTTTTTATAATGTTTTTTCTCAAATACTATTTTATCTATTGGTGGGGACATTAAAAACTTAAATACCATAGGTAATCCTGCTAATTGAAAAAGCCCAATCAATGAAGCGTCAAAGCCTTTTATTTGAAGTATCATAGGAAGTCCCATCACAAAAAAAATCATAGGGGTTAAAATGGCTGTAAATAAAACTGAAAATAGGATATTTTTTTTTGTTAATTGATTCATTTTATTTCCTACAAATATGGATTTGACTAGGTGTCATAGGTGTATCAAAACTTGTATATGAGTTTATAGATTTAAAGCCAATCTCTTCAAATATATTAGATAGTTCCATAGGTTCTAATATATCTTTACCTTGTAAATTTAAAGATAAAAAATAAAAAAAACTATTTTCATCAAGGCTATTTTTTGTATCTATTTCAACATGACAACTTACTAAGATGCCGTTTGGATTTAAAGCATCGTAAATCTTTTTTATCACCTCTTTTTTATCTTTTAAAAAATAAAAAATATTGCTACACCAAATCAAATCATAGTTTTTACCAATATCATTTTTTTCAATATCACCGCTTAAAACTGTAACTCTATCTTCTAATTTATACTCTTTGATATGTTCCTTTGTTATATTTGTAACTTTTTCATAATCAAACAAAGTTGTTTTTAGTGTAGGATGATTTTTAGTAATTTCTAAACCAATAATCCCTGATGCACAACCTAAATCTAGCATTTTATCAAAGCTAGAAAACCCTTTTAGATTTTTTATAATATTTAGTGCTATTGGAGATATTAAATTTTTTTGTTCTTGTTTTAAAAAAAGTTTTGAAGCATTTGCCCAAAGTTTTTCTGTTTTATTGTTTTCTAATTGTATATCATCTTCTAAAATAGATTTAATCATATCTTTTCCATAAGTTATTAACTGTTTTCTATGTAAAAAGATATCTCCACAATATGAAGAACGACCATAAATAAAAGATTGTTTAGCAAATTTTGTATTAAAGTATTTATCTTTATTTATTTCAAGTAGTTCTATAAAAACTAAACTATCTAATAATATTTTAGTTTTATATTCATCTAATTTTATTTTTGAAGCTAGCATAGAAATCGTATCTATACCTTCTTCAATTAGTTTAAAAAGTTTAAAATTTAAGGCTATTTCTAAAACTTCAGTTTTTTGTTGTACTAATAACATATTTAGATATTTATTTATGTTTTGCATTTTTATCCTTTTATTATTTTAGAAACAATTTTTCGTACCAATGGTACAACAATGCTGATAATAGGCACAGCAATAATAAATGCTTTTATCCATGCTTCAATCCACTTTATAAAAAAATCATTAATAAATCCTAAATTTATAAAAGTTACAACAAAGCTCATAATAAAGCTCATTATGGCACTCATAACAATAGCAAAAGCATATTTCTCATATTTTTTATTTATCACTTTTAGTCCTTAAAATCTATAAGCTAACTTTATACCAAATTCTGGTTCTTCTCTTAAAATAGTTGTTGTGCCATTAAAATATGCACCTATTGCATCATGTTTTTTATCAAAAATATTATTTGCATAAAAATAAATATCAAAGTTTTTGGCTTCATAACCTATTTTTGTATTTGCTAAAGTATAAGCTTTTTGTGAGTATTTATTTGCTTTATCAAAATAAGTTTTTCCATATCCATTAAAATCAATTCTTGCATATAAACCATTATTAGCTCTATATTGAGCTCCTAAATTAAAGTTATATTTTGGAGCAAGAGGGTTGTAGTTTCCACTATAATCTCCTGCTATATCACTAAATTTATCAAAAGTTGTTTTATTGAAACCTCCATTTGCAAATAAACTTAATTCATTTGTTACTAAACCTTCAATTTCTAACTCTACTCCTTTTGAAGTTGCATTTGCAGAGTTTGTTGTAAAAACTGTACCAACCATTACAGTTTCTTCAACTTGCATATCTTTGATATCCATAAAATAGATATTTGTATTGATTTTTAAACGATTATCAAAAAACATAGATTTATAACCTAATTCATAAGAGATTAAATTTTCTTCTTTGTAAGATTGTAAGTTATTTGTTGGTGCTAAGGGATTAAATCCACCACTTCTATATCCTTTTGCAATAGTTAAATATGTCATTTGATTTTGGTTTATATCATATTGAATTGCTATTTTAGGAGATATACTAGAAAAATCCTCTTCTAAATTTGTAGGAGTATTTTTAACTTTCATTTCCTTTTTTTCTTTGTCGTATCGAATACCACTATTTAAAGTCCAACTATCACTTAAAGGATGAATAATATTAGCAAAAACTCCAATACTTTTTGAACTCATATCTTGTGGATTTGCAAAACCAGTAGGATTAAAAGGTGCAAATACTCTTGTGTATAAATCGTTATCTTGTTTATCTAAATAAATTCCAGATATAAATTCAGTTTTATTAAATATAGTTTCATATCTAAACTCTTGAGAAATTGTATCTAGTTTGTTTTGTTTATAGATATGTCTTAAAGTTAAAGGAGTAAAATCTGCATCTACTATAGCTTTATCCTTGTACTCTTTTTTTGTTGTTATAGATTTAATTCTTGATTTCTCATCTAAATTATAATTAATATTCAAAGCAAAAGTTGTGTCTTTTGGTGTTGAAGAACCTTTTAAATTTGAACTGACTTCCTTTTTATTAGTTGTTGAACTAACCCAATTATGTGAACCATTGTCCTCTTTATGAATTGATGATATGAAAGATATATCAAGATTATCAGTAGGAGTTGTTCTAAGGATTAATTTACCATAATCACTTTTTTTGTCATTTTCATAGTTATTTGTAAGAGTATTCTTTATAAAACCATCTTTTTGTTGATGTTTATACGCTATACCTACATAAAATTTATCTTTTACAATAGGCGTTGAAATATTTAATCCAAAATCTCTTCTTCCATCATTTCCTATTGTTGAAAAAAGTTTAGTTCGTAGTTCATTATCTGGTTGTTTAGTGATGATATTTATAACTCCAGCTTCACTATTCTTACCATAAAGTGTTCCTTGAGGTCCTCTTAAAACCTCAATTCTTTCTATATCGCCTAAAGAATCATCAAAGCCAAAAGCACTAGTAGTTGAAACTCCATCAACATAAAGTCCAACTGGAGTAGAAAAAGATAAAACATTTCCACTAATACCTCTAATTGAAGGAACTATTAAACCTTCTTGCCCAGTATTATAAAGCATTAAATTGGGTGTATATTTTGCAATATCTTCTAAAGATGAAATAGATTTGTCTTCTATTGAAATATCATCAAAAGCAGAGATTGATATAGGAACCTTTTGTACATTTTCCTCTTTCTTTTGTGCAGTTACTGTAATACTTTCTAAAGTTGTAGTTTCATCTTTTGCCATTAAATTATTTGATAATAATATAGAAGCTAAAAAAGAAAACTTCACAGTTTTAGATTTAAACATAATGTTTCCTTTAATTTAAAATTTATTTTCCTTAGTATATACTTTAAAATATTGATAGTAAATATTAAAAATATTCTAAAAGGTTTTATTCCTATTCTAAAAGGTAAAAATGACAAAGTATTATTTAAAAGATTTAATAAGTTTAAATATGCATAGCAAACAAAATATTATAAAAAATAGCTTGCCTTCTACAATTGGAAGGGATTATATGGAAAAAATTCATATACAAAATGGACTACTTTTTTCAAAAATAGATTACAATTTAATAAAACCTATATATTTAGAAGCACAAAAACAAAATGAGCGAAAATTTGTTATAACTATTTCTTTAAGAGGAAATACAAATTATATAAATATTGATAAAAAGATAATTCCATTTAAAGAGGGATTTACTACAATATGTTTATTTGAAGATACTCAAGGATTTAGAGAATTCAAAGATAAACAGATAAATCAAGTTAGATTGATATTAAGTGAAGATTTTTTATTAAGAAATTTTCAAAAAAGTTTAGTTGAAAAATATTTTTTTAATAAACAAAATTTACAATTACTAGATTTTAGTTTAACTTCAATTCAATCCCAATTTTTAATAAATGATATATTAAATTGTAAATTAGTTGGAGAGTTAGAAACAATATATAAGCAAGGTAAGATATTTGAACTATTATCTTTAGAAATCTCTAAACTTGAAAAAAATAAAGAGATTATATTTCTTGATGATTATGATAAAAATGCAATTTTGAAAGCTAAAGAGATTTTATTGGATAATTTACAAAATCCACCTTCAATAGTTACTTTAGCAAAAATGGTACATTTAAGTGAAGTGAAGTTGAAAAAAGGTTTTAAACAACTATATAAAACTTCTCCATATCAATTATTACTAACTCACAAAATGAATATAGCAAAAAATCTACTTCAAAGTGGAGAGTATAATATCAATGAGATAGCTTTAAAAGTTGGTTATAAATTTGCAAATAACTTTACAAATGCTTTTTTTAAAGAATTTAAAATCAGACCTAAAGATATTTTAAAAAAGTAAAATTTTAAACCCAATTAATATTAAAACAATTCCACCTAAGATTTCAGCTTTTTTCTCATATTTTTCTCCACCATGATTTCCTACATAAACACCAACATAACTTATAATGAATGTAGTAAATCCTATAATAAATAGAGATAAATAGATATTAACACTAAAAAGATGTAAACTATATCCAGCTGCCATTGCATCTAAACTTGTAGCAATAGCAAGAGTTAATAAAATCTTATTTGTTACTTGAATTATCTCTTCTTCTACATTTTCATTAAAAGCTTCATATAACATCTTTCCACCAATAGCTAATAGTAATAGAAAAGCAACAATTTTGTCATAACCTTGAATATATTCTCTTAATCCAATTCCACCCAAAAAACCAATAAATGGCATTAAGGCTTGAAAAATACCAAAAAATATTCCAGCTTTTAAAGCCATAATTTTTATATTTTGTTTATTTCTTATACCAAGCCCAATTGAAACGGCAAATGCATCCATACTTAAAGCAAATGCCAATATCAAAACTTCTAACATATAATTCCTTTTTTATTATATAAAGCCGAAATTATAACTAAAATAGCAAAAATAAAGCTTGCAAATAAAAATGGAAATTCTGGAGAGATTTTATATAAAACTGTACTTAGTAGAGGACCAACTATTATTCCAAAGCCTTGTGCTGAAGATACTGTTCCAGCTGCAACGCCTTGTTCATTTGCTTCTACACTATTTGAAGTTATTGCCATAAATGCGGGCATTATCATACCTAATCCAATAGTTCCTACTGCAAAAGCAAGAGTTAATTCTATTTTTGTTGAAATTAAACTAATTAAAAAATATCCTATTGTTGCAAAAATTGAACCTAAAATAAGCCAAGTTATAGATTTTACATTTTTTAGTTTTGATACAACAATTTGAGTAGCTATAAATACAACACCAATTATTGCTAAGATATAACCAGTTGTTTTTGCTGTATCTATTTCATTCATTTGAAATTTATCTAATATAAAAAAACCTAAACAAACTTGAGAAGTAACTATACTAAACATAGTAATAAAAGAAGCTATCATTGGTAATCTTAATCTTTTATCAAAGAAACGTAAATGCATATCTTGTGTTTTTTCTATTTTTTTATCTTTTTCTAAAAAAGTAAATACTATAAAAATTGCAATTAAAGGTAGAATTGCAGCTGCATAAAGTGGAGTTGCAAGACCGAAGCTAGCTAATGCTCCACCAACAATTGGTCCTAAAATCATTCCTAAACCATTTGAAGCTCCAATACTTGCCATATATGATGTTCTTTTAGAAGGTTCAACTTTATCTGCAATTAAAGCATTAGAAACAGGTGGAATAGCTGAATAAAATACCCCGATTAAGAGTCTTGTTGCTATTAAAACTAAAAGAGAAATTATAATTAATGGAGGCGTAATAACTGCATAATTTACAAATATTGCTAAAATTAAGTAAGAGATAAAGAATCCAGAAATTGCAAGAATTAATATATTCTTTCTTCCGTGAATATCACTTTTTTTACCCCAGAATCTTGATAAAAATATCCAAGCAACTCCTCCTAAAGCAACCATAAGACCTGCATGCCATTCTTCTAAATTCAACTTTCTTATAATTGGTCCAACAACAGCTAAAAAAGCCATCATTGAAGATACACATAAAATTGTTATAACCATTAAAGGTTTAATTTCCTTCATTCTTTTCCTTTTTTATTATATATTCTATTTTTGTAGATAAAAATATTGATAAAATTCCTATAAAAGAGCAAATTAATATCATTGTTTCATATCCTAACTTTCCTGATAATGATACCGATATTGAACTAAAGAATATACCTGAAAACATATAAATACTATGTTGTACTGCAAATTGTGAAGCTGGAGATTTATATGAAGATAAATCCATCATAAGTGTTGTCATTAAAACTTGAGATGGAGTATAAGACATAAATATAATTCCTATTACGAACATAACTAAAATATCATTATGATGATAATTAAATAGTAATAACATCATTAATATTCCGATAACTTGTAAAATAGCAGCAACTATTAAAATATTTTTCTTACCAAATTGTTTTATAACATAAGAAGCTCCAAATGATGCTAAAAAACCTATTCCATAACCTATAATATAAACTGCAAAACCAATTTTGTCTAAATCCCAACCTAAATCAACTAATATTGGAGTTGTAAGTCCAAAAGCTGCACTAATAGTAGCTGGATATAAAAATAATAAAATAAACCAAAGTTTTTTTTGTTTTGTTTTCCAAAAAGTTAAAAACTGTTTATAATCAATTTTATCTATATAGATTTGATTTTTTATATTTGGTTCAGAAATAAAAATTATTTGTATTAATGATATAGCTGTAACTATAGTCATAATAAGAAGTGTAATATTCCAATTATATTTTGCATATAAAATAAGTCCTACACCACCACCTAAAACCATACCTATAAGACCACCAGCTGTTTTAATAGCATTTATTAAAGATCGTTCTCGTTTAAATGTAATTTTAAATGCGAAAGCATCTAATGCAACATTTTGAGAAGATGCAAAGAAAGCAAAACATATTGCTAAAAATAAAATTATAGGTAAGTGTTGATTTATATTTAGAATAGATATTAAAAATATAGATATTACCATTAAAGATTGAAAAATAATAATCCAAATCCTATAATGACCTATTTTAAAATGAATTCTATCTATAAATGGAGCCCATAAAAATCTAAATACCCAAAAAAGTCCAAGCATATAGATAAAACCAAGATGTTCTAAAGATACACCATTTTGTCGTAGAATACCTATAAAAGCTTCTAAGAAAAATCCTAAACCTAAGAATTGAGTAGTATATAAACTAAATAGTACAATTATATTAGACCAAGTTAATTTTTTTTTCATACAGTACCTTTATTATTTATATTCCACTCTTTTATTCTTTGTTGAGCTTCAAACATAGAATAATATTTGCCTTTTAATGAGACTAATTGATGATGTGTTCCTTGCTCTTTTAATTTTCCATCTTCTATTACTAAAATATTATTTGCATGAGAAATTGTTGTTAGTCTATGAGCAATTACTATTACAGTTTTATCTTTTATTAGTTCATCTAAAGCATTTTGTACTGATACTTCACTTTGTGTATCAAGAGCACTAGTTGGTTCATCAAGTATTACTATTGGAGAATCTTTTAAAATAGCTCTTGCTATACTAATTCTTTGTCTTTCTCCTCCACTTAAACTTCCACCTATGTCTCCAACTTTTGTATCATATCCTTTTGGTAGTTTTGATATAAATTCATGTGCATAAGCTGCTTTTGAAGCTTTTAAAACTTCATCATCATTAGCACTAGGTTTACCCATTCTTATATTGTTTAAAATAGTATCATCAAACAAATAAACATCTTGAAAAACAACAGAAATATAACTCATCAATGTTTGTTGTTCCATATTTCTTATATCTACATCACCTATTTTTATTGTTCCATTAGATGGATCATCATATCTCATAATAAGTTTTGTAAGAGTAGTTTTTCCACTTCCAGAAGCACCTACTATAGCAGTTAAAGATTTTTCTTTGATATTTATAGAGATATCTTTTAAAACTTGTTGTTTATTGCTATCATAGTTAAAAGATACATTATTGAAATCTATATTAAAGTTTTTAGGTTTTCCTAATGGTTTTAATACTTCTAACTCTTTTGTATCAAGTATTTTTTTGATATTTTTAAAAGCTACTTCCATAGTATCAAGAACACTTGCAAGTGCTAAAAAATTAGAAAATGGTTCATTAAGTCTTGCTAAAATAATCAAAAGTGCTAGTAATGTAGCGAGAGTTAATTCGCCTTTTAAAATAAAAAGTGTTCCAATCGTTAAAATAGTCAAAAATAAAAATTCTATCAAAGTATTCATCAGAACCATAGGAATAGCTGAACCAAATAGACCTTTTTTTTGTACTTCTCTTACATTTAATATAGAATTTTGAAGTTGTTTTGCATTCTCTCCAATTTGGTTAATAGCTCTTAATACTGGAAGTCCTTGAATATATTCAACTGTATCTGCTTCTAATATAGAGTTTGCTTTTGCTACTTGAGTTTTTTCCCATTTTGTTCCTTTTCTACTCCACTTATAAATAGGATAAGATAAAGGTATAGCAACTAAAAGTACAATGGCAAGTATTGGATCTATGAAAAAAGTTGCGATTATTATAACAATAGGTACTATAACAACTTCAAAAAACATCCCTGCGATTATTCCCATATGTAAAACAGAAGAATCAACATCACTAGCTAAAATAGAGTTTAACTCACCAGTTCTATACTTATATAATTTTTGTAAAGGCATAGCTTTTATTTTTTCACCCAATTCTAATCTTAGATTATGAGTAGTTTCTACTAAATCTCCTGAATAGTTAAAATTACTTGCTTTCCATTTAAAAATAAAAGATATACAACTTAGAATTAAAATAGTAGTAAACCAAAATAAAGCATTATCTAAATTAAAATTATCAGAAAAAATTATATTTAGTAAAGGATAAAAGAATGCAAATGCCAAACCTTGAAAAATAAAAGATATAATAAAATAAAAATAGCTTTTCTTTATTAAATTTTTTTTATCTTTTGTAATCTCTAATGTTATTTTATAAGAATCCCAAAATGAAGATAGTTTTTCTTTAGTCATTGTATTCTCCTTTTTCTAAATTCCAAGAACTAGCTTTTTCATAATTACTCCAAAGTTTGCTATAAACTCCTTCTTTTTCTAAAAGTTCATTATGGATTCCAATTTCATTTATTTTTCCATTATCAAAAACTATGATTTGATCTGAATTTTTAATAGTTGAAAGTCTATGAGCTATCATAATAACAGTTTTATTTACAGTTAGATTTGCTAAAGCTTTTACTATTTCTTCTTCATTCTCTGGATCAGCAAAAGCTGTTGCTTCATCTAAAACAATAATTGGAGTATTTCTTAAAATGGCTCTTGCAATAGTAATTCTTTGTTTTTGTCCTCCTGATAAATTTGTACCTCTATCACCTGCTAGTGTTTCGTAAGCCTTTGGTAAACTTAAAATAAAATCATGAATTTGTGCAGCTTTTGCAGCTTTTATAATATCTTCTTTTGTTGCATTTAAATTTGCCATTTTTATATTATTATAAATTGTATCTTGAAATAAAAAAGTATCTTGAAATACAAAAGATACAGTATCCATCAAAGTCTTATTGGTAAGTTCTTTTATATTAACTCCACCTATTTTTATAGTACCACTATTAACATCCCAAAATCTAGGGATTAGTTTTGCTACTGTACTTTTTCCTGCTCCACTAGGTCCTACAAGTGCAGTAACACTTCCTTGAATTACTTTAAAATTTATATCTTTTAAAGCATAGTTTTCAACATTATCATATTTAAATGATACATTTTCAAACGCTATATCAAAATTATTTATAGTTTTTGGTTCTTTTGTTATTTCAAGTGATTGTATATTTAAAATTTCTTGAATTCTTATAGCTGAAGCTTGAGATTTTTTGATAAAATTATTTATCCACATAAGAGGCATCATAGCATCTGCCATACCTGTACTTAAGAATAAAGCACTTATAAATGCAAATAACTCAACTGAAGAATAATTTAAAAGATATATTCCTGTGATAATGACTGCAATTAAAGTAGGTAATGGACTTAATATAATCATTCCTAGTTTTGCACTAAAAGCACTTACTTCCATCCAATGATTAAGATTCTCTTTGTAGTTTAATAAAGCACTATTATATCTTTTAAAAGAAGTTGTTCCATCATCAAAAGTTCTTACAACTGGCATTGCTTGTGCAAATTCAATAACAGCTTTATTTATATCACTTTGGCTTTGTTCATATTTTTGTCTTAAAACTTTTGAATCTCTCATAGCAAATGCCATAGTTATCCAACCTAGAATAAATACACAAAGTGTTGCTAGTGCAAATCTATAATCAATTATTAAAAGGATTACTAAAGTTATAATAGGAGCAATAATACTTTTTGCAATCATAGGGGTACTATCTGCAACAAAAACATGTAAAGTTTTTACATCATCTTGCATAACTTTTTTTAGAGCACCTGAACCATTTGATATAATATATCCTAATGGAACTGTTGCTAAATGTTGAGATAAGTTAGTTCGTAATATTTGTTCTAAATGAAAAGCACCTAAATGTGATACCGTAAATGCTCCAGATCTTGATATAAACGCAATGATAATTAAAAGTGCTAATAAAAATATAGTATTGATTAAATTTAATTCCATTCCTAAAATCACTAATGGAGTATTAAGCAAGATATTTGTTAGAGCAAAAGATAGGAGCAATAGACTTGAAATCAAGCTTATTGCTCCTATACTTGCTAAAAACATAGCTACTCTAATTTTAAATTTAATAGGGGACATAATAGTCCATAGTCCAAACTTTGGTTTGTTTTGTTTCATAATAAAATTCCTATAGGGTTTTAAGATAGAAGTTTATAGCTATTGATAAGATTTATCAATAGCTACTTTACTTTAAAAGGATTATTTTTTATTTAATAAGTATTAAAACTTATAAATTGCCCCAATTCCAAATCTTCTTGGTTCATTAAATGCAACCCAAGATGAACCATTTTTTGATAGATATGAAGTTATATAATCTTCATTTGTAATATTTGTTATATAACCATATAAATCCCATGTTCCTATTTTATATCCTATTTTAGCATTTGCTGTTATTCCACCATCTGCTTGAATTAATCTGTCATTATTTGCACCATCTATAAAAGTTGTTTTACCTATCGCATTTAAATCAACTCTACCATAAATTCCACTATTAGCTAAATATGAAATTCCAAAATTTGCTGTATATTGAGGAGAATATTCTATATTTTCTCCATTATATGTTCTATTTCCATTATCATATTCATCATATTTTGCTTTTATTATCCCTAAACTTCCAAAAATACTTAAGTTATCAGAGAAGAAGTATGTTCCATCTATCTCTATTCCTTGTGAATGAGCTTTTTTTGCATTCCCAGTAGCAAATATATTACTTCCCATTAATTGTTTATAAACATGAATATCTTCTATATTCATTCTAAAAATACTTGTATTTAAAGCAAAACTATCACCTATATATTTTGCTCCAATTTCATAATTTAATGATTTTTGAGGTTCAAAACTATTTTCTGAACTTTTATCACTTGATGGATAGTAGTTAAATCCTCCAGGCATATATCCTTTTGAAATAGAGATATAAGTTTTTAAATTATCATTGACTTTATATGACAGAGCAGCTTTTGGAAGAAAAGTATTCCAAGATTTTTTATCAACATAATGTATATCAGGGAATTGCATACCTGCAAAGCTTGATTTAGCTAGTGTATCAATATCTTTTTTAACTTTTTGATATCTTCCTCCTAAAGTTAATTCAAAATCATTACCTAAAGGAATCATTGTTTGCCCAAATATAGCATAAGTATTACTATTCATTGTAGAATAAGCATTTCCCATAAATACACCAGCTCCCATCCCGCTGCTAGTCATATCAGACCATTGTTGCCCTCCATAAGGACCTTGATCCCTTTTTTCTTTATCCAAATATAGCCCTGTTACCCATTTGATATCTTGATTCTTACTAGATAATTTTAACTCTTGAGTCCAAGTATCTGTATTTGTGTAGTTGAATTGTTTTAAACCATCATTTAAATTATTTGATCTATTATCGGCATCAAACTCTGATGCTAAATCAAATTTTTTATGAGTTGTAGTCGAATCAATTTTAAATTTATCAAGTTCATAAAATAGTTGTAAGGCTTGTGATTTTGCTTTTGATTTAGTAAAAGTTGGTACATCAAAACTTACATTTTTTGCATCATTTCTTTTTAAACTATTTATATCAAGGTTAGGATCACTACTAAATCCATCCATAAAATAGTTTTTTGAATAGTTATCTGTAACAGTTAATCTTGTAGATAATTCGTCGGTTGGTTTATATAGTAAAAATGCACTTGATTTTCTATTGTTTTTTTCATTAGCATGTTTTTTCATATTAGGATAATGATTTGTAATCCAACCATCACTATGATCAAATGAACCATTAATTCCTGCAAATAATTTATTATCTATTATTGCTCCACTTGTATTTAGTCTAGTATGGTATGTATTGTCATTTCCATATTCTGCACCTAAAGTTCCAGACCAATCATTTTTAGGATTTTTTGTAACTATATTTATAACAGCACCTATTGCATCTTTTCCATAAAGTGTACCTTGAGGTCCTCTTAGTACTTCTACTTGTTCCACATCTACTAAACTTGGATCATAATCATATCTATCATAATAGGGAACTCCATCTATATATACAACAACTGGATTACTATTTGTAAAAACAGAAGCATTTAATCCTCTAAATGAAACATTGTTTCCCATTCCAGTATTTCCCATAATATTCATATTTGGAACTTCTTTGATTATCTCTTGTATTTTTCTAATACCTTTTTGCTCAATTGTTTCTTCATCAATAACAGAAATACTTTGAGGAACATCTTGGATATTTTCTTCCATTTTATTTGCACTAACTGTTACTTCATCTAGTTTTGTTGTTTGAGTATCATTTGCAAATAGTATCAATGAACTTGCAAATAAAGACACAAAGATAATTTTTCTCTTTTTTAACATCTTTAACCCTTTTAATATAATTTAATTTATATTGAATTATAATGATAAGTATTATTGAGTTCAAGAAAAAATATAATATTTTTGGATTCTTTTAAAATATAAAAGGATAAAAATGTCGCAAAACTTTAATTTAAAAGATATTAGTGAATTCATAAATTATTCTTCAACAAATGAAGATTTTAAAATTAATTTACCAGATAATTTTGGTTCAATGAGTTGTAATAAAGAGATTATCAATGAAGATATATGTATATTTAAAACAAAAGCCCAAGCAAATAAAAATTTTTCAATTGAACATGAAACTAAAAAAGTTGATAGTTTACTAATAAATATAATACTTGAAGGAAAGATTAAATATCAAACAGATTATTTTGATAAAGTAGGGATTTTTAAAACAAATGACACATATATTCAATATCTTGATGAAAGTTGTTCTAAAACATCTTTAGATAAAGATGATTTCTCTAAAGGATTAGGCATATTTATAAAAAATAGTTTTTTAGAAAAACATCTTTCATCTTATAAGTTTTTAATTGAAGAATTTAAAAATCCTAAAAATAATAGTTACTCAAATTTTATTCATAAAACAGAAACAAATATAAATATAAAATTAGCAAATGAACTTTTTAATTCTCCATTTACAAATGAATTACATAATATATATCTACAAAGTAAAGTTTTAGAGATAATTTATAATGAATTTAATGAAATAAAAAATTGTATTTGTAAAAATGAATGTAGTTGTGAGAAAATAAAACTATCAAATGATGATATAGAAGCTTTATATAAAGCAAGAGATATAATACTTTTAACTCATGATTTTCCAGATTTACCATCACTTGCAAGAAGAGTTGCTATTAATGAATTTAAATTAAAATTTGGATTTAGAAAACTCTTTAATACAACAGTTGGACAAATGATTTTAGAAAGAAAAATGATTTATGCAAAACAACTTCTAGAAACTAGTGAATATTCTGTTTCCGAAGTTGCTTTTTATGTAGGCTATAAATATCAGCAAAGTTTTTCAAATGCATTTTTTCAGTTTTTTGGTATTCGCCCCAAAGATATTATGAAAAAGAGAAACTATTACTATTAAAATATCTTTTTAAAAAGAGTATTTTAATCCAACGCCTATAAACCTTCCTTTTCCATAAGTTAGTTGTCTAAATTCAGCCATCTCTTCAAGAGCAACAATGTAGCTTTCATCTGTAATATTTTTAACATAAGTATATACATCAAAATCATCAAATAAATAACCAATTTTTGCATTTGCAATAGTATAAGAGTCTTGTTTTAAACTATTTTGTGCATTAAAATACATTTCACCTTGATTTCTTATATCAAATCTACCATAAAATCCATTATCACCATAATATGAAACTCCAAAATTTGCTGAATGAGAAGGCGTTCTTTCTATTTTATTGTTTTTATTGTTATTGTCACTTGCATCAATAAAATTTGAGTAAGTTGCTTTCATTATACCAATAGAAGTGTCTACTCTCCAATTATTATTTATATTGTAAGCTAGTTCCAATTCTACTCCTTTAGAATCAGCTTTTCCAGCATTTGAAGTGTACATCATACCAGTTGTTTTATCAGTGCTATAAACATGAATATCTTTTATATCTAAATAAAATAAAGAAGTAGCTAATACAAGTTTATCATCTAAAAATGAACCTTTAAATCCTACTTCATAGTTCATTGATGTTTGAGCATCAAATCTATTATCTTCTTCACTTCCAGAAGAAGCATAATTATTATAACCTCCTGGAAGATAACCTTTTGAAGCAGTCATATAAGTTGTTAGTTTATTATCAAATTTTTTTGAAATAGCAACTTTTGGTAAAAAACTATTCCAAGTGTGTTCTTCATCAAATTGGAAAATCGGATTGGTTGATACATTTATAGGATTGTAATAATAATCTAAGTTCATCTCTTTTTTTATTTTTTGGTATCTTCCACCTAGAGTTAATTCATAACTTTCCCAAAAAGGGATAATTACTTGCCCAAAAGCTGCATAAGTAGAACTATCTGCTTGTGATACAGAGTTAAATTTTACTCCAACTCCAGCACCAAATGGATCTCCTAATAAATACCCTGGATATTCATTACCATAATTGTCAAAATCAAAACTATCTTTTTCAAAATATATTCCAGTAATGTATTTAAATAGATTATTCTCACCAGTTAGTCTGATTTCTTGAGAAAAATTTTTAGATTTTGCATCTTGAAACATAGACATCCCATCATAATTTGGATTATTTCCTAAATCAACATCCCATGTTCCATCTATGTCCATATTTTTATTTGCTGTTATTGATGTCAAAGAGTTATTATCATCAAAAGAGTATTCCATTTTTAGTGATTGGGCATTTGATTTATTTTTTATATAAGTATCAGTTTCGTAATTTACATCTTTAAAATCTTTTCTTTTAAAATCGTTTATGTTTTGTGTTTGATTAACAGCTCCACCTTCAAAACCATATTTATAATCTTTGTCATTAAAAATATTTAAAGCCATAGTAAAATTATCTGTGGCTTTAAAAGTTAAGTTTGCATTTAACTGATGAAACTCTTTTCTTGTAGAATCTTTGTTTTGATTTGGATTATGATTTGTTTGCCAACCATCATCTTTCCCAATTTTTCCATTTATTCCTAGAAAAAGTTTATCAGCAATTACTGCTCCATTTGCATTAAAAGTTGTTTGCATAAAGTTATCTGTACCATATTCTGCTCCAATATGTCCATTTAACTCATTTTTATGTTTTTTTGTGATGATATTTATAACTCCACCAATACTATCTTTTCCATATAATGCACCTTGAGGTCCTCGTAAAATCTCAACTTGCTGTGCATTTTGTAAAGATACATCAAAACCATAAACACTACTATGTGGAACACCATCTATATAAATAACAACTGGATTATTATTTGTAAAAACAGAAGTATTTATACCTCTAAAATTAACTCTTTCAGAATACATATATGTTGAAGATAGATTTGGTATTTTTTCAATAATATCAGGAATACTTTTTATACTATTTTCCTCAATATCATTTTCACTAACAACACTTATACTTTGTGGAACATCTTGGATATTCTCTTCTATTTTATTTGCACTTACTTTTATCTCATCTAAAGTAGTAGTTTTTGAATCATTTGCTAAACATATTTGACTAGCAATAAGTGAAATAACTGTAAATTTTGATAATGTTTTATACATTTTTACTTCCTAACTTTTATTTAAAAAATATTATAATCAATACTTAGTATTATTAACAACGATTTTTTTAATTTATTAGTATTAGTTTTTATTCTAGTAGTATTTTAAAGGATATATATGTCTTCAAATGAAACAATTTTTCAATTTTGTGATAATCAAAGTAAAATGATTTTTCCATTAGATAAAATTGAAACAAATATTTATAATAAAAAAGTAGTTGATTCAGTCTATTTTATAAAAGCAAATTTATATTTACAAGATGATGTTATTGTGCAATCAAGTTCAAAGGTTGATGGAATATTATTAGATTTTAATCTTATAGGAAATGTAAGTTATAAATCAAAAATACATAATTATGGATTTTCAACAACTAATAACAAAACTGATATAGAACTAATAAAAGAAGAAAATACAGAATCAAAAGCAAAAAAAGGGGAAGTAAATAAAATATCATTGATTGTAAAAAAAGATTTTTTATCTAATAACTTACCATTAAATAAGAAAAGTGAATATATATTAAATTCTTTAGAAAAAAATAGTTGTCAAGAGCTTCTAAAAAGTAAATCTACAAATTTTTTAACAAATAAGATTTTAAATCAACTTTATAATTGTGATATGTATGATGGAAATTTAGGAGATATTTTTTTACAATCAAAAGCTTTAGAATTACTTTACTATGAATTCTCAGAGTTGTTTAAAGATGAAAAAGTAGTTAAAAATAATATTGTAAAATTTGATGAAAAGGATATCCAAGCTTTATATAAGGCAAAAGAGTTGATTTTATCTTTAGGAGAAGATTATACTATATCAACTTTATCTAAAAAAGTTGCACTTAATGAATTTAAATTAAAAACAGGATTTAAAAAATATTTTAATACAAGCCCTGGAAACTTGCTAATTGAACAAAAAATGCTAAAAGCAAAAGAGTTGCTTGAAAGAGGAGATTATAATATCAATGAAGTTTCAAATATACTTGGATATAAATATCAACAAAGTTTTACTGCTACATTTACAAAATATTTTGGGTTTAATCCAAAATATATTATGAAAATAAATAGATATTACTACTAATATATAAATAAAAAATTTATATTATAGATAGAATTTTTTTTTAAGTTTTAATATTATACTATACCCCCTATGGTATATAAAATACTAAAAAGGATTAAAATGGCATATTGTTGTGATGTAGAAAGAAAAAAACTACAAAATAGAATAAATAGGATTCATGGGCAAATTCATTCCCTAAAAAATAAATTCAATGATGAAAAGTTTCATTTAGATTCAGATCCTTATGAGACAATTCGACAGCTAACAGCAATAAAAGGAGCAGTTACTGGAATGATTGCTTCTTATGTAGAGCATTATGCAAAAGGACATATGATTGAACAAATAAAAAATGGAAGTCAAGCTGATGCAGAAGCCCAAATAGATAATTTACTTGAAATTATAAAAGTATATGGAAAATAGGAAAAAATATGGCAAATTGTAATTTTGGTTTAAATGACCATAAACCGTTTTTAGTTAAAGAGGTAAATCATAACCATCATCATGAACATCACCATCATGAACATTCTCATGAGAAACATAGTCATTGTGATGGGCATCATCATGAACACGGTCATTCTCATGATCATAGAGGAACAGATAAAAAAGTTTTGAAATGGGCTTTAGGAATAACTTTAATAACAATGTTTTTAGAGTTTTTTTATGGATTTTTATCAAATTCTTTAGCGCTTGTTTCAGATGCAATACATATGTTTACACACTCTTTTGCTTTGATTATTTCTCTTGTTGCTATAATAATTGCTAGTAAAGTTGCACCAATTTCTAAAACATTTGGATATTATAGAATAGAAGTTTTAGCTGCTTTTATAAATGGAATCACAATAATTTTATCAATAATTTGGATAGTTTATGAAGCATACGAAAGATTTATTGAACCACAAATAATAGATATAAAAATGGCTATGATAGTGGCAATTATTGGTCTTATTATAAATATTATTACAGGTATTATTTTGATGCAAGGAGATAAAAATAATATAAATTTAAAATCAGCATTTGTTCATATGTTAAGTGATGCTTTATCTTCTGTTGCAATTATTATAGGATATGTTATTATTTATTATACTTCTTGGTATTTTATAGATATTATTTTAGCTGTTATAGTTGCTGTTGTTATTTTAAAGTGGGCTATTGATATATTAAAAAATTCTATAAATACTTTACTTGAGAGCTCACCAGTTGATATTAATGAAGTGAAAAATTTTATAGAAAAAAATGATAAAGTTTTAGAACTTCACGATATACATATTTGGGAGATAACTCAAGATATGTATAATATGACTGCACATGTAAAAATAGATAAAAAAGATTTGGAAAATTATGAAGATATTTTACATAAAATAAATCATAATCTAAAAAATAAATTTAAAATAGTTCATACCACTTTTCAGTTTGAATGGTAAATAAGGGTTTAAACCCTTATTTATACTAAATTAAAACTCATATTTTAAAGCAAATCTATAATCTCTTCCCATTTCATGCCTAAATTGATTTGTTGCATTTGAAAGTGTTGTATGTTTTCCATAATCTTTATTTGTTAGGTTATTAATACTTGCAAAAAGTATTAGGTTATTTAGAACCTTATATTTTGCATTTATATCGTGTGTTGTGTAACCACTTCTTATAATTGGGTCATTTATTCCTGAAACGGCATTTAAAGTATAATCAATAAAAAGATTATTTATAGGTTCAACTCCAATATTCCAAACAAATTTCTCACTATCATAAGCACCAACCCTTCTTAAAGTGATTGACTCATCAACTCCTGCAACTAAACCTGAATCATCTTTAATCGTATTTGTTTTGATTTTTGTAAATCCTAAATATGTTTGAAAAATATTATAAGCATAAGATAGTTTTAGTTCATAACCTTTTGATTCAAATTCGCTTGAACTATTGAAGATATTTTGTATAGTTCTTCCACCTTCTCCACTTCCACCATTTGTAGCTTCTGCAATGATTAAATCTTTTATTTTTGTTTTAAAAATATTTGCATTAAAAGATATATAATCATCAGTTGCGAAAATTCCATTTTTATCATATTTATATCCAGCTTCATATCTTGTAGATTTCTCAGCTTTTAAATCATCTGAATATGTTCTATCTTTATGTATTTGTGTTAGCCATGTGAATGGTATAATTCCACCCATCCTACTTGCTTTTCCATAATTTGCATAAATTAAAGAGTTAGGAGTAATTTCATAATCAAGTCCAATATTTGGTGAAAAACTATCATCACTTGTTTTTCCAAGTCCAGTTTCAAACTCATAATCATCAAATCTTAAACCATAATCAACTCCCAAAGAGCCAATTTGAGTTCTATTTTGAATAAATAAAGCTTTGTTTTGAGTTTTTACTGGAGAGTATTTTGTGATAGCAATATCCAAATTATGCGGATCAAAACTACCCTTTCCATCTTCTTTTGAGTAATCAACTCCAAGAGAAACTCTATTTTTTGTAGAAGCTATATCAAAATCAAAGTGATTTTGTACTTTTAGTCCAAAAGTATCATTTTTATACTCTTTGTCATTTGTTTTTCTATCTATTTTTACTTCACTAAAGTTTAAGTTTGTTTCCAAATTTATCAAATTATTTGGATTATAATTATGATTTAAAGCATAGTTTGTTGTAGTCATAATAATATGTTCAAGTAGTGATGGATCTGTAGCTAAAGCAACATCACTTCCTGCTCTTCCCCATTGATAAATCCCATTGTTTTCATTTTGGCTAAGAGTTACTCTTAAATCATTATTTTTTGCATTAAGTAAACTTAATTTGAATAGATAATCTCTATCTTTATAGGCAGTTGCTAAAACTTTTTCTCCTGCACCATTTTTATAGTTTTCACTATTTACTCCACTAATACTTAAGATTGCTCCTAAGCTTTCATTAAAAACTGAATATGCAGTTGCACTTCCTATTTTTTGTTCAGCATTTGTGTTGTAACCAGCTTTAAAAACAGTACCATATTTTCTATCTCCTTGTATAAAATCCTGTGCATCTTTTGTAGTCATCTGTATACTTCCACCCAAAGCAGAACCTTTTGAAGCATCAGGAGAAGTTTTTATATTTACAACTTTTAATAAATCTGGATTTACTCCTAACTCATTTCCTCTGTGTTGAAACATATTTTTACCCTGTTTAGCCCCATCTAAAGAGATGTTGAAATTTGAACTTTCTAATCCTCTTAAATATACTCTTTGTGCATTTTTTGCTCCACCACCAGTATCAGTTGAAGAATTTTTTTCAAACAAATCAAAAAAAGAGTTTGCTTGATTTTGTTCTATTTTTTCCAAATCTATATTCATAGAGTTTGTTTTTAACTCTTTTTTCTCTTCAACTATTATCTCATCAAGTATAGTTGTTTGTGCTAAAAGTAAGCTAGGAAGGAAAAAAGTTGTTAGGATAATTTTGTTCTTATCATTAATTTTCATAATTTACCTTTTATAATAAAATATTATGCAACTAAGTTGCAAAAATGAAATAGTATTTAATTGCAACTTAGTTGCATCTTAAAGATTTCAGTTTTATTGGTAAGTTTTTTTGATATAATCGGCAAAAATTTATATAAAGAGCAAATATGATAGATATAAAATTACTTCAAAAAGATTTTGATTATGTAGTAACATCTTTAAAGAAGAAAGGTGTTGATAATGAACTTTTAAATAGTTTAAATACTTTGGCACAAAATACAAAAGATAAAAGACAAACTATGGAAGAGGTTACAGCAGAGCAA
Source organism: Aliarcobacter lanthieri (assembly GCF_013201625.1). Classification (NCBI taxonomy): domain Bacteria; kingdom Pseudomonadati; phylum Campylobacterota; class Epsilonproteobacteria; order Campylobacterales; family Arcobacteraceae; genus Aliarcobacter; species Aliarcobacter lanthieri. The sequence continues at coordinate 401,547 of NZ_CP053839.1, forward strand.
AATATCTTATCAAAAGAGTTTGGAAGATATAAAAAAGAAAATATTGATATTAGAGAACTTCAAGAAAAAATCAATAGTTTAAAAACTAAAAAACAAGAACTTGAAGATGAGGTTAAAGTTTTAGAAGAAGAACTTAATGCTATTATTTTAGGAGTTCCAAATTTACCAGATGATAGTGTTCCTTTTGGAGCTGATGAAAATGAAAATGTTATTTTAGAAGTTGTTGGACAAAAGCCAAATTTCTCTTTTACTCCTAAAGAACATTGGGATTTAGAGTGTGATTGGTTGGATTTTCAAAGAGGTGTAAAACTAGCAAAATCAAGATTTACAGCACTTAAAAGTGATGGTGCAAGATTAGAAAGAGCTTTGATAAATTATATGCTTGATTTTAATAGACAAAGAGGGTTTAATGAGTGGTATGTCCCTTTTATGGCAAATTCTAATGCTCTTTTAGGAACGGGACAATTACCAAAATTTTCAGATGATTTATTTAAAATTGAAGGTGAAGATTTATATCTTATTCCAACTGCTGAAGTTAGCCTTACAAATCTTTATAATGATGAGATAATATCAAAAGATGAGTTACCACTTTTACTTACATCATATACTCCTTGTTTTAGAAAAGAAGCAGGAAGTGCAGGGCGAGATACAAGAGGACTTATAAGACAACATCAATTTGATAAAGTAGAGATGGTTGCTATTACTTCACAAGAACAATCAGATGAAATTTTTGAAAAAATGGTACAGTGCGCAAGTGATTTATTATCTAGTCTTGGACTTTGTCATCAAAAGGTACAACTTTGTAGTGGAGATTTAGGATTTAGTGCAGCAGTAACTATTGATTTAGAAGTTTGGTTACCTGGACAAAATAAGTTTAGAGAGATTTCAAGTATTTCAAATACAAGAGATTTTCAAGCAAGACGAGCAAAAATAAGATATAAAGATGATAAAAAAAATATTTTAGCACATACTTTAAATGGCTCAAGTTTAGCTGTAGGAAGAACACTAGTGGCTATCATGGAAAACTATCAAAATGAAGATGGAAGCGTTACTATTCCAGAAGTTCTAAAAAAATATATGTAAATATTGAGATTTTTATCTCAATATAATAGTTTAAAATAAATCATGAAATAAAATTGAAATTTTTTTTTGGGGGGGGGAAGGAAGACAGGAGAGCTATCTTCCTTTTATATTAGGTCTTAAAAAAATATAAGTTTTATACATAAACCTAATATTGAACAGAACGACCTTTGAAAGAGATTTTACCAAATTGCTACATTTTTTAACTAAGGAGAGATAAGTTATGGGTAAAATCTCTTGATCAATGAAATCTTACAACTTCTAAACTTAAAATTTGCTATGTTATTGCTACTTTTCTAAGAAAAAAGTGAAATTTAGTAAAATTTACTTTACAAAAACCTTTGTATCGAATAATTTTCCATCTACAAAAACTTCAAAATAACCTTTATTTGGTATATTTTCATGTTTGAAAGTTAATTCTATTCCAAAAGCTTTTTTATTTAAGTTATTATATAAAATATATTCATCAACTAATTTACCTTCAATTCCACTTAGTTTTGTACTAACTTTTGTATTTTTTGTGTAATTTCCAATAATAGCAACTTTTGAAATTATCTCACCTTTATTTATATAGCTAAAATTTGTATTGATTTTATGTTGTACATTTTCACCTTTGCCATCACTTGTAAATAGTGCTACTAGAAAAGCTTTTTGAATTTCACTATTTGCTAATACTGAACTTACAAGTAGAAGAACAAAGAGATATCTTTTCATATTATAAAGATTCAGGTTTTCCTATATGGAAACCTTGTGCGCAAGTAATTCCAATATTTTTAATTGTTTCAAGTATTTGATCATCTGAAACAAATTCAGCAACAGTTTTTATACCAATTCTTCTAGCAAAGCTTACTATTGTTTCTACAATAATTCTATGTTTTTCATCTTGAACTATATTTTTTATTAAAGAACCATCTATTTTTATATAATCAACATCTAGTCGTAAAATATGTTCAAAATTTGAATAACCTGTTCCAAAGTCATCTATTGCTATTTTTGCATCTAAAGATTTTATTTGATTAATAAAATTTATAACTTCATTATAGTTCTCAATACCTTCTGATTCTAATATTTCAAAAGTAACTCTTGAAGCTGTATTTGTATCTTGAATAGTTTTTAATATAAATTCAACAGTACTAGTATCTTTTATATCATCTATACTAAGATTTATTGAAAAATTTTCATCTCGATTTTGGAAAGTTTTACAAGCTTCTTGTACAACTTTTTTAGTAATACTAGAATAAAGTCTTATTTTCTTAGAAAATTTTAGGAATTTAAATGGAGGTATTAAATTACCTTCACTATCAATCATTCTAACAAGAGATTCATAAGCATAAATTTCACCATTCTCAATATTTAATAAGGGTTGATAATAACAAACAATTCTATCCTCTAAAATTGCATCTTTTATTTGTGCTGCTAACTCTATATTTTCTTTATATCTTTCTTCAATATTATGGCTTTCATCATAAACACATATATGATTATCTGAAGATTTTGCATTATTCACCGCAATATCAGCTTTTGTTAGAAGATTGTCATTACTTTTTGCAATTCCTACTGAGAAACTTATTAAAATTGATTTATCTTCTATATAAAAAGGTTCATCATCAAGTAAATTTAATATATTTTTTGCTTCATTTTGTAAATCTTCTATTGATTTTTCATCAAAAAATAAAATAGCAAATTCATCACCATCTATTCTATAAGTATTATATTTTTGTTTTATAAATCTTGAAGCAATATCTTTTAATATTTCATCAGCATTATTTGTACCAAAAAAGTCATTTACCTCTTTAAAATCATCAATATTAAAAACTAAACAAGAAGTTGGTTTTTTTTCTAAAATATCAATAATTATTTTATGTCTATTTGGAAGAGATGTTAATTGATCAAAATACATAAGATGATTGTTCTTTTCTTTTAGCAAAGTCTCCTCAGTAATATCTCTTGCACTACCTATAACTCCGACTAATTTATTATTTTTATCAAAAAAAGGAGCTTTATTGACTTGAAGATAAGTCATTTTACCTTTTATATTACCATACTCTAAAAACTTTGTTGGTTTCATTGTTTGTAGAGTTTCTTTATCTGTATTTTTACACAATTCCCCAAAAGTGTGCCAATCCATTTTATCTCTATGTTTTTCTCTTTCCCTATTAGCAAAAAACATATCAGTCTTTCCTATAACTTCCTTTGGAGTAGTCATAAGTAAATCTCTACATACAGCACTATTTGCATAAAGATATCTCCCCTTTAAATCTTTAATCCATAGCATATCAGGTGAGTTTTTCGAAATGAGTTTTAGAAGAGTTTTCGGTTTTAAGCTAATTTTATTCATATAATATTACCTTGTATTGAAAATAAGTAAACATTATAACAAATCAAACAAATAGAAAACTTACAAAATTCTTCTATTTTTAAATGATAAGATTATTACTAGCCCTATAATTATTAATACTATATATACAAAGTTTGGAATTATTATTGGATCTCCTGCTGCATAAGAGTGTTTACCACTTAAAAAATAGTTTACACCAAAATAAGTCATAATTATACTAAGGTATGCAATTACAGATAAAACACTTAAAATATAATCATCTATTGCATTTTTAATATATTTTAAATGAATTATTATTACATAAACAATTATAGAAATAAGTGTCCATGTTTCTTTTGGATCCCAAGCCCAATATCTTCCCCATGACTCATTTGCCCAAATTCCACCTAAAAAGTTTCCAATAACTAAAAGGATGATTCCAATTAAAATAGATATTTCATTTATTTTTGAAGACTCTTTTATACTAAGTAAAATTCTAAAAAACTTTTCATTTTCATATTTTGGATTTGCACAAATATATAGAATCAATGTGAAAAAACCAAGTAAAGCACTAAGTGCTAAAAAACCATAACTAGCTGTTATGACACTTACATGGATTGTAAGCCAATATGATTTTAAAACAGGTTGTAAAGTAGTAATTTGAGGTTCTAACCAACTTAAATGTGCAACAAAAAGTGTAATTCCACTTAAAATAGCTGTACAACTAAGAGCTAAATTAGATTGTTTTGAAAATATTATACCAGATATTAAAATAGCCCATGAAATATATATCATTGATTCATAACCATTTGTCCATGGAGCATGACCAGCTACATACCATCTTAAAGATAAACCAAAAGTATGTAAAATAAAAGAAATAATTAAAATAAAGAAAATTATCTTTGTTATTTTTCCTATATTTATATTGCTATTTATTATATTTATAAAGACGATGCAAAGAAGAAGCAGTCCTAAAATGAGATAAATAGGCATTAATCTTTCGAATATATCAAGATAATTTAAAAGTAATTCTACTTCTATTTTTAATTCACTTGGAATAATATTTGAAGCTATACCTCTTTGATAGTCTTTTATCTCAAGAAGATAATTGTTTGCTTTATCCCAATTATTAGAAAGTAATGAAAAATAGTAATTCTTTATTAGACTATTTATTTCGATAGCTTGTTCATTATCATAAGATGTTGCTTCTTGTATATTTAACCATTTGTTATTTAAACTATTTTTTTGTGGAAATACTTTAAAAAAATCTCCATTAAAAAGAGCATAAGATATATTGATTGCTTCATCGATTTTTATAAGTTCTTTATCATAATTTGTTCTATTTGAATTAGTTTTATTATTGCTATTTTCTATTTCATAGGCTAGTTTATAAGTTCCATATTTTGTATAAACATCATCAAAAGAGAATAAAAATTCTTCTTCTGGTATATCTAAAAGTTTTTTAATAGATATATCTTTTACTTTAAATATTTTAACTTTTCTCCAAATTTCAGGATACATCATCATACTTATAAAAAATTGTGTTTCATTTAGATTTTTTATTTGATTTTTATTTGTAGTTTTATTTAAAATTTCAATTGCTAAGGAGCTAATTGGTTTTATCCGCCCTTGATAATCTTGAACTAAAAGAGAAGATAAATTTTTACTATGATTTTTATCAATATTATAAATCTTTTCTATATCTGCACTTAAAACATTTCTTGGTAAAAATATAAATAAGCAAAGTATAAATATAGATATATTCTGTTTCATTTTATATAGACTTTTAATCTCCTCTAAAGAATATTTCTTATTTATAAGTTTTGAAAATCTACTATTTTTTATAAATAATGTAAGAATAAGCCCAAAGAAAAGTAAAGAGTAGCCAATGTATGTTGGTATTTTGCCTGGGTCTTTATTTACTGATAATATTGTTCCACTTTCATCCATTTTATATGAAGATTGAAAAAATCTATAGCCTTTATAATCTAAAACATTATTCATAAAAATTGTATATTCAAATGAACTATTTTCTTCTTTATCATAGACTTTTATATGACTTGAATATGTTGATGGAGAGTTAGAACCAGGGTATCTTTCAAGTACAAAGTCATTTAATAAAATAGAAAAAGGTAATGTTATCTCTTTTGCACCCCATAAAATTTCAATTTTTTTATTTTCAATATTTAATACTTGAGGAACTCCATTTGAAGAATTTGATTTTTTATAAAGTGGAATTTGTGATATTTTATTATCAAATTCTAAATCTACAATAACAGCACTAATTTGAAACTCTTTATCTAAGAAATTGTCATTTTGAATAACTTGTATTTTTCCATTGGTTAAAGCATCATATATTTTAAATTGTGTTTGTCCAATTTTATATATTTTATTCTTTTCAATTAATGTTTGTTTATTTGCTTCAATAGTTTTTTGACTTTCTAAATCATTTGAATAAATTGTTATTGGTAGATTTGAATTTAAAAAGAAGTGATTATTTATTGTTTCAAAGTTTATTGTTGGTTTATTTGAATTTTCTATTTTATTATTTAGTGTAAAATTTAGGAATGTTGTATTTAGTTGTTCTTTATCTTCTAAAATTATATTTTTAGTACCCATAACTTCAGATAAAATAATATCCATTAATATTTTTCCATCATTGTGAGGAGTCAATTTTTCAACTGCATTACTAATAAAACTATTATATTTTATATTTAAAGGTTTATCATTTATTGTTGTTTTATATTTAAAATCTGTTTGATTTAAAGGAGTCATCATAACTATTTGTTCAAAATACTCTTCATTTGTTTCATTACTAATTTTTATTTGTATATATTCATCTGTTGAATAAACTTTATTTTCTATAGTTCCTTCATCAATTGTCATAACAGCTTCATATCCAAGATATCTAGTCATTGCAGAACCTATAAAAATAAAAATTATAGAAATGTGTATAAAAAAAGTAAAAAATTTATCTTTTTTATACATTTTAAAAATGATGATATGGATTACAATGCCAATAGTTAAAATAAGCATGATAAGTTCAAACCAAGTTTGTCCATATACAAATGATTTTGCACCTAATACTCCAAAATCATTTTCAACAAAAGTAGCAACAGCTAAGGCTAATGCCATAAATATTAAAAAAGTTATCATCATTGGCATAGCAAAAAGATTTTTTAAAAAATTAGTCATTTATTCTCTTTAAAGAAATCAAGAGAAGATTTTTCTTCTCTTAATTTTTAATATGAAGTTTTAGTTTCTATACCTTCTCTACTTTTTGGATTTAAAAGCCCTTTTTCTTCAGCTTCTTTTTTCCATTCTTGTAAAATTGTATTTGTAAACTCTTTTTTCTCTTCAATTAATTTTTCCATTGGTAAACCAATCAACTCTTGAGCTTGTTTTTTATCAGTTATCTTAGGTGCTACATAATCAGTTGCTCCATATTTAGCTAGAACTTTAGCTAGTTTTATTCTAGCATTTGCTGCTTTTTCAATAGCAGTTCCTAATGTTTTTAAAGTTTCTTCTGGTGCATGGAAAAATGCTGAGTGTGAAGCAGCTACAAAATCCCATCTCCATTGAGCATGTCTAATATCAGTTAATATATCTTTCATCTCTTCTGGTTTTGCACCTAATTCCCAAGCTTTTCCAGCTTCTAAGTGAGCTGCCACAAGTTGTTCTAAAGCTCTTTGGTTTAGATCATCTTTTCTTATTTTTTTATCTTGAATATTTGCTAATAATGATTTTTCACTAACTCTATGACAATTCATACAAGTTTTGTCCATATTTTCTAAAGGATTACCGATTTTATGATCAGTATATTTTATACCACCTTCTTGTGTATATGGCATGTGACAATCTGCACATGATACATTGTTTCTCCCATGAGCACCTGTTTTCCATGTTTCATATTCTGGATGTTGAGCTTTTAGCATTGGAGTTTTAGAAACTTGATGTACCCAATCACTAAATTCAATATTATCATAATACTTTTCCATATCTTCAACAGTAGTTCCCTCTGCCCAAGGAAGTGTTACAGCCATTGCAAACTTACCATTTTCTAAAGGAGTTTTTTTGAAATAATATTCAACGTGACATTGTGCACAAACTAAAGTTCTCATATCTTGTTGCGTTGCAGTTTCAAAAGTAGGGCTTTTACCTTCAGCTTTTAATGCATCATTTAAGTAGCTTCTTCCAATTTGAAGTTCCATAGTTTTAGGATTGTGACAATCTACACAACCAACAGGATTTACAATATCTGCCCCATATTTTGCCCATTTTCCAGTAAAATACTCTAAATTACCTTGCTCATCCATAATTCTTGGAACATCAGGAGATTTACATGTCCAACAGGCGCTTGGTAGTGGACCACTTTCTTTATCTACTGGTGCAGCTGTTCTTAAAGAGTTACTTACATCATCAATAGCATAAAAATGCCCTCTTGGAGCATTATAATCTTTTGAGAATGGATAACCAGCCCATAAAACAACCATTTCAGGATGAGCTTTTAACATATCATCAATTTGATCAGAGTTTTTTGTTTGTTTCCATGAATCAGTTTCTCTTGGATAGTATTTTCTAAATTCTTCACTTTTTGTTTCCCATTTTTTTTCAATTTGTGGAACTGCTAAAAGTTGTTCTTTTTCAGCTTTTTTCTCATTAATTGAAGCCAGTAATACTGACATTAATCCTATTGCAATAATTGAAATTGCAAATAAAAATTTATACTTTTTCATAATTGTCCTCCTACTTATTATTTTAAGTGTTCTTTTATCCCCAAGTTATATGGAGTTGAAGTTAAACTTCTAACTTTTCCATGAGGGACATATTTGTGGCAATTCCAACATTTTCTACTATTATCAAAGTTATTACTATTGTGATAAAAACTTGAATTCTTTTCCACAGTTTCACTCACACTACTATGACATCTAATACAGTTTGCCTGTACACGTTCTGCTGCATTATCACTTATTCTAATATTGTTTTTGTAAGTATTTAGTGTAAAAGCAACTGAATGGTTCCATCCATCTATTGCTTTAGCTGTGTACTTAGCTAACTCGTCACCTACAGGAAGATGACAATCTACACATTTAGCTACATTTTTATGTGAGCTATTATCCCATGTTTTATAAGCTGAATGCATAACATGACAGTTGATACAGGCTTTTGGGTCACTAGAAAGATATGATAACATAGAAGAAGCATACACTGTGTAAATAAATAATCCAGTAGCAATTAGTGTACTTATAATTGCTCCATAGATTATTATTTTTTTATTTTTTTCCATCGTATATCCTTATCTAATAGATATGATTCATTATATAATAGTTAACATTTGATTAATCTTAATAAAGTGCCATTTTATGGTATGTGAAGGTAGAATAGTAAAAAGTATTTTACTATTCTAATAATAAATTTTCTTATCAAAAAGAGTATAGCTAAATGCTGATTTTATAGTATTATTAATTTTAAATATAGCTAATAACTCTTTTAATTTCATTATTTTTTTCTCTTATTTCATCATATAAAAGTTGATATTTTATCTTTTCTTCAAAAGATATAGGAGTTCTAATTGATTTATATTCTATTAACTTTTCATTTTTTAATACTTGTGAAATCTCTGCATAAACCCAATAAAAACCTTCATCTTTTCTAAGATTTTTTACAATACCACTCCATCTTCCTTTTGTCTGTAAATCAATCCAAAGTTCCTTAAAAATAGATTTTGGCATATCAGGATGTCTTACAATATTATGTGGTTTTCCAATAAGTTCATTATCACTATATCCTGAAATTTTTGTAAAAGTTTCATTTGCATAAGTGATAATCCCTTTTAAATCAGTTCTTGAGACTATGAGTTCATTCTTTGGAACTATTGTTTCAATTAAAAAATTTCCAGATAAAAATTCCATTTTATTTTCCTGTATTATCAAAATCTTTTGCAAAACCTATTAAATCTTTTCTTTTTAAATCACCATTATAAATAATATCTTCAACTTTTATATCTTTATTATTTAAAACCTTTGGTACAGCATCAGCATTTTTTAAAACTTCTAAATGAGAACTTAATTCTTCTTCACTATAACTCATCTGCATATCAGCACTAATTACATTTGGGATTGCTTCAATAACTTTGAGCTTTTTTAGTTCTTCTTCGACATTTTTACCTTCAATAGTTACTATAATTCTTCCTATTTCATCATGCATGTGATAGTCGCATATTTCAGACTTTTTTAAGTCCTCAATAACATTTTTCAAATTTTTTGGCAAAGTTTGCACTACAATACTTGAGATATTCATTTTTATTCCTTTATTTTGAGATTGTAAAAGTTTATATTTTGATCATCACTTGAAATAGCTATATTGTCTTCATCTAAAAATAGAATTTTTGTTAAAATAGCTTTATTTTGTGTAAGTAAATATTTATCTTCATTTTTATTTATATCAAATACTAAAGCATTATTATTTTCATCACTTGAAACACAAGCAAGATTTGATGATGGACTTAAAGCACCAGCATAAACTAAAAAATCAAAAGATTTGTAAAAAGGTACTTTTCCATTTGTAAAGTAAATAGCTGCTCTTCTATCTTGACCTGATGCTAAAATCGTATCTTTTTTTATATCTACTTGAAAAACTCTATCTACATTTTGTCCTTTAAAAGTGTTAAGTTTTTTTAAATCTTTTGTATCATATTGGTTTATTACTCCGCTTTCATCTGTAACTAAAATTGTTTTTTTATCATCACTTAATACAAAATGAGAGAATGAAGATTGTGAAACTTGAATTTCATTGATAATTTTAGAATTTTTTATATCATATATAAAAATTTGATTTGATAAAAGAGCGTATAGAATATGGTTGTCATCTAAAAATTTTGCTTGGGCAATAAATAGCCTATCTTTCGCATTTATGATATTTTGTAGTTTATTATCTTCATATATAAAAATATTTCGTCCACCATTTTCACCTTGAGATAATATTAAAATTTTATTATTGATTTTATCTACACTAAATATTTTTGCATCTATTATATCACCTAGAAAATCTTTTATTTTAGGTACTTTTATAGAATTAATTCTTTCTTTCTTTTCTAAAGAAAATATATCAATACTACTAGCAGTTGTTCCAATATACAAAATATTGTTTTCTACTATAAAATCTGTAACAGCTCCAGAAGTTTTTAAAGAAAACTCTGGACTTATTTCTTTTGCATTTAAAATTAAACAAAATAGAGTAAAAAATATAATCCTCAACATTAAACTACCTTTATTGCATTTGTTGGACAAACTTTTATACAAAATCCACAACTTGTACAATTTTGATTTATAGTTGGTTTAAACATAGCTAAAAAATTTATAGCATCATCTAAACAAGGATCTTTACATGAAAAACACATTGTTTTATTCCAAGCAAGACAAGAGTGAATATCTATTTGTATTTTTGTATTTATATTTTTCTTATATTCTAAGTCTAGTACACCGTTATTACAAGCTTTTGCACACAAATCACAATAAGTACATCCAGAGTTTGTAAAATCTATTTTAGGTGTTAAATCTTCTTGAATAACAATAATATTCTCTTCGCAAACTGTACTACAAGGTTTCTCAATACATTTTGTACAGTTTATAAAAAAAAGATTTTCATCTTTAAAATATGGTGGACGAATTATATTCTCTTGCTTTTGCTTAAAAGTTTTAGCAAGAGAGCTAAATAGCTCTCTTCTTTTCATTTATTTAACACCTTCAGTAATTACATCTAGTAAATTTGATTTATCATTTAAGTCTACACTTCTAAACTCTGGAGTGAAATTATTTTTTGGGATATTTTCACTGTCTGATTGTGGAGCATGACAAGCTGAACAATTAAATCTAGCATTTGATAACATATCAAGTGGTTTTGTAATAGTTTTTAAATCACTACTATTTTCAACAATTTTTCCATCTCTTTCTAATTGTCCATCTTTATTTAGAGAAACATATTCTCTAAAATTTGTAAAGTGAGATTTTGGAATAGGTGTTGCTCCCATACTTTCAGCTACTAATGGATCATGACAAGATGTACACATATTATTATCTATAGTAATAGGTAAAAGTCCTTCTGTATCATGAGGAATCATTGGTGGAGCATTTTCAAAAGCTCTTTTTATTTTTGTACTTGTTCCTGCTGGATCTGTACCATATTTTGTTTCATCTGATATAACTTTATCCTCTTTTAGTAAACTCTCATGTCTTAGTCCTAAAGAGTCTTCTTTGATACTATTTGCAGCATTTACAGATACAGCAAATAAAGATGAAATAGTTAGAATACTTAAAGTTAATTTTGATAAATTCATTTTTTATCCTTTATATAATTTTTTATTGAAAAATTAAGTGCATCATCATCACACACTTCAACACATCGTCCACAATTTGTACACTCTTTTAGTACTGGTTCACTAGCTTTTGTAATCATATGTAAAACCTGACTTTCAGGACAAACAACTTTACATTTCATACAAGCAGTACAATTATTGTGGTTATGATGGACTCTTATTAGACTAAATCTTCCAATTAGTGAATAAAATCCACCAAGTGGGCAAATATGTCCACACCAGCCATTTTTTAAAACAAACAGATCAAATAAAAATATTACAAGAATTGTTGCAAAGCCAAATCCCAATCCAAATATCAATCCTCTATGTACCATAGATACTGGTGAAATTAGTTCAAAAGCTGCAACTCCCATCAAATACGATAATATAAAACTTAATGCTATTACCCAATATCTAATATTTCTTGAAGCTGGTTGTTTCTTTTCAACTTGATTAAAACCAAATTTTCTTCTTAGATAGTTTGCACTATCAGTTATAATATTTACTGGACAAACCCAAGAACAAAAGGCTCTTCCTCCAATAAGAAAGTAAAACAAAGCTACTATTGTTGCTCCTAATAAAATATCAAAAGATATAATTGCTCCAGCAAAAAACATTTGTAAAGCGGCAAATGGATCACTTAATGGAATAGTTTGTAAAACTAATGAAGAACTTAAATTACCCATTAAAATATTTATTCCATATACATTTGCTAAAATATATAAAGACATTATAGATATCTGAGTAATTCTTCTTGCTATTAAAAATCTATATTTTTTCATTCTAATAAATCCTTCAAGTCACTATTTAAAGAGTCTATTGCATTTTTTTGATTTATTGTTCTTTCATTTGTATTTATAGTTGCATTTTTTACTCTTTGTTCATCATTCTCATCCCAGCCTTTGATATAGTGGTTGCCTACTTTCCCTAAAGCAATTTCTCTTGGAAGTACAAAAATTGCTGGTTTTTCAGTAATACAAGCTTTTTCGCAAAGACCACAACCTGTACAAATATCACTATCAACTACTGGTTTTAAAAATGCATGTTTTCCTGTTCTTTCATTTTTTTCGTAAACAATATTTATTGCTTCTCCTAAAAGTGGACAGGCTCTATAACAAGCATCACATTGTATACCCCAAAAAGCTACACAAGATTTTTCATCTACAATAGCAACTCCCATTTGCATTTGTCTTATCTCAAACTCATTGTTGTTATTTTTTACTAATTTTTCATCAAGTGCATTTGTAGGACAAATAGGCACACAAGGAATATCAACACACATATAACAAGGTATCTCTCTTGGAACAAAATATGGAGTTCCTAAAGGCATATTATCACCTGGTTTTGCTAACCTTAACGTATCAAAAGGACAGGCTTCTACACATAATCCACACTTAATACAGGCTTTTATAAAATCATTTTCGTCTAAAGCTGCTGGTGGACGTAAAATTAAGGAAGTAGCTTTTACTTCACTTAAGTAGGCACTCCAAGTTAAACCCCCAAGAATAGCTAGCCCAATGGCTCTAGCACTAGAAAGAAGGAATTTTCTTCTATCTTCTTTGGGTTTATTTAAAATATCCATAATTTACCTTTATGCTTTGTAGACTTTAACTGCACATTTTTTAAAGTCCGTTTGTCCTGATTGAGGACAAGTTGCATCTAAACAAACTTTATTTATAAATACTTTTTCATCGAACCAAGGAACATATACAAGTCCTCTTGATGGTCTATTTCTTCCTCTTGTTTCAACTCTTGCTTTTACTTTTCCTCTTCGGCTTTCTACCCAAGCTAACTCACCTTGTTTTACACCATATTTGATAGCGTCTTCAGGGTGTATATAACAAAGAGCTTCTGGAACAGCACGGTACAATTCTGGAACTCTCATAGTCATAGTACCACTATGCCAATGTTCTAAAACTCTTCCAGTACTAAGCCAAACTGGATATTCTTCATTTGGTACTTCAGGTGGATCCATATATGGTCTTGCAAAGATTTTTGCTTTATTTTTAAGTGATTTTTTTGTTTCATCTTTGATACCCAATAAATCACCTTGTGCTAACTCTTTTGCTAAAGTTCCATAGAATGCAAAATCACTATTTGGATTTGCTTTTTTTGCATAAGGATCATATTTTGTATTAAATCTCCATGATGTTTCTTTCCCATCAACAACTGGCCATTTAAGTCCTCTTACTTTGTGATATGTATCAAAGTCTGCTAAATCGTGAGCGTGTCCTCTTCCAAAATCTGCATACTCTTCAAAAAGGTACTTTTGTATGAAGAATCCATATCCTTCCCATGGTTTTCCATCACTTCCTAAAACTTTCCTATTGTCTCCAAATGCTTCAGTGTTATCAAAACCAGTTTGGATTGGATCATTTTTATCTGCTTTATATGATTTTGCTCTATCATTTGCAAATAAAATCTCATACATTGTTGTATTTTCATCATATCCCATTGCATTAGCTGCTTCAATCATATCTGGAAGTTTTACTTCTCCTTTTGAACTTAAAAGTGGTTGTTCTCCCCATAAATCTTTAACTGTAAATCTTTTAGATAATTCAACCCATTGCCAAGTATCACTCATCGCATCTCCAACTGGAACTACTTGTTGTCTCCAAAGTTGTGTTCTTCTTTCTGCATTTCCATATCCACCCCATTTTTCATAAATCATGGCTGATGGTAGAATCAAATCTGATACTTTTGCTGAAATTCCAGGATAACCATCACTTGTAACTATAAAATTATCCATTTCTCTTGCCGCTTTTACCCAATGAGTTGCACTTGCAGTATCTTGGTATGGATTACAAACATTTACCCAAGCAAATTTTATATTTCCATCTTCTATATCTCTATGAATTTTCATAATATGATGAATACCTTTTGGATTTAAAACTCCATTTGGAATATTCCAAGCTTTTTCAGTGATTTCTCTATGTTTAGGATTTTCAACCATCATATCTGCTGGAAGTCTATGAGTAAATGTTCCAACTTCTCTTGCTGTTCCACAAGCACTTGGTTGTCCTGTAAGTGAGAATGCTCCACTTCCTGGTTTAGCTTGTTTATTTAGTAAAAAGTGAACATTATAAGCTAAAGTATTTACCCAAGTTCCACGTGTATGTTGATTCATACCCATAGTCCAGAAACTTACTACTTTTCTATCTTGTTCAATATACCAATTTGCTAATTGTTGAAGTTTATTTTTAAACTCTTCAATATCTTCATCTGGATTTCCTTTAGAAATTTTGGCAACATAATCTAAAGTATATGGTTCAAGGAATTTTTTATACTCTTCAAAAGATATTTCCCAGTGAGCAAGTCCTGTATTTTTATTTGTCATTTTATCACCAGCTTTATATCCATAAGGAGCAAGTGCTGGAGCTTCAGTTTCAGATACTATTTTTTCCATCTCTTTAGAGATTATTTCCATTTCTTCTTTTGAATATTTACCATCTTTTATAGATTTTTCATCACTTCTTCTCATTCCATAACCAATATTTACTGGACTTGCAGCAAATATAATATGTTCTTTTACAAAGTTCCAATCTATTGATTCAGGATGATTATAAACAATCTCTCTTGCTATATAATTCCATAAAGCTAAGTCTGTATTTGGAGTAAAGATAATCTCTAAATCTGCAATATCAGATGTTCTATGTCTATATGTAGATATATTTACAACTTTTACTTTTTCTGGATTACTTAATTTCCGATCAGTTACTCTTGACCATAAAATAGGGTGCATTTCTGCCATATTTGAACCCCAACAAACAACAGTATCCGTTAGTTCAATATCATCATAACATCCACTAGGTTCATCAATACCAAATGTTTGGTAAAAACCAACAACAGCTGATGCCATACAGTGTCTTGCATTTGGATCTATACCATTTGATCTAAATCCAGCTTTCATCATTTTAAGTGCAGCATATCCTTCCATAATTGTATGTTGTCCTGATGCAAAAATACCAATTCCTTCTGGGCCTTTTTCTTTTAGAGCAATTCTTATATGTTTTTCCATCTCATCAAAAGCTCTTTTCCAAGAAATAGGAGTAAAATCACCTTTCTTATCAAATTCACCTTTTTTATTTACTCTTAAAAGAGGAGTTTTTAATCTATCTGCACCATACATAATTTTTGCATTAAAGTATCCTTTGATACAGTTAAGACCTCTATTTACAGGAGCAGCTGGATCTCCTTTAACAGCAACAATCTTTCCATCTTTTGTTGCTAGCATAATTCCACAACCTGTTCCACAAAACCTACAGGCTGCTTTATCCCAACGCCAACCACTTTCAGCTGTATTTGCTTGTGCTTGTAAATTTGATGGTATATTCATACCAATCGCTGCTGCTGCACTTGCTGCTGCTGAACTTTTTAGAAAATCTCTTCTTGAAAGTGACATCTTTTCTCCTTTTTTTGAAATAAATTAATAACAAAGAAATCTTAACTGAAAGAGTTGAGTTTCTTTTTGATCGATATCAAGTATTTTAAGTAATTAAGGAATAATTAATATTTAATAGTAAATATATTAAATTTACTAAAATAAAAATATTAATTTAAAAATTTAAGCAAGATTAAATATAGCTTAAAAAAATTAAATAAATTGCATTTTTATACATAATAGTTACATAACTTTTAACTATAATCTTTTCTTAACCAAAATTTTAAGGAGAATCTTAGATGAAAAGAGTAATTTTAGGAACGATTGCAGCAGCAATGCTCGCAACTTCAAGTTTAGCAGCTGATTATGTTATGAAAATCAGCCACGTTGTAAGCGATAATACTCCAAAGGGTATGGCAGCTAATTTCTTAGAAAAAAGAATTGAAGAGTTAACGGAAGGAAAAATCGATGTTCAAGTTTTCCCTAACTCACAATTATATGGTGATGCTGATGAGATGAAAGCTCTGGCTATGAATAATGTTCAATTAATTATGCCAAGTTTATCAAAATTCCCATCTATCGTACCACAAATTCAACTTTTTGACTTACCATTTTTATTTAGAGATAAAGAACATCTATATAAAGTTATGGATGGAGAAGTTGGAGCAATACTTAAATCTTATGTAGATGCTAAAAAACAAATGAAAGCTTTTGATTACTGGGATGCTGGATTTAAACACTTCTCAAGTAGTAAACAAGCAATTATTAATCCTGAAGATGCTAAAGGTCAAAAATTTAGAATTCAATCTTCAAAAGTTTTAGAAGAACAAATTAAAGCTATTGGTGGAAGTCCACAAATTTTACCATTCTCTGAAGTGTACTCAGCATTACAACAAGGTGTTGTTGATGCAACGGAAAATCCATTATCAAATCTTTGGACAAAAAAATTCCATGAAGTTCAATCTAGTCTTACTTTAAGTAATCATGGATATTTAGGTTATTTAGTTGTTATGAATCAAAAATTCTGGGATAAATTACCAAAAGATTTACAAGAAAAAGTTTCTCAAGCTATGAAAGAAGCAACAGAGTTTGAAAGAAAAGCAACTGAGGAAGATGATGCTAAAATTATGACTGAATTAAGAAAATATGCTGCTGATTCAAAAAAACTTGAGATTTATGAATTAACGCAAGAGCAAGTTGCTAACTGGAGAAAAGTTATGGAAACAGTTTATCCGAAATTCTATAATGTAATCGGTGAAGACTTAATCAAAAAAGCTATTGAAACAAAGTAATTGAAGAACAAAAATGGATAAATTTTTTAAAATTATGGATGTTATAGTTGGTACAATAAACCAAACAATAGCTGTTTATGGAATGGTATTAGGAGTTTTATTAGCCTTTGTTAATGTTATACTAAGATATGCCTTTGGAACTAGTCTTCCATGGGCAGGAGAACTTACTCAATATTTATTTATTTGGTCTGCACTTTTTGGTGCTGCTTATGGATTTAGACAAGGAGCTCATATTTCTATTACATTGTTAATATCGAAATTATCTCCAGTTCTTACAAAAACTTTTTTAGTTTTTGCTAATTTATTGTCTATATCGTATCTTCTTCTAATCTCTTATTTAGGATATCAATTAATTTTAATGTTAATGGACTTCGGAGAGATAAATGTTGATTTACAAATTCCTATGTGGATACCACAATTAGTTATACCTATTGCATTTTTACTTGCAGCTTATAGAGTTTTTGAGAAATTAGTAGAACTACTTAGAACAGATTCAAAAGACATAAAAGTATTTAGCGAACATGAACATATTGTAGATGAAATTAAAGGAGAAAAATAGTTATGGTTATAGCTACACTTTTTGGTTTACTTTTTGGATTGATGTTAGTAGGAGTTCCAGTTGCTGTATCTCTTGGAATTAGTACACTAGCTTCAGCATTTTTATTTACAGATAATGATTTAATGGGAGTTGCATCTCATATATTTGATGGTTTAAACAAATATACACTTATGGCAATTCCTATGTTCGTTTTAGCTGGTTCATTATTAGCTCGTGGTAGTGCAGCAACTAGAATTGTTAATTTTGCTAAAAGTGTTGTAGGACACTTACCTGGTGGTCTTCCAATTGCTGCTATTTTGGCTTCAGTTATATTTGCTGCTATTAGTGGAAGTTCTCCTGCCACAGTTGCTGCTATTGGTTCTGTTATGTATGGAGCTATTAAACAAGCTGGGTATAACAATCAATTTGCTATTGGTACAATTACAACAGCTGGAACATTAGGTATCCTTATCCCACCATCTATTGTATTTATCGTTTATGGGGTAAGTGCTGAGCAATCAATTGCAAAACTATTTATGGCTGGAGTTGTACCTGGATTAATGCTTGGTGCTATGATGATGATAGCAACTTATATATTAGCTGTAAGAAGTGGATATAAAGGTACTAAAAGAGCAAGTTTTGCTGAAATGTTCAGAACATTTAAAGAGTCTGTTTGGGCTTTATTAATCATTGTTGTGGTTATTGGAGGAATCTATGGTGGTATTTTTACACCAACTGAAGCTGGAGCAATTAGTGTTGTATATGCTTTATTTATTTCTTTCTTTATATATAAAGATTTAAAAGTAAGAGATTTATATAAAATTGTATTAGATTCAGCACAAACAAGTTCAATGATTTTCTTTATTATCGCAAATGCTATGATTTTTGCACACTTCTTAACAGATGAGCAAATTCCACAAACTATCACTCAAATGATACTAGATGCAAATGTTACTCCTTTAATGTTCTTAATTATAGTGAATATTTTACTTCTAGTTATGGGACAATTTATGGAACCTAGTTCAGTTGTTATGATTACTGTTCCTTTATTACTTCCTATTGGAGTTGCTTTAGGAATTGATCCAATACATCTTGGAGTTATTATGGTTGTGAATATGGAAATAGGTATGATTACACCACCAGTTGGACTCAATATCCTTGTTGGTAGTGGTATTACTGGATTATCCATGGGAACAGTTACAAAAGCAAGTATTCCTATGACTTTAGTTTTATTATTAGGACTTATTTTAGTAACATATATACCTTCTATATCTCTATGGCTTCCAAATTTAATGTTTGGATATTAAAAAATTTTTCAAAAGTAAGAGTTTTAACTCTTGCTTTTTTCTTTTGGAATATAAATAGAAAATCTTGCACCAAAACTTATATTATCAACTTTTAATTTTCCTTTCATATTTTTCTCAACAATAATTTTAGACATATAAAGACCAATACCAGTTCCATTACTTTTATCTTTTGTAGTGAAATATGGTTCAAAAATTTTATTCTTTGGTTCTACTAAAATTCCACCACCATTATCTTCAATAAATAAAATAGTATTATGGTCATTATCCTTTGCATATATTTTTATAATAGGATTTTTTATATCTTTTTCAATTAAAATATCTTGAGCATTTTTTAAAATATTTAAAATAACTTGTTGATATTCATTTAAAAAAGTTTTTAATAAAATATCTTTTTTAATGTCTATTTCTACAACTATATTACTATTACTTAAACCACTTGCGACAATACTAATAACACTATTTATTGCTTTGTATAAGTAAAACTCTTCTTTGTCTTTTTTTGGGAGAAAGAAGTTCCTAAAATCATCAATAGTTTGAGACATATATTCTAAAACTTTTGTTGCTTCATTAGACTTAATTTGCATAGTTTTTTTATCTAAAGCATCTAAATCATATTTAAATTTTATAAACATAAAAATAGAAGACAATTCAGAAAGTGGTTGTCTCCATTGATGAGCAATATTAGATATCATTTCTCCTAAGGCTATAAATTTTGATTTTTGTATAAGTATTTGTTCTTTTTCCCTAGACTCTTTTATTTGAGTTTTAATTTCTTTTTCTAAATTTGCATTTAATGTTTCCAAATCATTTGCATATTTTCTTACTTTCTCTTCATATTTTTTTAAAATATCATCAATTTTATATGAAATAGTAAATAAAACTACAATAGCAACTGTTAAAAACATTAAAAAAAGAACAATATTTTGGTTTATTTGTTTTTTGATTTTATTTTCTAAAGCAACTTTTTTTAGTGCTATTTTACTCTCTATATCATCAGTATAAACACCCAAAGCAATAACCCAATTAAATCTATCAAAATATTTAAAATATGATAATTTATATTGTAAACTTGTAATATCTGGTTTTTTATAAGAATATATTGAATATGATTCACCATTTTCTCTTATATTTGACATAAATTCATCACGAAACTTTTTACCGTCAGCATCTTCGTAATTTGTTGATATTTTAGTTCCTACTAAATCTGGTCTATTGGGATTTACAACCATTTTAGCAAAATCATCTCCTCCTTCCATATTATCTATTTCATATACAAAAAAATAGTTACTTTTATTTGTTTCAAAATTTATATTGTTTAGAAGTTGTATAGCATCATGTTTTAATATTTCATCATTTACATTAGATTTTGCAATATTATAATTTAATATGTCTATTACTGTATTTACTTCTTTCTTTAATCCTTTTTTTTCTTCATCATAATAATCTTTTACAAACTTATCCATATCATGTTCAAAATCATCATATGTATTTTGTACATAGAAATAAGAAATTGCAAATATCATAGCTGACATTATTATAATTGATGTAGAAATAATTATTTTTGATAAATTATTTTCTATAGAATAGTTCAAAATAACCCCTTAATTAGCAATCTTTTGTTATGATAGCATATCTTTTATAATATGGGTTTGTAAAGAATGAAAAAGAACTTCTTAAATAAGCTAAATGCTTTTACTGTTTTATACGTTGAAGATGAAGATGGAATAAGAAAAAATATAGAAGAGATATTAAAACATCTTTTTAAAGAAGTTTATAGTGCTTCAAATGTTACAGATGCTAACTCCTTATATTTACAGCATAAACCAGATTTAATAATAACAGATATAAGAATGGGCAATGAAACAGGTATCGATTTTATAAAAAGTATTAGACAAACTGATTCCAAAACAAGAGTTATAATAACTTCTGCTTTCACAGATTTAGATTATTTATTAAAAGCAACTGAGCTTTATTTAGTAAAATATATAGTAAAACCTATCACAAATGACAATTTAATGGAAGCTTTAGAAGCATTTATTAAATCTTATGATGAAAATAAAATATATGTTTTAGATGAATCTTGGTTTTTTGATTCTAGTAAATCATTAGTTTCAAATGGTGAGTTTGAGGCTATATTGACAAAAAAAGAGGTTATATTTTTAAAACTTCTAATTACTAAAAATAGAATTATAACTTATGAAGAACTTGAAAATGCTATTTCTGAAGATAGTGTTTTAACACCAAATGCAATGAGACTTTTTATTAAAAACCTTCGAAAAAAACTCCCTGATAATTTTTTAAAGAATATGCAAGGAGTAGGTTATTATTGTAATAATAAAAGTATTTGATAAAAAAAGATCAATCTTTTTTATCAAATGATATAAGGATTTTATCTAACTCATTTTTAAGTTCAAGAAGTCTTTTATTTGAGTTCATTAAATCTTCTTGGGATTGAATTACAATATCTTCACTACGATTTAAATGTTTTGAAATTTCAGATGAATTTGTAAGATTTTCTATAATATCATTAAATTCATTTGTTAGTTCATCAAGCTTTAAAGAAGCATTTTTAGATTGAATTATAGCATTTGCTGAGTCATCCATAACTAAATTTATTTTTTTAATAAACTTATTTAAAGTATTTGTTGCTTCAACTATCTCACCTTCAGCTTCAATCTTTATAGGTTCTAATGGTGCTTGAAAGTTTTGTTCCATAACTTTTTTTGATTCTTCTAAAAATTTTATAGCATTTGCTTCCATAGATTTTAGTTTAATAAAACTATAAATAATTAAGATTAAGATTAAAATTGCAAAAAAGTATTGTAGATATCTAATAGTTGCAATTTTTGATTCACTATAAACTGTATATAAAGATACTAGATTATCAACTTCATTTAATAAAATAGTATTAGATGAATGTATAGATTTTAAAATAGTCTGAAGTTCATTTTGAGAATCTTCTTTATGTAATAACTCTTTAAAATTAAGAACAGTTTGATAAAAACTACTCCACAATATTTCAACTTTCATAAGCTGATTTGCTATCTCAGATGTTGGAGCTTCTTTTATTTTTGGAAGATTATTTCCTTCTCTTAAAGTTTTTAGATTGTAAATAAACTCAGCTGTAGAACTATTTAATTCATCAAAAGATGAATTTTTAAATTGTGATAGGTAAAATATATTTTTTGATATATTTTGAGTAAGCATTCTTTGTTTACCTGCAATATTAATTATTAGAGCATCTTTTTCATTTTTATTATTTAAATAAAAAGTTATAGCTACTATACTCAACATTAAAATAGCAAATAAAATCCCAATTATTTTTATATTTGTACTTATTTTATTTTTCTTCATATACCAATACCTCTGAAAATAGAGCTTAAAAGCTCTTTATTTTTTATAACTACCTTATTGTTTTCAACATCTATAATTTCGTCTCTTGATAACTTTTTTAAAACTCTTGATAGAGTTTCAGGTTGAATATGTAACATAAATGATACATCTTGTCTCTTTAAATTATTAAACATTTTAAGATCATTTGATAGCATAAATGCAACTTTTGCTGTTGCATCAAAAACTAATTCTCTGTTTACAATACATTGAAGTTGATGAGTTTTTCTTAAAAGACTTTCCATAAGCTCTTTTATTAAAATATTTTTTGATAAAAAATGTTCTTGGAGTTTTTCGAAATTTATAGATAAAATAGTAGAATCTTCAATAAATGAAGCATTTGAGAAACAGTAAATTTCATCAGCAATAAGTGAACTTATTTCGCTAATCATTGAATTTTCATAAATATGATATAAAAATATTTCATTATCAAATTTATCAAATTTATAAATTTTTATTAATCCATTAATTAAAAATAAAATATTTTTTTGTGATTCACTTTCATAATATAAAATAGAGTCTTTTGTATACTTTTTTATAGATGAAAAAGAGCTAAGAAGTTCCAACTCATCATCATTTAGGTTCTTAAAAAAGTCTAACATTTGAATATCTTGTAATAAACCCATAAATAACCTTAAGAATGGTTTTGTTTAAGTAAGTATATATTATCCTTGTAAAAATATTAATTAAAACGCTATAGAATGGGGTATATAATGGAATTTAAAAAATTTATAAAAGCAGTTGGAACTGGACCAAAAGGAAATAAAGATTTGACTCAAGAAGAAGCTCAAAGAGTTGTTGAAATGATTTTGAAAAAAAAGTTAAGTGAAGCTCAAATTGGAGCTTTTTTAATTGCTTGGAGAACTAGGCTTGAAACGAATGAAGAGTTAAAAGGTTGTGTAACTGCTCTTGATAAATTTATGAAAAAAACAGAGATAAAAGATTCTATGATTTTAGGGTATAACTTTAATGGAAGAACTGACAATCCATATTTATTTCCATTATTTGAAGATATATTAAGCGATTTTTATAAAAAAAATAGTGATGTAAGAAGGCTAAATCTTGTAATTTGTGGAGATTTTTTGCAACCAGCAAAAGATGGTGTTACAACAAAAGATGTTTTTATCAATATTGACAAAGGTCAATTTGTACACTATTTTGATAGGATAGAATACTTAACTGAGCTTAGTAATTTAACAAATTTGAGAAAAGAGTTAGTAATGAGAACAGCTTTTAACACAGTTGAAAAACTTTTAAATCCTTCTTTAAGTGAGTATGGAATAACAGGAGTTGTACATAAACCTTATGTTGCTAAGTATCTTGATATTTTTAAAGATTTCTATAAAAATATTACAATTATTAGAGGATCTGAAGGTGGAGTTGAAGTTTTTAAAGACTCTAAATATTGGCAAAAAGTTAATGATGAGATAAAAGAGTTTAGCTTTAGTTTAAAAGATTTTGGAATAGATTATAAAAAAGATTATACGAATATTAGTTTACAAGAATGTTTAGATATTGTAAGTAAACCAGATGAAAGTACTTTAAAACTTGCTAAATTCAATATTGCACTTTACTTATTGTTTTCAAAAAGAGTAAGCTCTTTAGATGAAGCTTGGCAAAGATTGAATTAAAAAAAGGTTTAGAATGTTAATAGATGGATTTGGTAGAAAAGTTGATTATCTAAGAGTATCTGTTACAGAAAGATGTAACTTTAGATGTCAATATTGTATGCCAGAAAAACCATTTTCTTGGGTTCCAAAAGAGAACTTATTATCTTATGAAGATTTATTTAAATTTATAAAAGTATCAATTGATGAAGGTATTAAAAAAGTTAGAATTACTGGTGGAGAACCACTTTTAAGAGAAGATTTAGATAAATTTATAAAAATGGTATTTGATTATAAAAATGATATAGATTTGGCTTTGACTAC
The DNA here is from genome assembly GCF_013201625.1 of Aliarcobacter lanthieri. Classification (NCBI taxonomy): domain Bacteria; kingdom Pseudomonadati; phylum Campylobacterota; class Epsilonproteobacteria; order Campylobacterales; family Arcobacteraceae; genus Aliarcobacter; species Aliarcobacter lanthieri. Next base: position 426,136 of record NZ_CP053839.1, read on the forward strand.
AAATGGATTTTTATTATCTTTAGTTGCAAAAAAGTTAAAAGATTCAGGACTTAAAAGAATAAATATATCTTTAGATACTTTAAATAAAGATAGAGCAAAACAAATAGCTCAAAAAGATGTTTTAGATAAAGTACTTGAAGGAATAAATGAAGCTTCAAAAGTAGGATTAAAAGTTAAAATAAATTGTGTCCCTATAAAAGGAATAAATGATATAGATATTGTTGAAGTTCTAGAATTTTGTAGGGATAAAGGTTATATTATTAGATTTATAGAATTTATGGAAAATAATCATGCTAAAGCTGAAGCAAAAGGGCTAAATTCTGATGAAATATTAGAAATTATTTCAAAAAAATATCCAAATTTTGTAAAAGTTCCAAGAGATACAAGTTCTCCTGCTCAATATTATAGATTTGAAGATGGTTATGAATTTGGTATAATTGAACCACATAAAGATGATTTTTGTTCATCTTGTAATAGAATAAGATTAACAGCAGAAGGTTATTTGATTCCTTGTTTATACTTTGAAGATGCAATGAGTATAAAAGATGCCGTTAGAAATAATCGAATTGATGAAGCAGTAGATATTCTGAAAAAAGTTCTAAAAAATAAACCAGAAAAAAATAAATGGAGTAATAAAACAGATAATGAAGTTTCTACAAGAGCTTTTTATCAAACTGGTGGATAATATAAGTAAAAATAAAGCAAATTTTTAATAAAATTCGCACCTATTTCATTGGAAATAAATTTAAATATATACCTATTAGGAGGTCAAAATGGCTTTAGATCAGGAAGTAAAAGCAAGTATTATTACAAAATATGCTAGAAAAGATGGTGATACAGGTTCAGCAGAAGTTCAAATAGCATTATTAAGTGAGCAAATTAAAATTTTAACAGAGCATTTAAAAGTATTTAAAAAAGATCACTCATCAAGATTAGGTCTTTTAAAAATGGTTGGTAGAAGAAAAAAACTTTTAGCATACTTAAGAAGAACTGATTATGCAAGATTTACAGAATTAGTTGCATCTTTAGGAATTAGAGCAAAATAGTTTTATTACATTTTGATTATAAAAGGGGTTGTAACTAAAGTTACAGCCCCTTTTTTTATATCTTCTAACGAATATTAATCATAGTTTTTGTAAAATATAACAGAATAATAAAAATTGGAAAGATTATAATATGTTATTAACAAAAAAAAGTGAATATGCACTGCTATCACTAATATCAATTTCAAAGAGCGATACTCCCGTAAATGTAGATGTTTTATCAAAAGAGTTAGATATATCAAAATCTTTTTTAGCAAAAATTATGCAAAACTTAGCAAAACAGGATTTAGTAGTCTCTCATAGAGGGATAAATGGTGGTTTTGTACTTAAAAAATCAATAGAAGAGATAACTATTTTAGAAATAGTTGTAGCTGCTGAAGAGAGAAATCCTATGGTGTTTGAGTGTTCTGATTCGATACAAAGTTGTCCAAATCATAAAGCAAAACTTTGTGGAATCTGGCCATTATTAAATAATTTACAATTTAAAATAAATGATTTCCTTGATAAATTAACATTGAAAGATATTGCACAATGAGACTATTTCACATTTCACACACAGATCTAGATGGTTTTGGCTGTCAACTTATCACAAATGGATTCTTTGAAAAGACCCATTTTTATAATGCAAATTATGGTATAGAAGTAAAATTAGCTTTAAAAAAAGTAATTTTAGATATAAGAAAACATAAAGATGAAAAACTCTTTTTGATAATTAGTGATTTAAACTTAACTTTACAAGAAAGTGATGAATTAGATAAAGAAATAAAAACTTTAAAAGAAGAAGGTTTTGATATAACATTACAGCTTTTAGATCATCATATTACAGGAAAAACAAGTGCATCAAAATATGATTGGTATTTTTTAGATGATAAAAGATGTGCTACAAAAATTGTATATGATTTTATGCTAGAAAAATTCAATGCAGATATACACTACCTTAAAAATTTAGTTGATGCTATAAATGCAGTTGATATTTGGCTTGAACATGAAGAAAAGAATTTTGAATTTGGTAAAGTTTTAATGTCAATGATAATAAAAACAAGAGAGATAAACTCTATACTTTTTTCTTCTTTAGATAGAGAATTAAAATTTTTTCTATTACAAAATGCTATAAAATATTTAGATTTAGAAAATGGGCATATAAAATTAGATAATGATGTACATTTACTAAAAAAAGAGTTTTTAAAAGAACATAATGATGATACTTTAGATAATTTAAGTGCAAAATATTTAGTTAAATGTTTAGATGAAGTTAAAGATGATTTAACAGTTTTTTATAAGGGACAAAAAGGGCTTTTAACATATTGTTTAGGTTCTATTTCAATTCCTGCAAATAGTTTTTTAAGAGCAAATTATGACTATGACTTTTTTATTGATATAAATAGAAAAGGGAATACATCTTTTAGAGCTGATGGTAAACTTGATGTTTCACAACTAGCTTCAAAATTAGCAAATGGTGGTGGACATATAAATGCAAGTGGTTGTAAATTTGAGGATTTTGTTGATACAATAGATTTGTTAGAAGTAAAAACTTTTATTCAAAATAAGCTAGATAAACTAGACTAAGGAGAGATACATGGAGTGCGAATTTCCTACAATTAATTCAAACAAAGATGAGATAATAAAAATATTTAATGAAACAAAAACAATAGCTATAGTTGGGCTTTCTCCAGATACTGAAAAAGCTTCATATCGAGTTGCTTCATATTTACAAAAAGCTGGATTTAAAATAATTCCAATTTATCCTAAAGAAGATACTATTTTAGGTGAAAAAGTTTATAGAAGTTTAAGTGAAATCCCATTTAATATTGATTTAGTTGATATATTTAGAAAACCAGATGCAATAGCAAAAGTTATAGATGAGGTTTTAAAAATTAAAGATGAAAAAAACATAAGAACAGTTTGGTTTCAACTTGGATTATCAAATAATGAGGCTGCAGAGATTGCTAAAAATGCTGGATTAAATGTAGTTCAGAATAAATGTACTAAGATAGAGCACCAAGCACTATTTTCTTAATCTTGATGAGGTGTGTTGCTTAATACAAGTTTTGCAACACATCCATTTTTGCCGTCTTGTCTATTTCTTATAGATATTTGACCATTTAGAGCATCGGAAGCTATTTTTGCTAAATATAATCCCAATCCTACACCATTTTCTTTTCCTACTTTTTTAAATGGAGCAAATACATCAATATTTTCATCTATTCCAATACCTTCATCAACAACACTTAAGGTTACTTCATCATCAACTTTTTTTAGTTTTACTTCTATTATTTTATTGTCTGGAGTGAATTTTATGGCATTTTGGACAAAATTTTGTAAAATTTGATTAAATAAAGTTTCTTGAATTAAAGTATCAAATTGAGAGATATTTGAACTAAACTTTATTTCTACATCTTTTTTAGATGATAGCATTTTATAGTCAGTTACTTTATTTTGTATAAATTTGACTAAATCAATATTTTTAGGTTGCTCAAATTGTGCTCCCTCAGTTCTTCCAATATCTAAAATAGAGCTTATCATTATGTTCATATTATCTATTTCTTTAATTGTAAGTTTTAAAGCATCTTCATACTCTTTTTTAGATCTATCTTTTTTTAGCATTAGTTCATTTTTTAATTTCATTACAGCTAAAGGAGTTTTAAGTTCATGAGCAATTCCTATAAAAAGCTCTTTTTTGAATTTAATATATGTTCCTATACGATTTGTTAAAGAATTGATAGAATTTCCTAAAGTTAAAAATTCAGTAGGTAAATCTTTTGTATCAATTTGTGAAAGTGAATTCTCATCCATATTTGATAGTTTTTTATTTATTTGTACAATTGGTTTTAATAAAGATTTTGAAACAACTAAAGAGTAAATAAGCATTAAAATAAAACTAGGAATTGCTAATGCAAAAAAGTTTTTAAATATTATTGAATATAATAAATCTTTCTCTAAAGTTATATCTTTAGTGATTTGTAAAAAGACATCATCATGCATAGGAAATAAGAGTTTTGTATAAGATTTATCATCTTTATAAAATTTTATAAAGCTAATTTCTTTTTTTATATTTTTATTTGAAATTATTTCAATAATTTGAAATTGAGAGATTACATTTTGGAATTTATCTGATGTTATATATCCTCTTTCAATTTGCTTTGCTTGTGATAAAAGGTTGTCTTGAATATTGTCATAAAAAGAACTTTTTGCATATTCATAAAAGATTATAGATAAAGTAGTAATGAAAAGTGAAGTAGCAATAATAAGTTTTATATAAAACTGTTTATAGATACTTCTACTCTCCATTTTTAAAGGTTATTTTTCCTCAGATGCCACGTTTGGATAACAGAATCTATATCCTCTTCTTCTAATAGTTTCAATAGTTGAAATATTTAAAGGTTTATCCATTTTTTGTCTAATTTGATTAATTGCAACTTCTATAACATTTGGAGTTACAAGTTCTGGTTCTTCCCAAATTGCATCTAATAATTGTTCTTTTGAAACAATTTGATCTCTATGTCTAGCTAAGTGAGTTAAAACTTCAAAAGGTTTACCTTTTAATTCAATCTCTTCTCCAGCATATTCGATTTTTTCTTCATCTGGGTTTATTACTAAATCATCAATTTCTATTATATTTGTTCCACCAAATCTTAATCTAGCTTCAATACGTGCAAGTAAAATATCAAAATCGAATGGTTTTTTTATAAAATCATCAGCACCTGATTTTAATGCTTCAATTTCGCTTTCTTTATCATCTCTTGCAGAGATAATAACAACTGCTGTTCTTGAACTTCTATTTTTTACAATTTTACAAAGTTCAATACCATCTCCATCTGGTAACATCCAATCAGTTAAAACTAAATCATAATTTCTAATATCAATAAAATATTCAGCATCTTTATAATTTTCAGCTGTATCAACTTGATACCCAAAATCTATTAATCCTTCTTGTAGTGTTCTGTTTAATGTAATTTCATCTTCTATTATCAAAATTCTCATAAAAATCCTTAAATTTAAGTTAATCTTAATTTTCAGCGAAAGTATATCATAAAAATTTGTTTTTTTAAAGAGTTTTTAAGTTAAATGTTAAAAATTGTAAAAAATGATTTAAAATAGAAAGATAAAAGATAAAAAATAAACTATTTATTAACTATGAATAGATAAAATACTGCAAATTAATTTCTAAGGAACAAAATGAAAAAAATAGTTACAAGCTTTATAGCTTCAATCGCTTTGGTTTCAACTTTAAGTGCAGCAGATTTCTATGCAACAGTTGATGGAGACAAAATTACAAAACAAGATATTGATGTACTTTTACAAGATCCTAGAATAAACTTTGATCAACTTCCTCAAGAAGCAAAAAATCAAATCTTAGAAGGAGCAATTAATAGAAAACTAATTGCAAAAAAAGCTATTAAAGATGGTATAGAAAAAGATACACAATATGTTGAAGCTATCTCAAAAATTAAAGAAGATTTAGCTTTACAAGTTTGGCAATCAAAAGAGATAGAAAAACTTAAATTCTCTGATACAGAAAAAAAAGATTTTTATGAAAAAAATAAGGCTAGATTTGTAATCCCTGAGACTTTTGAAGCAAGCCACATTTTAGTTGAAAATGAAGCTGATGCAAAAAATATAATAAAAGAGATAGAAAAAGCTTCAAATAAAGAAGCAAAATTTAAAGAATTAGCACAATCAAAATCAAAAGATCCATCTAAAGCAAATGGTGGTTATTTAGGTAAATTCTCAGCAGAACAAATGGTTCCAGAATTCTCAACTGCTGTTCAATCTTTACCAAAAGGTGGATATTCTAAAACTCCTACAAAAACTCAATTTGGTTATCACGTAATTTATGTAAAAGATAAAATTGCAGGAAAATCTTTAAGTTATGATGAAGTAAAAGAAAATATAAATCAAATATTAATTGCTGAAAAATTTAATAAAAAAATCGATGAATTGGTACAAAGTTTAAGAAAAGACGCAAAGATCGTAATTAAATAAGGGAGATTAATATGGGTGTTTTAGATGTTGTAAATGCTGGAGTTTTAACAGGAAGTGAAGCAAAAAAACTTTTCTCTTATGCAAAAGAGAAAGGTTTTGCTATACCTGCTGTAAATGTTGTAGGTACTGATTCTGTAAATGCAGTATTAGAAGTAGCAAGTAAAGTAAAATCTCCTATAATTGTACAATTTTCAAACGGTGGAGCTGGATTTTATGCTGGAAAAGGTTTAAAATCTAGTGATGCTGCAGTATTAGGTGCAATTAGTGGGGCAAATCATGTTCATACTATGGCTAAAGCTTATGGAATTCCTGTAATTTTACATACAGATCATGCTGCAAAAAAACTTCTTCCTTGGATTGATGGATTACTTGAATCTGGAGCTATTCATTTTGAGAAAACTGGACGACCTCTTTTTACATCACATATGTTAGATTTAAGTGAAGAAAGTCTTGAAGAGAATATTGAGATCTGTGTTGAATATTTCAAGAAAATGAATGCTCTTGACATGATGATTGAAATTGAACTTGGAATTACTGGTGGAGAAGAAGATGGGGTTGATAATAGTGGAGTTGATAATTCGCTACTTTATACACAGCCAAGTGAAGTTGCATTTGCTTATGAAAGTTTGAGTAAAGTTAGTCCAAATTTTACAATAGCAGCAAGTTTTGGGAATGTTCATGGAGTTTATAAACCTGGAAATGTTGTATTAAGTCCAGTTATTTTAGAAAATTCTCAAAAATTTATCCAAGAAAAACATAAAACTTCTTCTAAGCCAGTTGATTTTGTATTTCATGGTGGAAGTGGTTCATTACTTGAAGAAATTAGAGAAGCAATATCTTATGGTGTTATTAAGATGAATATAGATACTGATACACAATGGGCTTTTTGGGATGGAGTAAGAGCTTATGAAGCTAAAAACCATGGATATCTACAAGGACAAATAGGTAATCCAGAAGGTGATGATAAACCAAATAAAAATTATTATGATCCAAGAAAATGGCTAAGAGCAGGACAAGAAAGTATGATATCTAGACTTGAAACTGCATTTAGTGATTTATTAGCACTTAATAAAAACTAAATATTTTAGAGAATTAATTTTCTCTAAAATATAAAACTACTCTTTTAAAATAATAACTGTTATCTCTTTGTTATCTTATTGCTATAATTTAGTAGTATAATTATCTCAATAAAGAAAAAATCTTTTCTTTAAATTTTTAAGATAAGGAATATGAGATGATTTATGCAAGACCAACGTACAAAGCACAATATGAGAATTTTATAGGTGGAGAATGGATAGCACCAATTAGTGGTGAATATTTTGAAAATATCTCTCCTGTTGATGGAAAAGCTCTTACAAAAATTCCAAGATCAAATGAAAAAGATATAGATTTAGCAATCGAAGCTGCTAAAAAAGGTTTTGAAGAATTTAAGCATACTTCTGTTGCACAAAGAAGTGCATTATTAAATAAGATTGCAGATATTGTTGAAGCGAACCTTGAAACTCTAGCTGTTGCAGAAACATTAGATAATGGTAAAGCTGTAAGAGAAACTTTAAATGCAGATCTTCCTTTATTTATAGATCATTTTAGATATTTTGCATCAGTAATTAGAGCAGAATCTGGTACAGTTGCTGATTTGGATGAAAATACAATTTCTCAAGAGATTTATGAACCTTATGGAGTTATTGCACAAATTATTCCATGGAACTTCCCTCTTTTAATGGCTGCTTGGAAGTTGGCTCCTGCAATAGCTGCTGGAAATTGTGTGATACTAAAACCTGCTAGCTCAACACCACTTTCAATTCTACTATTCTTAGATTTAATAAAAGATGTGTTACCAAAAGGTGTTATAAATGTAATCAATGGAGCAGGTGGAAAAATAGGAAAATATCTTGTAACTCATAAAGATATTAAAAAAGTTGCATTTACAGGAGAAACTACAACTGGTCAAGAAATTATGAGATATGCAACAGAAAATATTATCCCATCAACTTTAGAACTTGGTGGAAAATCTCCAAATATTTTCTTTAAATCAATTATGGATGCAGATGATGAATTTTTTGATAAAGCAATAGAAGGTTTAGTTTTATTTGCATTTAACTCTGGAGAAGTGTGCACTTGCCCATCAAGAGCATTAATTGAAGAATCAATTTATGAGCCATTTATAAAAAGAGTAATTGAAAGAGTAAAAGCTATCAAAGTTGGAAATCCACTTGATACAGAAAATACTATGGGTGCTCAAAACTCATTTAATCAAAAAGAAAAAATATCTTCTTATTTAAAAATTGCAAAAGATGAAGGTGCGGAATGCTTAATTGGAGGAAATGTTTATAACTCTTCTATAAATCCAAATGGATTCTATATAGAACCAACAATTTTTAAAGGGCATAATAAAATGAGAATTTTCCAAGAAGAAATTTTTGGACCAGTTTTATCTGTTACAACATTTAAAGATGAAAAAGAAGCTATTGCTATTGCAAATGATACAGAGTATGGATTAGGGTCTGGAGTTTGGTCAAGAGATGCACATCAACTTCATAGAGTAAGTCGTGCTATTGAAGCTGGAAGAGTTTGGGTAAATTGTTATCATTTATATCCAGCACATGCCTCTTTTGGAGGATATAAAAAATCTGGAATTGGAAGAGAAACACATATGATGATGTTAAACTCTTATAGACATACAAAAAATATCTTAACATCTTTTGATACAAAAGCTTTAGGATTCTTTTAATATATAAAAGCCCTTATAAAAAAGGGCTTTTATTTTTTCTCTTCATTTGTTACAAGAGCCAAATTATTTAAACTATATTTTTGAAGTAAGTCCAAAACTTTTACAACTCTTTCATAAGGTACTTTTCTATCAATTCTTACTATTACTGAATTTTCTTTATTTTTTATAGCTTTAAGATTATCTTCTAGTGATTCAAAAGATACTTCAATCCCTTTTATTGCTAGTTTATTTTCACTTAGTTCTATAAAAACTTGTTCTTCTTTTATTTGTATAGTTTCAGCATTAGAAGCTGGTAAATCAAGCATAAGGGCAAGTTCTTCTTTTTTAAAAACACTTGTTACAATAAAAAATATTAGAAGTATGAAAACAACATCAATAACTGGTGTTAAATCAAGTCCTAAAGGCTCTCTTCTTTTCATTATTCTTCTTTTCCAACAAGTTCTTTTTTAGCTAGAATTTCTATTGTATCAATAATAGAAATAAAATGATTATATGCTATTTGATGTGGAATTGATACTATAATTCCTACAATTGTTGTAATAAGTGCAACAGCAATACCACCGGAAAATACAGTAGGATCACCTAATCCTTTTGCTGTTATATCTTCAAATGACATATAAATTCCTACAACAGTTCCTAGTAATCCTAAAAGAGGAGAAATAATAGCTATATTTTTTATTATAGTAAGACCAGTTTCAAGTTTTTTAACTTCATACTCTATTTGCATTGAAACAGATGAAGTAGGTTTTATTCTTTGTTTTATTTTAGCGATAATCTGATGTTTTCGTGGAAGAGTAAAAAATTTCCAAAAAATAATAGTAAATCCAATAATATTCAAAAATATTAAAATATATACGATAAAACCACCTTTATCGATAAATTCGAGAATATCCATAAATAGCCTTTAACTTTTTGTTGTATTATAATAAAAATTTAATTAATATGATACTTTTATATATTTTTACAAATTAAGAAGCTACTAAATTAAGATTATTTAGTAGCTTCAAATGTAACAATTTGTCCAGCTTTATTTGGATAGCTATTGTATTTATAATCAGATGAAATAACTATATTTTTATATCCTAAACTTTCTAATATTAGTTTAAACTCTTCAATTCCATACCATCTTAATACAAATTTTTCTAACTCATTTTGGATTACTTTATTCTCTTTTATCTTTTCATATATATTGTGATAAATAGTAAATTGGTTTATATAATCTATTTGCATAACTTGGGTTGATAAATTTATGATTTCATCTTTTTCATTTGTCCAACTTCTATTAGATATTTCTAATTCATTTATATTATTCTGTACTTCAATATCTAAGATTAACTTTCCACCTATATTCAAATGATTATAAAAGTTTTTTAATGCTTTTATAGATTTTTCTCTTTCATAAATTAGTAAAAATGTACCTGTTGGAACAATAATTGCATTATATTTTTTATCAGTTTTAAATATTTCCATTTTATCAATGAATAATTCTGGATTTAGGTTTCTTTTATTACAGTTATTTTTACAAATATCCAACATTTCATTTGATAAGTCAAATCCACTTACATCTAAACCAGCTTCTAATAAAGGTATTAAAATTCTACCTGTACCTGTTGCTGGTTCTAAAATTGGACCTTTAATGTCTTTGAGTCTTGATAAATAATATTCTACATCTCCAAAAGATGAACCAATTGGTTTATCTAATTCATAAACTTCAGAAGATAGTTTTCCATAAAAATCAAACATTGTTTCTCTTTTCCTTCAATAAATAAGTATTATATATTTTTGTTGTATTATATTGGAATATTAATTAAGATGGTGATTTTATGGATTTTGGAGCATCAAAAATAGATGAAGTTATTTTTAATTCACAAAAATATTTTGTAAAAAGAGATGATTTATTAAATATAGATTTTAGTGGTAATAAAGCCAGAAAATTTCACTATTTTTTAAATCAAGATTTAAAAGCATATAAAAAAATTATTTCTTATGGTTCATGCCAATCAAATGCTATGTATTCACTTAGTGTTTTGAGTCGAATAAAAGGATTAAATTTTGATTATTATGTTTCTCATCTACCATCATATTTAAAAGAAAATCCAGTTGGAAATTATAAAGAAGCACTAAAAAATGGTATGAATTTATTAGTAAGAGATATTCCTGAAAATTTTAATAAAGATGAACTTTTTATAATTGAAGGTGGAGCAGTTAAAGAAGCTTCTTTTGGTATAAAAATACTTGCAAATGAGATACAAGATTGGGTAAAAGAGCAACAAATAGAAGATAAAAAAATAAAAATCTTTTTACCAAGTGGTACTGGAACAACATCACTTTATTTACAAAAATTTTTACCATATGAAATTCTTACTTGTTCTTGTGTGGGAGATGATGATTATTTAATAAAACAGTTTTCAGCTCTTGAAATAGAAAACCATCCAATTATTTTAAAAAAAGATAAAAAGTATCACTTTGGAAAACTATATAAAGAATTTTATGAAATTCATAAAGAACTTTTCGAGCAAACAAATATTGAGTTTGACTTACTTTATGATAGTTTAGGTTGGACTGTATTTCAAAATTATGTTAATAGTTTAAAAAATAAAGAAGATTATATATTTCTATATATACATCAAGGTGGAATACTAGGAAATAAATCTATGTTAGAAAGATATAAATTTAAGTTTGGATAATTCTATATTATTAATTTAGCCTTAAGATATCCCTATTAAGTAAAATCAAAGTAAAGAGATAAAAATAAATTAGTTAAAATAATCAAAATATAAGAAACATTTCATTTTAAGAAGTACTAATTTATGGTAGTTTTAGATGGATATTTAATAAATTCCAAAATTTCTTGTAAAAAGACGTCCATTTTTTTATAGTTCAGTCGTCTTACTAATTAGAGAAACCAATTCTCATAATAAATAAAGATAAGGAGAGATGATGAAGAATAAAGTTTTTGTTTCAGTAGTAACATCAATGATGATAAGTGGAACAATGTTAAATGCAAAAGAGATAAGTTTGCAAGAGGCAGTAGATAATATAGTAAAAGAGTATAAGGTAAGTTATATTTCAAAATCAAAAAGCTTGAAGGATAGGAAAGTTGATGATAGCAAAATGAGTTTCGGGGGAGGGTAATAAATAGTTTAAATAAAGTCTTAGAAACTGAAGAATTAAAAGCAGTAGAAGAAGAAGGGATAATATATATAATAGATAAACCAAAACCAGTAAATGGTTTTTCAAAAACAACAGTTATAGATACAATTTCTGTAAATGAAAGCTATAAAAGTGGAAGTGCTGAATCAGGATATTTAGTAGAAGAAATATCAGGAGCTGGTATTTGGAATGAAAGAAAACTACAAGACACTCCATACTCAATGAGTATAATCTCAAAAGATTTAATCGAAAATGTTCAAGCAAAAGATATGAATCAGATTTTTAAAATGAATCCAACTACTCAAGAAAGGGGTTCCTTTGGTAAAAGTGGGAATGATTTACCAGATGTCTCAATTAGAGGATTTAGTTCATCAAATCCAATAGTTGATGGTATTTCTTATGCTGGAAGAAGTGCTAACAGTGTAATGATGCAAGATATAGAAAGAGTTGAAGTTATAAATGGAGCAACTGGATTTTTATATGGTGGCGGAAGAGTTGGTGGAGCAGTAAATTATATAACTAAAAAACCAACTACAAAAGATTTAAGAAATGTAACTATTGGAAGTTATGGAAACGAGTCATATTATGGACATATTGATTTAGGTGGACAATTTGATGGAAATAATACTTTTGGATATAGAGTAAATGCACTATATCAAGATGGAAGATTGCCTTCAGAAGCTAATACAGAACAAAAAGCAATAAGTTTAGTATTTGATTGGAAACCAACTGATAATTTTTATACAGATATAAAATATGCTTACAAAGACTATTTATCTAAAGGAGGGAATCTTGTATTTGGTGATTATGGAGGGGTAATTCGTTCAGATATAAGTTCAAATAAATATTCAACTCCTGATTGGGTATTTAATGAATCAAATTCACATAATATAGCAAATAATATAAGATGGGATATAAATGATATTTTTACTTTAAGAACCAACGCAATGTACGAAGAACTAAAAGGAAGAGGAGCCTATTCATATATACATTATTATAAAGATAATATTATTCAAGAGTTTCATAATAGAAAATTTGCTTGGAATAAAAATGAGAATTATGGAGCTAATATTTATTTAGATACAAAATTTGATATCGGAAATATAAGCCATACTTTAACTACTGGTTATTCTATTGCTTCAAATAAACTTTTTAGATCATCTGATAATGAACTCAATACGACTAGACAATATAATTTTACTTTTGATGAATATAAAAATTTATCTGAGCCAAATTGGAATAGTTTTGGGACACTTGGAACACAACCAAGAAAACCAATTAGTCAAACTCAATATAAAAATATATTAATTGGTGATGATATTGTATTTAATGAACAATGGAGTGCTTTAGTTGGAGTAAACTATGCAACAGCAATCAATAAAAGCTATTTAGCAAATACAAAATATGATAAATCGGAATTAACTCCAACAATTTCGCTTATATATAAACCATTTGAAAATATTACAACTTATGCTACATATATAGAGAGTTTAGAAGCTGGAACTATTGTTGGAATTTGGTATGCAAATGAAGGAAAAATTTTAGACCCATATAAAAGTAAACAATATGAAATTGGTGCAAAATATAGTATTTTAGATGAAAAGTTATTGTTAACAACTTCTGTATTTAGATTAGAAAAGGCTAATTCTTATACTGATGAAAGTACCATGGGAACATTAGGAAAACCAACATTAACACAAGATGGAGAACAAATCCATCAAGGAATAGAATTAACAGCAACTGGAAAAATAAGTGATGATTTAACTGTTTTTGGTGGATTAACTTTTATGGACTTAAGTTTAGAAAAAATTGAAGATGAAGCTTTAAAAGTAAATAAACCAACATTAGCAGCTACTAAAATGGCAAAACTTTTTGCTGAATATAAAATACCTTATATTGATGGATTATCAATAAATGCTGGAGCATATTATACTGGTAAAAAATATGTAGACCAAGAAAACAAAGATATTATACCAAGCTATACAGTTTATGATGCGGGGCTTAGATATAAAACAAAAATTGATAAATATCCTACAACTTTTAACTTAAATGTTCAAAATTTAACTGATAAAGTTTATTGGACAAATGCAAATGGAATAGGTGATCCAAGAACTGTTGCATTTTCTATGAAAATGGAGTTTTAATATTAATTTATAAAGAGATTCTTTTCTCTTTATAGATTTAATTATGAGTTTATAGAATTTATAATTAAGTTTATATCTTAAGTATATAAGCTTAGATCATTGGATTTGTAGCGAGATTCTCCTATATACCTATTATTTATTTATGAGCAGTTTTGCTTGCTATAAATCCATGGTTTTTTACTATAAATTTAATCTAACTTCTAATATAAACTTACTATTTAAAATCTCAATTTTACTAATATTTAGATATAATCCTCAACTATGAAAAATAATAATATTATACTTATCGGATTTATGGGTGTTGGAAAAGGCACAGTTGCAAGAGCTTTAGTTAAAGAGTCAAATATGTATTCTATTGATACTGATGATTTAATCGAAAGTATGGAAAATAGAAGAATAAAAAAGATTTTTTCACAAGATGGTGAACCATATTTTAGAAATTTAGAGAAAAAAACTGCTTTGTGGCTTGAAAGTAGTGTTCAAAATACTATTATCTCAACAGGTGGTGGATTTTATAAACAAGAAAATTTACAAGATATAGGTTTAGTAATATATCTTAAATCATCATTTGAAGGTATTTTAAAAAGAATAAAAAAAGCTCCAAATGCAAAAAATAAATTAAGAAAACGCCCCCTTTTACAGAATAAAAAAGAAGCTTTAAAGCTATATAATACAAGAGCTTTAGAGTATGAAAAAGTTGCAAATATTATAGTTGATGTTGAAAATAGAGATTTACAAGATATTGTAAAAGAGATATTAGGAAAATTAAAATGAAAATAATTAATACAAAAGAGTCAAACTTTAAAGAAGAGTTTGGAAATATTTTACAAAGAGCTAAAAGTGATATAAAAGGTGTTTCGCAAATAGTTTCAAATATTATAGATGAAATTGTTGAAAATGGAAATGAAGCTTTAAAATCTCATATTGAAAAATTTGATAAATGGACTGTAAAAACTGATGAAGATTTATTGATTTCTCAAATTGATATGAAAAAAGCTTATGAAAATATAGATGAAAATTTGAGAAAATCACTTCATACTGCTTATGATAGAATCAAAGCTTATCATGAAAAACAACTTCCAAAATCTTGGATTGATTTTGAAAGCAATGGTACTATCTTAGGACAAAAAGTAACTCCTGTTGATAGAGCAGGTTTATATATTCCAGGAGGAAAAGCAGCATATCCAAGTTCTTTACTTATGAATGCTATTCCAGCATTGGTTGCAGGAGTTAAAGAAATAGTTGTTTGTACTCCTACACCAAACAATGAAGTAAATGAACTTCTTTTAGCAGCATGTCATTTATGTGGAGTTTCAAAAGTTTATAAAGTAGGTGGTGCTAGTGCTATTGCAGCTATGGCTTATGGAACACAAACTATTTCAAAAGTTGATGTTATAACTGGTCCAGGAAATATATTTGTAGCAACAGCTAAAAAACTTGTTTTTGGAGAAGTAAATATTGATATGATTGCAGGACCATCTGAAATTGGTATTTTAGCAGATGCTAGTGCAAAACCACACTATTTAGCAATGGATTTATTGTCTCAAGCAGAGCATGATGAAATGGCTAGCTCTATTTTGATTACAACTTGTGAGGATTTAGCAAATAAAACAAGTGTAGAAGTAGAAAATTATTTAGTAAAACTTGAACGAGAAACAATAGCTAGAAAATCAATAGAAGAAAGAGGAGTTATAATAGTAGCTTCTAATATGGAAGAAGCAATAGAACTTATGAATGAAATTGCTCCTGAACACTTGGAAGTTATGACACAAAATCCTTTTGAATTGTTACCATATATAAAACATGCTGGAGCTATATTCTTAGGTGAAAATACTCCTGAACCAATAGGTGATTATATAGCTGGTCCAAATCATACATTGCCAACTGGTGGAACAGCTAAGTTTTATAGTCCATTAAATGTGGAAAACTTTATGAAAAAAAGTTCTATAATAAGTTTTTCAAAAAATGCTATAAATGAATTAGGTGAACCTTGTGCCTTATTAGCTGATACAGAAGGTTTAACTGCTCACGCAAAAAGTGTACGATTAAGATTGGAAGATAAATAATGTCAATATTTAAAGATTGGTTTACAGAAGATGAAGATGATATTTTTATGGGAAGTCCAAAATCAAAATTTTTTGATGTAACAAGAGAAGCTTCAAAAGATATTGTTGAAGATGAGATTGATAAGATTATAGAAAAACTTGCTGTTTTAGAGTTGATGACAATTGACGAAAAAGGTGATGAATTTAATATAAATGAACATATAAAAAAATATATTTTAGAAAATGAAGAACGAGTAAATGGTATGAAAAAAGGTCTTTATATCGAGTTTACTGGAGAAATTATTTGTAGATTGGATAGTTAAAGTGGAAGTATTAGTTGAAGTAAAGAATCAAATAAAAAGATTTATAGAAGTTTGTTCTTATCCAAAAGCTTTAGAGCTACTTGAAAAGCTAGCAACTGGAAAGATGTTAAGAAGTAAACTTATATTAAAAATTGCTGGAGTTAGTGAAGATAGTATAAAACTTTGTGCAGTTGTTGAAATGATACATGCAGCTTCTCTTTTACATGATGATGTAATAGATGAAGCTGATACAAGAAGAGGAAAACCATCTATTAACGCTCTTTATAGTGATAAAACTTCTATTATGTTTGGAGATATTTTATATTCAAGAGCATTTACTGAATTATCACAAATGGATAAAAGAGTTGCGTATCATATTTCAAATGCTGTAACGGAGTTAAGTATTGGTGAGATGATGGATGTTGATTTGACTAATTCTTTTAATACTTCTTATGATAAATATCTTACAATGATTTATAAAAAAACAGCTTCTTTAATAGAAGCTAGTGCTAGAAGTGCTGCAATATTAGTTGGACTTGATAGTGAAAAATATGCTATTTATGGGAAAAATTTAGGACTTGCTTTTCAGATGATTGATGATATTTTAGATATTACTTCTGATAGTCAAACTTTAGGAAAACCAGCTATGCTTGATTTTGTTGAAGGTAAAGTAACTATACCATATTTATATCTTTATGAAAGGATAGAAGATAAAGCAAAACTTCAATCTTTATATAAAAAAGAGTTAAATAGTGAAGAATTATCTTGGATAAAAGAGCAATTAGAACAAACAAATGCTCTAAAAGATGCTATAAATGAAGCAAGACAAACAGGACTTGAAGCAATAAAATCTATAAGTGATGAAAAAAATAGTGAAGATTTAATTCAAATTATGAGTGCTATGATAGAAAGAGAATTTTGATGAGTTATTTAGTAATCAGTTTCTCTCATAAAAATATTGATATAAAAATGAGAGAAAAACTAGCTTTTAATAGTGATGAAGATAAAGATAGATTTATAAAACAACTTTTAGAATTTGAAGCTACAAAAGAAGTAGTTCTTCTTTCTACTTGTAATAGAGTTGAGATTATTACAAAAAGTTCTAATATAAAGCAAAGTGCTAAAAATATTATAGAAAAATTGGCTTTTTATTCAAAATTAGATTTTGATTTTTTATATGATAGAGCTGATATTTATGATAATGATGTAGCTGTTCACCATCTTTTTTCAGTTGCATCTGCACTTGATTCTTTAGTAATTGGTGAAACGCAAATTGTAGGACAATTAAAAGATGCATATAGATTTTCTCAAATGAAACACTATTGTGAACAAGGTATTTCAAGAGTTATGCATTATGCTTTTAAATGTGCAGCACAAGTAAGAACAGCTACAAGTTTAGGAACTGGTTCTGTTTCAGTTGCATCAACTGCAGTTTCTAAAGCAAAAGAATTAGTTGGAAATACAAATGGTGTAAGAGCATTGGTTATTGGTGCAGGAGAAATGAGTGAACTTGCAGTTAAACATCTAATTACCGCTGGTTTTAGTGTAACAATAGTTAGCCGTGATTTAAAAAAAGCAAATAACTTAGCAGCAACTTTTGAAGTAAATGTAAATGTTGAGCCATATACAAATTTAGAGTTTTTATTAGAAACTTATCCTGTTATGATAACAGCGACATCTGCTCCATATCCTATAATAACTCAAGAAAATGCACCAAGTTCAGACATCACAAGATATTGGTTTGATATTGCAGTTCCTAGAGATATTGATGAAGATATATCAATGTTTGATTTAGAAATTTACTCTGTAGATGATTTACAAGAAATTGTAAATGAAAATATGACTCAAAGATCGACTCAAGCAAAAGAAGCTTATGCTATTGTTGGACGTACAACTTCAGAATTTTTTGATTGGTTAAAGAGTTTAGAAATAGAACCAGTTATAAAAGATATTTATATAAAAGGTCATAATATTATTGATAAAAAGATAAAAAATGCTATTAAAAAAGGTTATGTCCCCAAAGAATATGAAGATAATATTAGAAAGCTTTGTGAAACTGTTATTACAGAGTATTTACATGAGCCAGCAAAGCAATTAAAGAGATTTTCAAAGAATATGGAATGTGATATTGTAGTAGGTACGATACAGAATATGTTTTGTGAAAGTAAAACAAAAACAAATAATATAAAATGTGAACATATATTAAAAAAATAAAATAGGATAAAAAATGAGATTTAGTAAACTGTTTATTCCCACAACAAAAGAAACACCAAATGATGCAACACTTCCATCACACCAATATTTAGTTCGTGGTGGATTTGTAGCACAAACTGGTGCTGGAATTTACGATTTTATGCCTTTAGGAAAAATAGTTTTAGAAAAAATTAAAGCTATTGTAAAAAAAGAAATGGATAATGCAGGAGCAAATGAAGTTCAACTTGGTTTTGTAACACCACTTTCTTTATGGGAAGAATCAGGTCGTGCAAATACAATGGGCAATGCATTATTGAAATTTAAAGATAGAAGAAATAGTGATTTTGTATTGAGTCCTACAAATGAAGAAGCAGTTGTAAATATGGTAAAAAATAGAGTAAATTCTTATAAAGATTTACCTTTAAATCTTTACCAAATAAACACAAAATTTAGAGATGAAGCAAGACCAAGATTTGGGCTTATGAGAGGAAGAGAATTTCTGATGAAAGATGCTTACTCTTTTCACTCAAATGAAGATGATTTAGTTCGAGAGTTTAATCTTATGGAAGAGACTTATAAAAAAATATATACAAAATTAGGTCTTAATTTTAGGGTTGTTCAAGCTGATAGTGGTGCTATTGGTGGGAGTGGTTCAAAAGAGTTTCACGTTTTAGCAAGTAGTGGAGAAGATACTATTGTTGTTTGTGATAGTTGTAATTATGCAGCAAATATTGAAGCAGCAATTAGAAAAGTAAAAGAATATAATTTTGAAAATGCTACTTTAGAAAAAATAGAAACACCAAATTGCAAAACAATAGAAGATGTTGCAAATTTCTTAAAATTTTCAAAAGAACAAACTGTAAAAGCTGTTATAAAAAAAGCAATTTTTGAAGATAAAACTAAAATTGTAGTTTTCTTTATAAGAGGTTGTGATGAACTTGAGGAAATAAAAGCTTTAAATAGTGTGAATTCTTTAGAACTTATTGATGCAAATGAAGATGAAATAAAAGAAGCAGGATTAGTTGCTGGATATTGTGGATTTGTAAATTTAGATGCAACATTTGTTGTAGATAATGAACTAAAAGATAGTTTTGGACTTGTTTGTGGCGCAAATGAAGAGAATTATCACTTTATCAATGCAGATTTAAGAACTTTAAAAGATGTAAAATATTTTGATTTAGTTGCAGTTCAAGAAGGTGATATTTGTAATTGTTGTGGAGGAACTCTATCTTATACAAAAGGTATTGAGGCTGGACATATTTTTCAATTAGGTACAAAATATTCAAGTGCTATGAACGCAAATTTTTTAGATGAAAATGGAAAAGCAAAACCTTTTATAATGGGTTGTTATGGTGTGGGTGTTTCAAGATTAGTTGCAGCTGTGATTGAACAAAATCATGATGAAAAAGGTTGTATTTGGACAAAAGCAACAGCTCCATTTATGGTAGATATTATTGTTTCTAATTCAAAAAAAGAAGAAGAAGCAAAAATTGGTGAGACAATTTATAATGAATTAAAAGCTTCAAATGTAGATGTTATTTTAGATGATAGAATAAATGCTAGATTCGGATTTAAAATGGGTGATTTTGAACTTTTAGGGTTCCCTTATGCAGTTGTTATTGGAAAAAAACTTGAAGAAGGTTTTGTTGAAATAGTAGATAGAAAAACTTTAGAAAAAACTGATGTAAAAGTAGAAGAAGTTGTTTCAAAGATTCTTAATTTAGTTAAATAAAAAGGTTGTTCTTATGGATATTGAAAAAGATATTGAAAAAGTAGTAGATCAGAATGTTATACAGTTTACAAAAGATATTAAATCTTTTATTCCTGATAATATTTTTGAAATAGTTATAAGTTATGCTTTCTCTTTTGTTATTGCAATTTTAATATTTGTAATTGGGAAATGGTTTGTTAATAAATTAGTAAAATTTTTGGGAAGAATGTTAAGAAAGGTAGATGATATAGATGAAACATTGGTTAAGTTTCTAGAGAATATTGTTTATTATGCACTTATAACAGTTGTTATTTTAGCTTCTTTAAATAAATTGGGAGTTGAAACAACTTCATTTTTAGCAATTTTAGGAGCTGCTGGTTTAGCTATTGGATTAGCTTTAAAAGATTCTTTAGGAAATTTCGCTTCTGGAGTGATGATTGTTTTATTTAAACCATTTAAAGTTGGAGATAGTGTAATTGCAGGTGGAGCTAGTGGAACTATTACAGAAGTTACTATATTTAATACAGTTTTTTTAACAGCTGATAATCAAAAAATTATTGTTCCAAATGCAAAAATTACAAGTGCTTCTATTACAAATGTAAATGCAAATGACACAAGAAGAATAGATATTACAATAGGTATATCTTATGAAGATAGTATAAAACAAGCAAAAGAAGTTTTAACAAAAATTATAAATGATAATTCAAAAGTTTTAAAAGATAAAGCTGTTGGTATTGCTGTTACAGAATTAGCTGAAAGTTCAGTAAACTTAACTATCAATGTTTGGGTAAAAGCTTCTGATTATGGAAGTACTAAAGCTGAACTATTAGAAGATATTAAAATAACTTTTGATGAGGTTGGAATAACTATACCTTATCCAAAACAAGATGTTTATCAATATAACAAAAATTGATATTCCAAAAATCTTAGTTGATATTCTCAACGATTTAAAAAGTCTTGGAGCAAAGCCAATTTTGGTTGGTGGTTGTGTAAGAGATAGCTTTTTAGGTAAACAAATCAAAGATTATGATATAGAAATCTTTGATTTAAACCATATAGAAATAATTCAAAAATGTTTAGAAAAATATTCTAGTGTTAAACTTGTAGGGAAATCTTTTGGTGTTTTAACCTTAAAAATTGATGGATATGATTTTGACTTTTCATTACCAAGATATGAACAAAAAACAGGATGTTTTCATCAAGATTTTGAAGTATTTACAAATGCAAACTTAAGTTTTAAAGAAGCTTCAAAAAGAAGAGATTTTACAATAAATGCTATTGGGTATGATTATTTTAATAATATCTTTTTAGATGAATTTGATGGTATAGAAGATTTAAAAAATAAGAAAATAAAACATATAAATGATACTACTTTTATAGAAGATAGCTTAAGAGTTTATCGTGCAATACAATTTGCTTCAAGATTTGAATTTGAAATTGATAAAAATACAAAAAAACTTTGTAAAAAATTAGTAATAAATAATGAACTAAAATTTTTACCAAAAGAAAGAGTCTTTGAAGAACTTAAAAAACTACTTTTAAAATCAAATAGACCTAGTATTGGAATAAAGCTTTTAAAAGAGTTTAATATTATGGATTTTACAACTAATGCAGAAATTATTGATAACTTAGCAGAAATATTAAAAGATAAAGATTTCGATGAATTTAGAAAGTTATATTTATTTTATAGTTGTTTAACAAAAAACTTAGAAGATAAAGAATTGATAAAATTTTTAAATAGTTTAACAAATGATAAAAAACTTATAAAAGAGATTTTATTATTGCAAAAATCTATTTTAACAAAAGATGAAAAAGATATCAAAAGACTCTCTTTAAAATTAAAAGTTGAAGACTTAATAGTTTTAAATAAAGCTTTTAAAAATGATATAGCAAAAGAAGCAGAAACAATAGCTAAGAATATAAATATTTTAAATACTCCTTTAAAAGCTCTTGTTATCGGTAAAGATTTAGTAGCTTTAGGCTTTAAACCATCACAAATATTTGGGGATATTTTAGATTTTGCAATTAACTTACAAATTGATAGAAATTTAACAAAAGAAGATATATTAGAAGAAATCTTAATGAATTTTAAGATTATCTAATATTTTAAATCAAGGTCTATATATCCTATTTTTACTTCCATTAGCCGTATGAAAAATAGTAATACCATATTTTTTTGAATAGTATTTTAAAAGTAAATGTTGCAATGTTGGTTCTATTGATGGTGTAAACCAAGCATTATTTGAAATCATAATCATATACCTTGTATCATCTAAATTTTCATAAATTTTATCCGTTGTTCCTTCATAACAAATAGCATTTCTATATTTTTCACCTAATACTTCAAAATCAGTAGGATTATCAGCTTCTGAATAATCTTGGGCACCATTATAAAAAACTTTATTTATTAAATCAACAAAAAATTTAGGAAGAGGTATTTTTTCTCCAAAAGGTACGAGTACAACTTTTTGAGCGATCTGTACTTTTTCCTTACTATAATGATATGAAGCATTAAAGATTTTATTGTTTTCTACATATAAAGCACCAGTTATTATATCTATTTCATTTGATAATTCTTTTAACATAGTATCTATTTGTGGATAACGATTTAAAGCTATTGGAAAAGC
Source organism: Aliarcobacter lanthieri (assembly GCF_013201625.1). NCBI lineage: Bacteria > Pseudomonadati > Campylobacterota > Epsilonproteobacteria > Campylobacterales > Arcobacteraceae > Aliarcobacter > Aliarcobacter lanthieri. The sequence goes on from NZ_CP053839.1 coordinate 449,068, forward strand.
TGTTTCAGGAAGAATAACTAAATCATATTTATTCTCTATTGCTTCAAAAATTTGATGAAGATTGTATTTAATTAAATCATCAAGGCTCTCTTTTTGCCATTTTAAATTTTGTTGAATATCCATTTGAGGCATATATATTTTTGCTTTAGTTGTATCTATAAATTCACCACTCCCAAAGTTTAGTGTAAACAAAATTGGAAGTATTGCTAAAGCTTTTGCTCTTTTTAATTTAATAACAAAATACATAGATAAAAGAACTAAAGCAAAAGCTATTTTAGTTGTAGAAATATATGAATCAACAAATAATAACTCTAGTTTTAACCAATTAAATCCAAAAGGAGATACAAATAAAAAAGCAAAAACCATAAATATTCTAAAAGTTATTTTATCAATAATTGCAAATAAAAAAAATATTATTCCAAAAACTAAACCAATGCCTAGAATTAAAAGTGGTGCGACATATGCTATTCCATAGTATTGGAGTGAAATTGCCATCCAGTAACACCAAAATATTCCTGTAAAAAATCCTGCATAAAATAGAGCTTTTTTAGGGATAGTAAGTAATAAATATATTCCTACAAGCCCTAAAATGGTATTTATTATCTTTATTTCTATTCCAAAATGTGCCAAATATATAAAAGTACTTAGTAAAATTGCTGTAATGAAGCCTTTTATTATATATATTTTGTTAAAATATTCAGTTTTTAATAAAAACATAATATACTCTTAAGTAAAAGGAAATTCCATGCAAGGTGATTTAATAACTTCATTGTTACCCTTAGTTGCATTATTTGCAATATTCTATTTTTTAATAATTAGACCACAACAAAAACAAGCGAAAGCTCATAAAGATATGATTGCTAATCTTAAAAAAGGTGATAAAATTGTAACAAATGGTGGCTTAATGGTAGAAGTTGTAAAAGTAGAAGAGACATATTTTGTAGTAAAAAATAGTGATGGATCTGAAATGAAACTTGTAAAAGAGTTTGCAGCTAGACTTTTAGAAAACAACTAACTTAAATTTAAGATATGTGAAGCATATCTTAAATAGCCTTCATAAAAGGAAATTACATTGAAAATTTTTAATTTTAAACTAACAATTTTTTTAATAACTGTTATATTTGGTGTTATTTTTGCAATACCATCTTTATTTCAAACAAATTATGGTAAAAAAGTAAATTTAGGTTTAGATTTACAAGGTGGGTTACATATGCTTTTAGGTGTTAATACACATGAAGCTGTAACATCTAAAATAAGATCAATTGCAACTGCTATAAAATATTTTAGTGATGATGAAGAATTGTTGATTGATGGATTAACAATTCTTGAGGATAGCGTATTTTTTACTGTTTTAGATAAAGATGAAATGCCTAAAATGGATAAGATGCTTAAAGAAATAAGTGGTTTAGATATATCTAAAAAAGATTTAGATTATACTATCAAATTAACAGCAGAAGAAGTAACAAAAACAAAAGATTACTCAGTTGCACAAGCTGTAGAAACTATACGAAATAGACTTGATCAATTTGGATTATCTGAACCAACTGTTTTAAGACAAGGTGAATCAGATATTGTTGTTCAGTTACCAGGAATTAAAACTGCTGAAGATGAAAAAGCTGCTAGGGATTTAATATCAAAACCAGCTAACTTAGAACTTATGGCAGTTGATGAAGATAAAATGGATCAAGTATATAATATGACAAGTTCACAAGCAGCTGCTTATGGAAACTTGATACTTGAAGATATAAGTGATCCAAATAAAAAGTATTTAGTAAAAGAGATACCAATCTTAGATGGAAGTCAAATAGTTGATGCACAAGTTGGATTTAGTCAATCTAACCAACCAATTATCAATTTTACACTAAACTCTGCTGGTGCTAGAATTTTTGGTGATTTTACAGGTAAAAGTGTAGGTAAAAGATTAGCTATTGTACTTGATGGAAAAGTTTATTCTGCTCCAAATATTAATGAAAGAATTGGTGGTGGAAGTGGTCAAATCAGTGGAGGATTTACTGTTGTAGAAGCAGGAAATGTTGCAATTGCTCTAAGAAGTGGAGCATTACTTGCTAGTGTAACACTACTAGAAAAAAGAAGTGTTGGACCATCTTTAGGAGCTGATAGTATACAAGCTTCAATGATTGCACTTATTTCTGGAACAGTATTGATTTTCTTCTTTATGTTATTTTATTATAGAAGAGCTGGATTTATAGCTAATATTGCACTTATTTCAAATATTTTCATTCTTTTAGCCGTAATTGCTTTATTCGGTGCAACTTTAACTCTACCAGGAATGGCGGGAATTATTCTTACAATAGGAATGGCAATTGATTCAAATGTTATTATCAATGAAAGAATTAGAGAAGCTTTAAGAAAAGGTGCAAGTGTTGGAAAAGCGATAGAAGATGGATATTCAAATGCATTAAGAGCTATTATAGATGCAAATGTTACAACACTTTTAGTTGCAGTAGTATTATATGCTTATGGAAGTGGACCTGTAAAAGGATTTGCAGTTACAATTTCTATTGGAGTTTTAACATCAATGTTAACTGCAATTGTAGGAACTCATGGAATTTATCAAGCAATATTACCAAAAATTGCTAAAGATAAAGACAATAAAAAATGGTTTGGAGTTAAATAATGGAAATTTTTAATAATGACAAAACCTATGATTTTATGGGTAAAAAAGTAGCCTTTTTAATAATATCAGGAATTTTAATTGTAGCTTCAATCGTTTTATTATTAACTAGAGGTTTAAATTATGGTATTGACTTTGTTGGTGGAACTGTTGTACAAGTAAAATATGAACAACAAGCACCATTAGAAAAAATAAGAGAAGTTTTAAAAGGAACAGCTTATGAAAATTCTACTGTTACTGAATTTGGTTCAATAGATGAAGTAACTATTAGATTTACAGGTAGTTCTAGTGATATTACAAATGACATAAGTGATGTTATGAATAAGATTTTAATTCCAACTGGAGATTTTGAAATTAGAAAAATTGATATGGTTGGAGCAAAAGTTGGTGCTGAACTTAGAACAAAAGGTATTATGGCACTAACAATGGCACTTTTAGCAATGCTTATATATATAGCTTGGAGATTTGAGTGGAGATTTGCTGTTGCTTCTGTTATTGGTTTAATTCATGATGTTATTATAACTTTAGGGGTAATTAGTTTGTTTAAAATTGATGTAAACCTTGATATGATAGCAGCAATTTTAACGGTTGTTGGATATACCATAAATGATACAATTATTGTTAATGATAGAATTAGAGAATCTATTCAAATCACTAAAGAGAGAGATTTAGATAGTTTGATAAATGATTCTGTTAGTAAAACTTTATCAAGAACAATTTTAACTTCTCTTTCAACATTATTTGCTGTAACAACAATGTTACTATTTGGTGGAGAAATTATTTATGCATTCTCAGTAACGTTATTTGTTGGGATAATTGTTGGAACATATTCATCTATTTTTGTTGTTTCACCATTTATTAAATTCTTAGGATTTAAAATTGATGATTATAGAAGTAAAGAAGCACAAAAAGAAGCTTCTAGAAAAGAGAAAGAAAAACTTAGATCTATGTATGAACAAGGAAGAGTGTAAGAAATGAAAGAAATAAGTATTTTTAAAGTTTTAGTACCTATAATTTTATTAATATTAATTTTAATTGGAGTTCTTTTATATAATATTCTTAAAACTCCAGAAGAAGCTACAATACAACAAATTAAAGAGCCATCTTCTATTAAAGATAGAAGAGATGCTCTAAAAGATGCTTTTAAATAATAGAATCTTTTTTTAAAAGTAAAAATATAAAGTATGCACCTATTAAATTTATAGGTGCATATACATACTGATATAACCAACTATCTACAAAAAGATACATAAAAAAGTTTAGTAATAATATAAAAATTAAAAATATTAGTGAATAATTTATAAAATCTTTTTTTATAAAAAGTTTTATAATATTAAGCTTTATTAAAACAATAATTAAAAAGAAAATATTAATTAATAAAGAAATGAGAGATAAATTAAAATCTTTTGAGATAATTAAATTATAAACTTGACTAAAAATAGCAATAACTAAAATAGATATTGAACCATATTTTGCTACATTTTCAAGTTCTAAGAATTTCTTTATGCAACATTTTTTCTTAGTAGTTTCCCAAAGAGATCTAAATCGTTTCTCTGTCATTACTCTTTCATTCTATTAAAAATAGCTTCTAAATTTTGATCATCTTCACTACTAATTACATCTCCATTTGAATGTAATTCAAATAAAACAACTCTTTTATCTTTTAAAGTAGTAGTTTTATTACTTCCAAATCCACTAGAGTATAGTTTTGAAGGATCAACATTATGTCTAATTAACTCTCTAATAACATTATTAGCACGAGCTGTTGAAAGTTCAAGAGCATCTTTGTATCTTGAGCTTCTTACTTCACTTTCTTCAGCAAAACCTTTTACATTTATTTCAGTTTCAGAAGGCATAGCTTGTATTAATTCGGCTAATTTGCTTAAAAAATCATTTGCAAAAATAGAAGTTATTTCAGCTTTCCCAAATTCAAAAACTAAATGTGCTGGAACACTCATTAGTGAGCCATCAGGGAGTTCTATTAAATTTGCACCTTTATTTTTAGCTTGTTCTAACTCATCTTTATTTTCTAATGTATGAATAATTACTTTTTTACCTTCGTCTGGTTGATCTGAAGGATTATCTGTCATTGATTTTTCTGAATTATCTTGTTCTTTTAATGTATCTGCTGCAGAAAAGTTATATATTTTTACAAACTCTTCTTTTAATGCTTGTTGTTTTTCTAAATTAACTGAAGCTAAAGCATATAAAGCAATAAATAGTGCTAGCAAAAGACTTAAAAAGTCTGCATAAGGAACTGCCCATCGTTCTCCAGCTGGACATTCACATTTACTCTTTTTTTTAGCCATTTAAAATTTTCCTTTATAATGGCATTGGAGTAATCATTTTAGTTAGCCTTAATTTAAGCTCACCAGGTGCATCACCTCTTGCCATACCTTTACATGCTGCTAAAATTAATTGTTGTTCTTTTACAACAAGATGACCTTTTGCTTTTAATTTCGCTCCCCAAGGACCTAAGAAAATATATGATCCTGCAATTCCCATAACTGTAGCTGTAAATGCCCCTGCAATACCTGCTGCCATTGCTGCTGGATTATCAAGTTGTTGTAATGCTAGGATTAGTCCAAAAACAGCTCCTACAAGACCAATAGTAGGTGCAGTTTCTCCTGCATGTAACCAAAAATGTGCGGCACCATGGTAATAATGTTCAGTTTCTTCAATAACTGGATCTAATTGTTCTTCAATTTGTTCTTCTTTTGAACCATCTATAACCATACTTAATGCTTCTTTCAAAAAAGCATGCTCTATATTTTGAACATCTTTTTCTAATGCTAAAACACCTTGTTTCTTAACAGTTATTGCATACTCAACAAGTTCATCAATTCTAGATTCATAATTTATTGGAGATTTTTTAAATATTGTTTTAAACTCTTTAAAAGCTGCTTTAACAAAGTGAGATTCAGTAGCTGTTACAGATGCTAAAATTGCAGTTGGAATAACAATAATAAATGATGAAATATGTAAAACTCCTGCAGGGTTACCTCCCTCTAAAATAACTCCTACAGAAATAGAGGTTAAAGATCCTATCAGTCCTATTAATACAGATAAATCCATTTGTATTCCTAAAATAAAATTATTTTTATAATATCAAAAAAAAATTAAAAATATGCTGTAAAACCTTACGAAATAGATAAACTTAACTATTAAAATAGGTTTTTTATCAATTTTTGGATAATATGCCACCTTAATTCAAACAATTTAAAGGAAAAAAATGGATTGGGGTAAGGTAACCTATATTTTCTTAACTTTGATGTCATTAACTACAACAGTAGGTTTTCTATATGAAGCAACGGCGATAGCTTTATTTATTGCAGCTGCAGTTAATATTATTTCTACAATTTTAAAAATTGGTGTAAAAAATCTTTTAGCAGCTGAACTCTTAGCTAGTTCTTTAGTTGCAGATTTACATTTAATACCAGCATTTTTAGTAATGGTTACTACTGGAAATATGAAGCTAGTATTTGCTTTGGCACTAGGTGCAGTGATTGCAAATATTGTTTCTATGGCACTATCTTTAATTGAGAGTGCAAAAAGTCAAGATAAGGATGATTATTAATGGAGTATATTTCAAAAAATATTGAGAGTAAGTGGCAAAAATTTTGGCAAGAAAATAACTCTTTTGAACCAAGTGAAGATTTAACAAAAGACAAAAAATATATTTTAAGTATGTTTCCATATCCTAGCGGAAGAATACATATGGGACATGTTAGAAATTACTGTATAGGTGATGCTTTTGCTAGGCATTTTAGAAAAAATGGTTTTAATGTACTTCATCCTATTGGATGGGATAGTTTTGGTATGCCTGCTGAAAATGCTGCAATAAAAAATAAACTTCATCCAAAAAAATGGACTTACGAAAATATTGATTATATGAGAGACGAGTTAAAATCTTTAGGTTTATCTTTTAGTAAAAATCAAGAATTTGCAACTAGTGATGAACTTTATACAAAATTTGAACAAGAATTTATTATCAAAATGTTTGAAAAAGACTTACTTTATAGAAAGTCAACTATTGTTAATTGGTGTGAAGATTGTCATACTGTTTTAGCTAATGAACAAGTTGAAGACGGTTGCTGTTGGCGATGTGATAATCAAGTTGAACAAAAAGAGATGCCAGGTTACTATATTGCTATTACAAAATATGCACAGCAATTACTTGATGATTTAAAACTTTTAGAAGAAAATTGGCCATCACAAGTTTTAACTATGCAAGAAAATTGGATAGGAAGAAGTGAAGGTTTAGAATTTAAATTTGAGTTAACGAAAGAGTCAAGATCAAAAATAGAAAGAGCATTTACAAAATATTTTGTGTTTACTACAAGACCAGATACTATTTATGGAGTTACATACTCTGCTCTTGCCCCTGAACATCCAATTGTAAAATATATAGTTGAAAATAATTTATTGCCAGAGAAAAAAATTAAAGCTATAAAAGCTATGCAAAAGATTCAAGAAAGAGATAGAGCAATTTTAGAAAAAGAGGGAATTGATTTAGAAATAGAAGCAGTTCATCCATTAACTGGACAAACAATACCAATTTGGGTAGCAAATTTTGTATTAAGTTCTTATGGAGAAGGTGCAGTTATGGCAGTTCCTGCTCATGATCAAAGAGATTTTGAGTTTGCAAAAAAATATAATTTACCAATAAAACAAGTAATTATAGGTAAAGATGGACTTATTGAAAAACAAACAGAGGCTTTCGTTGATGAAGGAATATTAACTGATAGTGAAAGTTTTTCTGGGCTATCAAATATTGATGCTAAACAAGCTATTGTTTACCATTTTGAACAAAACTCTTTAGGTATAAAAAAAGTTAATTACAAATTAAGAGATTGGGGAGTTTCAAGACAAAGATATTGGGGTGCTCCAATACCATTTGTACATTGTCCAAAATGTGGTTTAGTTCCTGAAAAAATAGAAAATCTTCCTATTGCATTACCAGAAGATGTAGAGATTACAGGAGAAGGAAATCCACTTGATAAACATCCAACATGGAAGCATTGTTCTTGTCCAAACTGTGGTGAGAAAGCTATAAGAGAGACTGATACTTTAGATACTTTTGTGCAATCTTCTTGGTATTTTTTAAGATATGTTACAAACTATAAGAAATGGCAGAAAGAAGGAATTTCAAAAGAAGATAGTAATTATTGGATGGATGTTGACCAATATATTGGTGGAATAGAACATGCAATTTTACACCTTTTATATGCAAGATTTTTTACAAAAGTTTTAAAAGATTTAGGATATACAAATTCTACTGAGCCATTTAAAAGACTTTTAACTCAAGGGATGGTTTTAAAAGATGGGGCAAAAATGTCTAAATCAAAAGGAAATGTTGTAGATCCTGATTTGTTAATTGAAAAATATGGAGCTGATACAGCAAGATTGTTTATATTATTTGCAGCACCACCAACAAAAGAGTTAGAATGGAATGATAGTGCAGTTGAAGGTGCATATAAATTTATAAAAAGATTTTATGAAAGAGCAAATAATATAACAAAAACTGGAGTTGAAGGTATATTTAAAATTGATCATTCAACTTTGAATAAAGAAGAAAAAGAAGCTAGAAAAAAAGTTTATGATGCTTTAATAAAATCAAATGAAGTTTTAAATAAAACGTATGCTTTTAATACTTTAATAGCTTCTTGTATGGAAGCTTTAAATGCTCTTCAAACACAAAAAAATGAATTAGTATGGGCAGAGGCTTACTATATTTTAACAAATATTTTAGAACCAGTTATCCCTCATACTTGTTGGGAAATATCAAATAAACATTTTGCACTTAAAAATTTTGAAAAAAGTTTAGAAGTAAAAAAAGAAGTATTTGAAAAAGATAGTATAGTTTTAGCAGTAACTGTAAATGGAAAGAAAAGATGTGAAATAGAAGTAAGCCCAACTGCTGAAAAAGAAGAGATACTAATTCTAGCAAAGAAAAATGCTTCTAAATGGATAGGAGAAGCTCAAATTTTAAAAGAAATTGTAGTTCCTAATAAATTAGTAAATATAGTAATCAAGGCTTAGTATGAAAATTTTAAAAGTATCCATCTTTACTATTTTGATATCAGTTTTTCTTATATCTTGTGGATATAGACCATCAACTTATTATGCAAAACAAGAGTTAGGAAAAGATATTTTTGTAAGATTAGATGTTAGTTTATCAGATCCTAGAAACTCAGTTTTAGTTAAAGATTCTGTTACAAAAATTTTAGTACAAAAAGTTGGTTCAAATTTAGTAAATAGTGATATTGAAGCTGATATTATAATGGATTTAAGAATAAATTCTGTTAGTTTTTCAACTTTACAATATGATGCAGATGGATACAATAAATTGTATAAAGCAAGAGTTGTAATAGGAGTAAAATATTTAAATAAAGCAACACAAAAAGTAAAATCTTTTACTGTTGATGGAGAGTATGACTTTGCAGTTGATAAAGGTGCGACTATAAATGACTCTCATAGATATGAAGCTATTACAAAAGCTAGTGATCAAGCTGTAACTGAAATTTTATCAAGAATTGCAGTTGCTTCTTTTCAATAAATAAGTATGAATATAAAAAGCTTAAATTTAGAAGAGTTTTTGAAATATAAAACTATGTATTATGACAAAATTGATTTTAGTTTTGTCATAAAAGCTTGGAAAATATTAGAAACTAAAATCAAACTTCCTTTTGTTATTCATATTGTTGGAACAAATGGTAAAGGTAGTACAGGAAGATTTTTATCCCATTATCTACATAAACAAAATTATAAAACTTTACATTATAGTTCTCCTCATATTTTAAAATTCAATGAAAGAATTTGGATAAATGGATATGATATTAGTGATGAAGAACTTGAATATGCACATAAATTTTTACAAAATCTTTATGAAATAAAGCTTTTAGAAAAACTTACATATTTTGAATATACTACATTATTGGCATTATATTTATCTAATAATTTTGACTATTTAGTTTTAGAAGCAGGACTTGGTGGAGAGTTTGATGCTACAAATGTAGTTAAAAACAATCTATCTCTTATTACAACTATTGGTCTTGATCATATATCATTTCTTGGAGATAGTATAGAAAAAATAGCTACTACAAAAATGCGTTCAGTTGATCAAAAAATGATTATAGGTTATCAGGTTTTTGATGAAGTTTATGAAACTGCACTAAATGTTAAAAAGCAGATTTTAAAAGAAAGAAATACAGATATAAAAATTTCAAAAGTATTAGATTTTGAAAAATATTCATTAAATCCTAAATTTGCTACATATTTAAAAAGAAATTTGCATTTAGTTATAGCTTGTTTAGAAGAACTAAAAATACCACTTGATTTAAAACTTTTTGATGATACTCCACTTTTTGGACGATGTCAAAGGATAGAAAAAAATATTATAATAGATGTTGGACATAATCCCCTTGCTGCTATGGTTTTAGTTGAAGAGTTTAAAGATGAAAAAGTGAATCTGATATATAATTCTTATGCAGATAAAGATTATAAAGAGGTTTTAACTATTTTAAAACCTATTATAAAAACATTATTTATTATAGATTTGGATGATAAGAGAATTATACAAAAAGATAAACTTTTGAAAGTTCTTGATGAATTAAAAATAAAACAAAATTCTAATTGTGATTTAAAAGATGATGAAGAATATCTAGTATTTGGTTCTTTTTTAGTTGTTGAAAAATTTTTAAAGAATTTTTATGATGAAAAATCTTGAACAAAGATTAGAAAACTTATACCTACAAAAATCAGAAATTGAAAATGAGATTTTACTTTTAGAAAATCAAATAAAAGAGCAAACACTTGTTCTTAAAAAAAGATTATCAAAAGATGAAAAAATAGAGCTTTTTAAAGAGTTATTTATTTCTAGAAGTGATATCTTTGCAAGAAAATGGATTAGTCGGGATGGGAAAAAAGAAGGATTCTTTCCAGTAACTGCTACTTATCAAGGTGAAGATTATCTTCCTTTAACAAATAAAGAAGTTGAAGAACATCTAAGAGGAAATATATTTTTAGCAACATATACAATAGATAATAAAAATATGTCAAAATTTATAGTTTTTGAATTAAATAGTGAAGATATTTTTAAACTACAAAGAGTTTTAAATGAATTAAATATAAAAGCTTATTACTCTTTGAGTTCATATAATTCTTTATTTGCTTGGATATTCTTTGATGATTTGATATCTTCAAAAGTAGCATATAATTTTGCTCTGTTTTTGCAAAAGAAAGCAAATATTAGTGCAAAACTCTATCCAAATAAAGAGTTCGCTACAAAAGAAAGTTTAGGTTTTAGTTTGGAATTACCTCTTCAACTTAAATTTAGAGATAAAAATAGAACAGTTTTTTTAGATATTAGTACAAATAAAATTTTTGAAGACCAATGGTATATTCTATCAAATATAAAAAAAGTTTCAAAGAATATTGTTTATAATTTTGCAGATACTCCAAATATAAAAAGTATAGAAAAAGATTTAAAAAACATAGAATTACCTTTGAATAATATTGAAATAATAATTGATAATACGATTAAAATTCCTACTTTTAATTTATCAAAATCATTAATTTCAAAATTAAAATCTTTTGCAACTTTTGAAAATCCACAAATAAAACTTCTTTTGTCTTTAAGGAAACCTTTATATAACACTCCAAAATATATAAAAAGTTTTGATGAAGATGAAAAATATTTATATCTTCCAAGAGGACTAAAAGATAAAATTTTTGATTTTTTTAACTCTTTTGGAGTGAAATTTACTATAAAAGATGAAAGAGTTTTTGAAAAAATAACTACAAAAGAAGTACTTTTTAATCTTCGTCCAGAGCAAGAAGAAGCTATAAAGGAGATAAAAAGAAAAGATTATTCTATTTGTGTTGCTCCACCAGGTTTTGGAAAGACTTTAATAGGTGCAAAAATTTTTGAAGAAAGAAGTTGTAAAACTTTGATTATTGTAAATAAAAATATGCTACTTGATCAGTGGATTAGTCGTTTTGTAGAGTATTTTGGATATACAAAAAAAGATATTGGGTATTTAGGGAAGGGGCAAAATAAGTTAAATGGTTCTTTAGATATTGCAACTATGCAAAGTTTGAATAATACACCAGAGATTATAAAAAATTACTCATTTGTTATTGTTGATGAGTGCCATCACATTCCAGCTCTTACTTTTGAACAAGTTGTAAAAAGTTTTAGTGGAAAGTTTATATTAGGTCTTAGTGCTACACCAAATAGAAAGGATGAATTAGATCCTATTTTATATCAACAATTGGGCGAAATATCTTATGAATATAAAAAGAAAAAATCTCATACAAATAAGCTTTTAGTTGTAAGAACAGATTTTATAAGCAGTTCAGATAACTATAGTACAATAATAAATGAATTATGTTTAGATGAAGCTCGTAATAAACAAATAATTCGAGCTATAAAAGATAATTTGAATAGAAAAATATTACTTTTAACAGATAGGATAGAACATATAAATATATTAGAAAATATGTTAGTAGATGAAAATATTGACTTTGTATCCATTCATGGAAGCCAAAATAAAAAAGAACAAGTTGAAAATATGCAAAATGTAAAAAAAAGTTCTTTAATACTTGCAACTACTTCATATTTTGGAGAAGGAATAGATTTTCCTCATCTAAATACTATTTTATTTGCAACACCCATTTCATACTATGGAAGATTGATACAGTATTTAGGAAGAATTGGTAGAGGAAATCAAGAGTGTTTAGCTATAGATTTTCTAGATAGTAAAAATGCTATGTTAAACTCAAGTTATAAAAAAAGGCTTGAAGGTTATAAACAAATGTATTATAAATAATATAAATAGTATTTATATAATATTTTATTATAGTTTAATTTATAATTTTATACACTAATCTTAATTTAATTAAGGAGTATATATGAAAATATTAAAAATATTTGCTTTTACTATTTTTTTAGGAAGTTCACTTTTTAGTGCAGATTTTTTAACTTATGAAGCCTTTAGTAAACAATTAAAAGAAGAAGCTAAGAAATCTGGAATGATGGCAACAACACAAGAAGTAAAAGATGCATTAAACGCAAAAGATTGGGCTGTTGTTGATGTAAGAACAATGGAAGAATGGGCAGGAGCAGCAATCAAAGGAAGTTTTAGAGTTGGACGAGAATCACCTGAAAAAGCTTTAGAAAATATTGTATTAGATGATGATGACAAATTTGTTAAAGATAAATTAATAGTAGTTTGCAATACAGCTTCAAGAGCAGCTATTGAAGCACAAGCTTTTAAACAAATGGGATTTACAACTGTAAAAATTTATGAGATAAATAAATGGATAGATGAATGTAATCCTGTTGTTACAAAATATACTGCTGGTGAACATAAAGAAGGTACAAAAACAAAGTTTGGTAATTATTATGCTGAGCATTGTAAAAAATAGTTTATTCTTTCCTAATTTTAGGAAAGAATGATTAGTTTAGATTTAAAATATATAAATTTCTTGGAAAATTATGTCTTTTAAACTCTTTTATAAAATTCATACCTAGATTATTTAAAGATTTATTACTTGCAATATTATCTGGATGAGCAGTAGCAAGAAGATATTTTATATTTTTTTCTTTAGCAATTTTTATTAGTTCTTTATTTATACTTAACATGTATCCTTTTCCTCTTGCATTTTTTAAAGTCATTGAGGCTCCAATTTCAGCACAAAGTTTTGGATTTATATTAAGAATATTTAATTCATTTTGAAAATCTTCAACATCAAAAAATAATCCAGATAAAGCAACTAAATCGTTGTTCTCTAAACATCCATAAAATATTGCTTGATTGTCATTTTGTAAAAAATTATCTATTTCTTCATTACTAAAAAATCCTATAAAAAAATCAGGATTTTCTAGATTCTCTTTTGTAAGTTTATTAATATTTATAAAATCATTTTTATGATTTTTAGTTAACTTTAATATTTTCAATTTTGTTCCTAAATTTAAAAAATGATTTTAACAAAAAAAACTTAATTTCTATCCAATATATCTTTGTTTTATATGCCCTTTTATTTTAGATATTTCAACTATAATAAAACCATCAACACAATTGTTAAAATCTTTATCTATACTAAATTCTAAAAATTTTACACCATCATCATCTGTCAATTCACTATATTGCTTGTACAAAGGAGGTACTGATAATCCAATATTTAATAAAGCAGATTTAAGCCTTTTAAAATCTTGTTTTTTATCATCAAATTTGAAAAATTCTCTTATATCAAAAAGATTATTTGTATAAAAATATGGACTTTTAGCTTCGACTAATATTTTTGGTTCTTCAAAATAATATGTATAATAGAATACTAATAAATCTTTAGCAATTGCTGGAAAATTTCCAGAAATAGATACTGGTCCAAACATATATTTTATATTTGGATTATTTTTTAAATATGCTCCAATTCCAAACCAAAGATAATCTAATGCTCTTGTTCCCCAATATTTTGGTTGAACAAAACTTCTTCCTAACTCAATAGAGTTTGTTAAATATTGTTTGAAATCATCATTGAATTGAAATAATGAATTAGAATAAAAACCTTTTATTCCAAATTTCTTATAAACTAAATTTGAGTTTGCTATTCTATATGAACCTACAATTTCCAACTCGTTTTTATCATATAAAATAATATGTTGGTAGTAAACATCATATTTATCTGTATCTCTTTTTTTATTTACACCTTCACCTACTTTTCTAAAAGATAACTCTCTTAATCTTCCAATTTCTTTTAAAACAATAGAATCTTCAACATAATCATACAGATATATCTCTTTTTTATCATTTGTTTGTCCTAAAAGTAATGATTTTTTAAGTTCATTGTATAAGTCAGTTCTGTTTACAGGATGTGCTATTGCACTTTGAGTTTCAAAGAATGATTTTTTACCTTTTTTTAGACTATATAGATGTTTTTTATATAAATTTACTAAAAAATTCTTATCTAATCCCTTTGGAGTTAGATTTTCATTTGGAATTATTTGACCAACTTTTATATTAATATTCTTTGATTTCTTTTTAAACATTTCATTTGATAATAAAAGAGTAGAAAAAGTTTTATTTATCATAGAGATTGTATAAAATGTTTTTGAATTTTTTGCATCTAAGAATATTGGTAAAATTGGACTACTACTATTTTTTGCAAAGTTTAAAAAACCTTTACTCCAATCTTGGTCTTTTATTCCTTTTGGTGTTGCTCGACTTACTTCTCCTGCTGGAAAAATAATAACTGCTTCTTCTTGGTTTAATGCTTCATATATTTTTTTTATACTATCTTTTGTTTGTCGATTTTTAAAATTATTTATACAAATCATTAAAGGTTTTAGTGCTTCAAATCCAACTAAAAAGTCATTTGCCAATATTTTTACATCTTTTCTAACACTTCCTATAAGTTTTAATAAACAAAGTGCATCAAGCCCACCTAAAGGATGATTTGCAATTATTACAACTTTTCCTGTTGTTGGTATATTTTGTAAATCATTACTTGAAACTGTATAGTCAAAATCAAAATAATCTAATACTGCATCTACAAATTCAAAACCTTTTAAATGAGAATTTTGAGCTAAAAAGTTATTTATTGAATCTTCATGAACTATTTTTTTTGCAATTTTTAATAGAGATTTCTTTAATATATTCTCTTTTATTTGAGGAAATTTTCTTTCAATCTCTTTTTTTACATCAACCATTTCTATCTCCTAATATAAAGTATTTTAAGAAATATTAATAACAAGTTAGTTACAAGAAGTAAATAATTCATTTTAAAAAAAATATGATAAAATTTTATTATTTTTAAAGGAGAACTTATGAATAAGGCTGATATTACAAATTTAGCAACAGTTCTTATAATGGCTTATGGTTATTCAAATAATAATGATTTAATTTTTATGGTTGGCCTATTTGCTTTGAGTGGAGCTGTTACAAATACTTTGGCTATTTATATGCTTTTTGAAAAAATTCCATTTTTATATGGAAGTGGAGTTATAGAAAATAAATTTAAAGAGTTTAAATTATCTATTCACAAATTGATTATGGAAGAATTTTTTACAAAAGAGAACTTAAATAGTTTTTTTCAGGAAGAAATAGTTAGTGCAAAACAAACAATTAATTTTAAAGATATTTTAGAAAAGGTAGATTTTACTCCAGCTTTTGATAGTTTAAAAGATTCTGTTATTGAGTCACCTTTTGGAGGAATGTTAGGAATGTTTGGTGGAGTTAATGCTCTTGAACCATTAAAAGAGCCATTTGTGAATAAGCTTCATAATTCAATAGTAGATATTTCAAATACAAAAGCTTTTCAAGATATCGTAAATAGTGCTTTAAAATCAAAAGATTTAAGTGATGATATATATGAAAAACTAAGTTTAATTGTAAATAAAAGGCTTGATGAACTAACACCAAAAATGGTAAAAGATATAATTAATAATATGATAAAAGAACATTTAGGTTGGCTTGTACTTTGGGGAGCAGTTTTTGGTGGGATATTTGGTTTATTTGGAGTTTTAGTTATAAAATAAGTTTTATGAATAAAACTCCACAGAAGTAGCTCTATTCCTAACTGGAGTATCTTGCTCTTTTAACTCTTTTTGTTTTTTTTCTAAACTTGATTTTATGATTTGTTCATCCATAACTTTTTTTCTTTCTTGTTCTAAAAGTATTTTATTAGACAATTTTTCGATTTCTTTTTCAAGTTTTTCTATCTCATCTAAAAGAAGGTCTTTCTCAATAACTAAACTATTGTTATCATTTTTTAGTTGACCTAATCTTTCCTTGTACATTTTATTTTCTTTTTCAACAATTTCATTAAATTCTTTTAGATTTTTTATCTCTTGTTCTAAGATAACATTCTTTTTTATTAAGATAAGATTTTCACTCTTTAATCGTTCAGAGTCCTGCATTGCTAGTTTACTTAAAAGCTCATAATTCATAGAAAATCCTTTAAATAAAGATTAATATTATATTATACAATAAAATATGGTAATTTAGCATAAAACTTTAATATGTTAATATTTCAATTTTTAAAGGATTAAATATGGTAACAATAGATGTATTGGTATTGCTTGAAGTTGAAGAACTTAAAAATATAGAAATATTTGAAAAACATGTAAAGAAAGAAGGGTTTAAAAAAGTAGAAGATGAAGAGTTTGTATACACAGGAAGTTCAACAACTACAACTTTTTCTACAAAAGCTTATATATTAGAAGTTTTTAAAAAAGGTTTACAAAAAAGTGGTTTTGATAGTGCAAATTTAATCTTTTTATTAAATGAAACTCCTTATCCTCCTTATTATTATGATAAAGATACAAATGAATTTGAATTAGTAAAAGAAGATAAATAGTGAAAAATATTTATGAATTTTTAAAGAGTTTACAACATGAAAAAAGATTAAAAGAGTGCCAACTTTTAATAGTAAATGATGATGTTCAAGCACAAATTGCTAGTGATATTGTCTCATATTTAGGATTTAAACCTTTTGTTTTATCAGATTTTAGAGCAAATTTTGGAGATGATTTACTCTCTTTTAGTCAAGAAATACAAGAGATAACAAAAAGTTTAAGTGATTATTATAAATACAAAAAAGAGAATAAAATACTTATTTCTCCTATAAGAACTATTAGTTTTCCTTTACCAAAAGAGAAATGTTTTGATGAATTTAATATAAGTTTTGCAGATAAAATAAATATTGAAGAGTTTAAAAGTAAACTTTATAATTGGGGATATTATTTTGTAGATATTGTTACAAGTGAAGGAGAAATATCTATAAGAGGTGATATCATTGATATATGTCCTTTAGGAAGTGATTTTGGATATAGAGTAAGTTTATTTGATGATGAGGTTGAAAGTATCAGAAAATTTGATATAGAAGACCAAAAATCGCAAAAAGATGAGATTGAAAGTTTTTCTATAAATCCAGCATTTTTAGCACTTGATGAAGATACTTTTGAAGAGTTAAATGAAAAAGTACAAACAATTTCAAGTGATGCTTTTATAAAAGACATTCACTCTTTAGGTTTTTGGTATTTAGGTGATTTGGCTGAATATTTACCACAAAAACTAAACTCTTTTGTTTCACAAGAAGCTTTAAATGAACTTGATGAAGTTTATGTCTTTGAAGAAAAAAGAGTAAATAAAGATAAGTTTTTATTAACTCCACAAATTTATAGTAGCAAAAACTATCAAGAGATAAATCCTGCAAATGTAAAAGAGTTTATATCTTTTCATAAAGATAAAAAAATAACTATCATTTCAAACTCTGAAGCAAAGGTAAAATCAGTTGATTTGGATTTGAATGATAAAAGTATAAACTATATTTTTGAAAATTTGATACTAAATTTAATAGGTGATGATGAAGTTATTATTTCTCTAAATAAAGAGATAAAAAAAAGAAGAAAGAAAAAAGTAAAACTTGTCCTTGATGAACTACAATACAATGATTTTGTAGTGCATGAAAAACATGGAATTGGTCAATACAAAGGAATAGAACCAGTTGTTGTAATGGGAGCAAAAAGAGATTTTGTAGTTTTACAATATCAAGGAGAAGATAAACTTTTAATTCCTGTTGAAAACTTAGATACTATTGATAGATACGTTGCTGATGGAAGTTCTTATGCTATTGTTGATAAACTCGGTCGAGGAAGTTTTGCAAAATTAAAAGAGAAAGTAAAAGATAAACTTTTTAAAATAGCAAATGATATTATAAGACTAGCAGCTGCACGTGAACTTGTAAATGGAATAAAAATAGATATAAATAAAGATTTAATATCAACTTTTCAAAAAAGTTCTGGATTTGCTTACACAAAAGATCAAACTAGAAGTATAAATGAGATTTTTTCTGATTTAAGTAGTGGAAAAGTTATGGATAGGCTACTTTCAGGAGATGTTGGATTTGGGAAAACTGAAGTTGCTATGAATGCTTTAATAGCTGTTATAAATAGTGGTTTTCAAGCAATTTTTGTATGTCCTACTACACTTTTAGCCACTCAACACTTTCATAGTATTCAAAAAAGGTTTGAAAAATTTGATATTAATATTGCAAAATTAGATGGTAAAACTAGTTCAAAAGATAAAAATAGTATAAAAAAATCTTTTGAAAATGGTAGTTTAAAGATGATAATAGGAACACACTCTTTACTAGATATAAAATCTGATAATTTAGCACTTGTAATCATAGATGAAGAGCATAAGTTTGGAGTGAAACAAAAAGAGAAATTAAAAGCTTTAAGAGAAGATGTACATATTTTCTCTATGAGTGCAACACCAATACCAAGAACATTAAATTTAGCCTTATCAAAACTAAAAGGAATGAGTAGCCTTTTAACACCTCCTAGTGAAAGATTAGGAGTTAGAACTTATGTAAAAGAGTATAACGATAAACTTATAAAAGAGATAGTTTTAAGAGAAAAAAGAAGAGGTGGACAACTTTTTTATGTTCATAATAATATAGCCTCAATTGAAGCAAAGAAAAAAGATATAGAAGAGATTATTCCAAATATTAAAGTAGATATTATTCACTCTCAAATAAAACCAGATAAAGCTGAAAAAATAATTGAAGCTTTTGAAAACAAAGAGTTTGATATTTTACTTGCAACTTCTATTGTAGAATCAGGTATTCACTTACCAAATGCAAATTCTATAATTGTTGATGGTGCAGATAGATTTGGTATTGCAGATTTACATCAACTTAGAGGTCGTGTTGGAAGAAGTAATAAAGAAGGGTATTGTTACTATGTAGTTGAAGATAAAAAATCTATCACACAAGATGCAGTAAAAAGACTTGTTGCTTTAGAATCAAACTCTTATTTAGGAAGTGGAACTGCACTTGCTCATCAAGATTTAGAAATTAGAGGTGGTGGGAATATTATAGGGGTTGATCAAAGTGGACATATAAAACAAATAGGTTATGGTTTATATTTAAAAATGCTTGAAGATACCTTAGCAACTTTGAGTGGTGATAAAACTGAAGATAAAAAAACAGTGGATATAAAACTAGCTATTTCAGCTTATATAAGCCAAGAGTATATAAGTGAAGATAGAGTAAGGTTAGAACTTTATAGAAGGCTTAGTAAGGTTACTTCTAAAGAAGAATTATATGTTATTGAAGAAGAGATGGAAGATAGATTTGCTAAACCAGATATTCCAACAAAACAGTTTATAGAACTTATATTAATAAAAATATTAGCAAGTCAGAAAAATATACAAACAATAAGTTCTTATGAGATGAATATTACTTTTGTAAAAGAAGATAATACAAAAGAGAGTATAAAATCAAGAAGCAAAGATGATGACGATATTATAAATGCTACCTTAGAGTATTTAAGGAGATAAAATGTTAGATTTAGAATTTTCTGAATGCAGTAAAAATGATGTAAAAACTATTGTCGAAATAGTAAATAAAGCTTATAGAGGAGAGAAAACTGATAAAGCTTGGACAAGCGAATCTCATTTATTAAGTGGTAAAAGATTAAATGATAAAATGTTAGAAGGTATTTTAAAAGAACCAAATACAAAAACGTATATTGTAAAAAATATAGATAAAATTGTAGGTACTATTCAAACTAAACTTGAAAATGATGCTATACATATAGGTCTTTTTGCTATTGATACATCTATGCAATCAAGTGGAATAGGAAAACATTTATTGGAGTTTGCTGAAAGTACTTCTTCAAAGCTTTGGAATAAAAATATTTTTTTTATGGAAGTAATATCAAGTAGAAAAGATTTAATAGAATATTATAATAGAAGAGGTTATAAAAGTACAGATTCTTATATTGAATTTCCAAAGTCTGAACTGTGGACAACTTTAATAGATGATGAGTTAAAACTGTTAGTTTTAAAAAAAGTTAAAAATAGATTTTAAATGATATATAGATTATTAATTATTATTTTATTTTCACTAAGTTCTTTTGCTAATGATATAAAAACTATTGATTTTAATGGAGATATAGATTTAGTATTGGGAGATTTTTCAAAATCAAATTTAGAAAAGGTTTGTGATATCTCATATCCAAGTTTTTATAAGTTTTGGAAAGAAAGTCCTATTTTTAGTGAGAAAGATATAACTATTTGTAGTGAATTATTAGAAGATTATACACATAGTATAGGATTTTATAACTCTTTAATAACTTATGAAATAGATGAAGATAAAGCTACTTTTACTATTAAAAAGAATGAACAAATAAAAATATCTTCAATAAAAATAGATAATGAATATAAAAATTTAATAGAATTAAAAGTTGGAGATGGATTTGAATCTTCTAATTTTACAAATTCTAAAAAATATATCTTAAAATATTTAGGTGAAAAAGGTTATCCTAAAGCTGTTTTAGATGCAAAAGCTTATGTAGATATTGATGATTATAAAGTTGATATTGAATATAAAATTACAAAAAATGATATTCAATATTTTGGAGATGTTTATATTGAAAATAATGCTAATATTGATACTTCTTTTTTAGAAAAAAATATTGCATTTAATAAAGGAGAAGTATATAACTCAAATCTTATAGATAAAACTTATGAAAACTTATATAATTTTGGTATTTATAAATATATTGCAGTTGAACCAAATATAGATAGAGATGATAATATAGTTCCTGTAGATGTTAAACTTATCGAAGGTGATTATAGGGAAACTATGTATGGTTTTGGTTATGACACAGATACAAAATTTAGATTTAAAGCTCAATATAAAAATGAAAACTTTTTAGGAAATCTAAAGCAATTTACAATTGGAACGAAAGTAAATAGTGATGGATATAATATTTATAATAACCTTTATAATCCATATTTTATAAGAGATGATATATCTTTTAATAATGATATATCATATGAAGATATGGATTATAAAAGTTATTCACAAAAGAAAATCGAAGAAAAACTATCTTTTTCAAAAGATTTCTTTGGTTTATCTAACACAGCTGGAATTTTATTAGAACACTCTACAATAAAATCAGATTTACAATATTACAAAAGTGGAAGTTATCTTTTGAATTCATTTTTTTATGAAGCAATTTTTGATAGAAGAGATGATGTTTTAAATCCTAAAAATGGGTATTACTTATCATTTTATATTGAAAATGGGAGTAAATTATTAGCTAGTGAAATTGACTATATAAAAACTCTAAGTGAGTTTAGATATATAAAGACTTTTGATAAAGTTACAAGTTCATTTAAAACAAGTATAGGTACATTAAGTAAGGATTTACCTATCTTTAAACATTTCTTTGCTGGTGGAGATTACAGTAACCGTGGATATTCTTATCAAAAAGTAGGAAAAAAAGATTATGAAGATAAACCTTATGGTGGACTTTCTATGATTGATAGTAGCTTAGAATTTGAGTATGCCTTAAATAAAGATTTAGGTCTTGTAACATTTTTTGACTCTACAATGCTAAGCCTAGAAGAGAATAAATTTAATGATAAGTTTTATAACTCTTATGGAATTGGAGCTAGATATTATACTCCTATTGGACCTTTAAGAGTTGATTTAGGTTTTCCTGTTGATGAGGGTGGTTTTGTATTTCACATAGGAATAGGACAAGTATTTTGAAAATATTAAAAATTCTAAAATATTTATTTTTTATATTAGCTCTTATTTTTTGTATTAGCTTTTTATATGTTATTACTTCTAGTCAATTGACACAAAAAGTATTTGATTATATAAGTCTAGAACTCCCTTTAAAATATAGTAAAGTTGAAGGAAGTTTATACACTGGTATAAAAATAGAAGATTTAAACTACGATGATATGGTAAGAGCAAAAAGCTTTTATATAAAACCTAGTCTTTTATCTCTTTTAATCAAAGAAATTTATATATACGATTTAAAAATAGAAGATATTGTTTTAGAAGATAAATTATTCTCATTGTTAAATGAACCTAAAGATGAAGAACAAGATAGTAGTTTAGAAATACCATTTACTCTTATTATTAAAAACTTTGATGCAAATTTAAATGATTTTATCTATGAAGAACAAAAAATTGATGAGGTAAATTTAAGTATAAAAAATCTTAATTCAAATCTTAAAGATGCTGTAAGTGGAAATATCTTTACAATTATTAAATCAAATCTTGCAGATATTGAAGCTAGCATAAATTTAGATAAAAATAACTATAAACTTTTATCAAAAATAGATTTAAAAAAAGATGTACTAAGTAGTTTGTTAGTTGAAGCAAAAGGTAATTTAGAAAAATTTGATTTTAAAATAAATAGTAAAGAATTAAATATTGAAAATATCGAACAACAATTAAATATTGAAAATATAAATATTGTTGGGAATTATGATATAAAAGATTTAAATCTTGAAATTTCTAGCTTAACTTCAAATTTAAAATATGGTGAAATAAATTCTAATGTAGAAGCAAAAGCAAAGTTGTTAAATAATGACTTAGAAACTTTAACGTTTAATATAGATTTACAAACAACTATACAAAAAACGATTTTTGAAGCTTTACAAAAAGATTTATTTATTAAATCAAATTTTAGTGGAAATTTAAAAGAGATAACTTTTGCAAATAATTTAGAATCAAATGAGATAAATATAGATAAAACTTCTATAAAAATAGAAGACTCTCCTATTTTAAAAGGTATTTTAAAAATAGTTGATAAAAATATAGATGTTTTAGCTGATTCAACTATAAAAACAAATTTAGCAGACCAAAAATCAAAAATTGAGCTAAAATTAAATATAGACGAGATAGATAAGCTAAATATAAATTCAACAACTATGATAGAGAATATAAGAAATTATGAAGAATTTAACTTAAAAAATATAGGTAGTATCAAAATATTAAGTAGCTATAAAAAAGGTATTTTAGATATAGATTTAAACTCTAAAATAGTAGATTTATCGCTTAAAAGTAATAATCTTAAAAAATTTATATTTGAGACATATATAAAAAATATAAATCCAAATAACTTTTATGAACTTGATAAAAGTATAAATATTTCTAAAATTAATGGAAAAATAAAAGGTAATTTTGAAGAAAATTTGTCTTTAAATGCAGATATTGTTTTGAATGATTCCTTTAGTATAAATTCAAATTTTAAAACTAAAAAAGATAATTTTGAAGTAATATTAAAAAATAGTTCAATTTCATCTAATATAGAAAAATTAGGTGAAATAATAAATATAAAAGTAAATATAAAAGAACTTAAGAATTTTGAAAAAGAATTAAATAAAATCTTGGATATTCCAGCCTTAAATCTCTCTGGTTTAATAGATGCTAATTTACAGTTAGCTTCAAATAAAATAGATTTTGAATTAAATAGCCCAAAAATATCACTTGAAAATGAGAGTTTAGAAAAAATAAGTATAAAAGGAAATTTTAAAGAGGAAACTATTGTTTTTGATAGATTAGATTTTAGTATAGGTAAAACTTATGATATTAATTTACAAAAGAAATTAACTCTTTTACGTCCAGCTTTTTTTAATATTTCTAGTTTTGATGGTGATATAGCATTTGAAAATATTTTATTAAAAAGTTCAAAACAAGATAAAAATATAGTTTTAAATATAGTTACAAAAGATTTATTCTTAGAACATAGTTCTTATGCAAGCCTTATTTTAAATACTAATCTAAAAATAAATATAGATGAAGAAGATAATAAAATTTTTGTTTCTGGTGATGTAAAAGCAAATAATTTGAAAGCTTTTTATAATATTCCAGCTCTTAGTATTAGTAAAGATAAAGATATTGTAATTGTTTCAAAAAAAGATACTATTATTGAAAAAGATTTTTTTATAGATAATATTGGATTAGATCTCTTAATAATTGCAGATGAGGTAGAATATAATGTTAAAAATATTGATTTAAAAGCAAAAGTAAATTTAAATATAAAAAAAGAGTTTACTAAAGGTGTTAAAATATTTGGTTCTGTACAAGGTGTTGAAGGAACTTTTAGTGAACTTGGTAAAACATATCAGATATCTAATTCAAGTGTTAATTTTAAAGGATTAGAAGCTATAAATCCAATTTTAGATATAAAAGCTTCTACAAAAGTTGATAATATAGAAATATCTATTTTTATAAGTGGAACATTAGAAAATCCAAGACTTACTCTAAATTCAAATCCAATGATGAATCAAAAAGATATTTTATCATATTTAATTTTTGGAACAAACTTTGCAAGTGATTCAAAAAATACCCAAAGTAAACAATCTCAAGCTTCTTTATTTTTATTAAATGAACTTTCAAAAGATTATGCAAAAGAGTTAGGAGTAGATATGATATATTTTCAGTATGATCCAACAACTCAATATATAGAAACAAGTATTGGAAAAAATATAGGTGAAAAAAATAAAGTTGTATTAAAAAACAAATCTCAATCAGGGCAAATAATTTTGATGAGAGAACTTACAAAACTTTGGAATATAGAATTAGGATTTGAAGAAAAAACTCAAAGTTTAGATTTGATTTATAAAAAAAGGTATTAAATTTCTATTTCACAAACAACTTGTGCATGATCACTTTGTTTTAGTGTACCATTTTGATTTTTTTGTAAGTGTTCATCAAAAACTTTATAAGAAACTATTTTTTTTAATTCCTTTGATACAAAAATATAGTCTAAAACATTTCCTTTGCCTACAAAATAACTTGTAGGTACTCTTTTTATACCTTTGAATTCTGGATGAGGGTTGTAGATTTTTGGTTTATAAAGATTGTAAGCATCAAAAAGTAAATAGTTATTATCTTTTAAATTTATATTATAAAATTTATAATTTGTAAGTGCATCAATAGTTATAGAAAATTCTTTATCATTTAAATCACAAACTAAAATAGCTGGCGCCTTTAAAGATTTTATATCAAAGAAAAGATTTTTAGCTTCATTTATTCTTTGTTTTAACGAAAGTGAATAGTTATTTCTTAAAGCTAGTTCAACTCTTTTCTTCTTATCTTCTAAAGTATCATTTGGTGTGAAAATATATTCAAATTCATTTAATCTATTTGATTTTAAATGAGTTACATAAAAATAAATCTCTTTTTTATTTTCTAATTGTATTTTTGCTTTAATTGGTTCTCGTGAAAAAATAAAACCATCTTTTCTTTGTACCTTTTCTATAGATACGATTGGAAATTTTGATGCTATTGCGACTATTGTACTAATAAATACTTTTTCATTTTTACTATCTATTTTTGGAGAATCGACAATTTCAAAATATGAAAAGCCACAATCTTGAAGTAAGTTCTTTAAATCTTCACTTGAAAAGACTTCTTGAAAACCTATAATATCACAGTCCATTTTTAGTATTTGCTCTTTTATCCAAAGTTTTTTTTCTTCCCAATCAATATAGGAGAATTTATCTTTTTTAGTATAAAAAGAGAAGTTTGGATTACAAAATTGAAAAAGGTTAAATGTACCAACTGTTAAAATCATTTTGAAATATTAACTAAAAGAGATTAAGAAACCATTAAGATTTAGATTAAAAACCATTAAAAATATCTTGTAATAATTTCAAATATTAAAAAATAAGGAGTATTAGATGATGAAACAAAATGGAATCCTGATTTCAGGTAAAAGAATAGTTTTAAGTATGATTTTAGCTACATTATTAGGTGGAGCATTATATGCAAATTGTGATGTAGATAAAGGACATAAAGGTGATAGAACACATTTTTCAAAAGATAAGTTTAATAAACATTCAAAAGATGGACACTTTTTTGGAATGTTTAAAGAGTTAAATTTAACTGCTGAACAAAATGAAAAAATCAAAAATATTATCGAAGATATTAGAAAAGATAATAAATTTATAAATGAAGCATTTACAAAAGATAGTTTTGATAAAGCAAAATATAGTAAAATTATAAGTGAAAAAAGAGAGAATATGTTAAAATCACAAGTAGAAATTCTTGAAAAATCTTATGCTATATTAACGCCAAAACAAAAAGAGCAGTTAAAAGTTTTATTAGATTTAAAAGCAGAAAAGAAATAAGGATAAGTTTTGATAAAAATTGCAATGATTGAAGATGATTTAGAGTTAGCAGAAGTTCTATGTCAATACTTAAAGCAATTTCATATCGAAGTTACAAATTTTGAAGAGCCATTTTTGGCTCTTTGTGATTTGAAAATGAATAAATATGATTTGATAATTTTAGATTTAACTTTGCCAGGTATGGATGGATTAGATGTTTGTAAAAAAATAGTTGATGAATTCGATATCCCTATTATTATTTCTAGTGCAAGAAGTGATATTACAGATAAAGTAACAGCTTTAAAATTAGGAGCTGATGATTATTTACCAAAACCTTATGACCCAAGAGAATTGGAAGTTAGAATAAAAACAATTTTACGAAGATTTAATCACTCAAAAATTGAAGATGAAGATAAAACTAGCAAAAATTTTATTTTAGATGAAGAAAAAAGAGAGATAACAAAAAATAAAAATTATCTAAAATTAACTGCTGCTGAATATGAGATACTATCGTTACTTATAAAAAGAGAGAGTTTTATTGTAAGTAGAGAAGATATTTTTGAAAACTCTGATATTTTAAATCAAGATTATGAAAATTCTGGTTCATTAGCAGTTATTATAAATAGAATTAGAAATAAAATAGAAGATAATCCAAAAGATCCTAAATATCTTCAAACTATTCGTGGAATGGGATATAAATTTTTACAATGAACAGACAATCAATATTTTTTACGATAGTAGTAAGTTTTATAATATCTATTTTATTAGTAGTTATAAGTTTTATTGTACTTCTTACAAATAATTATCAAGAACATGAAAAACAGATTTTTGATAAATATTTTTCAGTTTCAAGAATGATAAATAGAGCTGAATTTAATTTTAATGATAAATTTGTAAAAAATCTTGAAGAGATGAATTATAAAGTTTATACAAAAAGAGATGATATAAAAATATTTGAAAATAATATAAAAGCAATTGTATTCTATGAAAGAATTCATCCAAAACATGGAGATATATTTAGGATATTGAAAGAGGATGAAACTTTTTATATATATTCAAAAGTAAAAGATAGTGAAGTTCTAATAAAAGATGAAAATAGCCCAAATAATAATGCTCAAATATATATTATTTTAGTTTTTTCTATTTTACTTATTACGATTGTACTTTTATATTTAATGACTTTAAAAAAACTCATACCTTTAAAAATTTTACAAGATAAGGTGAAAAATTTAGGAGATGAGAATTTTGATTTTGAATTTAATCAAACATCTTCAAAAGATGAAGTTTCACAACTTTCAATGGAGTTTAAAAAATCAGCTTTAAAACTTAAAAATTTAAAAGAAGCTAGAAATGTTTTTATACGAAATATTATGCATGAACTTAAAACTCCAATTACAAAAGGTAAATTTTTAACTCAATTAGAACAAAATGAACAAAATAATGAAAAATTAAAATCAGTTTTTGATAGATTGGAATCTTTGATAAATGAATTTGCAACTATTGAAGAGCTTATTTCATCAACTAATAATATAGAAAAAAAGAACTATTTTTTAGATGATATAATTGATAATGCAAAAGATATTTTAATGCCTGAAGATGATAGTGTTGTTTGTGAATATGATAATAGAAAACTAAATGTAAATTTCAAACTTTTTAGTATTGCACTAAAAAATCTAATAGATAATGGTATAAAATATTCAAATGATAGAAAAGTAATTGTAAAAAATGAAGATGAAAATATTATTGTTGAAAACTATGGAGAAGAGTTAAAGGAACCATTTTCACAATATTTAGAACCATTTTATGCAAATCAAGGTAGAAAAGATTCTTTTGGTTTAGGGCTTTATATTGTAAATAATATTTTAAAAGCGAATGGATATATTTTAAAATATGAATATAAAAATGGACTAAATAAATTTATTTGTGCAAAAGGATAAAAAATTTACGATATAGCAATAATTGGAGCAGGTGCAAGTGGTTTGATGTTTGCTTCAAACTTGGATAAAAAAAAGTACAAAAATATTTGTTTGATTGAATCTAATAATAAAGTAGGAGAGAAGATAAAAGTTTCTGGTGGTGCAAAGTGTAATATAACAAATGACTTTGTAACAAGAAATAACTATTTAGGAGATGAAAATTTTGTACAAAATATATTAGAAAAATTTTCAAAAGATGATTTATTAAAGTTCTTAAATAAAAATAATGTTTTTCCCAAAATAAATGAAAAGATAGTTAAAGGTACATATTTTTGTAACTCTTCACAAGATGTAATAGATATGTTTTCTTTTCTTACAACTCATATAAAAAAATATTTAGACACAAAAGTTTTAGATTTGGATTTTGATACAAATTTTAAAATCAAAACTTCAAGAGGAGTAATTGAAGCAAAAAAAGTTGTAGTTGCTAGTGGTGGATTGTCATTTTCTAGTTTAGGGGCTAGTCCTATTGCTTTTGATATTGCAAAAAAGTTTGGACATAGTATAAATAATACTGAACCAGCTTTAGTTGGATTTACGGTTCAAAAAGAGCAGTTTTGGTTTAAAAACTTAAGTGGAATTTCACTAAATGTAAAAGTTTTAGTAAATGATAAAGAGATTGAAGGAAGTTTACTTTTTGCTCACAAAGGTTGTTCTGGACCAGCTATTTTAACAACTTCATTATATTGGAAAAAAGGAAAAATTATAATAGATTTTTTACCAAATCAAAAACTAGAGAAGTTTTTAAAAGGTAATAAAAATATTTCATCTTCTCTTTGCCTTCCTAAAAGATTTATTCAAGAGTTTTTAGTATCTCAAAATTTAGAAGATAAATCTGTTTCAAAATTAACAAATGATGAGATAGAAAAATTAAAATTATTAAAAAATTATGAATTTAGTCCAGCAGGAAATTTTGGTTTTACAAAAGCAGAAGTTACAAAAGGTGGAATTTGTACAAATGAGATAAATAATATTACTTTTGAGAGTTTAAAACAAACTGGATTATACTTTTTAGGAGAATGTTTAGATATTACAGGAGAACTAGGAGGCTTTAATTTTCAAATAGTTTTTTCACAAGCTTTCATCTGTGCAAGAGAGTTAAATAATATCAGGTATTAAGTTATTTTTAGATAATCTATTGTCAATTTTAACAAATATAGGGTGGTTTTCATGTTTTTTGGAAATAAAGATAACGAAAAAAAGATATCATTGCTACAACAAGATATAGAAAAATTAAGGCAAGAGTTAGATATTAAAAATCAAGAATTAGAAAATATCAAAAACAGCTCTTTAGAGTTACAAAAGGTTACATCAAATAAAGATGAAATAATAGAGTTACTAAAAAATATAGCCTCTGTATCTCAAGAAGAAGGTTTAATTGTTTTTGATGAAAATGATAAAGTCTTTTTTGTAAATGATAATACAAGACGAAATTTATCAGATTTTTCACCAATTTTAAATGCTTTAAAAAGTGGTGAAGATAGTATAGTTTTAGAAGAGTGTGAAGTAAATATTGTTGTAAAAAAATATGGTAATTACAATATTGTATCTTTACGAAAAACATCAATTCATGATAACAAAGAAGATGGTCTTCTATCAAGACATAATAAAAATATGACAAAATCTCTAGGTGATACACAAACTACATATATGGATCTTCTTGAAGAGTTACAAGATATGCAAAAAGAATCAAAAGAAACTGCAAATGGTTCAACAGATGGCTTGCATTTAATTAAAGAAATAGTTTTAGATACAGATAATTTATATAAAGAAATAGCAACAGAAAATGAAGTTGTAAATTCACTTGTTGCAAAAAGTAAAGATATAGCACAAGTAATCAATATAATTCAAGAAATAGCTTTCCAAACAAATATATTATCATTAAATGCAGCAGTAGAAGCAGCAACTGCAGGAGAAGCAGGGAAAGGTTTTGCTGTTGTTGCTCAAGAAGTAAGAAATTTGGCTTCAAGAAGTGCTGATGCAGCAAAACAGATAAAAGATGTAGTAAATACTATACAAAGTGAAACAGAAAAAATAAAAGATAGTTCAGATGTTGTAACAAATGTTGTAAATGAAACAAAAAGTAGAATTAATTCTTTAAGCAAATTGATGTATACATTCCAGAAAAACTCAAATAGAGGAGTTTATGAAGTTGAGAGTATATCAAATAAAATTTTTATAAATCTTGCAAAACTTGATCACGTAATATATAAAAATAATTTATATCAGTTAATCTTTGGAAATGATAATAACTTTAAACCAGTGGATCACCATAATTGTAGATTAGGTAAATGGTATGATACTGGTTTAGGAAAAGAACAATTTAGTTTTGTTCCTTCTTACAAAGGTTTAGAAAAATATCACCATACAGTTCATCACGAAGCAAATATTTTAGCAAAAGAGTGTTCAGGAAATAGTGTGTCTTGTTCAAAACAGTTAATTGAAGATAAGATTGATTTAGTTGAAAAAGCAAGCCAACAAGTATTTATATATTTAGATAAAATTCTTGAAGAAAAAAATGAAGCAATTATGAAAGAAGCTGCAAAAACACTATTTGAAGGAGAAAAATAATATGAATACTAAATATTCAATAGCTTTAATTGATGATGAAGTAGAAATTTTAGATATGTTAAATAGATATTTATCAAGAAATCCAAATTTTACTATCTCATCTTTTTCAAACCCAGTTTCTGCTTTAAGTAATATGGAACATAGTAAATATGATATTATTTTACTTGATATTATGATGCCACAAATGAACGGTTTAGAGTTTTTAGAGAAAATAAAAGATAAGAATGAAGAGCAAAAAGTTATTATGATGACAGCGTATTCAACTTTAGATAAAGTTTTAAAGTCTCATAAAATTGGAGCTACAAATTATGTTATGAAACCTTTTAGTTCTCTTGATACTTTAGAAAAAAAGATACTTGAAGTTTTAAAAGATTAAATATGGATAATAAAAACCTAGTTTTTAGGTATTTTATATATTTTCTTACACTATTTATTTTTGTATTTTTTGTATTGGATTACTTCAAAGAAGATAAGATTAGTAATACAATTAAAAAATACGAAGATATAACTTTAAAAAATTATAATATATATTTAAAAGAGTTAGATAACACTGCAGAATTTATATATTTTAATGAATTTATAAGAGATAAAAAACTTATTGATATATTTCATATAGAAAATAAAGAAGAACTTTCTAGAAAATTGTATGATAGCTTTGAACCAAATTTCGCTTATTACAAAACTTTAGGACTTTTTGATATAAGTTTTTATTCAAACCAGAAAGAGCAAATTTTAAACTTTAAAGATATAAATTTTCAAGATAGTTTTGTTTTAAATTTAGTAGATAAAGTCATATCAACAAAAAAAGATATTATTGAATTTAAAAATAGACAAGAAGATAGTTATATTGTTTTTCTAAAACCAATAATTGATGATAAATTAAATTTAGTTGGAGTTATAAATATAGAGTTTGATTTTAAAATTATCTTAGATAAGTTAAATGATAATTTAGGATTAAATTATAAAAAAACTATTTTAAGTGATAAAGAAAATAATGAAAATCTTATTGAAATTTTTAGGTCACTTAATAATAAAAATATAGTTTATTTACAATTAGAAGATCTTAAAAATAGTCAAGATATTAATAAATTATATGTTTTTTATGATTGGTTATTTATATTTTGTGTTGTTTTATTAGCTTTTTATATATATGTTCTTTATAAGATAAAACTTTTAAAGCTCCAAAAAGATTTGGTACAACATAATTATGATGAATTATTTGAACAAGTAGATAACTATGTTTTAAAATTAGATACAGATTTAAAAGGACATATTGCTTATTCAACAAACTATTTATGTCAAGGTGCAGGATATTCAAAAGATGAAATTATTGGTAAAAATACAAATATTTTAAGACATCCTGACATAAGTCCAAGTTTTTATAGAAATATGTGGAGTGATTTGAAAGCTACAAAGAATTGGCAAGGTGAAGTAAAAAATAAAGATAAATTTGGAAACACTTATTGGGTAAGGGCTGTACTTTTTCCAAGATACAATTTTAAAAATGAACATATAGGTTATAGTTCTATTCAAACAGATATTACTGCAACTAAGCAGTTAGAAAAGATAAATAAATTTTTAAAAGATGAGTTATCTGTAAAGTTAAATGATTTAAGAATAAAAGACCAAAAAGTTTTAAATTCTACAAAAGTTGCTTTAATGTCAAAGATTTTGGATTCTCTTTCTCATCAATGGCAAATTCCAATTTCAAAAATCTCATTTGAATTACAAAAACTAAAAAAAGATAATTTAATAGAAGATGAACTAAATAGTATAAGAAATAATATAGATTTACAGTTAAAAGAGCTTTCAGATATGTTAAATGAAATAAAGATTATTTTTACACTAAGAGATAGTACAAATTCGAATCTTTATGAAGTAATAAAAGAGATAATAGAATCTATGAATTATGAAAATATTAAAATTAAATATGAAATAGATGAAAATATCAAGTTAAATATTGCAAAAAGTGAGTTAAAAAAAGTTATTAGCAATATTTTAAGAAGTATTGTAGAACAAGTAGAAACATATTCAATTCAAAGAGTTACTATAAAGTTAAGTATAAAAAATGATAGTGATGATATTGTATTAAAAATAGAAGATAATATAAAAGATATGAGAAAAAAAGTTTATCTAGATAATATATTGAAATTTGAAGATGAAAAATATTTGGATACAAAGCTATATTTAGCAAAACTTTTAATGGAAAAAAATCAAGCAATTTTTTGGTGTAATAATAGTTTAGAAAAAACTTCATATTATATAAAATTTAAAAAGAGTAAGAAATGAATAAGATACTTTATATAAAATTCTTTAGAGTATTTTTAGCACTAACTTTTGTTTTATTACTTCTAATTACTTTTGTTTTTGATAACTTTTACTTGTCTTTTTTTGAAAAAAAAGATTCTTTAAAAAAAGAGATTACATCTCAAATTCAAGAAAAAGAACTCTCTTTTTATATTAAATCTTATGATGATAAAATAAAATTTATTGAATCTATTATTTCAAAACAGAAAAATTTAGATGATATAACTACTTTTATAAAAAATAGTATATTTAAAGATGAAAATATATTAGATTTTAAAATAGTTGGATTTGATTCAAAAGAGATATTAAAATTAAAAAATTATAGTCAAAATGAAGATGAAAAATTGAGATCTTTATATTTTGAAGAGTATTTTAAATATTTACAATCTTTAAATGAATTTGAAATATATCATTTTTATGACACTAAAACACAAATAAATTTTGCAATAAGAGGAGAAATAAATTTTTATATTCTCAAAGTAGATTTAACAAATATTTTAAATAATATATCAAATTCTTCTATAAAATATACAGATAAAAATGATTTTTTTAAAGAAGATTATAAGTACTTTATATTTGCAATTTTATATATTTTTGCACTTATCTTGGCATTTTTCTTTATAAAACAAAGTAAAAAGATTGAACTTGAAAATCAGAAATTAAATTTTGACATAAATAAAACAGATACAGCCTTAAATAAAAATCAAAAAATTATGGATAAATATATTATGTATATTCAGATTGATTACAAAGGTGCAATTCTTGAAGTTAGTCAAGCATTTTGTAGTTTTGTAGGATTTTCAAGAAGTGAATTAATTGGAAATAGTTATAAACTGTTTTTTTATAAAGATATACAAAAATCTTTTAGAAAAAGAGCTAAAGATATTTCTAATAAAGATAATTTCCAACTTAAGAATTTAAAAGGACGAACTAAAAATGGTGAGTTTCTTTGGGCTGATATTCTTATTGAAGAGCAAATATTAGATGATGAAACAAAAGTTTATAACATAATATGCCAGGATGTAACAGATAAAAAAAGAACATATCTTTTATATAAAAATTTAAATATGAAGATTGAAGAGTATGATGCAATCTTTGAAAATGTTCATAGTGGAATAGCTCTTTTGACTTTAGATTTTAGGTTTGTAAAATTGAATAATCAAATGACTAATCTTTTAGGTTTTAAAGAAAAAGAACTTTTAAATATGACACCTCTTGATATTGTCAATAATAGTTCTAAAGGTATGCTAACAAAAATTTTAACAGATATTCATGAGTTTACAAATATTTCAAAATTAGAGTATGTTTTTACAAAAAAAGATGGAACACCTCTTCATTTAGAACTTTCTTTAATTTTAATGTTAAGAAGACAAAGAATTATTTTTATTATAAATTCAATTGAAGATAGAATAGAGTTAAAAGAGTTAAATGCAAATTTAGAAAATACAATAAAAAAAGAGATAGAAAGAAGTAAAGCAAAAGATAAAATTCATCATCAAGAGCAATTAAAAAGTGCAAAATTGAGCTATATTGGTATGTTATCAGCTGGAATTACTCATGAGATAAATACTCCACTGACTTATATAAAAGGTAATTTGGAGTTAATGCAGTTTGATATTGAAGATTTACCAAATTCTAATATTAAAGATAGAATGCTAAATGATAGCAAGAAGATCAAAGATGGTATAAATAGAATTGCAAATATTGTAGAATCAATGAGAGAAATTTCACATTCAAATGAAGAAATAAAAGGTAGTTTTAATATATATTCTACTTTACTAACAGCTTTAACAATGGCTCATAACCGAGCAAAACATATAAGTAAAATATATATAAATGATGATTTATTTAGTATTGATAATATTAAAAATGATAAATTTTCTTTTTTTAGTTGTATTCAAAAACAAAGAGTTGAGCAAATTTGGATTATAATTATAAATAATGCTCTTGATGAATTAGTTAAAATTGAAGATTATGAAAAAAGAGAACTTAGAATTAATATTTTTGAAGAAGATGATTTTATAATTGTTAAATTCAAGGATAATGCAAAAGGTTTAAGTAAAGATATTCTAAATAAACTTTTTGAACCTTTTACAAGTTCTAAAGAATCTGGTGGAATGGGAATAGGTTTATCAATTGCTAAAAAAATTGTTGAAGAGCATAAAGGTGATATAAGAGCATATAATGAAAATGGTGCAGTTTTTGAAGTGAAATTAAAAAAATATAAAGAAGAAGAGAGTATATGAGAATAGGATTTATAGGAGACATTGTCGGACGTCCAGGAAGAAAAATAATAAAAGAGAGTTTAGAAAAAATAAAAGAAGAATATAAAATAGATTTTATTATTGCAAATGGAGAAAATGCAAGTCATGGTTTTGGGCTTACAATAGATAGTGCAAAAGAACTTTTTAAAAGTGGAATAGATGTAATAACTGGTGGAAATCATAGTTTTGATAAGAAAAAAGATATGAATTTATTACTTGAAGAAGGAAATGTATTAAGGCCAGCTAATTATCCAGATGGTGTTATTGGAACAGGTTTAAAAATTTGTGATGTAAAAGTTGGGCAAAATATAGAAAAACTAGCAGTTATAAATCTAATGGGGCAATATTCAATGCCTATAGTTGATAATCCTTTTAATTTAGCAACAAAATTAATAAAAGATTTAGAAGAACAAAATATTAAAAATATCTTTATAGATTTTCATGGAGAAGCAACAAGTGAAAAAAGAGTTATGCTTATGATGTTTAAGGGAAAAGTTAGTGCTATTTGTGGAACTCATACTCATGTTGGTACAGATGATTTACAAATATTTGAGAATACTGCTTATCTAACAGATATTGGGCTTACAGGTTGTTTTGATAATGTTATAGGAATGGATAGTTTTGCTCCAATTCAAAGAGCAACATTAGGTGTTGGTGGACACTTTGAAGTTCCAAACTCTTGTAAGTCCATTTTACAAATTATGATTATAGACATAGAAGATGGCTCTGCAAAAAATAGTTTTAAAATAAAAAAATATTGTAATAGTAGTGAACTTCACATTAGCAATGCAATTATTGTTTAATCATAGTTTAGATAAAATCTAAGAATATTTGCTTAAAAAAGGTTGAATTAATGATTATAATTCCTCAAACAAAAGGTGGTGTAGGTAAATCTACAGTTGCTATGCAAGTTATTGCACCATATTTGTATAAAAAGCATGGTAAAAAAATTACCTACATTGAAATTGATGACGAAAATAATGATTCAAGATCATTTACAAGAACTGAAATTGTAGATAAAAGAATGCTTGGAACTAATAAAATTAATGACTTAGATGAATTAATCTTGATGGATGATAATCATGAAGTTATAGTAGATGTTGGTGGTAATAAAACATCATCATTAGTTCTAGATGAAATAAAAAAAGTTGGTTCATTTGGAAATGTTAAATGGATTATTCCTTTAGGTGATGGTGAACTTGATGGGAAAAATGCTATTGCTACAATGAAAAAAATTAAAAAAATAGAAAAAAATCCAGAAGAAAATTTAATTTTTGCATTAACAAGATCTATTTCAATGGAAGAAGATTATTACAATGAACAATTTATAAACTTTTTTGGGCATAAATATCTTGATTCAAACTCTGTAATTTGTGATTTTGTAAAAGATCCAAAATACTTTCCAGTAAAAAATGACAAAATTATAACTATGAGTAGATATTTGGGAAGTACAGTTTGGGAAATGGCTTATAATAATACTGATTTTGCCAAAAAAGCCATAGAAGCAAAAGAACTAGGAGATCTTGAAGCTGCTAGAAAATATCTATTTTTTAGAAGAATACAAACAGAAGCAAAAGATTATGTTTTAAATACTTTAAATAAAATATTTTGTGATTTAGATAAATGGATAGAGATTAAAAAATGAGCGAAATGAGTTTCAAACAAGCAAAAGAGCTTGTTGAAAGAATGGAGTTTAGTGAAATTGCTATTAGAAAATCTATTGATAATTTAGAAAAAGCATCTAATAGTTTTGAAGAGAGTTTGAAACTACAAGAAGATATTGTAAATAGATTGCCTTATGCTGATAAAAAGTTATCGATGATGAAATTTGCAGTTGCTTTAAATGTTGGCCTACTTATAGGAATATTAATAGGTAAATATTTATTATAAAATTTAAAAAGAGAAATTAGGAAAAATGGAAAAACAAGAAAAAATAGTATCAATGTTTAATAATATAGCACCGACTTATGATACAGCAAATAGAGTTATGTCAATGGGAATTGATAAATCATGGAGAGATAAAGCTTGTAAAAAGACTTTTGAGCTTTATGGGAAAAATAGTATTGATAAAATAGTAGATGTTGCGTGTGGAACAGGTGATATGATACTTTTTTGGAAAGAAGTAGCAAAGAAAAAAAATGTTGATTTAAAAAACATTGTTGGAGTTGATCCTAGTATTGGTATGATGGAAGTTGGTAAAAAGAAACTTCCTGAAGTAGAGTTTATTGAAGCTTATGCTACATCAATGCCAATTGAAAATGATAGTGCTGATATTATTTCTATTTCTTATGGAATTAGAAATGTAGTTCAAAGACAAGAAGCATTTATAGAATTTGCTAGAGTTTTGAAAAAAAATGGATTAGTTGTAATTAGTGAGTTTACTAAAAATAAAAAAGAGACACCTTTAGATTATATAACTGCTTTTTATATGGATAAAATATTACCAAAAATTGGTGAAATAATTTCAAAAAATAAAGAAGCTTATAGATATCTACCTGATTCTATTGATGAATTCTTAACAACAGAAAATCTTTGTCGAGAGTTAAAAAATGCTGGTTTAGAACCAATCTATGTAAAAGCTTTTTCTATGAATATCTCAACACTTATAATTGCAAAAAAAGTTTAATGAATCCAATTAGTGTATCAACTTTAAATACTCAAATAAAATCTCTTCTTGAAACAACATTTATGCAAATTTGTGTTGAAGGAGAGATATCAAATTTAACGGTGCATAGTTCTGGACATATATATTTTTCTATAAAAGATGAAAATTCGACAATATCTTGTGTTATGTTTAAAGGAAATACAAAATATTTAAAGTTTGAACTTGAAAATGGACAAAAAGTACAAGTAACTGCAAGTATAACAGTTTATGTTCCAAGAGGAAATTATCAACTCTTATGTACAAGAATTGAACCTTCTGGGATTGGAAATCTTACTTTAGCTTTTGAACAATTAAAAACTAAACTTCAAGCAAAAGGATATTTTGAACCAAGTATTAAGAAAACTCTTCCAAAGTATCCCAAAAAGATAGCTATTGTTACAAGTCCAACGGGAGCAGCTATAGAAGACATGAAAAAAGTTGCTAGTAAGAGATGGGCTTTATGTGAACTTATACTAGTTCCAACTTTAGTTCAAGGAAATGGAAGTATTGAAGATATAGCTAACTCAATAAAATATGCCGATAAATTGAACTGTGATATTATGATTATTGGACGAGGTGGGGGAAGTATTGAAGATTTGTGGGCATTTAATAGCGAAATTGTAGCAGATACAATTTTTCAAGCAAATACACCTATCATTTCTGCTGTTGGGCATGAAATAGATTATTTAATAAGTGATTTTGTATCAGATGTTAGAGCAGCAACACCTTCAAATGCTATTGAAATAGCATTACCTGATATAAATGAACATTTTTTATATATAGATAGTATGATAGTTGAATTTCAAAATAGATTAAAAAATGTTTTAGCAAAAAAAGAGCAAGAGTTAATCAATACAAAAAGACTTTTAGAGCAAAATTCTATTGAGTCAAAATTTAGTTTTATAGCTTCTCAAATAAAACTTTTAAAATCATCTTTTAATAGTAGTTTTGTACAAAAAATAGAGATTTTCCAACATAGTTTGGATAGTTTAAAATCAAATTATATATTAAATCATCCAGAAAAAAAAGAGAAGAATGGATTTGTACAAATTTCAAAAAATAATAAAATAATATCTCTAGAAGATTTGAAAATTGGAGATAATCTAGAACTTCAAACAGTAAATGTAATAGCAGATTGTAAGATTATTAATTTAAGTAAACAAAAGGTAAAATAGAGCAATTTTATAATTGTATTTTAAAGAGGGGATAATATGGAACATAATAGTGTAAATAGAGGAATTAGTCCGAATATAACAGAGTTTATGACATTTGAATTGGGTAGAATGAAGTATGCAATTGAGTTACCAAAGATAAAAGAGATTCTAACATATCCAGATAATATTACAACATTACCAAATACTTCAGAGTGGGTAAAAGGATTGATAAACTCAAGAGGAGAAGTTGTTCCTATTTTAGATATTAGAATAAAATTTAAAACAGGTCCAGCTATTTATGATGAAAATACTTCTATAATCACAGTTATAACAGAAGATAAAAGAATGATAGGCATTGTTGTTGATTTAGTTGATGATGTTCAAAAAATAGATACAAATATGCTTGCTCCAGTTGCTGAAATGGGTTCAGGAATTCCTGCAAGATATCTAAAAGGTTATGTAAGATTAAATGATAGCAAAATGCTAGTTCTTATGGATATTGAGAAAGTTGTTTGTAAAGAAGAGTTAGAGGATTAATTTTAATCCTCTATTTTTATTGATATAACTTTTATATCTTCAATAGGTTTATCACCATCATATTTCCCAGTTGTTTTTACATTTTCAATATCTTTTACTACATCAAATCCATCAATTACATATCCAAAAATAGTATGATAACCATTTAACCAATATGTTGCAGCAGTTGTTATAAAAAACTGGCTATTATTTGTATTTTTACCTTTGTTTGCCATAGCTAAAATATATGGTTTATCAAAAAGAGCATTTTTAGAGAACTCATCTTCAAAATCTTTATTCCAAATAGATTCACCACCCATTCCTGTTCCTGTTGGATCACCACCTTGAATCATAAACCCTTTTATAACTCTATGAAATATCTGACCATCATAATAACCATTTTTTGAGTGAGTTATAAAATTCTCAACAGCTTTTGGAGCAATATTTGGTCTAAGTTCAACTTTTATAATACCTTTTGATGTTTCAAAAACAGCAACTGGATTTTTTTCTAAATTATTTGCAAATACAAATAGTGTTAAAGAGAAAAGAAATAATAATATTTTTCTCATAATTGTCTATCCTTTTAATATGATTTTATATGAAATTAGTATAGTATATTAGCTTTAAAAAAAAATAAAAAGTTAAGGATTCTTGATATGACATTTGAAATGTTATACAGCAAAATTCATAGAGCAACAGTTACAGATGCAAATTTAAACTATGTTGGTTCTATTACAATTGATGAAGATTTAATGAATGCTGCACAATTAAAAGTTGGACAAAAAGTTGATATTGTAAATATCAATAATGGTGAAAGATTTCAAACTTATATTATAAAAGGAAAAGCTGGTTCAAAAGATATGTGTTTAAATGGAGCAGCAGCAAGAAAAGTTGAAATTGGTGATAAAATCATTGTTATTGCGTATGCAACATATAATGAACAAGAACTTGAAAATTATAAACCAACAGTTGTTTTAGTAGATGATAAAAATAATATTGATTTAATAACAAACAAACTTGAAGGTGGTAAATATGTTTGATGGAATTGATTTAAAAAACTTAAATCTTGGAGATATGATAAATAAATTTCAAGATATGGCACAAAATGCTCAAAGTGAAAATGCTTCGAAAATTTTTACTTCAAAAGCTGGAGGTGGAATGGTTGAAATTTCTATAAATGGAAATTCAGAAGTTGTTGATTTAAAAATTGATGATTCACTTTTAGAAGATAAGGATTCTCTTCAAATTTTACTAATTTCTTGTATGAATGATATTATTAAACAAAGCGAAGAAAATAAAAAAATGATGGCAATGAACTTGATGGGCAATCTTGGTTCATTTGGACAAAAGTAAAATGCAAGAACTTTTAGAAACTTTTGAAGAGTATTTACTCTCAAATCTCCCAAAATCAAAAACTATTCATCCACATTTTGAAGATGCTTTAGGTGATATGCTTAAAGCTGGTGGGAAAAGATTTCGTCCTATGTTATTACTTAGTGTTGTTAAATCTAAAAAACCTCTACTAATAAAAAATAGTCTAAGTGTGGCTTTAGCTGTTGAATTTTTACATACTTATTCTTTAGTTCATGATGACTTACCAGCTATGGATAATGCTTCTTTGAGAAGAGGATTTCAGACTCTACATAAAAAATATGATGAAGTTACAGCAATTTTAGTTGGAGATGCTTTAAATACAGAAGCATTTAAGTTAATATCAAATTCTTCACTTCATAATGACATCAAAATTGAACTTATCAAATCTTTATCCCAAAATGGTGGAATAGATGGTATGATAATAGGACAAGCAATAGATTGTTATTTCGAAAAGCATAAATTATCATTAAATGAATTAGAGTTTTTACATATCCATAAAACTGCAAGATTAATTGCTGGAAGTTTACAAATGGGAGCAATAATTTGTGAATATGATAAAGACATACAAAATAAACTTTATAATTTTGGTTTGGATTTAGGACTTTTATTTCAAATTCAAGATGATATTATAGATGAAACATGTAGTTCTGAAGTTGCAGGTAAAACTACACAAAATGATGAATTTAAAAATTCATTTGTAAACCTTTTAGGACTTGATGAAGCTAGAAGTAGTGCCGATAAATTGGCTTTAAAATGTATAGAAATCTTAGATAGTTTTGAAGATGATTTGAAAAGATCTTTAGAAGAATTACTTTTAAAATATATAAATAGACATAAACTTTAGTTAAAATGACTCAAAGATATTGACAAATTTAAAAAAATTTTATAAAATTTGGCACTTGGAATTTACAAGTGCTAAATTCTAAGTTAAATATACATATAAATATAATAAAAAGGAAATCGTATGAATTTTAAACCACTAGGTGAAAGAGTTCTAGTAGAAAGAACTG
The DNA here is from genome assembly GCF_013201625.1 of Aliarcobacter lanthieri. Taxonomy (NCBI): domain Bacteria; kingdom Pseudomonadati; phylum Campylobacterota; class Epsilonproteobacteria; order Campylobacterales; family Arcobacteraceae; genus Aliarcobacter; species Aliarcobacter lanthieri. The sequence goes on from NZ_CP053839.1 coordinate 491,452, forward strand.
AAGTAGAGAATAAAACAGCAAGTGGAATTATAATTCCAGATAATGCTAAAGAAAAACCACAAACTGCAAAAGTTGTAGCTGTTGGAAGTAAAGTAGAAGATGTTAAAGTTGGTGATGTAATTGTGTTTGAACAATACAGAGGAACTGAAATAAAACTTGAAGGTAAAGAGTACCTTATTTTAAATATTGAAAATGTTATGGGAGTTATGTAAAAGAATATGTTGTTTATCAACATTTTAAATTACATAAAATTGTTTAAAAACAAAATTGAAATAAAAAAGGAAAGTTAATATGGCAAAAGAGATTTTTTTTAGTGATAATGCAAGAAATAGATTATATGCAGGTGTTGAAAAACTAGCAGATGCTGTAAAAGTTACAATGGGACCAAGAGGAAGAAATGTTCTACTACAAAAATCTTTTGGTGCTCCAACTATTACAAAAGATGGTGTTTCAGTTGCAAAAGAGATTGAATTAAAAGATACTTTAGAAAATATGGGAGCTCAACTTGTAAAAGAAGTAGCTTCTAAAACAGCAGATGAAGCAGGAGATGGTACAACAACAGCTACTGTTTTAGCTCATTCAATTTTTAAAGAAGGTCTTAGAAATGTAACAGCTGGTGCAAATCCAATTTCATTAAAAAGAGGAATGGATAAAGCTTGCGAAGCTATTTTATCTGAGCTTAAAAAAGCTTCAAAAGTAGTAGCAAATAAAACTGAGATTGAACAAGTTGCTACAATTTCAGCAAACTCTGATAGTGCTATTGGAAAAATGATAGCTGAAGCTATGGATAAAGTTGGAAAAGATGGAGTTATCACTGTTGAAGAAGCAAAAGGTATTTCTGACGAGCTAGATGTTGTTGAAGGAATGCAATTTGATAGAGGGTATTTATCTCCATATTTTATTACAAATCCTGAAAAAATGATTACAGAGTTTAACAATCCATATATATTATTATATGATAAAAAAATATCTTCATTAAAAGAAATGTTACCTATTTTAGAAGCAGTAAATAAAACTGGAAGACCTTTACTAATTGTTGCAGAAGATGTAGATGGTGAAGCATTAGCAACTTTAGTTGTGAATAGATTAAGAGGAGCATTACAAATTGCTGCTGTTAAAGCTCCAGGATTTGGTGATAGAAGAAAAGCTATGCTTGAAGATATTGCAGTATTAACAGGTGGAACAGTTATCTCTGAAGAGATGGGAATGAAACTTGAAACTAGTGATGTTAGTGTATTAGGTACTGCTTCAAAAGTTGTAATTGATAAAGATAATACAACTATTGTTGATGGAAGTGGTAATAAAGATGGTGTAATTTCTAGAGTAAATCAAATAAGAGCAGAAATTTCTAATACAACTAGTGATTATGATAGAGAGAAACTTCAAGAAAGACTTGCAAAATTAAGTGGTGGAGTTGCTGTTATCAAAGTTGGAGCTGCAACAGAAACTGAAATGAAAGAGAAAAAAGACAGAGTTGATGATGCTTTAAGTGCTACAAGAGCTGCTGTTGAAGAAGGAATAGTAATTGGTGGAGGGGCAGCACTTATAAGAGCAGCTTCAAAAGTAAAACTTGATTTATCAGATGATGAATCAATTGGAGCAGATATTGTTTTAAGAGCTATTAAAGCACCATTAAAACAAATTGCTATAAATGCTGGATTTGATGCTGGAGTTGTTGCAAATGAAGTTGAAAAATCATCTAATGAAAACTTAGGATTCAATGCAGCAAATGGTGAATATGTAGATATGTTTGAAGCTGGAATTGTTGACCCTGCAAAAGTAGAAAGAGTTGCTATGCAAAATGCAGTTTCAGTAGCTTCTTTACTTCTTACAACTGAAGCAACAGTTACAGATATAAAAGAAGATAAAGCTCCTGCTATGCCAGATATGAGTGGTATGGGCGGAATGGGAATGCCAGGGATGATGTAAAAATCATTATAAAAACTTTAAAAAAGAGAGTGATGTTTCGCTCTCTTTTTTTTTGCAAATTTTAATTTAATAGTTTTAAATTATTTAATGAAAGTTTATGAAAAGTTAAATATTGAGATTTTTCTTCTCCAATATATTTATAAAAATTTTCATTTCTTATTGTACAAACAAGTTCAAAATCTTTTCTTTTAAAATTTTCAAATTCAAAGTGAGTTTGGATATATTTTTCGCAATAATTTTCAAATATCTCATCTTTAAAATTTAGTTTATTTGTCCCTTTATTTAGTTCAGGACAAGAACTATCTATATAGACTTGATTATCCAAATTTGGACTCAATGGATAAGTTTTACATACTTTTGGACGATTTTCATAAATTGTACATCTAAAATTTTTTAAATGTGGACAAAAATCAAAGCCATTTGATAGCAAAATTACAGGTTTTATAAAATCTAAAGAACCAAAGATAAATAAAATAGGAAAATTTTTGTAAATAGTTTCAAACTCTTCTTTTAATATTTGAGAATATATACTTCCATACAAGCCACTACAACATTGTGCTTGGCAATTCTTACAATCTCCAAAGGTGAAATCTTGATTTGAAATAGGTATAAAATCTTTCATAAACGAGATTTTACATATATTTTGTTTCAATTAGATAAAATATAAAAAAATTTAGGAAAAATAGTGAAAAAGAAACTAATAAAAATTATAAAAAAAGCTGGAAAAATCTTAAAAAAAGGTTTTTATTCAAATAAAGATGTAACTTTTAAAGCAAAAAAAGATTTAGTTACAAAATATGATGTTGCTGTTGAAAACTATTTAAAAAAACATTTTAGCAAACATTTTAAAGAGTTTAATATCATCGCTGAAGAGTCAGATAACTCAAAAGTAGAGTTTAATAACTCAATTATAATAGACCCAATAGATGGAACTACAAACTTTGTAAATGGAGTTCCTTATACTGCTATATCTGTTGGAGTTTACAAAAATAAAAAGCCATATTTAGCGGTTGTTTATAATCCAATTTTAGATGAACTTTATGTTGCAAAAGTTGGAAAGGGTGCATTTTTAAATGGTAAGGAACTAAAAGTAAGTACAGAAGAAGATTTACAAAAATCACTTCTAGCCACAGGATTTCCATATACAAGTGGTTCAAATGAAGATGATTTAAATGATGTTTTGAAAAAAATCAAAGATGTTTTACCACATTGCCAAGACTTAAGAAGACTAGGAAGTGCTTCTATTGATTTGTGTATGGTTGCAAAGGGAACTTTTGAAGGTTATTATGAGATGAATTTAAAACCTTGGGATGTTAGTGCTGGAGTTTTGATATTAAGTGAAGCTGGTGGAAAAATCACAAATATAAGTGGTGGAGAATATAATCTATTTGAAGATAAATATATTGTTGCGACGAACGGCAAAATACACAATCAACTTTTATCAAAACTTGATATTTAGTAAGATTTATATATAATCTTAGATTTTAAAATGAAATAATATATAAAATAAGGGAAATATATGTGTGGAATAGTTGGATATATTGGGAAACAAAATACTACAAAGATTTTATTAGATGGTTTAAAAGAGCTTGAATATAGAGGGTATGATAGTGCAGGAATTGCTTTATTACAAAATGATAATATTGATGTTTTTAAAGCAGTTGGAAAGCTTGTAAATCTTGAAGAAAAAGTAAATTCTGCACCTAAGCAAGATTATTACTTAGGTATAGGACATACAAGATGGGCAACTCATGGAAAACCAACAGAATTAAATGCACATCCACACTTAGGTGAGTATTCTTATGTTGTTCATAATGGAATTATTGAAAATTATAAAGAGTTAAAAGATGAACTTATACAAAAAGGTCATCATTTTGTATCTCAAACGGATACAGAAGTTATAGTACATCTTTTTGAAAGTTTTTATAATGAACTAAATGATGCAACAAAGGCTTTCCAAAATACAATAGAGCGACTTGAAGGTGCTTATGCAATTTTACTTATTACAAAAGTTGAACCAGAAAAGATATTTTTCTATAAACTCGGAAGTCCTATGATAGTAGCAAAAGGAAATGAGAAAGATGAAATTTTATTTGCTTCTTCTGATTCAGCACTTATAGGATTAGCAAAAGATGTAGTTTATCTTGAGGATAGAGTAGGTGGTGTTGCAACTGCTTCAACTATTGAGTTCTTTAATAAAAATGTATTATGGTCAAAACTTCCAACTTCAAAACAATTTGCTCAAAAAAATGGTTTTAGATTCTTTATGGAAAAAGAAATTTATGAACAAAGTGATGTTGTAAGTGATTGTATGCTTGGAAGATTAAAAGATAGTGAGATAAATTTTGATGAGATAAATTCTTCAATATTAGATGGAATAAATGAGATAAAAATTTGTGCTTGTGGAACTTCATACCATGCTGGAATTACATCTTCATATCTATTTGAAAGATTATCAAAAATAAAATGCTCTGTTGAAGTTGCCAGTGAGTTTAGATATAAAGAGCCTCTTTTAACAACTGATACACTTTTTATTGTGATTTCTCAAAGTGGTGAAACTGCTGATACATTAGAAGCTTTAAAAATGGCAAAAACTGCAGGACTTAGAACCTTAGTAATTTGTAATGTTGATAACTCTTCTATGACAAGAGTTGCAGATTTTACTATTTTAACAAGAGCTGGAATTGAAAAAGGGGTTGCTTCTACAAAAGCATTTTCTACTCAAACTGTTGTTTTATGGATGTTGAGTTTATATTTTGGAAAAATAAGAAATAGTATTTCAAAAGAGAAACTTCAAAGTGAAGTTTCAACTTTAAGAGAAGTTCCAAAATCTTTAAAAATAGAAGATAGTATTCATGAAAAAGCAAAAAGACTATCAAAAAGATACTTACATGGACATGGTTTCTTTTTTATAGGAAGAGATGTTTTCTATCCACTTGCTCTTGAAGGTGCTTTAAAATTAAAAGAGATTTCATATTTACATGCAGAAGGTTATCCAGCTGGAGAGATGAAACATGGTCCTATAGCACTTGCAGATCCAGAACTATTTACAATAGCTCTTATGCCACAAAATATGTTATATGATAAAATTAAATCAAATGTTGAAGAATTAAGTGCTAGAGATAGTACAATTTGTACAATTTCTCCACTAGATTTTGATTTAGCAGATGATTTTATAAAAATAAATGAAACTGAACATTATATGCTTGAATTTTTTGAAATGTTAGTTGTTTTACAGCTTTTATCTATGGAAATTTCAATAAGACTTGGAAATGATGTAGATATGCCAAGAAACTTAGCAAAATCTGTAACAGTTGAATAATTTTAAAAATATAAGTTACATTTAGATAAAATTAAGAACTTTTTTCTCAAAATGAGAAAACTGATTCTTTAAATTTTTATTTTAATTTTCTTAAATATTTTATAAGAGATAAAAAATGGAAAACAAAAGATGGAAAACAAATCAAGCTAAAGCTTGTGGAAAACAAAGGATGGAAAACAAAATGGAAAAAAAATCTCAATATCTGTTTACAAGTGAAGTTGTAAGCCCTGGACACCCTGATAAATGTGCTGATATAATAGCAGACTCTATAGTTGATAGATTAATAATTGAAGATAGTAATAGTAGAGTTGCAAGTGAAGTGTTTGTAGCTGGAAAACATATAGTTATTGGTGGTGAAGTAAAATCAAATGCAAAATTATCACAAAGTGATTATGAAAAAATAGTAAAAGATGCATTAGCAAAAATTGGATATGATGGAAAAAGTTCTTTTACAAAAGAGCAAGCTCTACATCCTGATGAAGTAAAAGTTCAAGTTTTATTAAATCAGCAAAGTCCAGATATCTCTCAAGGAGTTGATCAAACAACTGGAGAAATAGGAGCTGGTGATCAAGGTATCATGTTTGGATTTGCTTCAAATGAAGCAGAAGAGTATATGCCAGCTGCAATTACTTATGCTAGAAAACTTTGTGATACTGTATACAATTATGCTCTAAAAAACAATGATAAATTTGGTGTTGATATTAAAACTCAAGTTACTATTGATTATGGAACAAAAGAAAATTTTGAGAATTGTAAACCAAAAAAAATTCATACAATAGTTGTATCAGCACCTTCTGTTGAAGGACTAAAAATAGAAGAAGTAAGAGCAACTATCCAAAATTTAATAGATAATTCTGGATTACCTTCTAATTTGTATGATAAAGATAGTACAATTATTCATATTAATCCAACAGGAAGATATGTAAATCACTCATCACTTCATGATAGTGGATTAACAGGAAGAAAACTTATTGTAGATAGTTTTGGTGGATATGCGCCTATTGGTGGTGGTGCTCAAAGTAGTAAAGATTATACAAAAGTTGATAGAAGTGGACTTTATGCGGCACGATGGATAGCAAAACATATAGTTGCTTCTGGTTTAGCTACAAAAGCAATTGTTCAAATATCTTATGCTATTGGTGTAGCAAGACCAACTTCTGTTGCAGTTGATACTATGGGAACTTATACAAAACATAATGATGATAAATTATCACAATTTGTTATGGAAAATTTCCCATTAACACCAAGATGGATAACTCAGAAGTTTAATTTAGATAAACCAAGTAGTGATACTTTCCTTTATGCTGATGTTGCAGCACGTGGGCAAGTAGGACAGGCTGATTATCCTTGGGAGAAACTTGATGAAATTGATAAATTTGAGAATATCAAATAATTTAGGCTTTTATTATAAAGCCATTTAAATTTACTACCTTTAAAAGTAGATATTAAATAGAATGTTCCCTTTTTTATTTGGGAACTAATTTAAAAGGAGAATATTATGGATTTAAGAAATCTATTTAGCAAAATATCATTTGATAGTACATCAAAAGAACAAGCAACAAAAAAAGATGCACCAAGTCACTGGGTAAAGTGTCCAGATTGTCATGCTTTGATGTTTTTCAAAGAGGTAGAAAATCAAGATAATGTCTGTCCTAAATGCTCATTTCATATGAGAATTGGTGCGAAAAGAAGAATAGAAATTCTTTCAGATGAAAATAGTTTTGTTGAATTTGATTCTAATTTAAAACCAAATGATCCTTTAAAGTTTGTTGATAAATTATCTTATAAGAAAAAAGTAGAAGAAGGATTTGAAAAAACTGGAAGAACATCATCTGTAATTAGTGGTGAGTGTACTATTAATAAAATTCCAGTTCAACTTGTAGTTTTTGATTTTGCTTTTATGGGTGGAAGTTTAGGTTCTGTTGAAGGAGAAAAAATAGTAAGATCAGTAAATCGTGCAATAGAAAAAAGAGAAGCTCTTATTATTGTATCTGCTTCAGGTGGTGCGAGAATGCAAGAATCGACTTTTGCTTTAATGCAAATGGCAAAAACAAGTGCAGCTTTAAAAAAACTTGATAATGAAAAATTACCATATATATCTATCTTAACAGATCCAACAATGGGTGGGGTTTCTGCTTCATTCGCATTTTTAGGGGATATTATCATGGCTGAACCAGGAGCTTTAATAGGTTTTGCTGGGCAAAGAGTTATTAAACAAACTATTGGAGCAGATTTACCAGAAGGCTTCCAAAGAGCAGAATTTTTACTAGAAAAAGGTTCTATTGATATGGTTGTTAATAGACAAAAAATGAAACAAACTATAAGTGATTTATTAACAATTTTTAATCAAAAGAAAATTAGCTAAGAAATGAGTTCAAATTTAGAAAAAGCTTTAGGTTTTAAACTCGAAGCTTTTAACTATTTATATGTTTTATGTGATTATGAAACACTTTTAAAAAAAAATATTTCTTTAGAAAATTTTATAAATCTATGTAAAAAAAGAGATGTAAAACTTTTACAATATAGAGATAAAATTTCATCTTTAGAAGTTCAGAAAAACAATCTTATATATATAAAATCAAATTTAAATATACCTATTATTATAAATGATAAAATTGAACTTATAGATTTTGCAGATGGTATTCATTTAGGACAAGATGATTTTTTAGAAATACATAAAAATAAAGAAATAGCAGTAAAATTTCTAAGAGCTAAAATTAAAGATAAGCTTTTAGGGCTTTCAACTCATAATGAGATTGAAATACTTGAAGCAAACTCTTTAAATATTGATATGATAGGTTTAGGTGCTTATAAAAATACATCAACGAAAGATGTAAATAATATTTTAGGGAATAAAATATCATATTTAGCAAAAATATCAAAATATCCAGTTTGTGGTATAGGTGGCGTAAAAGTTGAAGATATTATAGAAAATATAAGATTTAATGTGGTAGGAAGTGCTTTTTTAGATGAAAATTAATATTTATTCAATATTAAAACCAACAAATGATGATTTTGATAAGATCATTAAAGAATTTATCAAGATGTCATCAAAATATGCAAAAGTTGAAGTTCATTATATCTTTAATAAAGAGATAGCAAAAGCACAAACTATTGGTGATAAAGAGGCTCAAGAAATATATACAAAAACTTATTTACCACTTTTAAAAGGATTTAATGTAGCTTTAGATGTTTTAGGTAAACAAGTTGATACTTATGCTTTTTCAAAATTAATAGAAGATAAAAATGAGATAAATTTTTTTATAGGTGGAGCTTTTGGATTTGAAAGAGAATTTTTAACTAAATGTGATAATGTAATATCTCTTAGTAATTTAACTTTTGCACATAAAGTAGCTAATGTTGTGTTGTCAGAACAGATATTTAGAAGCTTGTGTATCCAAAATAACCATCCATATCATAAATAATTTATATATATTTTTGTATAATAGAAACTTGTAAAATAAAGAAAGGACAGAATAATATGGGTCTTAAAATTTATATCGTAGCTACGATACTATTTCTTATAGTAACGTTTGGGTATACTTATAGTTTAGAGTTAGGAGAATATACAATTTCATTATTTGGAAATAGTTTTACATTTCCTGTTGCAGTATGGATAATCTTTCCAACTTTGATTTTGGTATTAGCTACATATTTACACATTATTTTTTATAGTTTAATAAAATATATAAAAGAAAAATTTGTTGAGGCTGATTTAGATACAGCAATTGATATTTTAAAATCAAAACTTCTTGGGAGAGATAAGAAAGCTGTATTTAAAACAAAAAAATTCAAAGATATAGCAGAACTTTTTGATGCTTTTGATTTAAGTGTTACAAATGAGAGTTTTACTTCAACAAATTTGGATTTTAATAAAATTGTTAATGCTATCCAAGATATAAATAGTGGAAAATATGTTAGTGAAAAAGTTGTAAAGCTTGAACCTAATTCAGATATAGCAAAGAAGAATTTGATAAATAAAATAAATGAACAAGTTGATTTTGCTATTGATGTATTAAAAAAATCTGATAATTATGATTTTGATATTGTAAAACTAGCATTTAAAAATGTTATAAAAGAAAAAAGTATGACAACTGTTAAAAAGCTTTATAAGAATATAAAACTTGATAAAGAATTGGCTTTTGAATTATTGAGTAAAGATATTGAGAATAAAGATTTTGGATTTAGTGATGAAGAAATTATTGAAATTGTAAAAAATATTGGATTTACAAAAGACGATTATATCAAACTAGCACAACTTTATAAAAAAGAGTTAAATCCTGATAGACTAATAAATATTTTTGAAAAATTATCAAATGAATTTGATGAAGCAACAACTGCAAATTTATATATTTTAAGTGAATTAGAGATGATTGATAAATTAAGAGAAACATTAGCAAACTCTTCTGAACAAGACTTCTTAGCATTCAAAGCACTTTTAGATTTAAAAGATGCTGGGAAATACTATAATCTAGAAACAATATCTTATAAATAATGAGAAAAAAACTTGACTTTTCAAAGCCTCTAGTGGTTTTAGCCCCACTAGCAGGTTATACAGATTTACCTTTTAGAAGTGTTGTAAAAAAATTTGGTGCAGATTTAACTATTTCAGAAATGATAAGTTCAAATGCTTTAGTTTATAAAAGTGCTAGAACTTTAAAAATGGTAGAAAAATCTCCTAGTGAAGATCCATATTTTGTGCAAATTGCTGGAAATAATGTAGATTTGGTAAAAGAAGCTGTTCTTATTTTAAATGATGTTGAGGGTATAGATGGAATTGATTTAAATTGTGGATGTCCTGCCCCTAAAGTATTTAATCATGGTTCTGGATCAAACTTACTTGGTGATTTGAAAAAACTTGAAGAGATTTTAAGTACAGTTAAGAAATATTCTAAAAAACAATATACTAGTGCAAAAGTTAGAATTGGTGTAAATGAAAAGATACCAGTTGAAATAGGGAAAGCTGTTGAATCTTGTGGAGTTGATTTTGTATCAGTTCATGGAAGAACAAGAGCTGGAAAATATAAAGCACCAGTTGATTATGATGCTATAAAACAATTAAAAGAAGCTGTGAAAATACCTGTTATAGCAAATGGTGATATAAAAGATTATCAAAAAGCAAAAGAAGTTTTAGAATATACAAAAGCTGATGGTGTTATGATAGGACGTGGCGCTATTGGAAAGCCTTGGGTCTTCTACCAATTAAAACATGAATTAGAAGATATTGATAATAGTATAAAAAAAGAGATTATTTTAGAACATTATAACAAAATGTTAGAGTTTCATGGAGAGTATGGAGCAATAATATTTAGGAAACTTTTACATGCTTATTCAAAGGGCTATACAGGTGCAAATGAATTCAGAGATATTGTAAATAAAGTTTCAGATGTAAATATTATGAGAGATTTAATTGATAGCTTTTTTTAAATTTAATATAGATAAAAAGTTATTTAGATAAAATATTGCACTTTTTAAAAAAATTTAGAAAAGGAAAATTTTTGTCTAAACAATATTTTGAATTAGCAATAAAACCACAAAACCATTATGAACTCTTTCTAGACTTAGTTGAATCTCTTACAAGTGATGCAATTGAGGAAAATGATGGTTTTATAATAATACGAAGTGAAGATAATCTTGATGATTTTGTAGATGCTATAAATAAATTTAGTGAAGCTTTACAAACACAATGTGATATTTCTTGTGAAAAGAAAGATAATATAGATTGGATTAAAAAATATCAAGACTCTATAAAATCAGTTGAAGTTGGTAATTTTTATATTCGTCCATCTTGGGAAGATAAAAAAGATAGTAAAATTGATATCATAATTGATCCAGCATTAGCTTTTGGTTCAGGACATCATGAAACTACATCTTCTTGTATAGAAGTAATAGATGAATTTGTAAAAAATAATGATACATTACTTGATGTTGGAACAGGAAGTGGTATCTTAGCAATAGCAAGTGCTAAAAAAGGTGCTATTGTAGATATTTGTGACACTGATGAAATTTGTATAGATAGTACAAAATCTAATTTTGAATTAAATCAAGAAAAATTTAATCAATTTTGGGTAGGTTCAGCCTCAAAAGCAACAAAAAAATATGATGTAGTTGTAGCAAATATAATTGCAGATATATTAGTAATGATTGCAAACGATTTAAAAAATTGTTTAAAAGATCAAGGTATCCTAATTCTTTCTGGTATCTTAGATAAACATAAAGATAAAGTTTTAAAAAAATTTAATGATTTAAAAGATATAAAAATTATCCATAAGAACGAGTGGATAACAATAGTTCTTAAAAATAGTAAGGAGTCTTAAAATATGAATAATAAGCAACAAAATAATAATCCTAATAATAACAACGAGAGTAATAATAATTTTTTTAATAATAATCCAATATTAATATTTGTAATTTTTGCAATAGTTACAATTTTTGCTTTTAAAACAATTATGCCTGAAAATGAGATGGGGGTAACTAATCAAAATCAAGCATTTAGTGGAAGTAGTGCAAATAAAACTATTGCTTACTCAGAATTGAAAAGATTAATTAGTGCAGGGAAGATAGAATATGTTGGAATTGGTAATACACAAATTAGAGCAATTAGTAAAAATGATGGATTACAAAGAATTACTTATACAGCTAGACGTGTAGTTCCTGATGAAACTCTAATTCCAGAATTAGAAAAAAATGCTATTGGATATGGTGGAATAAATGAAGAGAATGTATTATCAGATATTTTATTTGGTTGGGTAATTCCTATTTTCTTATTTTTCGCTATTTGGATGTTCTTAGTTAAAAGAATGCAAAAGTCTATGGGTGGCGGAAGTGGTGGAATTTTAGGTATTGGTTCATCTAAAAAAATGATTAATTCGGAAAAACCAAATGTAAAATTTGATGATATGGCAGGAAATAAAGAGGCTAAAGAAGAAGTTCAAGAAGTTGTAGATTTCTTAAAAGCTCCAGATAGATATGTAAGATTAGGTGCTCAAATTCCAAAAGGTGTTTTATTAGTAGGACCTCCAGGTACTGGAAAAACTTTACTTGCAAAAGCAGTTGCTGGTGAGGCTGATGTACAATTTTTATCTGTTTCAGGATCAGCATTTATAGAGATGTTTGTTGGAGTTGGAGCAAGTAGAGTAAGAGACTTATTTGAACAAGCTAAAAAAGTTGCTCCTGCAATTATTTTTATTGATGAGATTGATGCTATTGGAAAAAGTAGAGCTAGTGGTGGACCAATGGGTGGAAATGATGAAAGAGAACAAACTCTAAATCAGCTTTTAGCAGAAATGGATGGATTTTCTAGTGAATCAGCACCAGTTATTGTTTTAGCTGCTACAAATAGACCAGAAGTTTTAGACCCAGCACTTTTAAGACCAGGTAGATTTGATAGACAAGTTTTAGTTGATAAACCTGATTATGAAGGAAGAATAGAAATATTAAATGTACATATTAAAGATGTAAAATTAGCTAAAGATGTAGATTTAAAAGAAGTTGCTAAAATGACAGCGGGGCTTGCTGGTGCTGATTTAGCAAATATTATAAATGAAGCTGCTCTTTTAGCAGGTCGTGCTTCAAAAAATCAAGTTGAAGCTAGTGATTTTAAAGAAGCAGTTGAAAGACAAATTGCTGGACTTGAGAAAAAATCAAGAAGAATATCTCCAAAAGAGAGAAAAATAGTAGCATATCATGAAAGTGGGCATGCTTTAATAGCTGAAATTACAAAAGGTGCAAAAAAAGTAAATAAAGTATCAATTGTTCCAAGAGGACTTGCTGCATTAGGATATACTTTGAATACTCCAGAAGAAAATAAGTATTTAATGCAAAAACATGAATTAATAGCTGAAGTAGATGTTCTTTTAGGTGGGCGTGCAGCAGAAGAAGTATTTATTGGTGAAATTTCAACTGGTGCTGGAAATGATTTAGAAAGAGCTACAAATATTATAAAATCTATGGCAACAATTTATGGAATGAGTGATATAGCTGGATTAATGGTATTGGAAAGAAGAACAAATCAATTTTTAGGTGGGCAAACTCAAAAAGATTTTTCTGATGCAATGGCAAAAGAACTTGATGATCATGTTAAAAAAGTTTTAAATGAAAGATATGAAATTGTAAAACAGTCATTGAAAGATAATAGTGAAGCAATAGAACAAATGACAACAGAGCTTCTTGATATAGAGGTAATTACTGGTGAAAGAGTTCGAGAAATTATTAAAGAAAATGGTGGAACTGTTTTTGAAGATGAAGATTTACATACTGAAGCTTTAAAAAAAGATGAAGATATAGAAACTTCAAAAAAAGTAAAAGAATCAAAAATTGATGAAGTTAAAACTGAAAAAAAAGATGAAGTTGTAAAAAACAACGAAGAAGATAAATCAATAAAATAAAATTATAGAGGCTAGATTAGCTTCTATAGTTATTAACTAAAAAATCTAAATAATAAAAATTATCCTTGACAAATATAAAAAAAATAAATATACTTCTAGTCTAATAAAAAAAGGAGAGTAATATGAAAATATTTGATATTTTTAAAAGCAATTTCATTAAAAGTGTAAACTCTCTACTCATTCTTAAATATTCTCTCTAATTATAAAATTATAATTAAATTAAGTTCCCAAAAAATCAGTTTTTCTTTTTTTATTTAAAAAAAGATATAATCAAATGTTAAATTAAAAGGTAAATATTATGGATAAAAATAAAATTATTGTATTTGATACTACTTTAAGAGATGGAGAGCAAAGTCCTGGTTGTTCTATGAATACAGAAGAAAAATTAAGAGTTGCATTGCAGTTAGAAAAATTAGGAGTTGATGTTATGGAAGCTGGTTTTGCAGCTGCAAGTCCAGGTGATTTCGATGCTGTTAGTCAAATAGCAAAAATTATAAAAAACTCAACTATCTGTTCATTAAGTAGAGCTATAGAAAATGATATAAAACAGGCTGGATTAGCTGTTTCTCATGCTCCAAAGCATAGAATTCATACTTTTATAGCAACAAGCCCTATTCATATGCAATATAAATTAAAAATGACTCCAGATGAAGTTATCAAAAGAGCAGTTAGAGCAGTAGAATATGCTAAAACTTTTGTAGATGATGTAGAATTTAGCTGTGAAGATGCTGGGAGAAGTGAAATATCTTTCTTAAAAGAGGTTATGGATGCAGTTATAAATGCAGGTGCAAAAACAATAAACTTACCAGATACTGTTGGATATAGATTACCAACAGAATTAGGTGCTATGATTAAAGAATTAAGTGAATATGCGAAAGATAGAGCAATAATTTCTGTACATAATCATAATGATTTAGGTTTAGCAACTGCTAACACTTTAGCTTCTGTTTTAAATGGTGCTAGACAAATTGAAGTTACAATAAATGGATTAGGAGAAAGAGCTGGTAACTCTTCTTTAGAAGAAGCAGTGATGGCTATAAAAGTACGAAAAGATGTATTTGGAGATTTATATACAAATATAAATACACCTGAAATATATGCGACTTCAAGATTAGTTGCTACAATTACAGGAGTTGAACCACAACAAAATAAGGCAATTGTTGGAAAAAATGCTTTTGCTCATGAAAGTGGTATTCATCAAGATGGTGTTTTAAAACATCAAGAAACTTATGAAATTATGAGACCTGAAGATGTTGGAGTTATAAAAGATAGTACTTTAATTTTAGGAAAACATAGTGGAAGAGCAGCATTTAAGGATAAAATTGCACAATTAGGTTTTGATAGTGTTAGTGATGATGAATTAAATAATGCATTTGAAAGATTTAAAGTTTTAGCTGATAAGAAAAAAGATATAACAGATGATGATGTAAGAATGTTAATTACTGATGAAGCTTTAAATCATGATAAAATATATGAATTAGTTGGATTACAAATAAGTGACTGTTCAAGTGGTATGCCAACAGCAGCTGTATCTATAAAATTTGAAGATAAAATTATTAAAGATGCAGGTTTGGGAGATGGTACTATGGATGCTATTTTTAAAACTATAGATAGAATTACTGGATATAGTGGAGAGTTAAAAGATTATAAAGTAATTTCAGTAAGTGAAGGAAAAGATGCACTAGCAAAAGTTACGACAAGAGTAAGCTTTGAAAATAGCCAATCTTTTGTAGGACATGGCTTAAGTATTGATACTATGCTTGCAACTGCAAATGCATATATTGGAGCTTTAAACTCATATTTGTCTCAAAAAAATAGACTTACAAAAAATTGTGGTCATCAGGTATAAAAAGATAGGAACTCCTATCTTTTTTTTTAATGAAAACAATAAATAACTTAGAAAAGATAACTAAAACTTTAGAAGAAAGTAAGGCAGTTTTGCTATACTTTAGTGGTAAAAGTTGTTCTGTTTGTAATGTTTTAAAGCTAAAAATACAAAATAGTTTAGAAAAAAAATTTTCTTTAATGAAATCAATTTTAATTGAGGATAATTTGGAAATTAGTACACATTTTACAGTTTTCTCAAATCCTACGATATTAGTTTTTTTTGAAGGAAAAGAGTTTAAAAGATATGGTAGAAATATTAGTATTTCTTTGTTTGAAAATGATATAGAAAGATTATATAAGATGGTGTTTTGATATGAAATTAGCAATAGGAATATTATTTTTAGTTTTTATAGTAATGCAATTTATAAGCCCAAAAAAAGTTGAGTATATAAAAGATTCACCTTTAGAAATACAAGCGCCTGAAAATATAAAAGCAATACTAAAAAAAGCTTGTTATGATTGTCATTCAAATGAGATAAATTATCCTTGGTATTCAAATCTTGCTCCTTTTTCATGGGTAGTTATTAATCATACGAAAGAAGGAACTAGAGCATTAAATTTTTCAAAATGGGAAGATTATAATTATATTGAGAAAAATGAAAAGTTAAAAGCTATTTATAGAAGCGTTTATTCCGCTATGCCTCTTCCTGCATATACTTTGGTACATATTGATGCTGATATTACAAAGGAAGAAAGAGAAATGATTAGAAATTGGACAGGAGTTCGAAAATAGTGAGAGAAGAGGTTGCTGAACTCTTAGAAAATAGAGGAGAACTTTTAACAATTACCTATTTTAAACTTCAAAGACTATTTGAAAAGAAATATGGAGAAAATGCTCTTGTTTTAATGGAAATAGGAACATTTTTTGAAGTTTATGAAGTAAATAATGATGAAGAAAAAATTGGTAAAGCAAAAGAAATAGCTGAACTTCTTAATATACAGCTAACGAGAAAAAATAAAGCAATCCTTGAAAATTCAAAAGAAAACCCTATAATGGCTGGAGTTCCAGCAATATCATTTGAAAAACATTTAGCTAGAATTATTGCTGAACAAAAATATACAGTTGCAATAATACGGCAAAAAGGTCTTCCCCCAAGTGTAAGTAGATATTTAGACACTGTAGTAAGTCCTGGAACAAATTTTGATTTTGTAATAGACCAAGATGAAAATAACATAACTTCACTTTTAATTGATCAAATAAAAGGAATATATCTTGTAGGATATAGTGCAATAGATGTTACTACGGGAAAGTGTTACTATAATGAAATCCATGGAACAAGTGAAGATAAGTTTTTTGCACTTGATGAAGTTTTTAACTATATGAATATGCATAAGACAAATGAAATTATCATAACATTTGCAGATAAAAATATAAATCAGAAAGAAGTTATTGATTATTTAGAACTTACTCTTAAAACTTTTCATATAGGAAATTTTAGACCAAAAATATCTTATCAAAATGAGTTATTTAAAAATGTATTTAATATTGAATCTCTTCTAACATCAATTGAACATCTTGATATGGAGAGAGTTCCATTAGCCTCAGAATCTTTGGCAGTTTTAATAGACTTTGTAATAGGACATGATTCAAATATTGTGCAAAAGTTATCACATCCACAAAAATTGGATATTAGTAAATATATCTATCTTGGAAATAATGCACTAGAACAACTAAATATAATAGAAACAACTCATAATCCTAGTTTAATAAAACTTATAAATAATACTTCAACAGCTATGGGTAAAAGACTTTTAAAAGAAAGACTTACACATCCAGTTAAAGATAGTAAAGAATTACTTAGAAGATATGCACTTTCAAAAGAGTTATATGATTATCATGCTCCAATAGAAAATGAACTTGCAAATATTTATGATATTGAAAGGCTTACAAGACGAATAAAGCTAAATCGACTTCATCCTTTTGAATTAAATTATTTGTATGATTCTCTTTTGAGTATAAAAGAAGTTGTAACTTTTATGGAAAACTATAAATTTATAACTCCACCTTGTAGCAGCGCTGATTTGACTCTGTTTATTCAATCTATTGATTCAACTTTTGATTTATCTGTAAGTGGTAAATTTATGTTAAAAGATGTAGATACTAATATGGTTAGTCAAGGAATAAATACAAAAATTGATGAATTAAATGCACAAAATGAGATTTTGTATTCTAAATTGGAACTTTTAAGAAGTCATATTTTAAGTTTTATGAAAAATGATGATTCAAATTTTGTAAATATAAATAGACTTGATAAAGAAGGATTTTTTATAACTTTAACAAAAAATAGATTTAATCTAATAAAAAAAGAGTTATTGAATTCTCATTTAATTGTTGATGATGAGCTATATTTATTCAAAGATTTTAATATAAGAATACAGACAAATTCAGTAAAAATATTTTGTAAATTAACTGAGAATATTTCAGATAAATATGTACATAATTTGCGAAAAATTATAGAACTAAATAAACTTGTATTTAAAGATAAAATTGCTGAATTTGAAAAAAGATTTGCAATATTGCTTCAAGAATTAGTTCAATTTATTGCTGAAGTTGATTTAACAGTATCAAATATAAAAACAGCAAAAAAGTATAATTATACTTGTCCTCAAATTGTAAAGACAAAAGATAATGAAAACTTTTTAGAACTTATTGATTTAAGGCATCCTATAATTGAAGCAAATGAAGAACAAGGAATATATGTACCAAACGATATTATTTTAGGGCAATTAAATCTTACTTCAAAAGAGCATAAAGATAATATAATCATAAAAAACTCAAATCCAGTAAATATTACAAATAATCAAATGCATGGAATTTTACTATATGGTATAAATTCTTCTGGAAAATCATCACTAATGAAATCTATTGGAATTGCAGTTGTTCTTGCTCAAGCAGGTTTTTATGTACCTTGTAAAAGTATGAGATTTTCTATTTTTGATGCAGTTTATACAAGGATTAGTGGAGCTGATAATATTGCAAAAGGATTGTCAAGTTTTGCTGTTGAGATGTTAGAACTTAAAAATATTTTTAATAGAGCTACAAAAAATTCACTTGTTTTAGGAGATGAAATCTCACATAGTACTGAAACTATGAGTGGGTTAAGTATTGTTGCAAGTGCTATTTTGAAGTTGGCTAAACTTGAATCATTATTTGTTTTTGCTACACATCTACATCAATTACCACAAATTGAGGAAATACAAAACTTAAGAAATATTATACCCCTTCATTTAGCAGTTTTTTATAAAGATGATGAAGATAAACTAATCTTTGATAGAAAATTAAGCTTTGGAAGTGGATCATCTATGTATGGTTTAGAATATGCAAAATCACTTCATATGGATAAAGAGTTTCTAAGTGTTGCAAATGATATAAGAAAAAGATTAAGTGATGATTATAATCCTTTGGAGAGATTAACTCAAAGAAAAACTTCGAAATATAATAATAGCGTGTTCGCTTCTTCTTGTGTAATTTGTGGTCGTGCTTGTGATGATGTTCATCACATAAAAGAGCAGGCAAGGGCAAATAAAGATGGGTTTATAGGACATATAAATGCAAATCATAAATATAATCTTATCCCTCTTTGTAAAGAACACCATAAAATGGTACATGATGGAACTATCAACGTAAATGGTTTTGTTGCAACTTCTAAAGGTTTAGAGTTACATTACACTATTGTAGAGGATAAATAAAAAAACTATTTAGTAAATTTTAGAGTTAAGTCTTTGTAGTTTTTTAAAGTATTTTCTAAATTATCTAAAAATATCTCTGGTGCATATATTAGTAAATCATTTATTTTATGAAATCTATCTTTTGGTATCTCTCTTTTTATAGTTTGTTCTGGACATATTTTTGACTTTAAAAGCTCTTTTTCTTCACTAGAGATATCTTTTAAAATATATTTTAAACAGTTTTTTCTAGCTCTAGCACTATCATCAAAAAGTATTTGCTCTGGTATTTCTAAAACTTCTGCTATATATGGAATTAATTCTATTTTTAAAGCAATATCACCACTTAAATAGCCATAAATTGATTTAATAGTAGGAATTTCTCCTGTACTTTTTAATTTTGGTTCAAGAGCAATAAGTTTTAATGCAAAATTCTTTTTATTTAGATTTTTTTCTATTAATAATAGATTTATTTTTTCATATAGTTCCATTGTTCTACCTTTCTGGAAATTTTATATATAATAAGTCTATAAATATAGAAAAAATCTATGTATTATCTCTGTATAAGAAGAAATATTCTATAATATTGGAAATTTATAAAAATAAATATAGAAAAAAGAGAAAATATATTAAGGAAAAATATGAAATTGTATTTATATGGAATGATTTTTACAGTAGGTTTATTGACTGGAATAGTATATTTTATATTCTCTACAAATTTATTAGGATAAAAATGAAAGATAAATATTTACAAGAAGATGAAATAGATTTAAAAGAATTATTTCAAATAATATGGAAAAGAAAATTCTTTATTTTAGTTTTTACTTTATTTATAACTTTTTTATCTGGAGTTTATGTTTATAAAAAAATACCAATTTATGAAGTAAAATCTTTTATTGAAATTGGATACATAAATAATGAAATACTTGAAGATATAAATATTTTAGAACAAAAATTAAAAGTTATATATTCAGTTGATGAACCAAAAAGAGAAAATGATGGTTTTGAAAAAGGGATAGTAACTTCTATAAAACAGATAAAAGGTGTAAAAAATCTTTTAGAAATAAAAACAGAAAGTTACTCAAATGAAAATGCTTTAGAAAAAAATAAAGAAGTTTTACGTTTTATTCAAAATTTATTTATTGAGAAAATAAAACAATATGAAATAGTTTTAAATAATAGTATTTTAGATACAAAAAGAGAGATAGATTTTATAAATAATATTGAAATAAAAAATATAAAATCACAAATAGATATCTTAAAAGAACAAGAATTAAAAAATATTGATAGACAAATAGAAATATTGAAAAGTCAAAATATACAAAATATTGAAAAAGAGATTGAGATATTAAAAAGTCAAAAAATTGAGAATATTAATAGAGAAATAAATTTATTAGAAAACCAAGAGATACCAAGATTAAAAACACATATAAATTTTTTAATAAATTCTAAAACTAAATCTTTAGAAGATAAAATTGTTTTTTATTCAAAAAGTTTGGATAAATACATTAAAGAACTAGATAATTTAAATAAAAATATAGAAAAGTCTAGTAGTTCAACTTCAATGGTTGCTTCCGTTCAAATGTTAAATTATCAAAATCTGATTACAAATGCACAAAATCAAATAAAAGATTTAGAGTTACAAATTGAAATTATACAAAATGAGACTATACCAAATCTTAAATATCAACTAGACAATATTACTACTATTCAAATAAAAGATTTAGAGAATAAAAAGAAAAATATTTCATTAGTTAATATAAAAGATTTAGAAAATAAAAAAGCAAATATTTTAAATGTAGAGATAAAGGATTTACAAAATCAAAAATTAAATGTATCAAATGAGACTATTAGAAAGCTTGAAGATAAAATAAATATTGAATTACAAACAAAAATAACACAACTAAATGAAAAAATAGATACTTTAGATTTTAAAAAAAGTGAACAAAATCTTAGTAATTCAAAACTTGTAGGAGAATATATAGTAAATGATTATCCTATAAAACCAAAAAAATCTTTAACTATTGTAGTTTCTTTTATAACTGGATTTATACTTTCAATTTTTATTGTATTGTTCATAAATATTATTAGAAAAAATTAAACACTCTTTTAAAATATAAAAGCTAGAATAAGCCAAAATTATCTTATTCTAGGAAAAACAATGGATTTTTTTATATCTACTTTATTAAAAATGTTTTTTATTATGACACCATTTTTTGTGCTTAGTGTATTTTTAACTATTACAAACGAAGCAACTCCAAGTGAAAAAAGAAAACTTGCAGTTAAAGTTACTTTTTCTGTTGTTATTATCTCTTTAGTATTACTATTTTTTGGACAACATATATTTAAAGTTTTTGGTATAACTTTAGAAGCTTTTAAAATAGGAGCTGGAGCATTATTGTTTTTAACAGCAGTTGGGCTTATATATGGGAATAAAGATGGGCAACAACCAACAGATAAAAATTTATCTGATTTAGCAGTTGTACCATTAGCCTTACCAATTACTATTGGACCTGGAACTATAGGAGTTTTACTTGTAATAGGAGCAGAATTTGATAGTTTTTCAAAATTAATTATGGGAAGTTTAGCTTTAATTTGTGCTATTTTTTTAATAGGAACGATGCTATATTTGTCTAGCTTAATAGAAAAGTTTATAGGGAAAGAAGGATTATTGATTATTTCAAAAATTACAGGTCTTTTTTTAGCTGCATTATCAGCACAAATAATGTTTGATGGAATAAAAAGTTTTTTAGGAATCTAGTTGCTAATAAACAATAATTTTTTAAAATATATCTCTCTTCTTATTTCATCAATATTTTTTATATATCTTTTATATATGATATATAGTTCTTTTTTCATAGTAAAAAATCAATTTATAGATATTGGAAATGCAACTTATGTAAATCAAGTAAGATTAGATGATTACAGTGAAAAGCTAAGTACATTTCTTGTAAAAGATTGTAAAAATGAACAAATTTGTGAAGTTCAATCTATGTTAGATTTTGTTACACAAATACCATATAAAATAAATAATGGAGTTGCAAAAAATCCAAAAAGAGTTGTAGAACAAAATTTTGGAGATTGTGATGATAAATCAAATTTATTAATCTCTCTTTTAAAAGTAAAAGATTATGAAGTATATTTTGTATTAGTTCCTGAACATATTTTTGTAATAATAAATCTTGAAGATATAAATTTAAATAGACAAGCTTTATACATTAATGGAAAAAGATACTATATTTTAGAAAGTACTGCAACAAATTCTAAAATTGGTTTTCCATTAAAATATAAGCTAGAAGAGATTGAAGCAGTTATTGATCCTTTTATAAATAAAAAGTTAGTTGTAGAAAGGTTAGACTACAAATAACTTTTGTATTAGAGTATTCTTTAAAATATTAATAATCTACTTTTTCACCATTTCTCAAGATATTTTTAGAAAATCTTATAACTTTATTTCTTCCAGAATCTTTTGCTTCATATAAAGACATATCTGCATATTTAATACATTTCCAGAATTGGTCAGTATCTGTAGGGAAGAAAGAGTAACCAATACTTACTGTTTTAGAAAAAGAGTCTCCATTATAATTGAATACAATTTTAGCAAACTCATTATTTATTTTCACAGCTAACTCTTTTGCAGTTTCTTCAGTTGGATTTTTCATTAATATTAAAAACTCTTCTCCTCCATATCTAATAATACGCTCCTCTTTACCTATAGATTTTTTCATAGTATTAGCTAGCTTTCTTAAAATATCATCTCCAACATCATGTCCATATGTATCATTTACCATCTTAAAATAATCTATATCTAAGAACATAATCGCATATATTGAGCCATCTTTTATCTCATCTGGAAGCTCTTTATCTACAAATTCATCTAAATATTTTCTATTATAAAGTCCAGTTAAAGCATCAGTTAAATTTTTTTGTCTTAATACATCCATTAAAATTTTACTCTCTAAAATAGGTTTTGTTTCTTCAAGATATTTTTTTATAATACCTATTTTATATCTTAAATCTTTCATTTCATCTTGATTTTTAACAACTACATGAATTACTAAATTTCTTTGGTTATTTACTGAAAAAGGGATACAAATATGATGCTCTTTATCTTGAAATGAAGCAATCCTACAAATTTTAGGGAAGTTTTCTGAGGATACGATACTATTCAATCTTTCTGCTCTACAAGACTCTTTTATATTTTTACTAAGGTTACAACAAGGCTTAATGTCTTTTGATGAATAGATAACTTTTCTTTCATCTTTTATTAAATCTGTTTCAAATATAAAAAAGTTTTTTATTAAAAGTCTATCTCTTAAAACTACTATTAATCTATAATATATATCATCAATAGTTAAGTCATTTTCAATAGTTTTTTTATAGTGATATATCTCACTAATATCTTCAATTATATCTTTTGCAGTAATTAATTTATCATGATTTACATTACTTGCACGATTATGAACAAAAGATGTAAGATTTTTTTCAATTCCAGTTAGTACAGTTTCAAGTTTATCTATTAGCTCATTTAACCAAATTGAAGCTTCTTTATCTTCTTTTAAAACTCCAGCTTTTGCACGAACTGAATAATCTCCTTCATGAACCTTTTTTAAAACTTCTGTAATTTGATCAAAAGAGCTAGTATATGGTGCAATCTTTTTTCTAAGAAACACTAGAATAATCACAAAGAAAATTGATATCGTAGCTATTACATATAAGAGTACTATAATATTTGAACTTCTATCTTCATTTATATCAAATACTAAAGAGATTGCTCCTAGAACTTCACCTTCTTGTGAATTGTGACAGGCTAAACAATTAGGTTTATCAAATGATGATGCTGTATAAGGGATAGTAATTCTTAAATTTGCATTGAATAATGATTCATCTATTACAATTTTTTCTTTACCATTGTTTAAAACTTCTATATCAATGTCATCTTTTGGATTTTCATTTGCTAAAGGAGATTCTCCAAATTGTTCTCTGATACTTTTTGAACGAACTAACCATAAATCTTTTACATCATCAAGTTCACTAATACTATTTAAAAAAATATCTCTTTGATCCATATTTCCATTTACCATATGTGAAGTAAGAGATTTTTTAACGATATCGGCTGTTAAGTGAGCCTTTTTCTTAACATTTTCGTATCCAGTTTCTCTTGAACCAATAGCAACTAAAACAACTATAATAGTTGTTAAAAGTGCTATAAGAGAGAAGATAATTAAAGTTATTTTTTGATTAGAACTCATATTAAACCCTTGTGTAGATATAAGTATGTATATTCTACCAAAAATTTATAGAATTTTAAATGCCTCTTCTAAATTTATTTTTCCTTCATAGAAAGCTTTACCTACAATAACTCCACTAATATTACCATTAGCTTTACAATTTTTTATATCTTCTATATCTTTTACTCCACCACTTGCTATTGTGTCAATATTTGAAGCAAGTGCAATACTTTGCGTAAATTCTACATTTACTCCACAAAGCATTCCATCTTTACTTATATCTGTACAGATTATTGCTTGAACACCTGCATTTGCAAACTCTTTTGCTAAATCTGTAGCTTTCATAGTAGAAACTTCTGCCCAACCTTCAACTGCAACCATCCCATCAATAGCATCTATTCCAACAGCTATTGGATATTTTTTAGCCATATCTTTTACAAATTGTGGATTTTTAACTGCAATTGAACCTAAAATTAATCTATCAACACCAAGCTCAAGATACATTTGAATAGTTTTTTCATCTCTTATTCCCCCACCTAGTTCTATTTTCAAATTACAGTTTTCTCTTATTTTTCTAATTTGCTCCAAATTAGCTGGTTTACCTTCAAATGCTCCATTTAAATCAACAATATGAACCCAACGGCTACCAAGTTCTTCAAATCTTTTTGCTACTTGCCAAGGTTCATCAGAATAGATTTTTGCACTATCCATAAGTCCTTTACTAAGTCTTACAGCTTTTCCATCTTTTAAATCAATTGCTGGTAATATATCCATATTTTTTCCCTTTAATTATATATTTATAAAATTTTCTAAAATTTTAAGCCCATTATTATGAGATTTTTCTGGATGAGGTTGAAATCCAAAAATATTATCTTTATTTACTGCACTTGTAAAATCATACCCATAATTAGTTGTTCCAATTATATTTTCTTCACTTGTTACAACATGGTAAGAGTGTACAAAATATAGGTAAGGATTTGTTAAATCTTTAAAAAGTGGGTTTTTTTTATTTATTATCTTATTCCAACCCATATGAGGTATTTTTAAATCTTCATCCATTTTTGATTTATCAAATTTTATAACTTTTCCATTTATTAGTCCTAAGCCTTGTGTCAATCCAAATTCTTCTGAACTTTCAAATAGAAGTTGCATTCCAAGACAAATTCCTAAAAGTGGTTTTCCACTTTTTGCAAATTCTAAAATAGCATTTTTTAAATCATTACTATTTAAGTGTTCCATTGCATCTTTATAAGCTCCAACACCTGGAAGGATAACTCTTGATAAATCTTTTATATCATCTGCATTTTTTACTATTTTTACATTTTTCGTAAATTTAGAACAAGCATTATAAACACTTGCTAAATTTCCCATATTATAATCAATAATTCCTAGCATTAATTTTCCTTAATAAAGCAAAAATTATATCTTTTTTGAATTTTGTTTCTCCTAAAATTTATATGTAATTTAGGAGAAACAATTTTTTTTTTGATAAAATGAATAAAAACAAAGATAGGGATGATAATATGATTAAAAAAGTTTTATTTCCATTATTATTTTTAGTTTTAGCCTATTTTGTTCTGAGTTATGAAAGTGCAAAAGAGATAATAGCTGGAATTGCTATATTTCTTGTTGGTATGTATTTTATGGAAGATGGTTTTAAACTATTTTCAGGAGGGGTTTTAGAAAAAATTTTAGAAAGATTTACAAATACTTTACCAAAAGGAATTTTAAATGGTTTTCTAATTACATCAGTTGTTCAAAGTTCATCTCTTACAAGTGTAATATTAATATCTTTTTTAGGGGCATCTTTAATAGCACTAGAAAGTGCAATTTATGTACTTTTAGGTTCTAGTTTAGGTTCATCTACAACAGCATGGATTATTGCTCTATTTGGATTAAAAATAAAAATTTCACACTATGCTATGCCTATAATTGCTTTTGGAATATTTTTTAGATTTTCAAAAAATCAAAAACAAAAAGGTTTTGGAAATATACTTTTAGGTCTTGGTTTTATATTTCTAGGGATTTCATATATGGTTGTTGGTTTTGAAGAGTTAAAAGAGAGTGTTGATTTATCTGTTTATTCTTTAGATGGATTTTTAGGATTATTTATATTCTTTATAATTGGTGCATTTATGACATTTATTGTACAGTCAAGTTCAGCAAGTACGGCGATTATCTTAGTAGCATTATCTAGTGGGCAACTTCTATATTTTAATGCTATTGCAGCTGTTATTGGTGGCAAAATTGGTAGTACAACAACAACTATTTTAGGTAGTTTAAATTCAAATTCAAATGGTAAAAGGCTTGCTTTTTCACAATTCATTTTGAATTTAATTGCTACTCTTTTTGGGATAATATTTTTTTATCCTATTATTTATTTTATAGATTTTATATCAAATTATTTCAGCATAGAAAGTGATGTAATAAAACTTACAATATTTGTAACTATCTTTAACTTAAGTGCTGTTTTAATTGTAATTCCTCTTCTACCCAAAATAGTGGAAAGATTGAAAAAAATGTTTATTCCAAAAGTAAAATCTTGGTCAAAATTAGAGTTTTTGGATAGTGAATCTTTAGAATCTTCAAAATCAATAGTAGTAGGATTAAAGAAAGAAAATATCATTTTATATAATAAACTTATAAAAGCTATAAAACACCAACTTCTAATAAATGATGAAGATATATATTGGAATAAAAAACATAAAGATAAAAAAAGTCCACAAAACTCTAAGATTGATAAAATTTATAAAGAGAAAATAAAAAAACTTCATGATGAGATTTTGGATTTTATATCATTTGCAAATAAAAATATTAATGAAAATGATTTAAAAACTTTTGATAGCCAAAAGTTACTTACTAAAGATATGTATAAAATTCTAAAAAAAATTAAAACTTTTCATAAAAATATAAATGTAGGAGTTGATAGTAGAAATCCTAATATTAGTAAAGAGTATATATTTATAAAAGAGCTTTTTATGATATGTATAAAAGAACTTGAGAATATATCACAAAATATGACTATTGATGATATTGATAAAATATATAAAACAAAAACTTTACAACAAAAATTAAATTCTTTAGATAGTCTAAGTACAAAAAGAGTTGATGAACTTTTTGCTCAGAAAAGATTAGATTCAATAGAAACAACGAAGATTATAAGGGATGTATCTTTTGCTATACTTTTGTGTCAAAGTTTAATAAATATTACTACAACTATTTTTATCGAAGATAGTTTACTTTTAGATGAGGATGAAGAAGATGAAAATTAAAAAGTTTTTAAATAGTATAGAAGAGTTCTTTATGGAGAATAAAAAAGAGATTAGTAGTTTAGAAGATGCATTAGAAAAACTTGTAGAAAAAAGGTTAAAGCTTTTAAAAAAACTTAATGATGAAGATTTTAAAGATGATGATAAAGAAAATTTAAAAAATAAATTAAATATGGTTAAAGAGTTAGAAAAAAAGATTAGAAAAAAACTTGAAAAAGAGATAAATAAACTTAATGCAAAAAAGAACATAGAGTAAGAGCAAAAAGTACATTTACTTTATATTTTTTTAAAGTTTTTCTAGCTTCTAAAATAGTTGTGCCTGTTGTAAGAACATCATCAACTAAAATAACATCACAATTTTTTACTCCACTATATATAAATTTTCGTGGATTTTTTTGTCTCAATTCTAAGTTTTTACCTGCATATTTGACAATATTTGAAGCTTTTAAGGTATTAAAAACTGGTTTTATAAATTGGCTTTTTAAGTGTTTTGTTAAAATTGCAGTTTGAGAAAAATCGTGTCTTGTGTGGTCATCTATTGGCAAGGCTAAAATATGGTGGGTAAAAGTAAAATTTGAAGCAAATTTTTTAAAACTTAGTTTTGCTAAAGTATTAAAAACTCTATCTCCATAAAAATAATACTTGCTTTGGATTAAATCTTCTAAATCTTTGTAGTCATAAAAAGAGTAAACAAAAAAATCTTTGTCTAACTCTTTTTTATAAAAATTTGGCTCAAGAAGTGTGGCTTGACAAGTTTTACATAGAATATAAAAAGATAACTTATCACAACTTGTGCATTTCATATTCTATACTTTTTTTAAACTTATTTTATCACTATTAACTAATATCGCTTCATTATTACTAATTGGTTTTAAAGAGAGTTTTGAAGAGTAAATTTCTATAATTTTTTCTACACTTTTCTCAAAAGGAAAATTTTTATAGTGTGGAACTATATAAAAATCGACTAAATTTAAAGCCTCAAAATTTTTTAGATTAATAGCTTCTTCTACACTATCCATCTCTTTTGCATACTCTATATTTTTAGATGTAATTATAGCACCAGCTGATTCACCTATATAAAGTTTACCTTTATTTACCTCTTCAATAATTATTTTATCTGCACCAGTTCTTTTTAACTCTTGTAGTAGAAAAAAAGTATTTCCACCAGATATATAGATAAAATCATTTTTTCTTAATTTTCTCTCTATTTCATCATTTGTAGCAGTTGAAATCTCTAACTCATTTACAACTAAGCCTAATTTCTGGAAATCTTTTTTTGCTAAATCTACATAAAAATCAACTTCTTCAATGATAGAAGCTGTTGGTATAAAAGTTACACTTTTACCTTTTAAATCTTTTTGAAAATCTATAAAAATATCTATAACATCACTAAAAGATGAAGATAAAAAGAGTTTTTTCATACTTATTTTTCCTTAGATTTTCAATACTGCCATAAAAGCCTCTTGTGGAACATTTACTTTTCCAATAGCTTTCATTCTTTTTTTACCAGCTTTTTGTTTTTCAAGTAGTTTTCTCTTTCTTGTAATATCTCCACCATAACATTTTGCAGTTACATTTTTCCCCATAGATTTTACAGTCTCTCTAGCAATTATTGTGCTTCCAATACTAGCTTGTACTGCAACTTCAAAAAGTTGTCTTGGTATTAGTTCTTTTAAGGCTTTTACAAACTCTCTTCCTCTTGAAACAGATCTATCTTCTGGAACTATGATAGAAAGTGCATCTACAATATCTCCTGCAACTCTAACATCAAGTTTTTTTAGATTTCCAGGTCTAAATCCTACAGGCTCATAATCAAAAGAGGCATAACCTTTTGTAGTTGATTTTAATTTATCATAAAAATCCATAACAATTTCATTCATAGGAATATCATATTCTAAAAGAACTCTAGCCCCTATATAGTCCATTTTTAACTGAATTCCTCTTTTATCATTGAGAAGTTTTATAACATTTCCTAAAAACTCATCTGGTACCAAAATAGTAGCTTTTACATAAGGTTCAAAAATAGTTTCTATATAGTTTGGTTCAGGTAGTTCTGATGGATTTTGAATAATAACTTTCTCTCCATCTTTTTTTAAGACTTCATAAACAACAGTTGGAGCAGTTGCTATTAGGTCTAAATCAAACTCTCTTTCAAGTCTTTCTTTTATAACTTCCATATGAAGCATACCTAAAAAACCAGTTCTAAAACCACTTCCTAAAGCTAGTGAGCTTTCTGGCTCAAAAGATATTGATGAGTCATTTAATTTTAGTTTATTTAATGCTTCTCTTAAATCTTCAAATTTATCTGTTTCTATTGGATAAAGTCCTGCAAAAACAAATGGTTTAGCTGGTTCAAATCCATCAATTACATCTTTTGTTGGGTTTTTTGCATCTGTCATTGTATCTCCAACAGCTATGCCATCAAGAGTTTTAAGTCCAAGTACAACTATACCTATTTCGCCTGTTTTTATTTCTGTTGTATCTTGTCTTTTTAATGGATGTGGATACATTAGGCTTATTACTTGATGTTCAACTTTTGTATTCATCATTTTTAATATTTGCCCTTTTTTGATACTACCATCATAAACACGTACCAATGCCAAAGCACCTAAATAGTTATCAAACCAACTATCATAAATAAGTGCTTTTGTAGGTGCTTCTTCATCTCCAATAGGAGCAGGAACTCTTTTGATGATTGATTCAATTAAATCTTTTACTCCTAAACCAGTTTTAGCTGAAATTAGGTTGTGTTCTGTACAATCAAGACCAATAGCATCTTCTACTTCTGCTAGAACTCTCATAGGATCTGCACTTGGTAAATCTATTTTATTTACAACAGGGAGTAATTCTAAGTCATTATCCATAGCTATGTAAACATTTGCAATAGTTTGTGCTTCGACACCTTGAGTTGAATCAACTATAAGTAGAGCACCTTCTGAAGAAGCTAAAGAACGACTTACTTCATAAGAAAAATCTACGTGTCCTGGAGTATCTATTAGATTCAAAATATATTTTTCTCCGTTAAGTGTATAGTTTAGTCTTACACTTTGAGCTTTTATAGTAATTCCACGCTCTTTTTCTATATCCATATTATCCATAACTTGAGAAGTCATTTCCCGATCACTAATTGCTCCACACTCTTGAATTATTCTATCTGCAAGAGTTGATTTTCCATGATCAATATGTGCAATAATACTAAAATTTCTAATATTTTTTTGCAATTTTTTTCCTAATATTTGTTTGTTTTTTGTTAAAAGTTAGCGATTATATCTAATTTTTAGTAAGTTTTTTGTTAAATATTTTATTATTTATATAGAATTAAAATAAGCTTTGGTAATATTCTAATACCTACCCCTATAGGGTAGGGTATAAGGAGTTGAAAGTGAATGAAGAGAAACAAAAAGCTTTACAGGCACTTAAAACAGCCAAAGGACAAATAGAAGCTATTATTAAAATGATTGAAGATGGAAGGTACTGTATAGATATATCAAATCAGATTCTTGCTGTATCATCTCTTGTTAAAAAATCAAACATTTTGATATTAAAGCAACATATGAATAGTTGTGTTTTAGAAGCTGTGAATAGTGGTAATGCAAATCAAAAGATTGATGAAATTACAAAAATTTTATCAAAAATTATTGATAAATAAAAAAGGTTATTTATGAAATTACAAAAATTTGATATTACAGGTATGACTTGTTCTGCTTGTTCAAATGCCGTAGATAGGAGTGTAAAAAAACTTGAAGGTATTACAGAAGTAAATGTAAATTTATTAAGTAATAGTATGGTTGTAAAATATGATGATAACATACTTGATAATGATAAAATCATAAAAACAGTTGAAGATGCTGGGTATAGTGCAAGTTTAGTAAATCAGGAAAATAAAAAGCAAAATAATGTACCAAAAAAAGATAATATTGCACAAATTGAAATAGATGAGTTAAAACAAAGACTAATAGTATCTTTGATTTTTGCTATTCCTCTATTTTATATCTCAATGGGTCATATGTTAAATTGGACTCTGCCATCATTTTTTCATGGAGAAAAGAATGCTATAACTTTTGCATTTACACAATTTTTATTAGCTTTACCAATAGTTATTATAAATAGAAAATTTTATAAAGTTGGATTTAAAACTTTATTAAAAGGTTCTCCAAATATGGATTCTTTAATAGCTATTGGAACTGGTGCTGCTATGGTTTATGGAGTTTTTTCAATTTATAAAATTGGTTATGGATTAGGAAATAATGATATAAATATAGTAATTCAATACTCTATGGATCTATATTTTGAAAGTGCAGCAATTGTTCTTACTTTAATAACATTTGGGAAATTCCTAGAAGCACGAGCAAAAGGAAAAACTAGTGAAGCAATAAATAAACTTATTGATTTAGCTCCAAAAAAAGCCTTAATTTTAAAAGATGATAAAGAAGTAGAAATTTCAATTGATGATTTAAAATTAAAAGATATTGTTATTGTTAAACCAGGACAGATTATTCCAACTGATGGTGAAATAATTTCTGGAAATACATCTATTGATGAATCTATGATAACTGGTGAAAGTTTACCCGTTTCAAAAAAAATTGGGGATAAAGTAATAGGTGCTAGTATTAATAAATATGGATATATAAAATTTGAAGTTACAAAAGTAGGAGTTGATACAGTTTTATCACAAATTATAAATCTTGTAGAAGAATCTAGCTCTTCAAAAGCTCCTATTTCAAAACTAGCAGATAAAATAAGTGCTATTTTTGTACCAACTGTTATAGCTATATCTATAATTGCAACTATTACTTGGTTACTTTTGGGATACTCATTTGAATTTGCTTTATCTATTGGTATTGCTATTTTAGTTATATCTTGTCCTTGTGCCTTGGGACTTGCTACTCCAACGGCAATTATGGTAGGAACTGGAAAAGGGGCTCAAAATGGTATTCTAATAAAAAATGCAGAGGCTTTAGAAACAGTACATAAAATAGAAACCATTGTATTAGATAAAACGGGAACTATTACTCAAGGTAAACCTCAGGTTACAGATATTTTAACAAAAAAGAATATTAGCGAAGATACTTTGCTTCAAATAGCTTTTTCTTTAGAAAAAAACTCTGAACATCCTTTAGCGATTGCAATAGTTGAAAAAGCAAAAGAAAATAATTTGGAATCTATAAATATTAGTGATTTTAAAGCAATAAATGGGTTGGGAATTGAAGCAAAATTAGATAATGAAATCATATATATTGGAAACAAAAAGTTCCTTGATAGTAAAAATATATCTTTAGAAGATTTTATTGATAAATCTAAAGATTTATCAAGTAATGGAAAAACTCCTATTTTTATAGCTAATGATAAAGAAATTTTAGGTCTTATTGCCGTTGCTGATATTGTTAAACCAACAAGTAAAAGTGCTATTTTAGAGTTCAAAAAAATGGGACTAGATGTAATAATGTTAACTGGAGATAACACAAATACAGCACTTTCAATCGCAAAAGAATTAAATATTTCAAAAGTTATATCAGAAGTTTTACCACAAGATAAAGAAAAAGAGATAAGAAAACTTCAAGAAGAAGGTAAAAAAGTTGCTATGATTGGTGATGGTATAAATGATGCCCCTGCATTAGTACGTGCAGATGTTGGGATTGCTATAGGAGCTGGAACAGATGTTGCAATAGAGTCAGCAAATATTGTTTTAGTTAAAAATGATTTACTTGATGCTGTAAAAGCTATACAATTAAGTGGTGCAACTATTAAAAATATAAAACAAAATTTATTTTGGGCATTTATTTATAACATTATTGGTATTCCTTTGGCAGCTGGAGTATTTTATTCAGTTTTAGGATGGAAATTAAATCCAATGTTTGCTGGTGCAGCTATGAGTTTAAGTAGTGTTTCTGTTGTTTTAAATGCTTTAAGATTAAAGTTATTTAAGACAACAATAGATGAAGAATTTAATATAATAAGTAATATAAATCAAAAAGGAGTTAATATGACAAAAATTTTAAAAGTAGATGGTATGTCTTGCGGACATTGTAGTGGAAGAGTTGAAAAAGCATTAAATGCAATTGATGGTGTTGATAATGTAAAAGTTGAATTATCAACTAAAGATGTAACTATAAATATGTCAAAAGATTTAGATGAACAAGTTTTAGTTAATGCTATAAGTGAAGCAGGATACGAAGTTATAAAATAAAGTTTAAAATTAAACAATAAAAAAAGGGTTGGAATAAATTTCCAACCCTTTTTAAATAGAAGAACTATTTAGAATTATTTAACCATTACAGCTTGAACTCTTCTATTTTCAGCTCTTCCTTCAGCAGTATCATTAGAAGCAACTGGTCTTGATTCACCATAACCAACAGCTTTAATTCTATCTTTTTCTACACCAGCTTCAACTAAAGCTTTAACAACAGATGCAGCTCTTCTTTCAGATAATTTTTGATTATAAGCATCTCTTCCAACAGAATCTGTATGTCCTTCGATGTCAGCTTTCAATTTTTTATCTGTTTTCATAACTTCAGCAAATTCGTGAATTCTTGTATTATATACATCTTTAATATCAGATTTATCTGTATCAAAGTTAACATTTAAGTTAATTAATGTAATACAACCAACTGAATCAACTTTTGCACCTTTTGGAGTATTTGGACATTGATCTAATTCATCAATTACACCATCACCATCGCTATCTAATGGAGCAGCAACTGGAGTTGGAGCTGGAGTTTCAGCAACTGGAGCAACTTTAGCAGCTTTTTCTCCAAATGGAACAGCAAGACCTAAAGTATATAATAATGTATTATCTCCTCTGTCAGTTTCAATTAAGTGTCTAACATCAAATTTTAGTGCTAATCTTTCAGCAAGTTGATATTTTAAACCAACCCCATAGTTTCCAAACACACCATTTTCATGTCTTCCATATTCATGATCAAAGAATTCAACACCAACTCCGATTAACCCATATAAAGAAAAATCATCAGTAATTGAGTAATCTTTTACTAAGTTTGTAAATACTCTAGTAATTCCTGTATCTCTGTTTTGGAAACCATTTTTACCATTTAAATCTTCTAAAGTTCTTAAAAAACCAATTTCAACTTGGTCAATAAAAGAACCCTCTGATTGATTGAAACCAAAAGCTAAACCACCATTAACATAATTTTTTTCATGATTAGCATTACCTTCTGTAAGCGCTCCAGAAATTAATGGAGTTATTTCATATTTGTAATCACTATTTGCAGCTAATACTAAAGTTGCACAAGCTAAAGATGATAATAAAATTTTTTTCATTTTGTATCCTTTCTAAAAACATAATTTATCAAATTATATAGAATGTTCTTTTAAACTAAAATTAATTGTTAAAAATAGAGTTTACTGACTCGTTATTGTGGATTCTTCTTATAGCTTCTCCTATCATAGATGAAGCTGTTAATACTGTAATTTTTTCTGCATTTTCTTTTGTTGGTATCGTATCTGAAATTACAAGTTCATCCAATACACCATTTGCAATTCTTTCATAAGCTGGTCCACTTAAAACTCCATGTGTACAACAAGCCATAACAGAAGTTGCACCTTTTTGTTTTAAAACTTCTGCTGCTTTTACTAAAGTTCCAGCAGTATCAACCATATCATCTACTAATATAACATCTTTCCCTTTTACATCACCAATAATATTCATAACTTCTGAAATATTTGCTTTTTCTCTTTTTTTATCGACAATTACTAAATCATAACCTAATTTATCAGCATATTGTCTAGCTCTTGCTACTCCACCAATATCTGGACTTGCAATAATTGGATTTTTAAGATTTTTACTTTTTATATAGTTAATAAATAAAATTGAACCAAATAAATTATCTGCAGGAAGATTGAAGAAACCTTGAATTTGTGCGGCATGTAAATCTATAGTTACTATTCTATCAATTCCAGCAGCTTCAAGTAAATCTGCAACTAATCTTGCACTAATTGGAACTCTAGGAGCTGCTTTTCTATCTTGTCTTGCATATCCATAATAAGGGATAACAGCATTTATACTTTTTGCACTAGAACGCTTTAAAGCATCTATCATAATAAGTAATTCCATTAAATTATCATTTGTAGGAGCACATGTAGGTTGAATTATATATACATCTTGTCCTCTTACACTTTGAGTTATTTGAACAGATATTTCACCATCACTAAATTTATTCAAAGTTGCGTCAGATACTTTCATACCTAGATATTCACCAACTTTTTGTGCAAATTTTGGGTTTGCACTACCACTAAATAGTTTAAATGTTGACATAAAATTCCTTGAATTTTTATTTTTTTAATCCAAAATTTTATCAAAAAAGCGCTTAATAAAGATTTTGAAATGATTAATGATTAATTAATAAAAAATTAATAAATAAAAAAATATAATATTCTGCCTAATATATTGATAATGGGTATCGTCAAATCAAAAGGAGACAAAATGAAAAAAATTAGTTTAGCCGTTGCAAGTTTAGTGCTTTATACATCAGCTTTTTCAGATTCAATAACTATTGATGATGCATTTAAAAATGGTGAAGTTGAAGGAACAGTTGCACTTTATGGTCAAAAAATTAAAAGTAAAGATCATAGTATTGCAAATGACTTAGCTTATGGAAATGGGCATTTAAGACTTGCTTATACTACAGATTCTTTTTATGGTTTTAATGCAAAAATTGAAGCTAAAGGGAATTTAAAATTAGGGGAAAAACACAAAAGAGATTACAAAGATGGTGCTCCTTTTGAAAATAATGCTTTATTTACACAAGCATATTTACAATATGAATTAAATAATTTCATATCTATAAAAGCAGGAAGATATGAAGGGGAATATGAATGGCTTACTGATTATCAACAAGGAGCAGTTGCGGAAATTTTAGCAATTCCTGATACAGTGGTAGCTTTAGGATATTCAAATAAAAAAGCTGAATCAGGAATAGATTTAAGTGAAGATTTTCATAAACCAGAATTAACTGATAAAGGTGTTTATTTTATTGATATTCAAAATAAAAGTATAGATACTATTACTTTTAATCCATATTATTATGAAATGCCAGATTTTGGACGATTTTATGGTTTAAAGGCTATTTTTGATGCAGATTATTTTGGTATTACAGCACAATATGCAAAAAGTAATGCAGATAATACACAATATACATTTGAAGACGAAAATGGGAATACTTACTTAGATGATCTTGAAGATGGAAGTATAGCACATATTGAGGGTATTGTTAAAATAGAAGATTTTGAAGTATTCGCTGGATATGCAAAAACAGATAAAGATGGTGGTGCAAATATGATAGCATCTTTTGGAGATACTATTTCACCATTTGAAGATGGAGATTATGTTTATGATCCAGATGCTAAAACATGGTATATTGGTGCAAATTACTCTATTGCTGGAGTTGAACTAAGTGCATTATATGGTATTACAAAACATGGAATAGGAAGTGATTTAAAAACAAAAGAGCTTAATTTAAGTATTGGATATGGTATAACAGATAGTTTAGGTGTTAGCTTTATGTATGTAAATGTTGATAATAAAAACTTTGATGAAGTTGATTATAACAAATATATTGCTGCTGTTGAATATAATTTTTAATCTTTTAAGAAAGAGATTTTCTCTTTCTTAATTATTTGGCACTTTCTATAAATGCACTTCCTATGACTTTATCATTGTCATAAAAAACTGCAAGTTGTCCACTAGCAACTCCCAAAGCTGGTTCTTCTAAAGATATATAAACTTTATCATCTTCTATTTTTATTTTACATGGTGTTGTATTACTTCTATATCTTAGTTTTACACCACATGAGAACTCTTTATCCTCAATATACATATTTAAGCTATTTCCAATTACTTCATTTACTTCTAAAGATGGTTTTTTACCAACAACAATAGTATTCTCTTTTGGATTTAGTTTTGTAACAAAGTGTGGTTCTTGAGCACCTTTAACTGTAAATCCTCTTCTTTTTCCTATTGTATAGTGAGCATAACCTTTATGTTTTCCTACAACATTTCCTGCTTCATCTAAAACATCTCCTTCAACATCAATGTTTGCATGTTTTTTTATAACATCAGTATAAACTGTTTCTACAAAACAGATTTCTTGAGACTCATTTTTCTCTGTAATCTTTTTATATGTAACATCAAGATTAGCTCCAAGTTTTACAATATCTTCTTTTTTATAGCTATTTAGTGGGAAAATCATATAAGGTAGTGCATTTTTTGGAACTTGAGATAAAAAGTAACTTTGGTCTTTTGATAAATCATCTGCCATATAGAAAAAATTTTCATCATTCTTTGCATAATGTCCAGTTGCTAATAAACTTGCACCTTGCTCTTTTGCAAAATCAAGCATAGCACCAAATTTTATCTGTTTATTGCATTTAACACATGGATTTGGAGTAGTACCTTCTAAATATGAGTTTACAAAATAGTTATAAACTTCTTGAGAAAATTTATCTACTAAATCTAAAATATGATATTTGATTCCTAAGAATTTAGCAACACCATCAATATAACCTAAATTTGATTCATGATAACCATCTGTTCTATTATGAAGTTTTAAATAAATTCCTTCAACTTGGAATCCCTGTTTCTGTAGCATATAAGCAGTTACTGATGAGTCAATCCCTCCACTCATTCCTACCATTACTTTTTTTTTACTCATATTTTGCCTTTTTACTTGTAGTAACTTATAAAGCCTCCACCAAGACAGTAATTACCTGAATATAAAACAAGACTTTGTCCTAGTGTTACAGCTCTTTGAGGATTATCAAATTCAACTACTACTTTTTCATCACTTGATTCAACTACAGTACAAGATTGTTTTTGTTGTCTATATCTAACTTGAGCCATTAATTTATCTCCTACTTTAGGTGCAACTTCGAGTACCCAATGCATATGGCTTGCTTCTACATTTTTACTCATAAGTAAAGGATGATTTGTATCTTGAACAATTGTTAGCGTATTATTTACTACATCTTTAGAAGCTACATACCAAGGTTTGTGTGTATTGTTTTCACTTTCGTTGTCTTTAATACCACCAAGACCAATACCTTTTCTTTGTCCCAATGTATAACAAACTAGGCCTTTATGTTGTCCTAAGATTTTTCCATTTTCATCTAAAATATCTCCAGGGATAGCTTTTAAATGTTGTGTAATAAATTCATCAAATTTTTGATTACCAATAAAACAAATTCCTGTACTATCTTTTTTATCACTAACTGGTAAATTATTAGTTCTTGCTATTTCTCTAACCTCTTTTTTTGTTAAATCTCCAAGTGGAAACATAGCATGAGATAATTGTTCACTTGATAATGCGTGTAAAAAATAACTTTGATCTTTTGTATTATCTTTTGGAGTATCTAGTACAAAATGATCTTTGTACCTTGCAATTTTTGCATAATGACCAGTTGCAATCATATCTGCACCCATACTTTTTGCTTCATTTAAAAATACATTAAATTTTATCTCTTTGTTACATAAAATATCTGGATTTGGTGTTAGTCCTTGTTCTAAACCTTTTAAAAATACATCAAAAACTCTATCTCTGTACTCTTTAACAAAGTCTTTTCCTTTTACTTCGATTCCTATTAATTCACCAACTTTTTTTGCATCTTCAAATTCTATACGATTAGGACATTGGCTACCTTTGATTCCATATTCCCAGTTACGCATAAATAGTCCAACAACGTCATATCCTTGTTGTTTTAACAATAACGCAGTAACAGATGAATCAACTCCACCTGACATTCCAACCACAACTTTTTTATTTTTACTCATTTTTTACCTTTAAAAAGTTCTTTTTTAGAACTGTATTCACAACAATTTAGTTGTTTTGCATATATTTTAAAGGAATAATCACTGACTCTCTATTTGCCCAATTTTTGTGAGGGATAATAAGATTTTTAGTATCTATTTTCTTATTATCAAAAAATATAATATCTATATCTAAGGTTCTAGGCGCATCTTGAAAGGATCGCTTTCTTCCGAATTTCTTTTCATATCTTTGGATAACTTTTAATAATTCATTAGCACAAAGATTAGTTTTCAGTAAAATTATACCATTTAAAAAATAACTTTGCTCCAAAAATCCAAATGGTGGATTACGTAATAATGGTGAAGTCATAAGTAAAGTAAATCTACTATCTTTTTTTAAACATAAGATTAAATTATCAAATATGTTTTTTGTATTTCCAATATTACCCCCAATTCCTAATGTTACAATAAATTTCTTTTTAGAAATATCATTGAATTTCTTAGGGAAATTTGGAAAATAAAAAAGTGTTAAATTATCATTTAATTTTTTTTTCAAATTTCTCTCTTTTCCTCTTTTTTTATTCTAAAAATTAAAACTAACTAAATAAGTCAAGTTTATTTTTCTATATTTTAATTTTATAAAATTATAGCTCTACCATTTTTCATAACAATAGTATCTTCTATTCTTACACCAAATTCATTTGGCAAATAAACCCCAGGTTCAATTGTAAAAACCATATTATCTTCTATTATTAAATCATTTTTAGTATTAATATTTGGGAATTCATGAATATCAAGACCAACTCCATGTCCAGTACTATGTACAAAAAAGTTTCCATATCCAGCTTTTGTTATTATATCCCTAGCAATTTTGTCAATTTCTTTAGCTTGCATTCCACTTCTTGCTTTTTTTATTGCAGTTGTTTGTGCTTTATAAACTATATCATAAATTTTTTGGTGTTTTTTATTTTTGAATTTTTGTTCTCTTTCAAAGTTAAAATTATCAAAATTAACATAACTTGTACAAGTTCTATCTGAACAATATCTTTGATATTTTACTCCAGCATCAACTAATAATAAATCACCTTGTCTTAATTTTTTTAATGTAGGTAAAGCGTGAGGTTTAGCTGCATTTTCATTTATTGCAACTATGGGTTCAAAAGAGATATTTAATTTACCACTTTGACTCATATTTTCAAAAGCTTTAAAATATAAAAACTCTTCACTTTTTTTAAGACCATATTTTTTAATATATTTAGCAAAGTTTTCAAAGCCTAATCTTCCTAAAATACTAGCTTTTTTAAGTAATTTTATTTCATCATCACTTTTTATTAATCTTTTTATTTTTGAAAAATTTGGTTCTTCTTTAAAAATAGTTTTTATATCTTTTACTAAATTTGAATATGTTGCATAACTAAAATCATTTGGGTCAAAAACTAATTCTTTTATATTGTTTTTATTTAAAATTTCTTTTGCTGATGCTACTAAATCTGAACTTTCTATAACTTCACAATCTTTTATACACTCTTTTGCTTCAAGAGTATATCTAGCATCTGTTATAAAAAATTTTTCACTTCCCAAACTTAAAAATATTACGTTATCACAAGAGAAATTTGTTTCATAATATATTGCATTTTCATTTTTTAAGATAAAGTTCTTCATCAAAAATTGCCTTTTTATGGTTGATTTAACAAAAATTTAATTATAATCTTACCTAAATTTTATAAAAGGAAAATAATAATGAAAATAGCGGTAATTCAAGGACCAAATCTAAATATGCTTGGAGTTAGAGAACAACATATTTATGGAAATATTACATTAGAGCAAATTCATACTCAACTTCAAAATGCAGCTGAGCAAAATGGAGTTGAAATTGAGTTTTTTCAATCAAATTTTGAAGGTGAAATTGTAGATAGAATACAAGAATGTTTAGGAACAGTTGATGGAATTATGATAAATCCAGCTGCATATTCTCATACTTCAATTGCAATTAGAGACGCTTTAGCTGCTGTTAATATGCCAGTTGTTGAAGTACATATTTCAAATATTTATAAAAGAGAAGAGTTTAGACAAAAATCAATCACTGCTGGATCAAGTACAGGATTAATTACAGGATTTGGTGGATTTGGTTATCATTTAGGATTAATCTCTTTAATTCAAATGTTAAACGAATTAAAAGCTTTACAAGAAGCTAGAAATGCACAACTTCAAGCACAATCACAAGAAGAAAATAAATAATTTATGAAAATAATAAGTGCTTCTTACGTATTGACTTTTGATACAGATTTTAGCATCATTAAAGATGGTGCTATAGTTTTTGATGAAAAGGTTATAGAAGTAGGAAGTTTTGATTATATTTTAGAAAAATATCCAGATTGTGAGCATACAAAATTAAATGAAAATTCTGTTTTGATGCCTGGATTGATAAACTCTCATATTCATTTGGAGTTTAGTGCAAATAAAACAACTTTAAAATATGCAAACTTTTACTCTTGGTTGAATTCTGTTATAAGATATAGAGAAAAACTTATAGAAAAAGCAAAAACTCCTTTAATTGAACTTGAACTAAAAAAACTTTTAAAAACTGGAACTACAACAATTGGAGCTATTTCTTCATATTCATTTGATTTAGAAGCTTGTTTAAAATCTCCTATAAACAAAGTATTTTTTTGTGAGGTTATAGGCTCAAAGGCAGATATGATAGATACTTTATTTGCTGATTTTAAAGCTAGAATTAAGGATGCACAAAAACATATTAGCAAGAATTTTAAAGTAGGAATTGCTATTCACTCTCCTTATTCTGTTCATCCATTTTTAGTGAGAGAAGTTTTAAATATAGCAAAAGAACAAGATTTAGCTGTAACTTCTCACTTTTTGGAATCAAAAGAAGAAAAAGAGTGGCTAAATAAAGATGAAGGAAGCTTTTTAGAGTTTTTCAAAAACTTTTTAAATCAAGAGAAAGCTACAAGTAAACCACTAGAGTTTTTAAATCTTTTTAAACAAGTTAAGAATATATCTTTTACACATTGTGTAGAAGCAGATTTTGAAGAGTTAGAAAAGATAAAATCATTAAATGCAACTATAAATCATTGTGTTACTTCAAATAGATTTTTGAATAATAGTAGATTAAATCTTGAAAGTTTAGATGAAATACCTTTTAGTATTGGAACAGATGGACTTAGTTCAAATAATTCTTTAAGTATGTTTGATGAGTTAAGGGCTTGTTTGTTTATTCATTATGAAAAAGATATTGTGAAATTTTCTAAAACTTTGTTAAAAAGTGCAACTGTAAATGGTGCAAAAGCTTTAGGATTAAATAAAGGACGATTAGAAAGTGGTTTTGATGCTGATATTATAGGTATTTATTTACCTGATAATA
The DNA here is from genome assembly GCF_013201625.1 of Aliarcobacter lanthieri. Taxonomy (NCBI): domain Bacteria; kingdom Pseudomonadati; phylum Campylobacterota; class Epsilonproteobacteria; order Campylobacterales; family Arcobacteraceae; genus Aliarcobacter; species Aliarcobacter lanthieri. The sequence continues at coordinate 534,280 of NZ_CP053839.1, forward strand.
TAGAAGATATAGAAGACATTTATATGCATGTAATTTTACATACAAAATATGTAAATAGTGTAATAATAGGAGGAAAATTTGTTTGAATTTTTTAAAAAGCTATTTTCACCAATAATAGCAATTTTAGATTTTATTACAAAATATTTTAAAACAATAGTTTTTTTGACAATTGTTTATTTTGTATTTTTTAGTGGAACAGATGATGTATCACCTACAAATAGAAGTGTTGCAAATTTACAAAAGATTGAACTTAATGGGCAAATTTTAGATGTTTCAAAAGTTCTAGAAAATATAGATAAAGCAAAAAAAGATGAAAATATAAAAGGGGTATTACTTGTAGTTGATAGCCCTGGTGGTGCTGTCGCTCCTTCCGTTGAAATTGCTTATGCTATAAAAGAGTTAAAGGAATTAAAGCCAGTTGTTGTTTATGCTAGTGGAGTAATAGCTAGTGGAAGTTATTATGCTTCTATTTGGGCAGATAAAATTATTGCAAATCCTGGAAGCATGGTTGGTTCTATAGGTGTTATTATGCAAGGTTTTGAGTTAAGTGAACTTATGGAAAAAATAGGTGTTTCAACACAAACTATAAAAGCTGGAAAATACAAAGAGAGTGGAACTCCTATGCGAAAATGGTTTGATTATGAAGAAGAACAACTTAAAAGTGTTATAAATGCTACTTATAATATGTTTATTTCTGATGTAGCAAGTGCTAGAAATCTTGATATAAAAAAACATACAGAGTTTGCTGATGCAAAGATATTTACTTCTTTTCAAGCAAAAAATGTTGGATTAATTGATGAAGTAGCAACTATTAGTTATGCACAAAGTGTTTTAGTGGAATTAGCAAAAATTGAAAATCCTATTTGGAAAAAAGAAGATAAATTTGAGAAATTTATGGACAAACTTATGAGTCAAGCTATATCAAAAGTAGTTATGAATTTTTCTAGTGGATTAAAGGCTTATTAAAAGGCGAATCTCGCCTTTTAAATTTATCTATTGATTGATACTATATTATATGTATCATTTGCTATAACATACTCTTCTTGAGTTGGAATAACAAATATTCTAGCAGTAGAAGCATTTGTAGAGATATCTCTAGCAACACTTGATCTTCTATTGTTTTTAACTGGATCTATTACAAGTCCCATAGAGTCTAATCCTGCACAAACTTTTTCTCTAATTAATGCTGCATTTTCTCCAATTCCACCTGTGAAGCAAAGAGCATCAATTCCATCAAGTGCAGCAACATATGAACCTACATATTTTTTAATAATGTATGCAACCATATCAACAGCTAATCTACATCTATCATCACCATCTTGCATACCTTGTAAAACTTCTCTTAAATCTGAAGATTTACCAGATACTCCTAAAATACCAGATTTTTTATTCATAATATCTAAAGCTTGATCAATTGTAAGATTTTCTTGAGACATCATATATTGTAAAGCACCTGCTCCAACATCTCCAGATCTTGTTCCCATCATTAAACCTTGGATAGGAGTAAGTCCCATAGATGTATCAATACATTTTCCATTTAATACAGCTGAAACAGATGAACCATTTCCTAAGTGACAAACAATAATTCTTGAGTTTTGTTTTTTCTCTAACATTCCTCTTGCTTCATTTGAAACGAAGTAGTGACTTGTTCCATGAAACCCATATTTTCTTATTCCATGTTTTGTATACATTTCATAAGGTAAAGCATACATATAAGCGTAATCAGGCATTGTTTGGTGGAATGCTGTATCAAATACTGCCACATTTGGTTTTCCTGGCATCAATTCTTGGCAAATTTCCATACCTAAAATATTTGCAGGATTGTGTAATGGTGCTAAAGGTGATAATCTTTTCATAGTATCAATTACTTCAGTTGTAATTAAAACTGAACTTGCAAATTCTTCTCCCCCGTGAACAGCTCTGTGTCCAATAGCTTCAATATCATTGATTGAATCAATAACTTTTCCTTCTCCTGAAGTTAGTGTTGATAGTACAGCACTAATAGCTTCTTTGTGTGTTGGCATTGGAACATTCATAACAAGTTTTTTATCATCATTATATTCGTGTTTCAAAACTCCATCAATTCCTATTCTTTCACAAATTCCAGATGCAAAAACCTTTTTTATTACTGGGTTCATTAATTGATATTTTAAAGATGAACTCCCTGCATTTAATACAAAAACTAACATTTTTTCTCTCCTTATTTATGTTAAATTATTTAATTTGTGTTGCTGTAATAGCTACTAAGTTTGAAATGTCTTCAACTGAACAACCTCTTGAAAGGTCATTTACAGGTTTATTTAAACCTTGAATAATAGGTCCATGAGCTTCGGCTCCAGCAAATCTTTGAACAAGTTTATATCCTATATTTCCAGCTTGTAAATCAGGAAACACTAAAATATTTGCACGTCCAGCAACTTTTGAATCAGGAGCTTTTTTTGCACCAATAGATTCAACGATAGCAGCATCAGCTTGTAGCTCTCCATCAAAAGGGAAATTTACATTTCTATCTTTTAATATTTTACAAGCAGTTGTAACTTTATCAACTAATGGATGAGATGCACTACCTTTTGTAGAAAAAGATAACATAGCAACTCTTGGCTCTAAACCTACAACAGAACTAGCAGTAGCAGCAGTAGCACTTGCAATATCAGCTAATTGCTCAGCAGTTGGGTCTGGAATAACCGCACAATCAGAAAATAATATTAATCCATTATCTCCAAATTTACCATCTTTTGTTTCCATAACAAATGTTGAAGATACTGTATTTATTCCAGGAGCTGTTTTTATAACTTGAATAGCAGCTCTCAAAACATCAGATGTTGGAGAATTTGAACCAGCAACTAAACCATCTGCATCGCCTAATCTCACCATCATACAACCAAAAAATCTTGGTTCATTTAACATAATTTGTTTTGCTTCTTCTTTTGAAAGATTCTTACTTTTTCTAAGTTCAACTAACTCATCAATATATTTTTCAATATTGTCAAAATTTTTAGGATCAACAATAGTTGCTCCTTCTATATTTGCACCATATTTTGAAGCATCAGCTTTTATAGTCTCAGCATCACCAATAAGAACTACTCTTGCAGTTTTTTCTTGTAAAACTATTTGAGTTGCTTTTAAAACTCTTTCATCTTCTGCTTCTGGAAGAACAATAGTTCTAAGTTGTTTTTTTGCTTTTTCTTTGATTTTATCAATTAAACCCATATCGTAATTAATCCTTTCTTTTCAAATATGAGAAAAATTATAATGAAAATATATAGCATTAAAGTAGCAATAAATAGCAAATTTTATGTATTTTTTTAATGGCTAAAAGTAGTAAAATAATAAGAATATAATAAAGAGAGTTTATTGTGTAGTTTCTACAATAAAAACTCTTTTTATTAAAATAAAATCTATTTTTTAATTAGATTGTAAGTATCAGTTGCTATAACTAATTCTTCATTTGTTGGAATTACATATATTTTTGTTTTTGAATTTTTACTATTTATTTCTCTATTCCCTTTAGCTCTTGTAGAATTTTTAGTTTTATCCAATTCAATTCCCATAAATTCTAAACCTTCACAAACTTTCTCTCTTATTAAATCAGAATTCTCTCCAATTCCTGCTGTAAAACAAATAGCATCAACTCCATGCATTAATCCTGCATAAGAACATAAATATTTTTTAATTCTGTCACATAGCATTGTAATTGCAACTTTTGATCTATTATCTCCATCATTTGAAGCTTTTATAACTTCTCTTAAATCAGAGCTAACTCCAGAAACACCTAAAATCCCAGATTTTTTATTTAGGTAATCAAGAATTTGTGTGTGATTTAAATCTTTTTTCTCCATTAAATATGGAATAACCCCAGCATCAATATCTCCACTTCTAGTACCCATAATTAACCCTTCTAATGGAGTTAATCCCATAGAAGTACTTATAGATTTTCCATCTTTAACTGCACAAACAGATGAACCATTTCCTAAATGACAAACAATAACTTTACTATCTTTTTTATTTAATAATTTGATAGCTTCATTTGAAACATAATAATGACTTGTTCCATGAAATCCATATTTTCTCAAATGGTGTTCTGTATAATCAGCATAAGGAACTGCATATAAAAAGTTTTCTATAGGCATTGTTTGATGAAATGCTGTATCAAATGTAACAACATTTGGAACTTTTGGCATTAATTCTTTACAGATTTTAATACCTAAAAGATTTGCAGGATTATGCAATGGAGCAAGAGGAACAAGCTCTTCTATTTTTTTTATAACTTCATTATCAACAATAGCTGAACCTTTAAAGTGCTCTCCACCATGTACAACTCTATGTCCAACTGCTTCAATTTGTTCTATTGAATCAATAACTTTTGTTTCATCATTTGTAAGAATTCTTAAAACTAATTCTATAGCCTCTTTATGAGTGGGAATAGATGTTTCAAAAGTTAATTTTTTATCATCACCAATTTCATGCTTCAAAATACCATCAATACCAATTCTTTCAACTAAACCACTAGCTTTTAACTCATGAGTTTTTGCATTGATTAATTGATATTTTAAAGATGAACTTCCTGCATTTAGCACAAATACTAACATTTATTTTCCTTATATTGTAAATTTAAGCTTAAATAAAATTTAAGAAATAATTCTAATTGTCCACAATAATATCTTATTAAAACTTAAATATTTTATATTAGATTACTCTGCCCATTCAGAATCAGTTGTAAATACAATAGTTAGCCAAAGGTCAGGATCATCTTTCCCTAATTCTTTCTCAATTTCATCTCTTAAAAAATCCCATTCCTCAAGTCTTTTTGCTGGCCAACTTTTTGGAACTATGAAATATAATTCAATTTGTTTTCCCCTCCCAACTCTTGCAACATAAGCTCTAAAATACTCAAACTCATATTTATTTACAATATGTTGAGCAACTTTATCTACTTGAGATTTTAATTCACTAGGCGTTACTAATAAAATATCTGCAAGTGCCTGTCTTACAGTCTTAAATGGCATAGGTATTATAAATATACAAACAATAATTAAAACTAATGGGTCTATATATGGAGTTATCCATTGTAAATTTGTATTTTGTGCAATATATCCAAAACTAAATGCAATAAGATAACCTAATGACATTGAAGCTGAAATCAACCAACTTATCGAATCTAAATTTAGAAATTCGGATTTTATCTCTTTATTGGCTTTTTTTATCAATAATCCTAAACTTAATTCAATGACAATTGATATTGAAGATATAACTATTGCATATCCAAATAATATCTCTCTTCCTCCAATTAAAAAACTATCAATAGCATTTATAAAAGCATATGTTGCAGCACCAATTAATAATATTCCATTTACTCCTAAAACAATTGGTTCTAGATGCCAAAATCCCATTGTAAAATGCTTTTCAAGTTTATTATTGATAAAATCTTTTGAAGTAGAATTAGTAATTAATTTTGCTACAATTAATGCTAAAGTAGTCATAACAGCATCAATCATTCCATATATGCTATCAAAAATAATTGTAGAAGATCTTGCTAGTAATCCAAATATTATTCCTACAACTGCAAGTAATATTGTACTAAATATAGAAATACGTAGTAAACTTTGTTCACTTTTTAGATCAAAGTATTGAAAAATCATAAGTATACTCTTAAATATTTTTTAGTTTTAAAAAAATCATTGCTGTCATTAAAGCATCATTAAAAGAATCATGAGTTCCAAATATTGGAATATTTAGTTCTTGTAAAATAGTCTTAAATCTTAAATCTATAAAACCTTGAGGAATAAGTTCAATTTTATAATCATGATAAATTTCAGAAACTTCAATAGTTTTATTTGGTAAGGTTATCCCTATTTGCGCTTTTAAATATTTATTTATCATAGAGATATCAAAATTTAAAAAATATCCAACTAAAGTTCTATTGCCAATAAACTCTATAAAATCTAAAATAACATCTTCTATTTCACAAGCATTTTCTAAATCACATTCTCTTATATGATGAACTTTAATTGATTCTTCAGTTAAATTACAATTTTTTGGTTTTACATATCTTACAAACTTTTTACTAGAAACTATAGTATTGTCTTTTATAATAACTGCACCAATAGATACTATGTCATCAATAGTAGGATTAAGTCCAGTTGTCTCACAATCAAAACATATAAACTCATTTATAGGAGCTTTATCAAATAAAAAAGAGTATTTTTTATCTTTTAGTTTCTTTTTGTTTATGCTATTCTTTATACTTCTAAACATAGTTTAACTTAAAATGGGATTCTAACTTTTTCTTTAATCTATTAACAATTTTAAAAGAATCTTTCAATAAGTCTTTTTCCATAATTGTAAGATTATTTGGGTTTATATAATTATCCATTTTTTCTTTTCTATCGAGTTTCTCAAGATTTGATTTTAGTTTTAAATTAGTTAGAAAATTAAAAGCCATAATTAACTCTTTAGCACTCTCTTCATCTAGCACTCTTATCTCTTTTAGTGCATTTATTCTTTTTGTTGTATTTGTATTTAGTATTTTATTTTCTAAACTTAAAGACCTTATCCCTTGTACAAGTATAAAAATACCACCTCTTTTTATATCTAATTCATTTTTATGTTTTTCATCTTTATTATTAAATATAAAACCATCAAAAAATCCTAATGGAACATCAAAACTATTTATAACTTTTGCAAAATTTGAATAAAAGCTTTGTGAGTGAGAAGATATTTTGAATAAATAGTTTTTAAGTTCTTTTATCATTTCTATCTCCCCAGAAACACATAGTGCATCATAAAATATTGCAATATTCATAAAATGATCACCACTAGGCTCATTAACCCATTTGTAAATTAATTCTTTAAAATCACTCATTCTTCTACACCAATAAGGATTTGAAACCATAATATTTCCTTCACATCTTGGAAATCCAAAATCGACTAAAGTTTCAGTAAAATTATGAGTAAAGTTTTTTAATTCATTCTCTTCAATATTACAATCATCAGATATTATTAAAGCATTATCTTGATCTGTTCTTAAAATTTGTTCTGCTCTTCCTTCACTTCCCATTACAACTAAACATGATTTGCCTAAAAGCTCTTTTGGTACTAATAATTTATATAGTTTATCAAGAAGTTTTTTATTTAGTTGATTGATAAGTTTTGAAATAAACTCTATTTTTACACCTTTTGCATTTAATGATTTAATGATTTTTATAAATGAGTGAGATGCTTCTTTTAATTCTTCTAAAGTTTCAGCATTTATTATTTGGTTTGATACTGCAAAAGTATTTGTTGCAAAGAAAGAAGATAAAGATATCTGGTCTAAAATTCCAATTATTTTATCATTATCATTTTTTACAACTACTCTTTTTAATCCATATTTTGCCATTTGAAGTTGAGCATTAAATAAAAAATCATCTTCATTTATGTAAATTAAGCCTTTTGATGCAATTTTTACAACTAAATCATCATAACTCATACGATTTAAAATAACTTTTTGTCTAAAATCTGAATCAGTAACAATATACATATCATTATGTTCATCTTGTAGAAGAAGAGTAGGTATCTTCTCCTGTTTTATAATTGTTGCTGCTTCAAAAATAGTTTTTTTAGTATCAGTTATAATCGCCTTATGAATTTTTGCATCTTTTACTTTTGCAATCATAATATTTGCCATATCTCTATTTTTTTCATGTAAAATATTATTATTTAGTTTATCAGATATAGATTGAAAAAAATAGTTTTCTAACTGTTGATTTGAATGTAAAATATTCATAAAAGTATCTTTTTTAAGGGTATAGCAAATTGATTCTTCAATAGCTACAAAACTATTTTTACTAAAGTTTTTTATAAGCGAAACTGAATCAAATATTTCCCCTTTAGAGTAAACACTTAAAACTTCATCATCATTTTTTTCTTGGATAAGTCCTTTTAGAACAAAATATAAAAATTCTGGATTACTATCTTGAGCCTGTATTGTAGAATTTGTTTTAAAATAAACAATATCTAGTTCTTCAACTAAATCATCTAATTCATAATTTGTTAAATTGTCAAATGGATGTATCGTAGAAATAAATTTCTTTTGTTCTTGCATACTCATAATCTCCCCTTTTAAGTCGTAGTGCAAAATCAAGAAGAATATTATTCTTCTTGATAAGTTTAGTGTGAAACAGCTCCAGCAGAGCCAATTCCTGTATTTGCTCTTACATTTTGTGCTCTAAATTTAGCTTTATCTTCTTGTGCTCTTTTAGAGTTGTCTGTAATAGAGAATAACCATATTCCTATAAATGCAACTGTAACAGAGAATAGTGCAGGGTGGGCGTAAGGGAATATTGCTTTTTCATTTCCTAATATTTGAACCCAAACATTTGGTCCTAAAATTACAAGAGTAACAGCAGTAATTAATCCCATAAATCCACCAATAAATGCACCTCTAGTTGTTAGGTTACTCCAGTAAATTGATAAAAATAGTATAGGAAAGTTAGCACTTGCTGCTATACCAAACGCAAGCCCCACCATATATGCAATATTTTGTGATTCAAATGCAATACCAAGTGTAACTCCAACTATTCCTACAATTATAACAGTTATTTTTGAAATTTTAACAACTTTTTCATCACTTGCATTTGGATTTATAACATTTGCATAAATATCATGTGAAATTGCACTTGCTCCTGCTAGTGTAAGTCCTGAAACAACAGCTAAAATTGTAGCAAAAGCAACAGCAGAGATAAATCCTAAGAAAGCATTTCCACCTAGCATATGTGATAGATGAACTGATGCCATATTACTTCCACCAAATAATACCCCACCTTGTAAATATGCTACTCCATTTGTAAAATATTCTGCTCCAGCATCTGTATTTAAAAAAGCTATTGCCCCAAGTCCAACAATAGATATGATAACCCAAAAATATGCTACAAATCCTGTTGCATAAACAACAGATTTTCTAGCTTCTTTTGCATTTCCAACTGTAAAAAATCTCATTAAAACATGTGGTAGACCAGCAGTTCCAAGCATTAAAGCCATACCAAGTGAGATAGCAGAAATAGGGTCAGATAAAAAGCCACCAGGTTTCAAAATATCTTCACCTTTTGTATGATGTTCAACTGCTTGAATAGCTAATGCTTCAAAATTAAAATTAAAATGCCATAAAATCATAATAGCCATAAATGAAACACCTGATAAAAGAAGTACAGCTTTAATAATTTGTACCCAAGTAGTAGCAAGCATACCACCAAATGTTACATATATAATCATTAATGCTCCAACCATAAATACAGCATATTCATAATCCATACCGAATAAAATTTGTATAAGTTTTCCTGCTCCTACCATTTGTGCTATAAGATATAAAACAACAACTGAAAGTGAACCAAAAGCAGCTAAAGTTCTGATCTCTTTTTGTCCAAGTCTATATGCAGCAATATCAGCAAAAGTAAATTTTCCTAAATTTCTTAGTTTCTCTGCCATAAAGAATAAAATTACAGGCCAACCAACTAAAAATGAAACAGCATAAATTACTCCATCATAACCATTCATATAAATAAGTCCTGATACTCCTAAAAAAGCAGCAGCACTCATATAGTCTCCAGCAATTGCAAGACCATTTTGAAAACCAGTTATTCCACCACCAGCAGTATAAAAATCATTTGCTGATTTTGTTTTTCTAGCTGCCCAATAAGTTATTCCTAATGTTCCTATAATAAATACTAGAAACATTGCAATAGCTGCAATATTTAAATCTCTTTTCCCTTCAAAAGTCGCATCCCCAGCTGCAAATAAACTTACAGCAAAAATAATTAATAAAGTGAATATCTTTTGCATTATAATAAATCCCTTACATCTTTTTTTATTTCATTTGTTAAATCATCAAACTCTCCATTTGCTTTTTTAACATAAACTAAAGTTGTTAAGAAACTTATAACCAATATAGCTAAAGCTATTGGAAAAGCTATTGTTGTAACATATCCTTCTGCTACTTTAGTTGCAAATAAATCTTTATTAAAAGCAACAATAGTAATAAAAGAGTAAAACATTACCAACACAAATATCCCTAATTTTAATGCTAAAGAGTTTCTCTTTCTTAATAACTCTTTATATTTTGGATTGGCTTCTATTCTATCAACCAATTTCTCATTCATACTTATTCTCCAACCTTTTTATTTTTATCTATTTAAAGATAAATTGTTTGATTATACAAATATAAATGATTTTTTGTATTTTAAAATGTATAAATTATGTATAAATTTGTGTTCTTTATGTAGAATTGTAACAAAAAATAATATTTTAATTATTAAATTTAATTATAATTTTTAAGATAAATTTAAGAAAATACTAAAGAGATATTACTCTCTTTAGTATAAGTTTTAGTGAGATACAGCGCCTTCAGCACCAATTCCAGTTTGAGCTCTAATATTTTGTGCTTCAAATCCAGCTTTATCTTGTTCTGCTCTAGCTGATTTATCAGTTACTGAGAAGAACCAAATTGCAACAAATGCTGCAGTTACAGAGAATAATGCAGGGTGAACATAAGGGAAAATTTCTTTTTCAAATCCAAAGATAGATACCCAAATAGTTTTACTTAATACAACTAGTGTAATAGCAGTAAGTAATCCTACAAAACCACCAATAAATGCACCTCTTGTTGTTAATTTTGACCAATAGATTGATAAAATTAATATTGGGAAGTTAGCTGATGCTGCAATAGCAAATGCTAGACCAACCATAAATGCAACGTTCATGTTTTCGAATGCAAATCCTAGAAGAACAGCAACAAAACCAATTACAAGAACAGTTCTTTTTGAAACTTTCATCTCTTCTGCATCAGTGATATTTCCTTTTCTAATAACAATTGCATATAAATCGTGTGCAATAGAGTTAGATGCAGCAAGAGTAAGTCCTGAAACAACTGCTAGAATTGTAGCAAAAGAAACAGCTGCAATAAATCCTAAGAATACATCTCCACCAACAGCTTGTGATAAGTGAACGGCAACCATATTTACTCCACCAATAACACTACCTTCAGCAGTAAGATATACTTCTTTTCCAAGGTCACTATTAATAAATACAATAGCTCCAAGACCAACAATACCAATTAGTAAGTAGAAGTAACCAATAAATCCAGTTGCATAAACAACAGATTTTCTAGCTTCTTTTGCATTTCCAACTGTAAAGAATCTCATAAGAATATGTGGTAATCCAGCTGTCCCTAACATTAAAGCTAATCCTAAAGAGATAGCAGAAACAGGATCAGATACGAATGGACCTGGTTTTAAAATATCAACACCACTTTTATGTAAACTTGTAGCCTCTGTTACTAAAGCAGTAAGTGAGAATCCAGAATGAGCCATAACCATAAGTGCTATAAATGTAACTCCAGCTAGAATTAAACAAGCTTTAATAATTTGTACCCAAGTAGTAGCAAGCATACCACCAAATGTTACATATATAATCATTAATGCTCCAACTAGAGTAACAGCCCAACCATAAGGAATATGGAATAATACTTCAATTAGTTTTCCAGCTCCAACCATTTGTGCAATTAGGTAGAAAGTAACAACTGTTAAAGAACCAAATGCTGCAAGAATTCTGATTTTTTGCTCATCAAGTCTATATGCTGCAATATCTGTAAAGTTAAACTTACCTAAGTTTCTTAATCTTTCAGCCATTAAGAAAAGAATAATTGGCCAACCAACTAAGAATCCAATAGCATAAATAATACCATCATAACCTTGAAGATAAATCATTCCTGAAATACCAAGGAAAGAAGCAGCAGAAATATAATCTCCAGCAATTGCTAAACCATTTTGGAATCCTGTGATTCCTCCTCCAGCAGTATAGAAATCTGAAGCAGATTTTGTTTTACTAGCAGCCCATTTTGTAATTCCCATAGTTCCAGCAATAAATACGAAGAACATAATAACAGCATTTATATTTACACCGCTTCCATCATCTGCTAATAGTGCTAATGATGATAATCCTAATAAAGATAGTATTTTTAACATTATAAAATATCCTTTACATCATTTTTTATAGACATTTCTAAGTCTTCAAACTCACCATTTGCTCTTACAACATAAATAACTGTTGTTATAAATGCTAAGATAATAATAGAAGCACCAATAGGAATAGCAATTGTTATAATACTATCTCCAACAGTATTTGCAAAAACTTCTTTATTAAACGCTATAGTTAAAATGAAACCATAATAAACTACAAGCATGAAAACTGCTAATTTAATAGCAAAAGAACTTCTTTTTGTAACAAGTTCTTTGTATTTAGGATTAGCTTTAATCCTTTCTACTAATTCTTTGTTCATTTTTTCTCCTAAAATAAGATTCATTGAAATGTTAAAATATCTTAGTTGCAAAAGCATAGCATTTAAAGAAATTTATAAAAAATATTAAAAAAAAAGGTATGAGAAGCTACAAAACACTATTTTATAGTGTTTGTATAGCTTATTTTTTTTGTAGATTTTCTTGTTTTTGAAGTTCTTTTAGTTTTAAAAATATCATAGAAGTCATAATTGCATCATTTAAAGCATCATGTTTTCCTAAAACAGGTATATTAAGAAATTTCATAATTGTGTCAAATTTTAAATCTATAAACCCGTAGTTTGCAGTTGATTTTCTAAGATCATAATATATTCCAGATACTTCAACTGGTTCGTTAGGGAGTTTTATACCTATTAGCTGCTTTGTGTATTTAGATATTATTGCCATATCAAACTCGATATAATATCCAACTATTGGTCTAGAACCTATAAATTCTAGAAGTTGATATATAGCATATTCTGGTTCAATAGCATTTTGAAGGTCAATCTCTCTTAATAAATGAACTTTTATAGACTCTGGATTTATGTGTTTTGATGGTTTTAAAAAAATATTAAATGTTTTTCTCATCAATATTTTATTATCTTTTATTAAAACTGCTCCAATAGACAATATTTCATCCTTTTTAGGATTTAAACCAGTTGTCTCACAATCTAAACTTATATATTCCCCTTGTGGCGCTTGATCAAATAAAAAATCATATTTTTTATCAAGAAGCTTTTTTCTTTGCCACTTTTTAATTAAACTTTTTAACATCTTAGAAAATCTTATTTAAATTAAATCTATAAGATATAAAACTTTTAAATTCATTTACAATTTTAAAAGATTCTTTTAGTAAATCTCTTTCAATTTTTCCTAATTCTTCTATGTCTATTTCATTTGAAATAGGTTTATTTTGTTGTAGAAGTTCAATATGATTTTTTAATCTTAGAGTATTTACTATTTCAAAAGCTTCTATAAGTTCAGCAGCCTTATCTTTTTCAATAATTTTCTTTTGTTCAAGAATTTTTATTCTTTTTATTGTTGTTGTTTCTTTGATTTTTTCTCTTAAACTCAAGCTTCTTATCCCTTGAACAATTGGGAAAACAGCAGCTTTTTTAATATTTATAAGATTATTCTTACCCATAAAATTTGATATTGTTGTAGGTGTTTCAAAGGCTGTTGTTGATTTTGCAAAATATGCCATAAAAATATCATTTTGTATTTTTGAAGATAAGAATTCTTTTAATTCAATTAATAGATTTTTATCTCCAGCAACTGCAAATGAGTCTACAAATATAGCTAAATCAAGAAAATTCTTCATATCTTGAGTATTATTTAGCCATTTTACAATACCAGATTTAAATTCACTAAAAGATTTACACCAATATGGATTTGAAACCATTACATTTCCATCACATGGTGGATAACCTAGAAATATTAAACTATCAGTGATTTTTTGCATAAATGGACGATATTGTTCTACATCAACTCCATCTCTTACAACTAAAGCATTGTCTTGATCAGTTTTTACAATTTGTTCATTTCTACCTTCACTTCCCATTACAAATAAACATGAATCTTTTTGTAGATTTTCAGGTAAAATCAATGAAAATATTTTTTGATAAACTTTTGTATTTAATTGACCTATAAGATTTGAAATATGATGTATTTTTACACCTTTTGCTTGTAAACTTACTATAATATCAAGGAAATCTTTACTCGCATCTTTTAGATCTTCAATATTTTTTGCATTTTTTATTTTTGATTCAATTACATAAGTATGATTTGCAAAGTGAGATAATATATCTATTTGTTCTAAAATACCTATCATTTCTCCATTATGATTTGTTACCCCAACTCTTTTTATATTTTTTTTAACCAAAATAGTTAAAGCTTCAAATAAATAATCGTCATTTCGAATAGTTAGAAGTGGGAAAATAGCTATATCTTTTACAGGAATTGATAAATCTCTCCCTTTTAGTAGAACTTTTACCTTTAAAAGTGAGTCTGTGATGATACCATACTCTCCATCTTTTTTTTGAACTATGATAGTTGAAGTTTTAAATTGCATTGATTTATCAATTGCATCTATTAGTTTTGTATCTTCATCAACAATACAAGCTTCATGTATTAAAGTATCTTCAACTTTTGCAATCATAAAAGAGGATAGTTGAGAAGTGTACTCTTTATCTTTTAAAGTTTGAATCTTATTTACTAAATCTTTTAAGAAAAAATCTTTAAATTCTTGATTTTGTTCTATTAATTTTAAAAATGCTTTTTTATCAATTTCATAACAAATCAATTCTTCATTTACTTTAAAACTATTTTCACACTTACCATAAATAAGTGAATTTGAATCAAAAGTATCTTCACTTTGATAATCCATAACTATTACTTTATCATTATTATATTCAAATACTGACCCTTTGATTATTATAAAAAAATGTTCTGGAATTTTTTCTGGACTAATTAGAATTGTATCTTTTGGATAATAAGCAATATCCATGTGTTGTACACACATTGCCATTTGGCTTGGTGTTAAAACTTCAAATGGATGTATTTTTGATAAAAAACTCTCTTGATCTTGAATACTCATATTTACTCCTTGTGTATTGTTTCTTCAAGTCTAATAAACGAACAAACTAATCAACATCTTTGTGTATTTTTGAAGTTAGATTTGATATAGTTATTGTAACAATAAAATTTAAAATAGCACCTATAACTCCTATTCCTTCAACTCTTAAATTTATATGTTGTGAATTATTGAAATATAAAAAATAAATAGCATAAATTAATGTAAATATTAATGCAGTTAATATCCCAATAATGGCACCTTGAGTATTTGTTTTTTCATAAAATATTGCTAAAACTAAAGTAGGAAATAAAGTAGCTGTACATAATGTGAATGCTATAGCCACAGTTTGCAAAATTGTAAAATTTGGAATATGAAATAAAGTTGCTAAAACGATGATTACAACTATAAATAGTTTAGATAATAATACTTTATTTATACTATTTTTTTTAAAGCTTTGCTCAAATAACTCATAAGAAAGAGTTGTTTTTATAATTAAAATAAGTCCAGTTATAGTCGATAGTGTTGCTGCTAAAGCACCTGCTAAAAATAAAGCTATAACCCAATTTGGAAGGTTTGCTATTTCAGGATTTAAAAGAGCTAATGCATCTGGATTTATATTTAATTCTCCAAAATTATTTTCACCATTTTGTAAATCAATATTTCCATTTTTATTTGAATCATTAAATTTTACTAAACCAATATTTTCCCATATTTTCAACCATTTCCCACTATTTAGTGTATCATGAGTTGTTTTTACTTCATCATTTATGAATGCTTCGTATTCTATATTAGTTGTATTTTTTACAATATTCAAAGTCGAAATAGCAAAAATAGAAAATATTGAAGTATAAATAATAGATATAAATACTAATGCCCATAATGCTGATTTTCTAGCATCTTTTACTGAAGGATTTGAAAAAAACTTTATAACAATATGTGGTAAACAAGCAACTCCAAACATTAAAGATATAGCTATTAATATTGTATTTATTAAATCCAAATCTGATGATGGTTTAAATCCTAAATCATTTAATGTCCTATCAAAAGCTTGCATTAAATATAACTCTTCTCCGAAAGAAGTTTTTGAAAAAATTGCTAATTGAGGTAAAAATGTAGTTGTAAACTCTATAGTTAAAAATATAGCTGGTGTCATAAATGCGAATAGTATAATTATATATTGTGCAATTTGAGCATAAGCCATATTCCTCATACCACCAATAAAAGCATAAATTAAAGTTATTCCCATACCTATTAGTAAACCAGTTGTTAAGTCAAGTTGGAAAATTCTTGAGAATATTATTCCAACACCTTTTAATTGTGCTGAAATATATATAAATGATACTAAAACAACTATAAAAATAGATATTAGCTTAATATATTTTGAATAAAACCTTTTTTCTAAAAAATTTGGAATAGATAGGTTTTGTGTTTTTTGTAAATAAGGAATAATAATTATTGAAAGTATAACAATCCCACCAACTAAACCTATAATAAAGGCTATACTCCCATATCCATATGTTAAAAAAGCTCCGCTTAAAGATATAAAAGTAACAGCACTGATAAAATCTACTGCAATAGAAGCTCCACCAAAAATAGGGTTAAAAGAGTTTTTTACAATATAAAAATCTTTTGTAGAACTAGCCTTTGTCCATAAAGCTAAACCAAAATATATTGTAAATGATACTCCTACAAATAAGTAGATTAAAGATTGTAATTCCATTTATTGAATAATCTCATATTTCGTCTCAATCTGAGATATTTTTTTGTTATATATAAAAACTGTAAGAATTGATATGTAAATAGTTAATTGACTAGATATAAAATATCCTAGTTTTGTACCAAAGATTTCTAATTGATTGAAAAAATCAATAAAAATTATTCCAAAACCTAAAGAGAATATAAAAAATGGAATAATAAATTTTAAAATAAGTATAATATTATTTTTAAATAGATCTTGTCTTATTTCTTGATTATACATAACTCTCCTTATAAAATTAGGGAATTATAGTTGTGAATAGTAGCAAAAACATAGCAAAAAGCTAAGTTTTATATTATACTGAGTAGTATCTATCTATTTTATATCCAAGACCACGAATATTTTTTATAAAATCTTCTTTTAACGCTTTTTTAAGCCTTGAAATTTCAGCTCTAATTGTTGGATTATCAATATTTTCAGCATCCCAAACGTCAACTCTAAATCGTTCAAAATCTACAATCATATTTATATTTAAAGCTAAAATATGAATAATCTCTAATTGTTTTTTTGTAAGGTTTTGAGGTTCTCCATTAAAGTATAAAGTTTGTTTATCTTTTGAGTAAGAGTAATTTTCAGAAAATCTAATATGAGAAGTGTTATTTTGCTCTTTTTTTAATATTTGGTTTATTTTAATACCAAGTTCACCTAGATGAAAAGGTTTTTTTAAATATTCTCTAGCCCCTAATTCATATGCTTTTGTAATATCTTCAATATCTACTTGTGCAGATATAAATATTGTTGGAATATGTATTTTTCTTATATTTAATTCATTTAAAAGCTCAAATCCATCTAAAGTTGGAACATTAACATCTAAAATAAGTAAATCATAACCATTTGATATATTGTCCAAAGCAATTTGTCCATCTACAAAACTTTCTACCATATGACCTATATTTTTTAAATATTCATAAATAGTATTGTTTAACATTAATTCATCTTCAAGAAGCAGTATTTTCATTTATTTTAAACCTATAAGTAAATTTTGTCTCTTTTTTGTCTGATAAAATAGATATTGTAACAAAATTCTTGTCACAAATCTCTTTTACAATTTTTAAACCTAATCCAAATCCTCCACGTGAAGAGTTTTCTCTATAAAAGTCTTCAAAAATTTTATCTACATCTTCAATGCTTTTTGAATTAGTTGTTACACTAAACTCTATAACTTCATCATCTATATAGAAAAGTTTTACAAAAATTGGTGAAGAACTAAAAGAATATTTCACAGCATTAGATAGATTGTTATCTATTACTCTTTGAAGTTCAATAGCATTAAACTTGATATATACATCATCTTCAATATTTTTTATAAAATATAATGAGTTTGATTTTACAATTTCATCAAAAAACTCTAATCTTCCTTTTAGAATTTCAGAAAAGTTTAAATACTCTTTTTCATATATTACTCTATCTTTTTTTATTAAATATGATAAATCATCATAAATATATTGAATTATTTTTGAACCAGATTCAATATTTGTTATATAGTTATTTGGAGGAACTTTCATTTTAAGTAAGTCAATGTTTGTTCTTATGATTGTTAAAGGAGTATTTATTTCATGAACAGAATTTTTTATAAATTTTTTTTGTGAATCTACTAAATTTGAAAGTTCTTTTGTTTTCTCTTTAACTTTAAATTCTAAATTTTTATTTAAATCTTCAAGCATTGTAGTTTTAAGTTTAATATTTGTCATAGCATCATTTGCATAGTTTGCTATAACTTTAAATTCTCCAAAAATAATCCTATTTTGATTTATTGGATTACTATTTTGCTCAGATTCTTTAAAATATTTCCCTATCTCTTTTACATCATTTACAATTAAAATAGTTGCATTTTTATAAATAAATATTGAATATAAAATAAGTAAAATTGTTAATGATGTTATTTGTAGAGTATAGTTAGAAATTTTTTTATTATATTCTTCTTCTTTTTGTTTTATTAATCTATCAATTTCATCCAGATATACACCTTTCCCTACAATCCAATTCCATTTAGAATATGATTTTACAAATGAAAGTTT
Organism: Aliarcobacter lanthieri; assembly: GCF_013201625.1. NCBI lineage: Bacteria > Pseudomonadati > Campylobacterota > Epsilonproteobacteria > Campylobacterales > Arcobacteraceae > Aliarcobacter > Aliarcobacter lanthieri. Next base: position 552,934 of record NZ_CP053839.1, read on the forward strand.
ATTTCTTTCTTTATGAATTTCTGGTTTTGACCAAAAATAATCAACAAATCCACCATCAGCATTTTTTGAGGCTTCTATTAATTCTAAAAGAACTTTTTTACCATTAAAATCTTCAAAATTAGAAAAATTTTTACCTATATTTGATTTATCAGTAGTTGCATTATAGATTAAAGTTGCGTTTACATCATAAATAAATATATATTCATTTGGATTATTACTTATAGATATTTTTTCTAGAGCTTTTAAAATATCTTTTTTTATCTCATTGTCAGATTTTTTATATTTATTTTCTTCATAATAGTAATCCATAAATTCTAAAACATAATTTACATAATTTATTAATAAATCTTTTTGATTGTTTGTATAGTCCTCTTTTAAAGTATGAACTTTTTCTTGTAACTCATCATGAGCATTATTAATAATGATAAATGTAAAAAATGATATAAGAATAACTATAAAAAATATACTATATACAATTAAGTGATAAAGACTCTTTGCTTTTAACATTTGCAACCTTATGTAAATAAAGTGTAATGATAACTAGATTTTTATAATAAAGAGTTAAAATTTATTTAAGTGGCGCGGCCGACGAGACTCGAACTCGCGACCTCCTGCGTGACAGGCAGGCATTCTAACCAACTAAACTACGGCCGCACCTAAATAAACAATGGTGGTCGATATAAGACTCGAACTTATGACATCTACCTTGTAAGGGTAGCGCTCTACCAACTGAGCTAATCGACCAAAAGAAGGGGATTTAATGTTGTACAATTGACCTTGGTGACCCCTAGGGGATTCGAACCCCTGTGGCATGGATGAAAACCATGAATCCTAACCGTTAGATGAAGGGGCCAAGTTATACAACAATAAAAAGTGGTGACCCGTGATGGATTCGAACCATCGGCCTCCTCATTAAAAGTGAGATGCTCTACCGGCTGAGCTAACGAGTCAAAAGTAAAAAATATTTAAGTGGCGCGGCCGACGAGACTCGAACTCGCGACCTCCTGCGTGACAGGCAGGCATTCTAACCAACTAAACTACGGCCGCACCTAAATAAACAATGGTGGTCGATATAAGACTCGAACTTATGACATCTACCTTGTAAGGGTAGCGCTCTACCAACTGAGCTAATCGACCATTTAAAGTTACATATTTGACCTTGGTGACCCCTAGGGGATTCGAACCCCTGTGGCATGGATGAAAACCATGAATCCTAACCGTTAGATGAAGGGGCCAAGTATGTAACAATAAAAAAATGGTGACCCGTGATGGATTCGAACCATCGGCCTCCTCATTAAAAGTGAGATGCTCTACCGGCTGAGCTAACGAGTCATTATAAATATTTTTTAAGTGTTCTACTTAAAATGGACTGGAATTATAGTGCAATTTATTTTAATTGTCAAGAGTTTTTTTGATAAATTTTAAAATTTGTTTTAAAGCTGTTTTCGCAGCTTGCTCTTGTACTTCTTCTCTTGAACCTTTGAAGTTATAAATTTTTATTTTTTTTAAGCCTTTATTGTTGGAAATCCCAATAACTACCATACCTACAGGTTTATTTTTTGTTCCACCTGTTGGACCTGCTACTCCAGATATTGCAATAGCAAATGAGGCATCAAATTTCTTAATTGCACCATAAAGCATCTCTTCAACAACCTCAATACTGACTGCTCCGAAATTATTTAAAGTTTTAGATTTTACACCTAACTCTTTTTCTTTAATGTAATTTGAGTAGCTAATAATACTTCCATTAAAAATATCAGAAGAACCAGATATTTTTGTAATTAAACTAGCAACCAATCCTCCAGTACAAGATTCAGCAGCAGTAATTGTATTTTGTGATTTTCTTAAGAGTTGTTGTAGAAAAATCATATCTTTTTTTGAGAATATTTTTGCCATAAAAAGCCTTTAAAAAGGGCTTTAAGCCCTTTTAATATTATTGTTCTGTAAAGTCAGATAAGAATTGGTCTTGGTAAAAAGTTTTTCCTAAGTATTTACAAACTTCTTTTATATCTCTTTCTGCATTTCCTAGACAAGAAGTTGCCCCTGGAGATGGTGTCATATTAAAAATAATTCCATTCCCTGGATTTATAGAAGCCTCTCCAAGCATTAATTTTTTCTCCTCTTTATTTAGAACTTGTGGTCTTACTCCACCAAATCCTTTTGCATATTCAATATCTTCTACACTTAAAGAAGGAACAATTTTTTGAGCATCTTTTACAAATAATTTTTTATTTATACCAGGTACTTCAAATAAAAAGTTTTTAAATATATAGTTTCTAATATCACTATCTTTTAATAAATCCCAGAAAATTTTTACAATATTTCCATCAAAATTCATAGTTTTTAAACATTGGAAGAAAGATTTTCCACCTTTATATCTTTCTAATACTAATAGTGCGAGTGCTGTTGGTCCAAATCTTGTTTTACCTTCGCATAAAATATCTGGATCTCCATGAAGTGCAGCAAATGGTAGTTTATCATTTTGTACCATATAAACTTTTCCATTTAAATATGTACCATTAGTAATATAAAACGAACCAGCCATAGATAAAGAACCCATATGTTTTCCATATCCCATTTTATGAGCTAAATATAATGAGTGAGCTCCAGCATTTACAACAACAAAATCTGCTGTATAAACTGTACCATTTGTTGTTGTTACTTTAAATTTATCACCAATTTTTTCAACTTCATCAACTTCAGAATTAAAATATACATCAGTTATTTTTTCACTATTTGCATTTTGAGCAGCTTTTACAAGTTCTTTTGTCATAGCTCCAAAATCAACTGTTGTATATTGGTCACTTGTTCCCATAGCAACTATAGGTTCTGGTCTATCTTTAGTTCTTTCTTTATCTGCATACACTAAAAGAGGTTCTTTCTCTCTTAAAGCTTCTTTATCCCATAGTTCTAGATAAGGGAAAATTTCTTTAAATTGGTTATATCTATTTGTTATAAATTCTACTTCTTTTTCACCAACGCCTAACGCCATTTTTTGGTGTTTAAACATAATTTTATCTTGTAAATCATACATAAGATTGAATTTTTCAATCATTTTAGCTGTTCTTTTAGTTATTTTTGCTTTATCAAAAGTATAGTTTGTCTCAATATCCCCAACGTGAATAGTTTGAGAGTTACTTGTTCCTTTAGAGTTCAAAGTTGCAAGATTATCATACTTTTCTAATAAACAGATACTATTTACATCAGAATATTTTGCTAGCTCAAAGAATAAAGCTGCACCAGAAATTCCACCACCAACAACAATTACTTCATAGTGTTTTGCACTCATTTTTCCTATCCTATCTTTTTTTGTCAAAATTTTGAGATGATTCTATCATATAATATTTTTATTTTAGATAAATATTATTCCAAAATTTTTATATATTTGTAAACTAATTGTTAATTATTAAATATTATATTAAATATATTTAGATACAATCTATGATTTAATAAAGAAGAAATTTAGAATAAGTAAGGTGTTATATTATGGATTACAAAGATAGTTTATTGCTTCCAAAAACAGATTTTCCAATGAGAGGGAATCTTCCACAAAATGAGCCACTAAGATATGTTAAGTGGGATGAAAACAATGTTTATGAAAAAATGAAACATAATAGGGTAGGATGTGAGTCATTCACTCTTCATGATGGTCCTCCTTATGCAAATGGAAATATTCATATTGGACATGCATTAAATAAAATTTTAAAAGACATTATTAACAAATTTCATTACTTTGAAGGAAAATCTATAAGATATGTTCCAGGTTGGGACTGTCATGGGCTTCCAATCGAGCAAAAAGTTGAAGAAAAAATTGGAAGTGAAAAGAAAAAAGAGCTTCCAAAATCAAAACTTAGACAGTTATGTCGAGATCATGCTACAAAATTTGTGGATATACAAAAAGATGAGTTTAAAAAACTTGGAGTTATTGGAGATTGGGAAAATCCATACTTAACAATGGATTTTAAATTTGAGGCAAATATTTATAGAGAACTTTGTGCTATTGCAAAACAAGGATTACTAGTTCAAAGAAGCAAACCAGTTTACTGGTCTTGGGCGGCACAGACTGCTTTAGCTGAAGCAGAAGTTGAGTATGAAGATAAAACTTCACCATCTATTTATGTAGCATTTAAACATCAAAATATTGATGCTAGTTTGATTATTTGGACAACAACACCTTGGACACTTCCCGCTAATCAAGCAATTGCAATAAATCCAGAAGAAGAATATGTAAAAACAAGTGATAAATTTATAGTTGCAAAGAAATTATATCATTCTTTAATAGAACAAGAAGTAATTAAAGGTGAAATAGTTGAAACTATAAATATAAAAGAATTAGAAAATACAAAGGCTACAAATCCACTAAATGGCAGAAATTCTATAATTATTTTTGGAGATCATGTTGAAATGAGTGCAGGAAGTGGTGCAGTTCATACAGCCCCTGGACATGGGGAAGATGACTATAAAGTATCACTTAAATATGGTATTGAAGTAATTATGCCTGTTGATGCTTTTGGAAAATATGATGAAACTATTGTAAGAGAAAAATTATTTAAAGATACAGATAAATATTTAGGGCTTCATGTATTTAAAGCAAATGAATTGATTTTAGAAGAACTTGGAAGTGCTTTGTTAAAAAGAACTGATATAAGACACTCATATCCACATTGCTGGAGAACACATACTCCAATTATATTTAGAGCAACAAAACAATGGTTTATCTCAATAGATGATAAATATGGGAATAAAAACAAAACTTTAAGAGAAAATGCACTTGAAGTTATAAACAATATAAAATTTTACCCAGAATGGGGAAAAAATAGGTTAAAAGCAATGCTTGAGGGAAGACCTGACTGGTGTATATCAAGACAGAGAGATTGGGGAGTTCCAATAGCATTTTTTAGAAATAAAAAAACAGATGAAATTATATTTGATGAGAAAGTACTAAATTATACAGCTATGATTTTTGAGCAAAAAGGTTGTGATGCTTGGTATGATTTAGAAATTTCAGAACTTTTATATCCAGGAAGTGGATTAAATCCTGAAGATTTAGAAAAAACTTTGGATATTTTAGATGTTTGGTTTGATAGTGGAAGTACACAAAATGCAGTTTTAAGAAGTCGAAACTATGATGCTGGAACTTTTCCTGCTGATATGTATCTTGAAGGAAGTGACCAACATAGAGGTTGGTTTCAATCTTCACTTTTAACAACTTTAGCTTCAAGTGAAGTAGCACCTTATAAATCAATTTTAACTCATGGTTTTACTGTTGATGAAAAAGGTGAGAAAATGAGTAAATCTAAAGGAAATGTTGTTGCTCCTGATAAAGTTTTAAAAGAATATGGAAGTGAAATTTTAAGACTTTGGGTTGCAATGAGTGATTATCAAAGTGATTTAAAAATTTCTGATAATATCTTAAAGCAAAATGGTGAACTTTATAGAAAGATAAGAAATACAGCTAGATTTTTATTAGCAAATATAGATGGTTTAGAAAAAATTGTTGATATTTCAGAAATGGGAATTTTAGATAAGTGGATTTTAAATAAAGCTAAAAAAGTTTTTGATGAGATTGAAGTATCTTTTAATACATATGAGTTCTCAAAAGGTTTAAATAAATTAAATAATTTTTTAGTAGTAGATTTATCTGGAATATATCTTGATGTTTGTAAAGATAGATTATATTGTGATGATAAGAATGATATCCATAGAACTGCAAGTCAAAGTGCTATGGCGTTAATTGCTAAAAAACTTATCTCAACTATGGCTTGTATTTTAACTTACACTATGGATGAACTTTTAGAGTATGCACCAGCAATTATAAAAGAGGATTCTAAAGATATCTTTGATTTTAAAAAGTTTGAATTACCAGAAGTCGATTCAAATATAAATGAAGAATTCTTTTTAGAAGCAAAAGAGAAATTTTCAGAAATAAAAGATGCTTTAAGTAAAGAAAAAGTTATAAAATCTACTTTAGAATTAGAGATATCTACAAATTCTAAAGAGTTTATAGCTTTAGATGAAGTTGAAGCAAGTGATTGGTTCTTAGTTAGTAAATTATCTAACAAAGAAGTAACTGAAATTTTAGGAAGCTTTAAAATAGAAGATAGTGAGTTTAAAATTTTTAAAGCAACAGCGCATAAATGTCCTAGATGTTGGAAATTTACAGCAAGTGCTGAAGAAACTCTTTGCCAAAGATGTGAAGAAGTATTAAAATAGGAATAAGATGTTTCAAGAAGAAGTTACAGTAAACTTTATATTTCAAACAATAGCTGTTATTTTAGTTCTAACAGCTATTGGTATATATTTAGTAAATAAGAAGAAAAAAAAAGGAGATTAATATGTTTCCATTTACAGATGAAGATTTAAAAGAACCTGTAAAAAATATAGTTGAGAAAAAAATATCTCCAATGTTGGCATCTGATGGTGGAGCAATAGAATTATTAGCTATAAAAAATGCAAAAGTATATATTCAACTTAAAGGTGCTTGCGTTGGCTGTAATGCAAGTGGAAGTACCTTAAAATATGTTGTTGAAAAAGAGTTAAAAAGTGCAATACATCCAGATTTAAAAATAATAAATGTCCCAATAGGACAAGAAAATTATTTAGAGGATTAAAAAATGGTAAATGAGAGTAGATTATTAGATGATGCAAACTCTTTGTTTATTCAAAGAAGGTTTGACGAAGCTTTATTTTTGTACTCTTTATTAACTTCACATTTCCCAGAAAATAAAGAGTATAAACTTTATCCTATATTTTGTGATATAGCTTTAGAAGATGAAAATAAAGCTATTGCTTTATTTGATTATTTTTCAATTATGAAAGTCAATAATTTAGATGAAGCAATAAAATATGTAGAAGATATGATAAATGCTTATGATGGTGATATTGAGAAAATGATGAACTTATTAAAAGATTTTAATAATTCAGCAGTTGATTCACTTGAAGCAATAAAATATGAAGATTTTAAAAATTTAGTAGAAGAAAGAGGTTCATTTAAAATTGCTTTTGAAGATATTATGTTTTCAACAAAAGTTGCAATTGAAACAAAAGAAGATTTTTATGATTTTATTACAAAGCTTATAGATAATGGTTTTAGTAGTACGGCATATAATTATTTAGAAGGTTTTAATGAATATTTTACGTATGATAAAGAGATTTTAAAGCTATATGAAAAACTAGAAGAGAAGAAAAATGAAACTAATCATAAACGATAAACTTTTTACAGACAATACAGCAGAACTTGAAAAAGATTCTATTTTTGTGATATCAAAACAAAATACTCAATATAAAGATATTGCTATTAATGGTGGATTTAAAACTATTTTAGCAGAAGAATTAAAAAATTATATGGATATGAGTTCAATAAAAGTTATAGGAATAACAGGGACAAATGGGAAAACAACAACAGCTACAACTATATATAATATTTTATTGAGCTTGGGATATAAAGTAGCTTTACAAGGTACAAGAGGATTTTTTATCAATGAAATTCAAGTTGAAGAATACTCTTTGACAACACCAGTACAACTTGGAAATTTTGCAAATATTCAGAAAGCCATTCAAAATGATTGTGAATTTTTTATTATGGAAGTAAGTTCTCATGCAATAGAACAAAAAAGAGTTCAAGGACTAGATTTTGCTTTAAAAATACATACAAATATCACAAGGGACCATCTTGATTATCATAAAACTATAGAAGAGTATATAAGAATAAAAAATCTTTTTTTAAGTGATGAAAGCAAAAAACTTGTAAATATAGATGATAAAGTTGTAAAATATAATCCTATAAATGCATTTACATACTCTTTGGAAAACAGTTCTGATTATAAAGTTAATAAATATAAATTTGAAGATGGTATGAAAGTTGAGTTTTTATACAAAAATAAGAATTATGCATTTTTTTCAAAAATGATGGGAATTTTTAATATATATAATCTTATAGCTTCAATTAGTGCGGTACACATCTTAACTAATAGAAATTTAGAAGATATTTGTAAAATATTAAAAAACTTTGGAAGTGTTAGTGGAAGAGTTGAAGTTGTATCTTTAAAACCACTTGTGATTGTAGATTTTGCACATACTCCTGATGGAATGGAAGAAGTTTTAAAAAGTTTTCCTAATAAAGAGATAATTTGTGTATTTGGTGCTGGTGGAAATAGAGATAGTGCAAAACGACCACTTATGGGGCAAGTTGCACAAAAATACTCAAAATATATTATTGTAACTAGTGATAATCCACGATTTGAAGAACCAAAAGCTATAATTGAAGATATCTTGGCTGGAATAGATGATAAATCAAATGTTTTAGTGGAAGAAAATCGTGTTGAAGCTTTGAGTAAAGCTATTGAAATGACTAACTCTAACAGTGTTGTTTTAGTTCTTGGGAAAGGTGATGAATCAACACAAATTATTGGAGATAAAAAAAATCATTTTTCTGATAAAGAAGAAATATTAAAAATATTAAAAAATATATAAAATTTTTAATTTTATATATTTTATCTATACTTAATTCTCAATAATTAATTAAACAAATCTTAATTTTCTTTAGATATAATCTCAGTTCTAATTTTGTATTAGAACCTCACATGTGTCAATCCTTGTACGGGTTGTGCAAAAGCATTAAGGGACACAGAGGCTAAACCCTGTATAAAAAAAACAAAACAAATTAATTCAAGGAGAATTACTCATGGTTACTATGAAAGACCTATTAGAGTGTGGTGTACACTTCGGACACCAAACAAGAAGATGGAATCCAAAAATGAAAAAATTCATTTTCGGTGTTAGAAAAAATATCTATATTATAGATTTACAAAAAACATTAAGATATTTCAGATATACATACAATGTTGTTAGAGATAGAGCTGCTGAAGGTCAAACAATGATTTTTGTTGGTACTAAAAAACAAGCTAGTGAAACTATCAAAAAAGCTGCTGAAAGTTGTGGTATGCCTTATGTAAACCACAGATGGTTAGGTGGAATGCTAACAAACTTTGGAACAATCAAAAAATCAATTAGAAAATTAGAAATTATTAAAAAAATGAGAGAAGAGGGGCAATTAGCTCTTTTAACTAAAAAAGAAGCTTTAATGCTTACTAGAAAAGAAGAAAAATTAGAATTATATCTTGGTGGAATTAAAGAAATGAATAAATTACCAGATATGATGTTCGTTCTTGATGCTGTTAAAGAAAAAATTGCTATAGCTGAGGCTAGAAGATTAGGAATTACTGTTGTAGCTCCACTTGATACAAACTGCGATCCTGATGTTGTTGATTTACCAATTCCAGGTAATGATGATGCTATTAGATCTATTCATTTATTCTGCAATGAAATGGCAGCAGCTATGAATGAAGGTAAAGCAGCACTTGCTGATGCAAATGGTGAAGAATTTGTAGAACCAATTTCTCAAGAAGAAAAAGATGAACTTATAGCTGAAGCAGTTGCTGAAGGTGAAGAAGTGGCTTTTGAAGGTGAGGAAGCATAATGGCAGGAGCAACACCACAATTAATTAAAGAATTAAGAGAGCTTACTGGTGCAGGGATGATGGACTGCAAAAATGCTTTAAATGAGACTGGTGGAGATTTAGATAAAGCTGTTCAAGCTTTAAGAGAAGCTGGACTTGGAAAAGCTGCTAAAAAAGCTGGAAATGTTGCTGCTGAAGGTTTAGTTGCTATTGAAATAAATTCTGATAATACAAAAGCTGTTATTTTAGAGTTAAACTCTCAAACAGACTTTGTTGCTAAAAATGAAAATTTTATTAATTTAACAAAAGAGATTACATCTCATGCTTTAAATAATAATATTAATGATGCTGAAACTTTAAATTCTTCATCTATCAATGGACAAGATTTTCCAACATTCTTAGCAGAAAAAATTGCTACAATTGGTGAAAACTTAGTTGCTAGAAAATTAACTTCTTTAGAAGGAGAAGTTGTAAATGGATATGTTCACGTAACTGGAAGAACTGGAGTTATCTTATCTGCAAAATGTGCTGATGGTGTAAAAGATAAAGCTGCTGCATTATTAAGAAATATTGCAATGCATGCAAGTGCTATGAAACCAACAGTTATTTCATATAAAGATTTAGATCCTGAGTTCGTTGAAAGTGAAAATAAAGCTATTAGAGCTGAAATTGAAGCTGAAAATGATGAGTTAGTAAGATTAAAAAAACCATTGAAAAAAATTCCAGAATTTGTTTCTAAATCTCAATTAACAGATGAAGCTATTGCAGCAGCAAAAGCTAGATTTGAAGAAGAGTTAAGAGCAGCTGGAAAACCAGAAAAAATTTGGGCAAATATTATCCCTGGACAAATTGAAAGATTTATCACAGATAATACTCAATTAGATACAAGATATGCACTTTTATCTCAAGCTTATGTAATGAATGATAAACAAACAGTTGAACAAGCAATTGCAGAAGTTGATTCTTCTATAGAGATTACTGGTTATGTAAGATTTGAACTTGGTGAAGGAATCGAGAAAAAAGAAGAAGATTTCGCAGCTGAAGTTGCAAAACAAATGGGAAAATAACATAGTTCTTTTGACTATGAAAATATAAAAAGGGTATGCAATGAGTGAAAATTTCAAAAAGGATACACTCCTTGCATCAACTTTGCTTGAAGCTAAAAATATATCACATAATTTTGATTATGAGCTTTTCAAAAATATAAATTTAAACTTACAAAAAAAAGAATCTATTGCAATTATTGGGACAAGTGGAAGTGGAAAATCAACACTTTTAAATATCCTATCTTCACTTTTAAAGCCAACTGCTGGAAATGTTGTTTTTCAAAGTAAAGATATTTATAAATTAAAACAAAATGATTTACTAAAAATAAGAAGAGATGAGTTTGGAATTATCTTTCAAGCACACTATTTATTTAGAGGATTTAGTGCAGCTGAAAATCTTGAGATAGCAACACTTTTAAGTAAAAATAGTTTAGATATGGATTTATTAAAAAATTTAAAGATTGAACATACAATAAATCAAGGTGTTGGAGAACTAAGTGGTGGACAACAACAAAGATTATCAATTGCTAGAGTTTTAATGAAAAAACCAAAGATTATATTTGCAGATGAGCCAACGGGAAATCTAGATAAAGATACAGCAAATATTGTAATAAACTCTTTATTTGAATATATAAAAAATTATGATGCAGGGCTTATTTTGGTTACACATGAACATGAACTAGCTTTTAGATGTGATAGAGTATTTAAACTTGAAGAGTTAAGTTTGAGGGAGATTATAAAGTGAAATTACTTTTGATTTGTAATACAGCTATAATAGAGCATATTTTTGCACTTGTATGTAAAAGATTGAAAATTGAACTTACTATTCAAAATACAAATAGTGTTTCATCAAAATATGATTTGATAATCATTGATCAACCTTTTTTAGATAGTAAATTTATAAAAATAAAAAGATTTGCACAAAAAATTGGTGCAATAAGTGCAGAAGAATTATCTTTTGATAAGCCAAGAGATTTTTTGATCCCACGTCCATTTCTTCCAACAAAACTTGAAAGTTTATTAAAAGAACAAATAGAAATAATAAAAGAAGAACAAAAGGATGGTATAAATTTATCACATTTTATCCATGAAGATGAAGAAGATATCGTAAATCCAATTGTAGATTTTATTAATGAAGATTTGGATGATAATATAGAATTTGATTTTGAAGAAGATTCTATAGAAGAAGATGATGAAAGTATAGTAAGTTTGAGTGCACTACAAAGAGGTGGAGTTTTAGATAATAGTGAATTATCTAAAATAAATACTATTTTAAAAGATGAAAATACAAATGGTATAAAAGAAGAAGATTGGAAAGATATTTCACAAATAATTGATGAAGCATTAGATGAAGTTAAAGAGTATGAGTTTGAGTTAAATGAAGATAAACAATATCATTTAGTTTTAAGTAAATTTAAAATAGATGATATAAAACCACTTTTAACAAAATTAAATCAAGATTTAATAGATAAATTAAGCCATGGCGAAACTGTTGATATAAAAATATCTTTAAAGGAGTAAAAATGATAAATGAAGTTAAAGGTGCGATTTTAATAATTTCAGGACCAAGTGGTTGTGGAAAATCAACACTTCTTAGAGAAATTTATAAAAATATACCAAATTATTTTTTCTCTATTTCAACAACAACAAGACAAAGAAGAGAAGAAGTTGAAGAAGATGGAATTGATTACTTTTTTGTAAGTAAAGAAGAATTTGAAAGAGATATCGAAGCAGGAAATTTCTTAGAATGGGCAGAAGTACATGGCAACTACTATGGAACTAAGTTAAAACCAATAGTTGAAGCTTTAAATGAAGGTAAATTAGTAATATTTGATATTGATGTGCAAGGGCATAAAATACTAAGAGAAAAATTAAACTCTTTAATAACTTCTGTTTTTATTACAACACCAACTTTAAAAATACTTGAGCAAAGATTAATAAGTAGAGATACGGATTCTGTAGAAATGATTGAAAAGAGATTAAGAACTGCTAAAATAGAAATAGAATCATTTACAGATTATGATTACTTAATAGTAAATGAAAACTTTCATAAAGCTACAAAAGATATATTATCTATTGCAAGTATTGCAAGAGCTAAAGCAAAGCTTTTTGAAAAAGAAGAAATAGTAGCAAATTGGCTTAATTAGTCAATTTGCTCATAACTTAAAGGCTGATTAAAATAATAGCCTTGAGATAAATCTATATTTAATTCTTTTATTTTGTTATATATATCTTCATTTGCAACAAATTCTGCTACAGTTTTTATGTTGAACTCTTTTGCAATATTTGAAATTGTTTTTACAATAATTTCAAAATCTTTTTGTTGATGAATATTTTTTATTAAAGAACCATCAATTTTTATAAAACTTATATTTAATGTTGAAAGAAGATGAAAATTTGAGTATCCTGCTCCAAAATCATCAATTCCAACTTTACAGCCATAAAAAGATACTTTTTCAATAAACTTTGAAACAATATTAAAATCTAAAATCTCTTCTGATTCAAGTATCTCAAATTCCAAGCTTGGACCAAAGTCTTTATTTGATTCTAAAAAACTATAAATATATTTTGTAGTCTTCTCATTTAAAATATCATCATAAGAAATATTAACTGATACTCTTTTGTTTTTTTCTTTAAATAGTTTTAAAGAGTCATTTAAAACAACTTTAATAATATTAGAATACATTTTTGTTTTTTTTGCAATATGTAAAAAACTATAAGGACCAAATTCAATACCTTCAGGTGATATATACCTTATTAGTGCTTCATATTTTACAATTTCTTTAGTTTGAGTATCTACTATAGGTTGAAAATATGCTTTTAATAAATCGTCTTTAAACCCTTGTTTTAACTGTTTAATCCATTTGATATTTTCTTCAAAAGATTTATGAATATTATATGAATCATCATACAGCATTATTTTTTGACATTTTTTTCTAGCATAACTTATAATTCTTTTTGTATATTTATATGCCTTTGGACCTTCCCCTTTTGCAATCCCAATTGTTATATTTACATCAATTTCATTATCATCTATTAAGAATATTTCACTTTCTATTTTTTCTAAAAATTCTTTACAAATACTAAAAAACTTTTCAACTTCTATAGCATTTTTGGGTACAACTGCAAATTTATCAGATTCAATTCTATATAATAAATTTTCATCAAGATTAAAAAAAGTTCTCATTTTATGAGCAAATTCCTTTAGAATTTTGTCTCCTATATCTTCTCCAAATAGATCATTTATAGCTATAAAATCATCAATATCCAACATCGCCATTAACTCAGAATTTGATTCTTTTAAATCTTTTCTTAATCTATTTTTATTTGAAAGATTTGTTAAAGCATCTGTATATAAATCTTTTAATTCATGATAATTTAGTGATTGAGCCATTGCTTGTAACAATTTTGAAATATCAACTGGTTTTAAAACATATTTATCTACACCAATATCAATTGCATCAAGTAAATACTCTTTATTTGAAAATGCAGTTGTAACTATAATAGGAACTTTTTTATTTATCTCTTTGATTTTCTTTACCATATCAAGACCATTTAAAATAGGCATATTTATATCAGTTATAATTAAATCTATTTCTAATTCATTTTCTAAAAAAATGTTGTAACCTTCTTGTCCATTTGATGCAATAAATTGTTTTTTTGTAAAGGATTGTAAAATTGAAGATGTTATCTCTCTTAAATCTTTTTCATCCTCTACATATAAAACTGTAATATTTTTAAGATTTGATATATCGTTATTCATTAAACCACTCTTTGAAAATTATTAGGATATAATACACAAAATTTTTAATAAGAAGTTTAATATTAATAAAAATGGAGTGTTTTTTGCCAAAAGTTGAGTGTAATCATTGTCATTTATCATTCGATGATGAAATAATGATAAAAGAGAATGATTTGAATTTTTGCTGTAATGGTTGCCAAAATGTTTATCATATCTTAAAAAATGATGGATTAGAATCATTTTATGAGAAACTTGGAAATAAAAAATTAGCTCCTCCTATTGAAGTCTCAAATGCTGATTTAGATAAATTTGACTCTCAAAACTTTTTAGATAACTACACAACACAAACAAAAGATGGATTTTTACAAATTGATTTAATCTTAGAAGGAATTCATTGTGCTGCTTGTGTTTGGTTGAATGAAAAAGTTTTATATGATACAAAAGGAATAATTGAAGCAAATATAAATTTTACAACAAATAAAGCAAAAATTGTTTTTAATCAAGATACTATCAAATTATCACAAATTATTTTAAAAATTCGTTCTATTGGATATAACGCTTATGCTTATGATTCTAGTATAGCTGATATTGAAGCAAATAGGGCAAAACAAGATTATTTTATAAGAATGATGGTTGCTGTTGTATGCACTATGAATATTATGATGTTAAGTGTTGCAAAATATACAGGCTTTTTTACTGGAATGAGCAATGAAGTAAAAGAGATGATACACTTTGCAGAGTTTATATTAACAACTCCAGTGTTATTTTACAGTGGATGGGTATTTTATAAAAGTGCTTATTTTGGATTGAAAAATAAGATTGTATCTATGGATTTAGCTGTTTCTACTGGAGCAACTTTAACTTATACATATTCTATGGCTGTTTTATTTCATTTTACAAAAGGTGAGAGTTATTTTGATTCTGTTGCTATGATTATTACCTTTGTTTTAGTTGGAAAATATCTTGAAGTTATAGGTAAAAAATCAGCAGTTGATACACTTGATAAGATAAAATCAACTCTTCCTTTAGAAGCAACTATTATAGAAAAAGGTGAAAAAAAAGTAGTTGCTTTAAATAGTGTAAAAATAGGTGATATTATTGAAGTGAAAACTGGAGACAAAGTTCCAGTTGATGGTAAAATAATCTTTGGAAGTGCAAGTTTTGATGAGTCAAGTTTGACAGGTGAAAGTTTACCTGTATAT
The DNA here is from genome assembly GCF_013201625.1 of Aliarcobacter lanthieri. Lineage (NCBI taxonomy): Bacteria > Pseudomonadati > Campylobacterota > Epsilonproteobacteria > Campylobacterales > Arcobacteraceae > Aliarcobacter > Aliarcobacter lanthieri. The sequence goes on from NZ_CP053839.1 coordinate 568,381, forward strand.
AAAAAAGAAGGAGATATCTTATATAGTGGAACTATAAATTTAGACTCTTTAGTGCATTTTGAAGTTATAAAAGATTTTAAGAATTCAACTTTTTCATCTATTGTTACTCTACTTGAAGACTCTCTAAATTCAAAACCAAAAATACAATCTTTAGCAAATAAGATTTCAAGAAAATTCAGTGCTACAATATTAACAGTTGCTTTTATTACATTTTTAGTTTGGTATTTCTTAGGACTTAATTTAGGGTTTTATTTTGCAGATGTAAATCAGTTTGAACGTTCATTTATGGTTGCTGTATCTGTAATAATTATTGCTTGTCCTTGTGCTTTAGCATTGGCTACTCCTATGGCTAGTCTAGTAGGGATTTCACAATTGGCTAAAAAATCATTACTTTTTAAAGAAGCAAAATTTATAGAAACAATTGCAAATGCTACAACTGTAGTTTTTGATAAAACTGGAACTTTAACTAAAGGTGCATTAAGTATCGTAAATGCAACATTTATTGATAAAAATGAAAGAAATTTAAGTCTATTATTTTCTTTAGTAGATAGTTCAAATCATCCAATTAGCCAAAGTGTTAAAAAGTATTTAGAAAAAAATACTACATATAAAAAACTATTTTTAGAAAATATAAAAAATATTGAGGCAAAAGGAATAACTGCTTCTTTTGAAAATCTAGAGCTTTTGGGTGGAAATATTGAGCTATTAAAAGAGTTTGGAATTGATTTTGAATTTGAAACAAATAGTAGCTTATATATTTTTGCTATAAATAAGGAAGTTATTGCCATTTTTGAACTTGAAGATGATATAAAAGATGATGCAAAAGAATTAATAAATTATCTAAAAAAAGAACAAATTGAAATTATTATGCTAACAGGCGATAATCAATTTGTAGCTAAAAAAGTATCAAATTATTTAAAAATTGATAAATTTCTTTCTTCACAAACTCCAACATCAAAAGCAAACTATATAAAAGAGCTAAAAGAATCTGGAAAAACTGTTGTAATGGTAGGAGATGGGGTAAATGATAGTGTAGCATTAGCAACAAGTGATGTTTCTATTGCTATGGGTAATTCTGCTGATGTTTCTTTGAGTGTTTCTGATATTGTATTATTGAACTCAAAGCTAAAAGCTTTAAAAGATGCTTTCATAATATCTAAAAAGACATATAAACATATAAAACAAAATTTGATTTTTTCTTTATGTTATAATGCAGTTACAATCCCATTAGCAATATTAGGTTATGTGATACCTCTTTTTGCAGCACTATCAATGAGTTTAAGTTCACTTATTGTAATCTTAAATTCACTAAGAATAAAGAAAGGATTAAAATAAATTATGATTGATGACACTCTATTTTTTATGTTAATTGTAGGATTAATAATATCTGCAGGAATGTTAATGCTCTTTATTTGGGGAGCAAAATCAGGACAATTTGATGATGCTTCAAAGATGACAAATGGACTACTTTTTGATAGTGTTGAAGACTTAAATGATGCAATAAAAAAAGAAAAAATTATAAAAGAAGCAAAAAAAGAACAAAAAAAAGAGAAAGAGTAAATCCCCTTTCTCTTAACTAAAGTATATTTAAAATAATATAAAAATTATTTACCCATATATTCAGCTAAAGCTTTGATATCAGCGTCAGTTAATTTAGCAACTTGACCTTTCATTAAAGCTTTCATAGGACCACCATAAGATCCATCTTTATAACCATGTAAAGCTTTTTCAATTTCAGCTTTAGTTTGGCTAGCAGGAACATGAGATTTACTTTGAGTAGTAATGTTGATCTCACCTTTTACCCCGTGACAGGCTTTACATGTTGCATACGCTGCAGGTGCATCTGCAAGAGCGAAAGCAGCCATTGCTACAGTTGCTAGAACTATTTTTTTCATTTTAAACTCCTTTAAATTTTGGAAAAGAATTCTATCAATCTTTTCTTGTTGATTTGCTTAATAACTATATATTCCAAGCTATTACAATTAGAAGTTTTACTTATTATTGTATAATTATTGTGAAGATTAAAAAGAAGGGATATTCATTTGGAAAATACAGTTTTAGATATTAAAAATCTATCTTTTTATTATAAAAAAGATAGCCCAATTTATAGTGATTTTAACCTAACTTTGAATAAAGGGGAACTTGTAACTATTTTTGGAAAAAGTGGAAGTGGAAAGACAACTCTTTTTGAACTTATTTTAGGAAATTTAAAACCACAAAAAGGTTCAATAATCAAATCAAAAATAGCAATGATATTTCAAGATCCATTTAACTCTTTTCATCCTACTTATACTATTTATGAACAAATTAAAGATGTTGTAAAAAAAGATTTTAAAGAAGAACTAAATAATGTTTTGCCACAATTAAGTTTAAATTTAGAACTTTTACATAAAAAAAGTTATGAGTTAAGTGGTGGACAACTTCAAAGATGCTCTATATTGAGGGCTATTTTACAAGAACCAGATTTGCTTTTGGTAGATGAACCAACTAGTGCACTTGATAATATAATAGCTTATGATGTGATGAAACTTTTAATTAAACTATTAAATAATTGTGCTATTTTGCTTGTAACTCATGATATTGATATGGCAAAATGGTGCAGTAATAAGATTATAAGGTTGGAAGATGCAAAAAAATAAAGCAATAGTTTTACTAAATATGGGTGGAGCTAGAAATAAAAATGAATTAAAAATGTTCTTAACAAATATGTTTAATGATGAAAATATTTTAACAATAAAGAGTGCTCTAATAAGAAAAGTTGTAGCTTCAATGATTGTTAGTAAAAGATTAGATAGTGCTTGGAAAAATTATGAAAAAATAGGGGATAGCTCTCCTATAAATCCTCTTACAGAACAACTTGTAAAAAAATGCAATGAAAAAATAGAGGGGTTTAAAACCTACCAAATTATGAGATATACTCCACCTTTTGCTAAAACAGTAATAGAACAGATGAAAAAAGATGGAATAGATGAGGTGATACTTCTTCCTTTATATCCTCAATACTCTACAACAACTACAAAATCATCTTTAGAAGATTTTTTAAAGTATGAAAAAAATAGTTTTAAAATAAGAGTAATATATGATTTTTATAAAAATGAAAGCTTTAATAATTGTATAGTAGATGAGATTTTGAATAATGTTATAAATGAAAAAGAGTACAATCTTATATTTTCAGCTCATGGGCTTCCTCAAAAAATAGTAGATAATGGAGATCCATACCAAAAGCAGATGATAGAACATATAGAGATTTTAAAACAAAAGTTAGAAGAAAAAGATAGATTTTTTAAATCTATAAATCTTGCATATCAGTCTAAAGTAGGACCTTTAAAATGGCTTGAACCATCTTTAGAAGATATGCTAAAAAATTTTAAAGATGAAAATGTAATCATCTATCCACTATCTTTTATAGTGGATAACTCTGAAACAGATTTTGAATTAGATATTGAATATAGACATATTGCAACTAATTTAGGTATAAAAGAGTATAAAGTTTGTAAATGTGTAAATGATAGTGATGAATTTATAGAAACTATCAAAAATATTATAAATTAAAGAAGTATATTATGGCTTATTTTCCTGCTTTCTTAAAATTTCATGATAAAAAGATTTTGATTGTTGGTGGAGGAAATATTGCTTTTGAAAAGTTATCACATCTACTAAACTTTTCTTCAAATATTACTTTAATAGCAAAAGAATATTCATCTGAAATAAAAACTTTGATAGATGAAAATAATTTAATTTATTTTAAAAAAGAGTATGAAAAAACTGATATAAAAAATTTTGACATGGTTATAGTGGCAGTTGATGATTTTGATTTACAAGAAAGTATATATTTCGAATCAAGAGATTACAATATTTTGTGTAATTGTGTAGATTTACAAAAATATTGTGACTTTATATTTCCCTCATATATAAAAAAAGGAGATTTGACAATTGCTATATCAACAAGTGGTAGTTCTCCTGCTTTTGCTAAAAATTTCAAAAAATATCTTTTAAAAATTATTCCAGATAATATAGATGATTTTTTAAAAGAGTTAAAATCTTTACGAACTTCTCTTCCCAAAGGGAAAGAAAGAATGCAATTTTTTGATAAAAAAGTAAAAGATTACATCAACTCTTGGAAAAAAAATTAACTTTATATTTTAAACCAATCTAGTTCTTCTTTTAACCGTACAACTTCTCCAACAATTATAATTGCAGGAGTAGGCATATTTTTTGATTTTTGTACTATGTCTTTTAATGTTCCAGTTATAACCTTTTGGTTTTTTGTTGTCCCATTTGATATCACTGCACATGGAGTATTACAGGATTTACCAATTTCTATTAATTTATTAGTTATTAGTTTAATATTATGAAGCCCCATTAAAAAAACTATAGTTTCATTTGTTTTAAAACTTTCCCATTCTATTTGGCAAACACCTTTATCTGGAGTTTCATGACCCGTTACAACTCTAAAAGAACAAGTGATTCCTCGATGTGTTACAGGAATTCCAGCATATGCAGGTACACTTATACTAGAAGTAACTCCAGGTATTATCTCAAAATCTATACCTCTTTGTTTTAAATAAAGAGCTTCTTCTCCTCCTCTGCCAAATACAAAAGGATCTCCACCTTTTAATCTTACAACAACATCATATTCTAAACTCTTTTGATATATTATTTCATTTATCTCATCTTGTGGAATTATATGTTTTCCTGATTCTTTACCAACAAATACAAATTCTGTACCATCTTTTGCCATTTTTAAAATATCAGGATTTGCTAATTTATCATATATTATGATATCTGCTTGTTTGATAACTTTACAGGCTTTTAAAGTTAAAAGTTCAATATCTCCTGGTCCCGCTCCTGTTAAATATACTTTTCTCATATTCTCTCAATTTTATAATTTTATAGAGTTTTAGCATTTAAAGGCTTTTTTTATCTTAAATTTTGAATAATTTTGCCAATTTTTTTGTTAATTTGTGTTATAAAGTTAACTTTAAATCTATATCAATTTTGTAAGGTTTTCATATGTTTATAGTTAAAAAAATTATCTCTGCATTTATTCTTCCTATCCCAATAGGAATTCTTTTACTATTTTTAGCATTTTTCTTTTTATTGAGAAATTCATATAAAAAAGCTAAATTTTTTTTAATATTTGGTTTTTTATGGTTTGCTTTATTATCAAATCAAATAGTATCAAATGCTATTATTTCTCCACTTGAAAATGCTTATCCTAGTTTAATAGATACGCCTAAAGTAAATTATATTTTAGTTTTAGGAAATGCACATAAAAGTGATGAAAACTTAAGTATAACTTCTGAAGTAAAAGAAACGGCAATAAATAGGTTAGTTGAAGGAATAAGACATTATCAAAATCTTAAAAATGATCAAAATAATGTAAAACTCATAGTTTCTGGTTATAGTATTGATGATATAAACTCTCATGCACAAATGCAAAAAAGACTAGCACTGTCTTTAGGTGTAGATGAAGCTGATATTCTAACTCTTGATACTACAAAAGATACATATGAAGAAGCAATACAGAGTAAAAAAATAGTAGAAAATGAAAAGTTGATTTTAGTAACAAGTGCAAGTCATATGAAAAGAGCAATGTTACTTTTTGAAAAAGAGGGATTAAATGTAATAGCAAGCCCAACTCAACATAAAGGATATAGTACAAGTTATCCTACATCATTTTTTAATGCAAACAATATAAAAAAAGTAGAACTTGCTTTTCATGAATATTTAGGGATGATATATTTATATATAAAAGGTAACATATAAAATGATTTTTTTATAAATTTTTAATAATTGTTATTATTTTTATATTTCTTTAAGTTAAAAATATTAAGATTCATTTATCTTTTATTAATAGTTGGTATCAACATTAATGAATTGATAACAAAATAGTTTTCTCCTAAACTATTTTACGAAATTTTAATCGAAAAAACAAAAAAGGAAGAAGAATGAACATACGAATGGCCAGAACAGTTGCTACTGCTTTGTTAGTTGTGGGGGGGGAATAAACCTACTAAATGCTAACGAAACTACAAAACTTGATGAGATACAAGTTGTAACATCCGCATCAGGATATGAGCAGAAAATTACAGATGCTCCCGCATCAATTTCTGTAATAACTCAAGAAGATCTTTCAAAGAAACCATATAATAACCTCTTAGATGCTGTAAAAGACATTGAAGGTGTTGATATAGGTGAAACAAATGATAAAACTAACAATGGACAAGTGAGTATCAGAGGTATGGGAGCTGATTATACTCTTTTACTAATAGATGGTAAAAGACAAAATAATAATGGGGATTTATATCCTAATAGCTTTGGTGGTGTTCAATGGGCAAGTATACCACCTTTATCTATGGTTGAAAGAATAGAGGTTATTAGAGGACCTATGAGTACACTATATGGATCAGATGCTATTGGTGGTGTTATTAATATAATTACAAAAAAGATATCAAAAGAATGGACAGGAGCCATTGGATATTCTAAAACTTTACAAACAGAGAATGATTACGGAAATGATGATAAAGTAGATTTTTCTATTATGGGACCAATTATTAAAGATAAATTAGGGTTAAGATTAAGTGGAAGTTTTCTTGATGTAGATAAATCAAATCCAGAATATGCAAAGTTATTTGATTCAAATGGTAATGATATTAGTAAAGGGAATGATAGTTTTGGTAGTGGAAAAGGAAATGTTAAACATGAAGATTGGACGGCTGGAGTTGGATTAACTTTTACTCCAAATGAAAATCATACCATTAAGCTTGATTATGATGTAGCAAAACAAAAATACGATAATAAACCTTATATAAAAAGAGATGGTACAATAGGAGATCCTTTAGGTACAAATGACACTTATAGTGCTTTACTTCAACAAAGAGCTGGATATAAAGATGAATTAAGATTCGAAAGAGAACAATATTCTTTAAATTGGGAAGCTAATTGGAATGTAGGTAAAAGTACAGTTGGGATACACCATGTTGATACTAACAATAATGGTAGAACTTTACCTCCAACTCTTGATGAAAGAGAATATCTTAAAGATATGGGTTATTTATATAGTGGAAGCAATGTAAATAGTACTGCAAATCAAGCAAAATTAGCTGCTGCTATGCAAGATCCAATTTTTCTTGCTATGCTACCAAGACCTGATAGAATAATGGAATCAAAAAATACTACATATAATGCAAAATATGAAGTACCTTTAAATAATCACTTTCTAGTTGTTGGTTCTGAATACCAAGATTCTGAATTAAAAGATAGTGTATTTGGTATGGAGAGAGATAATGGTGGTAAAGCTAAAAAATATTATCAATATGCTCTTTATGCTGAAGATAGTTGGAATATAATTGATCCTTTAACTTTAACAATTGGTGCAAGATATAACAAGCATGAAGATTTTGGAAGTTATACAACACCTAGAGTATATCTAGCTTATGCAGCAACAGATAACTGGACTTTTAAAGGTGGTGTATCTACTGGATATAAAGCTCCAAAGGCAACAGACCTTTATGATGGAATTACAGGGTTTGGATCTCAAGGAGCAAATCCTATGATTGGAAATCCAGATTTAAAACCAGAAAAATCTGTAAATTATGAAGTAGCAGCTTACTATGAACATGCAAATAAGCATAATTTTAATATTACTTTATTCCAAAATAACTTTAAAGATAAGATTCAAACAAATAATGATTTTAAAGGAACAGCGGGAGATAGATGGGAATCTTTAAGAGCTGCTAATGGTTCTTTAAGTAAGAAAGAAAACATAGCAAAAGCTACTATAAAAGGTATAGAAGTTTCTGGTAAATATTTTATTTTAGATAATTTATCTATTAAAGCAAATTATACATATCTAAATTCTGAAAATAAAGAAACTAAAAGTCCTTTAACAAACTCTCCAAAACATATGTATAGCACAACTTTAGATTGGCAGGCTACATCTAAACTTAATACATATTTACAGTTATCAGGGGATATTGATAGGTATAGAAGCACATATAAAGATTCTAATGGGAATAACAAAGATTATTACTATAAAGATTTCTCAATTTGGAATTTAGGTGCTTCATATAAATTTAGTAATGACTTTACTCTTATAGGAAGAGTTAATAATCTATTTGATAAAGATTATTTAAAATATGGATTACATGACCAAGTTGGAACGACTAATTATTATGATGAATATAATAACAAACCAGCAGGTAGAAACTTCTGGGTAAGTGCTAGATATACATTCTAATTAGATATTTTACATTTTCTTCTCAAATTATAAATTTGGGAAGAGATAATTTAAGTATGAGATTCCAGAGTATTGTATAAAAAATTTGTGATTAAAATTTATAATAATAATTTGAAAATAATTTATTTTTATTTTCCTTTTATACTCTGGAACTCATACTAAATACTTATAATATTTTTACAATCTTTTAAATAAAAATAGTAAATTTAATCCACATTTTGATACCATTGCAACAAAGTTGCAAATAAAGGTTGCTCGTGAATTTAATAAATATAAAAAATCTTTTTTTTAAATATCAGAAAACAGATGTATTGGAAAATGTAAATTTAACAATAAAAAATGATGATTTTTTAGCTATCATTGGACCAAATGGTGGTGGAAAATCAACTTTACTAAAGCTTATTTTGGGGCTTTTACCTATTCAAAATGGAACAATAGAAAAAAATATAAAAAATAGTGAAGTAGGTTATGTACCTCAAAATACTAATTTAAATATAGATTTTCCTATTACAGCTTTAGAAGTTGTTTTAATGGGACATATAAGTTCAAAAAAGAAATTATTTGGTTATTCAAAAGATGAAATATTTTGTGCTTTAGATTCTTTAGAAAAAGTTGGAATGAAAGATTTTGCAAATAAAAAAATAGGTGATTTAAGTGGAGGGCAAAGGCAAAGAGTTTTTATTGCTAGAGCTTTATGTTCTAACCCAAGAATAATGCTTTTAGATGAGCCTACAGCAAGTATTGATGTAAAAGGACAGCAAGAAATATATGAACTTTTGAGAAAATTAAATGAAAATATTTGTATAGTTGTTGTAAGTCATGATTTATCTATACTTTTAAATTATGCAAAAAATGTAGCTCATGTAAATAGAAGTTTAGTTTTCCATAGTTTAGACCAAGTACAAAAAAATGTTACTTTAACAGATGATCATCTTTGTGAGGTTGAACTTCTTTCAGCTTTAGGTAAAACACAAATTTGTTGTAATCATACACATTAAAAGGCAGAATATTATGTTAGAAATTTTACAATATGATTTTATACAAAATGCCATTATATCTGGAGTTTTGATTTCTATAGCTGCTGGTATTATTGGAACTTTAGTTGTGGTAAATAAAATTACATTTTTAACTGGAGGAATAGCACATAGTGCTTATGGAGGAATTGGAATAGCGATATTTTTGGGAATTCCAGTTTTATTTGGAGCAACAATATTTGCTGTAATTACTGCAATTTTAATAGCTATTATAACTTTGAAAAATAGAAGTAGAATAGATGCAATTATTGGTATGATGTGGGCTAGTGGGATGGCAATAGGGATTATTTTTGTAGATTTAACTCCTGGATATAATGTAGATTTGATGAGCTACTTATTTGGTTCAATTATTGCTGTTTCTAGTGAAGATATAGTATATATGAGTTTATTAGATATTTTTATTATAGCAATAGTGATATTTTTTTATAAAGAAATTCTAGCTGTATCTTATGATAGTGAATTCGCAACTTTACGTGGTATAAATGTAAAATTCTTTTATACTTTAATACTAATTTTATCAGCATTATGTGTAGTTGCAGCTATTAAAGCAGTAGGGTTGATATTAGTAATAGCTCTTTTAACAATTCCTACATATTTAGCAGAAGCTTTTGCTTCAAAATTATCTAGTATGATGATAATTAGTGCAATTTTAGCTACAATGTTCACATTACTTGGGCTTATGGTTTCATATTTTTATAATATAAGTTCAGGAGCAAGTATAATTATGGTTGCAGTTGTTGCTTTAGGAATTGTAAAGCTAATCAAATATAAAAAATAAGAGAAAGAGACGGAAAAACCAAAATGAATAAAAAAATAGAAGTTGGGAAAATAAATACCCTAAAAATTTATAGAGCAAGTGAACCAGGACTTTATCTAAGAAGTTTAGATGAAGAAGAAGTTTTATTGCCAAATGCTTATGTAAAAAAAGAGATGCTAATTGATAGTTTACTAGATGTATTTATATATACAGATAGTGAAGATAGACTTGTTGCTACAACTTTAAAACCTTATGCTTATGTAAATGAGTTTGCTTATTTACAAGTTGTTGATACTACAAAGTTTGGTGCTTTTGTTGATATCGGTTTACCAAAAGATCTTTTAATTCCAAAAAATAAACAAAAAAGTACTTTTATAAAAGGTACTTATAAAGTACTTCAAATTCAATTAGATAAGCGTACAAATAGACTTTGTGGTTCTGAAAAGTTTGAATTAAATAAAGAGATAAAAGATTTAAAGAAAAATGATGAGGTTGATATCTTATTATATTCAAAAACTCCACTTGGATTTAAAGTTATTGTAAATAATCTCTATGAAGGTATGATTTTTCACTCAGAAGTTTTTGAAAATGTAAATATTGGTGATAAAAAAAGAGCTTATATCAAAAATGTAAGAGATGATAATAAACTAGATATTAGTTTACAAAAAATAGGACAAAAAGTTGATACAGATAAAGTTCTAGATATTTTAAAAGCAAATGGTGGAAGTATTAATTTTACATATAAAAGTGAAGCTAATGATATAAAAGATATTTTTTCTATGAGTAAAAAGGCTTTTAAAGCAACATTAACAAAGTTAATAGATAGTAAAAAGATTATTTTAGAAGATAATTGTATTAAATTAAAGTAATAAAAAAATATTGATTTGGAATAAGAGTTTTTTTATCCTATTTTAATATAATTACATATGAATAAATTATATAAAGGATTTTAAATGGCAACAGTAAAATTTAAAGGTGAATTAGAAGTAAGTTTAAATGGAACAGAATTAAATGTTGGAGATATTGCTCCTGTTGTAAATGGTGTTGGAGCTGATTTAAGTGATATTCAAATTGGTGGACAACGTGGAATTGCACAAATTATTGTAGCTGTTCCATCTTTAGATACTGGTGTTTGTGCTACTGAAGCTAGAAGATTTAATGAAGAAGCTTCAAAAATAGACAATGCAGAGGTTATAATAGTATCTATGGATTTACCATTTGCTATGAAAAGATTTTGTACTACAGAAGGTATAGAAAATTTAAAAGTTGCATCTGATTTTAGAGCAAAAGCTTTTGCTAAATCTTATGGTGTTTTACAAGCAAATGGACCTTTATCAGGACTAACTGCAAGAGCAATATTTATAGTAAATCCTTCTGGAAAAATAACTTATAAAGAAATAGTTCCTGAAATAACTCAAGAACCAAATTATGATGCAGTTTTAGCAGCTGCAAAAGATGCTACATCAACTTCTTGTTGTGGAAGTTGTCACTAAATAATGTTTTATAGGTTAGAAATTTTCTAACCTATAATTTATAAAAATATTTCGATTTATCTATAATTAATCTAAAAAGAGTAACATATTTCATAAAATAATTTTATTTTAAAGGAGTGAATTATGTTCAAAAATCTACTTAAAATTTTATTCTTATCATTTTTTAGTTTTCAAATATCAAATGCCTCTTTAGTAGAAGATGGTTATTTAGAACTTGAAAAAGGAAATGTTTTAGAAGCTGCAAATATATTCCAAAAAGCTTGTGAAAAAGGTGCATTCGCTGGTTGTTATAATTTAGGATTAATGTATTATAAAGGTGAGTATATAGCTAAAAATTATGAAAAAGCTTTAGATCTTTTTACAAAAGCTTGTGAAGAGGGACATCAAAGTGCTTGTTATAATTTAGCTTATATGTATGAAAAAGGGCAAGGTGTACAAAGTGATAGCTTTAAAGCAGTTGATTTATATATAAAAACTTGTAAAAATGGTTTGAGCTTTTCTTGTTATAACTTAGCAATGATGTATGATAAAGGAGCTGGTGTAGAACAAGATAATTTTAGAGCAGTTGAATTCTTAACAAAAGCTTGCGAATTAAATAATCCTAAAGCTTGCTATAATTTAGCATTAAAATATAATAATGCAAATGGAGTGGAGCAATCACCATTAACAGCAATTAATTTATATCAAAAATCTTGTGATTTAGGATATTCAAATGCTTGTTATAATTTAGGTGTTATGTATATTGATGGTAAATTTTTAACTCAAAATAAGAATAAAGCAAAACAATATTTTAAACAAGCTTGTGAAATGAAACTAGATATTGCTTGCAAAGAGTTAAATAAACTTTAATATCTTATTTAAAGTCAATAAGAATTATATAAAAAATCGATAAAATCTTCTAAATTCAATATTTAGGAGATTTTATGAATTCTTGGTATAAAAAATTTTCTTCCCAACCACATCAGCCATTTTTTACAAGTGGAATAGTTTTTTTCATACTCTTTATTGCCTTGTTTGCTTTTTCTTATTCAAATATAGTAAATTTAGATAGTTCACTTTTGACTTATCATGCATATAGTTTAATATTTGTTGTTTTTATACAGTTCTTTTTAGGATTTTTATTTGTAGTTTTTCCAAAGTTTCTAATGCAAAGTGAGATATCTACAACTGAATATATGAACCAATTTTTTATATATTTATTTGCTAGTTTAGGTATATTTTTATCTTTAATTTTTTACTCAAAAATAACTTTTCTTTTTCAAATTATACTTTTATTTGGTCAAATTATGAGTTTTAGAACACTTTATTCTATTCATAAAAAAAGTATAATGAAAGATAAAAATGATACAAAATGGGTTCTTATTTCTTTTCTAGCAGGTATTATCTTTCATTTTTTATTTATAGTTTCAAATTTAGATTTTCCAAATTCTTTTATAGTTTCAAGGCTATCAATAAATGCTGGCTTTTATCTTTTTTTATTTATGATTGTTTTTACAATATCTCAAAGAATGATCCCTTTTTTTACAAGAGTAATGGTTCCAAATTATATTATAAATAAAAGCAACAAACTTTTAGATATATTATTTTTACTTCTTATTTTAAAAGTTATATTACTATCTTTTGATAATTCAAAATTAAATCTAATTTCAGATATACCTATTTTTATATTTTTAGTGAGAGAATTATTTATATGGAAATTACCGACTTTTAAAGTCCCAGCTATTGTTTGGATTTTACATTTAGGATTATATTGGATTCTAATTGCATTTTTTATATCAATTATTGAAGGAATTTTCGCTTTTATTAACCCAAATTTTTTCTTTGAAAAAATTGTTATTCATACAATTGCTATAGGATATTTTGTTACAGTTTTAGTTGGTTTTGGAACAAGAGTTGTTTTAGGACACTCTGGAAGAAAAATAGAGACAAAGCTTTTTGCTATTTCAATTTTTATTGTAGTTCAAATTTTAACTTTTATTAGAATCTTTGCATCAGTAAGTTTGAATTTTGGTTTAAACTATATCTTTCTTATAGAGTTGAGTGCAATATTATTGATAAGTACCCTGATAATATGGTCTTTTAAATACATTACTATTTTAGTTGAAAATGAAAAAAAAGTAGAAAAAATTCAGAAATGGAAATCTAATTAATTTTCGATTAATCTTTTTTATGTATAATTTCGGTATAAGTTAAGTTTAACATAGCTTAATTTATACGAGTATTTTTAAGATAAGTTTCTTAAATAGATAATTTTTTTATGTTTCCTTGTGTAGAAAAGGTCGCTTCCCCTAGGCGACCTTTTTTTTTGCCTTTTTCAATCTTTCTTAAAGCTTTTATGATACTATTCCAAAATGATTTTACTTTATACAATAATTAAATAAGCCTACAAAATGCCTTTATCAAACTTAAACCAAGAACAACTCTTAGCAGCAACTTGTAAAAGCGGATATAATCTAATAATTGCTAGTGCAGGAACAGGAAAAACTTCTACTATTGTTGGAAGAATATCTTATTTGCTAAATTCTGGGATTAATCCAAATGAAATTTTACTTCTGACTTTTACAAATAAAGCAGCACAAGAGATGGTTTCAAGAGTTTCTAAAATATTTGGAAATGATATAGCAAAAAAGATTACTGCTGGTACTTTTCACTCTGTTTCATATAAACTTTTAAAAGAGCTTAACTTAAATATATCACTAAAACAACCAAATGAATTAAAAACTTTGTTTAAATCTTTATATGAAAAAAGAGTTTTTATGGATAGAAGTGATGAAGCATCACCTTATGATGGTGGGTATTTATATGATATGTATTCTTTATATTTAAATTCTCATAATAATGAAGATTTTGCTACTTGGATAATAGAAAAAAGCCCAGCACATGAAATATATACTTTAATATATGAAGATGTTATTGATGAATTTAATATATTAAAAAAAGAGTATGGATATGTTAATTTTGATGATTTACTAACAACTATGCTTGAAGTTTTGGGTACAGAAAGTTTTGAATTTAAAGAAATTTTAGTAGATGAATATCAAGATACAAATCCTTTGCAAGGAAGATTACTAGATTCTTTTAAACCAAAATCATTATTTTGTGTAGGAGATTATGATCAAAGTATTTATGCTTTTAATGGTTCAGATATTGGGATTATTTCAACATTCTCAAAAAGATATAAAGATTCAAATGTCTTTACTTTAAGAAAGAATTATCGTTCAACTAAACCTATTTTAGATTTAGCAACAAAAGTTATAGAGTTTAATGAAAGAGTTTATGAAAAGAAACTTGAAGTTGTAAGAAGTGAAAATATCTATCAACCAAAATTGTTAGCTTTTGATGAACTTTTTTCTCAATATGAGTATATTTCAAAGCTTATTTCGCAAACTGAAACTCCACATAGTGAAATAGCTATTATTTATAGAAATAACTCTAGTGCAGATGGTATAGAAGCAAATTTAAGAGAATTCTCAATTCCAGCAAAAAGAAAAGGTGGTATGAGTTTTTTTGACTCTATTGAAGTAAAGTTTATTCTTGATATATTAGTATTACAAGTTTCAAATAATGATATGATGGCATTTATACATATAGTTGAACATGGAAAAGGTATAGGAAAAGCAGTTGCAAAAGATTTGTTTGATGCTTTAATTTCTTTAGGAAGTGGAAATATATTTCAAGGGCTTTTTACTCCAAATTCATCTATTAATAATCCTTTTGATAATAAAAAAGTTAAAAATCAACAGTTAGGACTATTTGATGATTTTTTAGAATTAGGAAGTGTATCTAAATATAAAGATTGTAATTTTGAAGAGGCTTTTTTATCAAATCCTATTTTAAAACACCCAAAATTAAATGTTGATAGTGCAAAGTATCTATATGATTTATATTTACTTTTCAAACAATTAAGAAGAACACGAAATCCAGAAAGTTTAATAACTATGATAAGTTCTTCTATGGCTTATTCTAAAATAAAAGAGTTTTTATCAACAAAAAGAGCAACACAAAAAGATGGAACAATAAATGCAATACAAAAAACGAAAGCTTTAGCAAAAATAAATAGGAAAGCAATGCTTCTTAAAAATCTATCAAGAAATTTTAGTGATTTATCAAAATTTATAAATTCTATGATTTTAGGTGGAAGTGAATTAAGTGAGGGAGAAGGTGTAAATCTTTTATCAATCCACGCAAGTAAAGGTTTAGAATTTAAAGAAGTTTATGTAATAGATTTGATGGATGGAAGATTTCCAAATAGAAAACTTATGAGTAAAGGTGGAAGTTTGGAAGAAGAAAGACGACTTTTTTATGTTGCAGTTACAAGAGCAAAAGATATTTTATATCTATCTTATGCAAAATATGACAAAATAAAAAAATTGACATTTATTCCAAGTCCATTTTTAAGAGAGGCTGGATTAATTAAAGATGAAAGCTTATAAATATTGATATTTTTTTAGGAAGAGTATGGAAAAAATTATTTTAATTATTACGATATGTACCATAATTATGGTGTCTCCACTTGTTTCAAAGATGATAAAAACACCAGTTGTTGTTGTTGAAATACTTTTAGGATTACTTTGTGGATATTTAGGGCTTATTTATGGTGATGAGACTTTAAAGCTTGTGGCTAAATTTGGATTTGTTTATTTAATGTTCCTTGCTGGTTTAGAGATAAATTTTAAATTAGTAAAAGTCATAAAAGCAACTATGGCTGTAAATGTTATATTATACTTTATTCTTCTGTATACAATTTCAGGATTAGTTTGTTGGGTTTTTGATTTAGGATTAACTTATTTTGTAGCTTTACCTATTTTCTCTTTAGGTATGATTATGATGCTTATAAAAGAGTATGGTAAAGAAGAACCATGGTTAAATCTTGCTTTATCAATAGGAGTTGTTGGAGAAATAATAAGTATTTTAGCTCTTACACTATTTAGTGGTTGGACAGAATATGGATTTAGTACAAATTTCTTTATTTCTATACTTACAATTATTGGAGTAATTATAGCTACAATATTACTTTTAAGATTCTCATATATGACATTTTGGTGGTTTCCTGAAGTTAAAAAATATTTGATTCCTGATAATATTGACGACAAACATGATCAAGATATAAGATTTTCTATTTCTTTACTTTTGATTTTAGTATCAATTATGTTGATATTAAAAATAGATGTTGTTTTAGGAGCATTTACTGCAGGTTTATTTTTTAAAATGTTTTTTCATCAAAAACAAGAACTTTTACATAAAATAGAATCTTTTGGTTATGGTTTTTTTGCTCCAATATTTTTTATATATACAGGTTCAACTGTAAAACTAGATATGATAAATTTAGATATTTTAACTCATGCATTATTTATTATGTGTGCTATAGTAAGTATAAGATTTGTTAGTTCTTATTTAGTATTTTTAAAATTTTTAAAACCTAAACAAACTGCTCTTTTTGCATTAAGTGATTCAATGCCTCTTACATTTATGGTTGCAATTGCAATGCTTTCGTATAATTATGGTTTAATAAGTGAATCTGAATATTTCTCTTTTATTATTGCTAGTATGCTTGATGGATTACTTTTAATGGTAATAATAAGACAATTATATAAACTCTTTAAATTAAATACTATCAAAAAATAAACTCTTTATAAAAATAGTGAATTATAAGTAGCTATTTTTATAATTATAACTAAACAATATACTTATAATAATATTTTTATAATGCTATATATATGCTACTTTATCAGTATACAATTCTAAATCCATATAAGATTATTTAATATTTTAAGTTTTGTTTTAACTTATCTATTTGTAATCAAAATTGGTGAATCATAGAATAAAATTAATTTTATAGGAGGTTAGCTTGGAGAGCAGTAAAGTTTTAAATAATAAAATACAATCTGAAGTTATAGAATCAACAAGCAGAAGAGATTTTTTCAAAAAAACTGTTATCTACTCAGCTGGAGCTTTAGGTACAACATCTGTATTAACACCAGTTGCTTTAAAAGCAGATGACCCAGCTATAATAAATGAAGCCCCATGGGGACAAAAATTAGGAGATGTTGTAAATAAAAATCCTTATGGATTGCCATCTCCTTATGAGCATAACAATATTAGAAGAACTCATGATTTATTATCTTCAGGAGATGCTTATGCATCTATATCTATGTGTCCAATTCATGAAAGTGAAGGAATAATTACTCCTAATGGGCTGTTTTTTACTAGAAACCATGGAGGAACAGCACATGTTGATCCAAATGAATATAGATTAATGATTCATGGTAAAGTAAAAAAAGAAGTTGTTTTAACACTTGAAGATATTAAAAGATATCCAAGTGAAACAAGAACATATTTCATTGAATGCCCAGCAAATGGAAGTCCAGAATGGAGAGCCCCTCAATTTAATAGCTTACAATTTATGAAAGGTATGATGAGTGCTGCACAATGGACAGGAGTTATGCTAAAAACGATATTAGAAGATATTGGTTTAGAAAAAGATGCTGTTTGGATGTTAGCTGTTGGAAGTGACAATGCTTCAAATCCAAGAACAATACCTGTTGAAAAAGCTCTTGATGATGTTATGGTTGTTTGGGGACAAAATGGTGAAGCTTTAAGAGCTGAACAAGGTTATCCTATTAGGCTTGTTGTTCCAGGATGGGAAGGTAATTTAAATACTAAATGGTTAAATAGATTAGAATTTAGTGATAAACCTTGGCATGCAAAAGAAGAAACTTCAAAATACACTATGCTCCAAAAAAGTGGTAAATCAGTGAGATTCTTCTGGGTGAATGAAGTTAATTCTGTAATTACTAAACCATGTCCTGAAAAACCTTGGACGCATTTAAAAGCTGGGGATATAGTAGAAATAGAAGGAATCGCTTGGAGTGGACATGGAACTATTAAAGGAGTAGATATATCTTTTGATGGTGGTAATAATTGGGTTGAGGCAAAACTTAAAGGTTTAGTTTTACCAAAATCTTGGACTAGATTTAGTTATATTTATAAATGGGATGGGAAACCTATATTATTATCTAGTAGATCTTATGATGATTTTGGAAATATTCAGCCAACGATTGATGAAGAAACAAGTGCTGTTGGGGTTGAATCAGTTTATCATAGAAATGCAATAGTAACGTGGGAAATTACAGAAAAAGGAGAGTGTAATAATGTTCAAATTAGAAAACATAATAAAGCATAAAAAAGCTCTTCTTAGTGTATCTTTATTAACAGTTTTAACAACAACTGGATTTTCTAAAGAGGTATCAGTTGATGGTGGAATTAAATATCCAGTAAAAGATGGTAAATATACTTTATATCATATAAATACACAAAATATAAAGAAATTTAATATAGGTCGAGAAGCAACTTCTACAGAAATTACTGCATGGGATTTAGATGTAATGTATGATGGTTCAGGTTTACCTGAATATGATATGAAACATGGTAAACCAGTTTTAGATGAAAATGGTGAGCCTAAAAAAGCTCAAGGGAGTGTTGAAGAGGGAGCTGAACTTTATGATGCACAATGTGTTATGTGTCATGGAGACTTTGGAAGTGGTGGAAAAGGTTATCCAAAGTTAGCCGGAGGAACTGTTGAAAGTTTAAAAAACCAAAGACTAAATCCAGCTGATAAACACCCAAATCCATCAAATCCGGATAAAACAATAGGCTCATTTTGGCCTTATGCTAGTACACTTTTTTGGTATATCCAAGAATCAATGCCATTTAATGCTCCAAAAACTTTGACAAATAGTGAGACTTATGCATTAACTGCATATTTATTATCTTTAAATGATATAACAATAGATGGAGAAGATTTAGATGATGATTATATTTTGGATAAAGAAAAATTTTTAAAAATAGTTATGCCAAATGTTGATGGATTTTATCCAGAAACAAATACTCCTGAAAATCCAAAACAAGGAGTTGAAAATATGACTAAATATTTAGGAAATCCAAATAATTATGGAAAAGGTACTAGATGTATGAAAGATTGTGTAAAAGGTGATATAAATGAACTTGTTTTAAGAATTCAAGATGACTTAACAAAAACATCAAATGAACCTCTTTCAACAGTTAGAGAATTACCAAAATTGGATACAAGTATTATGCTTCCTGGACAAGTAGATTATGAAACTAATTGTTCAGCTTGTCACTCAAATGCAGCGATTGGAGCACCAGTTGTTGGGGATAAAGATGCTTGGGCTAAGGTTATGGAAAAAGGAATAGAACAAGTATATTATAATGGAATAAATGGTATAAATACTATGCCACCTAAAGGTGGAGTAGATATAAGTGATGAAAAAACTAAAGAGATCATTGATTATATGATTAATTCAAGTAAATAAGGATTTAAAATGACATTAATCAAAAAGTGTGTAACTGTTTTATCGATAAGCTCTTTTTTAACAATAAATAGCTTAGCTTCAGATAGTGATTTGATTAAAAAGGGAGAAGAAATTTTTAATACAAACACTAAAGGTAATTGTTTGGCATGTCATGATGCAAATGGAAAAGAATTAGATGGACCTGGTAATATGGGACCTAAACTTCAATTCTTAGCATTATGGCCTGAAGAGGTTTTATATGAAAAAATCTTTGATCCATCAACAACAAATCCAACTACCTCTATGCCAGCATTTGGTAGAAATGGTTGGTTAAGCGATGATGAGATTAAAGCAGTTGTTGCTTATATAAAAACAATAAATTAAAATAAAGGATGAAATATGTTAAATAGAAGAAAATTTTTAGGAATAGGATTAAGTGCTGTTGCACTTGCTACAACAAATTTAAGTGCAGAAGATTTTAGAGCATCTAAACCAAAAGCTTGGACTGCTACAAAAGTTGATGATGCAATAAAAGAGCTTTTTGGAACAACTGATACTACTGAAAGTGGAATTAACTTAAAAGCTCCAGAAATTGCAGAAAATGGTGCAGTTGTACCTATTTCTTTTGATACAAAATTAAAAGCTTCAAAAATTGCAGTATTCCAAGATGCAAACCCTGAAAGTACAGTTGCTGTATTTACAGTTAATGAAGGTGCAGTATTAGATTATGCATTTAGAATAAAAATGGCTCAAACAGGAAAGGTAACTATTGTTGCAGAAGTTGATGGAAAATTACACTCTGTAAGTAAAGAGATTAAAGTTACTCTTGGTGGTTGTGGTGGTTGATTTTATCAACATTAAACAAATAATTAAAAAATATAAATAAATTTAAAAGGATGTAATATGTCAGGAACTACAAAAATAAAAGCAAAAATAGATAAAAATGGTGTTTGTGAAGTAAAAGCTTTAGCAAGTCACGAAATGTTAAGTTACCAAGAAGCAGAAAGAGCAAAAAAAGAGCCAAATTTCATTACTTATTTGGTTGCAAAAGTTGGAGACAAAATTGTATATGAAGTAAGTTCAAGTCAATTTTTATCTAAAGATCCATACTTTAAATTCTCATTTACAGGAGCAAAAGTTGGAGACACTATTGAAATGACATGGAAAGATTTAAAAGGTAATACTGATACAAGTAGTGAAAAAATCAAGTAGTTTAACTACTTGATTAATAAAGGAGAGAAAATGGTTTCTAAAATAGTTAAAACTACTTTATTCTTAATGTTTTCGACTATCTCTTTAAATGCTGCAAATTTTAATGAAGGTGCAGAAAAAGATAGAATTGAAATGGTTAAGTACTTTGAGGCAAAATTTGAAGATGCAGCAAAGAATCAAGCTAGATTTTTTCCATATTCTGACGCAGAAGAGTTAGAAGCAAAATATGAAAAGAATTTAAAGTTTTTGGATTTTAATATTGGAAGTTATGCTTATTCAAAAGATGCAAAATTTCAATATGATGAATTAAAAGAGATGCCACCTTATGAAGATGTAATAGAAAAAGGTGAAGAGTTATATACAAAACCTTTTGCAAATGGGAACTCATTACAAACATGTTTCCCTGATTTAACAATTGCTGGTACATTCCCATACTATGATAAAAAAACTAAAAAAATGGTTTCTTTAACTTCAGCAATCAATGACTGTTTAAGAGCAAATGGTGAAAAGGAGTGGGGAACTAAAAAAGGTGCTATGGCAGAATTTCAGGCTTATTTTGTAAATGAAAGTAAAGAATCTGGTAAAAATTTTGATATTAAAATTCAAAGCCAAGCTGAAAAAGATGCTTATGAAAGAGGAAAAGAATATTATTATACTCAAAGAGGTTATTTAAAACTAGCTTGTTCTAACTGTCATGTTGATGGAGCAGGAAAAAGAGTTAGAAATGAAATACTTTCTCCTTTAACTGGGCAAGTAACACATTTCCCTGTTTATAGACTTAAATGGGATGAGATTGGTACTTTAGAAAGAAGAATATCTGGTTGTGTAGTTGATCAAGGACAAGTTCCTCCAAAAGATGAGAGTCAAGATATGATAGAGCTTCTTTACTTCTTAGCTTATATGTCAAATGGTCTACCAGTTGATGGACCTGATGTAAGAAAATAAAGGATAAAAGATGAATAAAATTTTAAAAATATCTTTAGTTACAGCTTTGTTTTCAGGCTCTTTATTCGCAGATAGCTATTCACATCTTGATGTAAAGAAAGAGTGTGATGTAAAAGCTAATGGTATAGAAAAAGTGATACAAACTGCTGAAAAATATAATGAAATAGCTATTAAAGAGAAAGTTGAATTTATGAGATTTGGAATGAAAGCTAGTCAATATGTTCAAGCAGTTCAAGATGCTTTAAAAAATGGTTCAAAAGAAATTCAATTAGTTGATGAAAAGTCTAAACCAACTGGAGAAAAAGTTTCTATTGAATTTGCAGCTTGGAGAGCTTGTAGTTTTGGAATTAGTGCTTTGACACAAAAAGAGCAATCAAAGAAAACTTGGAAATTAGCTAGTCCAAGTGATGGATATAAGTACTAATTTTTAAAAGTATCAATTTAAAAAAGTCAAGATTTTATCTTGACTTTTTTTATTTATAGTAGAAGGATATAAAATGAGTAAATTAAGTAGAAGAGAATTTGTTTATATGATGGCAGTTTTAGGTGCTGCACCAGTATTTGCAAACTCTC
Source organism: Aliarcobacter lanthieri (assembly GCF_013201625.1). Lineage (NCBI taxonomy): Bacteria > Pseudomonadati > Campylobacterota > Epsilonproteobacteria > Campylobacterales > Arcobacteraceae > Aliarcobacter > Aliarcobacter lanthieri. Next base: position 590,949 of record NZ_CP053839.1, read on the forward strand.
ATACAAGAATGGCAGATACAACAAAAAATATAGAAGATTATTATAAATTAAAACCATTTGGGAATGCTAGATTTTTACATATGACAGATTCTCATGCTCAATTACTTCCTGTGTATTTTAGAGAACCTAGTGTAAATTTAGGTTTATATGGAAATCTAGGTAAAACTCCACATATAGTTGGAGAAAAATTTTTAGAACATTATGGAATAAAAGGTAATAAAAGACTAGAGTATGCTTATTCATGTGTGAATTTTGAGGAACATGCAAAAGTTATGGGAAGAACTGGTGGTTTTGCTCAAATTAAAACAGTTGTTGATTTCTTAAGAAATAGCTTTGGAAAAGATAAAACTTTATTTATGGATGGTGGAGATACTTGGCAAGGAAGTGCAACTTCTCTTTGGACTAGAGGTAAAGATATGGTTGGAGCTTTAAACTTGCTTGGTGTTGATGTTTGTGTTGGGCATTGGGAATTTACATATAAAGCTGAAGAAGTTTTAGAAAATATAAAAGAACTTAATGCAGAGTTTCTAGCACAAAATATTTTTGTTAAAGAAGATTCTTTAATGAATGGAGTAGAAGCATATGATGAAGATAGTGGATTAGCATTTAAACCATATACAATTAAAAAAATGGGAAATGCTAGAGTTGCTATTATTGGACAAGCTTTTCCATATACAACTATTGCTAATCCACAAAGATTTATTCCTGATTGGAGTTTTGGTATATATGATGATACTATGCAAGAACTTGTAAATGAAATAAGAGAAGAAGAAAAACCAGATGCAGTTATTGTTTTATCTCATAATGGTTTTGATACAGATAAAAAAATGGCAGAAATTGTTACTGGAATAGATTTTATTATGGGTGGACATACTCATGATGGTGTTCCTGAAGCAGTACCAGTTAAAAATGCAAATGGAACAACTTATGTTTGTAATGCTGGAAGTAATGGAAAATTCTTAAATGTATTGGATTTAGATATTCAAAATGGAAAAATAAAAGATTTTAAATTTACACTTCTTCCTATTTTCTCTGATTTAGTTACTGAAGATAAAGAGATGAAAAAATATATTGAAGATGTAAGATTACCATTTATAAAAGAATTAACAAGACCGATAGCTACAACAGAAGAGACTTTATTTAGAAGAGGGAACTTTAATGGTTCTTGGGATCAAATTATATGTGATGCTCTTTTAGAAGTTAAAGAAGCACAAATTTCACTAAGTCCAGGATTTAGATGGGGAACTTCAGTAATAGCTGGACAAACTATAACTTTTGATGATTTAATGACTCAAACAGCTATGACATATCCTGAAACTTATGCAAGAGATATTAAAGGTAGTGATATTAAAGATATTTTAGAAGATGTTGCTGATAACTTGTTTAATGAAGATCCATTTTATCAACAAGGTGGTGATATGGTAAGAACAGGTGGAATCTCATATAAAATAGATCCAAAAGCAAAAATAGGAAGTAGAATTTCTGAAATTGTATTAACAAAAACTGGTGAAAAACTAGATGCAAATAAATCTTATAAAGTTGCTGGTTGGTCTACTGTTGGTACTCAAAGTGAAGGAGAACCAGTTTGGGAAACTGTTGAAACATATTTGAAAAATGTAAAACATATAACTAATTTAAAAGTTGATACTCCTGATATTGTTGGAGTTAAAGGTAATCCAGGAATTATCTAAAAAAAGCATAGATTTCTATGCTTTTTTATTTGAAGAGTATTTTTTTTAATATTTTTCAAATAAAAAGGAAAGAATATGAAAGTTTTATTTGTAATTTTACTAATCATTTCAGGTCTTTTTGCCTCTTTTGAAGATGGTAAAAAAGTTTTTGAACAAAAATGTACAACTTGTCATAAAGAATATATTTCATTAAATCTTATAAAAGAGAATTTTTTTGAAAAAAATAATAGCTTACTAAATTTAAAAGCGCCAAGTGCAAATATGATAGTTTGGGCTATGATGGATAGTTCAAATAAGATAGGAGATCCAAATGAACCAGATTTCCAACAAATACAAATAGAAAACTTTTTAAAAGATTATTTAGAAAATCCAGATAGATTTAATTCAATCTGTGATGAAAATGTTTTAGATTATTATGATAATAAAGATAGTATGAAAGGTGAATTAAGTGAAGATGATTATACAAATCTTAGTTACTATTTTTTAGAATACAAGGATAATTTTAAAGAAGAAATTAACCTAAAAGAGCCTTTTTTATCACTAGAAGATGAAAAAAAATATTTAAAACTTTCAAAAGAGGAAAATAAAAAGATAATAGTTTATGCTACTTCAAAAACTTGTTTTTTCTGTAAAAAAATGGATAGAGAAGTTTTTCCACAAAATGTAATTAAAGAATTAATATCTAAAAATTATATTTCAATAGAAATTGATATGGATAATGCATCTTTACCATTTAATCTACAAAAAGAGTATAAAAAAATTACTCCTAGTTTTTTCTTTGTAGATGAAAATGCAACTTTTCTAAAACAATATGTTGGTTCATGGACTTTAGAAGATTTTACTAACATTTTACAAGAGAATAAAAAGTGAAACAAATAGGCAAAGTTTTAGAAATTTTTAGTGCTAAAAAAGATTCTATTTCTTCTTTACCTCGACCAAAGGTTGAAAAATTAAATTTAATTAAAGATTATGGAATAGAGTTAGATAAATTTGCTTTGAAAAATCTTGATCAGACAGTTATGATTGTAGGATTAAAATCTTATCAAATAGCGAAAAACTATGGAATTAATTTAGAGTTTGGAAGTTTAGGTGAGAATATTTTACTAGATTTTGACCCACATGATTTTGAAGTAGGTATTAAATTACAAATAGAAGAAGGTATCCTAGAAATTACTCAAATTTGTACCGTTTGTAATCATTTGAGTATTTTTGATGAAAACTTACCAAAATTATTAAAAGGACATAGGGGAGTTTATTGTAGAATTTTGGAAAGTGGTTTAGTATTAAAAGATACTAAAGTAAATTTAATAAAAGGATAAGATATGAAAAAACTACTATTAATTTGCATATTTGCTATTTATTCATTTGGAGTAAGTACTTTTAGCAATCCACAACCAAGCTTTGAAAGCCCACGAAAAGTTGTTTACTCTTTATATGTAAATGATTTAGATACTGTAAAAGCAACAGTTGGTTCTATGTATAATATTTTAAAAGAATATCCAGCTGAAAGTCTAAAAATAGTCGTAGTTGCTTATGGAAAAGGAATGAGAGTTTTTAAAAATGACTATGATAAAACAACTTTGGATAGAATAAAATCATTAATGGAATATGATGTTGAGTTTATAGGATGTAGAAATACTATGGAAACTATGGGATGGAAAGATGAAGATTTTATTGATGGTATGAGTTTTGTACAAGCTGGAATTGTGGAAGTTATAGAACGTCAGGTTGATGGATATATAGGTATTACAGCTTACTAATCAAATAAAAGGAGAGAAAATGTTAAAGAAGTTTTTAGTTTTAATAACATTATTTGTAAGTTCACTTTTTGCAAATATTACAAAAGATGATTGTATTAAAAAAGGAGAAGGATTTATATTTGTACAAAATGAATGTACAAATTATAAAAAATTTGATGGAGATGGAGATTCTTTAAATATCCTTATTCATGGAACATGGGATGAAGGAAGTGATACTCTTGCTAGATATTCACCTTTTGCCGAAGATATAACAATGATGAGTGATATTTCTACTATTGCTATTGCACTTCCAGGATACTCACAAAGTTCGTCAAATAAACTTCTTCCTCTTGGAAGTAAAGAAGTAAAGAATTTAGCTGCTACAAAAGAGTATATAGAGTTCTTAGTTAGTTTAGTAGAAGCTTTAAAAGAAAAATATAGTTCTTCAAAAATAAATTTAATAGGACACAGTGCAGGGTGTTTGATGAGTTCAACACTTCTTGGATTAAAACCTAATTTAGTAGATAATCTTGTTTGTGTTGGTGGAGTTTATGATATTCATCAAAGAAGTGATGATAAAAATCTAATTTCAGCTATTGATGTTGTAGATAATATTTCAAAAAATACTAAAATAGTTTTAATTTATGGAACAGAAGATGATATTTCAACTCCACAAATGACAATAGATTTTTATAATTTAGCAAAATCAAAAGGTTTAGATGTAAAATTGGTTGAGGTTAAAAATGGTGTTCATATAGACTTAGACATGACAACGGAGTCTAAAAATGCTATAGTTGAATTAGTTGAAGAGTAGAATTTTCTACTCTTCTTTAGTTTTCATCATAAAATTCTAGCTCTGTAAAAGCATCAAAAATATTTCTACTATTTAGTTCATCAAACATAGCAATATCTTTAAATTCGTCCATTGTTACAATTTTATTAATTTCTCCTGCTGTTGTTCCAGCTTCAATAGCTTCTAAAACTCTTGTTTTTAAAAGAGTAAAATAGTTTTTTGTATGTTCTAATGCAGTTTTATCTGTAATTTTCCCATGTCCTGCAACTAAAGTATCCCAATTAAAACTCTCTATTAAATCAATAGCTTTTAAAGTCCCAATAACAGAACCATCTCTATTTGATGTAATCCTTTCATTCATAATTATATCACCAGTAAATATTACCTTTTCATTTGGTAAATACACTATTAAATCATTATTTGTATGTGCAGTTAATTTTGTATGTATAATTTTTATCTCTTTATTTCCTATTTTTACTATTTCATCATTATTTATTATAATATCTGCTTTTATAATTTTTGTATTTTCCATATCTTTAGAATCTAAAATTTGAAAAATTCTAGGACGAGAATTTTCACCATAGTTCTCATTTATAGATTTTGGAGCATAAATTGTGCTATTAAATTTATCTTTATAAAAACTATTTCCCATCCAATGGTCATCATGTTCATGAGTGATTATTATATTACTAACAGGTAATTTTTCTATTTGTTGCATAGCTTCATAAGCTTGTTTAGCAAAATTGTAACTTGTGCCACTATCAATTAAGACATAGCTGTCTTTTGCATTTATATAGCAAGAATTTGCCATAAATCCACCATTTTCTTTTGATGGAACTTCAGTCTTTCCAAAAAAACACCAAACATCTTCACTTACTTTTTGTGGTTTTAAGTTATAATCAAAACCAAAAGTAAAAGAGCAAAAAAGTACTGAAAATGTAATTTTCTTTAACATTGTCTCTCCTTGATTATATAATTAAAAATTATATTATAATATCTATTCTATATAAGTAATTTGAAATGAGGATAAAATGGATAAAAAAAAACAGATGGCATTTAATTTAAACAATTTTCTACTAGCTTTTAGTGAAATATTAGATAGTAAAAAAACTTCATATATATCTTTACATTTAGGGTTAGAATATAGTTTTGAAGCTAAAAAATTGGCTGATTTATGTTCATATTCATTAATATCAAATCTTCCAAAAAATGATATAGAAGAATTTGATTTTTTAGATAATTCACATTTAGAAGATAAAGCTTTTCAAGATATTATAAAACTTTCAAAAGATATTTGTACAAAATTTGATTTTCATAAAAATAGTGTAAAACAAAGAGTTGAATGTCTAGAGTATATAAAAAATAATGAGGATATTTATAGTAAAGATTTGATAGAAAAATTTTATAAAATTTCAAATCAACTTTCATTTTGGCTTGATTTAGAAAATGAAAGTGAAATAGTGATGTTTATTTATTCAAATTTGAGTGATTTTACAAAAGCTTTAGATTTTGAAGATATTTTAAATATGACTACAATATTCCATAAATTCCAAAATCTAAATTCAAAGATTTTAAAATATGCTTCAATAATCACAGATTATTTTGAATTTGAACATAAAGATAAACAAATTTTTTTAATAGCAATATCACTCCAAAATATAGGAAAATTATATATTCCAAAAGATATTTTAGAAAAAATTGAGCCTTTAACTTATGAAGAAAAAGAGATAATAAAATCATATCCATATCACACAAAAAGAGTTTTAAACTCTATTATGGGATTTTCTGATATTTGTAATCTTAGTTTTAAAGTTCAAGAAAGGCTTGATGGCAGTGGAACTTTTGGTTTAAGTGCAAAGGATTTGAGTTTTAAAGATAGATTGCTTATTTCTTTGGTGATTTATAGTGCTTTAAGAGAGAAAAAAGCTTATAGAGATAGTTTTTCTCATAAAGAAACAATAGATATTATGAAAAATGAAGCTAAAAGAAATAAAATAGATGACAGTATAGTAGATATTTTTGATAAGATACTAGAATAAAGATTTATATAAAAGAGATGATATTATGATAAATTATAAAGAAAAGTTTACTTTAGATAGAGAGTTTTATCCATCAAAAGATATAGAAATAACAATTGAAAGTGATAGAGGAAGAATTTTTTCATCATCAGCATTTAGAAGATTACAAAAAAGAACTCAAGTTTTTGCTTTAGAATTAAATGCTTCTATTCGTTCACGACTTACTCACTCACTTGAAGTTGGACAAAATGCAAGATATATTGCTAGAACTATTTTAGATGAGTTGAAAAAAGAGAAGTTGGAAACTTATGGATTAGATGATTTAGAAAATGCCTTTATTTCTACTTCTGAGATGACAAGTTTGATTCATGATATAGGAAATCCACCTTTTGGGCATTTTGCAGAAGAGACTATAAATAAATGGATAAAGATAAATATTTTACCGATTTTAGATAGGCTTGAATCAACAACACAAGAAGCTAAAGAATTAAAAAAATTAATATCTAAAGATATTTGTAACTATGATGGAAATGCTCAAGCTATAAGAATTATAACAAAACTTCAAAGATTAAATTTATCATATTTTCAAATAATTGCTGTTTTAAAATATACAAGAGGTGCTTTTGAAGAAAAACCTTTAAAAGAAGATAGATTATCATATTTGAAGAAAAAACCAGGATTTTATTATAGTGAAAAAGAATTAGTTGAAAAAATACAAGATAAACTTAAAATAAAAGTAGGGCATAGATTTCCAATAACTTATATCATGGAAGCTGCAGATGATATTTCATATCTAACTGCTGATTTAGAAGATAGTGTTGAAAAAGGAATTTTATCTTTAGATGAAGTTTATAATATCATAAAAATAGAGTGCCAAAAACAAAATGAAGAGTTTTTATTAGAAATCATAGAAAAACAGTATGAAAAGGCAAAAAAAGATGATGAACCATATCAATTTAATATGTTTTTTACATTTTTAAGAGTTGGTTTGGTTACAAGTTTTGTAAGACATGTTTCAAGTGTATTTGTACAAAATCATCAAGCTATTTTTGAAGGAAGTTTCAATCACGCACTTTTAGAGTATGATAAAGAAAGTAAATATTATAAAGCTTTGAAAGTTTTACAAGATATTTCAATAAAATATATCTATCAAAATAGAGAAGTTCAAACTTTGGAACTTCAAGCTTATACAATTATCAACTCTTTGTTTGATATTTATAAACCACTTTTAGAGTTAAAAAATGAAGATTTTTCAAAACTTTTAAAAGATGAAAAAATAGATTGTTTTATATCAAAAAGATTGATAAAAAGAGTCTCTTCTAAACAAATAGTAGCTTATAAAAATGATGTTGAAAAACTTAATATTGATAATATTGAAGAGTTCAATATTTTAGAATATTATTATAGAGTTAGACTAATAATTGACTATATTAGTGGGATGACTGATGATTTTGCTTTGGAAGAGTACAAAATATTATCTGCTATAAAATGAATTTTATATAATATTAAATAAGAAGAATTGTAGGAAAATTTGATAATATATTATGATACGTATTTTCAAATTTATAAAAATAGGATTTAAGTGCTAAAATTTTTTTATAAGATAGTTCTTCTTTTTATTATATTTTCATCAAATATTTATGCCAATATTGTAAATATAGATGAGAGCACGAAAAATATAAATTTACTTCAAGATAGTGAAATCTATATAGATAAAACTAGAAGCTTAACTATTGAAGATATAAAAAATTCAAACATAAATTTTGAAAAAAATGATAAGGATATCCTTGCTTATGGATATTCTCCACATTTTGATGTTTGGATAAAAATAACTATTAAAAATAATTCAAATAAAAAGATTTACAAAATTATTGAATATAATAATCCTCTTACAACTAATATAGATTTTTTTGATTTAAATAAAAACATACATATACAAGATGGTTTTTTAGTTGAGAGTTTTGATAAATCAGCAATAAATCCAATATTTAAAATAGAATTAAATCCAAATGAAGAAAATATATATTTTGTTAAGGCATCATCAAATATAACAACTTTAATAATAGATTTAAAACTTTTAGATGATAAAAATTTTTATAAAAAAGAGATAAAACATCAGTTGATACTTTCTATATTTTTTGGCTCTATGTTTGTTCTTGCAATTTATAATCTTTTTATATATTTCTTTACAAGAGACATAAGTTATCTATATTATGTTTTATATATTTTTGGATTAATTCTTCATCATCTTATATATGTAGGATTTGCAAAACTTTATGTTTTTGATTTAAACTCTCTTAATCTTTTAATAGAATTTGCAGCACTTCTAGTTGCAATTCCCATTTATTTTTTAGGACTATTTACAAAAAGTTTTTTACAAACTACTCAATATCCAAGATTAAATAAAGTATTAAATGGGTTCTTAATATTTATTCCTATAAGTGTTATATTTTTTCTTCTAACAGAAGAGTATGATAAATATAGAACAAATGCATTAATGTTATTTTTAATATTTTTAATGTTTGTTACAATATATGCTTCAATAAAGAAAAATAGACAAGCTTATTTTATACTTTTTGCATGGATTATATTTTTATCTTCTGGTTTATTGATGACATTATCAAGTATGGGTATATATAATACTCTTCCTTTTCCATATTTAATTGAAATATCATTTGTAGTTGAAGCTTTAATATTTTCTATTGCTTTGGCAAATAGGATTACAAACTTACAAAAAGAAAAAGATGAAGCAAATCAGAAATTGATATTACAACAAGAAAATGAAACAAAAAGATTATCAAAGAAAGTAGATTTAAGAACAAAAGATTTAAAAATTGCTCTTAATGAAAAAGAAGTTTTACTTAAAGAGTTAAATCATAGAGTTAAAAATAATATGCAAACTATTGTATCTTTGATAAGGCTTCAAAGTGATGAAATCGAAGATGAAAAGTTAAAGGCTATTTTAACTACTACTCAAAATAGAATTGGTGCAATGGGACATCTCCATGAACTTTTATATACTCAAGAAAATATAGATTTTATAGATGTTTATGAGTATTTTGAAACATTAATTGATGAAGTGAAATCTAGCTATGATGATTCTATAAATATTTATTTTGATATTCAAACGAAGCTGAAGATGGAGCAAGCAATTTATTGTGGGTTGATTATAAATGAACTTGTAACAAACTCTTTTAAATATGCTTTTTTAAATAAAAAAGGAAATATTTATATATCTTTAGAAAAAAGTAATAATATCTTAAAATTAACTATTAAAGATGATGGAATAGGTTTTGATAAAGAAAATATAGAATTTTCACTTGGGCTAACTTTAGTAAGTACTTTAGCTATTAATCAACTAAAAGGAGAAATTGATATAAAAGCAAAAGAAGGTACATTAATAACTATTTGGTGGAATGAAGATGAATAATGAAAAAATATTGATTATAGAAGATGATGCTATTGTGGCTCTTGATATAAAAAGAATTCTTAATAACTTAAATTATGAAATTACAGATATTGTTTCTAACTATGAAGATACAATAAAAAGTATAAAATATAAAAAACCAACTATTATTTTTTCTGATATAAATTTAGGAAAGAATAAAATAGATGGAATAGATATTGTAAGTGAAATACAAAAAGATTATTATATACCAGTGATCTATCTTACAGCTTATAGTGATGAAAACACTATTCAACGAGCTATTAGGACAGATCCTTTAGGATATATTCTAAAACCATTTAAAAAAGAAGATATAAAATCTACTTTACTTTTATCTTTATATAAAATTCAAGATGAAAAATTTGAACAAAATAATTCTTATATAATATTAGAAGAAAATTATTCTTATGATCTAAAAAATGAAATACTCTTTTATAAATCAAAACCAATTAAACTAAGCCACAAAGAAAAACAATTATTTAAAATATTAATTGAAGCAAAAGGGCAGATTGTTTCTTTTAAAGAAATAGAGCATTCTATTTGGCAAGATTTTACTGTTTGTAATAGTAATCTTAGAACCTTAATTTATCGTTTAAGAACAAAATTAAATTATAAAATAATAGAAACTATCCCTAGTTTAGGCTGCAAAATCTCAAAATAATAAATTAATCTACTTAAAAATATAAAAACTGTGACGCAAACTGTGACATACTCTAGATAATATATCATTAACATTTAAAAAATGAAATAGATACTTAAGGAAAATAGAATGAAAAAATTACTACAAGTAGCTTTAGTTACTGTATTTACAGTTTTTGTATTTAGTGGGTGTGCAAGTAAAGTACCACCAAAAAATTTTGCTTTACACAATGATACAGTTCAAGATATAAAACAAAAAGATATAAATGTCGAAGTATCAAATGTAAAATTAACTGGTGATGCTTTAAATAATAAGCATATGCATATTGCTCTTATTGATGAAGAAGAGATAAAAACTCATCTATTAACTAATATAAATAAGTTTTATAACAACAATCCTATAAATTCAAAAATCTACAAAATAGATGTAGATATGAACTTTGATAATAAAAAAGCATGGGGTGATGCAGAAGTAGGTGTAAATGGAATATATAAGATTTATAGAATGAATCAACCTATGGAAACTATAAATATATCTTCTAATTATATAGCAGAGATGGATTTTAGTTTTAAAGATGCTATATTTGTTGCATTATTTGGAGTAGCTGGAATGTCAAGAAATCAAACAAATCAAGATTTTAATTATGATAGTTTAGAAAAAGTAGCTTATGCAGAAGATGATACTGTATCTCTTTCTTCTGTAAATGGTACAACTAGAGTAATATTTGCTTATGCAGGAGCAATAAGACTAAATTTTGCAAAATTTTTACAAAAGTTCAATGAATTAGTAAATAGTGAAAATCAAACACTAGTATTAAATAAATAAAGAAATATGATTTAAGAATTAGGCAAACAGATGAGTTTTCTAAAAAATGAAGCAAAAGAATTATTGCTATTTTTAATATTTTTAGCTTTGTTTCTTCTTTATAAGCATACTCTTGGAAGTTTAATTTGGAGTTCTGAGAATTTATTCTTACAGTGGTTTTATGATATGGATGCCCAAGGTGTTCAAAATATGCTTAATTACGAAGCAAGGAATAGAACAAGACCTACTATGTTTATGACATTAATAATAGATTGGAGTATTCTATTGAGTATGCGTTGGAGTGGAATTCTTTCAGCTTATATTTATTATCGTATATGCACATATTTGTACTGCAAATACCAACAATGGCGTAATAAAAAAGATTCTTCAACTCTTGAAATACAAACTATAAGTAAAAAAGATAGGTTAATATTTGAATTTAAAATAGTAATTGACTTTATACTTTGTTTTATAGTGTTTGATATTTTTTTTGTATTTATTGCAAATTGGATGATAGGATTAATAGAATCATATGGACCATTTGATATTGTAGCTGCTTTAGCTGCTATAGGAACGATACCATTTAATATATATGCTTCATACCGTATCACTAAAATAATTAGAAATAAAACTTGGAGGAGGATTTTAAATCATGGCTGATAAAAATTTTGGATTTCAAGGAAATATACCTCCTAATGTATCTATTGAAGATAATATAAAAAAAGCTTTAGAATATAAAGAGACTCATAGTGCTTTAGAAACATTAAATTGGTTTAGAAAAATGGTTGCACCACAAAGTCAAAATCCCGATGGAACACCAAATTGGGATTTTAAAATGTATAAAAAAATATATATACACTTACTATTTATAGTAATAATTTTTAATGCTTGTGCTACAAATCAAACAGAAAATACAATTTTAAATGAAGATAAAAAAAGACTATCAAGTAAAGATTTAGAACAAGCTCAGATATATAATAAAAATAAAGAGTATAAAAAATTATTAGAATTATATGAAGAGTATGCTATCAAAGAAGATTTTTTTGCTGAATATGGTTTAGGATATATTTATCATTCAGGTAAAGGTGTTGAAAAAGACATAAAGAAAGCTATTGAATGGTACGAAAAATCTGCTAATCAAGGATATGATAGAGCAGAATATGAATTAGGAAATATTTATCATTCAGGTAAAGATATTGAAAAAGATATAAATAAAGCTATTGAATGGTACGAGAAATCAGCCAATCAAGGCTATTCTAAAGCACAATTTAGATTAGGGAGTCTTTATTATTTTGAAAAAGAAATAAAAGACAATGATAAAGCATTTTATTGGTATGAAAAAGCTGCTATTCAAGGACATTCTGATGCACAAGCTAATCTTGGATATATGTATGAAAAAGGATTAGGAGTAGAACAAGATTATAAAAAATTTATTGAATGGTTAGAAAAATCAGCAAATCAAGGAAATCCAAATGCTTATTTTAATCTTGGAATCGCATATTACAATGGAAAAGGTGTCCGTCAAAATCATCAAAAAGGACTTGAAATGTTTAAGAAATCATTAAATCAAAAAGAAAAACTTAAAAAAGTAGATATTGATAGATTATGTAAAGAATTTCCAACTGTTTGTATTGATACAAAATTAAAATTTTAAAGGAATAAAATGTATAAAAAAATATTTATAAACTTACTATTTATAATATTTATTTTTAGTGGATGTTCACAAAAAGTAAATAATACCTCAAAAAATGAAAGCTACAAACTTTTAGATGAAATAGTTATTGTTTCTGAAGAAAAAGATTTAGATATAACAAATGCTCCAAGTAGTGGTATGAATGTAAACTATGTAAATTGGGGAAATGGTATGGGGATGGCACCAGTTTTTACTCCAAATTATTCTTTTGGTTCAGTAAATTGTAAAAATGAAAGTGAGTTTTACTCAAATGAGATTATCAATAATATTTCAAAATTTAAAGATTTATTTAGAATTCAACTTGTAAGAGTAAATAATATATATGAACCTACAAAAAAACTTTTAAAAATAACTCCTGAAAAATATGATTGTACAAATAATTATATCTATGTAAAAGCTACCTTGTATGATGTTGAAAATATCTCAAAAAATTGGAATAAAACAAATGTTAAACAGACAGTAAAACAATTAGAATCGTTAGATAATAAAAATATAATCTATCAAAATACATTTATATTAGATAAAACATACAGTGCTTTTGCTATTGATGATTTTAAAAAAGATAGCTTTTCAAATGTTGAAAAAAAAGCTACAAATATAGAAAAGTTTTATAATGTAGTAATAAAAGACCTTAAAAAATTTATGGATTTCTCAAAACTTAAGAAAAAAATAGAATTTTCTTGTCCTAAAATGAGTGAAGATTTGACGAGTGTTATATATGATGAAGAGTCAAATACTTTATGTATGGCTGGAATAAAATTCTCAAATACAAATATGATAAGTTCATCAAAAAGATTATCAATGTTAAATGCACTTGATTATAAGCAAACTTTTAAATTAAACGATAATATCACTTGCAATAAACTACTATTTAGTTTTGCTGTTGAATCTAAAATAAATGATACAATAGATTTTAAAAGCACTTATAAAGAGCAGTTAATAAAAGAGTTTAATAATAACTGCACAGTAGATAATATAAAAAATACAGATTTTATCAAATGTAAAAAAGACAATAAAGAGTATAACTTCTTAGCACAATCAGATAAATATAAAGAGAGATTATATAAAAGAGTTATGTTACAACTAGATAATAATTGTTTTGAAAATTTCAAAACTATTTATCAAGGAAAAGAAGAAAATATTAATTGGAATAAATTTATTTCAGATGAAGATAGAAACTTCAAAGAAATAGAATTAAATACAGAATCAAAGAATGAAATTTTAAATGGAGATTATTATGATAAGGTATTTTATCTAAATCAAGAAGATGGTTTTTATTTAGTTGGACAAAAAAATATTGAATTAAAAAATAAAGAAAAACAAGAAGTCTTTTATTATTTTAAATCTGTTGATCAAAAAATTTTAGATGTAGATAAACCAAAAGATAATCTTATGAATAAAAGATTGGTTTTAATCAAAAAGATAATAAAAACGTATAAATCAAATGGAAAAGTTGAAGAAAAAGAGATAAAAATAAATTAATAAAAAGGTAAAAAATGTATAGAAAAGTTTTTATAAACCTGTTTATAATAATAGTGTTTTTTAGCGCTTGTGCTTCTACAAATACAAAAATCATAGTAGAAGAACCAAAAAAATCACAAGCAGAGATTTTAATTGATAGTAGTCCCATAAAAGAATATTATGATAACTTAATTCAAAATTTTAAAGCATTGAATACACTTATGAAAGATAAAGAGATGTATGAAATCTTAAATGAATTTACTAATAAATACTTCTCTTATGAAAATATAAAACAAAAGTTAGTAAATATCATATCAAATAATTTTACAGAAGCTGAATTGGTAGAATTAAATGCTTATTACAATACACAAATTGGTAAAAAGTACAGAGAGAAACTTCCTAAAATTATTTCAGATATGCAAGTAAAATCTATGTTTGTTTTTGAAGAAAAGAAAGATATCCTCTCTAAAATGGTGCAACAAAGAGCTACTAAAATTAAAAATAATGAAAAAGAAATGGCAAATATACTAGCAAAAAATATGAATAGAGAGTTTAAAATTGAGCCAACAAAAATAGATATCAAAAAAGAAGTAAATAAAAATAAATCACAAGCAGAAATTCTTCTTGATAAACCAATATATGAAGAAATGTTTTCAAAAGGTATGAAAATAGGTATAGAAGAAAAAATTAAACAATTCCCACAATTATTACTTTTCAAAGATATAATGGAAGAATTTGTATCAAAATATATGAATTATGAAGAATTAAAACCAGTTTTTATAAAAGTTTTCAATGATAATTTTACAGAAGATGAATTATCTGAAATAAATAGATTTGAATCTACTAAGTTTGGAGAAAAATATAACAAGCAATTTCCAAAACTTTATGAAGAAATAAAAGATATATATAAAAATATTTTGATAGAACATAAAGAGGATTTGAAAAAAATAATAGAAGAAGGAATAAATAAAAAATAATAAAATATTTAAGAAAGTAGGATAAAAATAACTAAAAACTGTGACAAGAATGTGACAATTTTTTGTTATAGTTTTATATTAAAGTGATAATTGATTTCAAAGTAAGATTTTATAAAGGATAAGTATAAATGGATGATAAAAACCTAGAACTAATACCAAATAAAGATGGATTTTTATTTGAAATAGAAGATAAAATATATTTAATAACACAATTATTTGGGATACTTGTTTATACTAGTTTTTTATTGATAGTATTAACATTTGCAGATTTTAGTTTAAAGAATTTATTTGAGCATAGTAGATTAGGGAGATTGGTTGTGTTTTTTAGTATACCAGTATATGTTTTTTATATATTGAAAACTCTATATTATGCTTTTTTTCAAAAAAGAAAAACTATAAAATTTTATGAAACTCATATTCTATTGTTAAATTCTAATTTAATACTTTTAGAAAATATTAAAAGAATATGTAAAGTTAAATTAACTTTGCTAAATCAAAAACATGAGGGACAAAGAGATACACTTTCAATAAAAATCCTTTACGTGTTATTTCTACCATATATTATTTTTATATATTTTACAACTTTTATAAGTGTATATATTTTATATCAAAAGAAACTTATTAATAATTTAGTATTTGTAATGAATAGTAAAAATGAAAAGTTTGGTGGAATTGCATATAATGTATTGAATATAGAAGAAAAAAGTAAAGTAGATTTATATTTTAAGAAATATCTAAATACTAATTTAGATGAAGTAGAAACAAGATGGATTTTTATACCAGATAAATAAGAAAGGAACTGTAATGGCAAATGATATAACATATAACTCTAATGAAGAAAAAGATAATACTACAGATATTTTAGAACAATCTGGATCAGAAAGGTATTTTAAATTTTTTATACAAGCTCCTGATGTCGCATTAGAAGGATATTTAACACAGTTAGAAAAAAGCAATATTATTGATGCTAAAGATATACCTGCAATTACAAAAGTTTTTTCACAAATTAAAGCTGGAGCTGTAACTTCCATATTGGAGTGGGACTATGCAAAAAGTACAGATGATAATATAGCTCATATATCAGGGACTATAATTCAAGATTTATTAACAGGACTTGCAGGTACTGGGTTAGCTATAGGGCTTTCAACTACTGTATTAAGTTTTTTACCAGCTTTTGCAATAGTTGGAGTTGGATTTGTTGCAGGTGAAGCAATAGGATATGCATTAGATAAAGCTGGGATAGATTTAGGACAAGTTGCAGAAAAATCATACAATTATGCTCAAGATTTTCAAGCAATAAATACTACACAATTACAAAGATTTGAAGATTTAAAAACAACAAATCTAAGTGCATATAATACTATGGTAGCAAAAGGAATTTTTCCTGCAAATACAATAGAGTGGAATAAATATATAAATGAAATTACAACAGATTTATATAATAGAAAATCAGAAAATTTACAAAATACAATAAACTATGATAAAACTATGACTATAGATGAAAATACTAGTTTATCAGATATAGCAAAAGCAACAGGACTTACAGCAAAAGAGATACTAGCTTATAATAATTTAAAAATAAAAGTTGATGATTATACAAATATGAAAGAGGGTACAGTTTTAGCTATCCCAAATAAACCAGAAATAAATGAAAATATCACTATATATACAGATAATGAAGGTAATCAAAAAGTTATAGTAATAGATACTGCAACTGGAAAAGAGAGAATTTATTATTATAATGCAAAAGATTATTCACTTTTAGAGATAAATGGAAATGTACAAACTCATATAACAGTTGATATATATGGAAATATAAGAACTGAAAAATTAGGTATTGGTGGAGTAGAAGTTTTTGAAAATAATGTCAAAAATGATATTCAAATTAGAGATATATCAAATGAAAATCATATATTAACATATGATAATTCAGGTATTTCAGCTTATACGCAGTTATATCAAAAGCTTGTAACAAATAGTAATAAAAATATTAACTTAGATGAATTAGCTCGTGCAAATGGATATGCTAATGAAAAAGAGTTAGTTGATGGCTTTGCAAAAGGTGATAAGATTATTATACCTACTCAAAGAATTGAATATATTGATGAAAATGGAAATAAAGTATATGAATATACTTTGGGTGATAAAACTACAAAATCTTATCAAGATTCTAATGGTAATTGGGTTAATGAAACAGAAAATCCAACTGAAACAACAATATTAGAAACAATAAATATAGTAGCTTCTAAAACAACTGGTGTTGTATTACTTCAATCAGGACAAACAATCTCACATATAGCAGTAGGAACAAAATATACTACAAAAGAGTTACTACAATACAATGGATTAACAGAAGAACAAGCAAAAAATCTACCAGTTGGGTTTGTAGTAAAAATTCCAAAAGATGTTGATAATGTACAAGGTGGACATGGAAATGTAAAAGTATATGAAGGACATGATGGAAGTTTAACTTATCATATTCCTTCAGATGATAAAGGAAATATAAAAGTAGTAAAAATAAGTAGTAATGGTGAGATTTTACGAAATGATTTTGATATAAGTGATAATACTGTAAAAGAATTTGTAAATAAAGATAAAACATTAGATACGAATGGATTAGAAGAGACATATAAAGATAGTATGTTATATGTTAGTAATCAAGAAAAAAGTAAAACACAAGTATTGCTAGATGCCCAAGCCAGAGAAGTTTTAGAAAAATTTGGTAATAGTCAAGATATAAACCTAGATGAAGTAATTAAGTATGTTCAATATTCTCCTGATACTATGAAGATATTAGGAGAAGTATTGAAAGGTAAAGGTAATAATGATGTTGCAGATTATATAGATAAAAATGGAAATTTTAAAGAATATGTTACTTTTGATATGAGAGAAAGGTTTTTTTTAGAAGCAAAAGAAGGTGATGCTTTATCAACAAAGTTAGGAAGTAGTATAGGTGGAAGTATAGGAAGTATAATCATAGCAAATAATGACTATTCAAATATAGAAAAACTAGCTATTTCAACTTCAACAACAGTTATCGGACAAAATGTAGGTGAATATGTATTTTGGGATAGTAAAAATGGGAATGGTACAGGAGCATTTCAAGATATAGAAGCAGATTTTAAAAATACACTTCAAGGAGCAGTAGTATCTTTTGCAATATCATCTTTTTTTGCAAAAAATGATAATATTGCTGATATTCTAGGAATGGATGGAACATTTGTAGGAGGATTGGTAAATTCTACAGTGAGTTATACACTTGGGTATTATGGTTCACAAGCTATAACTGACCTTTTTTCTTCTGTAAAAGCTGTAAATAATGTAGATTATAAAAATAATAAAATATTTAAGAAAGTAGGATAAAAATAATTAGAAACTGTGACAAGAATGTGACAATTTTTTGGTATACTTTTATATTAAAATGATAATTGGTTTCAAAGTAAGATTTTATAAAGGAGAAAATATGCCATTCATTATTGGAACCCTTGTAGTATTATTAACTATAGGTTGGTATTTAGAAAAGTTTTTAATAAAGAAAAATTGGTCAAATCCATTTTTAAATACATTTTATATTTTTAATATGATTTTTTCTAGTCCTTTTAATGTTATTTTTGGGATTATTATGACATTTTTTATTGGTGCAATATTAGCTCTTTATCAAATTGATATTGGTAATTCAAATAGTGGTAATAAACATCTTGACTTACTAGTAGAAGTAATAATACTTTCAATTACAAGTATAGTATTATTTGTAGTGTTTACAATTTTTAGCGCTTTGGTTAGTTATATTATTTGGATTGATAGAGAAAGATTAAAAATAAATTATCAAAGTTTAATTAAATTTAGTAAAGTATTTGCTTTTAGAATACCACTTTTAATAGTTACACTTGGACTCTTTTTACCAAATTTAATGATGGGAAGAATAACATCTTTATGCTATGAAATTATGATACATGGATTATATGTAATTCCTATATTTATGTTAATAACAAAAAAAATCAATTTTAGGAGAGGATAATGTCTGACCAAA
Source organism: Aliarcobacter lanthieri (assembly GCF_013201625.1). Lineage (NCBI taxonomy): Bacteria > Pseudomonadati > Campylobacterota > Epsilonproteobacteria > Campylobacterales > Arcobacteraceae > Aliarcobacter > Aliarcobacter lanthieri. The sequence goes on from NZ_CP053839.1 coordinate 610,240, forward strand.
AAATAAATGGGCAATATCTTGAAAAAAGGATAATAAAATATTTATAAAATAGAAATCTAAAAAAAGTTTCTTAGAAGTTGAGAATCTTTTTTAGTTTAAACATTTTTTGCTAATATGTGGTATTACATAATTAAAAGGATTAAAATATGAAAAAAATAGCTATATTTTTTATTGTGAGTTCTATATTTTTATTTGCAGCAGAGCCAAAAATTGATATAAAAGTAGGTTGTGTAGAAACAAAATTAAATGAAACAACAAGTATTATTAGTTGTCCAAGTGCTGAGTATAAGGTTGTTTTTGAGTTAAGTGGTTCAAAACGAGCAATTGACGAACCAGTTAGTATAGAAAAAATTGGTGAAGTAAAACCAGTAATTATAAATTATGGAAATAGATAGAATTTAGTTTTTAAAAGCTTGGAAATTCCAAGCTTTTTTATGGTTTAATAGTTGTAAGTCCTAAACTCAACCAAGATTGTAGTCCACCTCTATACCATTTCATTTTTTCTTGAGGATATCCAATTGCTATTAACTCTTTCATAGCCTCTGGAGATTGTCCACACCAAGCACCATTACAAAACATTAATAATGTTTTTGCATTTGTAAAGTCATATTTCCCATCTTTTATTTCAACTCCAAAAATTTCAAGAGCTTCTTCAAATTCATCAGGATATTGAGATTTTTTAGTATACAAATATGGAACATTTACTGCACTAGGGATTGTTTGATGGTTATACCAGTTTTCTGTTCTACTATCAATAAAAAGTAAATTTTTATCTTTTTTTGCTTTTTCAATAAACTCTAAAACTTCTAGTTCTCCATAAGTGTCAATGTTTTCTGCTGCTTTCATTGGTGCAATTTTTCCAAAATATGTAACAAAACTTCTTTTGCAGTTTTCATTTATATTTTTTGATGCTTGATTAACTTCTCCAAAAACATCTTTTGGATCAAAAGCTATATTTTCACACTCTTTTGGTTTAGCTTCTCTTTTTATAGTTATTTTTTTACCATTTTCTAAAGTTACTTCAACTCCTGTTGCTTGTAAATCAGCACTAAATAAAGTAGTTGCTACAACTATACTTCCTAAAAATATTTTAAACATAATCTCTCCTTATTTTAAAATTAGATAGGAGTTGATTTTATCAAAAAGCTTTAAAAAGAGCAAGTTATTGGCTACTAAGTGAATTTTAGATAAAATCTAAGCTATTTTAGTAACATATTAGGAATTTTTATGAGTGAAAAGTACGAACCAGCAAAAATAGAAGATAGTTTTTATAAGCTTTGGGAAGAAAGAGGTTATTTTGAAATAGATGGTAATAAAGCTATTCAAGAACCAAATAAAAACTTTGCAATTATGATGCCACCACCAAATGTAACAGGAAGTTTACATATAGGGCATGCTTTAACATTTACTTTACAAGATATTATCACACGATATAAAAGAATGGATGGTTTTAAAACTCTTTGGCAACCAGGAACAGATCATGCAGGGATTGCAACTCAAAATATTGTTGAAAAACAACTTTTTGCAGAAGGTACTACAAAAGAGCAAATAGGAAGAGAAGAATTTCTTGAAAGAGCTTGGCTTCAAAAAAAGAAGTCTAGTGGAAATATTGTTTATCAAATGAGAAAATTGGGTATCAGTCCAGCTTGGAGTAGAGAAAGATTTACTATGGATGAAGGTCTTAAAGAAGCTGTTAAAGAGGCTTTTGTAAAGCTTTATAATGAAGGAATGATAACTCAAAATAACTATATGGTAAATTGGTGTACTCATGATGGAGCTTTAAGTGATATAGAAGTTGAACATGAAGAAATAAATGGTAAATTCTATCATATGAATTACCATTTTGCAGATGGAAGTGGTTTTCTGACTGTTGCTACAACAAGACCTGAAACATATTTCGGTGATACAGCTATTATGGTTCATCCTGACGATGAAAGATATAAAAATATTGTTGGAAAAGAAGTGGTTTTACCACTTACAAATAGAAAAATAAAAGTTATTTCTGATTCTCATGTTGATATGGAATTTGGAACAGGTGTTGTAAAAGTAACTCCAGCACATGATACAAATGACTACGAAGTTGGAAAAAGACATAATTTAGAGTTTATAAAATGCTTTGATGAAAAAGGTATTTTAAATGATTATTGTGGAGAATTTACAGGATTAGAGCGATTAGCAGCAAGACCTTTAATAGTTAAAAAACTTCAAGATGATGGATTTATAGTAAAAATAGAAGAACACAATCACCAAGTAGGGCATTGTTATAGATGTAAAAATATAGTTGAACCATATATTTCTAAACAATGGTTTGTAAGTAAAGAAGTAGCGCGTAAGTCAATAGAGAAAACTTATGCTGGTGAAGCAAAATTCCACCCAAGTCATTGGTTAAACTCTTATAGAGCTTGGATGGATGAGTTAAGAGATTGGTGTATTTCAAGACAACTTTGGTGGGGGCATAGAATACCAGTTTTTTATTGTGATAGTTGTAATCATCAATGGGCTACAAAAGAAGATGCTCCAAATGGGTGTCCAAAATGTACTTCAAAAAATATTTATCAAGACCCTGATGTTTTAGATACTTGGTTTAGCTCTGCTTTATGGGCATTTTCACCACTAGGTTGGGGAAATGATGGAAATATGACAAATACTTTTAATGAAAGTGACTTAAAAGATTTCTATCCAAATTCTTTACTTATTACTGGATTTGATATTATGTTTTTCTGGGTTGCTAGAATGATGATGATGGGTGAACATTTTATGGGACAATTACCATTTAAAGATATATATATGCATGCTCTTGTTCGTGATGAACAAGGTGCTAAAATGTCAAAATCAAAAGGAAATGTAATAGATCCACTTGATATGGTAAATGAACATAGTGCTGATATTATCAGATTTACTTTAGCATATTTGGCAGTTCAAGGAAGAGATATAAAACTTGGGGCTAAAAATTTAGAACAATTTAGGAATTTTACAAATAAGCTTTACAATGCTAGTAATTTTTTAAGTCTAAACGTAGAAACTTTCCCTGATTTAAAAGATATTACTATAAAAACTCCACTTGGATTATATATGCAAAGTAGACTAAGTCATGCTGTTGATGAAGTGAGAAATAGCTTAGAAAGTTATAAATTCAATGAAGCAGCAAGTACTCTTTATAGATTTGTTTGGACTGAGTTTTGTGATTGGGGAATTGAGTACTCAAAAGCTAGTAAAGATAGTATTGTAGAACTTGGAGCCATTTTTAAAGAAACTTTAAAAATGGTAAGTCCATTTATGCCATTTATTTCAGACTATTTATATCATAAATTAAGTGGTACAACACTTGAAAATGGAAGTTCGTTGATGATTATGAATTTCCCAAAAGATATTAAAAAAGATGAAAATATAGAAAATATGTTTGCTATTATTGAAGAAGCAATTATTGCTATAAGAAGAGCAAAAGTTATCATAGATATGGGGAACTCAAAAATAGCAAAAGCATATATCAAACTTGATAAAAATATAGATACAGTTGTAGCAAAACCATTTATAGAAAAACTTGCAAAAGTTGATAGTGTTGAGTTTGTAAGTGCGAAAGTAGAAAATAGTATAACTGATGTATCAAATAATCTTGAAGTTTATCTTCCAACAAGTGAAATTGATATGAAACCAATCATTGATAAATTGACTAAACAACAAGAAAAATCACAAAAAGAGTTTGATAAACTAAATGGTATGTTATCAAATGAAAGATTTGTAGCAAATGCTCCTGCAAATGTAATAGAAGAGAATAAAAAAGCACTTGAAGAAGTAAAAACAAGGTTAGAAAAAATAGAAGCTGAACTTAAAAGTTTGAGTTAATAAAAATTAAATTTATAAAAAGGAAATATAAAATGTTTAAGAAACTAATATTTGGTTTGAGTTTATTTGCAACTTTGCTTTTTGGAGCAAGTTTTGATGATGGACTAAATGCATTAAATAAAAGCGATTTTCAAACTGCATTTACAATATTTGAAGATTTAGCTTTAAAAGGAGATGCCAAAGCTCAATATTATCTTGGAGCTATGTATATGCAAAGACTAGGCGTAAAATGGAATCCTAAAAAAGCTGTTGAATGGTGGGAAAAATCAGCAAATCAAGGGTTTGCAGTCGCTCAAAATAGTCTTGGATATATGTATGAAAAAGGCTCAGGAGGTTTAAAACAAGACTCTAAAAAAGCTTTTGAATGGTATGAAAAATCAGCACTTCAAGGAGATGTAGAAGCTCAATATAATTTTGGAGTTTCGTATGAAAAAGGTATAGGAGCAACTCAAGATTATGCAAAAGCTGTTGAGTGGTATGAAAAATCAGCAAATCAAGGATATGCAAATGCTCAATTTAATCTTGGAAATATGTATGGAAAAGGTCAAGGTGTAAAACAAGATTATGCAAAAGCTTTTGAGTTGTATAAAAAAGCAGCAGCTCAAGGAGATACAAGGGCTCAAGTTAATCTTGGGGCTATGTATTTCTATGGGGAAGGTGTAGAAAAAGATAAAAATATAGCAAAAGAGTGGTTTAAAAAAGCTTGTGATGGTGGAAATCAAGTTGGTTGTGATAATTATAAAAAGTTAAATTAACAAGGGTTTTAAAATTTTTCTTTCTTTCGTTCCCAATGTCCACATTTGGAACTTAGATGAGAGTACATTACTAAGTTTAAGTATGCATTCCAAGTTAGAGCTTGGGAATGAAATTAAAAAGATTAAAAAGGGGAAATATGCTTGATGCTAAAAAAAGAATAAATATAAAAGCTGGTTTAAAAGTAAATATTGTGCTAAAACAAGACCAAAGAACTGGAAAATTAACTTGTGGGATAGTAAAAAATATACTTACAAATTCACCTATTCATCCACATGGAATAAAAGTACGTCTTCAAGATGGACAAGTTGGAAGAGTTCAGGAAATATTATAGTCAATTGTTACTATAAATAAAACCAAATCTATTTCACTAGAAGTCTATATAAAAACCATAAACCAATTAACCCTAAAAACGCTACACAAAACCATAATAAATTTGAGAAAAACTCTTTTTTTGTTTTTTCATAAAGTTCAATATATACTTTTTCTACATTTGTATTTAAGTAGATTGTAGCATTTGATGTAAAACCATTACTTACATTATTTGATTGTTCTTCAATATAAATAGGGATTAAATCCTTAAACCATTTTGGTACTATTGTATTATTTTGATTTATAAAATTACTAATATTTTTATCAAAAGTTATAGTTGCATTTGAATTGATAGTTTCATCAAGTTGATTTGTAGCATCAAATTTGATAGTTAAAGATGAGATGTTTCTAAAATTTTTATTAGGAATAAAAGTGTATATATCGCTACTTGGAACTAAATTTTTATTTAACTCATTTGGAATAGAACCTTCAATAGTTAAAAGTTCTTTTTGTAAATCATCACTTTGTGTAGTTTGTAGTATTTGCCCTAAATTTTCATCAATTTGTAGATTTGTAAGTTCCCAAGCAAGATTTTTATCTAAGTTATTTGTTAAGTCAATTAGCTCTTTTTCTGTTATAGTAAAGTTACCTTTTTCTATTTGTATTGATGAAAAATTGTCATTAAAAATACTATTAATCTTATTTAAAATTTGTGTATCTTTATCTTCAAGATATTTTTTTATATTTTCTTGAAGGTATAAAGATGTAGTTTTTGTTTCTAGTTCATATTTTGTAAGAAGTTCATCTTTAAAAATATCAAATTCATTGATAAATTTAATTGAAAATCCAGTTAGTAGAAGAATAAAACTTAAAGTAAAAAATATAAACTTTTTCAAAATTTTATCACTTTAAAATATTTTTTATCTCTTCAGGAGTGATATTTTCATTGTATTTTATAGCAACAATATTTTCTGTGTTGTTTATATACCACTCTTCTATATTTTTATTTTCATTTAGTTTTCCACTATTTTCTAGTTTATATTCATCTAAACTTAAATATAAAGATTTTGTTTTTGATGGATTTGGCATAGTTAAAATTAAAATTGCCCATAATATACAGATTACAGCAATAACAATAGAAAATGTTGATAAATCAATATTATCAAGCATAATTCCACCTAAAAGCCCACCAACAAATGTTCCTAAATATCCAAATGAGTTAAATACCCCTAAAACACTTCCTCTTTGATGAACTTTTGCAAATCTTGAAGTAAGAGATTGCATAATTGGTTCGTGCATATTAAACCCAATAAAGAAAATCACAACTCCAATAGCAAAAACAAAAGCACTAGAACTAAATCCAATTACTAAATATGAAATAATAAAAAGTAAAATTCCTATAGCTAAGATTTCTCTAAATTTTCCTTTTCTTTCAGCAATAATAGCAGCAGGTGCCATAGATAAAAGTCCAAAAATCATTGCTGGAACATAGACATACCAAAGTTCGCTTTTTTGCCAACCATAAGTTTTTGTCAAAATTATAGGAATTACTAAAAATGCAAATGTCATCAAAGCTTTTTGTAAAAAGTTTGTGATATTCATTCGATTGATATTTGTATTTCCTAAAATATCTACTAATTTTAGTTTATCATTGTAAGTGTGAGTTATAATTGGTGGATTTGGAACTTTTTTAACTAAAATATAAATAGAAATAAGTGCTAAAAACATAGTAATATAAAATAGAACTTCAATTCCTATAAAACCACCAATAAGTGGTCCAGCTAACATAGCAAGAGCGAATGAAAGACCTATGAACATTCCCATCATTGCCATAGCTTTTGAACGTTGTTCTTCTTTTACTAAATCACTTATCATTGCAGTTACTACTGCACCAATAGCACCAGAACCTTGTAAAAGTCTTCCTAGCATTAAAGTGAAAATATCAGTTGCTATTGCACAGATTAATGAACCAATAGCAAAAAGTAAAAGTCCAGTTATAATAGTACCTTTTCTTCCTAATTTATCACTCATAATTCCAAATGGAACTTGAAAAATAACTTGAGTTAAAGCATATCCTCCAACAACAATTCCTACTAAAGTAGCATTAGCACCTTCCAAAGACAGAGCATATACAGAAATAACAGGTAAAACAATAAAAAGCCCAAAAAATCTAAGAGCGATAATAAAACTCAAAGGCATTACAGATTTAATCATTAATAATCCTAAATATATTATAATTTGAGTTTATTATATAAAAAATTCGATAATAAGTAGTATAAGGACAAAATTTGAAAATAGTTTTAGCATCAGCAAACAAAGGAAAAATAGAAGAGTTTAAGAAACTTCTTCCAAATGATGAAGTTGTAGCATTTAGTGATATTTTAGGCAAAATGGAGATAGATGAAGATAAAGATACATTCAAAGGGAACGCTATAAAAAAGGCTCAAACAATATATGATGAATTGATAAAAAAAGGTTTGGATGTAGTTGTTATTTCTGATGATAGTGGAATTAGTGTACCAGTTTTAGGAAATTCACCTGGGGTTTATAGTGCTAGATATGCGGGTTTTAATGCAAGTGATAAAGAAAATAATGAAAAATTAAAATATGAATTAAATAATTTAAGATTAGAAAAAACTCCAGCATTTTATACTGCTTGTATAGCAATAGTGTATAAACAAGAAGTTTATACAGTTCATGGTTGGATGTATGGTGAAGTTTTAAATATAGAAAAAGGAACAAATGGTTTTGGTTACGATCCTATGTTTATTCCAAGTGGATTTGATAAAACTTTAGGTGAGTTAAGTGATGAAGTAAAAAAAGAGTTTTCACATAGAAGTAGGGCTTTAAAATTAGCTAAAAAAGTTTTAGATGTTATTTTATAATTAATTTTTTAGTAACTCTAATATCAAAATCAAAAGATTTAACATCCAATAAAAGTCCTTCAAACTCTTTTGATTTTTGTGCTTTTATCTCAAAAGAATCATCATCTATTTTTAGATTATTTATAGACTCAATATCTTCTAAATTTAAACTCAAAATATACTCTTCTAAAAATTTAAGATGGTTTTTTGCTTGAATGTATAAAACTTTTTGTTTTAAACTCTCATTTCCCAAAGAACTATTTTCTAAAATTTGATTTGCAACTAGACTAAAAACTACAAGTAAAATTAAAGTTATGATAAGAGTATATGCTTTTTTCATAATTTTATTTTCCATTCTTGAGATAAGTTATTTGAGAGTTTTATATAAATTGTTACAATATCTCCATTATTATTCATATTAAAATCTATAACATTTTTAAGTAAAATGGAATTTTTGAAATATAAACTACTTGCATTAAAAGAGATTTGAGATAAATTATCTTTGTTTTTTTCTAAAAAAGCCTTTGTTGAAAAAAGTTCTATTTTTAAAAGTTCTAAATTTAAAGTTTCTCTATTTTTTAAAGATAATTCTTTTAAAAATATTGTTGAATAAATAACTATTGAAGTTGATATAATCAAAGTTAATAAAAGTTCAAGTAGAGAAAAACTATTTTTCATATTTAAAAACTCTTATATTATTATCTAAATATTCATATTTTTTTACATTTAAATTTTCAACTTCATTTTCGTTTCCAATTTTATTTTTTGTGATTTGTAAATTTGTACTATATTGAATAAAATTTGAGTAGTTTTTTGTAGTAAAATCATTTTCTATATGATTGAGGATATTAAAAAGATTGTTATTGTTTTCACTATTGTAAGAGATTTTTAAAAAACCTATTACAACAGTTGATAAAATCAATAAACTTATTAAAGTTTCAATTAAAGTTATACTATTTTTCAGCAATTTTTTGTGATTTTGTAAATGAGCCTTCAATAGCTTTTATAAAGGCATTTCTTACATTTCCTTCTTCAAGTTTTGAATATCCTGCAGCAGTTGTTCCCCCTGGACTCATAACTGAATCTTTTATAACAGCTGGATGAGTGTGTTTTAAAATAGAAGCTGTCCCACTAAATAATCCTTGAACTAAATGTTGTGCTAGATGTCTTTCTAATCCAACTTTTACAGCACCATCAGCAATTGCTTCAGCAACTAAAGATAAGAATGCAGGACCAGAGCCAGTGATAGCACTTGCAATATCTAATTGGTTTTCATTGTTTACCCAAATAGCTTCACCAATAGATGAAAATACTTCTAATGCTATAGCTTTTGATTCTATATCACCAGTTACGGTTGTCATAGAATTTTGAACACTTGCGGCAACATTTGGCATTGTTCTAATATAACTTTTTGCTTTTATCTGTTTTCTTAAATAATCAAGTTTTGTTCCAGCTAAAATAGATATTAAAACATTTGCTTCTCCAGTAAGTCTTACAGAAACACTCTCTAAAGCATAAGGTTTTACACAAAAAATAACATTTTTACCACTTATATCTTCTTTATCACTTAGCTCTTTTATAATTAATTGAGGAATTTTTTCATGAATTAATTTTAATTTTCCAAAATCTCTTCCTATCATTTCAACTTCATGATTTTTTACTAATCCAATAGCAAGAGATTGAGCCATAATACCATTTCCAATAAGAGTTAATTTCATTTTATTACCTTAAGTTAGTTTTTTTGATTATAGCATATTAACATTTATAAATATAAAGCTTTTTTTCGATAATATATTGCTTTTATGACAAATAAGGATGAAGAAATGGTAAAAAACCTGAAAATAAAAAATATTTTGTTATTACTAAGTGCTACACTTGTTTTTAATGCTTGTTCATCAAAGAGTGAACAAGAATATAATAAACCAGCTCTTTATTGGTACAATAAAATGATGATGCAAATTGGAATGGGCGATTTAGACGAAGCAGATGATACTTATACATCTTTAGAAAGTGAACATAGAAATTCACCATATATACCAACAGCTATGCTTATTTTGGTAAATGCTCATATGCAAGACGAAGAATATGCTTTAGCAAACTTCTATTTAGATGAGTATATAAAAAGATTTAGTATGAGTAAAGATATTGATTATGCAAGATATCTAAAAATAAAAGCCAATTTTATGGGATTTAAACAACAATTTAGAGATCAACAACTTATAGAAGATACTTTAGTACAAATTGAAGAGTTTAAAAATAAGTATAAAAACTCTCCATATATGCCACTTATTGATACTATGAATGTTAGGCTTATGATGGCAAAAGCTTCTATGGATAAAGAAATAGCAGAACTTTATCAAAGAAGAGATAAGCCTATGGCATCGGAATATTATATGAATAAATCTCAAAATTCTTGGGAAAATCCAGAAGAGATAAACAAAGTTAAAGTACCTTTTTATAGGTCAATATTTGAATAAGTAAAAATATTTTAAGGAGAACAGTTAAAATATGGAATTAGCAAATTATGGTAATTTTCCACAAACTATACCATTGATTATCGAAGATGAGGTATTTTTATACCCATTTATGATTACACCACTTTTTTTAAATAAAGAGGAAAATATAAAAGCGGTTGAAAATGCGATAGAGTTTAATCGGCTTGTGATGGTTACTGTTTCAAAATCATTAAAAGAGGGGAAAAGAGAGAAAGACTCTTTTTATGATGTTGGAGTTGTAGGAAATGTTATGAGAAAGATATCTTTACCTGATGGTAAAGTAAAAGTATTATTTCAAGGAGTTGCTAAAGCTAAAATTATAGATTTTGTGCCAACACAAAATATTTTTGCAACTGTTGATATTCTTGCAGATGAAATATCAAATGAAGAGAGTATCAAATCTTTAATTGCAATTTTACTAGATAATATTAAAAAACTTTCAAAACTAAATAATAAGTTTCCAGTTGATTTAATAAAAGCAATAGAAGAAAATGATGATGCAGCAAGAGTTGCAGATTTAATTTCATCTGTTTTAAAACTAAAAAAAGATGAAGCTTATAAGATTTTTTCAAATACTAATTTAGAACAAAGAATTTTAGATATTATAGAAGTTGTAAAAAAAGAGATTGAATCATATAAAATCCAAAAAGAGATAACACAAAAAGTAAATTCTAAAATTGAAAAAACTCATAAAGATTATTTTTTAAAAGAACAAATAAAAGCTATACAAAAAGAGCTTGGTGCTGATAATCAAAAAGAAGAAGAGATAAAATCTTATAAAAAAAGATTAAAAGATAAAAAATGTTTTATGGGTAAAGAAGCTTATAAAGAAACAAAAAAACAAATAGAAAAATTAAGTAGAATGAACCCTGATTCTCCTGATGCTTCTCTTCTTCAAACATATGTTGAACAAGTTTTAGATATACCTTTTGGAGAATATGCAAATGAAAAAATATCAGTTGCAAGTGTTGAAAAACAGTTAAATAAGGATCACTACTCACTAGAAAAAGCAAAAGAGCGAATTGCTGAATATTTTGCAGTAAAACAACTTTTAGAACAAAGAAAAATAGAAGATTTAAAATCAAAAGGTACAGTTTTATGTTTTGTAGGACCTCCTGGTGTTGGTAAAACTTCTTTAGCAAACTCTATTTCACAAGCTCTTCAAAGACCACTTGTAAGAGTTGCTCTTGGTGGAATGGAAGATGTAAATGAACTTAGAGGACATAGAAGAACTTATGTTGGAGCAATGCCTGGAAGATTAATCAAAGGATTAATTGATGCTAAAAAGATGAATCCAGTTATTGTTTTAGATGAGATTGATAAATTAGGAGCAAATCATAGAGGAGATCCAGCAGCCGTTATGCTTGAGATTCTTGATCCAGAACAAAATCATGAATTTAGAGATTTATATTTAAACTTTCCTATTGATTTATCACAAGTTATTTTTGTATCAACTGCAAATGATATACGAAGAATTCCAGCACCATTAAGAGATAGAATGGAGTTTATAGAACTAAACTCTTATACTCCAAATGAAAAATATCATATTGCAAAAGATTATTTAATTCCACAAGAGCTTGAAAAACATGGGCTTCAAAAAAGTGAAGTTAGTTTAAGCAAAGCAACTATTGAATTAATTATTTCAAAATATACAAGAGAAGCTGGAGTTAGAAATTTAAGAAGAGTTTTCTCTAAAATATTTAGAAAAGTTGTAAAACTTATTTTACAAAATCCAGAGATTACAAAAGTTACAATAGGAACAAAAGATTTAAAAGAATATTTGGATAATCCTATTTTTGAGATAGAACCAGCAGATAAAATAGATGTTGTTGGAGTTTCAAATGGTTTGGCTTGGACTAGTGTAGGTGGAGATATTTTAAAAATAGAAGCAATCAAATTAAAAGGAAAAGGTTCTTTAAATGTAACTGGAAATTTAGGTGATGTTATGAAAGAGTCATCAAGAATTTCATATTCTGTAGTAAAACATTTAATTGATAAAAATATTCTAAAAATTGATGAAAAAATTATTCCAAAATTTGTAAAAGAAGAAGAGGAAAATTCTAAAATTGATAGTAGTGAAGTATATAAAAGATACGATATTCACTTACATATTCCAGAAGGTGCAACACCAAAAGATGGACCAAGTGCAGGTATAACTATGGCTTTAACTTTAGCATCAGTTTTAAGTGAAAGAAAAATAAAATCTGATGTTGCAATGACTGGAGAACTAACTTTAAGTGGAAAAGTTTTACCTATTGGTGGCTTAAAAGAGAAATTAATTGCTGCATATAAAGCAAAAATTAAAAAAGTTTTAATTCCACGTAAAAATTTTGATAGAGATTTAGATGATATTCCAACAGAAGTAAAAGACTCTTTAGAAATAAAAGTAGTTGATACAATAGAAGATGTCTTAAAAGAGGCACTTATATAGTATGAAATTTTCAAAAAAAGATTTCACTGCTACAAATGTGATTATTTTTATCACAGTTGTGGCTTATATAATTCAAATAAATGTTTCTCAAGGGAATCTTTTATTTGGTTTAAATCTATACTTTTTAATTGGTGGATTTTACTGGCAACCACTTACTTCAATGTTTTCACATGGAGGAATAGCACACTTAGGTATGAATATGTTTGTTTTATGGCAATTTGGAAATTTAATAGAACAAGCTCGAGGTAAAAAAAGATTTATAACTTTATATTTAGTTACTGGTATTTTGACTTCGCTTTTATCTTTTTTATATATTTTTTATATAGATATTCAAGTAAATTTAGTTGGAGCAAGTGGTGCTATATGTGCTATTTTAGGCTATATTGCATATTTTGATAAAAGACAAAGAAGCGGGATTATAACTTGGATTTTACTTATTTCTGTTGCTCCACTTCTAATAGGACTTCCAATAGCTTGGTATGCTCATTTTATAGGGCTTGCTATAGGATTTATTTATGCAATTATTGAAAAAAGATTTTTTCCATTAGTAGTTTATAGATGAGTAAATCAATACTTTTTGTATGTTTAGGAAACATTTGTCGTTCTCCTTTAGCTCATGGAATCGCACAAGATTATATAAATAAAAATAAACTTGATATTATTGTAGATAGTGCAGGAACAGGCTCTTGGCATATAGGTGAAGCTCCTTGTGAAAATTCTATAAAAGTAGCACATTTAAATGGTGTTAATATATCAAAACAAAGAGCAAGACAAGTAAAAAAAGATGATTTTAAAAACTTTGATTTTATTGTAGCTCTTGATGATAATAACTTAAGAGATTTAAAAAATTTAGGATATGCAAATCCTTTAAAACTTGGTGATTATGGATATGAAGGAGATTGTGTCCCAGATCCATATTATTTTAAAAATTTTGAAGATTTCAAAAATGTTTACTCAATGATTGAAAAGTGTGTAATAAATCTAATAAAAGTTACCATTTAGAAAATTACATACAAAATAAGCAATTAAAAATACAAAAAGTACTTATATTAATTAAGTACTTTTAATGTATCAATAAGTCTATTTGAAACTTCTATTAGCTCATTTGAATTATCTTTTGTTTTTTCAGCTTCTTTATCTGTGCTACTTGCACTATTTGAAACTCTTACCATATTATTTGTAATTTGATTTAGAGTTTGGCTTGTTTCTAAAGCTGTACTAGCTAATTCATTTGAGATTGTTTTTTGTTCACTCATTGAACTTGATATTTGAAATGACATAGAGCTTATTTCATCAACTTTACTATCAATATTATGTATAGAATCAAGAGAATTTCTTACTAAAGATTGTATAAATCCAATAGCAGATGTTATATCTTTTGCAGCATCATTTGATCTAGAAGCAAGATTTCTTACTTCTCCTGCAACAACAGCAAAACCTTTTCCAGCTTCTCCCGCAGTTGCTGCTTCTACTGCTGCATTTAAACTTAATATATTTGTTTGAAATGCAATTTGTGTGATAACATTTATTGTATCACCAATTTTGATTGATTCTTCATTTAGTCTATTCATAGCTATAGTAGTTTCATTTGATTGATTTTTTAATTCTGAAATTACTTTTTCACTTTCTGAAGTTGTATTAAAAATATTTGTAATTGAAGATAACATAATTTCTATTTTATTTGATAATTCTTGAACTGCTTGATTTAATTCTTCAATTGAAACAGTTACCTCTTGAGAGCCTTCCATAGTTATTTTTGCTTCATGTACCATTGTTAAAGAAGCATTTTTTAAATGTTGTAGAGATTTAGTAAGTTCTTCAATCTCTTTTCCTATACTAAACATTGTAGTTTTCTTCAAAGTTATATCTGTAGCATATTGTACAACCTTAAAAGGATCACCATCTAAATCTAAAATAGGATTATAGCTTCCTTGTATCCAAACTTGTTGCCTATTTTTTGTAATTCGTAGATATTCATTGGCATCATATTCTCCACGATTTAATTTCTTCCAGAATTCTTGATATTCATTTGATGTTTTATATTTCTCATCACAAAATGTACTATGATTTTTACCAATAATTTCTTCAAGTGAATAACCAAAAATATCTAGGAAATTTTTATTTGCATTTAAAACTGTACCTTGCATATCAAATTCTATAACAGCTTGAGATTTATTTATAGCATTTACTTGTCCAAGGTAGAACAAATCTTTTAATCTCTTTTCTGTAATATTTTGTGCTAGTTTCATAACTTGATAAACTTTTCCACTATCATCAGCAATTGGCATATATGATGCTCTTAAAAATACAGCATCACCATCTTTTTTTATTCTTTTAAATTCAGAAGTTATAGATTTACCTCTATTTAAAATATCCCAAGCCTCTTTGTATTGATTACTTTCAACAAATTTCTTATCACAAAACATACTATGATGTTTTCCTACAATCTCATTTAAAGTATAACCCATTGTATCTAAGAAGATTTTATTTGCCTTTATAACAGTTCCATCATTTTTAAATACGATAGAAGCGTAATTTTGGTCAATAACTTTGAGTTGAAGTTTATCTTCTTTATTTGAAAAAAACATAAAATCTCCTAAAATAAAAATATAGAAGATTTTACCTATTATAGTTTTAAATTATAATTATTTTTTAAAATAGCCTTAAAAAGGCTATTTTATTATTTGAAAGGTATTGTAAATTCAATATTTACATCTGAATAAGATACATTTTCATGTAATGCACCACAAATTTTAGTAAATGCTTCATAAGATTTTTTCATATCAAAATCTAAAATATCTATAACTCCTTTTGCTACTATACTTTCATCATTTATTTCATAAGTCATTGTAGTAGATTTCTTTATACCATTCATAATAACATCTAAAATTAGTGTTTTATTTTTTTCATCTACACTAGATATTTCTCCTTCTATAAAATTTGCAGAAGCTAGAGAAAATAGTGTAGAAGTAATATTAGAATTTCTTGTTGGATCATTTGATTCTAATGAATTAGACTCTATTTTTACTTTTGAACTTTTTAAAAACTCAGATAAATTATCTGATTTTTTAATATCAAAATTTATTTTATTAAATGTTCCAGAAACACCAACTTTTGAAGCTAATTTATATCCAGTCCATTTTACAATTAAATTTCCATTTAATTCGTAAGCATTAAGGCTTGAGATTAAACCAAAAGCCAAAAGTGATAGTAAAATTTTATTTTTCATATACTCTCCTTTTTTATATGTAGATAAATAAATCTTTATTAAGATTAAAATTATTCTATCTAATAATTATTAAAATAATATAACTTTTTATATAACCTAATTTAATTTTTAAAATAAGTTTGTTATATGAAATTATTTATTTTTTATCGAAATATTAGAAATTAAAATAATGATTTTTTATTAATAAAGTACCTATAAAATTGTATTTATTTAGATACAATTTGTAGTGATAACTAAAATAAATTGAAAAGGAGGGGAGAATGTCAAAAGAAACAACATTTAGTAAAGAAATAATAATTGTGACTGAAACAGATGAAAAAGGAATTATTATTTTTGCAAATGATGATTTTTGTAAAGTATCAGGGTATTTGTTATGTGAATTGGTAGGAAAACCTCATAATTTAGTAAGACATGAAGATATGCCTAAAGAAGTTTTTAGGAATTTATGGGAAACCATCAAAAGTGGAAAAATTTGGAAAGGAATAGTAAAAAACAAAACTAAAGATGGTGGATTTTATTGGGTAAATGCAACTGTTTACTCATCTCAAAATGTAAATGGAGAATTAAGATATATTTCTGTTAGAGTAAAGCCAACACAAGAAGAAATATTAAATGCTACAAAATTATATTTGAAATAGAAGGGAGCTATAATGTTTTTTGATAATAAAAATAAAGATGTTTTACAACTATTAAATAAAATAGAGGCATATTTAAAGAATGAGATAAATTTTTTAAATATAGATGATTTTGAATGCAAGGGCTATAATAAAGAAATAAAAGATAAATTAGATTCAATATGTAATATTTTGAATCAAAGAAATGATGATGAATTATTAATTTATGGTGAAATTATGCTTATTTCTGAAAAAATTGAAAAAGGTATAATTGGAGATAAAATTTTTCATACAAATACTTCAAATATAAAACTAAATTATATAGCAAAAACTATAAACAGTTTAGTTGAAACACTTCATAACTATATAGATCAAATTATTGGTATCTTATGTGAATATAGTAAATATAACTATTTAGATTCCCTAAACATTGATTTAGTAAATAATGATTTTAAAAAGTTATTTGTTGGAATAAATACTTTAAGGCAGACAATAACAGATATGTTGATTGAAAATAAATCAAATGGCCTTATTTTAGAAAGTAATTCTAAAATTTTATTAGATAATGTAGATATACTAAATTTATCTTCAAGTCAAGCTGCAACAAGACTTGAAGAAACAGCTGCAGCTTTAGATGAGATAACTTCTCATGTTAGAAGTAATACAGATAATATCTTACAAATGTGGTCTTTATCAGAAAATGTTAAAAAATCATCAAATGATGGTGAAGAATTAGCAAATGAAACTGTTTTATCTATGGAAGAGATAAATACTCAGGTAATATTAGTTAATGAAGCAATAAGTGTAATTGATAATATTGCTTTTCAAACAAATATATTGAGTTTAAATGCAGCAGTAGAAGCAGCAACTGCTGGTGAAAGTGGAAAAGGATTTGCTGTTGTAGCACAAGAAGTAAGAAATCTAGCAACTAGAAGTGCTGATGCTGCAAAAAGAATAAAGAGTATAGTTGAAAATGCAACACAAAAAGCACATAAAGGTAGAACTATAGCCAATAATATGATTGTAGGTTATAAAGAACTAAATGATAGTTTATTCAAAACTATAAATTTAATAGAAGAAATTCAAAGTGTTTCAAAAGAGCAGCTTTTAAGAATAGAGCAAATAAATGATTCTATTAATAGATTGGATGAACAAACACAGCAAAATGCTAGTGTTGCTTCACAATCTCATAGTGTAGCATTAAAAACAGATTCTATTTCAAAATTAATTGTAAAAAATGCGAATACAAAGGAGTTTGAAGGAAAAGATAATATTCATGTAAATGTATAATTAATATAGAATCTAATATAATCCCTGTTTTATAGCGATAAGGATATAAATGATAGATAAAAAATATGAAAAATATGTTTTTGCTATTTTAATGGGGAGTATTATGAGTTTTATAATGAGCTTTATAATATCTTTTATTAATTTAGGATTTATTGATGGTTTTTTTCTAAAATGGATGGAAGCATTTTTTAAAGCCGCTGTTTGTGCTATCCCAATTATTTCTATTGTTGCCCCAAGAGTTAAAAAAATTGTTGAAAAAATAATAAGAGATTAAATTAATATAATCTTTCTTCTTTACAAATATCTTATCTCAAAAAAAGAATACGGAATTATTTAATAAATATTGAAATATTATAAATTAACTATATATTGTATAATACTTTAAAAATTAGGAAATATATGAAAAATCTTAGTTTTGATATAAAATTAATAGCTTTAATTTCTATAGTTTTACTATTTTTTGCTTCAAATTCAGTTTTAGCTAGAATGGCTATATCTACACAAAATATTGATGCTTTTTCTTTTACCTTTTTACGAATAGTCTCAGCAATGTTAGTACTTTTTGTAATATTCTTTTATAAAAATAAGAATTTAAAAATATCTCTTAAAACAAACTATCTAAGTGGTTTTATGTTTTTTTTATATGCAATTTGTTTTTCATATTCATATATAAATATGCTTGCAGGTGTTGGAACTTTGATTTTATTTGCTGTTGTTCAGCTAACTATGATTATTTTAGCTCTATTTTTTAATGAAAAACTAACTCTTAATAAAATTATTGGAATAACGATAGCCTTTGGAGGACTTGTATATCTTTTATATCCAAAAAGTGATTTTACTATCTCATATTTTCATACTTTTTTGATGTTTTTATCTGGGTTTGGTTGGGCAGTTTTTAGTGTTCTTGGAAAGAAATCAAAAAATACAACTTTAAATGCAACAGATAGTTTTTTTAAAGCTACTATTTTTACTATAATTTTTGCTATTTTTTATATAGTTTTTATTGGGAATGATTTTAAACTAGATTTTGTTACATCTATTATGGCTATAACTTCAGGTTCAATAACAACTGCTTTTGGAGTATTCCTTTGGTATACAATTTTACCAAGAATTGAGATTGTAACTGCAAGTATAGTTCAATTAATAGTACCAATAATGGCAATATTTTTAAGTATTATATTTCTTGGTGAAAGTCTTACTTTTGAGCTTTTATTTTCAACTATTAATATACTTGTAGGAATTTTTATAGCTTTGTACAAAAAAACAAATTAATTCATATAAAGATATAAAATTAATGGAATATAAAATAGTGAAATAACAGTTGAAATAAACAAAGCTATACTCATCATTTGTGGTTTTACATTTAACAAAGTAGCAACTGTTACAGTATTTCCCGCAAGTGGAACAATAGAAAATAAAAACATAACAGTATATAAACCATCATTTAAGAAGTGAATATAAGTTTTATCTATAAAAATAAAAGCAAGAACTACAGCAGGCCACAAAATAAATTTTATAAACATTGCATAAGATATAAATTTTATATCAAAAGAACCATTTGTTCTTATGTGTTCAAGTCCCATTCCAACTATCATCATACCAAAAACAGTATAAGCACCTTTTAAATATTCGTTGTAGTTTTCAAAAACTTCTGGTAATTTTATCTCTAGTAAATTACAAATAATTCCTAAAATAAATGCATATAAAACTGGAAGTTTTAACATTTTTAAAAGACTTTGTTTTGCACTAAAATTTCCTTTTGCAGTTATATAGTATCCAACAGAGTTTTGATATAAAAGTGAAGCTAAAACAGTGAATATAAAAACATCAACCATACTTGGTTCTAAAAATAAAATAGCTAAAGGAATTCCTATATTTCCAGTATTTCCAGTTGAGGTGCTAAAAGCTAGTAAATTTGCAGTATTATCGCTATAAACTCTTTTGAAATATGCTAAAAGTAAAAAGCTTAAAATAGAACTAAATAAAAAGAAAAATATTGGTAAAAAAAGTATTGAAGCACTTAAATTTACATTTAAAGCTGCATTAAAAATAATTAGTGGAGATAAAAGATAAAGTAGAATTTTTGCTACAGTTTCTTTATCACATTTTAAAATATATGTACTTAGAAACCCTAAAATAATACTTATATATAAAGGGATTATTTTCCCTAAAAGAGTAAAAAATATTGACACAAAATAGCCTTAGATAAATTTTTTTATAAGTATATATTATAAAGGCTTTAATTTAGTGGTTTATTACACTAAGAACTTTTAGTTCTTAGTGTCTTGTAGCAATTTTTTTAGAGTTAATAGTATCTATTAGTTTTTTAAGATTTTCAATTTTTCCTTCTTCTTCTTGAATGTTATCTTGGCTGTTTAAAGTAAAAATATCCATTTTTGTGTCAAGATAGTTTGTAGTAAATTTTCCATCTTTAAAATCTTGATCTCTTACAATTTCTCTATGTAGAGGAATATTTGTAGGGAAACCTTCAATATAGAATTCATCTAAAGCTCTTTTTGCTTTTTTTACACAACCTTCCCAATCAATAGCCCAAACTATCAGTTTTCCTACCATTGAATCATAATTTGGTGGAACTTTATATCCAGTGTACAGTGCTGAATCAAGTCTTACACCAGGTCCTCCTGGAGTTAAGTATTTATTTACAGTTCCAACTGATGGCATAAATCCTTTTAGAGGATTTTCAGCATTTATTCTAAATTCTATAGAGTAACCTCTAAAGTTAATCTCTTCTTGTAAGAATATCATCTTATCACCTTCAGCAATTTGAATCATTCTTTGAATAATATCAACCCCAGTGATAGTTTCAGTTACTGGATGCTCAACTTGAACTCTAGTATTCATTTCAATAAAATAGATATTGTCATCTGGATCTAGTAAGAATTCAACTGTTCCAACACTTTCATATCCCAGTTTGAACATAGCTTTTGTTGCAATTCTATAAAGCTCTTTTCTTGCTTCATTGTTTAGTCTTGGAGATGGAGCAATTTCGATAACTTTTTGGTGTCTTCTTTGAATAGAACAATCTCTTTCACCTAAGTGTAAAACATTTCCATATTTATCAGCAATAATTTGTATCTCAATATGTCTAGGATTTTCAACATATTTTTCTATAAATGTTTCTCCTCTACCAAAGTATTTTAAAGCTTCATTTGAAGCACTTTCGTATAATTCTTTAAAATCTTTTTCTTCTCTAACTATTCTCATACCTCTTCCACCACCACCAAATGCAGCTTTGATGATAACAGGGAACCCAATTTCTTTTGCAATTTTAGAAGCTTCAGCTGGGTCACTAATTGGCTCATCTGTTCCTTCAAGTACAGGTACTCCAACTTTTTTCATAGCTACTTTTGAAGCCATTTTATCTCCAAAAAGTTCTATGTGTTCTGGTTTTGGTCCAATAAAAATAATACCATTCTCTTCACAAGCTCTAGCAAAATCAGCATTTTCACTTAGAAATCCATATCCAGGGTGAATAGCATCACAATCAGATTTTTTAGCTATAGAAATAATTTTTTCATAATCTAAATATGCTTGTACAACATCTCCCATAATTGGGTAACATTCATCAGCTTTTCTTACCCAAACACCTTCAATATCAACCTCAGAAAAAATTGCAACACTTTTTATATCAAGCTCTTTACAAGCTCTAATAATTCTTAATGCAATCTCTCCTCTATTTGCAATAAGCACTTTTTGAATCTTTTTCATAATTTTAGCCTTTTCAAAAATTTTATATATGATTGTAGAGTTTTTTTTTGATTAAATCTTCTTAATTTTTGTTAATTAAATTGTTAGAAATTGCTAATTTTGTTTTGTAGAATAGAAGATTTATAGATAAAATTAAAGATAAATCTTCTAAATTTTTTGCTTAATAATAAAAGATTAAAAAGTTATTGCAGCTCCACTTGCTCCCATAATTTCTTTTGCATCTTCACTCATCATAGTTGGTTCCCAGATAGGTTCAAATACTAAGTTTACTTTTGCTTCATCTATTTCATCAACAGCAATTGCTACATATCTTACTTGTTCAATTAAGCTATCAGCAACAGGACAAGAGGGGCTAGTAAGTGTCATATCTATTTCACAAAATAAATAGTTTTCTCTCTCTTCAAGTTCTATTTTATAAATAAGTCCTAAATTATAAATATCAACTGGAATTTCAGGGTCATAAACTTTTTTTAAATTTTCTATAACTCTCTCTTTTATTTCATCTTTATTAAAAATTGCCATAAATTTCCTTTAAGAGTTTAATGCATACTCTTTTATTTTTTTTATCATTCCAATAACTCCACTTTGTCTATTTGGAGTTATAACTTCACTTAAATTCAACTCTCTTATAATATCCATATCAACTTCTTTTAACTCTGCTATAGTAGAATTTGAAAAAATATCTAAAATAATATATACTAAACCTTTTACAATAATAGCATCACTTGTGCCATAAAAAAATAGTTTATCATCTTTTTTTTCACATATTAACCAAACTTGAGAAGTACAACCATGAACTATATTTTGTGGAGTCTTATTTTTATCATCAAAAGGTGGAAGTTTTTTCCCTAAATCTATAATATATTCATATTTTGCTAATTCATCATCAAAAAAATCTAAATCTTCTTTAATATCTTCTACTCTTTGTTTGATACTCATATCAATCCTTTAACATACTTAAAGCTTTTTTTAAAGCTATTATTAATTTATCAATATCCTCTTTTTCATTATAAAAAGATATAGAAACTCTTACTGTTCCTTTTATTCCTAGTTTTTTCATAATTGGTTGAGTACAGTGATGTCCTACTCTTACAGCAATTCCCATTTTATCAATAAGGATTCCTATATCATCATGAATTATTCCTTTGAAGTTAAAACTTCTACTTCCACAACAATTTTCCAAATCATTGTAAAATTCAATATCTGGAAGTTTTTTTAACTCTTCATCTAGATATGAGAAAAGTTCATGCTCTTTTTTTTGTATTGTTTCATAACCAATATTTGATATATAGTTTAAAGCATATTTAAATCCTATAATCCCAGCTATATTTTGAGTTCCAGCTTCAAATTTGAAAGGAGCATCGAGAAGTGTAGATTTTTCATAGCTAACTTCATGTATTGTAGCTCCTCCTGTTTGATAAGGTTTTACTTCTTTTAAAAACTTATCTTTTATATAAATTGCTCCAACTCCTGTTGGTGCTAAAGTTTTATGACCAGAAATAGCAAAAAAATCAACATCAAGTTTTTGAACATCAATTTTTGTATGAGCCAGACTTTGTGCTCCATCAATCATTACAACAGCATTGTAAGAGTGAGCAAGTTTTATAATATTTTCTATATCATGAATTTTTCCAAAAGAGTTTGAAATATGAGTAATACTTACAAAAGAGTTTGGATTTGCTTTTAAAAGTTCTTCAAAATGGTTCATATCGAAGTTTAAGTTGCTATCACAATTTACAACTTCAAGTCCAGCACCTAAAGTTCTTCCTTGTATGTGCCAAGGTACAATATTTGCATGGTGTTCTAAACTTGAGATAATAACTGTTTTAAAATCTGCTGCAAAAGAAGAAACTATAAAATTAATACTTTCAGTAACACCTTTTGTAAAGATAATCTCCTCTTTTTTATTAGCATTTATAAACTTTTGTAAAGTTTTTCTTGCATCTTCAAACTCTTGTGTAGCTTTATTTGCATCACCAAAATTACTTCTATGAGTATTTGAACAATATTTTGTATAAAAATCAACTGTTGCATCAACTACACTTTGTGGTTTTTGTGTTGTTGCTGCACTATCCAAATATATAGTTTTTGAGTTTTGAAAATATGGAAAATCTTTTTTATACATAGTTCTCTCTTTTATAGTTATCAATGAATTCTTTAATTTTTTCATTTTTTAAATTATTTTTAATAGAACTTTCAAATGCAACTAAAAGCATATCATAAGCTTTTTCTTTTGGGATACCTCTTGCACAAAGATATAAAAGTTGTTCTTTATTTAGTGTACCAGTTGTTGTTCCATGACTAGCTTCAAGCTCATCAATATAAATTTCTAAATGTGGTTGAGCAAAAATAGTTGCATCATCACTTAATAAAATTGAGTTACAGTTTTGGAAAGCTTTTGAATATAGTGCTTCTTGATTTACAATAGATTTTATTTTTACAACAGCTCTTGAATTGTCTTTTAAACTATTTTTATAGTTTATATTACTTCTTGAACTTTTGTTATTGTGTACAGTTTTTACCAAAGTTGAAGAATTTGCTTTATCTTCTAATTTTAGTAAACCATTTAATTCATAGTTTACTTCTTGTGAATTTATTGTATTTTCAAAACTATTTACTATAAATCCATCTCCAAATTCAAAATTTGTAAGTTCTACATTTGAGTTATCATCTTGAGAAGTTTTTAAAGAAAATATTATAGAGTTTTGAGAAACTATATCTTGAACTTTTACATATTCTAAATGTGCATTTTTACCTATAATTAAACTTCTATTTACAAAAAATGAAGAATTTGTTGATTTTGAATTGAAAACTTCAATAATTTGTGCTTTTATACCATCTTTTAATTCAATTTCTAAAGAGTTTGTAAAAGCTGTTTCATCTTCATTTAAAGTATGAATTAAGATAATTGGCTCTTTTGTATCTTCATTGATAGTTAAAACTTTTTGATTTTTATCTAAATTTTTTGTAATATCAAATAAAATACTATCATAAGAATTTTCATCTTTTTTTGATTTTAAGTCAAGACTAAAAGTAGATGTTTTAATATTTTTAAAATCATAAGAAAAAAGTGAAGAGAAGTCTATTTTTAAAAACTCTTCATCTCTTTTTTGTGGTAGTTTTAAATCTTTAAAATTAATTACTTGCATTATTTATTCCTAATGCCTCAAAACCTTTCTCATCTAGTTCTAAAGCTAAACTATAATCTCCAGTTTTAGCAATCTTTCCATCACTTAAAATATGTACAAAATCAGGTTTAATAAGTTCTAGAAGTCTATCATAGTGAGTAATCATTAAAATAGAACGCTTACCATCAAGCATAGAGTTTATTACATTTGCTACGATTTTTATTGCATCTACATCTAGTCCACTATCTATTTCATCAAGCATTATTAAATCAGGTTGAAGCATCAAAAGTTGGATTAATTCATTTCTTTTCTTCTCTCCACCACTAAAACCATCATTTAAATCTCTTTGTAAAAGTTTTCTATCTATATCAAATTTTGAAGTTTCTTCTTTTACAAGTTTTAAAAATTGCATAGCATCAAGTTCTTCTTCACCTTTGTAAGTTCTCTTTGCATTTAAAGCTGTTCTTAAAAAATAGCTATTGTTTACTCCAGCAACTTCAACAGGACTTTGGAAACTCATGAAAATACCTTCATTAGCTCTTGTTGAAACATCCATTTCTAATAAATCTTTATTTTTAAATGTTACTTTTCCACCTATTACTTCACAGTCATAATGAGCTGCTAATGTTTTAACTAAAGTAGATTTTCCAGCACCATTTACTCCCATTAAAGCATGAACTTCTCCAGGTTTTATATCTAGGTTTAAACCTTTTAAAATATTATTATTATTTATACTAACTTTTAAATCTTCAATTTTTAATAAACTATTACTCATAATTAACCTACACTTCCTTCTAATGAAATATTTAATAACTCTTTTGCTTCTGCTGCAAACTCCATTGGTAACTCTTTTAAAACTTCTTTACAAAAACCATTTACAATCATGGCTATTGCATCTTCTTCATCAATCCCTCTTTGGTTTAAGTAAAATAGTTGTTCATCAGATATTTTTGATGTTGTTGCTTCATGCTCTATATTTGCACTACTATTTCTTATCTCATGATAAGGATAAGTATGTGCTTGACATTTGTGTCCTATTAAAAGTGAATCACATTCAGATATATTTCTAGCATTGTCTGCATTTTTTCCAACTCGTACTAATCCTCTATAAGCATTTACACCTTTCATAGCTGAAATACCTTTTGAGATAATCGTTGATTTTGTATTTTTACCTAGATGTATCATTTTTGTACCAGTATCAGCTTGCTGAGCTTTTGAAGTAATAGCAACAGAGTAAAATTCTCCTACACTATTATCTCCTTGTAGTACACAAGATGGATATTTCCAAGTAATTGAAGAACCAGTTTCAACTTGTGTCCAAGAGATTTTAGAGTTTTCTCCTTTACATAATCCTCTTTTTGTTACAAAGTTTAAAATTCCACCTTTTCCTTCTTCATCACCAGGAAACCAATTTTGAATAGTAGAGTACTTTATATGTCCATTTTTTAATGCACATAATTCAACAACTGCTGCATGTAGCTGTCTTTCATCTCTTGAAGGAGCAGAACAGCCTTCATTATATGAAACATAGCTTCCTTCATCACATATTATTAGTGTTCTTTCAAATTGACCTGTATTTAAAGCATTTATTCTAAAATAAGTTGATAATTCCATTGGGCATCTAGTATTTGGTGGAATATATACAAAACTTCCATCTGTAAAAACTGCACTATTTAAACATGCAAAATAGTTGTCTGAAACTGGAACTGCACTTGCTAAATATGTTTTCACTAAATCTGGAAATCTATGCGCTGCTTCACTTATAGAGCAAAATATAATTCCTAATTTTTCAAGCTCTTCTTGATAAGTTGTTTTTACTGAAACAGAGTCAAATACAGCATCTACTGCAACTCCAGCTAACATTTTTTGTTCTTCTAGTGGAATCCCTAGTTTTTCATAAGTTTTTAAAATCTCTGGATCAACTTCATCTAAAGAATTTAAAGCTCTTTTAGGTGCTGAAAAGTATGCATAATCTTGGTAATCTATTTTTGGGAATTTAAGATTTGTCCAAGTAGGCTCTTCCATAGTTAACCATTTTTTATAAGCTTTTAATCTAAAGTCTAAAAGCCATTGTGGTTCTTCTTTTTTTGCACTTATCGCCCGTATAACATCTTCATTTAAACCTTTTTCGAATGTATCACTTTGAACTAAAGTTTCAAATCCCAGTTTATAATCTTTGTTTAAAATGTCATGTATTTGTTGATTATCACTCATGACTTCTCCGTAAAATTTATTTGATTTTTAAATAGGACAGAATTTATCCTGTTTGAATAATATCAAAATAAGTATATAATGTAAAGGCATAAATCTAAATAAAGCGATTTTATTGCTATGCAAATATTAGTATAAGTCCTATTCTTACGAAGTTTATAATTAAGATAAAATTTATCCTATATTGAATAAAATACAGAAAAAATTTATTATATAATGGAAGTTTAATGAAAGAAAATAGTCAAAATGAATATTCAAATAAAATTTTAGAAAGAATTGATGAACCCAAAAATTTAGGTGTAATTACAAAAGAGAAAGCAAAAGAGTTCAATTTAAAATTATTAATTGCAGATTATGAATCAAATGCTGGAGATAGTATAAGACTTTATTGGGCTGTTGATAAACAAAGCAATATTATTATGGATGCAAAATTTCAATCTTTTGGTAGTGGTATTATAATAGCTTTGAATGATATGATGACAGAATTATGTATTGGAAAAACAGTTGAAAAAGCTTCAAAAATTACAAAAACAGATGTAGAATTTGCCTTGAGAGATAGACCAGAAATGCCTGCAATGAATATCCAAGAATTATATGATAAGACTTTGAATTTTGTAGTTATTAAAAAAATTGCATTATCTAATGAAGAATTTGATGTTAGCTCTTTTGATGATGATTACTTAGTTTGTGAGTGTGCAAGAGTTAATTTAGAAGATATTAAAATTGCCATAAAGCAATTTGATTTAAAAACTATTGAAGATATAGGAGAAATTACAAAAGCAGGAATTTTCTGTAAATCATGTCAAAAAGAGGGTGGTTTAGAAGAAAAAGAGATTTATCTAAGTGATATTTTAGAATATACTAGAAAAGAGATAGATGAACAAAAAGAAAAAGCTCAAGAGAGAAGTCAAATAGATTTTGAAAGTTTATCAAAAGAAGAAAAATTAAAACTTATTGATGAAGTTTTAGATGAAGATGTACGACCAATGCTTGTTATGGACGGTGGAAATATGGAAATTTTAGATTTGGTTGATTCAAAACCACACTATGATTTATATATTAGGTATTTAGGTGCATGTAGTGGATGTAGTTCAGGAAGTATGGGAACCCTTTATGCTATAGAATCAATTTTACAAGATAAAGTATTTGTTGATTTAAGAGTTTTACCTATATAAAAAATAGTTTTTTGAAATTATTTTGGTACAATAGGTAAAATAAAGAGAGGTTATTTTTATGTTTGCTATTTACAATAATGGAACAGTAGGCTTTAGAAGTACAACAGATAATTTATATGAATTAAAAAATATTGATGAAGCAGAAAGTGTTAGATTTGAACCTAAAGAGGGATTGATTCAAGATTTTTCTAGTGAACTAAATAAAAATCAAAAAAATGAATTTTTAAATTCTTATAAAAAAATTGCATCTTTAGATAACTTAGAACCAGTTTATAAAATAAAAGATATTATGACAAAAGATGTTATGTATGCTACTACAAATTTCACTATTGCAGAATTATATGAATTTATAAAAGATAAAGGTGTTTCTCAAATTCCAATAACAGCTTTTGGTAAAAAAATTATTGGAATTATAAATAAAAAAATTATTCTAACTTTAATAATGAATAATATAGATGATATAGAATCTGTATTAAAAAGAAAAATAGAAGATGTTTATTTACCAGAAGTTCTAACAGCAGACCCTGAATCAGATGTAAGACATGTTGTTAAAGTAATGTTGGATTTAAAAATTGATGCTATACCTATTGTTGATGAAAATGATATTTTAGTAGGGATTGTATCTAAAACTGATATTTTAAAAGCTGTTGCAAATTTACCAAAATTGCAGTTATGGTCTTAAGAGATATAGTTTAAACTATATCTCCTGAATCAAAAATAGTCATATTTCTACCAGATTTTTTTGCTTGATAAAGTAATTCATCAGCTTTTAATTGAGCTTCTCCTATTGAATTATAATTACTTCTAAAAGTAACTCCTGCAGAGAAAGTTATATTTATCTTATTATCTTTATATATGAAGGTACTATTTAAAAAAGCGTTTTTTACTCTTTTTATGTACCTTTTAATTTCTATTCTATCTCTAAAATTAACTAAAGCAACAAATTCCTCTCCACCATATCTTGCAACAACATCTTCTTTTCTTGTAAGATCTTTTAAAATAGTAGCAAATGATTTTAATATTTCATCTCCACAAATATGACCAAAACTATCATTTATTCTTTTAAAATGGTCTATATCAAAAAATACAATAGCAAAATTTGTATCAAAAATAAAATATTGTTTTTCCATTTTTTTTGCTTCATTATCATAAGCTCTTCTATTTAAAATACCAGTTAAAAAGTCAAAAAGGTATTCTTCTTTAGCAACTTTTAATTCTTTTTCTAACTCTTCTATTTGTTTTTGCAAAAGTTTAAATTTATCAATACTTGAAGCTAAAGCTTTATTATTTTCTGATAAAGAATTTTCTAATTTATAGATTGTATCAATTAATTTTTTCTGAACAAGAATAAGCTCTCTTTTAGAGTAATCTGAAATATCTAATTTTACTAAATCTTCTTTTATTCTTTTTATTTCTTCATTTGAACTATCACTATCTGAAAGTGTTTTATCATAGTATCTACTAATCAAAGATGTTAGTTTTATAATATCATTTGTTTTCTCTTTTAAAACTCTTCTATCTGCTTCTACTCTTTTATGTGCAAATTCTTTAATCTTTTTTATAGATTCTTTTGAAGTTATATTTTTTGGATTTCTAAAGCATGATAAAATAAAATCTTCAATCTCTTCTTTTAATTCGAAATTAACAGAAGGTGCTAATAAATCACTAAATGTACTTATTAAAGATTTTAATTCTTCATTTGTAGCTCTTTTTGATAAAATTTTTATAATTTGGAATATTGATTCCCCATCTAATACTTTTTTTTCATCATTTGTTAAATTCTTTAGCGCATCATTTATTATTTTTATATCGTCAAATTGATTATTAAAGACTTTTGCTTGGGCTACAAACTCTAAAAAATAATTTTCAGGTGTTGTTGGAAGTTTTTTATCTTTTAAACTAGATAAAGTATTTTTTGTAATTTCTTTTATATTTTTCATTTTATATTATTCTCAAAAATTTATATAATCAACTATTATACCACTTATGTTATAATATAAACTTAATAATTTTATAGGAAAAACTAAATGTCAAAAGAAAATAATCAGATTTTAAAAAATACTAATGCAAAGTTATTAGATGAGTTTAATGCTTCAATAATGTTTGATAAAGAACTATATTCACAAGATATCAAAGGTTCAATAGCTCACTCTAAAATGTTAGCTTTACAAGGTATTATAAATATTGATGAACAAAAAGTAATAGAAGAAGGATTGTTAAAAGTAAAAGATGAGATTGAAAAAGGTGATTTTAAATTTTCACTTGAATATGAAGATATACATATGGCAGTTGAAAATAGATTAACTGAAATTGTAGGAGATGCAGGAAAGAAACTACATACAGCAAGAAGTAGAAATGATCAAGTTTGTACAGATTTTACTCTTTATGTTCAAGAAAAAACAAAATCTATTCAAAATCAAATAAAAGAATTAATATTAACTTTAACAAACATTGCTTCAAAACATACAACAACTTTAATGCCAGGAATGACTCATTTACAACATGCGCAACCTATAAATTTTGGTTATCATATTATGGCTTATGCAAATATGTTTAAAAGAGATTTTGAAAGATTTGCTTCTTCTTATGAAAGAAACAATTACTCTCCACTTGGAAGTGCTGCACTTGCTGGAACTCCACATAAAATTGATAGATTTAAAACATCTGAATTTTTAGGTTTCACTGCTCCAACTTCAAATGCAATGGATAGTGTTTCAAATAGAGATTTCGCTTTAGAAATTTTATTTAATATTGCTACAACAATGATGCATATTAGTAGAATTTCTGAAGAACTAATTTTATGGTCATCTTATGAGTTTAGATTTGTAAGAATGAGTGATGAGTATGCAACAACAAGTTCTATTATGCCACAAAAGAAAAATCCTGATGTTCCAGAATTACTTAGAGGGAAAACAGGTCGTGTTTATGGAAATCTAATCTCTTTATTAACTGTTATGAAATCATTACCATTAGCTTATAATAAAGATACACAAGAAGATAAAGAAGGAGTTTTTGATTCTGTTTCTACTATTGAAATATCACTTAGCATTTTAAATGAAGTTATTAAAACTATGATTGTTAATGTTGAAAATATGGAAACTGCTTGTAAAATAGGTCATTTAACAGCAACAGATTTAGCAGATTATTTAGTTCAAAAACAAAATATGCCATTTCGTACAGCTTATTACCTTACAAAAGAAGTAGTAGAAAAAGCAAATAGTTTAAATAAAGATATAAGTCAATTAAATATAGAAGAGATTAGAAACTCATCAAAAGAATTAGAAAATATTGATGAAGAAATAGTTTCATATTTGGATTTGAAAAATTCTATGAATAGTAGAAACTCTTATGGAGGAACATCAACAAAACAGACTGAAGTTCAAATAGAAAATATTAAAAATTGGCTTGAAAGTATTTGAAAATAGTAAAAGCTAAATTTTATAGCTTTTACTTAATTAAGAAATTTTTTTGTTAGATTATATAAAGTTGAGATATCAGTTTTACCTACAAATCCATCTATTCCTATTCTATCCATTTTCCCTTTTACAGCATCTGTTGTCATAGATGAGTTCACAATTACTGGAACATGAGAATATTTGTTACTATTTTTTATAAAAGAGGCAACTTGATATCCATCAGTTCCTGGCATTTCAATATCTGTTACAACAAGTCCTATTTCTTCTGGGCTTAGCTCTTCTAATCTACTTAATAGTAATCCCCCATTTTGGTATATTTCAAAGTTAGCACCAGCTTCTTGAAAAAATTTTGTTAAAACTTCTCTTGCTACTGCTGAATCTTCAGCTGCTAAGATTTTTTTAGAAGAATTGATTTTAGATTCAACATATTTTTTAACATCATCTTCTCCATCATTTGTCCAGTGAATATCTCTTAAAAGTTGCTCTGCATTAAATACTGTACATAGCTCATCTTTATTATTAACTTTTACATAAGTTGTATAAGTAATTTTTGAGTTTGTTTCTTCTGTATTTCTTAATTCTTGAGTAGTTTTTTCAACAATATCAAGCATATCTTTTACTAAAAAACCTATTTTTTTGTGGTTAAATTCACAAAAAATTATAAGCTTATATTCACTTGTTTCAAGAGGTTTAAGACCAAGCCAAGCATCAAGATTAACTAAAGTTACAGGTTCCCCTCTGATTGTTGCAATTCCTGATATAATATTTGTATCTTTAGGAGTGTCATTAATCACAACTTCTTCAGTTATTATAAAAGCTTTTACTTTTGCAATGTTTATTGCGTAAATATTATTATGACCAGTGTAAAATACTGCTAATTGCTGAACATTTCGTAAATGTCCTTGTGTCATTTGTTCAACACTACCACCAATACCGCTCATGTAAATCCTTTTTTGTGTAAAGTAAATTATTATATATATTTTTAACTTTGACTATCTTTAACCAAATTTAATTTTTTAACTATTTTTTGTACTGTAATTGAAGCCATCATCAAGCCAAAAGAAGCCGTTACTCCTTCAAAACTACCTTTTTCAACACATAAAGGAACTTCTGATGAAAAAATCACTTTAAACTTCTTTTTAAATCCTTGTTTTTTTAACTCTTCTCTTACTTTTTTAATAAATTTATCGTTATAAGTTTCCCAAATTGATTTATATTCAAGTTTTGTTGCATCTATTCTTTTTGCTCCTCCACTTGTACTAATTATTTTTGTAAAATGTTTTTTTATTAAGTGAACTTTTGGTGTTACATCATCAATTGCATCTAAAATATAATCATACGGAGAAAAATCAAAGTTATCAATCCATTCAGGTGTTACTTTTACACAAATAGGTGTTACTTTTGGATACTTTTCTTTTAAAACTTCAACTTTTACTCTTCCTATATTGCCATGGCTTCCTAATTGTCTATTCATATTTGAAGGTTCATATTTATCAAAATCAACTATTGTAATATCTGTAATTCCAGTATTATAAAGTGCATCAAGTGCAAAACTTCCTATTCCACCAACACCAAAAAGTATTATTTTAGTATTTTGAAATTTTTCAAATGCTTCATCCCCAAAAAGCTTTAATGTTCTATCATATTGCATATTTAAATCTTCTTTACTAATTTTTCGGTATTATATCACAAAAATATTTATTGGAGAGGTTATGGATAAAGAGCCAATGACACTTGCGGGGTACAATAAAGTTACTCAAGATTTGGATTTTTTAAAAAGTGTTGAACGACCAGAAACGGTAATAGCACTAGATGAAGCTAGGCAATTAGGCGATTTAAAAGAAAATGCAGAGTATCACTCAGCAAAAGAAAAATTAAAATTAATAGATGTTCAAATAGCTGAATTGAGTGATACAATATCAAAAGCTGTTATTGTTGATCCATCTGTATTACCACATGATAGAGTGAGTTTTGGATCTACGATTAATCTTGTTGATGTAGATAGTGATGAAGAATTTACTTATACTATAGTTGGTGGTGTTGAATCAAATGTAGAAAAAGGATTTATCTCTTTTAACTCTCCTTTAGCAAAGCAACTTATGGGAAAAGTTGAAGGTGATGAATTTAGTGCAAGCTTACCTGGAGGAACTAAAACTTTTGAAGTTTTAAAAGTATATTATAAAGAGTTAGAGCTATAAATTGAACACAAGTTTAAAAGAAGAGGCTATATTTATAGCCGATTCTCACTACAATAAAAAAAATCAAGAGTTTTTATACTTACTAGAAAGAATTGAAAAAGATGATTTTTTTACTTCTCAAATTTTTTTAATGGGAGATAATTTTGATTTTTTATCTGTTGAATCAAAGTATTTCGTAGAACAAAATTATGAAGTTATAGATAGATTGAATCAGTTATCTTTAAAAAAAGAGATTATATATTTAGAAGGTAATCATGATTTTAACTTACAAAAACTATTTCCTAATATTAAAGTAATAAAAAGAGAAGACCAACCTTTTTTCATAAAATATAAAAACAATATTATAGCCTTATCTCATGGGGATAATTTTATAAATTGGAAGTATGAATTATTTTGTAAAATTATAAGGAATAGTTTTTTACTTTGGTTCTTAAATTTTATAGATATAAAATTTTTTATATCAAAAAAAATTGAACAAGTATTACTAAAAAAAAATATTTGTCATAAAATCTCAAATTTTGAAAAGATTGCTAAAAAAAGATTGAAAAATTATAATAGTAATATTATCATTGAAGGACACTATCATCAAGGAAGTAGTTTTAATTTTGAAAATAAAGAGTATATAAATGTACCATCTTTATGTTGTCAAAAAAGTTTTATAAGATTTAAAGATAATCAATTTATAGAAGAAAAATAAGGAATAAAATTTGCCAGAATTCAAAGTAGTAAGTGATTATAGTCCAAGTGGAGATCAGCCAAATGCAATAGAATATTTAAGTAGTTCGATATTACAAGGAAATCAATATAATACATTATTAGGTGTTACTGGAAGTGGAAAAACTTATACTATTGCAAAAGTTATAGAAAAGGTTCAAAAACCAACACTTATTATGACTCATAATAAAACTTTAGCAGCTCAACTTTATAGTGAATTTAAACAATTCTTTCCCAATAATCATGTTGAGTATTTTATTTCATATTATGATTATTACCAACCTGAAGCTTATATTCCAAGAAGTGATTTGTTTATTGAAAAAGATAGTTCAATAAATGATGAGTTAGAAAGATTAAGGCTTAGTGCAACAGCATCACTTTTATCATTTGATGATGTTATAGTTATAGCTTCTGTTTCAGCAAACTATGGACTTGGAAATCCAACTGAGTATAAAGCAATGGTTCAAAGAATTGAAGTCGGATTTGAATATTCACAAAAATCTTTTTTATTAAAATTAATTGAGATGGGTTATAAAAGAAATGATAAATTTTTTGATAGAGCAGATTTTAGAGTAAATGGTGATGTTATAGATATTTTTCCTGCATATTTTGAAGATGAATTTATAAGAGTTGAATTCTTTGGTGATGAGGTTGAAAGTATTACTAAACATGAATATTTAACTAATACAAAAATAAAAGACTTAAATGAAGTGATTATCTATTCAGTTAATCCTTTCGTTGTAACACAAGATAATTTAAGTAAAGCTGTAAAACAAATAGAAGAAGAATTAGAAGATAGATTAGCATTCTTTCAAAAAGAAAATAAGTTAGTAGAGTATCAAAGATTAAAACAAAGAGTTGAATTTGATTTAGAAATGATTGAAGGTACTGGGATGTGTAAAGGAATAGAAAATTATGCACGACATTTAACAGGTTTAAAACCTGGTGAAACTCCATATTCATTATTGGATTATTTTGAACAAATGGGTAAGGAATTTTTACTTGTTGTTGATGAATCTCATGTATCTTTACCTCAATTTCGTGGAATGCATGTAGCTGATAGAAGTAGAAAAGAGGTTTTAGTTGAATATGGGTTTAGATTACCATCTGCACTTGATAATAGACCACTAAAATTTGAAGAGTTTATAAATAAAGCACCTCATTATGTTTTTGTAAGTGCAACACCAAATGAATTAGAATTAGAATTAAGTTCTGTTGTAGCGGAGCAAATTATAAGACCTACAGGACTTCTTGACCCTGTTATTGAAATTATGGATAGTCAATTTCAAGTAGAAAAACTTCATGATGAGATTAAAAAAACAATTGCTAAAAATGAGAGAGTTTTAGTTACTGTTTTAACCAAAAAAATGGCAGAAGAATTAGCTAGTTACTATGCAGATTTAGGAATAAAAGTAAAATATATGCACTCTGAAATTGATGCAATTGAAAGGAATCAAATAATAAGAGAGTTAAGACTTGGAACTTTTGATGTATTAATTGGGATAAATTTACTTAGAGAAGGGCTTGATATTCCAGAAACTTCTCTTGTTGCAATACTTGATGCAGATAAAGAAGGGTTTTTAAGAAGTAAAACTTCTCTTATACAAACAATAGGAAGAGCTGCAAGAAATGAAAATGGAAGAGTTATTCTTTTCGCTCAGAAAATAACAGCCTCTATGCAATTTGCTATTGATGAAACAAATAGAAGAAGAAAACTACAAGAAGAACATAATAAACTTCATAATATTACTCCAAAATCAACTACAAGAAAGCTAGATGAAAATTTAAAGCTTGAAGAGTATGATACTGTGGCATTAAAAAAACAAAGGCTTGAAAAAATGCCAGCAAGTGAGAGAAAAAAAATATTAGTTGAGTTAAATAAACAGATGAAGAAAGCAGCAAGTGATTTGAATTTTGAAGAAGCTATAAGATTAAGAGATGAAATAGCAAAAATAAAAGATATTTAATAGTTGAGAATTTAATATGAAAAAAGCAACGAAACAAGAAATAGAAATAATAAAACAAGCCTTTTTAGAACATTATAGTGATGCTGTAACTGAACTAAATTATAAAAATGACTATGAACTTTTAATAGCTATTATTCTATCTGCTCAATGTACAGATAAGAGAGTTAATATTATAACTCCAGCACTATTTGAAAAATATCCTAGTGTAAAAGAATTAGCTGTTGCAAATTTAGATGATGTTAAAAAGATCATAAACTCTTGTTCTTTTTTTAATAATAAAGCAAAAAATATTATAAAAATGGCACAAAGTGTAATAATGGATTATGATGGAGAAATACCTCATGAGCAAAAAGAGTTGATGAAACTCGCAGGTGTTGGAAATAAAACTGCAAATGTATTTATGATAGAGTTTGAGGGTGCAAATGTTATGGCTGTTGATACTCATGTTTTTAGAGTTTCTCATCGTTTAGGTCTTAGTGATGCTAAAAATGTAACTTTAACAGAAGCTGATTTAGTAAAAAAATTAAAAGGAGACTTACATATTTTTCATCAAGCTATGGTTTTATTTGGAAGATATATCTGTAAAGCTGTAAAACCAGAATGTGATAAGTGTTATTTTCCACAAGTTTGTAAAACTAAGAGTAGTTTTAAACCTATGTAAAATTTATAAAGAAAAGTTATTTTTCAATACACTCTTCTTTTAAATTTGCAAAATCTTTAAATACAAACTCTTTTTGTATTTTATTTATCTCAACATTATTCATTGTACACAGAAATTCTTTATCATCTTTTTTTACTATATATGTAAATTTATATATAAATTGATCTTTAGAACTAACAACTTTATTATTCAATAGTTCATAATTAAGACTTTCTATTGATAGATTTTTAGTTTTCTCGTATCTTTCTTTAAATATTTTTGGTAAATAATTTTCATTTAATTTTTCATATAAAATAGTTCCTATTGTTACAAATAAAATAGTTGATAAAAGTATAATAAACTCTCTTTTCTCAAATTGATCATTTACCTTATATATTATCACTGTTAAAATTACAATAAAAATGGCAATACCAATAATAATTTGCATATTTTTCCTTTTTTTAGTTTTTATTATATCTAAGTATTAATTATATTTTAAAAGTATTAAATTCATAACTTTTAAAATAAATATTTTTTATGTTAATTTTAAGTAGTTAAGTTCCTTTATAAAACAACTATACCTAAGTTTTTATACAG
The DNA here is from genome assembly GCF_013201625.1 of Aliarcobacter lanthieri. Lineage (NCBI taxonomy): Bacteria > Pseudomonadati > Campylobacterota > Epsilonproteobacteria > Campylobacterales > Arcobacteraceae > Aliarcobacter > Aliarcobacter lanthieri. The sequence continues at coordinate 647,846 of NZ_CP053839.1, forward strand.
TTATTTTCTTGTAATATTTTTTTTCTTAAAATTATAAAAATACAATAATAATTAATTCATTTATTAGTAGTGTTTTTATAATTAAAATAACAAAGGACGCAAAAATGTTAAATAAGTTTAACACAAGAAAAAAATTGTTTTTATTTCCTATATTATTTATATTAATAGTTGGAATAATTGTAAGTGTATATAAATACTATATGAATATATATGAAACTAGAAATGCTGCTTCAGTAGCTTCTGAAAAATTTATCTCTGATACTATTAGAACAAGATTTGTTGTTTTACAGTTTATGAGAACATCAACACCTCAAACAGAGAAAATTGTACTTGAAGATATAAAATATCTTAAAAATAATATGAAAGAGGCAGTTTCTGGTTATACTGAAAAAAATAATATAAAACTAGCAAATGAAATTTTATCTTTATTAGATGAGTATGAGAATGAATTCTTATTATACTCAAAAGTAAAAATTACTGATTATGAAAAAGGAATTTTAGAAGAAGATAAAAACATATCAATTTCTATAAATAATATGGCAAAAACAGGTGTTTCAATACAAGATAAAGCTGCAGAAATATCTAAAAAAGCGATAGAATTAAGAGATGAAGCAGATGATACTATGGAAAGAGTACTTATTACAGTTTTAATATCTTCTATTATATTGTTTATAATTATTTCAATAATAATATCAAATGCAGTAGTTAATTCAATAGAACGATTTAAAGATGGTTTATTAGGCTTTTTTGCATATTTAAATAGAGAAACATCAACAACTCAATTACTTGATGACAGTGCAAATGATGAATTTGGAGAAATGTCAAAAGTCGTTAATGAAAATATAATTAAGACTAAAAAAGGGATAGAAGAAGATAGACAACTAATTGATGAAACAATAACTGTTCTTGGTGAATTTGAACAGGGTGATTTATGTCAAAGATTAAATACTGAAGTATCTAATCCGGCTTTAACTCAACTTAAAAATGTTATAAATAATATGGGTAATGTACTTGAAACGAATATAGAAAATATTTTAGATGTATTAGAAAAATACTCAAAATATGATTATATGAAAAGAGTTCCAACAAGTGGTATAAAAGAGCAGTTATTAGCTTTAGCAAATGGTATAAATAGTCTTGGAGATTCTATTACTCAAATGTTAGTAGAAAATAAATCAAATGGTTTAACTTTAGATAATAGTTCAATGATTTTATTAGCGAATGTAGATAAATTAAATTTATCTTCAAATGAAGCAGCAGCATCTTTAGAAGAAACAGCAGCAGCTTTAGAAGAGATAACAAGTAATATTAGAAATAATACAGAGAGTATTGCAAAAATGTCAAATCTTTCTAATGATGTTACTAAATCAGCGAATTTAGGTGAAGAATTAGCAAATAAAACAACAATGGCAATGGATGAGATAAATGTACAAGTAAATTTAGTACATGAAGCCATAGGAGTTATAGATAATATAGCATTCCAAACAAATATCTTAAGTTTAAATGCAGCTGTAGAAGCAGCAACAGCAGGAGAAGCAGGGAAAGGGTTCGCTGTAGTTGCACAAGAAGTGCGAAATTTAGCATCTCGTTCAGCAGAAGCAGCAAAAGAGATAAAAGATATAGTGGAAAGAGCAACAGTAAAAGCAAATGAAGGTAAAAATATAGCAACAACAATGATAGATGGCTATAAAGAATTAAATGACAATATTTCTCATACTATGAATTTAATATCTGATATTCAAAATGCTTCAAAAGAACAACTTCTAGGAATAGAACAAATTAATGATGCAGTAAATCAGTTAGATCAACAAACACAACAAAATGCGATGGTTGCTAGTCAATCTCATGATATCGCAATAGCAACTGATAATATTGCTAAGATGATTGTTGAAGATGCAAATCAAAAAAACTTTTTAGGTAAAAATGAAGTAAAAGCAAAAGATATAGGAAATCAGAGAAAAGATATAAAAAATACACAAATAATAAGTAATAAAAAAATATCAACAATACAATCAACAAAACCAGTAGTTATAAAAGATAATAGTAAAGATGATGAGTGGGAGAGCTTTTAAGCTCTCTTTTTACTCAATCAAAATCTAAAGTAGTTTGAGTTTGTCCAGTACTTCCAAACTCTTGATCAATTTCCATAGCAATAGCTTTAAAATCAACTCCTAGAATTTCATTTAAACCTCTTAAAATTTCTTTTTTACCATTGATTAATTCTTTTGATTTAATTCCATGAGATATTGATAAACTAGCTTCAACAAAAGCAGATAACTTATCGCACTGTTTTAGAGCTTTCCCATCAATTGCTTCATATTTATCAAGGTTATATTTACTTATATCTTCAACTTCTTGAATTTTTCCATCAATTTGCACTTTATTTGCAAATTCTTCTTTTATTCCATTATAAATTCCTAGAATGTAAGAAAATTCTTCTTGCATACTTTCAGGAATATTAGGCAAAATATCATCTTCTATCTTTTCTACTTCATATTCAGCAATAATATTTGATAGTTCATCAACACTATATTTTACTGGGCTTATAATATCTCTTGTTAAAGCTTCTGGTAAATCATGAAAAAGTGCTGTAAAAAAGTTATTTTGTAGTCTTTTATCACAAGCTTGTACTTTTAAACTATAAAAATATGAAAATATTGCAACAGTTAGCATATGTCCTAAAACAGAAGTTTCTGGAATCCTTGGTGTTTGAGCCCATCTTTTTTGGAATCTTAATCTTCCACTTAAATCTACAATTTTACTAAGTTTTTTATTAAGTGCAATTTTTCTAACACCAATTAATTCATAATAATCTTCAAGTTCAGCTTCTACATTTTTTTTTACTTCCTCAATATCATTTAAGAATTGACTAGTTTGATAAACTATTGAGAATTCCCATTTTGTAGATAAATATGAAGCAGCTTTTAGTATAAATCTTTCTTTTTTATACATACTTGGATCATTTAAAAATTCTTCAAATTTTTGTAAAAAATTTCCGTTATCTATATCTTGTAATGAAAACCTAAGTTTCTCAATAACCCAAGAGTTTATCTCTTTTGATTTTTTTTGTAAAGCTTTTCTAAAAACATCTGGTCTTATATCTGTAACAACAACTCTTCTTAAAAATTCAAAAATCCCAGCTTCTATTAGATGAGTGAAGTTTATACCATCTTCAAGTTTTGCTATAAAATATGCGATTACAAATTTATGAGCTTGTTTATCAAGTTCTACAAGTTCTACCATTCTTGGATAATCATTCCATCTTTGAATAGAAGCACTTGAAAATATATAATCAATAATCTTTGGATTTATCACTTCTTGTCCTTATCTTTTTTATCAAAAAACATTAATTTATGACCAAAAAGCATTGCACCAACAATAACTGCCATAATCAAATAAACTTGCGAATCACTCATAATAAAATCCTTTTTTATACTCTACAACTTCCCATTTTTGATAAAGCATTTATTTTATCAACTCTTTGAGTATGTCTGCCACCTTCAAATTTGGCTTTATCCCAAGAATCTATGATTGCTTCAATCATACCTTGACCACTAACTCTTTCTCCTAAACATAAAATATTTGCATCATTATGTTGACGAGCCATTGTTGCACTGTATTCATTATGACAAAGTGCTGCTCTAATCCCATCAAATTTATTTGCAGCCATACTCATGCCAATTCCACTACCACAAATTAAAATACCCATTGAGTCATTATTTTCTAAAACTTTTGTACAAACTTTTGAAGCATAATCAGGATAATCAACTCTTGAAGTATTAAAAGGACCTAAATCTTCAATTTCATGTCCTTTTTTTGTTAATAACTCTTTTATAAAATTTTTTACTTCAATTCCAGCATGATCAGCAGCAATAAAATATTTCATTAGTAGATTCCTTTACTATCTTCTTTAAAATTCATATCAAAAGTTGTTTCATCTTGTATTGTTTGAATAGTTTTAAACATCCTATCCCATCTGATTTTATAATCTTTATCCCATGAAAAATATATAAACCAAGGTTTACCAACTATATTTTTATATGGGACAGTTCCCCAAAATCTTGAATCATTTGAATAATCACGATTATCACCCATCATAAAAAATTCATCATTTGGAATTGTAATTGCTTGCATATCAAATAACTCTTGATGAAAGAATCCTCTAACTATATTTGGATTTCTTCTTATACCTTGAAACTCTTTTTCATAAGGATTTACAATAAATAGTTTTCCATCTATTTCAATCGTTTCATAATTACTAAAATTCTCTTTTACAAACTCATTTCCTTCATTTGGATGTAAATATAGATTTTTATCTTTTAAAAATATTGTATCTCCACCAACGGCAACAGCTCTTTTTACAAAATGTGTTCCTTCTGGTAATCTTCCATCATTTAAAGCTTTTTGTGGAGCATAAAATACTACAATGTCTCCTCTTTTGGGTCTATCACCTTCTATTAAATGACTGTTGTTATTAAAGTCTGGAAGAACTTTTACATTAACCCAAGGAATTGTAGGTGTTGGTACTCCATAAGAGAATTTTTTAACAAAAAGCATATCTCCTACTAAAAGTGTAGTTCTCATGCTTCCACTTGGGATTATGAAAGCTTGAGCAATAAAGAATATAATTGCAAGTACAATTATAATTGTTCCAGTCCAAGAAGATGACCAGTTATAAATTTTTTTTAACATCTATTTTGCTTCTCTTTTTTCTCTTAAATTTGCTGCTTTTATTGTATTTTTTAAAAGCATTGCAATAGTCATAGGTCCAACTCCACCTGGAACTGGAGTTAAATATGAACATTTATCTTTAAGTCCTTCAAAATCTGCATCACCAACAAGTTTTCCAGTATCAAGTCTATTTATACCAACATCAATTACAATTGCTCCATCTTTTACCATATCGGCTTTCAATAAATAAGGAACTCCCACAGCAATAACTACAATATCAGCATTTAGTGTATGAAATTTTAAATCTTTTGTTCTACTATTACATACTGTAACAGTTGCTTTTGCATTTATTAAAAGTGATGCCATAGGTTTTCCAACTATGTCACTACTTCCAATAACTACAATATTTTTTCCACTTAATTCAATACTATTTTCTTCAAACATTCTCATAACACCAAATGGTGTTGCTGGTAAAAATGAATCTAAGTTTGAAACCATTCTTCCTACATTGTATGGATGAAAACCATCAACATCTTTTAGTGGATTAATAGCTTCTAAAACAGTTGTTGTATCTATATGTTTTGGTAATGGTAGTTGTACTAAGATTCCATCAAGTTTTGGATTTTTATTCATCATTTCAATAGTTTCAAGTAATTCTTGTTCTGTAATAGATGAAGGCATTTTATGAACAACAGAATAAATTCCAGCATCTTTACAAGCTTTCTCTTTACTTGCAACATAAGTTGCACTTGCAGCATCATCTCCTACTAAAATAACAGCTAATCCTGGAGTTATTTTTTTATCTTTAACAATTTGTTCAACTTCAACTTTTACTTCTTCTTTTATTTTTGCAGATAGGGCTTTTCCATCAAGTAGTACCATAATTTTTTACCTTATTGTTTTTTAATTTTAGTAAAGATTTTATCAAAAAGAGTATTAATAAAATATAAATAAAACTCTTAATCAAAGATTTAGTAAAGCTTTTATATAATCCCGACTCAATTTAAAATCAAAATAAAGGATCATTATGTTAGAGGGTATCGTAAGAGATAGTATAACAAAATCAGCTGTTAAAGCTTTAAGAAAAGATGGATATTTAATTGCAAATATCTATGGTAAAGGACTAGAAAATATTTCTGCTGCATTTAAAAGAAATGAGTTTATTAAATATTTAAAAAATAAATCTACTTTAGCTTTTGATGTAAAAGTAGGGGAAAACACTTTAAAAGTTGTTGTTCAAGAGTATCAAAAATGTCCTATTACTTCAGAGTTATTACACGTTGATTTAATGGTTGCACAAAATGGAGTTAGAGCTTCTTATAAAATTCCAGTAAAAACTACAGGAATTGCAAAAGGTCTTAAAAATAAAGGTCTTTTAATACTTCATACTAGAAGAATTCCAGTTAAATGTGCAATTGAAAATTTACCAAACAATATTACATTAGATGTAACAAATTTAGATACAGGAGATAATATTTTAATTAGAGATATTACATTACCTGAAAATGTAGATTGTTATTTAGATCCTAGAGTACCAGTTGTTGGTGTTATTAAAGCTAAATAATTAGATATGTATTTAATAGTTGGTCTTGGAAATATTGGTGAAAAATATCAATTGACAAGACACAATATTGGATTTTTAGTTATCGATGAGATGACTAAAAATCTAAATACATCAAATATAAATAATCCAAATTTCCAATCAAATTTACAAAAATCAGCTTATAACCTATTTTCTAAACCAATTACATATATGAATAATTCAGGTGTTGCAGTTCATAGTATAAAAGAATATTACAAAATTGATTTAGAAAATATTATTATCATTCATGATGATTTAGATTTGCCTTTTGGAACAGTAAAGTTTAAAATTGCTGGTGGACATGGTGGACATAATGGGCTTAAGTCACTTGATAGTCATATTGGAAAAGACTATATACGAATTAGAGTTGGAATTGGAAAACCACAAGATAAAGAAGATGTATCAAATTATGTTTTAAGTAATTTTTCTAAAGATGAATTAGAAGAACTTTATAGTAGAATTATTCCTCATATTATAAAATCAATTGATGCTTTAAAAGAGTTTGATATTGATGAAGTAAAATCTAAATATACATTGAAGTAAAATATGAGTACATTAACAAAATATATACTTACAAAATATATAAAAAACTTTCTTATTGTATTAATGTCATTGGAAGTATTTTTTGTCGGTATAGATTTCTTACAAAACTTTAAATCAATACCATCTTCTGCAAATTTACAACTTTTATATATTTTTTATAATGGTTTTTTTACACTTACTTTAGCTTTACCACTTTCGATTGTTTTTGCGTTAATAGTAACTTTAATAGTATTTATAAAAAATAATGAGTTTGTAGCATTTTATGCTTTAGGAGCAAAAAGAAAAGATATATTTGCTCCTATTGTACTTTTATCTTCATTTTTTATTATTATATTAATAGTTTTACAAATGACTCCATTGGCGTACTCTTATGAACAAAAAAGAAAGATTTTAGATAATGAATATTTTACTAGTACAAAAAGTGATATTTTTTTAAAATACAATGAGTATTTTGTTTATTTCCAGAAATTATTTCCTTTAGAAAAAAGAGCTGAAAATATACATATTTATAAAGTTGAAGATGAAGATATAGTTGAAACAATAATAGCTCCAAAAGCATATTTCCAAAATAATAAATGGTATGTTATAGATGCAAATATTATTTTAAAGCCTAAAGATATTGATGAAAATTCAAAGCTTACTTTAAAAAGTGAAAAGTTTTTACATACTTTAGAAGGATTTCAACCAAAAATATTAAATAATGTGTATGAAGCAAAAAGTGAGTACTCTTTACTTGATGCTTTAAGTGCTTGGATATTGCTAGAACAGCAAGGTGTAAATACACAAAAAATAAGAACAAATATTTATAATCAGATATTTACTCCATTTTTTGTTATACCTTTACTCTTTTTGATATTTGCTTATGCCTCTTTAAATAGTAGATTCTTCCATTTAGGAAAGTTTGTATCGTTTGGTGTATTTGGAACTTTAGTAATCTGGGGATTCTTTTTCTTTTTATTTAAAATTACAAGTTCTGGAGTACTAAATCCTGAACTTTCAATTATAGTACCTTTAATACTTTGGTTTGCTATATCGTCTTATTTGTATATTAAAAAAATTCAAGATAATTAGGTTTTAAAATGGGTAATGTCAAAACTTACGGAGTAGTTCCATACTTGGTGGACAAAAAAGATATAAAAATTCTTTTATGTTTAGGTGTTGCAAGTCAATCTAGATGGGGCTGTTTAAAAGGTAGTAAAAATAGAAATGAAAGTGCTTTTGAATGTGCTAAAAGAGAATTTTTCGAAGAGAGTTCTATTCTTGTTGATATTGCACTTTTTGAAGAATATTTTGAGCAAATAAATGAAGATAAAGATATTGGGATTTGGCTTGTAAATAGTTCAAATATTGAGTTAATTGATAAATATTTTGATAAAGATGAACTCAAAAAAGAGTTTTTGTCTTGGGAAAATACTAAAGTAAAATTCTTTTCATTAAAGAAACTTCCAAAAATAAAGAAAAAACAACAAAACTTAATAAAAAATATTAAGGATTTTTTAGAAAGTAAGAGTCTATACCATTAGCAATTCCATTTGCTAAAAGTTGTTGATAGTCTTTTTCATATAATCTTTTACTCTCTTCAGGATGTGATATATAACCAAGCTCTACTAAAATAGATGGCATTTGTGCTCCAACTAAAACCCAAAATGGACCTTCCCTTACACCTGAATCTTTTACATCTTTATATTTTGATCTAGCAGCTTGCAAAATTCCAGCTTGTACATCTATTGCAAATTTATGTGAAGCAGTTATTCTAGGTCTATTTAGTGACTCTAAGAAAACATTTTTTGAACTTTCATTCATCTCTCTAATATCTGATTTATTTTCTTGTGCAGCAACTCTTTTTGCTCTTTCACTTCTTGCTGGACTTAGGAAAAATGTTTCTATCCCACTTGTAGTATTAGCTTTTTCTTTTGTGATAGAGTTAGTATGAATTGAAATAAATAGATCAGCATTCTTTTCATTTGCTAAAACAGTTCTATCCATAACTTTTATGAATTTATCAGTTGTTCTTGTAAGATAGACTTTGTATCCTCTTTGCTTCAAAATGGCTTCTAGATATTTTGTAACAGCTAAATTTACAACTTTTTCATATCTTTTATTTGGTCCAACAGCTCCTACATCATCTCCCCCATGACCTGCATCTAAAACTATAATTTTATTTTTTGCATTTTTAGGAGTTGTATTTTGAATTTGATTTATATTAGTTTGTGTGCTATTTTGCTTATTCTCTGATTTTGTAGCAATTGCTTCAATAACTAATTCATTATTTACTATATTATATTTTATTTGAGCAGAAGTTTTATTTATAAGTCTTAATCTTACACTATTTGTATTTTGGGTTGTAACAACTTTATCCATACTATCTAAAGTCAATTTTATTGGATTAGCATATTTATATTGCCCAGATATATCAAAAATATATTCAAAGTTCCCATTTTGTTTTATATGAGTATATTTTATATCTTTTTGCGTAACCTTTTTATTAAATTTTATAGTTATATTATTGTTATTTGCTTCAATATATCTAATTGCATTTGTTGTATCAACTAAGTTATTATCAACTAAAGTTGGTTGTTTAATTACATTTTGTTTTGGTGTATTATTACTTTTTGATGTAGAACTTTTTACCTCTATTATTAATTGTCTTTTTGAAACATTATATGATGTAGTAGGTTTAGTTTTTCCTGATACAACTATTCTTAATATATCAGGTTGATTCTGTCCTATTGTTATTGTCTCCTCTCCTTCAATTGATAATTTTGTTGCAAGAGCATCTTTAAAATAACCTTTTATATCAAAAACATTTCTATACAAAGGAGATGGCTTTAGTTCAAAAAATTTAATATCATCTTTTGTTATATCAACATTAAAATCAACAATAATTGAATTCTTTGAAGTAGTTACAGATTTTATAGAATATAAAATATTTGGTTTATTTGTTTCTTTTTGTGTTTTTACATTTTGAATAGTTTTATTATTTTGAGAAGTAGTTTTTACTTCTACTTTTTTATTTGTGGATACATTTCTTTTTGTTAAAACTTTTAGTTTTTCTTCATCTGGTCTTGTATCTTTACCTAACTTTTTACCTAAATTGATAATTTTCTCTAAATCTTTGATTTTCCTATCTTCATCTTTTTTTAATGAAGACTTTAAAAAATCTATTCTTGCTTCTTTATATTGCTCTTCCAAGCTTGAAGCAAGAGATAGATTAAAAAAGAGAATTATTATAATAAAAAGTCTAAGTAATATAACTACTCTCCTTTAGTCAATTTTTCCATTAACTCTTTTACAGATATTATTTTATCAATTTTATAACCATTTGAACCTGAAAAGAATAATCCAGTTTCAACATCACCTTTATAAGCAGCTCCTAATCTATCAGCAATACAGTATCCTACAAGTTTAGCTTCATGTCCTCTATTACATGGTGCAACACAGTTTGAAATACATTGTACCTTTGGGGCAGTGTGATTTTCTATTGAAAATTGTAGATTTGTTTTAACTCCACGTGCTGGAAGTCCAACTGGAGATTTCATTAAAACAATATCTTCTTCTTTTGCATTTACTAAAACTTCTTTAAATTTTAAATCAGCATCACATTCATGTGTTCCTATAAATCTAGTAGCCATTTGAACGCCAACACAGCCTAAAGATAAAAATTTATCAATATCTTTTTTATCCCAAACTCCACCAGCTGCTATTATTGGAATATTACCCCAGTTTTTTGCTTCTTCTATTACAGGTGGAACAATATTTTCTAGTTGATATTCTTCTTTAAAACAATCTTCATATTTAAAACCTTGATGCCCGCCACTTAATGGACCTTCAACTATTACTGCATCAGGAATTTTATTATATCTTTGCCATTTTTTACAAATAAGTTTTAATGCTCTTGCACTAGAAACAATTGGGACTAATGCTACATTTGGAAAATCTTTTGTAAATTCTGGCATATTTGTAGGTATACCAGCCCCAGTAATAATAATATTTGCTCCAGCTTCACAAGCATCACGTACTACTCTCCCATAGTCGTTTATAGCATATAAAATATTACAAGCAAGTGGAAGTTTTCCACAAATTTTTCTTGCATTTGCAAAAATTTCTTTTAGTGCGTCTTTACTATAAAAATTTATAACATCTTTTGGTTTATCTTTTCTTGTAATAATATGTACATTGGGGCTTAATTTTTTGTAATAACCGGTTCCAACAGCGGAAATTACTCCTAAACCACCTTCTAAACTTACATGTCCTGCAAGTTGATCCCAACTTATTCCAACACCCATTCCACCTTGAATTATTGGATACTTTATCTCATATTTTCCTATTTTCACAAAGGCCCTTTTTATTTTATTATTATCTTAGCGAAACTCTTTTTACCTTTTTGTAAAATATACTCGCCTTTAGTTAAATTTAGGTTATCATCATTTATTTTTTGTTGATTTACTGATACAGCATTTGATTTTATATCTCTTCTTGCTTGAGAAGTTGAACTTACTAAATTTGAATCTACTAATGCTTGACAAATCCATATTTCATTTTCAAATATAAATTCTTCTAAATCTGTTGGGATATCTTTTTTTGCAAAAACTTTTTCAAATTCTTGTTTTGCTAAATCCCCAGCACCTATTCCATGAAATCTATCAACTAACTCTGTTGCTAAATTTTCTTTTACTTTTTTAGGGTGTAAAGTTCCATTTTCTACACCAATTTTCATATCTTCAATTTCTTTTAAAGATTTAGTAGACACTAACTCAAAATATCTCCACATAAGTTCATCTGAAATAGATAAAACTTTTCCAAACATATCAAAAGGTTCATCTGTAACTCCAATGTAGTTACCTAAAGATTTTGACATCTTTTGAACTCCATCAAGTCCTTCTAAAATTGGCATCATTAAAACGGCTTGTTGTTTTTTACAATCATAAGCTTTTTGTAGAGTTCTTCCCATTAAAAGATTGAATTTTTGGTCTGTTCCACCAACTTCAATATCACTATTTAATGCAATTGAGTCATATCCTTGAAGTAAAGGGTATAAAAATTCACTAACTGCTATTGGAGTATTTGAACTATATCTTTTTGAAAAGTCATCACGCTCTAACATTCTTGCAACTGTTAAGTTAGAAGCTAAAGTAATAATACCTCCACTTCCTAAATCATTTAACCATTTACTATTAAATACAACTTGAGTTTTTGAAGCATCTAATATTTTAAATACCTGTTCCTTATATGTTTCAGCATTTTCTAAAACTTGTTCTTTACTTAAAACTTTTCTTGTTTCACTTTTTCCTGTTGGATCACCAATAGCTGCTGTAAAATCTCCAATTAAAAATTGTACAATTCCTCCAAATTTTTGGAAAGTTGCTAACTTTTGTATTAATACTGTATGTCCAACATGGATATCAGGAGCAGTTGGATCAAACCCAGCTTTTACATAAAAATTTTCACCAGTTTCAAAATAACGTTTTACTAATTTTTCAATTGCTTCAATATCTATTATTTCAGCTGTTCCTCTTTTTATTTCATTTATTGCTTCTATAATTTTATTTTCCATATTTATTTAAACCTTTATTTATTATATGCATCTTTTGATGAGAATAATTCTATAACTTTTATATTTTTCTCAACTATTTTTTTTACTTCATCAATATTTGATATATTTGTTTCAAATTCTATTTCACAATATTGGTTATAAGTATGTTTTTGTCTTCCAAATGATACATATAAAATGTAAAATTCATTTAAAGATAAATAGTTAAATACTTTTGCTAATTGTCCTCTTGTATTTGGGATACTAATTAACATTTTATATTTAAACACACTATTTTTTGTCCAAGTACAAAATAACATTTGATGGTTTGACTTTATCTTTGAATATGCTTTATCACACATTTTATGATGAATTATTGCTTCGTTACCATTTCTAAAAGCAACAATATCATCTCCAAATTTTGGATGACAGCAGTGTTCAAAAGATATTGAATGTATACTAAAATTTGAGTATATCAAAAGATTGTCAAATTTAAATTCTTTTATTTTACTAGTTAATATTTTAAATCTAGCCATTAAACCTTTATCTTTTGCAACTTTTTTTTCTAAAAGTAACTTTGAGTGCTTAAAATAGCTTAAAACCTGAGGAACTTTATATAAGTTTTCAATAGGATAAACTTCAATAATATTTTCATAGTATCTTGAGAATACTGTATTTATAATATTTCTTCCTGATAATTTATCTATCTCTTTTTGTCTTTGTGTACAAATTAGTTTTAGTTGTTTTTTTGCTCTTGGAGTTTTTAGCATATCCATCCATGAACATCTAGCAATTGTTTCTTCTCCAACTTCAATAGATACTATATCAGTACTTTTTAAAACTGTTAAAAGGGGTTTTTTTATCTTATTTATATAACATGATATAGCTTTTTCTCCTACGCTTGTATGAATAGCAAAAGCATAGTCATAGGCAGTTGAACCAATAGGAAGAATAAAAACTTCTCCTTTTGGAGAATAAACTATTATTTCATCATTAAAAAGGTTCTCTTTTGCATCTGAATAAAATTCTTCAATATTGTCATTTGAAAACTCTAATGATTTAAGCCAATTTAAGTTTATAGAATTTTTTTCTCCAGATTTATATACCCAGTGAGCAGCTATTCCATATTCTGCAACTTTATTCATTTCAAAAGAACGAATTTGAATTTCATAAATTTTCGAGTTATAAAAGACAGTTGTATGGATTGTTTGATAACCATTTTCTTTTGGAGTTGCTACATAATCTTTAAATCTTGAAACTAAAGGTTTAAACTCTAAATGAATATGTCCTAACGCTTTATAACAGTCAATGTCATTTTCAACTAAAATTCTAATGGCAAAGAGATCAAGTACTTCATCTATAGTAATACCTTTTCTTTGCATTTTTAAATATATTGAATAGTGATGTTTTATTCTTGAATAAATTTTAATCTTATTGATATCAAAGCCATTTTTTTCTAAAAGATTTTTTGTAACAGTTATAAAATTATTAAAACTTAGTTGCATAGATTGTTGATGTTCTTTTAAAAAGTCATCAATTTTTTTATATTCTTCTGGATAAATATAAAAAAATGCTAAATCTTCTAATTCATTTTTTAATGTTGAAATACCTAAACGATTCGCGATTGGAACATAAACAACTAAAGTTTCTTCAGCTATTCTTCTTTGTTTATGTGGTGGTAAAACTCCAAGAGTTAGCATATTATGAAGTCTATCACATAGTTTGACTATTAAAACTCTTGGGTCATCAATAGAAGTAATAAGCATCTTTCTAAAAGTAAGTGCTGCAGATATTATTTTTGAATTTGTTGAGTCTTTTGAAGTAACAAAATTTTCTTCTCTAATATCAGAAACTTTTGTAAGCCCCTTTACCATATTTGCTACATTACTACCCCATTTTTCTTGAACATACTCTAAAGAAAACTCTGTATCTTCAACTACATCATGAAGTAGGGCAGTAGCTATAACATCTTCATCTTTCGAAAAGTTTGAAGTAATAGATGCAACAAGTATTGGGTGAACACTATATGGTTCACCACTCTTTCTAAATTGACCTTTATGTGCTTCAATTATAAAATTAATAATTTCATAAAGTTTATCTGAAATATCAATTTGACTTTTTAATTTATTGATAGCACCTTCAATAGTATTAATAATCTGTACATCTTTAAAAAATTGGTTCATGTAGTTTTACTTAATAAATAATATATGGTTATTTTTTATTTACTAAACCTTCTATTTTTAAAAGTCCATTTGCTATTTCTTCTATTGCAATATCTGTATATTTCATTTTTTGAGTATTTTGCTCTAAAAGTGGTTTTGCACCCTTACTTAACTCATCTGCTCTTTGTCCAACAGCAATAGCTAAAATATATCTATCATTATCTACTTGTTTTAAAGCTCTTGAAATTCTTTCTTCTAATCTTTCCATACAATTTTCCTTTTAAACTTATTTAACAATCGAACATCTACTATAATCACCTTTTACGATTCTTAGTAAATTTCCTTCTTCATTCATATTAGTAACAGCTATTGGAAGTTTATTGTCTTTTGCTAATGCAATAGCTGTGTCATCCATAACCTTGATATGATCTTCTAAAGCTCTATCATAAGTTAAAGTATTTAATTTTATAGCATCAGTAAATTTCATTGGATCTTTATCATAAACACCATTAACTTTTGTTGCTTTTATTAGCAAATCAGCACCTATCTCAGTAGCTCTTAAAGTTGCTCCTGTATCTGTTGTAAAATAAGGGTTTCCTGTTCCAGCACCAAATATTACAACTCTTCCTTTTTCAAAGTGTCTCATGGCTTTTCTTACAATAAAAGGTTCAGCTATTTCTTCCATTTTTATAGCAGTTTGTAATCTTGCACTTAAACCTTTGTATTCTAATGCTTCTTGCATTGCAACACCATTTATTACGGTTCCTAACATTCCCATATAATCAGCACTTGTTCTTTTTATAACGCCATCAGCAGCGGCTGTAACACCACGAATTATATTTCCACCACCAATAACAATAGCAACTTCAATTCCAAATTCAACTAAACTTTTTATCTCATTTGCTATATAATCTAATATTTTTGTATCTATTCCATAACCTTCAGTACCAGCTAATGCTTCTCCTGAAAATTTAACAAGAACTCTTTTTGTCATTTAGTTTTTCCTTCAATAATTTTTGGATTCTATCTAAAAAATAATTAACAAGAACTTAGGTTATGCTATAGGTTTTTTTGGTAAAATATTTTGTAATTTCTCTGATTTTTTATTAGATTTTTTTGGTTGATAAAGCATATGATGCCATAAAGCAAATCCACAAAAGGCAACCCCTGCAACAACATGAGTTTTTTTTGCTATAGAGTTTTTCATAAACATTGATGTTACGACTGTTGCACCTAAAGTAGCAGTCATTCCTATTTTTGCAACTTCTTTTTGAACTTCTAAATCAAATTTTATCTCTTTCATATCTTTTTTTTCTTCTTTCATAAGTTTTTATACTTTTTTTAACTGTTTTAACTGTCAAAATAGCTGTTAAAGCTGTTGCTATTGGTAATAAGATAGGCATTTGATAAAATCCTTTAATAATAATTCTTAGAATTTTATCAAAAAAACCTTAAATATAACTAATAACAATTATTGTTTTTTGGGTTTTACACCTTTAATTGAATTTAACAGTAATCCTATTGTTGTTCCATTATGTAACACTGCTGTTACTATTGGTGAAAATAATCCAAATGTTGCACCAGCGAGAATACAAGAATTTATACCTACTGTTGCATTGAAGTTTGTATTTATTAAATTCATAGTTTTATTTGCATATTCTTTTGCTTCAACAACAGCTGAAATATCATCTTTTAGTAAACTAATATCGGCAGTTGCTTTTGCTATATCAGCACCTTTAAACATAGATATTCCTACATGAGCAGATATCAATGCAGGAGCATCATTTATTCCATCTCCAATAAATGCAACTTTTTTGCCTTCATTCATTAACTCTTTTACAATCTTAGCTTTATCAGTTGGAAGAAGTTCTGCTCTTACATCTTCAATACCTAATTCTTTTGCAGTTTTTTTAGCCTTTGATTCTATATCTCCAGTTAACATAACTATATTTTTTACACCAAGCTCTTTTAATTTTTTGATAGATTCTTTTGCATTACTTCTTAATTCATCAGAAAGACCAATAGTTCCTAATAGTTTTCCATCATAACCTATGTATAATAATGTATCACTTTTCTTTAAAGAGTTTTCAATATTTATTTTATGCATTGAAAAGTCTATTTTTTCATCATCTTCTAAAAAGTGGCGACTTCCAATAATTACAGATTTACCATCAACTTCAGTTTTTACTCCATGAGCTACAATAAATTGAACTTCTTCGTGGTGCATATGTACAAAACCACGTTCCTTTGCTGCTTTTACAACAGCTTCTGCAACTGGATGGAAATAGTGTTCTTCTGTTGAAGCTGTAAGATTTAAAAGTTCTTCATCTGTCCAATTATCATCATAAGAATCTACACTTATAACTTCAAGTTGTCCAGCAGTCAAAGTTCCTGTTTTATCAAAAACAAAAGTATCTGCACTACTTAAAGCTTCTACTGATTTTGCACCTTTTATCATAATTCCACTATGTCCAGCTTTTGAAATAGTAGATTTAAAAGCCACTGGAGTAGCAAGTTTTAAAGCACAAGAATAATCAGCTTGAAGTACAGATGCTACTCTTTCAAAATCTCTTGTAAAAATATATGCAGCTGTTGCTAAACCTAAAGTTACAGGAACAAGCTTATCCGCTAATTTATTTGCTTTTAATTGTACTGATGATTTTTCATTTAAAGAATTTTCTATATAGTGTCTAATCCTTTGTGTTGCAGTATTTGCTCCAACATGTTCAGCCCAAATTCTAAAACGTCCTTCTTCTACAATTGTTCCAGATAAAACTTTATCTCCTCTATTTCTTATAACTGGTTCAGCTTCTCCCGTCATTGAAACTTGATTAACTGTTCCTGTTCCTTCTAATATATGTCCATCAATTGGAATAGTATTTCCAGTTCCTACAACAACAATATCACCAACTTTTATATCTTCAGTTTTTACTAAAATTTCACTTACTACTCCATCTATTTTTTGTTCAACCCAAGCTTCTTCAACATTTGGACGAGCTAGTTCTTTTAGTAAGTCATCACTTTTATGTACTGTTGTCTCTTCTATATACTCTCCAAGTTCAAGCATAGCATTTGTAGAGTTAGCTGCTAAATAATCTTTTCTATATATTGATATTGCAACTGCTCCTGCTTCAAGGACATGAGAAGTTAAACCATCTTTGAAAAGTTCTTTAGTTCCATCAATTAAAAGTGGTACAGCTGCCGCTGTTGAAATACCAGCCTTTAAAGTATTGTTTGTAGTTAATCTTTCAGCTATCAAAGCTGTACTAGCTAAAAGGGTTCCTTTGATTGATGGTTCCTCATTCTTTACACAAGATACACAAATACTAGAAGGATTTTTATCACAAGATTTTAAAAGTAAATCTGTATTTAGGTTTTTTAGTATATTTTCAAGTTCTAAAAATTTATTTTCTTTTAACTCGAATATAATAGAGTAAGCTTTTTTGTTTACTCTTACTTCTTTTATATAATCAATATTTAAAAAGTAGTTTTTTAAAATATCTTCATCAATGAAACTATCTTTTAAAAGTGATAATTTATATCTAGCTCTTAATTTTGTTTGATGAATTTTAATAAAATTGTTCATTAGAACTCTTCTTTTGTCGCATTCATTGAAGCTTTTGCATCTTCAATTCTTTCTTTTAACTCTTCAACCCCAGCACTTAAAAATTCTTTTCCTTTTTCAAAAGCTTTAAAAATATTTTCTTGTGCATTTTTATTTGTTAATACATAAGTTAAAGCAGCACCAATTAAAGCACCTTTTACAAAATCTCCATTAAAGATTGAATTGTTTTGTTGAACTGGAGTATTTATATTTTGGGCAGTTTGATTAACATTTTGATTTAAGTATGGATTTTGATTTATATTTAATCCACTTTGATTATTGTTGTTTATTCTACTATTATTTATATTTGTATCATATGGGTTTACATTAATTTGTTGATTATTGTTTTGATTTGTTGCCATATTATTCTCCTTCTATTTCTATGTTTTGGTTTGTTAAATATTTTTGTTCAAGTTTTTCTTCTACTAATTCTAAAGCATAAATTCCAGCAATACCTATACTTGCAGAAGTTAAAGCTTTTAGCCAACTTCCTTCACCAATATAATTTGTAGTTGCAATTGCACTTCCAGTTGCGATTGCACCTTGTGAAGTTCTTTTTGTTGTATCTTTTATTGCTTCACAGCTTTTTAATTCTCCAGCTTTGTATCTTTTATAATTTATTGCACCACTAATAACAGCACTAGCTAATGCTCCACTTATTACATGTCCTAAAACATTTCTTGGAGTTCCTGTATCTATTTCAAATTTCATTTAACTTCCTTTTGTTTTCTAGTATATTTTCTTTTTGGTTTTACTTCTTCTTTTTCTACTTCTTTTTCTACTTCTTTTTCTACTTTTTTTTCAATTTTTTGATGAAGTTTATCTTCGATTTTTTCTTTTACAAGAATTGCTTTTTCTTGAAGTTCTTTTGAACTATCTTTTGCTTTTTCAAAAAGTTTCTTACTATTTTCTTTTAACTTGTCTGAGTTTTTATATGCTACTACAGCTGTAGCCCCAAGAGCTAATCCTAATATAAAAGGTAATGCCATTTTTTACTCCTCATCTTTTGAATTTTGTGTTAAAAAATTGTTTAATAGTGCAATTATTGCACCACCACTTACCATTCCACCTATCATTGACATATTTAATTTTGAAAATAGTGAAGAGATAAGACTTTCATCTATATTTCCACTCATTACATTGTTTAATATATCTTGGTACTCTTGCATTCTTTGCATAATATCATCTTGATTTATTCCAGAAGTTGTTCCATTATTATAATGATTAAATACACAATTTCTAAAAGCTGGAAGATGATTATTATATGAAGCTGCTTGAAGTTTAAATAAAACATCAATAATATCACTATCAACAGCAAAACTTAAAAGATTGTTGTACATTGAAATATTATTAATTTCTCCTGCAACACCAAGTTCACAACACTCAATTATTGTGTTTGGAATATTTATTATTGCTGTTGAAAAATCATTTATAGGTACTTCAATATTATATTTTTGCATAAGCTGTATCAATACACTATAATGAACTGCTTCTGCCTCTTTTATATTTATAAATGGAGTAATATTTCCAAATTTCTCAATAATTCTTGAATAAGTTTCATAGGCTTCAAACTCATCATAAACTGCAATTTGTAAAATTTGATCACGAACTGGAATAACTGAGTTTGGATCAACTTTTTTATTTGTTAAAATACTATAATCAATTGCCATTAAATTACCTCCTTTGCAAGTTTGTTGATTAGAATTGTTAATTCATCTAAATTTTTAGATTCTATCAAATTCTCCCACAGTTTCGGACTAAAGATTTCAGGATGATATAAGATTGTAACAGAAGCTATTAATTTATTTACTTTTATCTCTTTTATTCCATTTATCTTATTTGGAAGGTTTTCGATATCTCCTAAAGAGATATTTGAAGCCTCTTTTGTGATTTTTGGATTTACTCTTACTCTAAGTCTTCCTGGTGTATGAGCAATAATTGTAAAATAACTAGCTATTTTTATAATATCTTCTGTTTTAATCATAATATATCCTTTCTTGAAATGTATTTTTTCGTTTTTAAAATTAAATCTAACTTATTATAAATTAAGAATTGCTATCAAGTTTCTGACATTCTTCACAAATACCATAAAGAATCATTATATGGTTTTGAAGTTTGTATCTATTGTTTTTTGCTATTAGTTGTTGTTGTTCTTCTATAAAGTCATCTGTAAATTCTTTTATAAGATTACAATTTGTACATACAAGATGATCATGATGATTTTTATGGTTAAATTCATATCTAAATGTTCCATCGCCAATATCTAATAAAGTTATAAAATTTAATCTATGAAAAAATTTTATAGTATTATAAATAGTAACTATTCCCGTATTTAGATTGTATTTTTCTTTTATTTCTTTTAAAATATCTTCAGCAGTTAGGTGTTTTTTTGATATAAATAGAGTCTTTAAAATATAATCTTTTTGAATTGTATTTTTAAATCCAATTTTAGAGGATTGTTTTTTAAAATTATTTAAAAAGAGGTCGAACTCTTTTTCTTGATTTTTATCCACTTTATAATACCTTTTATCTAAGTAAAAACTAAATTATCAAAATATTCTAACATTATATATCTTAATAATTTAGTAATTTTAATTATCATTTGTATTTATTGGCTTTATTGTTTAACAAAATTAGTATTACCCCTATAATTGCTGCTGTTATTGAACTAGCAAAAATTCCAAGTTTTACTGCACTTACAATACTCTCATCAGTAAATGCTAAGTGAGATATAAAAATTGACATTGTAAATCCAATACCACCTAAACATCCAGCTGCAATAATTTCACTCCAAGATACAGTTACAGGTTTAACAGCAATTTTTAGTTTTGTTGCTAAATATGTAAAAGTGAATATCCCAATTGGTTTCCCTATAATTAGTCCTAAAGCAACTCCTAAAACAATATATTTATGAGTTAAAACACTAGAAAAGTCTATTATCACCCCAGCATTTGCAAAAGCAAAAAGAGGCATTATAATAAATGCACTAAAGTTATGTAAAGATAAAGATAATTTATCTAAAGGAGAATTTTCAAATTCATAGTTTTTATCAAAGTTTTTTGTTTTTAATGGAATTGTAAATGCTAGTAAAACCCCAGCAATAGTTGAGTGAATTCCAGAACTATGAATACAAAACCATAAAATAATACCCAAAATTATGTAAGGCAATATTTTTCTAACACCAATATAATTTAAAAATATTAAAGCTCCATAAACTAAAGCACTATATAAAAAGAATATATAGCTAAGTTCACTTGTATAAAATATTGCAACGACTACAATAGCTCCTAAATCGTCAACTACAGCAAGAGTAACTAAGAATAATTTTAAAGATATATTTACTCTTTTACCTAATAGCATTAAAATCCCTAATGCAAAAGCAATATCTGTTGCCATAGGAACTCCAAATCCTGTTGGATGTTCTTTATTTAAGCTTAAATATATAATAGCAGGTACAATCATCCCCCCAATAGCTGCAATTATTGGAAAAGATGCTTGTTTAACGCTTGATAGTTCACCTACTAGCATATCTTTTTTTATTTCCATTCCTACAACTAAGAAAAATATTGCCATTAAAACATCATTTACCCAATGAAGTAAACTCATAGAAAAACTATGATTTGCAAAACTTATAGAAAGATATGATGAAAAAAATTCAAAATAAGTATTTGAATAACTAGAATTTGCAATATATACTGCAAGTACTGTAACTAAAAATAGGATTAATCCACTTAAAGTTTCAATAGAAACAAAGTTTTTTACAAAATCGTATCTACTTTTTAATTTTGCTATTTGTTGTAACTGTTTTTGAGTAAAAAATTTAGCCATTTTTATTGCATTCCTTACATTTGCCTTTTAATATTATATTTTCAATTTTATAATCTTTTAATGATAGATTTAGTTTTTCATGAATACACTCTATTTTTAAGCATTCATTACAAATAAAATGTGAGTGTTGAGTATTTTTTATCTCAAAATATCTTTTTTTATCATTTGATTCGAAAGAATCAATAATTCCTTCTTCTTCAAAAATAGTAATATTTCTATAGAAAGTTGCTTTATCCATACAGATTTTATCTTTTATATCTTCATAAGATAAAGGTCTATTTGAGTTTATCAAAATTTCTAAAATCGATTTTCTAGCAGTTGTTAGTTTAATATTTATAAAGTCTGAAATGTTTGTTAAATTATCCATTTGGAAATTTTATCAAAATTATAGTTAAAGTAATTGTACAACTAAGTTGCATTAAAGAAAAAAAAGCTTAATATTCTAAACTGCAACTAAGTTGCATTCTAAAAAAAGGAAATAAATGAAAAAAATATTAGTTTTATTTATGGTAATATCTTCATTTTTGTATGCAGATAAACCACAGTTAACAGTAAATATTTTACCACAAAAATATTTTGTAGAAAAAATAGTAAAAGATAAATTTGATATAAATGTTATGGTAAAACCAGGTAGTTCTCCACATAATTTTGAACCAAAACCATCTCAAATGAAGGCATTGAATATTTCAAAAGCATATTTTTTAGTTGGTGATCCAAGTGAATTGGCATGGATAGATAGATTCAAGCAAAATGCTAAGAATACTTTTTTTGTTGATACAACTATTGGAATAGAAAAAATTGCTATGGTTGAACATTCACATCATGAACATGATCACGATGAAGATGATCCTTTCCATGAACATCATGATCATGATGAAGATGGTTTAGATCCACATACATGGCTTGATCCAATTTCTGTTAAAATTCAAGTTAAAAATATATATGAGGCGATGCTAAAAATAGATGAAAAAAATAGTGAATTTTATAGAATAAATTATGAAGAATTTATAAAAGAACTTGATACTTTAGATAATGAAATAAAAGATATTTTAGCTCCATATAAAGGTAAATCTTTTATGGTATTTCATCCATCATGGGGATATTTCGCTAAACAATATGGACTAAATCAAATTCCTATTGAAATTGAAGGTAAAGAGCCAAAACCAAATGAATTAGTGAAATTAATAAAAGAGGCAAAAGAACATGATATAAAAATAATTTTTGTTGCACCTCAATTTTCACAAAAAAGTGCTAAAACAATATCTACAAATATTGGTGGAAGTGTAATTTCTATTGATCCTTTAAGTGAGAATTGGAAAGATAGTATGATAAAAACAGCAAAAGAGATAGCAAATAGTTACAAATGATTAGATATATAATTTTATTTTTAATATTAAAGAGTATTCTTCTTGGATGCTCTTTATGTTCAACATTTACTCCAAGAACACATATATCTACACATATAAAAGCTGACAATGAAAATATAAAATCAATAAATATAAAATGGGAATTTGCTGAACAATTTGGTGATGAATTATTGAAAATTTATGATTTGAATTTAGATAATACTTTTGATGATAAAGAGTTAAAACTTATTGAAGATAGTCTAATTGACTATTTAATTAGTAGAAATTTTATAACAACTATATATTATGATAAAGTAGAAGATGCTTATGAAATACCTTTTGAAGTTAAGAAATATAAGATGTATTATAAAAATCGTATTTTAAGTTTTGAATATGATATTGAAGTAGAACAAAAGATTTATGATAAAAATATTTTAAAGATAAGAATATTTGATAAAGAAGGCTTCTTTTTTATAGTATTTGAAAATAAAAACCAAAAATTTGATATTCCTTATAATATTAAAAAGAATACAAATATAAGTGAAGTTTCATATCTTATTGATGCTCCACAATTAAGTGAGCAAAAATTTAGTCAAGGTATTATTAAATCAAATATTGAAAATGAAAATTTAGTTGAGAAATGGACTAAAAATAGTGATGAAAATAATATTGATGAAGAAGTAGATACTATCATTGAAGAAGAAAAACCTAAAGATTTTTTAGATGAGTTTACATCAAAAGTAAAACAATATTTAGTAGATATAGAAAATGGTGATAAATTTGCTTTATTCTTTTTAATTATTGCTTCTTTTATATATGGAGTTGTTCATTCTATTGGACCAGGTCATGGGAAATCTTTAGCATTTTCATATTTCTCATCTGCTAAAAGTACATATTTTGAAGCTCTTATCATTTCATTTTTAACAGCATTTATACATATCATAGGAGCTTTAGTTATAGTTGTAATATCTATTTTTATACTTCAAACAGTATTAAGTGGATTTATAGCAGATTCAGTTATCTATATTACAGCTTTAAGTGCTAGTATTATAATGCTTTTAGCAATATTTATTTTATATAGAAAACTAACGAAAAAATCTTGTGGTTGTGCTTCTTGTAATATAGATTTTAAAACTACAAATTTCAATATAAAACCACAAAATAAAAATATGAATTTTATTGTTAAAACTACCAATATACCTGTATATTTAGAAAAAAGAAGTAAAAAACAAGATTTAATATTTGTTTTAACAGCAGGAATAGTTCCTTGTCCAGGAACGGTTTTACTTTTTGTATATGCTTTTTTGCTAAAAACTTATTTTGCAGTATTTCTAGCTAGCTTAAGTATAAGTTTGGGTATGGCAGTTGTAATATTTGCTTCATCGTTTTTAGGAGTAAGTTTACATAAAGTATCTTCAAACTCTAAAAAGTTTGTAAATACTTTAGAAATTATTGCTCCCATTTTTATGTTTATTTTAGCATTTTTAATGCTTATTAGTTCAGGAGTTTTTGTTTAAATGTATTTAATCATATGATAAAATTGGCTACCAGATACATTTAATACAACATTGTCTTGAAAGTCTAGTTTTTCATATAAGGCTTTTGCTTTTGGATTTTCAAAATCTACCAAAAGTGAGAGCTTTTTAAATCCTTCCTCTTTTGCTTTTTTTGTAGCAAAATCAAATAACTCTTTTGCTATTCCACGACCTTGAAAACTAGGATTTACACTAACTGTATCTATATAAAATTCATCTTCAAAACACTCTTTTTCAAATGAATCTAAAAAAATACCTTTTGATTTTATATGTTCAAGCATTGGGAAGTCTAATTTATCTACATCATTTGAACTATATGCTAGTAATATACCAACAATATTATTATCTACTTCATATGAATATATATTATTATAGCTGAGACGACAAATATCCATTTTTACATAATAATCCAAAGTTTCTAATATTTTTTTATCTTCATTTTCACCAGTTAATGTATTTGCTACATTGTGAATTGCATCATAAATTAGATTTGAAATATTTTCTATATTATTTTTATCTGTTCTTTTTATCATAAATAATCCTTTTAAAAAATAATATTCTATGATGTATTTGCTAATAAGAGATTAATGGTAAATATTTATTCTATTGAACTAATATCTTCACTTGATGAAGAGTTTACTAAAAAAACTTTTACAAATCTTTGAAGATAGTTAAAATGTTTTTTTTATTACATTAATTATAACTTCAGGACTTTTTGCTTCTTATGTTATATCAATAGATATTCTATTAAAAAAAGAAAAGCAAGACTTTAAATTTTGTCTCTAACTCAAAAAAAGCTACAATAGTAAAAAATTTAATAGCTTTTATATTGGTGGGAGTTATATGGCTTTTTAGAATATTTCATTAACATATATATAATTTATGCTTTTAGATATATTCTTCTGCTAATATAGAATAATAGTATTCGTCCCACCAGCCAAATTTTGTTGGAATACACTTTTTGAAAAATCCTTCTCTTCTCATATTTAATTTTTCCATAATATACCAAGAAGCTTTATTTTCAGGTTGACAAGTAGCAATAATACGATGTAATTTATAAATTTTAAATCCATAATCTAAAATAGCTTTTGCTGCTTCAGTAGCATAACCTTGATTATAATATTTTGGATTAAATACCCAACCAATTTCATATGTATGATCTCCAAAATAAGGAAAAAATACAATGTGTCCAATTAATTTATTTGAATTTTTCAATAAAATAGCTACTTTTTCAGCTTTTTTATCTTCATTGTCTTGCATAAATTTTTTTGCATCTTCTTGTGTAAATGTTTCTTCTGGTAAATAATACATTACTTCAGGATTTGAAGTATATTCATATACATCTTCCCAATCTGTTGATTTAAACTTTCTAATATATAATCTTTCAGTTTCTAAATTCATTTCTAATTTTTTACCTTACATAAATTCTTATTTGTATAAAAAATAAAATTAAATATTGTTTATTTTCTCAAACTCATTAATTATCTCTTCTATCTCTTCTATTCCTACTGAGATTCTCAAAAGTTCTATTGGAAGTTTAATTTTTTCTAAAAACTCTCTTCCACTTTGGCTTGTGATTAAATCATAATGAGCAAGATATGTATAAGGCATAAGAAGTGTAAATTCTGTTCCTAAACTTGGACCTTTGGCAAAGTTTAATATATCGTAAACCTTTTGAAAATCTTTTTTAAATGTTACAGATATTATCCCACATAAGCTATCTTCATCAATCATTAATTTTTTATAATTTTCTTTATATTTTGGGCTTAAACAGTAAAAAACTTCTTTTATAAAAGGAGCATTTTCTAAATAAGAAGCTAGTTTTAAAGTATTCTGGCTTATTTTTTTCACTCTTGTTTTATAATCTTTTATTTCTAAAGCCATCCTTTGCACATCTTTTATATATGGTTCATCTGCATATTTAAAAAATTCATTTGAAATATGAGAAATTTTTGAAGCTTTATTTAAAATAATTGCACCCATTAAAACATCAGCATTTCCACATGCAAATTTTGTCAAAGATTCTATATAGATATCTGCAAATGAGTTTAAATCTAAATTATAAGGAGTTGCAAAAGTAGAGTCTATAATTATTGGTATATTATAATAATTACAAAGATTTTTGAGTCTTTCTAAATCCACAGTTTGTAAAAGTGGATTTGTAGGTATTTCTGTAACTATAGCTGAAACTTTTAGTCCATCTTTTTTTAGAAACTCTTCAAATTTATCAAGATTTGTAACATCATGAAAAACTTTACTCTCTTCAAAATAGTGATCTACTATATTTGTTGTATCTAAATATAACCAACCAAATTGTACTAAAATAGTTCTTCCATTTTTTGCCTGAATATTTTTTATACCTTTTAAAGTACAATACATAGCATTCATTCCAGATGGATTTAAGCAGATATTTTCTAATGGTTGTTTGTAAGCACTAGATAAAGTTTCAATAATTATTCTTTTTGCTTTATTTTTATCTTCTAGTTCCTCAATATGAAGTTTATTTATTATTCCTACTTTATATAAATAATCTTCAGCTAATCTTGAAGAAAGGTTGTATCCTACATGTTGGATAAATTTTAAAACTTTTTGATATTGTCTTCCTTTGATTACTTTTATTACTCCAAAAGGCTCATTGAAATCAAATTTATTGTGTATAAAATATCTATTACTTACAACTTTAATTGCTTTTTTACTACTTAAAAGTATAAGTTCATATTCTTGTGAAACATTATACTTTTGTTTTAAATATGTTGCTAGCTTTTTTAGATATGGATGAACTATAAATCTCGGATAAGCAACAGTTATTTTTTCCAAAATCTCTGGTGTTTGCTCTTCATAATCAATTACATCTTGCAAGTTTGGCATACTTGTAGATACTGCATGAATATTATTGGGAGGAAGAGTTTGTCCACATGGTATTGGATAAAATTGAGTTTTATTCATTTATTTTACTGCTTGTTTTATATCTTCTATTAAATCTTCAACTTCTTCTAAACCAATAGAAAATCTAACTGTGCTATCACTTATTCCAATAGCTTTTAATTCCTCTTTAGAAAAACTTGCATGAGATATTTTTGCAGGTATTTCCACTCTACTATCAGCACTCCCAAATGAACATTTTTCACCAAAAATTTTGCTGTTCTCTATAAATTTCTCTGCTAATTCTACACTTTTAAAATCAGCACAAAAAACTCCAGTCATATATTTCATTTGAGTTTTTGCTAATTCATGTTGAGGATGGCTTTCTAATGCTGGATGAGTAACTTTGTCTATGTAATCTTGAGTTTCTAAGAACTTTGCAATTTGGATAGAGTTTGCTTCGTGTTCTTTCATTCTTATTTTTAAAGTTGGAATTCCTAAAGAGATTAAATATACATCAAATGGATTTTGACTTCTTCCATAGGCATTTGCGTAGTAGTGAATTTTTTCTGCAAGTTCTTTTGTCTTAGCGACTATTGCTCCAGCTATTACTCCACCATGACCACTGATATATTTTGTAGTTGAAAATAGACTAAAATCAGCCCCTAAATCTAAAGGTCTTTGACTTATAAAAGTTGCAAGTGAATTATCAACAGCAAATAAAGCATTGTATTTGTGAGATAAAGAAGCAATAAGTTTTAAATCAATAATTTTAAGTCCTGGATTTGTAGGACTTTCACACAATACTAAATCAATATTATGTGTTTTTAAAATATGTTCTACCATATTTGTATCATTAAAATCTGCAAAATTTACTTGAATATTATATTTTTCTTTAAATACTTTTAAAAGTCTAAACGTACCACCATAACAATCAGCTTCAACTAATATAGATGAATTTGCTTTTAAAACAGTCTCAAATAAAAGAGAAACGCTTGCTATTCCTGTATGAGTACAAACAGCTCCTTCTCCACCTTCGACAAAGCTGAAAAGATTTTCTAAAGTTTCTCTTGTAGGATTGTCACTTCTTGTGTAATCATAAATTTTTTCACCATTTTGTTTTTTTAAATCAAAAGTTGCAGTATTGTATATAGGGAAATGTGAAGCTCCAGCAATATCTTCAAATGGTGAGAATTGTGTTTGATGACATATTTTTGTTTGTATATTTTCTTTCATAATTTTTTTAAATCCCTTAACTTTTTGGCAAATTGTACCTAAATTTATTTAATATAATTTGATAGAAATTTTGGTATAAATATAGTTAAAATATTTCATGAGAATATAAGGATAAGATATGTTTAAAAGTGTGTTATTAGTTATATTTATAATTTTACTTCAAGGTTGTGCTACTTGGAAAGGTGTAAAAGAAGATAGTAAAACAGCATGGGAAACTACAAAAGATACAACAAGTGAAGCTTATCAAGGAGTTAAAAAATCAATTCATAATGCAACAGCTGAATAATTACTCTACTTGCCTAATTCTTAAAAAAGAAGCGAACTTTGGTTTACCATTTTTTGTTAAATCAAAATATTTAAAAGTTATAATACTTCCAACTTTAGGTGGATTTAATCTATCACTATTTTTAAATCCATTACCTAAATTGAACTCAACACCATTTTTTAGTCTAACTTTTAAGCTTTTAAAAGAGCCATTTTTATTTAAATTATGTGAAATTACTTCTGCCTCATCATCAAAAAACTTTTTTACTTTCAATACATTATCACTTTTTCCTGTGAAATAATCTAATGTATAGTTTTTTAATATTACACCTTCTCCATCATTCGTTAAAACTTTATTTAGAAAATCATTTAATTCTTCAATATTATTTACTTTTATTTGTGGAATTATTTTAATAAATTTATTTGGATTTTTATCTAGCCAATTTTTTAAAAAGTTAAGTCTTGTTTGAAAATCACCATTTTGATTTGGTACTTCAAAAATATTATAACTTATATTTTCCCATTCAATTGGTTCTTTTTGGCTTAAAACTATACTTTGAATATTTTCAAAATCATTTTGCTTAGTAAAAAGTTCTCCATCTAATTCAAAAGGTGGAAAATCTTTTATAAACCATTTTGGTGCAAAAATTTTATTTCCATTCTTGGTTTGTAACTCTTCTCCACTCCAATAGGCTCTTATTCCATCTAATTTTTCACTCATGTAGTAGCTGTTAATATTGTGTTTTCTTTCATCATATATAGTTGCTTTTTGTAAATCTATTGCAAAAGAATATAATGAAAATATAAGAATAAGAATAAGTTTCATAGTAACTCTTTATATGAAATATAGGATTATATTTGCTTTATTCTTAAAAATTATCATAAAAACATAATAATTATTTGGTTAAAATAAACCAATTTTAATAATTATACAAAGGATAGAGTTTGGGGCAAGATGTTGTGTTAAGTGAATTGGATAAAAATTTTTTATTAAATAGTATAAGAGATGTAAATGATTTTCCAAAACCAGGAATTATATTTAAAGATATTACAACTTTATTAAATAACAAAGATGCTTTTGAACTCTTGATGAATCACTTAGAAGAAAGATATAAATTATATAATTTAGATTTTATAGCAGGAATAGAATCAAGAGGATTCATTTTTGCAGCTGCTTTAGCAACTAGGCTTAAAATAGGTTTTGTTCCTGTTAGAAAAAAAGGAAAACTTCCTAGTACAACTGTTTGTGAGAAATATGAATTAGAATATGGTTTTGATGAAGTAGAAATACATTTAGATGCATTTAACAATAAAGAAAATGCAAGAGTTTTATTATTAGATGATTTAATAGTAAGTGGTGGGACAGCAAAAGCAAGTGCAAGTTTGATAAAAAAATTAAATGCTAATTTAGTAGAGAGTTGCTTTTTATTAAATTTTACAGTTTTAGATGGTAAAGATAAATTAAGTAAAATTGTACCAGTTTATTCAGTTTTAGAGATTTAAGGAAAATTTATATGAATGATTATATTCCAAAAAAAAGTATATTTGATCCAAATGAAAGAGGAGAATTTGGTGGGATTTTTGGTGGTCAATATGTACCAGAAACACTGATGCCAATTTTAAAAGAGCTAGAAACTTCTTATTTTAAATATAGATTTGATAAAGATTTTTGGGCAGAAGTTAATGCTTTATTAAAAGATTATGTAGGAAGAGAAAATCCATTATATTTTGCTAAAAATATTAGTGAAGAACTCGGAGCAAAGGTATATTTAAAAAGGGAAGATTTAAATCATACTGGTGCTCATAAAGTAAATAATGTTATTGCTCAAGGTTTATTAGCTAAAAGAATGGGGAAAACAAAAGTAATAGCAGAAACTGGTGCAGGGCAACATGGAGTTGCAACAGCTACTATTGCTGCACTTTTAGGTTTAGAATGTACAGTTTTTATGGGTACAAAAGATGTTCAAAGACAAGAATTGAATGTATTTAGAATGAAACTTCTAGGAGCTAAAGTTGTATCAGTTGAAAGTGGAAGTAAAACTCTAAAAGATGCTATGAACGATGCTATAAGATATTGGGTTACTAATGCAAGAGATACTTTTTATATAATTGGAACTGTTGCTGGTCCACATCCTTATCCTATGATGGTTAGAGATTTTCAAGCAATTATTGGATATGAAGCAAGAAAACAAATTTTAGAAAAAGAACAAAAATTACCTGATTTTGTAATTGCCTGTATTGGTGGTGGTTCAAATGCTATTGGTATATTTTCTCATTTTTTAGAGGATAAAAATGTTAATTGTATTGGAATTGAAGCTGGAGGATTAGGACTAGATACAAATAAGCATGGTTGTTCTTTAGAAAAAGGAAATCCTGGAATACTTCATGGACAATGTTCTTATTTATTACAAGATGAAGATGGACAAGTTTTAGAAGCACATTCAATTAGTGCAGGACTTGATTATCCAGGTATTGGACCTGAACACTCTTTTCATAGAGATAATAATAATGTTACGTATGACAATATAACAGATAAAGAAGCACTTGATGCTTTTGTATGGTTGAGTCAAAAAGAGGGAATAATACCAGCTTTTGAATCATCTCATGCTATTGCATATTTAAAAAAAGCTCAAGATAAATTAAAAGGAAAAAGTGTAATTGTATGTTTATCAGGACGGGGAGATAAAGATATGATACAAGCAAAAAGCCTACTAAACTTTGATTAAGGATTAAGATGAAAGAACTATTTAGAAAAATTCAACCATATACAGGAAAAATTTTTGCAATAGGATTGATAATATTTTTATCTTTTCTTGCATACAATTTATACAATGCCCCAGTTGAAGGACTAGAAGAAAAATTTATATATTTATTAAAGCAGTATGGATATGTAATACTTTTTGTTTGGAGTATGCTAGAAGGTGAAATGGGGCTTATCATGGCAGGTCTTTTAAGCCATGATGGAGTTATGAATGTTGTTTTTGCTATTTTTATAGCTGGACTTGGTGGATTTGCTGGAGATCAAGTGTATTTTTACATTGGAAGATTTAATAAAGTTGGTGTTTTAAAAAGATTAAGAGGACAAAGAAGAAAGTTTGCTTTTGCTCATTTATTATTAAAAAAGCATGGATGGCCAATTATATTCACTCAAAGATATATGTATGGAATGAGAACAATTATTCCAATATCTATTGGTCTTACAAGATATGATGCAAGAAAATTTGCAATTATAAATCTAATATCCGCTTGGTGTTGGGCAGCAATTACAATACTTCCTGTTTGGTATTTTGGAGAACAAATAATGGTTGTACTTCATTGGGCTAAACAACATTGGTATTTAGCAATTCCATTAGCTATAATAGTTGGTGGAGGGATAGTATACTACTTTAATAAAGCAACAAAGAAAATTGAAAAAAGGGTAATGAATGAAGATTAATATTTTAGAACTTAGTAAAAATAAAGATTTTGATTTAGAGATAGTATTTCTAAATAGTCTAGAAGAAATTTCTAGTATTAAGGATAAAGAGAGTTTAGAACAACTTGATTTTAAAGTAAAAGATGAGATATCTGCTATTTTGGTTGAAAGTAAAAAAATTTATGTTGGTTTTGAAGAGTATAATTATGATTCTTTAGCTATTGCTATAGCAACAGCAGTTAAAAAATTTAAAACTACAAAATTTAAGAATGCAAAAATTGTATTAACTAATGAACTTGAAGAAAATTTTAAAGCTTTGGTTGAAGGTGCTATTTTAGGAAGTTATAGTTTTGAAACTTATAAAAGTGAAAAAGACAGTAAAAAACAAGAATTATCTTTTATTGTTGAAGATAAAAAACCTTTATTAAATACTATATTAAAAGAGTCAACAACTATATCAAAAGCAGTGAATGTAGCAAGAGATATGGTAAATACTTCTCCAGCAGATTTCTATCCAGAAATATTTGTAAAAGAAGCTCAAAAAATAGCAAAAGATTTAGAATTAGAGTGTGAAGTTTTTGGAGAAAAATATCTTGAAAAAAATAAAATGATGGCAATGCATAGCGTAGGAAGAGCTTCTATTCACGAGTCACATTTAATTCACTTAAAATATAAACCAAAAAAATCTCTTAAAAAAGTAGTTTTAGTTGGAAAAGGACTTACTTATGATAGTGGTGGATTATCTTTAAAACCAAGTGATTTTATGGTTACAATGAAAGCTGATAAATCAGGGGCTGTTGCTGTATTAAATAGTATAAAAGTAATTGCTGAATTAAAACTTCCTATTGAAGTACATGCTATTATTGGTGCAGTTGAAAATATGATAGGTGGAAATGCTTATAAACCAGATGATATTTTAAGAGCAAAAAATGGTAAAACGATAGAGGTTCGAAATACAGATGCTGAAGGAAGATTAGTACTTGCAGATTGTCTTTGTTATGCACAAGATGAAATAAAAAATATTGATTATATTTTAGATTTTGCTACATTAACAGGTGCTTGTGTAGTAGGACTTGGAGAATATACAACTGGGATTATGGGAAATAATGAAAGTTTAAAACAACAAGCTTTAGAGTCTTGCCAAAGTTCTGGTGAATATGCAACAAAATTAGATTTTAATAGATATTTAAAAAAATGTATTAAATCTGAAATAGCAGATGTTTGTAATATTTCAACTACTAGATATGGTGGAGCAATAACTGCTGGAATGTTCTTAGATAATTTTATCTATGAAGAAAATAAAGATAAGTGGATTCATTTTGATATAGCTGGACCAGCATTTGTTGAAAAAGCTTGGGGATATAATCCGTATGGAGCTAGTGGAACGGGAGTTAGATTGGCAGTTAAATTTGTACAAGATTTAGTAAAAAGAGGGTAGTTTAAAACTACACTCTTTTGTATTATTAAAAAATATTATTGAATTTGATAATCTACAGGAATAGTTATATTCCAAACTTCTCTATTTAACTCATCTGGAATTGGTTCAAATGTAGCAATTTTAATTAGTAATTCTAATGTTGCTTCATCTAATTTATCAAATTTAGATTTTTTAACTATTTTTACATTTTTTACATTACCTTTTTTCATTACATCAAAATTAACTTCAACTTTTCCCGTTTGATTTAATCTTTTTGCAACTCTTGGGTAGACTTTATTCTTTTCTACTTTTGCTTTAACTTTTGCTAAATAAGCACTTTCTAAATTATGTACTTGTGCAGGGTTTACATTTTTTACAGGAGCTTCTTCTACTGGAGCTGTTTGAGTTGGTTGTGGTGCCACAACATTTTCTACAACTTTTTCAATAGGTTTTTCTTGTATATGTTCTTTTTTTGGTTTTTTAGGCTTTTCTGGTTTTTTTATTGGTGTTGGTTTTTCAATAATTGGTTCAGGCTCTGGCTCTGGTTCAGGCTCTGGAGGAGTTGGCTCAGGTTGTACTTGAGCCACTTCTACTGTTGATAAAGATATTGTTGTAATTTCCTCAGCTGCCTTGTCTGGGATAATTAAAGCATTCGCAAAAACAAAGAAAGCAAAAAATCCTACTATTGCATATATCGTACTTGTAATTAGGAATGAACTTTGGTATCTATTCATTAGTTACTTCTTTGTTACTATTGAAACATTTGAATAAGAATTCTTTTTTAACATATCAAGTACATTTACAAATGATTCAAATTTTGTATTTTTATCTGTATGTATATGAACTGGAGTTTCTATTGATTTTTGTAAAATAGATTTTTCTAATTCTTCTAATACAAGAGGAGTTTCTTCTAAAAATAATTCACCATTTTCATTTATAACTATTACTATTTCTTTATCTGGTTTAAGTTGCTCTGAACTACTAGAATTTGGTAATGCAACAGGTATTATTCCTTTTGTAATAAATGTTGAAGTTAATAAAACAATTGCTAAAAGTACAAGTAAAACGTCAATAAACGGTATTACATTTATTGAATCATATTTCTGTAGCTTCATAATCGCTCTCCAAAACTTCTGCTGATCTTCCTAGAATATTATACATAACCATAGAAATGATAGCAACAACAAGTCCAACAGCAGTTGCTTTAAGTGCTAAAGCTAAACTTTCCATAATTTTAGCAGCATCAATATCTCCATTCCCCATTGTCATAAATGTAAGCATAATGGCTAAAACAGTTCCAAGAAGTCCAATATAAGGAGCATTTGATGCAATAGTTCCAATAATAGTTAAATGTTTTGTTAAAGCTACATCTAAAGACTTTTTATTTTTGTAATCTTTTACGTTTATTTTTTTATAAAATAACACTCTTTCTATAAAAAAGAAAACAGCAACAAAACTCATAATAACAAGTAGAACAATAACCCCATAGTCAACTAAATGCTTTAGCGTTTCAATATCTTCCATCATAATTTTTTTCCTTAAACTAAAAATTTTTGTAATTATAATCAAAAAACTTTAATTTTGTATTAATGATAATTATCAAGATGCAAGAATGGATTAAAATTTTGTTAAAATACCGTTAAAATTTAGAACATATAATTCCACATAAAAATTTAAGGATGAAAAAATTGCGTAAAGTACTTTTATTCTCAATCATTTGTAGTATTGCAATTGCAGATACAAATAATTTAGAGATTCTACAAAAAGATAAAAAAGAGTTAAGGGAACTTGAAAAACAATCAATAGAAACAAGCTATGAAACTTTAAAAAATGATTGGATAGGAACTATTGATATAAGTTCAAGTGTAAATAGAAATCACTCTTTTGATAAAGATAAATCAGATGATGGAAGATATGGTAAAACGGCAAGAATAGGTTTTACACAATCAGTATTTGAATCTGGTGGAATAATGCTTACAATTCAATATGCAAAAGACAAGTTAAAATATGATTTATTATCTTGGCAAAATCAAAATCAACAATTGTTACAAACTATTTATACTACTTTATTGGATATCAAAAAATTAAAATTACAAATTGCACAAAGTAAGTATAGATTAGAAAATAAAGATATAGAATTGATAATAAAAAAAATACAGTATGAAGCAGGAAAAACTGATATTATTGAATTAAATAATGCTGTTATGTCAAAAAACAATCAATTTAAAGAAAATATTAGTTTAGAAAATACTTTAAAAGAAAAAGAGTATGAGTTATCTAAATATACTGATTTGAAATCTGATGAAATAGAAATAATTGATTTTTATGTAGTATCAAAAGATGATTTTATTAACAATAATATAGATATATTGCAAGAAGATTCAAAAATTGATATGATGAATACAAATTATAAAAAAGTAAAAACAAATTATCTTCCAAAAGTTTCTCTTACTTCTAATGCAAGTTATAGTTCTAGTGATAGTGAATTTAACAAAATGGCAAGAAATACAAATAAAGATGATGCACAATCAACTGCAAGTTTGACTTTGTCTATGCCACTTTTTGATTATAATAGGTCAAATAAAATACAAGAAGCAAAAATAGATTATCTAAAACAAAAAATACAGGTAAATGATTTGAAAAATGAAGTAGCTTTTGATTATGAACAAACTTTAAATCAAATTGATACATATGAAAAACATATTAAAACAATAGAAGAAAATATTAGATTATATGATGATTTAATATCAGCAAATCAAATTTCAAATGATGCAGGAATGACTTCTGAATATGATTTGGATATTCTAAAAA
Organism: Aliarcobacter lanthieri; assembly: GCF_013201625.1. Lineage (NCBI taxonomy): Bacteria > Pseudomonadati > Campylobacterota > Epsilonproteobacteria > Campylobacterales > Arcobacteraceae > Aliarcobacter > Aliarcobacter lanthieri. Next base: position 684,652 of record NZ_CP053839.1, read on the forward strand.
ATACAAAACTGATAAATGAGTATGATATGGTAATCAATGATATAAATATCAAACTTCAATATGCAAAACTATACTTTAAGATAAAAGGTTAATAAAAGATGAGTAATGAAAATTTAATAAATGAGTTAAATAGCTATAAAACAAAAAGTTCAAAAAAGCTATATATTTGGATAAGTACAGCAATAGTTTTAGCTGTTATTATGGTGTATTTCTTCATATTTAACTCAGCAAATAAAGCATTGAAAATTGAATATGTAACAAAAGCTGTTGAAAGAGGAGATTTGTCAGTTATTGTTAGTGCTACAGGAAATTTAAATCCTACAAATAGTGTTGAAATAGGTATAGAAGTTTCTGGAACAATAAAAGAAATTTTTGTTGATTATAATGATGAAGTAACAGTTGGACAGATTTTAGCAAAACTTGATACTGTAAAATTACAATCACAAGTTGATAGTTCAATAGCAGCTTTAGCAATTGCAAAAGCAAATTTAAAAGAGAGTGAAGTTAATGTAAAAAATAAAAAGATTTTATATGAGAGAACTTTAAAAATGTATAATGAATCAAATGGAAAATATCCATCAAAGAATGAACTTGATGATTCAAAATTTTCTTATGAAGCAGCTTTAGCTTCTCTTGAAGCAACAAAAGCAAAAGTTCTACAATCAGAATCAAATGTAAAAACCGATAAACAAAATCTTGAAAAAGCTTCTGTAAAATCTTCTATAGATGGAATTGTTTTAAATAGAGAAGTTGAGGTAGGACAAACTTTAGCTGCAACTATGTCTGCTCCAAAACTTTTTACTTTAGCAAAAGATTTAAAAAGTATGGATTTAATTGTAAGTATTGATGAAGCTGATGTTGCTGATATTAAAAAAGGCTTACCAGTTACATTTACTGTTGATGCTTATCCAAATAGAACATTTTTAGGAAAGATAAAACAAGTAAGATTAAATCCTATAGATTCAAATGGTGTTGTAACTTATGAAACAGTAGTTGAAGTAAATAATGAAGATTTAGTATTAAAACCAGGTATGACAGCAACTGCTAAAATTGTTACAAAAGATAGTAAAGATAATATTTTAGTTCCAAATAGTGCATTGCGATTTAAACCAAGAGCACAAGAACAAGCTAGTAGTGGACCTGTAAAACTTGCTGGACCAAATATGCCAAATAGACCAGGTCCTGTTACAAAGGATTTGAGTAAACAAAATTTAGCTTCAATATATATATTAGAGAATGGTCAACCTAAAAGAGTTATGGTTAAAATTTTGGATACAGATGGAAAATCTTCAGCTATTGAATCTAAAGATTTAAATATTGGTGATCTAGTAATTATTTCACAAAAGAGTGAAAATGCAAGATAAAAAAACAATAATTGAATTTAAAAATATTGTTAAAAGTTATGGAAGTGGACAAAATATTACTCATGCCCTAAATGGTGTTGATTTAAAAATTTATGAAGGTGAATTTGTTGCTATTATGGGAGCAAGTGGAAGTGGAAAATCAACTTCTATGAATATGATTGGATGTTTAGATAAACCAACAAGTGGAGAATATTTGTTTAATGGAATAAATGTAGAAAAACTAAATAGAAATCAAATGGCACTTTTAAGAAGAAATTATTTAGGTTTTGTTTTTCAAGGATTTAATCTTTTAGGAAGAACTTCTGCTTTAGAAAATGTTGAACTTCCTTTGATATATAGAAAAGTTCCAGCAAAAGAGAGAGAAGTTTTAGCTATAGAAGCTTTAAATAAAGTAGGGCTTGGAAGTGTTATAAAAAATACTCCAGCTGAACTTAGTGGTGGACAGCAACAACGTGTTGCAATAGCAAGAGCAATAGTTACAAATCCTTTGGTATTATTAGCAGATGAACCAACAGGGAATCTTGATAGTATTAAAAGTATTGAAATTATGAATTTATTAAAAAAATTAAATCAAGAGTCAAAAATTACTATAATAATGGTAACTCATGAAGAAGATATGGCTGCTTATGCAGATAGGGTAATTTATTTTAGAGATGGACATATTGAAGATAGTTTAAAGAAAGGATTTAAATAATGTTAGTAAATGCTTTTTTAATAGCTATTAAAGAGATAAAAAGAAATATTTTAAGATCTGTTCTTACAATTCTTGGAATAGTAATAGGTGTTGCTTCTGTTATAGCTATGGTTATGATAGGTGATGGAACAACTCAAAATGTACGAGATAGTATTACAAAACTTGGAAGTAATATGTTAACTTTGCGAGTGGGGCAAGAAAGAAGAGGTATTCCAAGAGAAGATAATAGTTCAAAACCTTTTACAAATGAAGATATTGTTGCTATAAAAAGTGAAATTGCAAACATAAAAGCAGCTACTTCTGAAGGTTCATCAAGGATGAATATCGTATATGGAAATAAAAGTCATGCTTCAAGTGTTATAGGAACAGATAATGATTACTTTATAGTAAAAGATTGGGCTTTACAAGATGGAAGGACTTTTGATGATAGTGAAATTGCTAGTGGAAAATCATCTTGCATTATAGGAACAACTATTGTAAAACAACTTTTTGGAGAAGAGAATCCAATAGGAGCAAATATAAGATTAAAAAATATTACTTGTAATGTAATAGGAGTTTTACAATCCAAAGGGGCAGCTGCTTTTGGAAATGATCAAGATGAGATAGTGGTTGTTCCTGTAAGTATGTTTCAAAGAAAAATATTAGGTAAAAAAGATGTATCATCTGTAATAATTTCTATAACACAAGAACAATATATTGAAGATGCAAAAACGGATATTATAGCTTTGATGCAAGAGCGTAGAGCAATAAAAGTTGGTGAACCAGATAATTTTCACATTAGAGATATGAAAGATATTTTAGAAACTATGACATCAACTACAACTATGCTTACATATTTGTTGGGGTCTATTGCTGCTATTTCTTTACTTGTTGGTGGAATTGGTATTATGAATATTATGCTTGTTTCTGTAACTGAACGAACAAGAGAAATAGGAACTAGACTTGCTATTGGAGCTATGGAAAATGAAGTTTTAATGCAATTTTTAGTTGAAGCAATAGTATTGTCAACTTGGGGTGGAATCATTGGTATTGTTTTAGGACTTGGTATTGGATATGGAGTTGTAAGTTTTATGCAATTACCTTATATTATAAATCATCAAATTATTTTAATATCATTTATTTTTTCTACTTTAATAGGAGTTGTTTTTGGATATTTCCCCGCAAGAAAGGCTGCAAGATTAAATCCTATTGAAGCTTTACGATATGAGTAAAATAAATTTATTATAATATTTATAAAATTAGTAAATAGGTATAAAAAATGAAAAATTTAGTAGTATTAATTTTAATAAGCTTTTTATTTATTGGTTGTTTAGTCAAAGAAGAAGGATATTTATCAACTACAAACATGCTTGATAATATAAAGATTTCTAGTAAAAGGCAAGTTGTATCTGTAAGTGCTCCAAATAATATTAGCATACCATTTACTGGAAAAGTTATTGATCATTTAGATAGGATTGTTTTGATTCGAGATATTCCAGATCAGATGAAAGAGATGGTACATATCAAACATTCATCAGAAACATATCTTTTTGATTCTAATAAATATTTCAATAAAGAAAATCTTGATAGTTTTGAAAAAGAAATTAATGAAAATAATAATATTATAGAATATACTAAACGCTATGGAAAAAGATACAATAGAGCTTTTGTAGATTATATTGATGGAATTAAATGTAGGACATTAGAGTGGAATGAATTTGATGATATATATCATACTACTTCTGGTAAAAATACAAAAACTATTAAATTGTTTGAAACTTATTGTAGTTTTTATAGTTTTGAACTAATTGATAATTCATATGAACACTTCTTACATTTATCGTATTCATACAGCTATAATCCTGAAAGTAGTATATTTAAAAATAAAGATAAAACAAAAGAACAAATTTTAAAAAATATCCAAAATCAATTTAATCAAGATATATCTGAAATATTTAATTCTATAAAGATTAATTCAATGGATAGAGAAAAAATGAAAAAAGAAGGTTTATTGTACGATAGAAAGTATGAAATAAGAAATTAAAATTATATAAAAAGGGAATTTTTGGAAATTAGCTTTATTTTCATCACTATTATATTAATAGCTTCTATTCTTCAAACAAGTACAGGTTTTGGTTTTTCTATTATGGCAACTCCTTTTTTACTTATGATTTTTTTACCAAATGAGGCTATACAAATAAATATAATTTTATCTTTATTGATATCTATAGCCTTAATATCAAAAATTAGACAAGATATAGATTTTATATTATTAAAAAGATTAATAATAGGGAGTATATTTGGAGTACCACTTGGTATTTTATTTTTTATTTCTATGGACACAAATATTTTGAAAGTTTTGATAGGACTTATTATTTTATTTTTAACTATATTGTTAATTTTAAATTTTAGGATAAAATCAACTCTAATTAGAGATTTTATAGCAGGTGGGATTTCAGGGAGCTTAACTTCAAGTATTGGTATGCCAGGACCACCATTATTACTATATTTTACAGGAATTAATACAAAAAAAGAGAGTTTAAGAGCAACTATATTGGCTTTTTACCTTTTTATATATTTTATTAGTTTAATAAGTCAAATAATATTTATAGGAACGAATAAAATTATTTGGCAATATAGTTTTTATGCTATACCTATTGTATTTATTGGTTTATTTATAGGACAAATTATTTTTAAGTGGTTTAATCAAAAAACATTTAGAATATTTACATATATCCTTTTGCTTTGTACATCAGCTACTCTTTTGGTAGAAGTAATATACAACTATAAGATATAAATTAATATTTAAAATAAAGTCTTTTGAATTCCTACTTCAACTTCACCTAAAGATTTGAGCTTAAAACTAAATCTATGAATATCACTTCTTCCAAACCTTTTTATAGCTTCTATATGTGATTTTGTTCCATATCCTTTATGTTTTGAAAAATTATAGTTTGGATAAGATGATGATATACTATCCATAAATCTATCACGGCTAACTTTAGCTAAGATTGAAGCTGCACTAACGCTAGGATATTTTGCATCTGCTTTTATCTCTTTTGCTAAGTTTTGTATCCCAAAATTTGTATTTCCATCCATTAAAAAAGAGTTTGTAAATTCTTTTAAATTTTCCATTATTTCTAAAATAGAATTTTTTAAACAAAAACTTATACCAAACTCATCTATTTCATTTGCACTTTTAAATACTATATGATATTTTGATTTTTCTAAAATTTCATCAAAAAGTTTTTCTCTTTTTTTTTCACTTAAAACTTTAGAATCATCTAATCCAATAATTTCTTCTTTTAGTATAACTCCAGCGACTACTAAAGGACCTGCAAGTGGACCTCTTCCAGCTTCATCTATCCCACACAACATAATATACCCTTTTTAAATATTTTTATTATAACATTTATATCAAAAGTTATATAATTTAAAAATCTTTAAAATTATAGGCCTAAAACTTGACAAAGATAGACTAAAGTAATATAATTTTATTAGCAGTTAAATATAAGGAGTGCTAAATGAATGAGAATATATTTGAAAAAATGACAAATCAACTAGCTGAAACAATAGATTCAAGTGTTGCTTTAGCTTTACATAATAAAAATCAAGAAGTACAAGTAGTACATCTACTTTGGGCTTTACTAACAAATACAAATTCAGTATTAAATCAATTATTAAATAAAATGAATGTTAATAAGACAGCGATTGAACTTGAAGCAAAATCAAATGCTGAAAAACTACCAACTGTTAGTAGTGTAACAAAAGAGAATATAAAACTTTCAAGAGAACTTTATGAAAGTTTCCAAAAAGCTCAAGGACAAATGGCAAGTAATGGAGATAAATTTATAGCAATTGATACTTGGTTAATTGCAAACTTTGATAATAAAATTTTAAAAGATATTTTAGGTAAATATATAGACTTAAAAGAGGCAAAAAAAGAACTTGAATCTATGCGTGCTGGAAAACAAATAGATAGCCAAAGTGGAGATGATAATTTAGAAGCTTTAAGTAAATATGGAATTGACTTAAATAAAAAAGCTATTGATGGTGAACTTGACCCAGTTATTGGAAGAGATGAACAAATTACTAGAATGATGCAAATTTTGATAAGAAAAACAAAAAACAATCCAATACTTTTGGGAGAACCAGGAACTGGAAAAACTGCAATTGCTGAAGGACTTGCTCAAAAAATAGTAAATAAAGATGTTCCTACAAGTTTACTAAATAAAAGAGTAATAGCTCTTGATATGAGTGCTTTAATTGCTGGAGCAAAATATCGAGGTGAATTTGAAGATAGATTAAAATCAGTTATTGATGAGGTAAAAAAAGCTGGAAATATAATACTTTTCATTGATGAAATTCATACAATCATTGGAGCAGGTGCAAGTGAAGGAAGTATGGATGCTGCAAATATTTTAAAACCAAGTTTGGCTCGTGGTGAACTTCATACTATTGGTGCAACGACTTTAAAAGAGTATAGAAAATATTTTGAAAAAGATGCTGCAATGCAAAGAAGATTTCAACCAGTTAAAGTTGATGAACCAACAGTAAATGAAGCTTTACAAATTTTAAGAGGTATAAAAGAAAGACTTGAAGCGCACCACAATGTTATTATAAATGATAGTGCATTAGTTGCAGCTGCAAAACTATCAAATAGATATATAACTGATAGATTTTTACCTGATAAAGCAATAGATTTGATTGATGAAGCAGCAGCAGAACTTAAAATGCAAATAGAGAGTGAACCAACAGCCCTTTCAATAATTAAAAGAGAGATTCAAACTTTAAATGTTGAAAAAGAAGCTCTTAAAATGGAAAAAAATAAGAAAAATGAAGAAAGAGTTGTTGAAATAGAAAAAGAGTTAGCTAATAAAAATGAAGAAAAACAAAGTCTTGAAGCTAGATTTGAAAATGAAAAACATACATTTAATGCTACAAGTGAACTAAAAGCAAAAATTGAAGAGTTAAAAACAAAAGCAAATATAGCTAAACGTGAATCAAAATTTGAAGAAGCAGCAAAAATAGAGTATGGAGAAATCCCAGCATTGGAAACAAAAATTAAAGAAAATGCTGAAAAATGGGATAGAATGCAAAAAGAAGGAACACTTTTGAGAAATAGTGTTGATGAAGAATCAATTGCAAGTATAGTTTCAAGATGGACAGGAATTCCAGTAAATAAAATGATGGATAGTGAAAAACAGAAAGTTTTAAAAGTTGAAGAAGTTTTAAAACAAGATGTTATTGGACAAGATGAAGCTATCAAAGCAATTAGCAGAGCAATTAAAAGAAATAAGGCAGGGCTTAGTGAAACTTCAAGGCCAATTGGGAGTTTTTTATTTTTAGGACCAACCGGAGTTGGTAAAACTGAAAGTGCAAAAACTTTAGCTAAGTTTTTATTTGATGATCCCAAATCTCTTATAAGATTTGATATGAGTGAATATATGGAAAAACATGCAGTTTCAAGACTTGTTGGAGCAGCTCCAGGTTACATTGGATATGAAGAAGGTGGGCAATTAACAGAAGCAGTGAGAAGAAAACCATATAGTGTAATTTTATTTGATGAGGTTGAAAAAGCACATCCAGATGTATTTAATATACTTTTACAAGTACTTGATGATGGAAGATTAACAGATAATAAAGGTGTAACAGTTGATTTTAAAAATACAATTATTATCTTAACTTCAAACATTGGAAGTGCAAGAATTATAGAAATTAGTGATAAAGAAGAGAGAAGAAAAGCAGTTTTAGATGAATTAAAAGCATATTTTAGACCAGAATTTCTAAATCGACTTGATGATATTGTAATTTTTGAACAATTAAATTTAAATGCTATTACAAATATTGTTGATATATTATTTAATAATATAAAAGAGAAAGTTAAAGAGAAAGATATAACTATATCTTTAACACCAAAAGCAAAAGAATATATTGCTAAAATAGGCTTTGATCCAGTTTATGGAGCAAGACCATTAAAAAGAGCAATTTATGAAATTGTTGAAGATAAACTTGCAGATTTAATTTTAGAAGATAATATTTCTGAAGGAAGTAAAGTAGAGTTTGATATAAAAGATGATGAAGTTGTTGTAAAAATATCTTAAATCTAAAGATAATTTAAGTAAAATTTACCTATAATCCACAACTTATTTCGCAATTTTGAGGAAAGACTAAGATGAAAAGAACATATCAACCACATAATACTCCTAGAAAAAGAACTCACGGGTTCAGAGTAAGAATGGCTACTAAAAATGGTAGAAGAGTAATTAATGCTAGAAGAGCTAAAGGTAGAAAAAGATTAGCTGTTTAAGCAAAGAGTATAGATTAAATACTCAAAAAGATTTTTCAAAACTATATAAGAGCGGCAAAAGTTGGCATACTGCTAGCTTTGTCGCTTTTTTTGATTTACAACCTACAATAAAAATAGCTTTTGTTGCTTCAAAAAAAATAGGAAATGCTGTTGAGCGAAACCTTGCAAGAAGAAGAATGCGAGCTATACTTTTGACTTTTGATAATAAAATAAAAAATGGTAATTATATCTTCGTTGCAAAAGCATCAATAAAAAATAGAAGTTTTTTAGAACTAAAAAAAGATTTTGATTTTGCTATAAGAAGATTAGAATTGCTTAAATGAGAACTTTTTTTAAGTACTTAATAAGATTTTATCAAAAATATTTATCTGTAATATCTTTTGGTTCGTGTAGATATTATCCAACTTGTTCACAATATGCATTATGGCAACTTGACAATAATGGGTTTTTTAAGGCATTTTATTTTACAATATTACGCATTTTAAAGTGCAACCAACTTTTTGATGGTGGATTTGATTATCCCGTTATAAATAAGTTGAGAGCAAATAAAAATATCAATTATAAAAAAATAAAAATAATATATTGGTATATTCCATTAAATAATGGAAAGTATTTAGTAGTAAAAAACAGGGAGTGGAATAAATAGAATGAGTAATTATAATCAAGGTAATGGTATGCAAAAGCGACTGATTTTAATGACAGTATTAGTTTTTGTATTTTTTATAGCATATGAGTTTTTGGTTTTAAAACCACAAAAAGAAGAGCGTATGGCTCAAGCTAAAATTGAGCAAGAAAAAGAACAAAATGCAGCCCCCGAAGTAGTTAGCACAAATATTGAAACAAATCAAGTAAATAGTGCAAATGCTCCAGTAGTTGAAGATCAAACAAGTAAAAATATCATCACTACGATAAAAACAGCAAAAAATATTATTGAAATAGATAATTTAGGAAGAGTTGCACAAGTAACTTTAATGGAAGAAAAGTATAAAGATGACCATGGAAATCAAATAAAGCTTTTTAAATCTAATCAATTAAAACCATTAGAAGTTAGATTTAGTAATAGAAATGTAAATAATGAAGCTTTTAAAGTAGATATGATAGCAAGTTCATCAAATCTTGATGCAACATCACAAAAACAAGAATTAACTTTAACACAAACTTTAAGTAATACAGTTTTAACTAAAAAGTTTATTTTCTATCCAGATGGGCACTATGATTTAGAAGTGAGTTCTACAAATAATGAACAGTTTTTTATCACAAATGGCTTTAGACCAGATGTAATTGCAGATATGTATGCAGTACATGGATTTATGGCAAAATTAAGTGATGATGTTTTAGAAGTAACAGAAGACAAAGGTTTAAAAAATAATAAAGATTTAATTGGACTTAAGTTCATATCAAACTTTGATAGATATTATGCAACAGTTATTTATAACTTCCAAAAATCTTTAGCTATTACACTTATGCCAGATGAGAACAATAATCCTCAAGCATTTATTCATGCAAATAGTGGTATAAATTTTAGTGGATTTATGGGACCAAAAAATTATAAAGATTTAGAAGCTTTAAATAAAGAATTGATTGATGTAATTGATTATGGTTGGTTTACATTTATTGCAAAACCAATGTTTACTCTTCTTCAATTTATACAAAGTTATGTTGGAAATTGGGGTTGGACAATCGTTATCTTAACAATTTTAGTTAAACTTGTTTTATATCCTTTATCATATAAAGGTATGGTGTCTATGCAAAAACTTAAAGAATTAGCACCAAAAATGAAAGAAATTCAACAAAAATACAAAGATGATAAACAAAAACAATCTATGCATATGATGGAACTTTATAAAAAACATGGTGCTAATCCAATGGGTGGTTGTTTACCATTACTTTTACAAATTCCAGTATTCTTTGCGATATATAGAGTTTTAATTAATGCTATTGAGTTAAAAGGTGCAGAGTGGATTTTATGGATACATGATTTAGCTGAGATGGATCCATACTTTGTTTTACCAATTTTGATGGGTCTTACAATGTTTATCCAACAAAAAATTACACCAACAGCAGTACAAGATGAGTTGCAAAAGAAAATATTCCAAATGTTACCGATTATTTTCACATTCTTCTTTATATGGTTCCCAGCAGGATTAACTTTATACTGGTTTGTAAATAACTTATTTACTATTGCTCAACAATATACTATGAATAGAATATTTGAGAGAAAAAGAGTCGCAAAAGCTAACTAAGTAGGAAAAGTTTATGAAAAAGTTTGAAGCTGAAAGTTTAGAAAAAGTTTATGAATTAGCGACTTTAGAGTTTAATTGCTCAATTACAGAACTTGTAATTGAAGTAATTCAACAACCAAGTAGTGGATTTTTAGGTTTTGGAAAGAAAAAAGCTATTATTTGTGCTTATTGTAAAACACAAAAAGAACAAGATGGTTTTGGTACAAAATCTTATAAAAATAAAAATATAAAAATTGAAGATGTAAGTTCAAGAATAGAGAACTCTAATCAAAGTATATTTGAAGAAGAAAAAGATGTAAAAACTGAAGAAATTATCTCAAAAGTTCCAAAAGTTGAATCAAAAGAGAAAATTTTTGATAATTTCTATTGTGATAATAATTCAAATGAAATATCAAAGATTATTATAAAAAAATCTAGAGAAGATATTTTAAAAGAAGTAAAAGAGGGGTTAAATCTTTTATTTGATAGAACTTGCTTTAAATTAGATGATATAAAAGTATCTTTCTATGATGATGAAACTTTATACATAGAATTTTTAGGTGAAGATTCTGCTTTATTAATAGGAAAAGAAGGATATAGATATAAGGCTTTATCATATATTTTATTTAATTGGATAAATGATAAATATGGACTTATGTTAAGACTTGAAGTTGCAGAATTTCTTAAAAACCAAGAAGAAGCTATAGGTATATATCTAAATCCTGTGATTGAGTTGATAAAAGATAAAGGTAGTTTTAAAACAAAACCTTTAGATGGTATTTTAGTACATATTGCACTAAAAAGATTAAGAGAAGAATTCCCTAATAAATATGTTGCCGTTAAGACAAATATAAAAGGTGAAAAATATGTACTTGTGAATGAGTACAAACAAAAAGATGAGTAATTTTACTTTTGACGATACTATTGTAGCTATTGCTACTGCTTCTGGAATTGGTTCTATTTCAATAGTGCGAGTTTCAGGAGAAAAAGCTCTTGAAATAGCTTTAAAAATTTCAAAAAGAGAGAGTTTAACTCCTCGTTTTGCAACGCTATCCTATTTATATGATTCAAATAACGAACTAATAGATGAAGCTCTAATTTTATATTTTAAAGCACCTTTTTCATTTACAGGAGAAGATATTGTTGAGTTTCAATGTCATGGTGGAGTTGCTATTGCAAATTTAGTTATTGACACTGTTTTAGACTTTGGTGCTAGAATGGCAAATGCTGGAGAATTTTCTAAAAGGGCCTTTTTAAATAATAAAATTGATTTGAGTAAAGCTGAAGCTATATCTAAAATAATTGAAGCAAAAAGTAGTGATGCTGTAAAACTTTTAGCTAGACAGTTAAAGGGTGAATTAAAAGATTTTGTTGAAGATATAAGAGAAGATTTACTCTTTATGTTAGCTTATACTGAAGTTAGCATAGATTATGCAGAAGAGGATTTACCTACAGATATCTTTGAAAAAATAGAACAAAAGATAGAACATATTACTTCTAAGTTAACAAATACTTTGGAAGCTAGTCGTAGAAGAGAAGGTATGATTACTGGATTTAAAGTTGCTATTATTGGAAAACCAAATGTTGGTAAATCAAGCCTTTTAAATAAACTTTTAAACTATGATAGAGCAATAATTAGTGATATTGCAGGAACTACAAGAGATACTATTGAAGAAAGTGTCAAAATAGGAACTCATATTATAAAAATAGTTGATACAGCTGGTATTAGAGAAGATACAAGTGATATAATAGAACAAATTGGAATAGAAAAATCTATTCAAGCAGTAGATGAAGCTGATATTGTAGTTGCTTTATTTGATAATAGTAAAATTATTGATAATGAAGATGAAAAAATATTAAATCTTTTAGATGAAAATAGTGATAAAAATATTATAAAAGTTTTAAATAAATCAGATTTAGATAATTATTTTGATAAAAATATATTAGGTGATTTTATAGAGATTTCAACAAAAGACAATATTAATTTACTTATAAAAAAAGTTGAAAAAATCTTAGATGAAAATACACAAGAAGATGAATTAACTTTAGTTTCAAAAAGACAAATTATAAGTGTAGAAAATTGTTTAGGAAATATAAATTTAGCAAAGAATCCACTTTATAGCGGAGAGTTAGAGTTTTTTGCTCACTATATAACAGAAGCATTATATGAGATTTCTTCTATAACTCGTCCTTATGAAAATGATGAGATGTTAGATGTAATGTTTGGTGAATTTTGTTTAGGAAAATAGTATGAAAAAGTTTTTAATTTTAGTATTGCTTTTAATATCTACAAATCTATTTGCAGATAAATGGGATGAATTTTTAAAAGATAGTGGTTTCCCAAAAAAAGTTGTTGATGATGGAAGTTTAGTAACTGGTAAAATTTTAGATGCTGTTATTACTTATCAAATAAAAAATAATGATGGTATAAAAGGTAACTTTGAAAACAATGATAGTGCAAAAGTAACTATTAAAAATAAAAAGGGTGAAGTTTTATCTACAAATGAATTCTTAAGTGTAAAAGAATTAAGAAATTGGGGGAAAGATAATTTTATTGAGATCTTTTCTTTTGTTATTGGAGATAGACAACTTGATTCAAAGACTTTAATGGAGCTAACAAATTTAGCAACAACAGCTTTAATGGATAAAAATATAAAGTAAGCTATTTTTTATAGCTTACCATTGTTGCATTAGTTTTATCTATATCTATCCAACTATTGCAATCAAAATCTATTTGCATTATTGCACCTTCCTCAAACTTCTCTTTAAGTCCTACTAAAGTTATAGCTAGGGCTGTTAAAGATGGATTATGTCCTACTAAAATCATACTATCTACTGTATCGTAAGTATAAGTTATCGTTTCAATCATCTCATTTACAAATGCCATATATAAAACCTCATTTAACATAATAGTTTTATCATAATTTAATTCTTTTGCAAAGATCTCAGCTGTTTGTCTAGTCCTTATAGCTGGACTTGAAACTATTAAATCTATATTTGGATTAGATTTTGCTAGTTCTTTTGCCATGTCTTTAGCTTTTTGTTTTCCCTCTTCTGTAAGTTCTATATCATAGTCATACTCATTTGAACTTTCTCTATCTTTTTTTGTATGTCTTATAATAAAAAGTCTTTTCATTTTCCCCTCTTTAATAAAATAATTCTTTTAATTGTTGTTTTTTGATATAAGATTGTTTTAGATTTAACTATTCTCAATATTTTCGAATTTTAACCATACTTTTATAAATAAAATATAAAATTATAAAAAAAGTTATTAGAAAGTTGGATTATATTGAAGAAAATAATAAAAAGTCTATTTTATATCTTATTCGGAGTATTTTTATTCTTATTTTTTTATATTTTAGCTGAATACTTTTTATCAAGAATTAGTCAAAATTATGAATTAACTAGCAATGATTATATGATTTACATAAAATCAAACGGTGTGCACACAGATATAGTATTACCTCTAGAAAACAATATAATTAAATGGAATGAATTTTTTCCTTTTGAAGATACAAAAAGTAAGAATAAAGATTTTGAATATATATCTATTGGTTGGGGAGATAAAGGCTTTTATTTGGATACACCAACTTGGTCTGAACTAAAAGTTTCAACAGCACTTATTGCTGGTACAGGACTTGGAAATGCAGCATTACATATTACTTATTATAAAGATATAATTAAAGATGATTTAACTTATCCTATAAATATTTCAAGAGAACAATACTTATCAATAGTTCAAAGTATAATTGCCTCATTACAATATGAAAATAATAAACCAATAAATATAAAAACAACTTCACAATATGGAGAAAATGACTCTTTTTATGAAGCTATTGGAAGTTATAGTATTTTTCATACTTGTAATACTTGGACAAATAAAGTTTTAAAAAAAGCAAATCTTCCTTCTGCAAAATGGGTAGCTTTTGATGATGGAATTTTATATCAGTATAAAAGAATCACTATTAGAAATTAAAATTCTTTATGTACTAGAAATCTAAATTATCTAGTTTTTTATACTCTTTAAGTCTTTCTATTAGCTTTTTTATAAAACTATTTGGAGCATAGTTTAAAAGATCTTTTAACTCTTTCAAATGAATATTTATATCTGTATTTGGTTTATCAATCAAATTTTTGATATATTCAAAATCTGTTTTTTGAATATTTTTTATAAGATAGTTTATATATCTTTTTTTTGAATAACTTGAAGTATCAAAAAGTTCTTGTTCTGAAATATTTAATGTTTCAGCTATATAAGGTATTAGTTCAATAGGAATAGTTATTCTTCCAGATAAGTAGCTGTAAATTGTATTTTCAGATGGTATTTCACCAGTTGACTTTAGCTTTGGTTCTATATCTCTTAATTTTTGTGAAAATTCTCTTTTTGTAAGCTTTTGCTCTTTTAAAATGTTGTTTAATCTCTCCCAAACTTCCATTTTTTACCCTATTTTTCTAAGTATATTAATAAAATAAATTTGCTTGTTAATAAAATATAATTTGCTTTATCATCCAATCAATTTTGCAATGATTATAAATATATAAAAAACTAAAAGGATAGATTATGATAGGTGCATTATGGACTGGAATATCAGGATTAGCTTCTCATCAAACAGCTTTAGATAATGAATCAAACAATATTGCAAATGTTAATACTGTTGGATATAAATCAGGAAGAGTTTCTTTTGCAGATCAAGTTTACCAAAATAGTATTGGTAAAGGTTCTTTTGTACAAGATGCAGAGAAACTTTTTGAACAAGGTTCTATGAAGATTACAGGAGCTGCTTATGATGTTATGCTGCAAGGTGATGGATTTTTTAAAGTTAAAAATAAAAATACTCTAGGAACAGCAGAAACTTTTTATACAAGAGCAGGAAATCTTCGTATGGGAGAGAGTGGAACACTTCAAACAGCAGATGGCTATGAAGTTCAAGGTTGGGCTATGAGTAAGATAGACTCAAAAAATGATGTAAAAAGTACAAACCACAATATCTCAAGATTTACAGATGATTATATAAAAAATATAGGAAGTACTATTATAAGACATAAAGATTATATAGAAACTATTGCAGCAAAATCTACAAATTTTAGTGAAACGGCAAAATCAGATGCTGTTGCAGTATTTAATGGAGCAGGGCAAAAATCAAAAGCTTCAAAACTAAAAGATATTTCTTTAGCACAGGAAAATTATAATAAATGGCTTCAAAAATATCAAGAAGATCCAGAAGCATTATCAAAAGGATCATCTTCACAAATATCACAAGTAAACTTTAGGACAGGACTTCCTCCAACATCTCTTATAGGAAAACAAGGTGATTCTATAGAGGTTACTATAGATGGAAATGTATATAATCAACCTTTTGTATTAACAAAAACAACAGAAACATATAGACAAGAAATTTGGAATTCTTTAGGTACTGATGAGAGAACTCTTCACAATTTAGTAGATCCTGCTACTATAGATTCATTACCTAGTTTGGATCAAGAAACTGCAATATCTTATTATGATAAAGTTGCAGGTAAAATAGAGACATATAAAGCTTTAGCAGATAAAATATCAAATTCTGGAAATGGTGGACTTGTAGCATATATGGCTAAAAATACTACAGATCCTACATCAGATATTTTGGATATAAATGCACAATATGATGAATCAACAAAAATATCAGATATGCTTCAAGGTGTTATACAAATTGAGAGTTTAATTCCAGGACAAGAGTTCAAAATAACTTCTGTTAGTGAGATATTAGGTGGTACAAAAACAACAGTAAGAGGAACATTCCAATCAACAGCATTAGCTATTGAAGGTTCAGGAAAAGCAGCTCTTGAAAATGCAAGAGATGCTCTTTCTCAATTGCTTAGTGGAAAACAACAAAGTGTATATACAACACAGGATTTATATGGAAGTGCTGGAGTCCCTGGAAATGCCTTTACTTTTACTATTGATATATATGATAAAGATTTAGAGCAAATTATTCCAGTACCAAATGATGGAAATACACCACCAAATGCAATGCCTATAACAATTCCAGCAGGTTCTACAATAGAACAAATAGCTCAAGCTATAAATAATAGTACAACGACAACAGGTGTTCAATTGGGTGATTATATAACAGCAAAAGTTTTAAATGATAAATATTTAGTTATTGAAACAAATGATAAAAACTATGATATAGAGTTTGATCCAAAGATAATTGTAACACCAACAGTAAGTTTAAATACTTTAGTAGATAATACAAGTTATCAATATACTATTGATGCTGGTAGTGGAAAAACTGTAACAATACCTTTTAATGTAGGAAATACTGTTAGTGGAAGTATGGCTAATATTTATCAAGATTTTCAAACTGCAATAGATAATTTTAATACTGATCCAAATAATGTAGGATTTGAATTAGAACTAGGTGCAATGGATACTAATGGTAACTTTACAATAACTTCTTTAAAAGAGAGAAAATTAGAGAGTAATTTGGCTATTACAACGCCTTCAAATATAATAAATACTTTAAATACAACTCCTGTAAATAATGGTCCATTATATAAAACAGATTTACCAAGAGGAGATTTTCAAATAACTACTACTGAACAATGGAATACAACATATTCATTCTCTTTTGCAGGAAGAACTATAACTTATACAACACCACCATATACAGGAACAGTTGTCCCAACACCAGCATATTCAGGAGGAATTACTGATATAAGAGATAATCTTATTTCAAGAATAAGTGCTGATACTGTTTTATCAAATTTGATTACTGTAACTGCTGGTGGAGCAGATACTATTAGTATTAATCAAGTAAGAATACAAGCACCATTTGATCCTGTAAATACTACACAATTTTTAACTCCAATAACAGTAAGTGGTAGTGGTTCTTTTACTAATGACTTAGTAGCGATGGATCCAATTACTGGTATTTGGTATCCATATGATGTTGGAGATCCACAAGGAATAGATTTTGAATTAAATTTAGGAGCAAATAAATCTAAAACAGAGGTTTCTTTAACTCTAGATGGAATACCATTAACTATAACTACTAGCGAAAATGCAACTGCTAGTGAAATTGCTAGTAAATTACAAGCTGAATTGGATAAAAATAGTAATTTATCTGCTAGATATAAAATTAGTATATCTGGTACAGATACTATTAGAGTAAGTGAAAAAGCTGGAGAAACTGGATATACTCAATTTACAAATACACCAGCAATTACATATGCAGCTTTACCTGTACCTGAATGGCCTTTGGATAAGAAATTTATAGAAGTAAACCCTGATTACTCTGGAAGAAAAGGAGCAGGGGCAGAGTTTATGGAGATAACTACTAGAGTAGATCAATCTTCAACTCATGATAGTTTACAGTTAAGACTTGATAAATTAGATATTTCAGATAGTAAGTTTGGATCATTTAGAGTAGATGAAACAGGACTTATAACTATAAAAGATGGTGGAGTTGAGTATGCAGTTGGTCAATTGGCAATTGCAAGATTTACAAATAATCGTGGTCTTGAAGCAGTTGGAAATAATAACTTTAAAGCGACTCAAGAGTCAGGAAATGCAATATTTAGTACAAATAACAATAACACTTCAGGTGTAAAAGGACAAGCCTTAGAGCTTAGTAAAGCTGATTTGAGTGAGAGTTTAGTAAATTTGATGGTTTTTCAAAGAGCTTTTGAAGCAAATGCAAAATCAATTACAACATCAGATGAACTTCTAAGTACACTTATTAACTTAAAAAGATAATTTTTAGTATAAAAAAAGCAACCCTTAACCAAAGAGTTGCTTTTTATGTTTGGATTGTATCAAAATATTTTAAAATACATCTTAATTTTATATTACAGCCCATTCATAAAATGGAAGAATATCTATTTGTATATTACTATTTCTTAAACTATCTCTATTTGAAACAGTTACTATCTCTACTTTTCTTACTTCTAATTCTATTGCAGTTTTTATAATCTTTTTTAAAAGATTTGTATTTAAATTTGAGTTAAAAAATGGTATAGCAACAACAAAAAGATTTTTGGATTTTATATAGAAATCTATATTATCTAAATAATAAATATCTTTTTCTTTTAAAAGTTCTAAAAAAATCATATTTGTAAATTCATTTTTAAACTTTTTTGTAAAGCTTAAAGCACTTAAAAAAGCATGATTATAAGAATATATTTTTTTTAATGATTTTTCTTGATTATATTTTGGAATAAAATATATTGTGTTTGATTCTTCAAAGTATTTACAAGTTTCATAAAATCTATCTTTTGAAATCTTTATTCTATTTTTCAATGAATTAAAAAGTTGAAAAATTGATTTTTTTTCATCAATATTTTCTATTAAAATCTTTAAAATATCATAATCAACACTATCTTTTACACTTAATTTGAGTATTTCTTGAAGCCTCTGATTTTTTTTATTCTCTTCTATATTTATAAGTTCTGCAAGATTTCCATATTTTAAAAAGCTATTAAAACTTTGAGTTATATTTTGGTGTTTATTATCGAATAATAAGTATTCTTCAAAATCTAAAGCAGATAAACTCAGATTTGAGAAACCATCAATTTTTATGTTTTTTAGAGATGAAATTATTATATTCTCACAATTTGGTAAAATAATAGAATCTTCTATATTTTCTAAAACTAGAGCTTTTATATTTTTTTTATCAATAAATTCTTGCAAAAAAAACAATTCATCTTTTATATAGGCATTTCTTAAATCTAGAAAATCAATATATAAATATTCTTCTGATTTGAAGTTTGATAAAAAATCATAAATTAAGTAGCTTTTACCAGTTTTATTGGCTCCAGAAATGATAGTTTTTGCCTCTACTATCTTCTCTTTTCTTTCTAAAAAGTTAATTTTTGAGAAGTTTATTTCATAGTTTTCTTCCAAAAGTTTCATTTTGTACTTAGTCTTATAGCCTCTTTTATTGCATTGATATAACTTTTATTTGATGGTTTTTTATTTTTATATGCTATATCAAAAGCTGTTCCATGATCTACACTTGTTCTTATAATAGGTAAGTTTAAACTTACATTTATGCTTTCTTCAAAATATAAAGCTTTTAATGGAGCTAATCCCTGATCATGATACATAGCTACATAATAGTTATAGTATTCTCTTGTATTTGGACTAAAAGCAGTATCTGGAACAAGAGGATTTGAAAAAATATCTTCACCTAAAAGTTTATTTGCTTTTTTTATAGCTTTTTTTATAGCTTTTTCTTCTTTTCCTAAAACTCCACCATCTCCAGCATGTGGATTTAGAGCTAATACTGCTATTCTTTTTGTTTTTGTACAAGAATAAAAGTCTATTAAAAAGCTTTTTAGAGCTTTAGATTTTATCATTTTTGGTACATTTTTTAAAGCAGTATGTTCTGTAAAAAGTGCTACATACATTTTAGGACAACCTAACATCATAATTGCATCTTTTTTAAAAATATCTCTTAATACTTCTGTATGTCCTTTATAAGATATTTTTGCTTTACTCCAAGACTCTTTATTTATAGGAAGAGTACAAATTGCATCTACTTTTTTAGTTTTTGCTAAAACTATTGCATCTAAAAAAGAATTATATGAATATAGTCCAGTTTTTTTACAAACTTGTGATGGATTTATATCAAAGTCTCCTAAAGTTTCAAAAAGTTCGAAATTTTTAGGAATTTTAGTATTTAGAAGTTTTGAAGCTTGATTTAAAAGTGTTTTATTTAAGCAGTAAATAGGAGTACAAATTTTACTTATTTCTTCGTGTGAATTTAATGCTATTTCTATTCCAATACCGTTTAAATCACCAATACTTATAGCAATTCTTGGTAAAGTTTCTTTTAAATTCATTTAGAAATAAGTTCTTTCATATCAGTTATTGCTTTACTTAAACCTGTAAAAACTGATCTTGCTATTATACTTTGTCCTATATTTAGTTCTATAATTTCTGGAATTTGGCAAATTAAATCAATATTTTGATAGTTTAATCCATGTCCAGCAGCAACTTTTAAACCTAAATTTGAAGCAAAGTTTGAAGCATTTTTTAAATTTTCTAAGCTTTTATCTAGTTTATTTTTTAATTCTTCTTTACTTAATTCTAACTCTTTTATAGTATGGTGAGTATTAGATAAATTTGAGTAAAGCATAGCATAAACATTTGCAAATGTTCCCGTATGAAGTTCTATAAAATCAGCCTCTAGCATATTTGATAATTCAACTGATTTAGTAGTTGGATCTATAAAAAGAGATACTTCTATTTCATGTTTTTTTAGTTTTTCTATAGTTTCATTTATTCTATCAAAATTTTTTTCTAAATCAAGTCCACCTTCTGTTGTAACTTCATCTCTATTTTCAGGTACTAAAGTTGCTCTAAATGGTTTTAATTTACAAACTATATCAATAATATCTTCATTTATTGAGCATTCCAAATTTACTGGAAGATTTGATTGTTCAATTATTGCTTTTGCATCATTATCATGAATATGTCTTCTATCTTCTCTTAAGTGAATAGTTATTTGATCTGCTCCACTAAGTTTACAAATACTCAAAGCATCAAGTGGATTTGGATCATTTATTTTTCTTGCTTCTCTTAAAACTGCAATATGATCTATATTTACACCAAGTAACATTTCATTCCTTTTATGATAAATCTTTTAAAGTAGCTATATTTGCTGCTAGTTTATTTTGAACTTCCAAATATTCATCTTCATTTTTTGAATCTGCAACTACACCAGCTCCAGCTTGGAAAATAACTTTGTCTTTCATAAGCATAGTTGTTCTGATAGTTATAGCACTATCCATATTTCCATCAAATCCAAAGTAAGCTACACTTCCTGAGTAAAAACTTCTTTTTATTCCTTCAAACTGAGCTATCAATTCCATTGCTCTTATTTTTGGTGCTCCAGTCATAGTTCCTGCTGTAAATGTTGCCATAAACAAATCAAACATATCATATTTTTCATCAAGTACTGCTTCTACATCTGAAACTATATGCATCACATGAGAATATCTTTCAATTCTCATCAAATCTGTTACTTTTACACTTCCTGCAAGTGCAACTCTTCCTACATCATTTCTTCCTAAATCAACAAGCATTAAGTGTTCTGCTCTTTCTTTTTTATCATTTATTAGTTCATTTTCCATTTCTAAATCTTTTTTAGGAGTAGAACCTCTTTTTCTTGTACCTGCAATAGGGCTTAATAATATTTGACCATTATCTAGTCTAACCATTGATTCTGGAGAACTTCCAGCAATACTAAAATCTTCAAATTCAAGAAAATATAAATAAGGACTAGGATTTTTACTTCTTAATGCTCTATAAAAACTAAAATGGTCAACAATTGCACCTTGTATAAATCGATTTGACATTAATATTTGGAAAACATCTCCACTTTTTATCATCTCTTTTGATTTTTCAACCATAGAGAAAAATTCATCTTTTGAGTAGTTAAATTTACCTTCATCTAAAATTTTTGCTTTTTTTAATGAAGTGTAAGAATACGGTTTTAAAAGTTCATCTTCAATAGTATGAATATCATTTTTATACTTTTCAACAGAAGTTAGAATAACTAATTTTGAAGTTTTATGTGAGTAGGCTAATATTATATTTGGACGGATTAAATCTAAATCAGGGATATTAAACTCATCCTTTAAATTTTGCATAGATTTTTTTAGTTTTTGTTCAAATTCTTTACTTATATCATATCCTACATTTCCAATAAATCCATCAATTAAACCAATTCCTAGTTCATTGGCTTTATTTTTATAAAATTCTTTATCAAACTTTTTATAATATTTTTGTAAGAACCTTAATGGATTACTTTCAACAATATTAGTTTTACCATCTTCATTTAAAAAATAGCAAGTATTATCTTTATACCAAATTCTCTCTCTTGCACCTACAATAATATAAGAGAAATTTCCATTATTAGAAGAACTTATTGTACTTTCAAATAAAAATGTAATATCATCTTTATAAATATCTTTCACTTTTTCATATATAGATACTGGAGTAAATTGATCTAAAAATAGAGTTTTGCTATAAAAATTCATAAAACCTTCTTAATAATTTACTATAAAAGTATTTTGTATATTTAATCTACTTTTTATAGATGAAACATCACTTTGTGCTGCTGCTCTTGTATTGTATGGTCCAATCAAAAGTTTGTTAAAAGTTTTTCCATTTACATTGTCTTGTACAATTTTATATGAGAAACCATTTTTAGAAATATTTTGTAAATAAGTATCATTTGGTCTTTTTGAAAATGCTCCAATTTGTACAAAAAAACCACTTGCAGTAGAAGAAACTTCTGATCCAGCTTTCCCCTCAACTAAATCTCTAATAGATTTTTTAGGTTCAGTTGTAGTTTTTGAAACAGGTTGTTTTGTTGGCTCTACGACTTTTGGAGTTGCTGCTTTTTTTTCTTCTATTTTTTTAATAGTATCTTCTATAGCTTCATTAGATATTCCATCATCTGATTTTATTTCATTTAAAGGCCCTTGAATAGAAGATGATGGTGTATCTTCACTTTGTTCTTTCATAGCATCTAATTTATCAGTTGAAGAAGTATTTGCTGTGATATTATCACCATCTTTTTTTGCTCTATCATCAAGAATTCTTTGATATCTATCTTCTATACTATTACTATTTTCAGATAGTGTTCTCATTTGTGCAGAATCTGAACTATTTGATGTAAAAGAGTCTTGTTTTTTACTATCCCCTGATAATAATCTTATAATAATAATTGTAAGTAAAAATAATACTACAAGTACAATACCTAAAATTAGATATTTTTTCTTGTTATCTTCTTGATTTAGTGGTTGATTTAACATAATATTATCAAACTCATGGTGATTTTCATCAAATTCAATATTTTGTTGAAGTCTATTCATCTCATCAACATCATTATTATTCATACCTTTATAAGCGTTGTTTAAATTGTTTGTAAGATTTATATTTCCCATAGATATCCTTGTTTCATCAAGTTCATTTAATTTTTTTTCTAGTTCATCTTTTTCTTGTTTTAGTTGAACTTTTTTTAAAAAATCATCTCCACTTATTTGCATAGCCTATCCTTGAATTAAATTTCTATTCATCTTCTGCGTAAAGATCTACTTCTTGTTTTATTGGCTTCATTGCTGGGAATAGTAAAACATCTCTTATTGAGTGTTGATTTGTAAGCATCATTACAAGTCTATCTATACCTATTCCTTGTCCAGCTGTTGGAGCCATACCATAAGATAATGCATTTACAAAATCTTCATCCATTTCATGTGCTTCATCATCTCCACTATCTTTTGCTGCCATTTGACCTTCAAATCTTTGTAGTTGGTCTAGTGGATCATTTAATTCACTAAATGCATTTGCTATTTCACGACCAGCAATAAATAATTCAAATCTATCTGTTAAATGAGGTTTTTCATCACTTCTTCTAGCTAGTGGTGAAATTTCAACTGGATATTCTGTAATAAATGTAGGATTTATAAGTTTACCTTCAACAAATTCATCAAAAAGCTCACCTTGTAGTTGTCCTAAATTTAATTTAACATTCGCTTCTAGTTTATTCTCTTTTAAAAATTCTAAAATTTTTTCTTTATTTTCAACTATATCTTTTGGAACACCACCAATTTCATATAAAGATTGAATTAATGGAATCTCATTGAATTTTGTAAAATCAACTTTTAAATCTCCATAAGGTAATGTTGTTGGAAGATTTAAATGTTCAAATAAATAATCAAAATACTCTTTTGTAAGTTCAATTAAATCTTTATAAGTTTTATATGCCCAATAGAATTCTATTGAAGTAAATTCTGGATTATGTGTTGCGTCCATTCCTTCATTTCTAAAGTTTCTATTGATCTCGAAAACAGCTTCAAATCCACCAACTATTAATCTTTTTAAATATAGTTCAGGAGCAATTCTTAAAAATCTATCAACACCCAATGCATTATGATGAGTCACAAATGGTTTCGCATTTGCTCCTCCAGCTATTGGGTGCATCATAGGAGTTTCAACTTCTAAAAATCCTTTATTTTCAAAAAATCTTCTTGTCAAGCTTATAACTTTACTTCTTATATGAAATGTTTTTCTAACTTCACTATTCATGATTAAATCTAAATATCTTTGTCTATATCTAAGCTCTTTATCTTGAATTCCATGATATTTTTCAGGAAGAGGAGAAATAGCTTTTGTAAGGATTTTTAGATCATGAACATGAAGAGATAATTCTCCTTGTCCTGTAACAAATGGATAACCACTAACTTCAATTATATCTCCAACTTCTATATATTTTTTGAAAACATCATTATAAAATCCTTCAGGAAGGTTATCTCTTGCTATATATACTTGAAGTAATCCACTTTCATCTTCAAGTTTTAAAAAGCTAGCTTTTCCCATAAGTCTAAAAAACTTAATTCTTCCAGATATTGTATAATTTCTATTTTCATCTCTTTTAGTTTCAGTTTTAAAAATATCACTATTTACATTTATGTATTTTGATATAGTACAATTTCTGTTACTATTATTTGCATATGGATTTACTCCCATATCTTTTAAGTTTTGAGCTTTTTCTATTCTTTGTTGTATAAATCTATTTTCAAACAATTTTATAATCCTTTATTCATTTCTTTCATTTTGATTTGTAATCTCTTTTAATCTATCTTTTGTATTATCAATATTCTCTTCAATATTTTCTTGAATACCATCTTGAATCATTTCTTGAGTTGTTTCTTTTATATCATTTAAATTTGAATCAATACTTTCTTTTAACTCTTCATGTGTTGTAGATATATCAACTTCACCATCAGTTGCATTTTGTATAGATTGATCAATATTATTTACTAAAGCTTTAGTATCAAGCTTTATAATATATGAACCAACATCTAATAAGTAAGGCATAACAATAGAATCTTTTGTTTTTTCTTCTATTAGCTTTTTAAATGAATTAACTTGATATAAAGCATAAGCTATGATTGAAAAAACTAAAAATATTTTTAGCATTCCAAAAATAAGACCAAAAAGTCTATCTATAATCCCTAAACCACTAGCACTAAATATCTTACTTACAATAATTCCTGCTGAATAAACTATAAGCCAAATAACTACAAAACCTAATATAAATCCTATAAGTTTTATAGTTGCTTGATTTTCTAAAGCTAAAATAGGAGCTATAAGTCCACCAACTTCACCAGAAATTCTTGAACCTATAAAAACAGCACCAACAAGTCCTAATATTCCAAAAACTTCTTTTATAAAACCTTTAAAAAGCCCTTTGATACCAAGTAATAAAGTAAAAAGTATAATAAGTAAATCAAAAATTGCAATATCTTGCATAAAACAGTCCTTTTTTCAATAATTCGAATATTTTATCTAAAAAAATCAAAAGAGAAGTTTAACTAAAATCTATAATAAAGTTTAAACCTCTATTTTCTTTATCGTTATATATAAAAGTTTCATTTCGTAAATCACTTTTGAAGTTATGATTTCGTACAAATATTTCTTGAACTATATATAATCCTAAACCAGTACCAAAAGATTGATGTTTTGTAGTAAAATATGGTTCTAGTATTTTTGATAAAATAGCTTCGTCAACTCCACCAGCATTGTCTTTTATAGATAATTTACTATCCTTAAAATCTATAAAAATAAATCTATTATTTTCTTTATTATTTTGAATTAAAGAGTAAATTGAGTTATCAAGAAGATTTAAAATTGCTTCAGTAAAACTTCCACTATTACACTCTATCATTAAATCTTTGTCATAATTAAATTTACAAATAATTGAGTTTTTTTCAAAAACAGATGATAAAAATTTTATTATTTGATTAGTTGATTCAATAATAGAAATACTAGAAGAACTAGAATCTTTTGTAAAAAAATCTGTAAAATTTTCTATTGTATTTGATAATTTTTGTGTATTATAAATGATTTTATCACAAGATTCATCAAATTCTTTATCCGTAAGTGATTTTATACTATTTTTTAGTTTTATACCACTTGCAATTGTAGATATAATTCCTAAAGGTTGTCTCCATTGATGAGCAATATTATTTAAAGTATTTATAACAGCATTTATTTTTGATTGTTGAAATATAGCTTTTTGAGTATTTATCTCTTTTTCTTTTTGTAAAATCTCATTTGTAATATCAATGAAAGTTACTATAAGATTTGCTCCAAGTTTGACTTTAGAAGTTTTTACATTAAAATGTCTTAGCTCATTATTAGAGTTTTTTATAGCTACTTTAAAATTTTTATTTTGATTTAAAAAGATATGTTCACACCAATTATTTCCATCGTAAAGTTTATTTTCTATATATTCTTCATTATCCATTACTTCAAAAAAACTACAAATACATACATATTTATTTATAAAGTCTTCTATATTTTTTGCCGAGGGAAAGAATTTAAAAAGTTGTTTATTTGCATCAACAATTTTTTCACCGTTTGTTATAATAATGATATTTGGTTGAGAATCTAACAATACCTTATTTTTTGTATCTTGATATTTTATTTGTTTTATATAATATACTAGAATAAATGTAAAGATTATAATTAATGCTATAACAGATGCCATTATACTTTGAATTTTTATATATTTTATATTGTTTAAATCAATACTACTTATTTCAATAAAATTTAAAATATAAGCTAACTCTTTGTTCTGTTCATCAAAAAGTGGATATTTTGAAATTAAATAGTTATTTTCAACAATATAATCTTTTATATTTATATAGTGTTCAATACCATTCTCTTTTATATAATCAAATAGCTTTTTATTTACATTTTCATTTACAATATAGTAATCATCTATGAATAATTGTGATAATAAAGGATATTTTAGATTTTTTCTAATTCTTTTATCCCCAATTACTATTGTATAAACTCCATTTTTTTGTAAATCATCTGAAATAGAATCAAAGTGTGTAACAACTTCTAAAACTCCATAAAAATTATTGTTTTCATCAAAAATTGGTGTTCTAGCTTTTATTCCTACATTAAATAAACCTGCACTGATTGAGGTTGAGATATTCTTTAAAGCAGAGATATTTTTTAAATCACCTCTAAATTGAACCCCATCTCTTATTTGTGTCCAAGATCTATATATACTATTTCTATTTTCATCAAAAATTTGAATCCAAATATTTTTATATTTTGAATTAGTTTCTATTAATTTGGCAATTTCTTTATAATTTAATTTGTCAAATTCTTTATTTTTGAGGTTATTGTATAAATTTTCATCTTTTGATAGAGATATAGCAATAGCTAAAGATGTATTTTGTTTATCATTTATTAAACTTTGAGTTTTCTCAAATATAGTTTTATGTCTTGAGTCATATACTTTTTTTAAGATCTCTTTTTGTTTATTATTTATATAAATATTTGTTGAAAATACTGCAACTATAGTAGATATAATAAAGGCTAAGCCAATTAAATAAAAATTCTTTTTCCCCAAATTTGTGCTTCTCTTATAATAAATTTTTTTATTCCACCTATAAGCACATAGAATAACATAAAATTAATAAATTAAACTTCACTTTTATTTAATTTATTTTAGATAAAATCCCATTTATGATAAAAAGATACCCAACAAAACAAATAAAAGTAGGAAATGTCCTAATTGGTGGAGATGCACCAATAAGTGTTCAATCAATGACATTTACAAAAACATCAGATGTTAAAGCAACTGTTGAACAAATAACAAAATTACATTTTGCTGGAGCAGATATTGTAAGAGTTGCAGTTCCACATATTGAAGATGCAAATGCATTAAAAGAGATAAAAAAACAAGTAAGTTTGCCTATAGTTGCAGATATACATTTTCACTATAAACTAGCACTTATTGCTGCTGAAGTTGTAGATTGTATAAGAATAAATCCAGGAAATATTGGAGATAAAAAACGTGTTCAAGAAGTTGTAAAGGCTTGTACTGAAAGAAATATTCCAATAAGAATTGGAGTAAATAGTGGAAGTTTAGAAAAACAGTTTGAACAAAAATATGGTCAAACTCCTCAAGGAATGGTAGCAAGTGCAGATTATAATATAAAATATCTTGAAGATTTGGGATTTACAGATATAAAAATTTCACTAAAAGCCTCTGATGTTCAAAGAACAGTAGAAGCATATAGAACTTTACGACCTATGAATAACTATCCATTTCATTTAGGAGTAACAGAAGCTGGAACACAATTTCACTCTACAATAAAATCGTCTATTGCTTTAGGAAGTTTATTACTTGATGGAATAGGAGATACTTTAAGAGTTTCTATGACAGGAGAACTTGAAGAAGAGATAAAAGTTGGACGAGCAATTTTAAAAGATGTAGGGATTTCAAAAGAGGGATTAAATATAATATCTTGTCCAACTTGTGGAAGAATAGAAGCTGACTTGGTAAATGCTGTTTCTGAAGTTGAAAAACGAACTGCACATATAAAAACTCCACTTGATGTATCTGTTATGGGATGTGTTGTAAATGCTATTGGTGAGGCAAAATCTGCTGATGTTGCTATCGCTTTTGGAAAAGGAAGTGGTTTAGTGATGAAAAAAGGTGAGATAATTGCAAAATTAAGTGGAGATGCTCTAATAAATAAGTTTATTGAAGAAGTTGAATTTGAAGCAAAAAGAAAATCATAATGGATAGTATTTATAGTATAAATATTGAAAGAGCAGTTTTAAGCTCAATCTTTTTTAATCCAGAAGAACTTGAAGATATTTTAGGTGTTTTAAAACCAAAAGATTTTTATCTACCTGCACATAAATCTATTTTTGAAGCTATGATAAAACTTCATGATGATGGTATGCCAATTGATGAAGATTTTATAAGAAATAAAGTAACTTCAAAAGATGTAGATGATTCAGTTTTACTTGAAATTTTATCTGCAAATCCTATTACAAATACTCAAGCATATGTAAAAGAGATAAAAGATAGTGCAGTAAAAAGAGAATTAGCAACTCTTGCAACAACTATAAAAAAAGTTGCAATTGAAGAAGAAGTTAGTGCAAATGAAGCATTAGATACTATTCAAAGTGAATTATATAAAATTTCTACAAATAGTGCTACAAGTGAACTAAAAGATATGCAAACAGTTACAAATGATACTTTGGCATATATTGAAAAGATGAAAAAACTTGGAAATAAATATCTAATAGGACAAACAACAGGTTTTGACTCACTTGATAAAAAAACAACAGGTTTTAATGAAGGTGATTTAGTAATTATTGCAGCTCGTCCTGCTATGGGTAAAACAGCACTTGTATTAAATATGGCATTAAAAAATGTTGAAAGAGGTAAGGGCGTGATATTCTTTTCTCTGGAAATGCCAGCAGAAC
This sequence comes from Aliarcobacter lanthieri, assembly GCF_013201625.1. Taxonomy (NCBI): domain Bacteria; kingdom Pseudomonadati; phylum Campylobacterota; class Epsilonproteobacteria; order Campylobacterales; family Arcobacteraceae; genus Aliarcobacter; species Aliarcobacter lanthieri. Next base: position 714,521 of record NZ_CP053839.1, read on the forward strand.
AACTAATGCTTAGGATGTTATCTGCTAAAACTTCTATTCCTTTACAAAATCTTAGAAAAGGTGATATGGATGATAGAGAATGGACAAATTTAAGTGCTGCTTTTGAAGATTTAAATTCAAAAAAGCTTTTTGTTGATGATGGTGGAAGTATAAATATAAACCAACTTCGAGCGAGAGTTAGAAAATTAGCACAAAATGAAGATAATAATATTAGTTTAGTAATTATTGATTATTTACAACTTATGCAAGGACTTGGAAATAAAGATAGACACCAAGAAGTTTCAGATATTAGTAGGGGATTAAAGATGCTAGCAAGAGAGTTGAAAATTCCAATAGTAGCTTTATCTCAATTAAATAGGGGATTAGAAAGTCGTCCAGATAAACGACCAATGTTAAGTGATTTAAGAGAGTCTGGTGCTATTGAACAAGATGCAGATATTATTATGTTTGTTTATAGAGATGATGTTTATAAAGAAAGAGAAGAAGCTAGAAAAGAAAAAGAGGCAAAAGATAAGGGAGAAGATTATAAATCTAAATTCCAAAATAGACCTATAGAGGAAGCTGAGATTATAATAGGAAAGCAAAGAAATGGTCCAATAGGTACTGTTAAATTAGATTTCCATAAATCTTTAACAAAATTTATTGATAAAGATAATTTTGGTGGAGAAGCACCAATTGAAATAGTGTTTCAAAATGTAGCAGATTCTCAAAAAGAAACAAATATTGAAATGCCTATGATTGATATTTAGAATAATATTCTCTTAAGAAATAATAATCTAAAATAAAAATGCCATTTTAACACAAGGATAAATTGATGAAAACGGCATTCTCTCTACTTGAAATAATTTTTGTTATAGTTATTCTAGGAATAATTGTATCTTTTGCAGCTCCAAAGTTGATGGATACAAAAGATAGTGCATTAGTCTCTACCTTAAAAAGAGATGTTAATACTGCTATAAATTCTATTCACAGTTATTATTTATTAAATCAAAAAATTGAAGATATTAATGATACTATGAATTTAAATAGTACAAATTGGGATATAGAAAAATTAAAGATGAGTGATAAAAACTCTTGCATTACATTGGAAGTTAAAAATGTATCAAATAATATAGTTATTGACTTGCAAATTGATAATTTAAAAGAAGCATCTATTTGTAAAAAAATAAGAGATAGTGGATTGATTTCTAAAGTATATGAAGTTTATTAAAAATAATAAAGATTTAAGAAAAAATATACAATAATGATAATGTATATTACAACTTATAATTAATAGGAAGAATTATGGATTACAGAATAGAAAAAGACACGATGGGTGAAATTAAGGTTCCAAAAGATAGATATTGGCAAGCACAAACAGAAAGAAGTTTAGAAAACTTTCCAATTGGTGATGAAAAAATGCCAAAAGAGGTTATTGAAGGTTTTGCATATTTAAAGAAAGCTTGTGCAATTGTAAATAATAAGTTAAAAAGACTTGATGATGTTAAAACAAAAGCTATATCTCAAGCTTGTGATGAAATTATAGAAAAAAAACTAGATGGAGAATTTCCTTTAGTTGTTTGGCAAACTGGTTCTGGAACACAATCAAATATGAATGTGAATGAAGTTGTTTCTTCAAGAGCGAGTGAAATTTTAGGAGAAGATTTTAGAACTAAGAAAATTGTTCATCCAAATGATGATGTAAACAAAGGACAAAGTTCAAATGATACTTATCCAACTGCTATGAGAGTTGCTTTTGTACTTGATGTACAAAAAAGATTAATTCCAGCAATAAATGTCCTAAAATCTACTTTAGAAAAAAAAGTAAAAGATTTTGAAAATATTGTAAAAATAGGAAGAACACACCTTCAAGATGCAACGCCACTTACTTTGGGTCAAGAGATTTCAGCTTATGTTGATATGTTAGATAAAGCTTTAGCTCAAGTTGATGATGCTATGAAATATATTGTTGAACTTGCTATTGGTGGAACAGCAGTTGGAACTGGATTAAATTCTCATCCAGATTTTTCTCCTATGGTTTGTGAAGCTTTAAATGATTTGACAAAAACAAAATATGCTTTTAAATCTCATCCAAATAAATTTCATGCTTTAACATCTCATGATGGAGAAGTTTTTTTAAGTGGAGCTTTAAATGCACTTGCTTCAAATTTAATGAAATTTGCAAATGATATTAGATGGCTTTCATCAGGACCAAGATGTGGAATAGGGGAGTTAAATATTCCAGAAAATGAACCAGGAAGTTCAATAATGCCAGGAAAAGTAAATCCAACACAAAGTGAAGCTATGACAATGGTTGCAGTACAAGTAATGGGGAATCATTCAACAATTAGTATAGCTGCAAGTCAAGGAAATTTTGAATTAAATGTATTTAAACCAGTAATTGCTTTAAATCTTTTACAGTCAATTAGACTTTTAAGTGATACAATGTTGGCGTTTAATGATAATTGTGCTGTTGGTATTGAGCCAAATCTAGTAAATATTAATAAGTACTTACAAGATTCTCTTATGTTAGTGACTGCTTTAAATCCATATATTGGATATGAGAAAGCTGCACTTATAGCAAAAACTGCACATAAAAATGGAACTACACTTAAACAAGAAGCTCTAAGTCTTGGAATTTTAAGTGAGCAAGAGTTTGACTCTTACGTAAAACCAGAAAATATGATTAAACCTAGTTTGTAATTAAGGAAAACAATATACATGAAAGAATTAGAAAAGGTTTTTTTAGTTGATGAATTTGAAGATGGTTGGGGAATGGAAGCAATAGATGTTTGTGAAGAACAACTATTGGATTATTGTACAGAAGTTTTATTTATTCCAGATGATAAAATTGATGAATTAAATATGATTGAAAATGAATTGGAAATTGTATTAAAAGATTTGGAAGATGAAGATATAAATGAAGATTGGTATGTAAACCTTCTGAAGCACTCAAAATTTAACTAAAAAATAAATAACTAAGGCAATTAGCCTTAGTTAATATCTTTACTTTTTACAATAACTTCATGACCTTCTCCACCATCTAAAACGGCATTAAAATCACCAGCTGGTTTATCAAAAGTTATTTCACTATTTTCATCAATTTTTGTTTGAAGAATAACCTTACCATCTTGTACTACTTTGAAATTTACTCCACTAGCACTACTCCCATCACTAAAACCACCTTCGCAAGTGATAGTGTTGTCTCCATTATCAAAACAACTCATTAAAGCTGAGTGTCCAAAAGCTGAACTTGCTGCTAAAATAGCAACTGAAAATATAGTTTTTTTAATCATTTTTTTATCCTTTTATTAAATTTAATTTTTATGATTTCAAATTGTATTTAAGATTTATGCAATCCTCCTTTCCAGTTTATAAATTTAGTAGGGAAAAGTCCTAGAACTAAAGTTATAAATAGTACAGAAAAATAAAAATAAGCCATAGCTTCAAGTCCACTCCATAGATATATATTTCCAAGTGTGAAAATAAATGATGATATAATAAGTCCAAGACCTATAGGGAAAAATGTAGCAAATAACATCCAATTAAAGCTATTAGTTTGCATTTTTACAACTATCATAGTTGCTATACAAGGAGGAGTTAAAAGCATAAAAATTATAATTGAAGCTGCATGAAGTGGTGTGTATCCACTATTCTCTGCCATTGCTTCTTCTGCTCTTTGATTATCTGCTTTATTATTCTCATATAAACTTCCTAAGGTTGCAACAGCACTTTCTCTTGCTGCAAATGAACTTAAAAATGCTACATTTATTTTCCAATCAAATCCTGCATATTGACTTATTGGTTCTATTGCTTTACCAGCCATTCCTAAAAGAGAATTTTCAACTTTTTCATTCTTTATCTCTCTAAGAATAGTTTTTCTATCATTTGATAGTTTTCTTAATGCTGCATTGATTTTTCTAGCTTCTGGATCATTTTGGACATTTATAAATGAGTAAAAGATTTCATTTTTAGCTTTGAAATTATCATCTATACTAGATGATGAACTTGTCATTTTTTTTGTTCTATAGTTATCATACATATTTAAAAGTTCTGATACTTTTTCTTTTGAGTTAATATGTTCATAATATACAGAGTTTTTCATTTTTGAATCAAAGTCCATTAAAGCTTTATTAGACATATCATCATATTTTATTTGAGATTCTTCACTAAGACCTGGAAATTGTAATAATGCAAAAAGTACAATAGCTACTGCTAAAACAATAGTTACAACTTTTTTAATATAAATCCAAACTCTTTGAGATGAACGAATTACAACTCCTTTTAGAGTTGGTAAGTGATATGGTGGTAACTCCATTACAAATGGTGCTGTTTCTCTATTTCTTAAAACAGTAGTAGTTAAAATTTTTGCAACAATTAGTGCTGTAAATACAGTTGCAGTAGAAATGAAAAACATCATTAAAGCCATATCCGGTTTAAAAAATGCCCCAAGAAGTAATGTGTAAAATGGAACTTTAGCTAAACAGTTCATATAAGGAACTGTTAAAACTGTAGCCATTCTAGCTCTATCATCAGCTATTCCTTTTGTTGCCATAACTCCTGGAACTGCACAACCTCCTACCATTGCTCCACCAAGAACTAGTGGGAGAGTTGATTGTCCATGAAGTCCAAATTTTTTAAATACTCTATCAAGAATAAATGCCATTCTAGGCATATATCCAACATCTTCCATTATAGCTATTAGTGCAAAAAGTATAAAAAATATAGGAATATAGTTAAGTAAAGCATTTGCACTATTTACCATCCAAATGGCAAAATCACTTATCATTGGTACATCTGTAAAATCAGCATCAGGTACAATATCTATTACAAAGTTTTTTATACTAGCTAAAATTGGCCATGTATAATCTGTAAGTTTATATCCATAAACAATAGATATTTGATAAACTAAGAACATCAAAGCAAACAAAATAGGTAAGGCTAAAAATCTATTTAATATGATTTTATCAGCTTTATCTGTAAAGGTTTCTTTTCCTTTTTTCTCTTCTTTTACATTTTTTGAATATATTATTTCTGCACTATCATATCTAAATGTTGCAAGAAATGTTGTTATGTTTTTATTGTATTTTTCTTCAAAACTTTTTTTTGCATTCTCTAATTTGCCATATATATTAGGGATTTCTTTTTCTAAATGTTCAACAACTGTTGTATCATTTTCTAAAGCTTTTATAGCTAGCCATCTTTTTGAAATATTTAAATCTGAAGTTTGTATTTCCGCTTCTATTTCTTGTATATAGCTTTCTAATTCTTCATAATTTAATTCAAATTTTTCAAATTTCTCTTGTTTTTCATAAATACTAACAATAGATTTCATTATATCATCACCACCAATGCCTTTAGCACCATTAGCTTCTATAACTGGGCACTTTAGCATTGAAGAGATTTTGTTACTATCAATTTTTATTCCTCTTCTTTGGGCAACATCTATCATGTTTAATACCACAACAACAGGTAAACCCATTTCTAAAAGTTGAAAAGTTAAATATAAATGTCTTTTTAAATTTGAAGAATCAATAACATTTACTATAATATCTGGTTTTTCATGTATTATAAATTCTTTTGCTACTCTTTCTTCTAATGAATATGAACTAAAAGAGTAAGTTCCTGGTAAATCTACCATTTCTATTTTATAATCTTCATATCTAAAGAAACCAGTTTTTTTATCTACTGTTACACCTGGATAGTTTGCAATATGTTGTTCAATCCCACTTACAAGATTGAATATTGTAGATTTACCACAGTTTGGTTGACCGGCTAATACTGTTCTTATTTTTTTCATATCATCTCTATTTCTATTAAATTTGCTTCACTTTTTCTAAGTGTTAAATTATAATTATGTATTTTTAATTCCATTGGATCATATAATGGGGCCTCTCTTATAACTTCTAAAATAGCACCTTCTACAAAGCCCATATCGAGAAGTTTATATAGTAATTTTCCTTCAGCATTTAGTTTTATAACTTTAACTTTACTTTTCTCTTTTACTTCATTTAGTAACACAAGTTCTCCTTTATTCTTCAAATTTAATATCATTTAATTTTTGTAAGTTGTCTTTTGAAAATCTTACAGCAAAATAATTATTACCATCGTCATAACGCACAAGATAATGTGTAGGTTCAGATATAAATCTTAATCTCATATTTTTATAATCAAACAATTCTAAATCAAGTTTTTTTAATTCAAAATCCCAAGTCAAAAGATAGAAATTAGAGTTTCTATCTATTGCATAACCACTAAAATTCTTCTGTCTATTTTCTGAAATATGAATATATTCAATCTCTATATTTTTATCTAGATTTATCTTTTTTAAAATTAGGTTATTATCATATTTTCTTAAATTAAATAGATTGTTTTTACTATCTAATATTAAATAACCTAAATCAAAAGGTTTTATATTTGTAGCTTTTCCAAATATTTTTTTAGCTGGGAATGAAAAATCTTTCTCTTTTAATATTTCATTTAGCTCTTTTGAAGATTTTTCTAAATATTTGTTATCAAAGTCATATATTTTTATAGTATTTTCAAAAAAACCAAAAAACTCTTCTGCAAACTTTATCATAGCAACATTACTTTGAGGATTAAATAGTGGAAAAAAATCTATTTCTTTTTTTTCTAAATATTTTACTTGATAATCAAAGCTTAATTTTGAATCACGTATTTCATTTTTAGTAAAAATTTTATTGTTTATTGTGATAGGAAGTTTATTTTGTAATTCTAAATCTCTGTAATATACAAAAGGTAGAGTTGATTCATACTCTTTTTGGTCAAAAGTTCTTTTATCTTTTACTCCATACTCAAATCTGTGTGCTCCAAAGTTTTTTTGATATACAAAATCTTCTAAAATATCTGAATAGAAAATATAGTATTTATAAAACTCTTTTTGATAGTTCTTGTCGTAGTTTATATATGATAAATATGTGAATATTATAAGAATTATAGTAAATGAACTATTGTAAATAACTCCTAATCTTTGGTGTTTGATACTATAAAAACTATCAATAAGCATAAAGAGTGAAAACATAACTAAAACAAAATATAAACTAAAATCTTCTAAAAAAAATCTTGATTTTATAGATAAAAATATAAATAAGATAAAAATTAATAGTTTTAAAATCAATACTTTTTTATTTTGTTCAATTATTAAAGATGATACTAAAATATATGAAACAATACCTATTAAAGTGAAAGCAATATTATCTTTTGTCATAATATATAGTAGTTCTTTGGGATAATATTGTGAGTTTATTATTAAAAGAAAAATAGAAAAAATAAAACTAAAAAATAACATAATAGTTATTGTAATAATAGTATGGTAAAGTACTATTTTAGTAAGGCTCAAAGGTAAGTGAATTGTTAATTTTACTCTTTTTTGTATAACTTCTGGTAAAAATTGAGTAAAAGCATAAGATATTCCATAAAGTATATAAAAATATAGAAAATAAGAATAAGGTTTATCTTCTAGTTGTGCAAATTTATACCACATCATACTTTCTGGTTCTATTGTTGAAAAGCTAAAGTTTAAATTAAAATAGTAATAAGCTAATAAAACAATATAAAATATTGTAGATAATAATAAGAAATATTTGAGTTTTATTAACTCTTTTTGTAGTATTGCTTTTATCATTAATATTTACCTACAAATCCTAGAAATTTATCTTCAAAATCTATATCGATTTCTTCTAGATTATTAAAAGTATCAAATGTATAGATTTTTTGATACTCTTTTAAAGTTTCTATTCTATGAATATTGTTTATAGTTAATTTTTCATTTTTTGGTGCTTTGTAGCATTTAAAATCTGATATAAAATCTTTCATACTACTTTTATGAATATTTCCACCTCTTTGAATAATTACAATATCATGTATTAAATCCACTAAGTCACTCATTACATGAGAAGTAATAAGAACAGTTTTATTTGTCCCTTTTACATAGTCTTTTAAATAATCTATAAAAAGTCTTCTATAACCAGCATCAAGTCCCATAGAATAGTCATCAAGAATTAAAAGCTTTGCATTTTGAGCAAATAAAAGTCCTAAAACAACTTGAGATTTCTGACCAAAAGAAAGAGTTGATAATTTTTGATTATAATTTAAATCCATAAGATCTATTAAATCATAAAATATTTTTTTATCCCAATCTTCATAGAAACTTGAAAAAAAGTTTTCAACTTCTTTTATAGACATAAAATCATAAGAAATAAACCCCTCATATAATAAAGCTATATTTTTTTTACTTTGAGAACTTAGATTATGAGAGTCTTCTCCAAATATCTCACATTTTCCATTTTTGGGTTTTAAAAATCCCATCAAAATATTTATTAATGTTGATTTTCCTACACCATTTTTACCTAATAATCCAAAAATTGTTCCCTCTTTTATTTGGATATTTAGATTTGAATAAATATTCTTATCTTTATATGAATATGATAAATCTTGTATATTTACAACAATATTTTTATTTATCGTCATTCTTACAAGATCCTTTTCCATCTCCACAATTACAACCACTACTCTTAAAAAGTTTTCTATATAAATAATATGCTGCTACTAATGCAATAATCACTAAAAAAATATTTTCCATACTGTATTCCTTAAATTAAATGGTTGTAGATTATCAAAATTAACCTTAAGAAGTCTAATTTTGATAATAATTTCTAATTTGTTAATATAGCATTAAGATTGGTTTAGTAATATTCTATTTTTAAAATAAAACTAGGAGTAATCTATGAAAAAATTTGTTTATGGTATGATGCTATCATCAGCAGTTGTTGTAGGTGCAAGTGCACATGAAATTTGGTTAGAATTAGATGGTAAAAAAAATGAAGCTAAGTTATTTTTCGGACACTTTGATGTAAAAGAAAAAGAAAGTGGTGAAAAATTTGCAAAAATTAAAGAAGGTGTTGCTTATCCAAAAGATTTATTAAAAGAAGTAAAAAGAAATGATGACAATATTACTTATACTTTCTCAAAAGCTACTGATGTTGTAGTTGTAAGAGAAGATGCTCCAAGAAAAAGTAGAGCAGAAGGTATTACAACAAAAAGAATTTCTTATTCAAAAGCAGGAGTTTCAAGTAAAGAATCTATAGCAAAATTTGATATAGTTCCAGTTGATGCAAGTAAAAATGTTTTTAAATTAGTTTTTGATAACAAAGGTTTAGAAAAAATTAAAGTAACAGCTATATCTCCAACAGGTTGGACAAAAACTTTCTTAACAAATGAAAAAGGTGAATTTACTGTTGAAACACCATGGAAAGGTGGATATCTTTTACAAACAACTTTTGAAGATGAAACAAAAGGTGAAGAAAATGGTGTAGCTTTCGACAAAACAGTTCATGCATTATCACTTAATATTACAATAGAACAAGGATTACCTTGGGAAGTAAAAAAATAAAGGTAATTTATGCATAAAAAACTTTGGTTTCAAATTCACTGGCTTTTAGGGATAGTATTTGGTATAACTTTGATTCTTATTGGTATTTCAGGAGCAGTTTGGTCTTACCAAAAAGAGATAATGAGATTAATAAATTCAGATACTTATACAGTACAAATCCCTCAAAATCAGGAAATTTTGACTGTTCAAGAGATTTTAGAAAAATATCAAGAGCAAAATAAAGATAGAAAAATAAATAGTATATCTTTCTCAACTGATAAAAGTTCTAGTGTCTCTATGAGTCTTGCTTCTCTAGATCCAAACAATAGAAGAGGTGAAACAATATATTTGAACCCGTATACAGCTGAAGTTTTACCAGAATTAGTAGGTGGTGATTTCTTTAATTTTTTCTTTAGACTTCACAGATGGCTTACATTTTCTGGAGATATTCAATATATTGGTAAAAATGTAGTTGCTATTTCAACTATTGCTTGTATTCTTTTAGTAATAAGTGGGATAATTGTTTATTGGCCAAGAATAAAATATGCTTTTTTTAAAAGCTTTACATTTAGTTTCAAAACTAAAAAAAGAGCTTTTTTATCAACTATGCATAGTGCTATTGGTTTATGGCTTATTATTCCATTTTTGCTTATGTGTTTAACTGGACTTTATTGGTCTTATGATTGGTATAGAAGTGCAATGTTTTCTGTTATGGGAGTTGAACAACCACAAAGAAATACAGCTCCAGCGCCTCAACAAAATCAACAAGCTAAACAAAGTCAAGAAGGACAAAGAGGTCAAGGGCAACAAGAAAGAGTTGCTCCAAAACAATTTTCATTCTCTGATGTACAACAAGCTGTTGATATTTTTAACCAAAAAGTTGAAAAAGATTATACAAATGCTAGCATTAGACTATCACCAACAAAAGATACTATTTATACAATTTCATATAGATTTGTAGATGCAACGCATTTTAGAGAAACAAACTCTATGGAGATTAATATTGCAAAATCAGAAGTTTTAAAAGAAGCAAAATATTCTGATAAAAAACTAAATGAAAAAATTATGAGTAGTATGCTCCCTGTACATAGTGGAGAGTTTTTTGGATGGATTGGTCAACTAATATTCTTTATATCTTCTGCACTTATGTCTTTATTTGTAATAACAGGATATATGTTATATTATGATAGATATAAGAAGAAAAAAGCTAAAGAACAAAAATTAAGAGGCTAGTTCTAAACTACTCTTTATAATAATATAACTCTTAAAATATAAATATTTAAGAGTTATATTTGTTTGATAAAACTTTATCCTAAATGATTTAACAACACTTTTTAAAACCACCACTATTATATCTTCTATCTAAACTTTCTTTAAAGAATTCACCTCTACTTAAAACTTCTTTATCTGGATGATTTCTTTGCATATGTTCTAGATATTTTTCATAGCTAGAAAGTCCCACAAGGGGATGAAAAAACTTTTCAGATTTTTCATAAAGTGTTTTTATTTTATTAAACACTTTTAAACCTTTTTAAGACTATCTAAGCTTACATAAGGTGTTTCTTTTAATGGAATTTTAATTCTTCCAAAGATAACTCCTAAAGTTGCAATAATAACTAAAGTTGTTGCAAACATAAAGAAAATAGCTAAAATAGCATTAACAATATTTGAATTTTTTAGTTTATTAGCAATAGATATATCTGTATTTGCTTTATCAATGTCTGCTTGTTCTGTCAATGTAGGAAGTTTAGCTTCTAAATCAGCAATTTTTTTAGCTTGAATTTGAGCTGTTGCTACGTGACTTACTGCATTGTGAACTCTATCTCCTTCTTTATAAGGTAATACTTTTTGAATACCACCATACATAGTAGCAATAAGAACGAATGTAGCAGGTAATATTGTAACCCAAGTATATTTTCCTTTACCCATTTTAAATAAAATTGCTGTACCTAAAAGTAAAGCCATACCTGCAAGCATTTGATTACTTACTCCAAATAGTGGCCATAATGAATAAATACCACCTCTTGGATCAATCGTTCCTTGATATAAGAAATAACCCCATCCTGCAACACTTAAAAATGTTGCTAAAATACCAGCAAAATAATTATTCGTATTTCCTAAAGGTTTATAAACATTTCCTAAAATATCTTGAACCATAAATCGGCAAGCTCTTGTTCCTGCATCTACTGCAGTTAAAATAAATAAAGCTTCAAATAAAATAGCAAAGTGATACCAAAATGCCATCATATCTATACCACCAAATAATTCATGAAGAACAATAGCTACTCCAATAGCAAATGTTGGTGCTCCACCAGTTCTTGAAAGAATAGTTTCTTCACCAATATTTTTTGTTAGATTAATAATCTCTTCAGGAGTTACACTAAATCCCCAACTAGAAATTGTACTTGCAACTTGAATTACATCTGTACCTATAAATGCGGCAGGTGAGTTAATAGCAAAGTATAAACCAGGGTGTAAAATAGTAGCACATATTAAAGCCATAATAGCAACTGCACTTTCCATTAACATTGAACCATATCCAACAGGAAGTGCATGAGTTTCATTCTCTAACATTTTTGGACTTGTTCCACTTGAAATTAAAGCATGGAAACCACTAATAGCTCCGCAAGCAATAGTAATAAATAAGAAAGGAAATATTGCTCCTGCAAAAACTGGACCAGTTCCATCAAAATATTGAGAGTTTGTTTTTGGCATTTGAATATCTGGAGCAACAATAACAATAGCAATAGCCATAAGTACTATAACACCAATTTTCAAGAATGTTGAAAGATAATCTCTTGGAGCTAGTAAAAACCATACAGGTAAAACTGCAGCAATAAATCCATACCCCATCATAATAAATGCTAAAGTTGTAGCATCAAAAGTAAATCTAGCAGCCCATACTGGATCTGCTGCAATTATACTTCCATAATGAATAGCTAAAATTAAAAAGATAAATCCTATAACTGAAGCTTCTCCAACTTTACCTGGTCTTAGGAATCTCATATAAATTCCCATAAAGATAGCAATAGGAATAGTCATAGCAATTGTGAATAATCCCCAAGGTGATTCAGCAAGTGCTTTTACAACAACCATTGATAAAATTGCAATAATAATTAGCATAATACCAAAAATAGCAATCATTGTAACACCACCGACAAAAGTTCCTAACTCTTCTTTTATCATTTCACCTAAAGATTTTCCATTTCTTCTTGATGATATGAATAAAACAACAAAGTCATGAACAGCACCAGCAAATACTCCACCTACTAAAATCCATAACATAGAAGGTAAATAACCAAGCTGTGCAGCTAAGATTGGTCCAACTAATGGTCCTGCACCAGCAATAGCAGCAAAGTGGTGTCCAAATAGAACAGATCTATTTGTAGGAACATAATCTCTCCCATCATCATGAATCATAGCTGGCGTAGCTCTATTCTTATCTAGTTCTAAAACTTTATAAGCAATAAATCTACCATAAAATCTATATCCAATCATATAAATACAAACAGCAGCAACTACTAAATACATAGCTGAAACTGTTTCACCTTGTTGAAGTGCTAAATACCCAAAGCAAACAGCCCCAAGTATCGCAACAAAAAGCCAAAAAATCTTGTTCATAATACTACCTCTCATAAAATAAAAATTATAAACTTTAGTATATCACAAATAAATAGAAATGAGTTATGAGTAATAGTACAAAAAATCCAAATAAATGGTATAAATATCAAATTTAGCTTATTATTTAGATAAATTTTATATAATGTTTTGAAAATATTAAATCAGAGGTTAAAAATGGGATTAGGTGTAGGTATAGTAGGACTTCCAAATGTAGGTAAATCAACAACTTTTAATGCTTTAACAAAAGCACAAAATGCAGAAGCACAAAATTATCCATTTTGTACAATAGAACCAAATAAAGCAGTAGTTCCAGTACCTGATAAAAGATTAGATAAATTAGCAAAAATTGTAAATCCAAATAAAATACAACATTCAACTATTGATTTTGTTGATATTGCAGGATTAGTACGTGGTGCTAGTAAAGGTGAAGGATTAGGAAATCAATTTTTGTCAAATATCAGAGAGGTTGAAGTTATATTACATATGGTAAGATGTTTTGATGATGGAAATATTACTCACGTTGAAGGGGATGTAAATCCTTTAAGAGATATTGAAATTATTGAAACAGAACTTATTTATGCAGATATCTCACAATTAGAGAAAAAAATTGAAAGGCTTAAAAAACAAGCTAAAGGTAATAAAGAAGCTGCTTCTCAACTTGTAATTGCTGAAGAATTATATTCTCATATTGGAGAATTACAACCAGTTAAAACTTTTGATAAAATAGATAATGAAACTTTTATAACTTTAGATAAAGAACTTAGATTTCTATCAAATAAAGATGTTATTTATGGAGCTAATGTTGATGAAGATTCATTAGCTCTAGGTACAAATAAATATGTAGAAATGGTAAAAGAACATGCAGAAAGTGTAAATGCTGATGTTATAGTGCTTTGTGCAAAAATAGAAGAAGAACTTGTGGGATTATCAGATGACGAGGCTAGTGAATTTTTATCTGATTTAGGGGTACAAGAATCTGGATTAGAACAAATTATTCATAAAGCATTTGATAAACTTGGACTTATGAGCTATTTTACAGCAGGAAAAGTTGAAGTTAGAGCATGGACTATAAGAAAAAATACAAAAGCACCTCAAGCAGCAGCAGTTATTCACAATGACTTTGAAAAAGGTTTTATTAAAGCTGAGGTTATTTCTTATAATGATTTTGTATCAAATGGTGGGGAAAGTAAATGTAAAGAACTTGGAAAACTTAGACTTGAAGGAAAAGACTATGTTGTTCAAGATGGTGATATCATGCACTTTAGATTTAATGTATAAAATAAAAGGAAAAATATGTTGCAATTAAAAGCAATATTAACAAGGGTAGAGGCTCTTCCTCCTTTACCAAGAACTGTAAGTGAAATTGAAGAATTTAGAAGAAAAAGTGATAAAGAAATAACAGAATTACTTAAGATTATTGAAAAAGATGCTTTAATAGTAACAAATCTTTTAAAAATTTCTAATTCTGCTATGTTTGGATTTCGTTCAAAAGTGGAAACTCCATTAAGGGCTATTAGTCTTTTAGGAATTAATTTTACAGTTTCTATTGCAATTTCAACAAGCACACAAAAACTTTTAAAATCTAATTTGGAACCTTATGGTATAACAAATAATGATTTTATGAGATCATCAAATATTTCTTCTGTTTTAGCAAATCTTTGGCTTAATAATTTTGAACCAAAATTAAAAGAAGAGATAATTTTACCAGCATTATTACATGATATAGGAAAATTTATATTAGCTGATTTTATAAAAAGTGAAAATAAAGAAGAAGAATTTAGAGAAAAGATAAAGGCTGGAGAAAGTAGTATAGAAGATATTGAGCGTGAATTTTTTGGAGTTACAACTTCTTATGTTACGGCACAAGTTTTTAAACATTGGAAGCTTAGTTCTAATTTAATAAATTCAATAGAGTTTATTGATAATGTAAATAGTGTTCATGATGAATTTAAGAAAATTGCACAAATATTAGATGTTATAAAAACAGTAGCAATTATTACAGATCCGTTAAGTGATAAAAGTATAGAAAAGGCAATAAAAAAAGCTAAACTATATAATCTTGATACAAATAATTTACAAAATTCTATAAAAATTTTACAAACTAGAGTAGATGAAGTTATATCATAATCCAAGCAATATTATGTCCCATAATTTTTCTATCTCTTCATCATTTAAACCTATAGTTGATTTAGTATAGAAAAGGTCTTTAATCTTTTGTAAATTAAATATATTTGCTTTTATACAGTTTTTATGAGTAGGTAAAAAACCTCTTAACAAACAAAGCTTATCTTCTATTCTTATTTCACAAATTAAACATTCAAAATCAAAATGTAATCTACCTTCATTTTCTAAAATAGATATATATGATTCGATTATTGCTCTTAATACATTTTGTTTTTCTATTTTTTTAACTAAATTTTCAAGTAAATAAAAATAAAAACCATCCAACTCTTCTAAATCTTTTAAATGAGCATAAAAAAGTTTTAAATATCTTTGCCAACAATACATTTTTTGAATATTTAATATCCAAGGAAACCCTAACTGCATAACATCTTTAAGCCTAGCAATATTTGATTTTGTAACTTCTAATTCAAAATCAATTTTATAGCCTATATTGATATTAGAATGCCTTGCTCCATAAAATCTATAAGAAGTAATAAGTTCATTTTCACATAGAATTGTAACTATTAAATCATCATCCTTTACAGGTTTTATATCAATTATGTAGCCTTGCATAATTTTATTCTTCTTCTACAAAACTATCTGCTTTCATAGTATTTATCTCTTCAATTAATTCTTCACACTCTTCATCAGATAATTCATCGTTTTCTAACTCAATAAGTAAAGATTCAAACTCTTTTTTCATTTCTTGCATATTTATTAGTTCTTCTTTGATTTCATGATCATCTTTTTTTGAAGCAATAATTTCAAATAAATCATCAATATACTCTTCAATTTCCACTAATACATCATTTTTTATTAGCTTTTCTAATTCTTTTTGGATACTCATAGTTACACCTTTTTTTATTTTTTTGATTATAACAAAAGAATGCTACTTTTTTAATATTTTAGTATAATATATGTGATATAATAATTCGCAATTCAATTAAGGAGACCAAATGTCAGATTTCAAAGGTGTTTCAATAGCTAAAGCCGCAAATATTTTATATGATGGAAATATAACTAGCAGATCTATAACATTTGAAGATGGTTCTAAAAAAACTTTAGGAATTATGCTTGCTGGAGAGTATGAATTAAATACTGTAAATAAAGCAGTTATTGATATTCAAAGAGGTAATTTGGAATTACTTTTACCTGCACAAGATTGGCAAATGTTTGAAGGACCTGCATCATTTGAGATTCCTGTAAATACAAAATATAAGTTAAGAGTTCATAGCCTAGTTGATTATTGTTGCTCTTTTATAAAAGATTAATATTCTTACCTAACAATGCGAAAAGTCGCATTGTAAAGTAGGTTTCTATTAAATTTTATTTTCTCTCTTTTTAATCCCCAAATTTTTGTTTAGCTTTGATATAATCCTCTTTATGAATAAAGAAGATTTTTTTATAAAACATATTTCAAATAGTAAGTATATTGGTGATGATGGAGCTTTTATAGATGGATTTGTTTACTCTATGGATGCTTTTTTTGAAAATGTACACTTTAAAAAAGAGTGGATGAGTTTAAAACAAATAGCTTATAAATCTATGATTGTAAATATTTCAGATGCAATAGCTATGAATGCAAAGCCAAAATATGCACTTTTAAGTGTCGCAATCCCCAAGACTTATACAAATAAAGATTTAAAAAGTTTAACAAAAGGTTTTAAGAAAGCTTGTAAAGAGTTTGATATAAAAATAATTGGTGGAGATACTATACAAAATGAAAAGTTAGATATTAGTATCACAATAGTTTCAAAAACTTCAAATCCGATTTTTAGGACAGGAGCTAAGAATGGTGATTTAGTTTGTTATACTGGGACATTGGGAGAATCAAGAAAAGATTTAGAGAAGCTTTTTAAAAATGATAAGATATCTAAAAATTCAAAGTTTATAAAACCTATTTTAAATCCAGAGTTCTTTTATCATATTTCAAAATATGTTAATGCTTCTATGGATATTTCAGATGGACTTTTTTTAGATTTAGAGAAGCTTTCAAAATCTTCAAAAATAGGTTTTGAATTTTTTGAAAATATAAGTGAAGATATAGGAATATCAGGAGAAGAGTATGAGTTACTTTTTACTTTTGATGAAAAAAACAAAGAAAAAATAGAAAAAATAGCTAAAAAATATAATGTAAAACTCAATATTTTTGCAAAAGCAATAAATGGAGAGTTTAAAACAGAGTATAAAAATCACCATTTTAAAGATTAAGGAAAGAAATTGCAGTTACAAAGATATTTAAATCATTCAAAAATAGATGTTGTTTTTAAACAAAGTAAAGATGATTTTGTTGTTACAGAAATACCACTTTACGAATTTAGTGCTAGTGGAGAGCATTTAATAATAAAGCTTAGAAAAAAAGATTTGGCAACTTGGGATGCAATAGAAATATTAGCTAGATTTTTAAATTGTAGTACACGAGAATTTGGATATGCTGGACTGAAAGATAAAAATGCTATGACAATTCAACATATTTCAATACATAGAAAATTTGAAGATTCTTTAAAAGATTTTTCTCATGAAAATATAAAAATTCTTGAAACAACATATCATAATAATAAGATAAAAATAGGTCACTTAAAAGGAAATAATTTTTTTATAAGACTTAAAAGAGTTGGACTTGTAGAAAAAAGAAAAATTGAAGAAGTTTTAAGTCAAATTGGAAATTTTGGTATGCCAAATTATTTTGGATTTCAAAGATTTGGAATTGATGGAAACAATTACCTAAAAGGGAAAGATATAATTGATGGTAAATTAAAAGAGAGAAATAGAAATCTAAAACAGATGTATATTAATGCTTATCAAAGTTATCTTTTTAATTCTTGGCTATCAAAACGAATTGAGATTTCAAAATTAATAGATACTTTTGAACCAAAAGAAATATATGAAAAATTAAAATTACCTTTAGAAGATATAAAAAAAGCAAAAATTCAAAAACATCCTTTTAAACTTTTAAATGGAGATTTATTATCTCATTATCCATTTGGGAAAATATTTACAATAGATAATGTAGAAGAAGAGGGTGAAAAGTTTTTGGTAAGAGATAGAGTACCAACAGGTCTTTTAAGTGGAAAACGAGTAAAAGTTTCTGAAAATATTGCTTTTGATATAGAAAAAGAATTCCAAGTTGATATACCTGAAGATGGTGCTAGAAGATTTGCTTGGATTTTCCCTGAAAATTTACAAAGTAATTATAAAGAAGATAAAAATTGGATTGAATTGCAATTTTATCTTCCAAAAGGTTCTTATGCAACAGAATTAATTGCTGAGATTTTACATTAGTTAATTAAGATATATTTAGTTAATATGAAATTATATTTTAACACAAGGATATAATATGAAATATGAAGAACTAATCACAGAACTTTGTGAAGTTATAAAAGAAACAGAAACTGATTCTATAGAAATATTTGATAATCTAGAAAATATTTCAAATGTTATTGAAAACTTAAAAATACCAATACATAAAAAAGATAAAATTCTAGAATTTATATCAAATATTTACGGAGTTTTACAAAGACAAGACTTTCATAGACAAACACTAGAAAAAGTTGTGAATTTTGTATGTGATAATAATGATATAGATAAATCACAATATAATTTTGCACCAAGTGCAAAAACAATCTATGCTGGGGAAGATAGTTTAAATTCTGATGAGTTAGAAGAGCTTATAAAAAGTATGCAACAATAAAAAAGGAATTACCCTTTTTTATTATTAAGTTTTATACTATCTAAACTATCAAAAATATCATTTGTACTTTTTTCAACTTTACTAGCTTTTGAATTTAGAATCTCATTTTTATCTCTATTTGAGTTAGAATTTACTAGTTCTTGTAAATTCTTATGTAATATTCCATCTAAATTTTTAATATTTTCTATAGTATCAATATCTTTTATTTTATTAGAGTTTTGATTATTATTTAACCATTCTTTTATAAAGCTATTATCATTTATGGTAAATGGTTTATAATTTCCTAATTTTGAATATATTTCATCTTTATTTTTTAAAAGATTTACTTTTAATAATGCTGTATCGAATACTAAATCAACATCAGAAACTTTATTTAAACTATCTTTTATAAATGAAGCTCTTGAAGCTGCTGTTACAAGAGAACTTGACATTGAAGCAATTGATGTTGCCATATTAGATATTTCATCAGCAACTTGAGCATTCTTTTGTGTTGAAGAATCTAAAGAGCTAATAGCATCATTTATTTGTAAAATACCAACTTCTTGCTCTTTAGAAGCATTTGCAACCCCTTCAATAGTTACTAAAGTATTTGATATATTTGTGTTTAATTCTGAATAACCTTCTATCATATTGTTTGCAATATTTTTACCTTCATTCGCTTTTAAAGTAGCTTTTTCAACGATATCTTTTATCTCTCTTGCAGCTTCAGCACTTCTTGAAGCTAGATTTCGCACTTCTTGAGCTACAACTGCAAATCCTTTTCCTGCTTCTCCTGCTGTTGCTGCTTCTACTGCTGCATTTAATGAAAGGATGTTTGTTTGGAATGCTATTTGGTCTATTACTTCAATAGCATCATTTATAGAGCTTACTTGTACATTGATATCATCCATAGATTTAGCAGTTTCTTGTGCTAAGTTTTGACCTCTTTTCGCAGAATCACTTAAATCTTGAGCTAATTTGGACATTTGAATAGTTGATTTAGTATTAGCTTGAATAGTTGCTGTTATTTCTTCAAGTGCTGAAGCTGTTTCTTCTAAAGAAGCTGCTTGTTCATTTGAAGAACTCGCTAATTTACCAGATGCATCTGAAAGAGTTTGTGTACTATCTTTTAAAGCATTTCCTGTATTCATAACTATAGCTAGAAGTTCAGAAGTATTGTTTCCAACAAGTTTTATTCCATTTGCTAAAGATCCTAAATTACCAAAAATATTATCATCTTTTAAAATATAGTCATATTTAGATTCAGCATAATGTCTTAATGTATCATTTATTTTATCTAGCGTTTCTTTTGTTTTTTCTATCATAACGTTAAGTTTATTTTTTAAATCTTCAACATGATGATTTGAAGCAGTTTTATGAACTTTATATATAAAGAATCCATTTGCAGTTTTTTCTATAACATCATTTACTTCATCTATTACTATTTCATCTTGTTTTAAACCTTCTCGAACTTTATCCATATATGAGTTAAATAAGTCAGCAACTTCTCCTATCTCATCATTAGATTTTACATTTAAAGTTATATTTGTATCATTTGAATTTAATAAGTTTCCAAATCCATCTTTTAGTTTTTCTATAGGGCTTGTAGCTTTTCTAACAATTATAAAAATAAGTCCAATAGTAATAAGACCTAAAATAATTGAAGCAAGTGAAATTTCTTTTAGTAAACCAGCTATTCTATTATCTGTTTCTTCTAAAGAAAATGTCAAATCCATAACTCCAATAACATCACCTACTTCTTGATTTGCATGACACATCATACATTCAGTAGTAGCAATCATTGGTTTAATCATTCTAATAGTATGACCATTTGTATCATTTTTTTGAATTATTTGAGGTTTTTTTGAGTCAAAACTATCTAAAATTTCTTTATTATCTGTATATGGGATATCAGATGGGTAGAGTTCAAGTAAAGCTCTACTTTTTGCAACAGTAAGGTTACTTACTCCTTTTATCTGTCGTGCCTCTTCCTCTGCCTTTGCAATTAAGGCTGGATCACCTGTATTCATAGTGTTTCTTAAGGTTTGGAATATGGATGCATTTAGCATTTCTAAACTTTCCTTGGCATTTGCTATAGAGTCCTTTGTAACTTTTGTAGTTGTTGAATATACAATGATCGAGCTACTAACAGACATTAATAAAAATAGCGCAAAGATTATTTTATTGCTAATTCTTTTTGTTATAAAGTTAAACATTTCCTACCCTTATTTTTTAAGTGGTTTTATTATATAATGAACTTTATTTAAAATATATTAAGAAAACAGTATAAATTTAATTAAATTATTTTTTTAGGAAGATAACAAAGTGATTGTAGGATTAATAGGTAAAATAGTAAAAAAAGAACCAACACATCTTAATATAAATGTTAATGGTGTTATTTATGAAGTTTTTGTTTCTTTAAATTGTAGTTCAAAAATTGTTTCAGATGATGTACAA
The DNA here is from genome assembly GCF_013201625.1 of Aliarcobacter lanthieri. Taxonomy (NCBI): domain Bacteria; kingdom Pseudomonadati; phylum Campylobacterota; class Epsilonproteobacteria; order Campylobacterales; family Arcobacteraceae; genus Aliarcobacter; species Aliarcobacter lanthieri. Next base: position 735,802 of record NZ_CP053839.1, read on the forward strand.
CTTGAAATTACTCATATAATAAGAGAAGATGCACAAAACTTATATGGTTTTTTAGATATAAATGAAAAAAAACTTTTTGATACAGTTATTAAAATAAATGGAGTTGGTCCCAAAGTAGCACTTGCTATTTGTTCAACTTTTACTCCAAACTCTTTTGCTCAAATTGTAAGTAATAATGATGTTAATATGTTAAAAAGGGTTCCTGGCATTGGACCAAAAGGTGCAAGTAGGATTTTAGTTGAATTAAGTGGATTTATAGTTGATAATAACTTAGATGATGATTCTTCTAATACGAATTTAGAAGCTGCCTTGGCTTTAGAGTCATTAGGATTTAAAAAAGATTTAGTTGCAAATGTACTTAAAACTTGTAGTTCTACAACTACAAGTGAACTTGTACGAGAAGCTTTAAAAAAATTACAAAAATAGATTATAAAAGGGAAATTAATGAAAATAGCAATAGTTTTTGGTGGTTTGAGCTTTGAACATGAAATTTCAATAGTTAGTTCAATAGCAATGAAAGATGTTTTAAAAAATGAATTAGCATATATTTTTATAGATAAAGATAGAGATTTATATGAAATTCCAGCTTCAAAAATAAATTCAAAACTTTTTAGTAGTAGTGAATATAAAAAATTTGATAAAGTTTTTTTAAAAAAAGGTGGCTTTTATAAAATTTCTGGATTATTTAAGAAAGAGCAAAATATAGATTTTGATATCGTTTTAAATCTTTCTCATGGAGGAGATGGAGAAGATGGTATTTTATCTTCAGTTCTAGATTTTTATAGTATTCCTTTTATTGCTCCTCGAACAGAAGCTTGTGTTATTAGCTCAAATAAATTTTTAACAAAAGGCTATGCTTCAAGTGTTGATGTAAATACACTTGATTATAAATATTTTACAAAGAATGATAATATAAAAGTTGATATGTTCCCAGTTATTTTAAAACCCGTAAAATTGGGAAGTTCTATTGGAGTATCTATTGTAAAAAATCAAGAAGAGCTACAATATGCTTTAGATGTAGCTTTTGAGTTTGATGATGCAATTATTATTGAACCATTTGTAAGTGGAGTAAAAGAGTATAACTTAGCTGGAACGAAGATAAATGGAGAGTTTATTTTTTCAATTATAGAAGAACCACAAAAAGCTGAATTTTTAGATTTTGATAAAAAATATTTAGATTTCTCAAGAACTTCAAAAGCAAAAGAGGTTGATTTAGGTGAAAAACTAAACAATGAAATAAAAGATAGCTTCAAAAAACTTTACAATACTTTATTTGAAGGCTCTATAATTAGATGTGATTTTTTTGTGATTGATAATAAAGTTTATCTAAATGAGATTAACTCAATTCCAGGTTCTATGGCAAACTATTTATTTGAAGATTTCAATAAAATATTTAATGATTTAGCAAAGAATTTACCAATAAAAAAACATATCCCTATAACTTATGAATATGTAAATAAAATCCAAGCAAGTAAGGGAAAATAGTCTTTTGGCACTAAAAAGCTTTACTTTAGATAATAAAAACTTTGAAATTTCTTACGATATTGTAAATCCTAATTCTAAAAAAGATATAGTTTTTTTACATGGTTGGGGTTCAAATAAAGAAATTATGAAAAATGCTTTTTCAAACTATTTAAAAGATTTTAGACATATTTATTTGGATATGTCTGGATTTGGGAAGAGTCCAAATAACTATATTTTAACAACAAAAGATTATGCAAAAATTTGTGATGAATTTTTAAGATTGCTTGATAGTTCAAAAGATATTATTGTTGGACACTCTTTTGGTGGAAAAGTGGCAACCTTATTGAATCCAAAAAATCTAGTTTTGCTTAGTAGTGCAGGTATTTTAGAAAAAAAACCTTTAAGTGTAAAATTAAAAATATTTTTTGCAAAACTTTTAAATAGTTTAGGTTTAAAAAACTTTACAAAAGTTTTTAGAAGCAAAGATGTAGATAAAATGAGTGAAAATATGTATGCAACTTTTAAAAATGTTGTAGATGAAGATTTTTCAACATATTTTTCAAATTTTAAAAATAACACTTTGATTTTTTGGGGAGAAAAAGATAATGCAACTTCTTTAAAATCTGGAGAAAAAATATCAAGATTGATAAAAAATTCAAAATTTACTTCTTATAGTGGTGACCACTACTTTTTTTTAAAGCATTCAAAAAATATCTGTGAGAGAATAGAAAATGGAATATCTTAATATTGTTACAAAAATAGTTTTAGTTATGAGTTTGGGTTGGTACTTGATTACCAACTTACAGTGGTACAATTATAAATTAAGCAGAGTTATATTTAAACATCATAAATGGCAGTGGCATTTAACATTTTTTCTATCTCCAATAGTTCTATTTTTTTTAATACCAAGTCCATACTTTGAGATATATTTCTTTGTTATATATTTAGTAAGTTTTATTTTATGGAATAAAAAGCTAGATAGACAATTGGTATTAACTTCAAGAGTTAAAAGATTTTTAGCTATTTTACTTATAATATTATTTATTCAAATTCTATTTTGTCTAGATGATAGTTTTTGTTCAAATGTATCTTTGTTTTTTACTCTTCTTATAGCTTTGGTTTTGGCAAATAGCTTAGAAAAAATATTCTTTTTAATATATAAAAATAAAGCAAAAAGCAAATTAGCTTCAAATAAAGATTTAAAAATAGTTGCTATTACAGCCTCTTATGGAAAAACATCAATAAAAAACTTTTTATATCATGTGTTAAAAAATAGATTTAAGACTTATAAAACACCAAGAAGTGTAAATACTATTGCTGGGTTAGTTTTAGATGTGAATAAAGATTTACCAATTGATACTAAAATTTATATAGCTGAAGCAGGAGCAAGAGTAAAGGGAGATATAAAAACTATAGCAAACTTTTTAGAACCACAAATTTCTATTATTGGAAGTGTTGGAGAACAACATATTGAGTATTTTAAGACTTTAGAAAATATTAAAAATACAAAAAAAGAACTTTTATTGTCTCCTAGGCTTGAAAAAGCATTTGTACATAGTAGCGCAAATGCTGTATTAAGTGAAAGAATAGAAGAGTTTCCAAATAATCTTTATATAGTAAAAAGTGATTTGTCTGGACTTTGGTTTGATATGGAACTAAATGGACAAATTGAGCATTTTTATGCACCTATTTTAGGAAGCTTTAATGCTATAAATTTAGCTGCAGTTGTTTTAACAGCAAATTACTTAGGAATGAGTGTTTTAGAAATAAATGAAGCATTTACAACTTTACCTCAAGTTGAACATAGATTACAAAGAATTGAAGCAAATGGAAAAGTAATAATAGATGATTCTTTTAATGGAAATTTAGAAGGAATGCTAGAAGCTATAAATATTTGTTCAAACTATATTGGAAGAAAAGTTATCATAACTCCAGGACTTGTAGAATCAACTGATAGTGCAAATATTCTTTTGGCAAAACAAATTGATAAAGTTTTTGATTTTGTTATAATAACTGGAAGTTTAAATGCAAATATTTTAAAAGCAAATATAGATGAAGAAAAAGTTTTTGTATTAAAAGATAAAACAATGCTTGAAACAACTCTAGCAAGAACGACAAGAAGTGGTGATTTAATTCTTTTTGCAAATGATGCACCTAACTTTATTTAAGGTTTTTTATGGAACATTTATATGCACCTTGGCGATACAACTATGTAAGTGAAGAAAAAATTGAAGGTTGTATTTTTTGTCATATAAGTAAAAATTTAAATGATGAAAAACTAGAAGTACTATTTTCAGATGAATATTGTTTTATTGTAATGAATAAATTTCCATATAGTCCTGGACATTTTATGGTGATACCACACTTTCATACTTGTAATGTTGAAGATTTGGATGAGATTGTATGGATACAAATGAGTATAAGAGTAAAACAGTCAATTAAACTTTTAAAAGATGTGATGCCTTGTGAAGGTGTAAATATAGGTATGAATTTAGGTAAAGCAGCCGGAGCTGGAATAGAACAACATATTCACTACCATTTAGTTCCAAGATGGATAGGTGATACTAACTTTATCTCTACTATTGGTGGAAGTAGGGTTTATCCAGCTAATTTTAAAGATATTTTCAATAAATTAAAAAATAATATAAATCAATATTTTATATGATATAATCTTCCTAATTTAACAAAGTAAGGAAAATTATGAAAAACTTTATTAAAAAATTTTATAAAAATAATTTTGTCTATGGTACAAAAGAGAAATTATCAAAAATTACAATATTAGCTATTTTAGTACTTAATCTTATCGTATATTATATACTTGTTGAAGGTATAAGTTTTCAAACAAATTTTGTAAATCATCCAAGCCAAGTTTTTTCTAGTTCTTGTTCAAATGCTATAAGAGGAGATTTAAAAAGTTTCAATTCTTATGTTTATAGTAAAAATTATAGTATACAATCTGATTATTACTATTCAAGGTATGATAAATATAAAAGAAATAATGAGTTATTAGATAATAGATGTAAAGAGTTATCTATCTTAATAAAAAATATAAAAGATGAGTTTGATATTGAAGAACTTATTAAAAAAGATAGAGACCTCGCAAGAGAAGAATATAACATTGAAGAACAAATAAGCTATATAAAAAATAATTATAATACGGTTTTATTTGAGAAAATAGCTACACAAGATAGTGATAAATCTATTATTAAAAATAATATAAATAGTGAAAATATTAAAGAAAATTATGAAAATAATTTAAAAATATTAGAAAATATTAAGCAACAAAGAACTGAACTTTTAAACTCTTTTGAAAACTCGAAAAGTATTCAATCTCTTTTTTCATATGTAAATAATATAAAAGAAAATTATTTAAAAGATGAAGAAGATACATACAAAATGTATTATTATAAAATTGATATTGTAACTTTATTATTTTTACTACCAATGCTTCTTATATTCTTTTATTTAATGAAAAGATTTATAAAAAATGAAAAATATATATTATATATTGTATTTAAAAATCTTTTAATTGTTACACTTATACCAACTTTATATACAATATTTATGATAATTTATAAATTCTTACCGAAAGTATTTATAGCAAAATTAATTGAATTTTTTTATAATATTGAAATACCATTTGTTGTTTACTATCTTTTAATTGTAGTCTTTGTTGTAATTTTTGTATTTATTATAATTAAAATACAAAAGAGATTTAAAGAGAGTAATGAAAAATTAAAAGATAATAAAATAACAAAAATAGAATCTTATAATAAAAATATTTGTAATAATTGTGCTAATAGAGTAGATTATAATGTTATGAATTATTGTCCTTGTTGCCAACATCAGTTAAAAATTGAGTGTGAAAATTGTCATAAAAGTAGTATAAAAGGTTTAGAGTATTGCCTAAATTGTGGAATAAATGTAGGAAAATAACCTACATTTATTAGTATTTACCTTGATAAAATCCTGAAAATAAAAGTATATCATCACAATTTTTATTTTCTAGGTTATTTACAATTAAATCTTTTATTATAGAAGCAAGTGCTGGACCAAATGTCATTCCTAACCATCCTAATCCCATTCCATAAATTAAATTTTTATACTTTTCATCTCTTCCTATTAGTGGCATATCATTAGGGGTTAATGGTCTAAATCCTGTCCATTCAGTAATATTTTCCATTTCAAAAGGAATAGTATATTTTTTAAAATTCTCTTTTATACTTTCTATTTGTTTTTTTACTATTTTATGGTTAGTAGAACCTATTTCTAGTTTTGATGTAATTCTTACATCATCTCTTCTTGGTGTCATAACAATAAATAAATCAGAAAATAGTGTTGAAGTAATAGGTTGTAATTCTTTAGGCATTTTAAAAGTTAAACTATATCCTTTTGCTGGAGTCATCATAAGACTTTGTTTTAATTTATCTACTAAATTAGTTTGAAAACCAGTTGATAATATATATGTATCAGCTTCATAAGTATTTAGAGCAGAACTAATTGATTCTATTTTTTTATCAGAATATACAATATTTGAAATTCGTTCATTTAATATAAATTCAACTCCATTTTCTTTTAAATATCTTTTTAATTCTAACATAACTTTTTTAGGATCAAAATGTGTATTTCTTTTAAAATGAATGGCTCCTTTAATATCATTTGTAACACAAGGAATAAAATCTTTAATTTTATTTTTTTCAATAATTTCAAAAATATCATCATTTTTGACTGAATAATCAATTAGCTTCTTATCATAACTTTTTTGTTCTGTAAAAATAGATAGCATTCCATTTCTGTGAAAGTCTAAATCTAAACTATCAACACTTTGCATATTTTCATAAATATTATTTGAAATATCCCCATATTTTTCAAATAATGCAAGTGTCCTTTTTAATCTATCTTTATTTGCACTATTAATAAATTTCCATAACCATTTATATATTGTTATATCTAAAGTAGGATGTATATTTACAGGTGATTGACCTTTAATCATTAGTTTTAATGTATTAAATACAATCCCAGGATTTGCAAGTGGACCTTTGTCAAAAGCAGATAACAAACCAGCATTTCCAAAAGATGTTGAATTTGTAATATCGCTTTCATCTATAATTGTAACTTTTCTACCTGCTTTGAAAAGCTCATAAGCTGTAGTTAAACCCATAATTCCAGCACCAATTACAATAATATCTCGTTTCATTATTAACTCCTTTTTGAAGCAAAATTAATAAGCAATATACAATATTTATACATAAAATCATTTTATTTATCTTTAAAATGTATAATCTTAAGAAATACTTATTTATATGATTATATTAGAATATATTCCTTGTTGTAAGGAAATAAATTTTAGAATATTTTCTGAAAACTACCATAAATATTGACATTTTAGATGAATTAAGTTATAATCCGCGTCCACTTAATGTGGTTAGAGCCATTTTTTTGGTGTCTAACGAGTTCTTTAAAGGAAAAAATATATGGAAAAAATCAGATTAAAGCTTAAAGCTTATGATCATAGAGTTTTAGACAGAAGTGTTGCTTCAATTGTTGAAGCTGTTAAAAGAACTGGTGCTGATTTAAGAGGTCCTATCCCTCTTCCTACAAAAATCAGAAGATATACAGTTATCAAAGGTCCTCACGTAAACAAAGATTCAAGAGAGCAATTTGAAATTAGAGTTCATTCAAGAATGATTGACATCATCTCTGCAACTGCAGATACTGTTGATTCTTTAATGAAATTAGACTTAGCTCCTGAAGTTGATGTTGAAGTAAGATCAATGGGTCAAGAATAATTAAGAAAGGGTAATACAAGATGGAATTTATAGTTCAAAAAATCGGTATGAGTAGAACAGTATCTGTTCCAAGTACAGCGGTTACACTTTTAAAAGTTCTTGATACAAAGGTATGTCAAGTTACTGAAGGTGTAGCACTTGTATCTTATAGCAATGGTAAAAAATTTAACAAAGCTATCGAGGGACAACAAAAAAAATATAATCTATCAAAAGAGTTTAATAGATTTGCAACAATTAGTGTAGCTAATTCAGAAGCTGGAGATTTAGATGTTTCTGGTTTAGGTGAAGCAAAAGTAGTTAAAACAACTTTTAAAACAAAAGGTAGAGGTTTCTCTGGTGCTGTAAAAAGATGGAATTTTGCTGGTGGTAGAAGTTCTCACGGACATAGAATGGGAAAAAGAACAGGTTCAATTGGTAACTGTGAATTTCCAGGAAGAGTTCAACCAGGTAAAAAAATGCCAGGACAATACGGAAATACAAATGTATCTGTAAAAAATGAAGTTCTTTCATTTGATGCTGAAACTGGAATTTTAGTATTAAAAGGTTCAGTATCTGGTGCAAATGGAACATTAGGTAAAGTAAAGGTTGCTAAATGAGTAAAGCAATAGTATTAAATGAAAAATTTGAAAATAATGGTGAAGTAGTTTTACCAGCAAGTTATGAAGAAATTAATAAACATAACTTATATTTATATGTTAAATCATATTTAGCTTCTTTAAGAGCAAATACTGCTAGAGCAAAAACTAGAGCTGAAGTGAGTGGTGGTGGTAAAAAACCTAAAGCTCAAAAAGGTAGTGGTGCTGCTAGATGGGGTTCTAAAAGATCTCCTTTATTTGTTGGTGGGGGACAAGCTTTTGGACCTACTAAAAGAAACTATGATCAAAAAGTAAATAAAAAACAAAAAGCTTTAGCACTTAAATATGCTTTAAATGCACAAGCTAATAATGGTTCACTTTTTGTTGTGGATTCATTTAAAGTTGAATCAGGTAAAACTAAAGATGCAGTTGCAGTTTTAAATAAATTAAATAAAAGAGATACATTAATTGTTGTTGATACAATTGATGAAAAAACTTATTTAGCATTTAGAAATATTAAAAACTGTTATATGGTTGAAAAGCAAGAAGTAAATGCTTACTTAATTGCAGTTTACCACTCTGTACTAATTGAAAAATCAGTACTAGAAGTATTAACTAAAGAGGCTTAAGATGGCAGATATTACAGATATTAAATCAATTTTATATACAGAAAAAACAATTGAGCTTCAAGAAAATGGTGTAATCGTTGTTCAAACTAGTCCAAAAATGACTAAAAACGGTTTAAAAGAAGTGTTTAAAGAATATTTTGGAGTAACTCCATCAAAAATTAATTCTTTAAGACAAGATGGTAAAGTTAAAAGATTTAGAGGAAAAATTGGTAAAAGAGCTGATTTCAAAAAATTCTATGTAACATTACCAGAAGGCGCAGCTATTGCGAACCTATCAGCATAAGGAGTAAAGAATGTCAATTAAAAAATTTAGACCAATAACTCCTGCTAGAAGATTTATGTCAGTTATTGAGAGTTCTGATATTACTTCAAAACCAACAGTAAGATCTTTACTTGTAAGAGTAAAAGCAAATGCTGGTAGAAATAATAATGGTAGAATAACATCAAGACACAAAGAAGCAGGTGCTAAAAAACTATATAGAATTATCGATTTTAAAAGAGATAAGTTTGGAATAGAAGGTACGATTGCAACTGTTGAATACGATCCATATAGAAACTGCAGAATTTGTTTAGTTTCATACTTAGATGGAGATAAAAGATATATTATTCAACCATCTGGGTTAAAAGTTGGAGATAAAGTTCAATCAGCTGAGTCTGGACTAGATATTTTACCAGGTAACGCTATGAGATTAAGTAACATCCCTGTTGGAACAATGGTTCACAATGTTGAGTTAAAACCAGGTAAAGGTGCACAGTTTGCTAGATCTGCTGGTGGATATGCACAAATTATGGGTAGAGAAGACAAATATGTTATCTTAAGATTACCTTCTGGAGAAATGAGAAAAATCCTTGGTGTTTGTATGGCTACAATAGGTGTAGTTGGTAATGAAGATTATATTAATATGGTAGTTGGAAAAGCTGGTAGAAATAGATACTTAGGAGTTAGACCTCAAACTAGAGGATCTGCGATGAACCCTATTGATCACCCACACGGTGGAGGGGAAGGTAAAACTAACTCTGGAAGACATCCTGTTACTCCATGGGGTATGCCAACTAAAGGTTATAAAACTAGAAAGAAAAAAGCTAGTGATAAACTAATCATTTCAAGAAGAAAGAAGTAAGGGTTTAAGATGGCAAGATCAGTAAAAAAAGGACCATTTATAGATGCACACTTATTAAAAAAAGTTGTAGCTGCTAATAGTTCAAAAGACAAAAAACCAATTAAAACTTGGTCAAGAAGATCGACAATATTACCAGATATGATTGGATTAACATTCAATGTACATAATGGAAGAAATTTTGTACCAGTTAATATTACAGAAAATCATGTTGGATATAAATTAGGTGAATTTGCACCAACTAGAACATTTAAGGGCCATAAAGGTTCTGTTCAGAGAAAGGCGTAATAATGGCAAGAGCAATATTAAAATTTATTAGAGTTTCTCCAATTAAAGCAAGACTTATTACAAGAGAAGTTCAAGGAATGAATGCAGAGTATGCTATTGCATCTTTACAATTTACTCCAAATAAAGCTGCTGGAATTATTTCTAAAGTAATAGCTTCTGCTGTTGCAAATTCTGGTTTAGATCCTGTTGATGCAGTTATCACATCGGCTAGAGTGGATAAAGGTCCAGTTCTTAAAAGATTTACTCCAAGAGCAAGAGGTTCAGCTTCACCAAAGCATAAACCAACTGCACATATTATGATTGAAGTAGCTGCTGCAACAAAAGGAGACAAATAATGGGTCAAAAAGTTAATCCAATAGGTTTAAGATTAGGTATTAATAGAAATTGGGATTCAAGATGGTTCCCAAAATTTGAAACAATGCCTGCAAATGTAGCTGAAGATGACAAAATTAGAAAATTTGTTAAGAAAGAGTTATATTATGCTGGAATTGCTCAAACAGTTATTGAAAGAACTGCTAAAAAAGTAAGAGTTACAGTAGTTGCTGCTAGACCTGGAATTATCATTGGTAAAAAAGGTGCAGATGTTGAAAAACTAAAAGATTCTTTATCAAAATTAGTAGGAAAAGAGATTGCAGTTAATATTAAAGAGGAAAGAAAACCTCAAATATCAGCTCAATTATCTGCTGAAAATGTTGCTCAACAATTAGAAAGAAGAGTTGCATTTAGAAGAGCTATGAAAAGAGTTATGCAAAATGCATTAAAAGGTGGAGCAAAAGGTATTAAAGTATCTGTTTCTGGAAGACTTGGTGGAGCTGAAATGGCTAGAACTGAGTGGTATTTAGAGGGAAGAGTTCCATTACATACTTTAAGAGCTAGAATTGATTATGGTTTTGCTGAGGCACATACAGCTTATGGTTGTATAGGTATAAAAGTTTGGATTTTCAAAGGTGAAGTTTTAGCTAAAGGAATTCCTGCTGAGAAATCAGAAGATACTGCTTCAAAACCAAAAAGAAGACCAGCTAAGAAAAGAGGTAAATAATTATGTTAATGCCTAAAAGAACAAAATTTAGAAAAATGATGAAAGGCCGAAATAGAGGTCAAGCTCATAGAGGTAACTCTTTGGCTTATGGAGATTTCGGAATTAAAGCTGTTGAACATGGAAGAGTAGATTCTAGACAAATCGAAGCTTCTAGGGTTGCAATGACTAGAAAAGTAAAAAGACAAGCGAAAGTATGGATTATGGTATTCCCTGACAAACCACTTACTGCTAAACCATTAGAAACAAGAATGGGTAAAGGTAAAGGTTCTGTAGATAAATGGGTTATGAACATTAAGCCAGGAAGAATTTGTTTTGAGATGGCTGGTGTTGATGAAGCGTTAGCAAGAGAAGCTTTAGCTTTAGCTATGCATAAATTACCATTTAAAACTAAATTTGTAACAAGAGATAGCGAAAATGAACTATACTGATATTAAAGATAAAAGCTTGAGTGAATTACAAGCGTTATTAAAAGAGAAAAAGGTGCTTCTTTTTGAATTAAAAGCTAAGCTAAAAACTATGCAGTTAACTAACACATCTGAATTAAGAGTAGCAAAAAAAGATATTGCTAGAATTCAAACAGCTATTACTGCATCAAAAGCTAACTAAGGATCTAGTATGACACATAAAAGAGAGATTCAAGGTGTAGTAGTAAAAAGATCAGGTGATAAAACAGCTTCTGTTTTAGTTACAAGATCAGTTTTACACCCAAAATATCACAAAACTGTAAAAAGATTTAAAAAATATTTAGTTCATGATGAAAAAAATGAATTAAATGTTGGTGATAGTGTTATTGCAGTTGAGTGTAGACCATTGTCAAAGACTAAATCTTTTAGATTAAAGACAATCGTTGCTACAGGAGTTAAATAATGATTCAAAGTTTTACAAGATTAAATGTAGCTGATAATACAGGTGCTAAAGAGATTATGTGTATCAAAGTTTTAGGTGGTTCTAAAAGAAGATATGCAACTGTTGGTGATGTTATTGTTGCTTCTGTTAAAAAAGCTTTACCAACTGGTAAAATTAAAAAAGGTCAAGTTGTAAAAGCTGTTATTGTTAGAACTCATAAAGAGGTTCAAAGAGAAAATGGTTCATTAATCAGATTTGATGACAATGCAGCAGTTATTCTTGATGCAAAAAGAGAGCCTGTTGGAACTAGAATTTTTGGACCAGTTGCCAGAGAAGTTAGATATTCAGGTTTTATGAAAATCGTTTCACTTGCACCGGAGGTATTATAATGGCTATTAAATTAAAAATAAAAAAAGGTGATACAGTAAAAATCATCGCTGGTGATGATAAAGGTAAAACTGGAGAAGTTTTAAAAGTATTACCTAAAGCTAACAAAGTAATCGTTAAAGATTGCAAAGTTGCTAAAAAAACTGTTAAACCTGATCAAGAAAGAAATCCAGATGGTGGATTTGTAAACAAAGAGATGCCAATTGATATTTCAAATGTGGCAAAAGTAGAAGGTGAATAATATGGCATCAAGATTATTAGAAAGATATAAAGCTGAAATCAAGCCTGTACTTGAAACAGAGTTTCCAAAAAACAAAACTTTAACAGCTAAAGTTGAAAAAGTTGTAATCTCTGTTGGTGCTGGTGAAGCTATGAAAGATACTAAGTTAATTCAAAATATTCAAGATACAATTTCTCTAATTGCTGGACAAAAAGCAGTTAAAGTTATTGCTAAAAAATCTGTTGCAGGATTTAAAGTAAGAGAAGGAATGCCTGTTGGTGTTAAAGTTACTTTAAGAGGTGAAAATATGTATCATTTCTTAGACAAACTATGCAATGTTGCATTACCAAGAGTTAAAGACTTTAGAGGTTTAAATAAAAATGGTTTTGATGGTAGAGGAAACTTTAACTTTGGACTTGATGAGCAATTAATGTTCCCAGAAGTAGTTTATGATAACATCATTAAAACACACGGGATGAATATTTCAATTGCTACAAGTGCAACAAGTGATGCTGAATCTTTTAGATTACTTGAATTAATTGGAATTCCATTTACAAAAGGAAGAGCGTAATGGCAAAAAAATCTATGATCGCTAAACAACAAAGAACTCCAAAATTTGCTGTAAGAGCATATACTAGATGTTCTGTTTGTGGAAGACCACACTCTGTTTACAGAGATTTTGGTTTATGTAGAGTTTGTTTAAGAAAAATGGCTAACGAAGGTTTATTACCAGGTGTTAGAAAAGCTAGTTGGTAGGAGAAAAAAGCTATGATGAATGATTTAATCGCAGATGCTTTGACTAGAATTAGAAATGCTGCAATGAGAAGATTAGAAGTTGCAACATTATTACACTCAAATACAGTTGTTGGTGTGATGAATGTACTTTTACAAAAAGAGTATATTACTGGATTCAAAGTTATCGATGGAACAAATAATAAAAAAACAATTCAAGTTGAATTAAAATATGATGAAAATGAAAAATCAGTAATTAATGAAATTGTAAGAGTTTCTAAACCAGGAAGAAGAGTTTATAAACCAGCTTCTGAAATTAAAAACTTTAAAAATGGGTACGGTACTATTATTCTTTCAACTAACAAAGGTATCATCGCTAATGATGAAGCGTATGCTGCTAATGTTGGTGGAGAAGTACTTTGTACTGTTTGGTAGGAGAGTGTAATGTCAAGAATTGGTAAAAAACCTATCGCTATTCCTTCAGGAATTGAAGTTACTGTAGATGGTACAGTAATTAATGTAAAAAAAGGAAACAGTGTTTCAACAGTTGAAACTCATGGAAGAGTTAGTGTAGAAGTAGCTAATGGTCAAGTTGTTTTATCTAAAATTGGTGAAACAAAAGAATCAGCAGCATTCTGGGGAACTTATAGAGCATTAACTGCAAATGCAATTAATGGATTACATGAAGGTTTCACAAAAACTTTAGAGATTAATGGAGTTGGTTATAAAGCTGCTGTAAAAGGTAATGTTTTAGAACTAATTTTAGGATATTCTCATCCAATTAATTTTGAGATCCAAAAAGGTTTAGAAATCTCTGTTGAGAAAAATATAATTACTGTTAAAGGTGCAGATAAACAACAAGTTGGTCAAGCTGCTGCAATTATTAGAGGCTTTAGAAAACCAGAACCTTACAAAGGTAAAGGGGTTAAATATTCTGATGAGAAAATCATTAGAAAAGCCGGAAAAACTGCTAAGAAGTAAGGTGTAACTATGAGTAGAGAAAAAGATTTAGCAAAAAAAGTTGCTTTAAGAATCAAAAGAAAAAAGAGAGTTAGAGCTAATATTTTTGGTACTGCTGATAAACCTAGAGTATCAATTTTTAAATCTAACAAATACATTAGTGCACAAGCTATCAATGATGTTGAAGGTAGAACTTTAGCAGCGGTTAGCTCTCAAGCTATGGGTTTAAATGGTAATAAAGAGAATGCTGCAAAAGTTGCAGCTGAGTTTGCTTCTAAATTAAAAGCTGCTGGTATTGAAACAGTTATTTATGATAGAAACGGATATCTTTATCATGGTGTTGTTGCAGCATTTGCTGACGCATTAAGAGAAAATGGTATTAAATTATAAGGATTAATGATGGCAGTAAATAGAGAAGATTTTCAAGAAGCAATCGTTAAAATTGGAAGAGTAACAAAAGTTGTAAAAGGTGGAAGAAGATTCAGATTTACAGCTTTAGTTGTTGTTGGTGATAAAAATGGTACTGTAGGATTTGGAACTGGTAAAGCAAAAGAAGTTCCAGATGCTATCAAAAAAGCATTAGATGATGCTTTTAAAAGCTTAGTAACAGTTTCTATTAAAGGAACAACGATTGCACATGATATTGAACATAAATATAATGCAAGTAAAATATTATTAAGACCAGCATCAGAAGGTACTGGGTTAATTGCTGGAGGAGCTGCAAGACCTGTTCTTGAGCTTGCTGGATTAAAAGATATTATTGCAAAATCTTTAGGTTCAAATAATCCAAATAACCTTGTACAAGCTACTGTTGAAGCTCTTGCAAGAATTAAAGGATAGTATATGATATTAGAAAATTTACAACCAGCTTGTGGTAGTACAAAAGATACTAAGAGAAAAGGTAGAGGTCAAGGTAGCGGTAACGGTAAAACTGCTGGAAAAGGTAACAAAGGTCAAAAAGCTAGATCTGGATACAATGTAAAAAGAGGTTTTGAAGGTGGTCAACAACCACTATCTAGAAGACTTCCTAAAGTTGGATTTATCTCTAGAGTTGTAAAACCTTATTCAATTAATGTTGATAAAGTTACAGCAGTTGCAAACCTTGATGAAATTACATTAGATTCTATTAAATCTGTGTATAAATTATCTAAATCAGTTGAAAAAGTTAAACTAATTGGATCAACTGCTAAAAATTTAAGTGCTAAGATTAAAGACGAAAACGTTACAACTACTGGAAAATAATTATGAGTAAAGATCTAATAAATAAGATTCTTATTACTTTAGGCTTTATTCTTCTTTACAGGCTATTGGCATACGTGCCAGTACCTGGAGTTAATATAGATGTAGTTAAAGAATTTTTTGACTCAAATGCAAATAATGCTTTAGGGTTAGTTAATATGTTTAGTGGAAATGCAGTTGAAAGACTAAGTATTATCTCACTAGGAATTATGCCTTACATTACTGCTTCTATTATTATGGAACTTCTTGCAGCAACTTTCCCAGCTTTAGGTAAAATGAAAAAAGAGAGAGATGGTATGCAAAAATATATGCAAATCATCAGATATACAACTATTGTAATTACTCTAATTCAATCTATTGGTGTTTCTATTGGACTTAACTCTCTAACAGGACAAAGTGGACAAGGTGCTATCTCTATAGATATGAATACATTTATAGCAGTATCAGCAATTTCAATGCTAACTGGAACAATGCTTTTAATGTGGATTGGAGAACAAATTACACAAAAAGGTATTGGAAATGGTATCTCATTAATTATCTTTGCAGGTATCGTATCAGCAATTCCAAGTGCTATTGGTGGAACTGTAGAATTGGTAAATAATGGTCAAATGCATTTCTTAACAGTTATTGGAATTTTAATTGTTATTATAGCAACTGTTGGTGCTATTATTTATGTTGAATTAGGTGAGAGAAGAGTTCCTGTATCATACTCAAGAAAAGTGATGATGCAAAATCAAAAAAGAAGAGTTATGAATTATATTCCTATAAAAGTGAATCTTTCAGGAGTAATTCCAGCAATTTTTGCTAGTGCTATTTTGATGTTCCCTGCAACAGTATTACAAGGTAGTCAAAATAAGTATCTAGTTATGATTGCTGATTATTTAAATCCAAGTTCATATACTTTTAATCTATTTATGTTTTTATTTGTAGTTTTCTTTGCATTTTTTTATGCATCAATTACATTCAATGCAAAAGATATATCTGAAAACTTAAAAAGACAAGGTGGTTTTATTCCTGGAGTTAGACCAGGAGAAAGTACAGCTGAATTTTTAAATACAGTTGCAGGAAGATTAACTTTCTGGGGAGCTATTTATATGGGACTAATATCTACTTTACCATGGTTAATTGTAAAAGCTATGGGTGTACCTTTCTATTTTGGTGGTGTTGCAGTGTTAATCGTTGTTCAAGTTGCTATTGATACAATGAGAAAAATTGAAGCTCAACAATACTCAAGTAAATATCAAACTTTAAGTGCGGTTGGACTATAAAATGTCAATCGCTCTTAGAAAACCACACGAAATTGAAAAACTCTATGTTGCAAATCAAGCAGTTGCTAAAACTTTAAAATATCTTGAAGAAAATGTTAAAGCAGGAATGACTTTAAAAGAAGTAGATGCAATGGGAGAAAAGTTTATAAGAGATTTAGGTGCAAGACCTGCATTTAAAGGCTTATATGGATTTCCTAATGCTATTTGTACATCTTTGAATGAAGTTATAATTCATGGTATTCCTAGTGATGTTGTTTTGAAAGAAGGCGATATCTTAGGACTTGATATTGGAACAGAGATTGATGGTTGGTATGGAGATAGTGCTATTACAATGCCAATAGGTAAGATTTCAAAAAAAGATGAAGATTTAATAGCTTGTTCTAAAGATTCTTTATATTATGCAATTGACATAATAAAAGAAGGAATGAGATTTAAAGAGTTATCTAAAAAAATTGAAGATTTTATTGTAGCTAGAGGTTATCAACCTTTAGTTAGATTTTGTGGGCATGGTATAGGAAGAAAACCACATGAAGATCCAGAAATTCCAAATTACTTGGAGTATGGAGATACAAAATCTGGTCCAAAAATAAAAAATGGAATGGTATTTTGTATAGAACCAATGATTTGTCAAAAGGATAGAAATCCAGTTATTTTAGAAAATGGTTGGGATGTAGTTTCAGCTGATGGATTAAGAGGTAGCCATTATGAGCACACAGTTGCTGTTGTTAATGGTAGAGCAATTATTTTAAGTAATCGGGAAGATTAAGGGGAGAAAGTGGCGAAAGATGATGTAATAGTTATTGATGGTAAAGTTATAGAAGCTTTACCTAATGCTATGTTTAGAGTTCAATTGGATAATGGTCATGTAGTTTTGTGTCATATCTCAGGTAAAATGAGAATGCACTACATCAAAATATTACCAAATGATGTAGTTACTGTGGAAATAACACCTTATTCATTGGATAAAGGTAGAATAGTACATAGAAAAAAATAGTTTAAATAAGGTTTTTACCTTATTTAAATCTTCTTCAATACAAATCAATACTAAAGTATATTTTTTGTAAAATCTCGTATGACAAAGCAAGTTAAGAATCAAATTTTAAAATATTTATACTATCAAAAACTTTTTGGATTTGACTATCATAGCAACCTAAATATCAATTTATATAGTAGTTGTGATTTTAATTTACCAAGTAGTTTAAAAGAATTAAAAAATTCTGTTGATAATTGTCATTTGTGTGAATTATCAAAAGGTAGGAAAAACACACTTTTTGGATATGGTAAAGAACAAAGTAAAATTATGTTTATTTGTGATGAACCTACAAAAAGTGAAGATGAAACAGGATTTTTTTATTCAGGTAATAGTGGAGAGCTACTTTCAAAAATGATTGAAAATGTTTTAAATATAAAGAAAGAGGACGTTTATATAACAAATTTAGTTAAATGTAGAGGTGCAAAAGAAGCGAATTTTCAAAACTTTGAAAGTTGTAATTGCTATTTATTAAAACAAATAGAAATTATAAAACCTAAGCTTATTATTGCTGTTGGAGAGAAAGTATATAGTTATTTGATGAAAAATAGTGAAGAGTTTTCAAAAAATAGAGGTAAAACTTTAAACTTTAATTCAAGTATCTTAATACCTATATTCTCTCCAATATATTTACTAAAAAATCCATCTTTAAAAAAAGATACTTATCTTGATATGTTAAAAATCAAAAATCTATATGAGGAGTTTTAAATTGAAGCATTTAGTAACTTTAATTTTCATGGCTGTTTTATTTACAGGTTGTTTACAAAAACAAGTTGTTCAACTAAAAATGCCAAATCAAAATGTTCCAGTGAAACAAGTTGATGAGGATAAAGCAACAGTTGTTGAAGAGTTTATTTCAAACGATAGTATAATTCAAGAAGAAATTATCAATAATAGTGGATCACAAAATGATATTATTCAAGATGGTGATAGTATTGTAATGAGTGATATTGATGGAACAAAAGCTAAAATAAAAATAGCTTTTGTTTATCCATCTTCATTAGTATCAAAGTATGCTAAAAATTCTATAAATACGGTTTCAGGTTATCTTTCTTATATAAAAGCTAATTATAATTTAGTTGTTATTGATAGTTCAAATGAAAGTTTAGACAGTATAACTAAAGCATTTGATAAAGTAAAAGAAGAGGGTATTACAAAAGTAATAGCTTTATATACACCAAATGCTATAAATAATATAAATAAAGTTGCTTTAGATGATATATTAGTGTATCTTCCTTTGATAGAGAAAAAAGAGTCATTGGAGATTAATGATAATTTAATTTTTGGTTCAATATCTTATGAAGAACAACTTAAAAAATTAAGTTATTACTCTGATGGTGTAAATGTACTTTTTTATCAAGATACATATTTAGGGAATAAATTAAAAAATAGTTATGAATCAGTTGTTCAAGGAACTATTGTTAGAAAAGAGATAAAAAAGAATGAAACGAATTTTAGAAGTATTGTTGTAGATTCAAGATTAAGAAATAGTTCTCTATTCTTAAATACTGATATAGTAAAAAGTTCATTAATTTTATCTCAATTAAGAGCAAATGATATTTACCCAAAAATTATATTCTCAACACAAATAAACTATGATCCTGTTTTAATGACTTTGACTCAAGATAAAGATAGAGAGAGATTAGTTTTAGCAAATTCAATTGAAAATATAGACAATAATTTAAAAGATGAGATTTTATCTTATGGTGGTAATATAATTTACGAATGGGTTGATTATTCAACTTTAGTAGGAATAAACTATTTAATAAATGGAAATAATAGATATATACCAACAAAAATTGTAGAAAATCAAGCAGTTTATACTCCAAGGCTATTTAAAAGTACAGAGTATGGATTTGTTGAGATTAAGTAAGATTTAGATAAAATCGCCAATTATTTAGAAAAAATGGAGTTTAAATTGAGAACACATTATTGTACTAGTGTAAGAGAAAATTTAATAGGGGAAAAAGTAACAGTAGCTGGATGGGTTAATAGTAGACGTGACCACGGTGGGATTATTTTTATAGATTTAAGGGACAAAAGTGGTTTAGTTCAACTTGTTGCTGATCCACAAGATTGTAAAGATGCTTTAGTTATAGCAGAAACAGTAAGAGATGAGTATGTTTTAATAGCAACTGGAACTGTAAGAGCAAGAGGAGAAGGGTTAGAAAACCCAAATTTAGATACAGGTAAAATTGAGATTATTTTAGAAAATTTAATCATTGAAAATAAAAGTAAAGCTATGCCTTTTGATATTAATGATGAGAAAGTAAATGATGAAATAAAATTAAGAAACAGATTTTTAGAATTAAGAAGTAAAAAATCATTTGATATTTTCCAATTAAGAAGTAAAGCAACTATTCAAGCAAGAAATACTCTTGATGAGTTAGGATTTTTAGATGTTGAAACTCCAATTCTAACAAAATCTACACCAGAAGGTGCAAGAGATTATTTAGTTCCTTCAAGAGTTCATGCTGGGGAATTTTATGCACTTCCTCAATCTCCACAACTATTCAAACAACTTTTAATGGTTGCAGGTTTTGATAGATATTTCCAAATAGCAAAATGTTTTAGAGATGAAGATTTAAGAGCAGATAGACAACCTGAATTTACTCAAATAGATGTTGAGATGAGTTTTTGTACTCAAGAAGATGTTATTGGTGTTGCTGAAAAACTAATCTATGATGTATTTACAAAGTGCGGAAAAGATATACCAAAAACTTTTAGAAGAATGAAATATTCTGAAGCTATGGAAAACTATGGAAGTGATAAACCTGATTTGAGATTTGATATGCCTTTAATTGATGTTATAGATATTTTTTCAAAATCTTCAAATGAGATATTTAGTGAAATTGCAAAAGATAAAAAATCAAATAGAATAAAAGCTTTAAGATGTCCAAATGGAGATAATATTTTTTCAAAAAGACAGATGAAAGGTTTTGAAGATTATGTAAGAAAATTTGGTGCAAAAGGTCTTGGATACTTTCAAATGAAAGAAGATGGTCTTAAAGGACCACTTACAAAATTCTTTAGTGATGAAGATTTAGAAGATATAGTAAAAGTTACGAACCTTGAAGTTGGTGATGTAGTATTTTTTGGAGCAGGGGATAAAAAAACAGTTTGGGATTATATGGGAAGATTTAGACTTTTCCTTGCAAATGAAATGAATATAGTTCCAGCTGATAAATATGAGTTCTTATGGGTTGTTGATTTTCCTATGTTTGAAGTTGAAGATGGAAGAACAAAAGCTCTTCATCATCCATTTACTATGCCAAAAGATTTAAATAAAGATGATTTAGAAGAGATTGAATCAATAGCTTATGATATTGTTTTAAATGGAACAGAATTAGGTGGTGGAAGTATAAGAATACATAAAGAAGAGATTCAATCGAAAGTATTTGAACTTATGGGAATAGATGAAGTTGAAGCAAAAGAAAAATTTGGTTTCTTGCTTGATGCACTTCAATATGGAGCACCATCTCATGGTGGATTTGCATTAGGACTTGATAGAATGATAATGCTTTTAGCAGGAACTGATTCTATAAGAGATGTTATTGCATTTCCAAAAACTCAAAAAGCTCAATGTTTATTAACTCAAGCACCTTCAAGTGTAGATGAAACTCAACTAAAAGAGTTACATATAAGAGTTAGAAAAAGTGTTGAGAGCTAATATAGCTCTCAATACAACCTCAGATTTTAATACATCAAGTTTAAAATAAATTCTTTTATATTTATTATCATAAAATATTAAAATAAATGTTTATATCAAAGTTTTTTTTCGATAAAATGTCCAGATTTTTTTAATCATACACAAAATAGGAGAATAAAAAGTTATTTTTTAATGAACTTTTTTGAACATAAAAGTTCAACACAACTCAAAGTAGCCCTAATAGGAGATTGTTATGAAAGAGGAAACAATAAATTATAAGGGTATAAATATAAAAAATGAGTTATATCCGATTATAAAATATATTGAAGATGTAGATAAATATAAAGATGAATTAACTGCTTTAAACTCATCTTGGGATATTTTATCACTTCTAGGACAACTTGGCGATATTAACATAGATATAGGAAAAACAAAAGAGAATTTTCTAAATCTTACTTCAACACTATTAAATCACTTAGCTATTCAACAAATAAAAAAAGTTACTCAAGAGATAAATTTTAAATCACAAGTTGCTATTGATATTTTAGTTCGAAATCTTTTTGAAAGACGAGCTGATATTGGGTTTTTAGCAACAGATGATGAAATAAGAGGTTTCTTAGAAAAATTTATATCAAAATATGATGATAATAGTATGCTTTTAAAGCAAGATATTAAAAAAAGATTTGAAGAATATATCTCTAAATATTCAGTTTATTTTGATATTGTTTTATTTGATATTCACGGTAAAATAGCTGCTAGAGTGAATGAAAATATAAATGTTGAAAGAGTAGATATATCATTTATTCAAAAAGTTTTAAATACAAATGAAGATTATGTTGAAACTTATCAATTTCATGATTTTATACCAAAATATCCAAAATCATTAGTTTATTCATATAAAATTACAAATAATAATGAGAATTTAGGAGTTCTATCTCTTTGTTTTAAGTTTAAAGATGAAATGCGAGTTATTTTTAATAATCTTATAAATCAAAGAAATAAAGAGTGCTTAACAATCATTGATGAAAATGGTTATGTATTAGCAAGTAGTCATAGAGAACATATAGATTTAGGTACAAAATTACCAATAATTTTAGAGGAAAAATACAAAATTGTATCATTTTCAGGACGAGACTATATAGCAAAGAGTTCTAAAACAAGTGGTTATCAAGGCTTTTATGGTCCTAAGTGGTATGGACATATTATGATTCCACTTGAATATTCTTTTTTAAGTGAAGAACATAATGATATAGCAATAGATGAAAAAGTTATAAACTCTATGATACAAAATGAACAGCATTTTTCAAAAGAGCTAAAAGATGTTTTTGAGAATAGTAAAGAAATACAAGATAATCTTATACGAGTTATATGGAATGGAAATATCATCCAAAGTAAAATTAACTCAACAAATAGAGCATTTTCTAGAGCTTTATTAAATGAAATAGGACTTACAGGAAATAAGGCAAGTTCATCTTTAGATAATCTGAATCACACAATAATATCATCAATATTAAAAGATAGTGAATTCTTATCTCAACTTTCTATTGATATTATGGATAGAAATTTATATGAAAGAGCTAATGATTGTAGATGGTGGTCTTTAAATCCATATTTTAAAGATGCTTTAGAAAATGGTATTAAAGATAAAAAAATCAATGAAAGTTTAAAATATATAAATAGTTTATATACCGTATATACAAATTTGATAATATTTGATAAAAATGGAATGGTTATCGCTGTATCAAATGAGAAATATGAGTCTTTAATAGGTAAAAACTTATCTTATGAATGGATAGAACAAACTTTAAATTTAAAAGACACTTCAAAATATTGTGTTTCAAAATTCGAAAAGAGTAGTTTATATGATGATAAACCAACATATGTATATTGTAGTGCAATTTTTTCATCAAAGGATAATAAAAAAGTTATAGGAGGAATAGCTACAATTTTTGATGCACAACATCAGTTTTACTCTATCCTTGATGAAATTTTACCTAAAGATAATAATGGATTAAATCAAAAAGGTGTTTATGCTTTTTTTACTGATAAGAGTAAAAAAATTATTTCAACAACAAGTACAAATTTTAAAATAGATTCTTATTTAGAAATAGATGATAAATTTTTTAGGTTAAATAATGGTGAGTATTTAAGTAGTATTATAGAATTTCGTGGATATTACTATGCTGTTGGCGTAAAATGCTCTACTGGATATAGAGAATATAAAAGTGCAGTTGATGATTATAAAAATGACGTTTTATCTTTTGTATTTATACAAATTGGACAAACTGATATAGATATATCTTTTACAAATACAAAAACAAAATTTTTAACTTCTCAAAAAAGAGAGTTTGAAGATAAAACTGTTGAATTAGCAACTTTTTATTTAGGCAAAAGATTACTTGCTATTAATTCACTTAATGTTGTTGAATCTATAGGTATAGAAGATTTAGAAGTTTCTATTGATATGGATGAAACAAATCCTTTTAAAGGTATGGTTTTACATAAAGATAGATTAATATCAGTTCTAGATATAAGAGAATTTATAAAAGAAGATATAACAAATGAAGAACTTTCAAATATAATATTAGTGGAGTATGATAAAGATAATATTGAACATTGTGTTGGTCTTTTGGTTAGTTCACTTGAAACTATTTGTACAGTTGAAGAAAAATCCATTCAACATATTCAAAATCACTTTTTAGGTAGTGGAACTTTGGTTGAAAGTCTAGTTGAAATAAAAGATATAGATGATGATAGAACTTCTAAAGTTGCTATGCTTTTAAATATTAAAAAATTAGATGATAATTTTACAAAAAGAGTTTAATATATAAAAGGTAACTATTTATAATAAATAGTTACCAAAAAATTATGCTAATGCGTTAATCATATCTTTTGTAACTTCTGAAACATCTTTTGTTCCATCAAGTTCTATAAATATTCCTTTATCTTTGTAAAAGTCGATTAAAGGAGCAGTTTGAGTATGATACGCTTCTAGTCTTTTTGTAACAGTTTCTTCTGTATCATCTGCTCTTTGTTCAAGATCTTCTTCTTTTTCATCTACTGGTGGATTGAATTTAATATGATAGATTTTACCAGTTACTTTTGATGTTCTTCTCCCTGTGATTCTTTCAACTATATTTGAGTCTGGAACATTTAAAGATATTACTTTATCAAGTGAGATTTTCATATTGTTCATTAACTCGTCTAAAGCTTCTGCTTGAGCTAAAGTTCTTGGAAAACCATCAAGAATAAAACCATTTTTACAGTCAGAAACTGCTAATCTATCTTTGATAATACCAATAATAGTTGAATCAGGAACTAACTTCCCTTCATCCATAAATCTTTTTGCTTCCATTCCCATATCTGTTTTATCTGCAATTGCAGCTCTTAGTATATCTCCAGTTGATATTTGAGGGATGTTATATTTTTCAATTAAGAACTTTGCTTGAGTTCCTTTACCAGCTCCTGGTGCTCCAAATAGCATTAAATTCATATTTTATCCTTAAAATTTTTGGCTTATTGTATAGAAAAAGCTTTTAATAATAGATAAGTTTTAAATAATAGATTAGGAATTTAATTGATTTTTGATAGAATCATTCTCAAAGTTTTAAAGGAAAGTGATGAAAAAACTATTTTTAATAATTGGTGCACCAGGAAGTGGAAAAACAACAGATGCAGAATTAATATCTAAAAAACATATAAATATTACACATTATAGTACAGGAGATATGTTTAGAGCAGAAGTTGCCAGTGGAAGTCAAAGAGGAGAATTAATTGATACTTTTATAAAAGCTGGAAATATAGTACCTATAGATATTGCTATTGAGACTATTTTAAAAGCTATAAAAAATGCTCCAACAGATATTATAGTAATTGATGGATATCCAAGAAGTTTAGAACAGATGATAGAACTTGATAAATATTTAGTGAATGAGAATGAAGTTGAGCTTATAAGTTGTATAGAAGTTGTTGTAAGTGAAAAAGTAGCACGAGATAGAGTTCTTGGAAGAGCAAGAGGTGCTGATGATAATGTTGAAGTATTTAATAATAGAATGAGAGTTTATACTGAGCCATTAGAACAAATACAAGCATTCTATGAAGAAAAAGGTATTCTTAAAAAAATTAATGGTGAGAGAACTATTGAAGAGATTGTCAATGAAATGGATAGTTTTATTCTATCAAAAATATAAATTATTAAAAGTTTCAATATGAATAAAAAAATAAATTTTTATAGTGTAATTATTGGAACAGAACTTTTGAATGGGAGAAGAACTGATGCTCATTTCCCTTTCTTAAATAAAGAACTTTTAAATCGTGGTTGGGAACATAAAGCTTCTTTTGTTATTGAAGATGATCCTAAACTTATGTTAGAAATTTTTAATCTTATAAAATCTGATAAAAATTCTGTTATGTTTTGTTTTGGTGGAATTGGTGCAACTCCTGATGATTTTACAAGAGTTGTAGCAGCAAAAGCTTTTACAGATGAAAAAATGGAGTTTCACGAAGATGCAAAGCAAAGAATTATAGAACAATTTTGTGATGAAGCATATCCATATAGAATAAATATGGCTTATTTACCAGTAGGTGCAAAACTTCTTAAAAATGTTGTAAATAATGTTGCAGGATTCTATTTAGAAGATAGATTTTTCTTTACACCAGGATTTCCTTCTATGAGCCAAAGTATGGTTATAGAAGCTTTAGAAAAACTTTATCCTAAAAATATAGTGAAGTATAGAAAAACTATAACTATAAATAGTAGTGAAAATGACTTAATATCTAGTATGGAAAGAATACCTTCTCATCTTGATTTTTCTTCACTACCAAAAATCATTGGTGAGCAAAGAAGAGTTGTACTCAGTCTTGCTGGATATGATAAAGATGAAGTAGATATTTATTTTCAACTCTTTATAGATTTTTGTAAAACTAATAAAATGTATTATGAACTTAGAGATATTTTTGAACAAAATATCTGATATATTATTCAGATATCTCTATACTATATCCAAACCCATAATTATTCTGAATCACTAACCTAGGAACTTTTTTTCTAAGCCGTGATATTAGATTTTTTAAATTTAATATTTGAGTTTCAAAACTATCATAATAATTCCATATATGATTTATTATATTTTCATTAGAGTGTATTTTATTTGGATATTTTATCAACAATTCTACAAATAAAAACTCTTTTCTTGTAAGTTTTACAACCTTGTCTTTTAGAATTAATTGTTTCTCTTCTTTATTCCAAAAAAGTTCATCTGACAATTTTATAATAGTAGATTTTATATCTTTTTTATGATTCTTTTCATATATATTTTTTGAAATATCAAATAAGACATTTAAAAAATTATCATAGTCAATAGGTTTTAATAAAAATTTAGCAATTCCAATATTTATAAGTTCCATTAAATACTCTTTTTCACTATGGGCTGATAACACTATAACTTTTTGGTTTGGATTTATTTTATAAATATTTTTTATTAAATCTACTCCATTCATATTTGGCATTTGAATATCTGTTAATATAAAATCATAATATTTTGAATTTTCTTCAAAGTATTTAATATATTTTGAAAGACCAATTATTCCATCCATTGCTATATCTACATTACTAAAAATATCTTTAAGCAATAACCCCATCTCTCGTGATAAATCTTCATCATCTTCAACAAATAAAACTGTAATTTCCTTACAATATTTATTAAGTAACATATAATCCAACAAAATATTCCCTTCTATTTCAATATCAAAAATTAATAATATAAAATATATTACAAAAAAACTAGATTTATATTAATTAAGATAGTTATCTTTTTTTCTTTTTTCTTGAGTTATTAATTTTATATTCTGCTTTCTTTAGCTTCTCTATTAATTTTGAAGCTATTTTAAACATATTCATAATCACATCTTTTTTATCTATATCTAAATTCTTTCTTACTTTTTCATATTTACTAATTAAAGCTATATAATCAAAATTATTTAAGTATGGGTATAAATAACTACTTTTTTCTTCTTCTATTATCCATTCACTTAAAAGACAAATTACAATAAGTTCTGGTATCCAAAAACTTCCATTTGGTAATAAAATTTCTATATTTTTTACTAAAGTATCATAATAAACCATTAGAGGTTCTTCTCTTTTTGCCAATATTCTTAAAGTTGAGTTTTTACTTGCATTTTCGATTAAACTTCTAAGATAACTAGAATTTATAACAGTATCTTGTAAATTTTCTAGTAAATTCTTTAAAATAGAATATATATATTTATTATCTTCTTTATTGGATAACTCAAAATAATATACTCCATTATCTATTGAATCAAAATATTGTTCTAAAGTTGTTCTTATAAATACTAAAAGTGCTTCAGTTTTAATATCTCTTAATAGTTTAGGTTTTACTCTATTTTTACAATTCATATTAGAATTAAAAACTTTCCCATTCATTTTTATTTTTATCTATTTTTTTTAATTTAATATCTTTTATTTCTTCAATAAAAATATTATCTTGTTTATTGGAATTTTGATTTTCTATACATACATTTTTTTTAACCATATTTAATTCATCAAAAATATTTGAAGTTAAATTCTCAATATCTATTGCTAAATCTTTTAGATTTACATTTGAATCTATTTTTATATCTTCATCTACGAAAGTTTGAACTGCTTGATGAATATCTTCATGATATTTTTTTAAATTACTCCAACTTATAGTTTTTGTATATTTTTCTGAATTATTTTCAGATTCTTTTATCCATTTTCCTAAATTACAATCGTTACAAGATACTACAGTCCATCTTTCATTTTTACCAAGCTTTGCAAAGTTATTCTCTTTAAATCTTATGTGGTCATTTTTTAATTTTGCAGTTTTAAATACTAAATCTACATTACAAATATAATCTTTTGTTTGTTTTGAATAATTAGCTAAGTTTGCAGCCTTAACTAATTTTGATGAAAGTTCAGAAACTTCTTTTGATAACTCATTTATTTGATTTGAAACCATTGCATTATGTTGAGTTTGACGGTCAAGTTGATTGACTGCATCATTTATTTGCTCAATTCCCATTAGTTGTTCTTTACTAGCCATTTCAACATCTGCTATTAAATTGATTGTTTGAGAAATATTTGAATTTAATTGAGTATAACCTTTTATCATATTATTAGCTATATCTTTACCTTCATTTGCTTTTTGTGTAGCTAGTTCTACTATATCTTTTATTTGTTTTGCTGCTTCTGCACTTCTACTTGCAAGATTTCTTACTTCTTGTGCAACTACTGCAAAACCAAGACCTGATTCTCCAGCTTTTGCTGCTTCTACTGCTGCATTTAAGCTTAGTATATTTGTTTGAAATGCTATATTATCTATTACACTTATGGCTTCATTCACTAAATTTACCTGAGTATTTATTTCATCCATCGCTTGATTTGTTTGATTCGCTAATTTTTCTCCATGAACAGATGATTTTGTTATCTCATTAGAATATAGAGACATTTTTGCTATATTTTCTGTATTATTCCTAATATTAGATGTTATCTCTTCTAAAGCTGCTGCTGTTTCTTCTAATGATGTTGCTGCTTCATTTGCATTTGTTGATAAGTTTGATGAAGACTCTGATAATATAGTTGTATCCTCATTAAGTTTATCTCCAGTAGATAAAATCATAGCCAATAATTCAGATATATTATTTCCAACTAATCTTGTACTAGACTTTAAACTTCCATAAGTCCCAACCATTACTAAATCCTCAGGAACTCTACTTTCAAAGTGTGATTCACCAAAGTCTAATAATACATTACTTATTGAAGATATTTTTGTTTGTAAATTCTTTGAAAGAGAATTTATATTATTCTTTATAGCTTCTATTTGTTGGTTTTGAGATTCTGTTTTTATTTGAAACATAAAAAATCCTCTATCAATGTAATCAAGCATTTTATCTATTTCAACTAATATCTTTTGTTCATTTAATATTTCATTACTGATTTTTTCAATATTTTTATTTATAATTTTTGCCATTTCACCAAATTCATCTTCTGAATAAATATTTATTAATTCCACAGATAGTTTTTCTTTATTTAGATAAGAGAAAAAATTTATTAGACCTAATTGGAAAGATTTTATATTAAATATTAAGTTCTTCCCTATGAAAAATATCAATATTTGGATGATGAATAAAATAACTACTAAAGTAACAATGATTGAAATGATGATATTATCAGTTGTATCTTTTAGATTCTTTTCAAGTTTTAAAATTTTTTCTTGATTAGCTTCTTTCCATTTTAATAGCTTAGATTTTATGATTCTCCATTGATTTGTAGTTTCAACATTATCTTTATATATTAAAACTTCATTATTTTTTAATTTTTCTTCTATTTTGCTTAATTCAGTTATTTGTGAACTGTATAATTTACCAATATCAAATTTCTCAAATCCTAAAGATATATTTGAACTATTTTTTAATTCTATAATCAATTCGTTATAGTCTTTAATTGCTTGTATAAAATTTTCTTTGGCTTTTATATCATCATGATTAATAATAACTCCTCTTAAAGCATTTGATATTTGAAGTCCTTGTTCTAAACTACCATGAATTTTTTGTGATAGTTCTATAATTTCATATTTTTCTTTATTTGTTTTTTCTATATTATTTAATCCATAATATACAACAAGTGCAATTATAATAAATGATATTAAAGTTATAAAACTAATAATATTTATTTTATAATTGATTTTTAGATTTTTTAGTTTCATTTTTTCCCCTACATGAGTAAAATTAAAAAAGTTCTTATCTTATCTTATCTTTCAATTATAAAGCCAAATTAAGTTTTAGTTATATATTTTAGATTATTTTGATATTCTAAATTAAGATTGTCTGGAATTATAATTTAAAATAGTATTTAAAAAGTATTATTTTTATTATTTAGATACATAAGTAGATTTGTTATCTAAATTACAAATAAAACTATCTTTTGAATAATTATTTTCTAGTTGATTTACTCTTTTTTCTAAGTTAAAAATAGTTTTATAAATACTTGGGTTCATATTATCAATATTTGTAAAAGATACATCAGCGCTTTCAAATAAATCATTTAATAATAATTTCACATCAATATCTACTACTACCATTATTTTACCTTGAGTTTTGATAAGTTTATGAAATTCTAATAAAAGATAGTATTAGAAAAGTATTATTTAAAAATAAATAATTAAAAATAGATATTAAAAAATTATATGGTAATCTAACAAATAATTTTAAATGGAGAGATATGAAAACTGAAAAATCTATAAATGTGTATAATGAAATCATAAATAGTACAATAGAAGGTATTATCGTACTTCAAGATGGATTTATAAAAAATATAAATAACTCTTTATTAGAAATACTTGGATATGAAAATCAAGATGATTTAGTAGATAAGCTCGTAACAGGTATTTTAATACCAACATCAACAGAAAACTTTATTAAGTATAATCAAAAATTTTTTCAAGAGTTATCATTGGTAAAAAAAAATGGAGAGATTATTCCTGTTATTATAAAAATTAAAGATATTATCTATGGTGAAGAAGAGTACAAAGTAATTTATATATTAGATTTTACAGAAATAAAAGAAAAAGAAAGAATGCTTATTCACCAATCAAAACTTTCAATTATGGGAGAGATGATTAGTATGATTGCACATCAATGGAGACAACCATTAGCAATAATTACTAGTATGCTAACTAGAATAAAATTAAAATTAAATACAGACAAAATAGATAAAGAGTTTTTAGATGATAGTTTAAAAGGAATAAATCAATATATTCAATATATGTCATCAACAATAGAAGATTTTAGAAACTTATTTTCAAAAGATTCAAAAAAAGAACTTATTAGTCTAAATGAAATTATAATGATTGCATATAGTTTACTTGAAAAATCTTTTTTATCACAGAATATAAAAATAAAGATTATAAAAAAAGATTTAGAAAAGAAGTTCTTGCCTAAAAATGAATTAATACAAATATTTCTTAATATTTTAAATAATGCAAAAGATGCTTTCTTAGAAAGAAATATTGAGAATCCTCTTATAAAAGTATATTTTGATGAGGTAGATGAAAAACAAAAAATTTATATAGAAGATAATGCTGGTGGTATAGAAGAAGATGTTGCTATTAAGATATTTAATCCATATTTTTCAACAAAAAATAAGAAAAATGGTTCAGGATTAGGACTTTATATTTGTAAAAGTATTCTAGAAAAAGATAAACTAGGTGAAATAGAGTTAAAAAATAAAGAAGATGGAACAACTTTTATCATAACTATAAATTAAAAAATATATTTTATAAACTACTATAAAATTTTATAGTAGTCTATTTTTATTAAAAAGTATTTTTTATCGAATTTACAGTGAGTTTTAATCTTTCTAAACCATCTTTTAAAATATCTTTTGGGCAAGCTATATTTATTCTTATAAAATTATCACCATTTTCTCCAAAAGTTTTTCCAGATATAACTCTTAGTTTTCCAACATCTTCTAATTTCTTTGTAAACTCAATAGAACTAATATTTAACTTAGATATATCAATCCATAAAAGATATGTAGCTTCAGCTTTTACAACTTTTAGGCTAGGTATATATTCATTTATATAGTTTATTAAAAAATCTTTATTATTTTCAAGATAAACTAAAAGCTCTTCTAGCCAATCATCACAATAAAGATAAGCAGTCGTTGTTGATTCAATTCCAAAAACATTTAGACTTTTTACTTCATTTTTTGCTAAAGAATGATTTAGTTGTACTCTTAAATCTTGATTTGCAACTATTATATTTGAAGCTTTAAGTCCAGCAATATTAAAAGTTTTTGTTGCAGATGTACAAGTAATAGAGTTTTGTAAAAATTCTTCTGAAATAGATGCATATGGAGTATAAGAAAAATCTTTAAAAACTAAGTCTCTATGTATTTCATCACTTATTACAAGGACATTGTATTTTATACAAAGTTCACCCATCTTTTGTAAATCATCTTTACTCCAAACTTTGCTAGTAGGGTTGTTTGGATTGCAAAGAATAAAGAGTTTTACATTTTCATCTTTAATTTTGTTTTCAAAATCTTCAAAATCTATTTTATAAGTATTATTTTCATAGATTAAATTATTTGTTACAACTTCAATATTATTTCTTTGAATCGCAATATTAAAATAATGATATACTGGAGATTGTATCAAAACTTTATCTCCCTTTTTACAAAATGCTTGTACTATTGCACTTAAACTTGGGATTACACCAGTTGTTGGTTCTATCCACTCTTTTTTTATATCAAAGTTATATTTATTTTTCCACCATCTTATTTCAGCTTCATAATATTCATTTGGTATTACTGTATATCCAAAAACTCCATGAGTTGCTCTTTTTATAATATTTTCAACAATTTTAGGTGCAACTTCAAAGTCCATATCTGCAACCCACATAGGAAGAACTCCATCTTTTGTAGTATCCCATTTTGAACTATTTGTATTTTTTCTTTCTATAATTTTATCAAAATTGTATTTCATAATATTTTCCTTTTTATAAAGTATTTATTATACAAAATTATATTTTATATAAGCTTCTTTGAATTTGCTATATAAAGAATAAAGTAGATAAAATTTTAAAAAAGGAGTAAATTATGGAAAATTTCAGTTTTTATAATCCAACAAAAATAGAGTTTGGGAAAAATAAAGAGAAAAATATTGGAAAATATATAGGTCAAAATGGAATAAAAAAAGTTTTATTAGTTTATGGAAGCCAAAGAATAAAAAAAGATGGACTTTTTGATAGTGTAACACATAGTTTAAAAGAGAACAATATTGAGTTTGTAGAGTTTGGTGGAGTTATCAGTAATCCTATTTTATCAACAGTACATAATGCTATAAAAGTTGCAAAAGAACAAAATGTTCAAGGGATTTTAAGTGTTGGAGGAGGTTCTGTATTGGATAGCTCAAAAGCAATAGCTGTTGGAACTTTATATGATGGTGATGTTTGGGACTTTTTTGGAAGAAAAAAAGATATAGAAAAAGCCTTGCCAATTTTTGATATTATAACTCTTGCTGCAACTGGAAGTGAGATGAATGGTTATGCTGTTATTACAAATGAAAAAAATAAGAGAAAAGATTCTATTTGGTCACCATGTATTTATCCAAAAGTTTCTGTTATAAATCCTGAACTTCAAAAAAGTGTTTCAAAAAACTATTTAGTTTATTCAGCAACAGATATCATAGCTCACTGTATAGAAGGCTATTTTACAGCAAAAAAACATCCAACATATATGAGTAGAGTTGTAGAATCTATCATAAAAACAGTGATTGAAACAACAGAGATTTTATTAAAAAATCCAGATGATTATGAAGCAAGAGGAGATTTTGCTTGGGCTGCTACAAATGCTTTAAATGGTACAACTACAGTAGGAATTTCTAATTATTCTTTTCCAAATCACTTGATAGAACACTCACTTTCTGCACTTTATAATGTTCCACATGGAGCAGGGCTTAGTGTAGTGATACCTGCTTGGGCAAAATGGTACTATAAAGAAAATGAAGTACAATTTATAAGATTTGCAAAAGAAATTTTTGGAGAAAGTAGTGCAATAAGAGGAATTGAAGCCTTAGAAAATTGGTTTAATAAAATAGGGACTCCTACTAAACTACAACAATTTAATTTAAATGAAAATAATATAAAAGAGATTATTGAAAATCTTTCATTTCAAAATGATATTTCAAAAGAAGATTTAAGAAAGATTTTAAATTTTGCACTTTAATTTTTAAAAAAGAGAGGTTTAACTCTCCTTTTTAATAGTTTTTGAATTTATTTCATCTTTACCATTAAACTGTTTTTCATTAGTTTTTGTTACTACCATTTTTGCGATATTATCAGTTAAAATTGCAACATCATGTGTTTGAGAAGCAATTATAGCATTTTGTTGTGTTTGCTGATCTAGTTGATTTACAGCATTATTTATTTGTTCTATACCAAGAAGTTGTTCTCTTGAAGAGTGCTCAATATCATAAATCAATTTATTAGAATTAGAAATATTTGTATTAAACTCTTTATACCCTTCTATCATAGTTGTAGCTATATTTTTTCCTTGATTAGCTTTAGAAGTTGCATTTTCAACTATTGTTTTTATTTCATTTGCAGCTTTAGCACTTCTATTTGCTAGGTTTCTTACTTCTTGAGCTACAACTGCAAATCCTTTTCCTGCTTCTCCTGCAGTTGCTGCTTCTACTGCTGCATTTAAACTTAATATATTTGTTTGGAATGCTATATTATCTATAACTCCTATTGCTTCATTTATTAATGTTACTTGATTATTTATATCTTCCATTGCTTGAGTTGTTTGATTTGCTAGTTTTTCACCTTCTAATGCAGAATTAGTCAATTCCTTTGATAATTGAGTCATTTTTCCAACATTTTGTGTGTTATTTCTAATATTAGAAGTAATTTGTTCTAAAGAAGCTGCTGTTTGTTCTAATGATGAAGCTGCTTCATTTGAACTAATATTTAATTTATTAACATTTGAAAGAAGGATATTTGAACTATCATCAAGTTGTAATCCCATAGATTTACTTTCAACTAACATTTCAGTTATAGAATCTCCTAAAGTATTTACACCATTTGCAAGTTTTAGTAAATGTTCTTTTAAATTTTTTGTTGAAATTTTATTCAAATAGTTATAGTGTGCATACTCCTCTAGAATATGAAGTACATTATCTATATTTGATTCAAGATTATTTGCCATATTATTTAAAACATTTTTTAATTGCATTAATGCTGGATTTGAAACTTCTACATTCAATCTTTGGCATAAATCACCTTGTTCAAATTCTCCTAGTACGGCTATTGTTTCATCTATTAATTTTCTATCTTCATCTATAGATTTTTCTATTTTTCCAATATTTTCATTTATCTGTTTTGCAATAACACCAAATTCATCTTCAGAGTTAATTGAAATTCTCTCAACAGAATTTGAATCTCTATTTAGGTATTGGAAGAAAGAGAATAAACCATCTTTTATTTTTCTAAGAGATCTTAACGATATTCTCATAGTTATAAATATTGATAAAGATATGATAAGAACAGTAATTATAGATAAAACAGTAATTAAAAATACAATTTTATTTGCATCTTCAAAAATTTCATCAGAGTTAACTCCTCCAACTAAAAGCCAATTCC
Organism: Aliarcobacter lanthieri; assembly: GCF_013201625.1. NCBI lineage: Bacteria > Pseudomonadati > Campylobacterota > Epsilonproteobacteria > Campylobacterales > Arcobacteraceae > Aliarcobacter > Aliarcobacter lanthieri. Next base: position 771,216 of record NZ_CP053839.1, read on the forward strand.
ACTCTTCAAAATTTTGGAATACTACAAATTTTTCATGCTTATCCCACATATAAGTTAAATTGCCATTTTTCTTTTGTAACATCTCTTCTATTATTAAAAAACCTTTATCATCAGTTAGTTTTAGTCCAGATGTATTTTTTAATTTTGGATGAACTATAAAATCTCCATATTTTTTGTTTTTATCATCAGAATTTATAATATAGTAATAACCTGTTTTCCCTATAACTTTACTATTTATAGTGTCGATTAGATTTTCTAAATCATTGTTTATATCTGAACCAATAAATGCTATTGCTATTATTTCACCATCTTTTTTTATTGGAATATATTTTGTCATATAACTTTTTCCAAATAAAAGAGCTTTTCCTAAATAAGTTTCACCTTGTAAAACTTTTTGATATCCTGGATGGTTTGTATCTAATTTTGTACCAATAGCTCTCTCACCATCTTCTTTTTTCAAACTTGTAGAGACTCTAATAAAATCATTATTTTTTCTTACAAAAATAGTTGCAACTGAACCTTTTGTCATTTCTGTAAATTTATCAACAATATCATAATCTAGATTTATTATTTTGCCATTTACTGATAAAATAGGTGTTTCTAATTCACCAATTTTAATATTTTGAGATTTATCTATATTTATGTTTTCTAACATATCTAGAAAAATGTTTCCAATTGTATCTGCACCTGATTTAGCTACTTTATTAAAAGTATTTACATTTTCAACCAATAAAGATATCTCTTTAAATATTGTTTCTTCATTGTTTTTTTTCATTATTTCAAAAGTATTATTAACAACTAAAAGAGTTAGTATTGTCATTGAAATAATAATAGATATAATTGAAACAGAGATTACTTTTGCAATAACTGATTTTTTTATAAAATCCATATAATTGTCCTTCTATAGTTTCTAGTGAAAAGTTTTTTACCACAATTATAATTAAATCTTATTTAAATTAATAATTTTATATAGTAGAATTTAAATAATTTCTCTTTTTATATTCTCTTTTAAAGAACAAGTTATTTCATAAGTTATTGTATTGTGAATTTTTGCTAAAGTTCTTACATCATCAAAAATACAAACTTCTTTATCTGTGCTATTTATTGATAAGTTGTCCATAGATACTCGTCCTAAAACTTGGAATCCTTTTGGTGTTTTATAGCAATGATTTTCATTCAATCTTAAAAAGCCATCCCCATAACCAACATCATAGGTTGAAACTTCCATATCCTCTAAAGCTGTGAATTTACCTCCATAACCTACGCTTTGACCTTTTTTTAAAGTTCTTGTAGCCATTTTAGAAGCCCAAAGAGACATAACAGGTTTTAATTTTGGAAAATTAAATGGTAAGTCATCTTCCAAATATCCATATGTTGCTATTCCAACTCTAGCAAAATCTTCATCAAAATCTATCTTTCTAAATAGTGCTGCAGAGTTACAAGAATGCAAGTTTGGTAGAGGTAAAAAAAGTTTTTCACATATATCTTTTACACTCTTTTTTACAAGAGAAAAATTCTCATTTTGCCAAAAGAAATTTGTTGATAATTCATCAGCTCCTTTATGGTGTGTGAATACTCCAGTAATATTTATCTTTTTTTGTGAAAGCCCTAAAAAAGCCTTTTCTAAGTCATCAATATATATTCCATTTCTATGCATTCCCGTATCTACTTTTATATGTACATTGCTATTTGAGGGTATTTTATCAATTTGTTCAAGAGAGTTTAAGGCTATGTGAAAAGTATGTGAATAGTTGTGAAAATCCTGTTCAGCTAAAACAAGTATATAGTTAAAATAATCTTTAATTTTATGAGCATCTTTAAAGTCTCTTACAACAGCTTTTTTTATTCCAAACTCTTTTGATAATTTTGCTATTTCTACTAAACCATGTCCATAAGCATTATCTTTTAATACAACTGCAACTTTATCTTTACTACCAGCTTTTTGTGAAATAATATTTAAGTTATAAAATAAATTTTCTTTATTTATTAAAATCTTTGCCAAAATTAATCCTTAAAATCATTAAAATAATCTAAAATTGTGTTTGCGTCTTTTTCATTTAACACACTTTTTAACTCTTCAAAAGAAGCATTTTTTATCTTTTCAAATTCTCCAAAATATAAAAGAAGTTTCTTGATCTTTGCTTCACCAATACCTTTTATTTGAAGTAATGATATCTGTTTATCTTGAGTTCTTTTTTGTTTTTTATGGAAATTTATTACAAATCTGTGTGCTTCATCTCTTTGTCTTTGAACGAATTGTAGTCTTTTATCACTGGTAAGTAAATTAAAATTTTTAAATTCACCACTTGAATTTTTATAGTGAATTATATCTTTTGCACTTCCTTTTGCTCGGTGTGCTTTTGCATCTATTTTCTCTTTTGCAATAGCTATAATATCAAGATTTACTCCAACACTTTGAACTATATCATAAGCTAATTTTAGTAAAGTTTCACCTCCATCAATTATCCATAAATCTGGTGCTGGATTTTTTTCAAAACTTTCAACTCTTCTTATTAGCATTTCTCTCATTTGTGAATATTCATCTTTGGATTCAAGATTGTAGTGTCTAAAAGCTTTTTTATCAAAAGAGTTCAATTCTTCATTCCAAACAATCATTGCACCAACTGTTGCTTGTCCCATAAGGTGAGAGTTATCAAAACTTTCAATAATATATGGTAAAGTTTTAAGATTAAATAACTCTTTTAATTCTTCATAAATTGTTGTTTGATTTTTTGCTTCTTCAAGTCTTAAAAGTTCATTACAGTTATTTAGTGCAATATTTATAATCTCTCTTTTTTTATCTTTTTTAGGATTTACTATTTTTATTTTTTTATTAAATTTTGTATATAAAAATTCTTCAATATCATCTAATTCTAAAAGCTCATGTGCTATTAAAACTTCTTTTGGTAGAAGAGGAAGTTCATTGTCATAGTAGTTTATAATTGCTCTTTTATATGCTTCTTCATAATCAAATTCTAAATCATCATTTATTTTTATAAAATCATAATTTGAAGAGGTAAGTTTTCCATCTCTTAAAAACATCCTTACAATCACAGCCTTTTTATTATTTGAGTTTATTGCAAAAATATCAATATCTTCATTTGTAGCGAGATCTATTCCTGTTTTTATTTGAGATTTTTCAATGGTTTTTATTCTATCTCTTAAATTCATAGCATCTTCAAAACGAAAATCATTTGAATAAATTTTCATTTTTTCTTTTAATTTAGAAATAAGTTTAGTTTTATTGTAGATATATTCTAAAGCATTTTCAACTATTTTTGAATAATCTTCTTTTGAAATTTTATTCTCACAAGGAGCAAGGCATTTTGCTATTTGGTGAAATAAACAGGCTTTTTTACCTTTAATACAAGCTTTTTTTTGAACTAATGGAACTATTTCATAGATACTATCTAGCATATCTCTTGCTCCACTTGAATAAGGACCGAAATATTTTATATTTTTCCCTTTTTGTATTTTTCTTGTTATTTCTAACCTTGGAAAATCATCATTATAATCTATAAAAATATATGGATATGTTTTATCATCACGAAGTAAGATATTGTATTTTGGTTTTAATTGTTTTATTAAAGAATTTTCTAATATAAGTGCATCATGTTCATTTGGTACAACTATCCATTCTAAATTTTTAACTTCACAAATCATTTTATAAATACGAGGGCTTAGTTTATCAGCTGGTAATAGTTTTGGAGTAAATTTAAAGTAAGATTTAACTCTATTTTTTAAAACTTTTGCTTTTCCAATATATAGTAGATGTCCTTCTTTATCAAAGTATTGATAAACTCCAGCATCATTTGGTAACTCTTTTAATTTCTCTTCTAAAATCATTTTGAAATAGTACCAAAAAACTCTTGTTGTAGAGATTATATATGCTACGTTTTTGCTAGTAAAAAATGATACTATTGTTACCTTAATTACAACAAGGGGCAAAAAGGATGAAAAATCTAAACTTCGGTACAAAATTACTTATAATTTTGTTGGGTACTGTTATCTTATCATTAGGGACAATGATATTTTTCACAAGTAAAAATCAATATGCAAATGCAGAAGAAGAAGCTAAAAACTATATTAAAGCTACTGTAAAAGCACATGCAATGGAACAAAAATCTATTTTAGACAATACTATATCTGTTGTTGATTCTATGGTAAATAGAATTGAAACTGCTATAAAAACAGGTGAAAAGCTAACAAAAGAAGGAATGGTAGATTACCAAAAAAATATTTTAAAGAAAAATGATTTTTTATTTACAGCATGGATAGGCTTTGATGATGATTCATATTTATTTGATAGATATGATGGTAAAGATGTAAATCCATATTATACTCCAAAAGGAGTTTTTCAACCATTAGTAACAAGTGAAGGAGGAGGTAAGTATTCAGTAGAATTTTTACCAGAATTTAACAAAGAAGATGTATATTTAAAACCAGCTATTGAAAATAAAAGAGTTTCTATTACTAAACCTTATGAATATGAAATGAGTAATGGTAAAAAAGTTTTAATGGTATCTGTTGCTGCACCTATTATTATAAATAGTAAAGTTATTGGTGTAGTTGGAGTTGATTTTTCACTTGAAACTATAAATAAAAAAGTTTCAGAAATAACTTTATATAAAACTGGATACTTATCTTTATATGAACCACATGGAATTGTTGTTGCTCATCCACGAACTGAAGGTGTAGGAAAACCATTTTCAAATTTAACATCTAATCCAACAGTTTTAGGGATAATTGAACAAGGTGTTAAAGGTAAAGAGTATGATTTTATGACAAAAAGTTTAAGAGATGGTAAAGAAGCTTATACATATTCTTATCCTTATGAGTTTGGAGATACTAAAAGATACTGGATGATGGCTTGTTCTGTTCCTATTGATGAATTTATGGAAAAAGCTAATGATGTAAGAAACTTTTCTTTAATATTTTCTTTTATTGTTTTAGGGCTTATTATTGTGATTGTTGTTTATAATATGCGAATATTAAGTAAGAACTTAACAACAATAAGTAGCGGATTATTAGGATTTTTTGCATTTTTAAATAAAGAATCAGGAAATACAACAGCAATCAATATAAAATCAACAGATGAATTTGGAACAATGGCAAAAGTCATCAATGAAAATATAGTAAAAACACAAGAATTAATAAAACAAGATGAAATATTGATAAATGATGTAAAAAGAGTAGTAGATGAAGTAAAAGCAGGGTACCTAAATAAAAGGATAGAGAAAACAACAGTAAATACAGGACTAGAAGAATTAAAGAATAACTTTAATGAGATGCTAGAGAATAGTATGAATAATATTTGTACAGATGTAAATAAAGTAGTAGAAGTATTAGATAAATTTAGTAAACTAGACTTTAGAGTAAAAATAGAGAATGATAATGGAAAAGTAGCTAAAGGAATAAATAACCTAGCAACAATTATAAATGATATGCTAAAAGAGAATAAAGCTAATGGATTGACTTTAGAACAAAGCTCAAAATTGCTACTAGAGAATGTAGATAAATTAAATTTATCTTCAAATGAAGCAGCAGCATCTCTAGAAGAAACAGCAGCAGCCTTAGAAGAGATTACTTCAAATATTAGGAATAATACAGAGAGTATCGCAAAGATGTCAAAAATCTCATCAAATGTAACTTCTAGCGCAAAAGATGGAGAAGTACTAGCAAATAAAACAACAGTTGCAATGGATGAAATAAATGTACAAGTAAATCTAGTAAATGAAGCAATAAGTGTAATAGATAATATAGCATTCCAAACAAATATCCTAAGCTTAAATGCAGCAGTAGAAGCAGCAACAGCAGGAGAAGCAGGAAAAGGGTTCGCTGTAGTTGCACAAGAAGTGCGAAATTTGGCATCTCGTTCAGCAGAAGCAGCAAAAGAGATAAAAGATATAGTAGAGAAAGCAACAGTAAAAGCAAATGAAGGTAAAAATATAGCAACAACAATGATAGATGGATATAAAGAATTGAATGAGAGTATTTCTCAAACAATAAACCTAATATCAGATATAGAGATGTCAAGTAAAGAGCAACTTTCTGGAATAGAACAAATAAATGATGCAGTAAATGAACTAGATAGACAAACACAACAAAATGCGATGGTAGCAAGTCAAACAAATGAGATAGCATTGAACGCAGATGAGATAGCAAAACTAATAGTAGAAGATGCAAACGCAAAAGAGTTTAATGGTAAGAATGAAGTAAAAGCTAAAACATTACATAACTCAGTGAAAAAAGAAGAGATAGAGATAGTAAAAAGAAAAGTAGAGATAAACTCAAAACCAAAACAAATAGAAAAAACTTCACAACCAACTATCATAAAAAGTAGTACAAAAGATGATGATGAGTGGGAAAGCTTTTAAGCTCCCATTCTTTTATATTATAAAATTATTTATATCTTTTAATAATACAATTTTCAATAATGATACTTTTTTAATACTTTTCCCTATTCTTCGAATATATAAAAAATTTAAACTAATATTTTGTTTCTAAAATACACAAAAAATAATTATTATAAAATAACTTGGTTCGATAATTGGAAGATAAGATAAGATATTTCTTTTTAAATCTTACAAGGAAAAGGGGTTAGATGTTAGGTAACTTGACAATAAAAAAGAAATTAATTTTTTCTTTTTCTATAATAATTGTGTTGATTTTTGGATTTGTTTTATATTCTATAAAATCTATAAATGAAACAAGTGATGGTTTTTCAGAATATAGACGAATAGCTAAAAATGGAAAAAATATAGCTTCTATAGATATTCAAATATTAAAAATGAATAGTATTATATTGGAATATATAAAATCACATCAAAAAAGTAGTATTGATGAATTTAATAAAGAGTTTGAAGATACAAAAATACTTGTTGATTTTGGGATTAAAAGTTTTCAAAATCCTACAAGGAAGTCACAAATGGAAGATATAGATAAATCTTTAGAGCTTTATAAAAAATCTTTTTCTAAAGTTATAAATTATATGCAATTAAGAGATTCTATTTTAGAAGATAATTTATATATAAATGGTAAAGAACTGGAAAAAATGTTATCTTCTGCTATGCTAAAAGAATATGAATATAAAAATTATGAAAATAGTTTTGCTCTTTCAAAATTACTAAAAGATGTTTTAATTATGAGAATTTACATTTTAAGATTTGTTGAAACGAATAGTAGTGATGATTTCAAAAAAGTTAATGAAGAGATGGATTATATACAAACAGAATTTGAAAATATTAAAATTATGTTTGGCTCAAGAAATAATACAGAAATAAAAGAGTTTGAGAATATTTTAAAAAAATATGAGAATGGTGTTGTTCAACTTTATGATACTATCAATGCAAGAAATAGTGTAATCTCAAATGAATTAAATATATTAACAAAAAATATACAAACTTTAGCACATGATATATTAATTTCTCAAGGTAAAAATCAAGATGCTATTGGTTCAAAAGTTGATAGTCAAAATAGTTTTATAAAAATTATAATATTAATTATAGGGTTAGTAATCTTAATTTTTGCAATTATAGTATCAATAGTTCTTTCAAAAAATATTTCAGATTTACTAAAAACTTTTGAAAATGGATTATTAGGATTTTTTGCGTACTTAAATAGAGATGAATTAACAGTAAATAGTATAAATATAAATAGTAATTGTGAATTTGGAGAGATGGCAAAAGTAGTAAATGAGAATATCAAGAAGACACAAAAAGGGATAGAAGAAGATAGAAGATTGATAGATGAGACAATAACAGTATTAAGTGAATTTGAACAAGGGGATTTGTGTCAAAGGTTGAATATAGAAGTAACAAATCCAGCCTTAATGCAATTAAAACAGATGTTGAATAATATGGGAGAGAATCTTGAATCAAATATAAATAATATATTAAATATATTAGAACAATATGCAAATTATAACTACTTGAATAAGATAGATCAAAAAGGGTTAAAAGAGCATTTGTTAAAACTAGCAAGAGGAGTGAACCATTTAGGAGATTCAATAACAACAATGCTAGTAGAGAATAAATCAAATGGATTAACTTTAGAGAATAGCTCAAAAATACTTCTATCAAATGTAGATATATTAAATGTAAGCTCAAATGAAGCAGCAACATCTTTAGAAGAGACAGCAGCAGCCTTAGAAGAGATAACAAGTAATATAAGGAATACAACACATAATATAGCAAAGATGTCAAATCTTTCAACAGATGTTACTAAGTCAGTAAATGAAGGAGAAGAATTGGCGAATAAAACAACAACAGCAATGGATGAGATAAATGCACAAGTTAATGCAATAAGTGAAGCAATAGGAGTAATAGATAATATAGCATTTCAAACAAATATATTAAGTTTAAATGCAGCAGTAGAAGCAGCAACAGCAGGAGAGTCAGGGAAAGGGTTCGCTGTAGTAGCACAAGAAGTACGAAATTTAGCATCTCGTTCAGCAGAAGCAGCAAAAGAGATAAAAGATATAGTGGAAAGAGCAACAGTAAAAGCAGATGAAGGGAAACAAATAGCAACAAATATGATAAATGGATATGTTGGATTAAGTAAGAATATAGAAGAGACAATAACATTAATATCAGATATAGAGATGTCAAGTAAAGAGCAGCTAATGGGTATAGAGCAGATAAATGATGCAGTAAATCAGTTGGATCAACAAACACAACAAAATGCTATGGTTGCTAGTCAAACTAACGATATTGCACTTGGTACTGATAAAATAGCAAAATTAGTAGTAAGTAATGCAAATGAAAAAGATTTTATAGGTAAAGATAAAGTTGAAGCAAAAGATATAGAAAATCAAATAAATGATATAGAAAAATTAAATAAAAAAGTATCAATTAATCAATTTTTAAAACCAACATCTACAAAAGATAATATTAAAGATGATAAATGGGAGAGTTTTTAAACTCTTTCATTTATAATTATTTTTTAATCACTAATATTATAATTTTAAATAATGATACTTTTTTAATACTTTTCCCTATTATTCAGCTATATAAAACTTTTCAACTAATATTTTGTTTCTAAAATACACAAAAAATAATTATTATAAAATAACTTGGTTTGATAATTGTAATATAAGATAAGATAAGATATTTCTTTTCAGAAGAAAATTTAAATAAAAAGGTTTATCTATGAGAATTTCTCAAAAGTTGTATTTAGGTTTTGGTTTGATGATTTTTTTAATTATATTACTGACAGTTATAGGGATAAATAGAGTATCTATCATAGATAATACTTTAAAAAATGATGTAGAACTTACTTCTGCAAAACAAAGATATGCAATCAATTTTCGTGGAAGTGTTCACGATAGAGCAATTTCTATAAGAGATGTTGTATTATCTGATAGTAAAGATAGTTCTTTATTTAAAAAATCTATTGATGATATTAAAAAACTAGAAGATTTTTATAGTACTTCTGCTCAATCAATGGATAAAATATTTACAAATAGAGACAATTTTGTAGAAGAAGAGTTAATAATATTAAATAAAATAAGAAATGTAGAGAGTAATACATTACCATTAGTAGAAAATATTATCAAACTAAAATTAGAAGATAATAATGAAGAAGCATTAAATATACTTTTAGATAAAGCTAGTCCATTATTTACTCAATGGTTAAAAGTTATAAATGAATTTATTGATTATCAAGAAGCAAATAATCATACATTTATTTCAAAAGTGAAAGATGTTGCTAGTGGATTTTCCTATACAATGATAGTTTTTTTAATTGTAGCGATAGTTTTATCTTTGATAATAGTATATGTTATGTCTAAACAACTTGTTAGTATTGTAGATAAAATTCAAGTAGGATTACAGAGTTTTTTTAGTTTTCTAAATAGAGAGACATCTACAATTAGATTTTTGGATATAAATACAAAAGATGAATTTGGACAAATGGCAAATTTAGTAAATCAAAATATTGAAAAAACAAAAGATACTATAATTGAAGATAATAAATTTATAAATGCAGTTTCTATATTTGTTCAAGAATTAAAATCTGGAAATAATCTTGCAAAGTTTAATTTAGAAGTGAGTACTCCAATATTTAAAGAGTTAAAAAAATCTTTAGAAGAGTTACAATACTATCTAGAACATACAATAGCAAGAGATATTAATGTTTTATTAAATGTTCTTGGTAAATTCAAAGATAAAGATTACACTGCAAGATTTCCAAATCCTTATGCTAGTGTTGCTGTAACTATAAATGAATTAGGAGATGTAATTTGTGATATTTTGGCTGAGAATAAATCAAATGGATTAACTTTAGAGAATAGCTCAAAAATACTTCTATCAAATGTAGATATATTAAATGTAAGCTCAAATGAAGCAGCAACATCTTTAGAAGAGACAGCAGCAGCCTTAGAAGAGATAACAAGTAATATAAGGAATACAACACATAATATAGCAAAGATGTCAAATCTTTCAACAGATGTTACTAAGTCAGTAAATGAAGGAGAAGAATTGGCGAATAAAACAACAACAGCAATGGATGAGATAAATGCACAAGTTAATGCAATAAGTGAAGCAATAGGAGTAATAGATAATATAGCATTCCAAACAAATATATTAAGTTTAAATGCAGCAGTGGAAGCAGCAACAGCAGGAGAGTCAGGGAAAGGGTTCGCTGTAGTAGCTCAAGAAGTACGAAATCTAGCATCTCGTTCAGCAGAAGCAGCAAAAGAGATAAAAGATATAGTGGAAAGAGCAACAGTAAAAGCAGATGAAGGGAAACAAATAGCAACAAATATGATAAATGGATATGTTGGATTAAGTAAGAATATAGAAGAGACAATAACATTAATATCAGATATTCAAAATTCAAGTAAAGAGCAATTGTTAGGGATAGAGCAGATAAATGATGCTGTAAATAGTCTTGATAGTCAAACACAAAAGAATGCGAATATAGCTTCTCAAACTCATGATATTGCAACATTAACAGATAATATAGCAAAACTAATAGTTAAAAATGCAAATGAAAAAGAGTTTATAGGAAAAAATAGTGTTAAAGCTAAAGATTTTTCAGCATTAAAAAAATAAAGGAAATAAGTTGAAAGATAATCTAAATATTTTTATTTTAAACCTTTTAAAAATTCAATAGCTAAATTGTATTCAAAATCATCAATATAAGTTTTTAGGAGATTTATATCATCTGTTTTATTGTAAAGATTTTTATATAAAGATATAAGTTTTTCATCATCTATGATATTTCCTTCTTCTAAATCCTGAATTATTGATGATAAAAGTTTTTTAAACTCATCATCATTTAATATTGAGTTATCATCTTGTTCTAATTGTTCAAAAATTTCATTATCAAGAAATTCCAATTCTTTTTTAATATCTTCTATTTCGTTTTCTAATATTTTAATATCTTCTTTACTTATATGAATATTTTGTTTATACTTTTCATCTATCTTTTTACAAATTTCAAATAGTGAAATAGCACCTAAATTTCCACTAACCCCTTTTAGTCCATGAACTAAACTTTTTGCATTTTTACTATTATTTGAAATTTCATCAACAATATTATTAAATTCATTATTTAGCTGTTCTAAAAACTTTTTAAGAAGTTTATTCATAAGTTCTTTATTTTCTATTGAACACTCTAATGCATTTTTATTTAGAATATTATTTGTAACTTCTAAGTTGTGTTTTATATATTTTATTTCACAATCTTCTAATTTCTTTACATATTTAATAATTGTTTTATATAAAGAATCTGTATCTATGGGTTTTAGTAAAAAGTCATTCATTAAAACATCTAAAGCTTTTTGTCTATCTAGAATTAAGTTTGATGCTGTTAGAGCTATGATTGGTATATTTGTATCTATTTTTCTTATTTCTTCTGTTGCTTCAAAGCCATTTAAAATTGGCATTTGTAGGTCCATAAGTATTAAATCATATTTAGATCTATTTTTATTAAATATTTTTATTGCTTCTTTACCATTTGAAGCTATATCAACACTAATATTTGATTTTTTAAGTATTAAAGAAGCTACTTCTTGATTTATTACATTGTCTTCTACTAACAAAATTGTTAAATTATCAAAATATGGATATGAATTTTCTATTTCTAAATTTTCATCTAAAGTTTCGACAATAATATTAAAACTAAACTTACTTCCTATATTTATTTCACTTTCTAATTCGATTTTCGAATTAAATAACTCAATTATCTTTTTACATATAGTAAGACCTAATCCACTACCTTTAAATTGTCTATTATTTGAATTGTCTTCTTGAAAAAATTGATTAAATATCTCATCTTGAAAACTTTTTTTTATTCCTATTCCTGTATCAATGACACTAAATCTTATTTTTGCTCTATTTGGCTCAATTCTTTCAATTAATTTAATATTTAAAGAAACTTCACCATTTGTTGTAAACTTAAAGGCATTTGTTAAAAAATTTGATATAACTTGAAGAAGTTTTATTTTATCTACTAAGATTTTTTTGGGAATATTATCTTCTATATTTAAAATAAACTTATTATTTTGTTTTAAAGACTCTTTAAAAAAGCTTGTTTCTACATATTGAATAAGTTCATTTAATATAAATTCTTTATTTTCTAGTTTAAACTCTTTTGATTCTATTTGAGTTATATATAATATATCTTCTATTGTATTTAAAAGTAGTCTTGAAGAATCATCAATTCTCATAAGTAAGTTATATTGTTTTGAGTCTAGTTTTGTATCAAAGAATAACTTTGTAAAACCTATAATTGCATTCATAGGAGTTCTTAATTCATGAGAAATATTTGCTAAGAATTGGCTTTTTGTATTATTTGATTCTGTTATAATATTCCTTTGTTTTATTAACTCAGATTCAATTTTTAGTTCATTTGTAATATCTTCAAATGTAACTACTACTTCAAAATATTGAGAATCTTCTACTTTTTGTGCAAAGACTTTAAAAATATATTCATTATTATCTTGATTTATTTTTACAAGATTTGAACTATTATTGTTTTTCAGTATATATTCTAACCAATTACAATCATTTTTTAAAAGACCTGTTTCTTCTATAAAATAATCATAAATAGGAAGTTTATTTTTATTAAATTCTTCTAAGGAATTAATTTTGAAAAAATTTAGGAAAGCTTTATTTGATTGTATAATATTTTCACCATCTGTAACAATTAATATATTTCTTTGAGAATTTAATATTTTTTCTATTCTTTTTTGATGATAGATAATTTGCTTAAAAAGTATATTAAATATAATCAAGCTTATAAAAGAAAGAACTAAAATAACAAATAAAAATATAGTTGATTTTATTGAAAAATTATTGTTATGATTATAAAAAATATCAGATATAACTAGTATTATAATAAAAAATGTTATAGCTAAAATAGATAATAGTAAGTTTCTTATTTTAATATTTTGTAGATTCATCTTAAACTGTAGTTATTAAAAAATTATTCTTTCCACTATTTTTTATTTTATATAGTGCTTCATCTGCTCTTAGTAAAATTTCAGTTTTTGTTAAATTATAGTTTGAATTACAAAAACATATTCCTACGCTTATTGTTACAAAAGGAGCAATAGTTGAATAATTATGTTCTATATTTAACTCTCTTATAGCTTCAAGTAGGTTATTTGCAACATTTTTTAATCCATTTTCATCTATATCTTTTAATAAAATAACAAACTCTTCTCCTCCATATCTTGCTACTAAATCATTTGGTCTATGTAATGTTTCTTGTAGAGCTAAGGCTACTTTTTTTAGTGTTTCATCACCTTTTCCATGTCCATAATTGTCATTGTATGGTTTGAAAAAATCAATATCTATCATCATAACTGCAAGATTTGAGTTTTCCCTTTTTATATCATTGTAAGTTTTTTCAAACATTTCATCAAAGAATCTTCTATTTTTAATATTTGTTAATCCATCATACATAGATAATTTTTCTAGCATAAGAGTTTTTTCTCTTAATCTAATTTGGTTTCTAATTCGAGTTTTTATAATAATTTTACTATAAGGTTTTGTAATATAGTCTATTGCTCCTATATTTAAACCATATTCTTCATCTGCTTCACTACTTTTTGCAGTTACAAATATAATAGGAATATCTTTAGTTCTATCACTCTGTTTTAAATGTTTACATACTTCATATCCATTTATATCTGGCATTTCAATATCAAGTAAAACTAAGTCAATGTTATCTTGATTATTTAGAATTTCTAAACACTTTTGGCCACTTTTTGCTATTTTTATATTGTACTCATCTTTTAAAATATCGGATAATAATAAAATATTTGTAGTCATATCATCTACAATTAAAAGTGTATATTTCTTCTGTTCAAGCATAAATTTAACTATCCTATATTAAAATAAAAAATAATTTATTATTATATTAAAAATTATATTAAGACTGAATTAATTTTTTGGTAATAAAAATTATTAATAATAAAATATTGAATTTAGAAAATAATTATTTTAAAGTAGTAGATTTTTGTAGTAATTTTGATAATAAAGAGTACTTTTAGTACTCTTTATTGTTTTCTTCTTCTTCTTTTTTTAACTCTTCAGCAATATTTCCTTCTTTTTCTTTACTAAGTCTTGAAATAAGTACATAGAATAATGGAATAAATAATATTGCTATAAATGTAGCTGTTAGCATTCCACCAACAACTCCAGTTCCAATAGAGTGCTTACTAGCTGCTCCTGCTCCACTACTAATAGCAAGTGGTAAAACACCAACTGTAAATGCTAAAGAAGTCATAACGATTGGTCTAAGTCTTACTTTAGCTGCTTCTATTGCAGCATCTATTAAGTTATAACCTTCTCGTCTTTTTTGTAGAGCAAACTCTACAATCAAAATAGCATTCTTAGCAGCAAGTCCCGCAAGAACTAGAAGTCCAATTTGGAAATAAATATTATTATCTAATCCTCTTAAATTTGTAGCTAAAATAGCTCCAAATATAGCAAATGGTACAGCTAAAACAACTGAAAGTGGTAATAACCATTTTTCATATAGTGCACAAAGAATTAAGAATAAAAATACAATTCCAAATATAAATGCTTGTGCTGAACTTCCACCAATTTGTTTCTCTTGGTATGCAGTTCCTGTCCATGCTATAGTGTAACCTTCAGGTAATACTTCATTCGCTACTTCTTCAATAGCTCTTAAAGAGTCTCCAGAACTATATCCAGCTGCAGGTTGTCCTGAAACTTTTGCAGATTGGAATAGGTTAAATCTTTCAATAATATCTGCTCCAACAATTTTTTTATAATTTACAAATGAATTTATAGGTAAAAGTTCACCATTACTTGATCTAACAAAAATATTTTGTAAATCTTCAATATTATTTCTATATTCATCAATTGCTTGTACATTTACTCTATAAGTTCTTCCTTGTAAAGAGAAATCATTTACATAGAAACTTCCAAAAGTAGCATTTATAGTGCTATAAATATCATTTAAATCTACACCTTTTGATTTTACTTTTTCAATATCAATATCTATTTTAAACTGAGGAATATTAGCAGCAAGTGCTGTTCTAACTCCCATAAGTTCAGGTCGTTGATTTGCTTTTGCTATAATTTCATTTACAAGATTTCCTAAATCTTCTATTTTCCCACCAGTTCTATCTTGAACATACATATCAAACCCACCAGTAACACTCATCCCCATAATTGGTGGTGGAACAACAGCAACAGAGAAACCTTCACTTGTTCCCATAAGTTGTTGGCTAAATTTTTTCAATAAAGCTTGTGCATCTTGGTCTGGATTTGGTCTTTCACTCCAGTCTTTTAGTTTAATAATCGTTGCAACTGTATGGCTTCTTGTAGCTGAAGTTGTAAAGTCATATCCTGCAAGAGTAATTACATTTTCAACATTAGGATCAGCTAAAATAATTTTGTTTGTCTCTTCAGAAAGTTCTAATGATTTTGACATAGAATAACCAGGAGGGTTAAATCCAAATACGAAAATAGTTCCTTGATCCTCGTCTGGAACAAGACCTGTTTTCATAGATTTAAACATATCAAAAGATACAAATAATAATCCTACATATAATAAAATAGATATTAATGCAAATCTAATACTTTTTTTAACTAAAAACGAATAACCTTCAGTTGCTTTATTAAACATATCATTGAACCATTTGAAAAATCCTTTAGGTTCATGTTTTTTATTTTTTAATATTCTTACACAAAGTGATGGAGTCAAAGTTAGAGCCACAAAACCAGAAATTATAACTGAAATTACAATAGTAATAGCAAATTGTCTATACATCTCTCCACTTAATCCACCCATAAATGCAACAGGAACGAATACAGCAGATAGAACTAAAATAATTGCAATTAAAGCTCCAGTTACCTCTTTCATAGCAATAAATGCAGCTTCTTTTGGAGTTTTACCTTCATCCATATGTCTTTCAATATTTTCAATAACAATAATGGCATCATCAACAACTATACCAATAGCAAGAACAAGTCCAAATAAAGTAAGTAAGTTGATACTAAATCCTAAAGCATACATTCCAGCAAATGCACCTATAATTGATACAGGAACTGCAATAAGAGGAATAATAGTTGCTCTCCAGCTTTGTAGGAATAAGAAAATAATTAAAATAACTAAAATTAAAGCTTCAACAAAAGTTTTAACAACTTCATTAATAGATGCAGTAATAAAATCTGTACTATCATAAGGAATACTATAAGTCATATCTTCAGGGAAAAACTGACTAGATTCTTCTAATGCTTTTTTTATAGCATCAGCTGTTTCAAGTGAGTTTGCACCACTTTGTAAAAATATTCCAATAGGAATAGAAGGTGCATCATTTAATCTTGTAGTAACACTATAATCTGATGCTCCAAGTTCTATAGTAGCAACATCTTTTAATTTTAAGCTACTTCCATCTTCATTTGCTCTAATTACAATATTTCCAAATTGAGTTGGATTTTCAAATCTACTTGGAGTTTGAATTGTATATGTATACATTTGTTTATTTGCTATTGGCTCAGCTGCAACTTTTCCTGCTGCATATTGATTATTTTGCTCTCTAATAGCTGCAATTACATCAGTTGTTGCTAAAGAGTATTTTGATAGTTTCGATGGATCAATCCAAACTCTAATAGAATAATCTTTTGCTCCAAAGATCATAGCATCTCCAACCCCTTTAACTCTTTTTAAAGTTTCAACTAAGTTTAAAAGAGCATAGTTAGATAAGTAAATACTATCATAAGTATTATTTGGTGATTGAAGCATAATAAATTGTAAAATACTAGGACTTCTTTCTCCTACAACAACACCTTGTCTTTGTACTTGTTCTGGCATTTTTGCTAATGCAGCTTGAACTCTATTATTTACATCAATTTTTGCTTGATCTGGATCTGTTCCAACTTCAAAGAAAACATTTATACTTAATCTTCCACTATCTTCTGCAAGTGAACTCATATAAAGCATATCTTTAGCACCATTGATTTGTTCTTCAAGTGGTGCAGCAACTGTTTTTGCAATAGTATCTGCACTAGCGCCTGGATAAGATGTACTCACAATAATTTGTGGAGGAAGAACTCTTGGATATTGTTCAATTGGTAGATTGAACATAGAAATAAGTCCAACTAAAAATATAACAATACTTAAAACACCAGCAAAAACGGGGTTTCTAATAAAAAATGCGGAAATCATGACTATTTCTCATCATTTACTATTTGAACTTTTGTATCTGGTCTAAGTTTTGCTAAGTTAGATATTATAACTTGCTCATCAGGTTTTAGACCACCTTTTATAACCATTCCTTTTGCTACTAAATCTCCTGTAATAACTGGTCTTGGTTTTGCAATATTGTTTTCATCAACAACAAAAACAATATTTGCTTGAGCAGTTTTTAATACAGCATTTTCAGGAACAATAAAAACATCTCCTAATGATAAATTAGAAATTTCAACTTTTGTAAAGTTTCCAACGATTAATTCATTGTTAGCATTTTCAAATTTTGCTCTAACTAAAAGTGTATCTGTATTTATATCAATTACAGGTGATATAAAATCTATTACACCATTTTCATATTTTTTATTACTTGTTAATAAAGTTACTTTGGCTTTTTTATCTTTTATTTGTGAAAGATAATTATTCATATCATCCTTTGGGATTGAAAATTCAGCATGAATTGGATTTGTATTTGTAATAGTTACAAGAAGTGAATTACTAGAACTTGTTCCTACTAAATCACCAATATCATGATTTTTTAATCCAACAATTCCATCTATTGGAGCAGTTACTTTTGTATAATTTAGGTTTATTTGAGCTTCATCTAAAGCTGCTTTCGCACTATCATATTGAAAAGTATAATCATCAAATGATTGTGGGCTTATAGCTTTTGAAGCAATTAATTCTTTTGCTCTTTCAAAATCTTTTTTTGCTTTTACAAAATTTGCTTTTTTGGCATTTAGATTTGCTTGATAAATATCTGGTTCAATTCTATATAATAGTGTTCCTTTTTTTACAAAATCACCTTCATTAAAATATTTTTCTTTTAATGTTCCAGAAACTCTTGCCATCACATTTACTTGCTCAAAAGCTTTTAAAATAGTTGGATAAGTTTTACTTGTTGTATTGTCTTCAGCTTTAACTGTAAAAGTTTTTACAGGTAAAGCTGGAGCTTCATTTGCTATTAAATTGTTAAATCCTAATAATAGGAAAGATATTGAAATTAATGATTTTTTTATCATCTTATATACTCCTGTAGTTTTTCACCGCTATGGTAAATTATTGTAGCTTTACTTATTTCTAAATCATTTAAAGCTTTTTTGTGTTGGCTTATTGCATCATATTTTTCACTTAAACTTTGCAAAAATGCAACATTATCTATAAGTCCATTTTCATATTTTGATTTTATAACATCATAAGCACTTTGTGCTGCTTTTAAAGTTGCTTCACTTGATTTAATTTTTCTTTCTGCTATATCATAAGCTCTAAGAGCAAGTTGTAAATCAACTTCAGCTTTGTTTTTTTCATATTCAAAATTTGATTTACTTGCTAAATATTCTTTATGTTTTGATTCATGTTTATATTTTGTTTCACCAAAAGAAAAAATATTCCATTTCAAATTCGCACTTGCAACATTTTGGTGATCTGGACTATCTGTATCATTGTTTTTGTTACTATAATCTCTATCATAATAATTGAAAGTATTATCTAAAGTAATTGTTGGTAAATAACCACTTTTTTGAGATTCAGCATTACTTAGTTTTGTTTGAGTATCAAACTCTAAAGCTTGAATATCAAATCTTTCACTTTTTGATTCTAAATCATTTATATCTTTGATTTTTGAACCATCTTGTAAATCTATTTTTGTACCAGTTATATATTCAAGATTATGTAAAATTGTAACAATATTTAATTCAACTTCTTGTAGTTCAACTATTGAATTTTGAAGTCTTGAAATAATTTTTTGTAATTCATCTTCTGTTGTTGTTCCAGCATTATAAAATCTGCTAAGTCTTTCTTTTTGTGCTTCTAATTGCTCAATTTCTTTTAATTTAGCATCTTTTCTTGCTATTAATGATTGATAATCAAAATAGTAGTTTATTACTGTAAGTGAAAGATCGTTTCTTAAAGCTTCTAATGATTTTTCACCACTTTTAATACTACTTTCATAACTATCATAAATATCATATTTTTTTCCACCATCATATAAAATATAGTTTGCACTTGCATAAGCATTTGTTCCTTTTTTTGGAACATTAGGTAACTCATGTTCTGTTATTGAATAACTTGCACCAATGTCGATTTTTGGTAAATAACCACTTTTTACACTTTTATAGTCATATTTTAGAGCTTCAAGATTTTGTTTTGAAGCTTCGATTAATCTATTCTCTATTGATAAATTCACTAACTCTTCCAAGTTATGACCATATAAAAAAAGTGGGAATAAAAAAGTAAAATATATCTTTTTCAAACGTACTCCTTTTAAATTAATTTTGAAACTTTATCTTTTTTTCTCTTAAAATTATCTTGCTAGAAAGATATTTTTAATTTAATTTGTATTATAATCCGCCTCATGGATACGAAATATTTTGATGATTTTTACAATTTAGTTAAAACAGATGAGCGATATGAAATATTTGCTATTACATTTCCTTTATTAGTTATAAATAAAGAGCTTTTTAATAAAGCAGAAAAAGATACTAAACAAAAATACGATTTATTAAATGTTGATGTAGATGTTTTAGCAAGTTTATATTTTAGAGCTAAAGATTATACGATGACTCCTACAGATTTATATGATCATTTAGTATTTTCTTCTGGTGGTATGACAAAAGTTTTAAAAAAACTTGAAGATAGAGAACTTATTAAACGAGTAAGTTCAATAGAAGATAAAAGGAAAAGTTTAGTTTGTCTAACTATAAAAGGTATTGATTTGATAAAAGAGATTATGGATAGTAAAATGTGTAAAGGTGAAGACTTTTTTAGTATTCTAGATAAAAAAGAGAGAGAAAATTTAAAAAATATATTTGCAAAGGTTCTTTATTCTTTAAATTAATAGCATTCTATATTTGCATTTGATATTTTTTTAAAAATATTTAGCTCTTTTTTTAGTGGGATCCAGTTTATAAGTAAAATAGCTCCAGCTTCCCACAAAGCAACCCAACCTCCTACCATTATTCCTTCTGATAATAGTTTGATAATAAAATCTTCATTTTCTGATAGAATAAATGCAAATGCAACTAAAATAAAACCTATAACAATAAAAATTAAAGAATTTTTTATACTTTCTTTAATTTTTATTGTTTTTAAATATTGTAAATATTCAAAATATTCTTTTATACTAATTTTTAATCTATCTTCTGTAGCTGATGTACTTTTTTCATCAAAATAAAAAACTATTTTAAAAGGATTATTATCTATCTCTTCAACACTTTCAATTAAGTAGTCTTCTAAGTCTTCTTTTAAATCTTTTTTTATAAAAGTAGATTTTTTATCATAATCTTCATATAAATCTTCTACTTTTGTTGTATGTATTCTTATGATTAAGTTTCCATTTTCATCTTTATCATATCGTTCTATAATACTATTTTTAGTCATAATTTAATTATAACTCCATCTCAAGCCCAATAGGACAATGGTCACTTCCTTCAATATTATCTAAAATATAAGCATCTTTTACAAAATTTTTTAAATCATCACTTACATAAAAGTAGTCAATTCTCCAGCCAACATTATTTGCTCTTGCATTTGCTCTATAACTCCACCATGAATATTTATCTTTGATATCTCCATTTATCAGTCTAAAAGTATCAACATATCCAAATTCTAAAAATTTAGTTATCCAATCTCTTTCCATCTTTAGAAAACCACTTGTATTTTCATTTGCTTTTGGTCTTGCTATATCAATCTCAGTATGAGCAGTATTTACATCTCCACAAACAATGATTGATTTTCCATCTTTTTTTAAAGTTTCACAATGTTCTAAAAATCTATCATAGAATTCCATTTTATAGTCAAGTCTTTCTTGTGAACTTTGTCCATTTGGGAAATATACATTGAAAAATGCAATGTTTTTATTTCCTAGAGTAAAATGGATTTCATTTATTCTTCCTTCATCAAGAATATCGACTGTTGGGCAATTACATTCAAAAGTTGTAATAATATCTGTAAAGAGTGCTGTTCCACTTCTCCCTTTTATCTTTGATTCACTAGCCGTTGAAAAAGTAAACTCTTTATTAAAAATAGATTTTGGAATTTGGTTTTTTTGTGACTTTGTTTCTTGAATTCCAAGTAAATCAATATTTGATTCATCAACCCATTTTAGGGCCTCTTTTTTATCAACTGCTCTTATTCCATTTACATTCCATGATATAAATTTATATCTTTTTGCCATTATTTTTTATCTTCCTTCTTATTTTTTATATCTTCTTTTATTAAATTTTCTGGTTCTTTTGGTTGAGTTGGTACAACTGGTTTCATAATACCAATTTGATTTATATTTGAAATACTATTTTTTTGATTTAATAAACTGTCTTTTTTACCACCATGCATATCTATTTTACCATTATTTTCACCTACATAATTATAGTTTGCAAATAAAAAGTTTGATAAAAATATCGTAACAATAAGTAATGTTTTCATAATATCTTCCTTTTTAAAAAAATAAATTATAACTATATTTCAATAATAAAGCCTTTATTTGGTATTTTACAAAATATTTTTTAAAGGTAAATATTTATGACAGAGTTATTATTGGGAACAATTACATTTTTAACCTCGGTTATTGCAGCAGTTGTTGGTATTGGTGGAGGAATGATGTTAATAGCTATTTTACCATCCTTTTTACCTTTAAATGCTCTTATTCCAGTTCATGGACTTACACAAGTTTCAAGTAATTTAAGTAGAGCTTTTTTTGGCTATAAAGATATTCAATATGAAGTAATACCAAAGTTTTTAATAGGTTCTATATTAGGAATAGCACTTTTTGCAGGAGTCTTAAGTTTTATTTCACTTGAATATGTACCATTATTTATTGGAGTTTATATATTACTTTCTCTATGGAGTCAAAAATTTAACGAAAAGATAAAAAGATATGAAAACTACTATTTAGCTGGATTCTTTCAAACAGGGCTTTCTATGGTTGTTGGGGCAACTGGACCACTTACTATGACACTTTTATTCAAAGATTATAATGATAAAGATAAGGTCGTAGCAACTGGAGCAGCTTTGATGAGTATAACTCATTTATTAAAAGTTGTTGTTTTTATATATTTTGGTTTTGTATTTTTTGATTATATTTGGATTATTATAGCTATGATATTTGGTGCAGTTTTAGGTAGTTTTGTGGGAACTAAAGCAAGAAATTTGGTAGATGGTAAAAAGTTTACAATTATATTAAAATCACTTCTTACAATTTTAGCTATAAAACTTATAGTTGATATTTTAATAAAAATGTTTTAAATATCAACTAAAAAACTTATAACTTCTAATTAAAATATTGTAAGAAAACTATTAAAAATAGGGCAGCAATAATTGTTTGTACAGTTATTATAGTTGTCATTAAAGACAAATTACCACCTAGTTGACGTGCAAGTATAAAAGCACTAGGTGCTGTTGGCATAATTGCAAATAAAACTAATATTGAAATCATCAAATCATCAAGATCAAAATAAATTGCAAGAAAGTAGATAATTACTGGTAAAACTATGAACTTTGCTATCATAGTAACAGTTAAATCTTTTTTTGAACTTCCAATTTCTTTTAAAACTAAAGTATACCCAATAGATAAAAGCCCAAGTGGAAGAGCAGCACTACTTAAAATTTTTAGTAAGTTTTCTATGCTAATTGGTAATATAATTCCAGAAAAATTTATTAGTGCTCCTAAAACACAAGATATTATTAAAGGATTTTTTATAATAGATTTAACCAAATATATAAAATCAATTTTACTATTGTTTGAGTATAAAGCAAAAATTGTTATACAAAAAACATTCAAAATAGGGATAGCAAAAGTTATTATAATAGCTGATAAAACTAAACCATTTGAACCAAATATAGAACCACTTAAAGCTAAAAATACATAAGTGTTAAATCTAATTCCCCCTTGAACAATAGATGTAAATGAGCTATTTGTTGTAGGACTAATTTTATTAAATATCATTAAAATAAGCATTGTTATAAATATTGCTAGAATAGAAACTAATATAAAAGTTATGCTATTTGAATCAATTTTAGCTTTTGATAAGGTAAAAATTAAAAGTGCAGGCATTAAAACATAGTATGTAAGTTTATCTGCCATTGGCCAAAATTCATGTGAAGGGAAACTTATTCTTTTAAATAAGTATCCAATCACAATTAGGGAAAATATAGGGATTAAACTAGAAAATATATGTTCCATTACCTAGTTTTTACTTTTTAGTTTATCTTTTAATATTATTTTTCCACCTTCAACACCTGGTTGATCATAAGTATTTATTCTTAAAAATTTACCAACTATAGAAGTTAATAATTCATAGTAAAATAGGAGCTTTCCTATTTCAAATTCACTTATCTCTTCTATTTCAATTAAATCAATAGGAATATCTTTTTTATACTCTTTTACTGAAGCAATAGTTGCATCTGCTTGTAGATTTATAAGCTCCTTAAAATCAAGATTATTAATATAATCTAACTCCTCTAAACCTTGTAGTGTTGTAGGTGCAATTTTTGTATCATCTTTGAAATCTTTTATCTTTATAAAAGTTACAGTTTTATCACGTTTACCTTCAACGATTAGTTGTAGAAATGAATGTTGGTCAACAGGTCCAAGTAATCCAATAGGTGTTAAACCTTGATTTGTACTATTTGCATCTATTTTTCCTAAACTTTCTCCCCAAAGCTGGATATACCATTTATTAAATCCTTCTAAAAGTTGAGAATATGAAAAAACGGCATTTATATTATAAACATCTTTGTACTCATAATAAGTTCTAGCTTTTTTTATTAAGTGAGTATAAAGTTCATATTGTTCAAAAAATGAAGTTGATATATGTCTAGCACCTTTTAAAAGTTCATCAATATCAAAACCAGCCAAATATAATGGGATTAATCCAACATTAGATAAAACTGAAAATCTTCCACCAACATTTTTTGGGATATCAAAAGTTTTTATATTATTTGATTTTGCAAAAGTATTTAGTTTACTATCATCTTCTGTTATTACTAAAAGATTTGATTGATCAATTTTTATAATTGACATAAGATATTTAAATATTGATACAGTTTCTATTGTAGTTCCAGACTTAGATATAATTATAAACAAAGTATCTTCTAAATCAAATTGTGAAATAGTTCCATTTAAGTTTACAGGATCTGTACTTTCAAAGAAAAAGATTTCTTTTTTTAAAGATTTGTTTTTTTGTTTGTGATATTTTAGAAAATTATATATTGCATATGTTCCTAAAGTACTTCCACCTATTCCAATGATAGCAATATTTTTTTGTTTAAAATCTAAATTATCTAGCTCTTTTTTAATACTTGTTGTATCTGTATATGGTAAAGAGTAATAACCTATCTCTTCACGCTCTTTTTTTATTTCTAAAAAAATATCTTCATCACTTAGAGATATCTTTGGATAATATAGATTGTTTTTCATTATTTTTTACCACTAACTTTTTTTTCTTCTTTTATTGATTTATCATAAAAATAGTTTGTAGCTTTTACAAATCCATCTATACTTCCACAATCAAATCTTTGACCTTCAAATTTATATGCTAAAACCATACCTTTTTTTGCTTGAGTTAAAAGTGCATCAGTTATTTGAATTTCACCACCTTTTCCAGGTTTTGTTTCTCTTATAATATCAAAAATATCTGGTGTTAAAATATATCTTCCAATAATTGCTAAATTTGAAGGTGCAACTTCAGGTTCTGGTTTCTCAACCATATCTTTTACCATAAATATCCCAGGTTCTATTTCATTCCCTGCAATTACTCCATATTTATTTGTATCTTCTTTTGGGATTTCTTCAATAGCTACAATAGAGCAGTGATATTTTTTGTATAAATCAACCATTTGAGATAAAACACCTTTTGTTGGTGCATCACATAAATCATCTGCTAGTAAAACAGCAAAAGGTTGGTTACCAATTAAGTTTTCTCCACATAATATTGCATGACCTAGACCTTTCATCTCAATTTGTCTAGTATAAGAAAAAGTACATTTTGTAATAACTGAACGAATTTCTGTTAAATAATGTTCCTTACTTGTCCCTTTTATTTGATGCTCAAGTTCATAAGATATATCAAAGTGATCTTCAATAGCTCTTTTACCACGACCTGTTACAATTGACATATTTTCAATTCCAGCTGCTAATGCTTCCTCAACTCCATATTGTATAAGTGGTTTTGTTAAAACTGGTAACATCTCTTTTGGTGTTGCTTTTGTTGCAGGTAAAAATCTTGTACCATAACCTGCAGCAGGGAATAGACATTTTTTAATTGGATTATTTGTATTACTCATTTTATTTTCCTTGTAATTTATTAAATAGATTTATTAAACACTCTTCGTAGATTTTTGCATTTTCTTTTGTATCTGCTTCAAATCTTGTAACTAATTTTGGAGTTGTATTACTAGCTCGAACCAATCCCCAACCTTTTTCAAATATAACTCTTACACCATCAACTGTTATAATATCCTTGATTTTTGGAAAATTTACAGATGGATTTTGTAAAGCTTCTTTTAAATCTTCAATTATTTTAAATTTTGTATCTTCAGTTACAGTTATATTTATTTCAGGAGTTGAGTAAACTTGTGGTAAAGCTTCATACTCTTTATCAAAATCAAATCCTTGGTCTATAAGTTCTAAAGCTCTAAAAGTAGCATAAATAGCATCATCATATCCAAAATATCTATCATTAAAGAATAAATGTCCAGAAACTTCAGCAGCAAAATCGGCATTTGTTTCTTTAATTTTTACTTTCAAGTTTGAATGTCCTGTCTTATACATTATAGCTTTACCATAAGAATTTATAGTATCGTACATAACTTGAGAACATTTTACTTCCCCAATAACTGTTGGGTTTTTAATATGCTTAGAGAAAAATATTGCTAAAATATCTCCTTTAAAATTATATTTTTGAGAAAGTAGAGCAATTCTATCTGCATCACCATCATAAGCAAATCCAAAATCAAACTCTTTAGTTGCTAATTCTTTTTTGATATCTTCTAAAGTATGCTCATCACTAGGATCTGGATGATGATTTGGGAAAGTACCATCTGGATCTTCAAATAAAATTTTATGTTTAATATTTAGTTTTGTTAATATCTCACCTAAAACAACACCAGCAACACCATTACCACAATCAAAAATAAATTTTTTATTTTCTAATTTTAAATGTTTAAAACTTTCAACTATATAATCTATATATTTATTTTTTGAATCAATATTAATAGTTTTTTCATTATTTGGAATAATAGATTTATCATTTAAAATCTCTCTTCCTAAAGCATAAATATCTTCTCCAAAAAATGGGTCTTTATTTAAAGTGATTTTGAAACCATTATATTCTGGTGGATTATGTGAACCAGTTATCATAACTGACCCATCACATTTTAAACCATCAAATTCTGTAAAATTTGCAAAATAATTTGCAGGAGTTGGAACAAGCCCCATATCCAAAACTTTTAATCCAGCTTGATTTATCCCAGAACTTAACCAATCTTTTAAAATAGGTGAATGAAGTCTTGCATCATAACCAACAGCTATATAAATAGCACTTGGAACTCTTTGTATTAAGGCTTTTGCTAAATAGTATCCGATTTTTTTTACAATATCTTCATTTAACTCTTTTTCAAATATACCTCTAATATCATACTCTCTAAAAATAGATGAACTCATCTTGTGTATAACTCCTAAACATAATTATATAAAAATTTCAAAATTTTATCTAAAAATTGTAAAATAAATGTTTACAAAAAGAAAAACAGCAATTAAGTTTAGATTAAGCGAAATACTCTTGACAAATATAAAAAAACCCACTATAATTCCCGTCCAATTTGACTGAAAGTAGTTAAATAGAATCCGGCATAGCTCAGCGGTAGAGTAGATGACTGTTAATCATTTGGTCCCTGGTTCGATCCCAGGTGCCGGAGCCATTTTAAGATTTAGAAAAATCTGAGTTCTTTAAAGTTTAAGACGGTGATAGAGAAGTAATCTTTATAAACCGAATATATGATTGTTAAAAAAATAAAAAAAATGTACAAGTGGAGAGTTTGTATGTCAGAGATGATGTATAGATTAAGAACTTGTCTATAATTTGAGTGATAATTTTGTAACTAACGAATAAGAGAGTATGTTTAGAGATAGATATATAATTTTAAGAGTAATTATAGAATATGTCAGTTTCAAACACTATAAAGATATGTTTAGATTATATAGTAAGATATATGGACTAGATATAGATAATTTATGGAGAGTTTGATCCTGGCTCAGAGTGAACGCTGGCGGCGTGCTTAACACATGCAAGTCGAACGAGAACGGGCTATAGCTTGCTATAGTTGTCAGCTAAGTGGCGCACGGGTGAGTAATGTATAGGTAATATGCCTCTTACTAAGGGATAACAAATGGAAACGTTTGCTAATACCTTATATTCCTTATAAACAAAAGTTTATAAGGGAAAGATTTATTGGTAAGAGATTGGCCTGTATTGTATCAGTTAGTTGGTGGGGTAATGGCCTACCAAGACAATGACGCATAACTGGTTTGAGAGGATGATCAGTCACACTGGAACTGAGACACGGTCCAGACTCCTACGGGAGGCAGCAGTGGGGAATATTGCACAATGGACGAAAGTCTGATGCAGCAACGCCGCGTGGAGGATGACACATTTCGGTGCGTAAACTCCTTTTATATAAGAAGATGATGACGGTATTATATGAATAAGCACCGGCTAACTCCGTGCCAGCAGCCGCGGTAATACGGGGGGTGCAAGCGTTACTCGGAATCACTGGGCGTAAAGAGCATGTAGGCGGATTGATAAGTTTGAAGTGAAATCCTATAGCTTAACTATAGAACTGCTTTGAAAACTGTTAATCTAGAATGTGGGAGAGGTAGATGGAATTTCTGGTGTAGGGGTAAAATCCGTAGAGATCAGAAGGAATACCGATTGCGAAGGCGATCTACTGGAACATTATTGACGCTGAGATGCGAAAGCGTGGGGAGCAAACAGGATTAGATACCCTGGTAGTCCACGCCCTAAACGATGTACACTAGTTGTTGTGAGACTAGATCTTGCAGTAATGCAGTTAACACATTAAGTGTACCGCCTGGGGAGTACGGTCGCAAGATTAAAACTCAAAGGAATAGACGGGGACCCGCACAAGCGGTGGAGCATGTGGTTTAATTCGACGATACACGAAGAACCTTACCTGGACTTGACATAGTAAGAATGATTTAGAGATAGATTAGTGTCTGCTTGCAGAAACTTGCATACAGGTGCTGCACGGCTGTCGTCAGCTCGTGTCGTGAGATGTTGGGTTAAGTCCCGCAACGAGCGCAACCCTCGTCGTTAGTTGCTAACAGTTCGGCTGAGAACTCTAACGAGACTGCCTACGCAAGTAGGAGGAAGGTGAGGATGACGTCAAGTCATCATGGCCCTTACGTCCAGGGCTACACACGTGCTACAATGGGATATACAAAGAGCAGCAATACAGTGATGTGGAGCAAATCTTATAAAATATCTCCCAGTTCGGATTGTAGTCTGCAACTCGACTACATGAAGTTGGAATCGCTAGTAATCGTAGATCAGCTATGCTACGGTGAATACGTTCCCGGGTCTTGTACTCACCGCCCGTCACACCATGGGAGTTGAACTCATTCGAAGCGGGGATGCTAAAGTAGCTACCTTCCACAGTGGATTCAGCGACTGGGGTGAAGTCGTAACAAGGTAACCGTAGGAGAACCTGCGGTTGGATCACCTCCTTTCAGAGAAATGTATTAAGATTTGTTTCTTAATACATAGAAAAATGAAAAACAATTAACAATATATATTCGGTTTATAAAGATTATTTGAATAAATATATAGGTAAATGGGCCTATAGCTCAGCTGGCTAGAGCGCTCGACTGATAATCGTGAGGTCTCAGGTTCAAGTCCTGATAGGCCCACCATAATAAGATAATCTTTGTTGGGGAATTAGCTCAGCTGGGAGAGCGCCTGCTTTGCACGCAGGAGGTCAGCGGTTCGATCCCGCTATTCTCCACCATATATATTTAAAGAAATTCTAATATAAGTTTTATAGCAGATAAGATTTATATTAGGATTTATCCTAAAGAACACTAAAAAGATAACAATAGTTATTAAAATAGTACGATATTTAAAAATATAATGTTAAAGTCTTTAAAATTTTTTCGTAAGATTAAATAGTAATATTTAATTTTAAATAAAAAAAATTTCATATCAATAATTTGTGATAAATTAGAATAGATTTAATTTATTATATAACTATAGATAGAACACAACTAAATTATTAAATAGAATATATTTAATAAGATAGTAGCCAAAGAATATTATCAAAACAAATTGATAAATATAGCGATATATTTATCAGGCAATAATAAGCTATTAAGGGCTAATGGTGGATGCCTAGACTGTAAGAGGCGATGAAAGACGTATTAGGCTGCGATAAGCCACGGGGAGCTGCCAAAGAGCTTTGATCCGTGGATTTCTGAATGGGGCAACCCAGTATATAGAGATATATATTACCCTACGGGGAGCGAACCTAGTGAAGTGAAACATCTCAGTAGCTAGAGGAAGAGAAATCAAAAGAGATTCCGTAAGTAGCGGCGAGCGAACGCGGATTAGGACAAACCCAATGCTTGCATTGGGGGTTGTAGGACTATAACGTAAATTAAAGATGATAGATGAAATACTTGGAAAAGTGTAGCATAGAAGGTGAAACTCCTGTAATTTAAATCATCAATAATTTTAATAGTATCCTGAGTAGGTCGGAACACGTGATATTTTGACTGAATCTGGGGGGACCACCCTCCAATCCTAAATACTACTTACAGATCGATAGTGAACAAGTACCGTGAGGGAAAGGTGAAAAGTACTGCAGCGAGCAGAGTGAAATAGAACCTGAAACCATTAGCTTACAATCATTCAGAGCCCTATGATTTATCAGGGTGATGGACTGCCTTTTGCATAATGAGCCTGCGAGTTGTGGTTAGTGGCAAGGTTAAGTCAAGTACGAAGCCGTAGCGAAAGCGAGTCTTAATAGGGCGCCATAGTCACTAGCTGCAGACCCGAAACGAAGTGATCTATCCATGAGCAGGTTGAAGCTGGTGTAAGAGCCAGTGGAGGACCGAACCCGCTGACGTTGAAAAGTCTTGGGATGACTTGTGGATAGGGGTGAAAGGCCAATCAAACTTCGTGATAGCTGGTTCTCTCCGAAATATATTTAGGTATAGCCTTGTGTTGTAGCATATAGGGGTAGAGCACTGAATGGGCTAGGGCTGCTTACCGCGGTACCAAACCCTATCAAACTATGAATACTATATGTGGAATCACAGGAGTCAGGCGGTGGGTGATAAAATCAATCGTCGAGAGGGGAACAACCCAGACTAACAGCTAAGGTCCCTAAGTTACATCTAAGTGGAAAACGATGTGGAGTTACTGTGACAACCAGGAGGTTGGCTTAGAAGCAGCCATCCTTTAAAGAAAGCGTAACAGCTCACTGGTCTAGTGATTCTGCGCGGAAAATATAACGGGGCTAAGATGTACACCGAAGCTTTAGACTTGTACTATGTACAAGTGGTAGGAGAGCGTTCTATTCAGCGTAGAAGATGTACCGGTAAGGAGCGTTGGAGCGGATAGAAGTGAGCATGCAGGCATGAGTAGCGATAAAACAGGTGAGAATCCTGTTCGCCGAAAACCCAAGGTTTCCTACGCGATGCTCGTCATCGTAGGGTTAGTCGGGACCTAAGTCGAGTCCGAAAGGGGTAGACGATGGCAAATTGGTTAATATTCCAATACCAACATATAAGCGCGATGTGGGGACGCATAGAGTTAATCGAGGTCACGGATGGAAGTGTGGCTCGAAGGACGTAGGTTGTTAAGTAGGCAAATCCGCTTAACATTAGACCGAGATCTTACAGGCTCTTGACACTCTTCGGAGGAGATGGAGAATCGATGATACTGTCGTGCCAAGAAAAGCCACTAAGTATATTATATGTTGCCCGTACCGTAAACCGACACAGGTGGGTGGGATGAGTATTCTAAGGCGCGTGGAAGAACCCTCTTTAAGGAACTCTGCAAAATAGCACCGTATCTTCGGTATAAGGTGTGCCTACTTTGGTATATGAACTTGCTTCAAAAAGCCAAAGAGGTTGCAACAAAGAGTCCCTCCCGACTGTTTACCAAAAACACAGCACTTTGCTAACACGTAAGTGGATGTATAAGGTGTGACGCCTGCCCGGTGCTCGAAGGTTAACTGATGATGTCAGCGCAAGCGAAGCATTTGATTGAAGCCCGAGTAAACGGCGGCCGTAACTATAACGGTCCTAAGGTAGCGAAATTCCTTGTCAGTTAAATACTGACCTGCATGAATGGCGTAACGAGATGGGAGCTGTCTCAAAGAGGGATCCAGTGAAATTGTAGTGGAGGTGAAAATTCCTCCTACCCGCGGAAAGACGGAAAGACCCCGTGCACCTTTACTACAGCTTGACACTGTAGCTTGGATATTCATGTGCAGGATAGGTGGGAGGCTATGATGACTAGACGCCAGTAGAGTCGGAGCCATCCTTGAGATACCACCCTTGAATATTTGAGTTACTAACTGCGAAGAGTTATCCTCTTTCAGGACAATGTCTGGTGGGTAGTTTGACTGGGGCGGTCGCCTCCTAAATAGTAACGGAGGCTTACAAAGGTTAGTTCAAAGCGGATGGAAATCGCTTGTTGAGTATAATGGCATAAACTAGCTTGACTGTGAGACCTACAAGTCGAACAGAGACGAAAGTCGGTCATAGTGATCCGGTGGTTCTGCGTGGAAGGGCCATCGCTCAAAGGATAAAAGGTACGCCGGGGATAACAGGCTGATCTCCCCCAAGAGCTCACATCGACGGGGAGGTTTGGCACCTCGATGTCGGCTCATCGCATCCTGGGGCTGTAGTCGGTCCCAAGGGTATGGCTGTTCGCCATTTAAAGCGGTACGCGAGCTGGGTTCAGAACGTCGTGAGACAGTTCGGTCCCTATCTTCCGTGGGCGTAGGAAAGTTGAAGAGATTTGTCCCTAGTACGAGAGGACCGGGATGAACGTACCACTAGTGTACCAATTGTTCTGCCAAGAGCATCGTTGGGTAGCTACGTACGGATGTGATAAGAGCTGAAAGCATCTAAGCTCGAAGCCAACTCTAAGATGAACTTTCCCTGAAGTTCCCAGCAAGACTAGCTGGTTGATAGGCTGGATGTGTAAGCGTTGTAAGGCGTTTAGCTGACCAGTACTAATAGAACGTTTGGCTTATTTTTTATTTCTTTGGTTTACTATCTTATTAAGTATATCTTTACTTTATATTTGTGTAGGTTTTTTTTTGAAAATTTACTTTTAAGACTTTAACATTATCTTTATTCCTTTAACTCTTTTGTTAAAGTTGAGTATTAAGAGATTATCTCTATGATTCTTTTAATACTCAACTTTGTTAGTGGTTACAGAGAAGTGGAAATACCCAGCCCCATTCCGAACCTGGTAGTCAAGCACTTCATCGCCGATAATACTGCTGGGTCCCCCGGTGGAAACGTAGGTCATCGCTAACTCTTTGAGTCTTTAATGCCTTTCCTAAGCTACTTTATCTAGTGTTTTAGGGAAGGTATCCCTTCTTATACAATTTATTCAACAATTTAATATCCTCCCTTTTGTCCTTATATATGCTTTTATATCATATCTATTTATACAAATTAATTATTCCTTTTCCTACTATTAATCTAACAACTAATTAGATGTCCTCGTAATAATATCTCTGCTTTTCTTATTCTTAAATCTATTTTTTATTTTATTATCTATCCTATTACTGTCTACAGATTTTATATACATCTACTTTATCCAATTATATGCTCTTTTATCATACATACTATTTATTTATATATATCTAGTTATGTTAATTTAATTATTAATAACAACTATTATATTTATATATTATTAAGGTTATTTTATTATCATTCTTTCTTATGTTATAAATAAGGGTATAAATGAAAAAAAGAGATGATGGATATGTATTAGATACATCTTATCCTATGTTTTATTATAAAGAGATGGAACCTATTTGGCTTAGTTGTATAACAAATTTTTTAGGTTTTAAAGCACCTGATATTACAAAAGAATTTTCATATTTAGAATTAGCTTGTGGTACAGGTATAAATTTATTAGTTTCAGCTATTAGTAATCCAAATGGAAGTTTTATAGGTATTGATTTTAATGAAAAACATATACAAATAGCACAAGATGCTGTAAAAGTGATGGGAATAACTAATTTAGAATTTATTCATTGTGATTTTGCTACTTTTCTAAAAAATAATGATAAAAAATTTGATTTTATAGTAAATCATGGTACATATTCATGGATTTCACCAGTTCATCAAAAGAGTATATTAGATATTGTTTCAAAATTTTTAAATAATCTAGGTATATTTTATCTACATTATATGTGCCATCCTGGATCCACTCCTTTACTTCCAATACAAAAGCTTTTAAATATTGTAGATTATCATACAGATGAAAAATCAAATAAAAGTATTGAGATGGGAATATCATTATTTAAAGATTTAGATGAAGCTGGAACTTTTATTGATTATACAAGAATTGAAGCCATTAAAAATAGTTTACACAAAGATAGTTCATATTTAGCACATGAATTTTTAACAGATTTTTGGAATCCTTTATATAGTATTGATGTACATAAAATGGTATTTGATGTTACTAAAACTGGATATTTAGGTAGTTCAAATACTTTTGAAAATATAGATAATCTTAGTATTCCTTCAAAAATTCAGCCAGTATTACAAAAAGTTAAATCTCCTATATTAAAAGAGTATATAAAAGATTTAGCAAGAAATCAAAAACAAAGAGAAGATATATTTCAAAAAGATTCAATTCCTTTTATAGGTGAAGATCATATAAATTGTTTAAATAAAATAAGATTTAAAAGAATGTCAGGTTGTCCAAAAAGTGGAGCAGTTGTTTTTAAAACACCAATAGGGGATATAAATGCACCAAAAGAGATAATATCTCCAGTTCTTGAAGCTTTAGCTAAAAAAGATTGTACATTTGAAGAACTTTTAAATATTGAGCATTTTAAAAATCAACCAAGATTGCTTTATGAAACTATTTTAATGCTTATGTATATGGAATATATTTATCCTAGTTCACTAAATTTTGAAATTATAAACTATGATATAACTAAAAGATTTAATAAATGGATTAAAGAAAATAGAATAAAAATAAAACCTATTTGGAATAAATATTAATAATAATATTTTTCAATCAATAATTAGTATTAATTTAAAGTTATATTAAGAATAATTCATTAACATATCATTCACTTTTTGCTAATTAAAATAATAATTATCAAATTGTATTATTTATAGATTCTCCTAAAAATCTATAAGAAATTTTAATCACAATACAAAAAAGGAATAAAGATGAAAATCACAATGGCCAGAACTGTTGCTGCAGCTTTATTAGTTGCTAGTAGTAATTTAAGTGCTAATGAGACAACAAAACTTGATGATATTCAAGTTGTAACTACTGCTTCTGGATTTGAGCAAAATATTGCTGATGCAGCTGCTTCAATTTCAGTTATTACAGCTGAAGAATTAGAAAAAAAATCTTACTCAAATGTAACAGATGCTTTAAAAAATGTACCCGGGATTAATGTTACTGGAAGTGGTGCAAACAAAACTATATCTATTAGAGGTCTTGGGCAAGAATATACATTGTTCTTAATTGATGGAAAACCTGCACAAGGTGATGATGCTTATAAAATTAGGGGTGGTTATCCTGGAAGTAAAGTAAATTATATGCCTCCACTTGAAGCAATAGAGAGAATAGAAATTATAAGAGGTCCTGCTTCTGCTCTTTATGGTTCTGATGCAATGGGTGGAGTTATTAATATAATTACAAAAAAACATGCTGATAAAGCAACTGCAAGTATAAGAACAGAGTATATAAAGGGTGCTTCTTCAAATATAGTAAATAATGCTACATCAAATACAAGTATGTATGTAAATGTTCCACTTATTGAAAAAACACTATCTTTTCAACTCGATGCTGGGATAATGGATCAAAAAGAGAAGGATAATGCAGAAAGAACAAAACATATAAGTGGTGCAGATCCTGATTACGAGAGAAAAAATGTTGGAGGTAAATTTATATATACTCCAGATGAACATAATACTATTAGAGCTGGTTACTCTTATTCTTTACAAGAAACAACACAAAATCCTGGGAAAAGTATGAAAGAAGGAACTCTTAATGCTATGGGTGTTTTTACACCAGGTAGTGTTAGTCATCAAAAATTTGAAAGAACTAACTATAATTTAGATCATGAATTAAAATATGATAAATTTGCTCTTAATTCTTATGTAACTTATGATAAAGATAAGAGTATAACACAAAAAAATGAATTTGAAACTCTTATTGGGAATACACAAGGAACATATTTCTTTGATAATAACTCTTTAAGTGTTGGTTTAAATTATAAAAAAGAAGAAATTAAAACAGATGGACAGCATAATGCTGATAAGGAAACAAAAGAGTCTGAACGATATCAATGGGCACTATTTGCTGAAGATACTTGGCAAGCTACTGATGCTTTAGCTTTAACTTTAAGTGGAAGATATGATAAAAATGAAGTTTTCGGAAGTAATTTTTCTCCAAAAGCTTATGCAGTTTATAGTTTAACAGATAATTTAAACTTAAAAGGTGGAATTACTTCTGGATATAAAGCACCTAGCTTAAGAAATTCAGATCCTAGTTATGCTGAAGCTTCAATGGGTGGAGCTATGATTGGAAATGCAGATTTAAAACCTGAGAAAAGTATAAACTATGAAGCTGGTCTTGCTTATGATAACCCTGATATTGGATTAGCAGCTAGTTTAATGTTATTTCAAATAGATTTTAAAGATAAAATAATGCGTGATCAAAATGATAAATTACCAGGAAGTACATTACCAGGAGATTTTCATTGGAAAGGTCATACTTTCCCAAATGGAGGTGCAGCAGGATATACTACATACTATAATGTTGATGAAGCAGAGAGTAAAGGTATAGAACTTACAACAAAATATAATATTTTAGATAATTTAGTGTATAGACATTCTTATACATTTAATGATACAGAGGTAACAAAAGGAAAAGATAAAGGACAAGCTTTTACAGATTCACCAAAACATATGTTTAATGTTGGACTTGACTGGGATGTAACTTCTAAATTACTATTATGGACACAAGCAAACTATAATGGTAAAACAGGTGGTAATAGAGGAGGGCAACAAGGAAGTATTGCTACAAAGAAAAAAGCTTATACTGTAGTTGATTTAGGTGGAGTTTATAACTTTGATAAAAAACTTCAATTCTCAGCGGGTGTTTATAATATATCAAATAAAAAGAATAATAATCCATGGGTAGAACTAAATACAACTGATCAAAGAGATATAGATGGTAGAAGATTTAGTGTTGCTATGAATATGAAATTCTAAGATAAAAGATAATATCTTTATTTTTAGAATTTACAAAATTTATTTTAATTGTAGGTTATTTATAATAACCTGCAATTAATCTCTAGCTTCTATAACTCTTCTTTTGTAAATATTTTTCATAGTTTTTTGTACTTACACCATTTTATAAATTTATTATTGTTCTTTAATTATTTTTACTAAATTAAGTATATTTTATAAAAATTAACAGTTTAAATAAAGTATTTTAGTTCTTATATATTAAAACAACTAATAAATTTATTAGAATATTTAAACAAAATAATATTAATCAATAATTAGTATTAATTTAAAGTTATATTAAGAATAATTCATTAACATATCATTCACTTTTTGCTAATTAAAATAATAATTATCAAATTGTATCATTTATAGGTTCTCCTAAAATCTATAAGAAATTTTAATCACAATAATAAAAAAGGAAAGAAAGATGAAAATCACAATGGCTAGAACTGTTGCTGCAGCTTTATTAGTTGCTAGTAGTAATTTAAGTGCTAATGAAACAACAAAGCTTGATGCTGTACAAGTTGTAACTGCTGGTGGATATGAGCAAAATATTGCTGATGCAGCTGCTTCAATTTCAGTTATTACAGCTGAAGAAATAGAAAAAAAATCTTATACAGATGTTACTGATGTTTTAAAAAATGTTCCAGGTGTTTATGTAAATGGTGGTGGTTCAAATCAATCGATATCTATTAGAGGTATGAGTTCAGATTATACTTTATATTTAATTGATGGAAGACCTATGCAAGATAATCAAGCATTTTCTCCAAATGGAAGTCATGCTGGAAATCCTATTAATTTTTTACCCCCATTAGAAGCTATAGAGAGAATAGAGGTTATTAGAGGTCCAGCTTCATCTTTATATGGTTCAAATGCTATGGGTGGAGTTATAAATATAATTACTAAAAAACATGCTGATAAAGTAACAGCAAATATAAATGTAGAATATTTAAAAGCTGCTTCATCAAATAAAGTAAATAATGACTCAAGAAATGTAAGTGCTTTTGTAAATGTACCTTTAGTAGATAATTTGTTATCAGTTCAATTAACAGCAGGGCTTTTAGATACTGATGAGAGTGATTTTAAAAGTAGTGGAGCTTTGAAAGCCGGTTCTGATCCAGATTATAAAAGACAAAATGTTGGTGGAAAATTTATTTTAACTCCAAATGAACATAATACAATTACAGCTGGATATACTTATAAAGTTCAAGAAAGAACTTCAAATCCAGGAAAAAGTATAGCTGCAGAAGGTAGTTTTAGAGGTAGTGTTAATAATGGATATAGTGTAGATGGAAATGGTAATATTTTTGATTCAAGTGGTAGAGCTGTTGGTTGGGATGGTATTCTTTCAATGGGAACGATTACAGGAAAACAAAAGAATTCACCTTCTTATCAAAAATCAATAAATTATAATTATGACTTAACTCATGAATTAAAATATGATGAATTTTTAGTAAATTCATATTTAACTTATGAAAAATCAGAGAACCCTACAAGAGCAAATGCAAGAACTGGAAATGGTATAGAAATGAGTACTGTAACAGCAAATACTCAAGGAACATATTTTTTTGATACAAATTCTTTAACTATTGGAGCAAACTATAAAAAAGAAAATCTTGAAGATGGTGCTACAAATGCTATTATGGTTGGAGGAGTAACTGATGATAGTATTACAAAAATGGAAAGATATCAATGGGCTTTATTTGCAGAAGATACTTGGAGTGTAACTGATGATTTAGCTTTAACTTTAAGTGGAAGATTTGATAGGAATGAATTTTTTGGAAGTAATTTTAGCCCCAAAGCTTATGCTGTTTATAGTTTAACAGATAATTTAAACTTAAAAGGTGGAGTGACAACAGGATATAAAGCACCAAGTTTAAGACAAGCTGCTCCTGATTTTGCTGGAATTTCTGGTGGAGGTGGAGCTCCTGTTGCTATGGTTGGTAATCCAGATTTAGAACCAGAAAAAAGTAGAAATTATGAGTTGGGATTTGCTTATGATAATGATGATTTAGGGCTTGCTGGAAGTTTAATGGTATTTCAAACAGATTATAAAAATAAAGTTCAATCAAAAGATGGAACTGATATTTTACCTGGAGATACAAAGCAATACTTATACAAAGGTGAATATTATGGTGGAGGAGTTAAATTTTATGAGAATGTTGATAAAGCAGAAATTAAAGGTTTAGAACTTACAACAGATTGGAATATCTTAGATAATTTAAAATATAGACATTCATATACATATACAGATAGTGAGCAAAAAACTGGTGCAGCAAAAGGAAAACCTTTAAATAATATTTCTAAACATATGTTTAATGCTGGATTAGATTTTGATGTAACATCTAAAATATTATTATGGACTCAAGTAAACTATAGGGGAGAAACTTCTGGTTCAGGAACTAGTAATAACAAAATACCTTCTTATACTTTTGTTGACTTAGGTGGAGTTTATAAATATGATAAAAACTTAAGCTTTAACGCAGGTATATATAATGTATCAAATAAAGATGTTACAGATGATGGTAATTCAAATGTTTTAGATGGTAGAAGATTTAGTGTTGCTATGAATATGAAATTCTAAGATAAAAGATAATATCTTTATTTTTAGGATTTACAAAATTTATTTTAATTGTAGGTTATTTATAATAACCTGCAATTAATCTCTAGCTTCTATTACTCTTCTTTGTAACTCTTCTTTTGTAAATATTTTTGATAATTTTTTTATGCTTACCCCATTTGATAAGCTTATGATAATACCTTGATTGTCTTCACTAAATTTAGCAGATTTTATAATAGCTTTTATTTTATTTTTAAATTCATCTATAATATATATTTTTCTTCCTACAAAAAGTTCATTTAAAGTTGGTTCTTTAAAATTTCCTATTCTATTTCTATTATTATATAGATATTTCCATATTTTTAGCTCTTGCTCATAGTTTAAAAAGTAGTTTGTATAGTCTGAAAAAACTCTATCACCTTTTATATAAAACTTCGTTTCAGGGAAAAATCCTTCTATACAGTTGCATAAAAACATATCTTTTTGTTGTTCTTTTATCTTTGAAATACAAAAGTATTTAAACTTTTTAAGTTTATCAATAAATAATAAATCTTCACTATTTTGATTTTCCAATATAGCAAAGATATTGAAAAGTTCTTTGAAATCATCTTCATTTGAAGCTAGAGTTTTAAGTACTTTTATACTCAAATTTGTTTCATCTTGTATATCTTTACTTATTTTATATGCTTTGAAATTTGATTTTTTTAAGTCTATTATTTGGATTTGATTTTTTGTTTGGTTTAATAAATATATTTTTGAATTATCATTTTTTTCTACTATAAAAATATTGTTTGTATCTATTTGTAAAGTTTTGAATTTTGCTAGGATTTGTTTTTTGAAATCAGTAATTTTTTCTTCTATTATACTATATTTAAAATCACCATTTTTTAAAAATTCTATTAGTTCATACTCTATATTAAAATCAAGATAACCACTATTTGAATACTCTTTTTTTTGGCTATCAAACTCTAAATCTAAAGATAAAAGATAGTTTTTATGTCTATAAAGCTCTTTTTGATCTTTTATGATAAATTTTTTTAAAATCATTTTTTATCCTATTTTTTATTTTTATTTGATAAGTCATAAATAAATGCAAAAATTTCTGCAACAGCTTTGTACATTGAACTTGGTATCTCTTTATCTATATTAATTTGAGATAATAGTTCAACTAAATCTTCATCTTTTTTTATAGGGATATTATTTTCTTTTGCAATTTTTATAATATTGTTTGCTGTTTCACCTTTTCCTTTTGCAGTAATTTTTGGAGCATTATCTACAGTTTTGTCATATTGTAAAGCTACAGCTTTTTGAATATATTGGCTTTTTTCTTGCATACTACGCCTTTATATCAATTCTTGAACTAAAAGAATTATTATTATAGTAATTTTGTTGGTAGATATTTGCTGGTTTTTCTTCTTCTATTTCTTCATCTTTCATATCAAGTAATTTTATATTTATAGGAATTAAATCAACATTGTTTAATGCTATTTTTAGTTGTTTGATGTTGTCTCTAATTGCTATTTTAAAATGTTCTCTTTGAGCATAAATAGTCATATCTATCTTATTTTCATCATAAAGAGAAAGCATCAAATCGACTTTTCCAAAATCTTTTAATGTTAGTTTTATTTGACAAAAAAATTTATCTTCTTCTTTTTGTTTCATTTCTATAGTTCCATCTTCTAACATTTCCCAAAAAAATGGAATATAAACATAATTTGAATTTGAAACAATAGAAGTTAGTTGGTGATAATCTACTTGAGTCATTAAGTTATTTATATTTCTTAAAGTATCTTGAGATTTTACATCAGTTTTATTTATCAATTCATCTTGCATTTTTAATAAAACTGATTTAAAATCATCATCTAGTTTTATATTTGATTTTAAATTTTGAGTTGGGTTATTTAGTTGTTCTTGTATGATAGTTTCAACTTTCTTTATTAAAGTATTAATATGTTCTTGTATTTGGCTATTTTGTGGATTTTGTGAAATTAAACTATCTTTTAGAGCACTTAGAAGAGGGCTAAGATTTGTTGTAATATTATTTGAAAAAGTTGATATATTTGTATTTTGTAAAGATGTTTGAGTGTTTTGTAGCGTTATTTCTGATTTTGAAAAAAAATCATTTATTTTTAAAAGATTATCTATTATAGGTAAAATATTTTTATTTTGTATCATAGTAGGATTTTGTAATATATCATTTTTTATTTGTACTAAAAGCTCTTTTAGTTGAGAATTTATATTATTCTTTGTATCTAAAATAGGTTCAGATTGTATAGGATTATTTTGTAATTTTGATTCTATCAATGAACCTTGACTTATAATAGATTTTAATTCATTTACAAATGTATTTAGATTTTGTGTTTGTGGATTGTTCAAACTATTATTTAAGGATTGTAACGAATTTGTAAGAGTTTTTAGACTATTTTGTAAATCTGCATTTGTAAAAATAGAATTTGAAAGATTTTTAACAATATTATTTAAAAGCGTATTTATCTCTTTTGTTTGTGGTGTATCAATATTTTTTAATAAATTTGATATGTTTTGTAAAATATTCTCAATTTTTGTTGTTAAATTTGAGTTATTAGATAACTTGTTTTCTAAAAATATCCCACTATTTTTTAATTGTTCTTTTAAATTATTTGCATCAATATCTTTTAAATTTTTTAAAAAATTTTCTAATAATGGCTTGAATTTTTGTAAAGATTCATCATCTTTTATACTATCAAGTAGATTTGAGATATTTGTTGAAACATTGCCTAAATCTTTGAAAAGATTAGAGTTTTTTAGCATATTTTCTAAAGTAGAGTTTGATTTTGTACCATCTTTTATATTATCAAAAACCTCTTTCAAAACTTTTCCTGCATCAATAGTTGTTGTTGAGTTTTTATCTTGTTTTAAAAGATTATTCAATGTCTTATTGTCAGTCTCTTTTAGTACATCATTTAAGATTTTATTATTATTCGCTAAAAGTATATTTAGTGCTGATCCATTTGATATTAACATAAGAGATTATAACACAAATGATTATAAAAATGTACTATATAAAAAAGTGATTTAATAATGATAAAATTTTTTAAAGATGAAATATTACATAATGTAATGTTTTATATTCTATAAAAAATATTTGGATATAATAAAAGACTTAATAAAAAAGGTGTTTTATGCAAGATATTCAAATTTGGCACAATCAAAGTTGTTCAAAATCAAGAGATGCTATGGATTTGTTGAATGAAAAAAATATAAAAGTAGAAGTTATAAATTATTTAGAAAATCCACCATCAATTGAAGAATTAAAAGATATATTAAAAAAATTAAATATAAAAGCAAAAGAGCTTTTAAGAGATAATGAAGAATTATATGTAACTTTGAATCTAAAAGATGAAGATAATGAAGAAAAAATCATTGAAATTATGGTACAAAATCCTATTTTAATACAACGCCCAATTATCATAAAAGGACAAAAAGCTGTTATTGCAAGACCAATTGAAAATTTAAAAGAGCTATTGAATGAATTTTGAACTCAATGAAAAACAGCTACGGATAAGATATATAAGAGTTTTAGAAAAGTTTTTTACTAGGACTATTTCTTTATTGAAACTTGAGAATTTTGATAAAGATGTATTTATTAAAAGAACTTTTAAAAACTATGAAGATATGAATAAAACTCCTAAAGTTGAATTATATACTGATTATTATACAAGTCTTAATCTTTTTATAGAAAAAAGTATGAATTTTGTGAAAAATCCAAGTCAAAATTTTGAAGATGAAAGATCAACACTTTTAAAAGACGCAAATTTACTACAAAAAGAGAAAAATAAAAGTAGATATAAAAAAGATAAACATAAAAAAGATAGATTTAATGATGGATATTAATGAAGAGAAGAATTATAACTTAAGTGGAGTTCTAAAAAAAGTTCTTTATAAAAATGATGAAACAAAGTATGTTATAGCTGTTTTAGAAAATAATCAAAAAATATGTGGGACATATTTTGATGCTGATATTGAAAAAATGGTAGGTGAAGAGATACTAATGAGTGGTAACTGGACTACTCATAATAAATATGGAGTTCAATTTGAATTTAATACTTTACAAGTAAAAGAACATGAACTTTTTTTCTTTCTTACAAAAATTGTAAAAGGGTTTACAAAAAAATTAGCAAATGAAATATTGGATAAGTATAATGAAGATGGATTAATAGAAATTTTAGAAAAAAATCCAAATGAATTACTAAAGTTTAAAGGTATAAAAGAAAAAAAATTAAAAAGTATAATTGACTCTTGGCATCAGTTTAAACACTTAAGAGAATTGGGAAGCTTTTTAGGAAAATTTGGAGTAACATCAAACTTAATTACAAAAGTTTATGCAACATTTAGTGAAGTTGATAACTTAATAGAAAAAATTAAAAATAATCCATATATATTAATAAATATAAAAGGAATAGGGTTTAAAAGAGCAGATGAAATAGCAAAAGCTTTAGGAATTGATCCAAAATCACCTTTTAGAATAAGGGCATGTGTAAATTACACTTTAAGAGAGTTTTGTGATAATAATGGAAATTCATCAATAGATAAATTTCATCTATATAAGCTTTTAGATGATAATTTAAGATTTATAAATGAAGAACATTTATATGAAGAAGTTATTATTGAGATGCTTGCAAAAGAAGAAGTTTATACAACAAAAGAGAATAGATTAGCCCCTTCGATGTTATATTTTGCAGAAAAAAATATTTTAGATTTTTTTAATAGAAGAAAAGATGAAAAGAACAAAAAGATTATTGAATATTTTGATGACTATTTAGAAAAAAAAGAGAAAACTTTAGGTTTTTCTTTAAGTGATGAACAAAAAAAAGCTGTTGAACTTATAAATAGTGGAGAAAAGACTCTATTTTTAATAGGTTATGCAGGGACAGGGAAA
The DNA here is from genome assembly GCF_013201625.1 of Aliarcobacter lanthieri. Classification (NCBI taxonomy): domain Bacteria; kingdom Pseudomonadati; phylum Campylobacterota; class Epsilonproteobacteria; order Campylobacterales; family Arcobacteraceae; genus Aliarcobacter; species Aliarcobacter lanthieri. Next base: position 815,892 of record NZ_CP053839.1, read on the forward strand.
TCTACTTCAAGTAGAGCTATATTAGAACTTCTTGAAGAGACTATGAGTTATGATGATATTATGACTATAGCTTTAAGTGGAATTGCTAGTCAAAGAATAAGCGATACAACAGGATATAACTCTTCAACTATTCAAAGTTTACTTGTAAAACATAAAGAGAAAGATTTTTTTCCATATAAGGCTATTTTACTTGATGAAGCTTCTATGGTAAATTCAGTTACTTTTTATCAGATTATTTCAAAAATCGATGATGATACGATATTTATAATTGTAGGAGATGATGGTCAGCTTCCAGCTATTGGAGCAGGAAATATATTAGCAGATGCTATCAAATATGAACTTGCACCTATTTGTAAGCTTACAAAAATATATAGACAAAATGAAAATCAAGCAATAGCAGTTATTGCAAATGATATAAGAAAAGGTGAATTGCCAAATTATAAAGAAGAATATGAAGATTTTAAATTTGTTGATGTATCTATCTCAAACTATTATTCTATAAAAAACTCATTGAGTCAAAATGAGTTTGCAAATTTGAGAGGAGAAAATAGTGAGTATATTTTGAATAATATTCTAAATATTTCTAGTGATTATATACAGCAGTATTATGAATATATTAAAAATAAAGATATATCAAAAGCTTTGATTTTATTTCAAGTTATTACTCCTATGAAAGGTGGAATGCTAGGAGTTGAAAACCTAAATATTGAACTTCAAAGGTTATTTAATCATACAAAAACAAAGAGTTTAAAAATAAAAGAATTTGAGTATAAATTAACAGATAAAGTAATTCATATAAAAAATGAAAATATGAAAGCTCAAACTATGAGTATGTATAAAAGCAATTCTACTGAGTATATGGAAAGAAGAGTTTATAATGGACAATTAGGACTTATTATAAAACTTGATTTTGATGAACAAAAATGTATAGTTTTATATCCAAATGATGATATGGTAGTTTTTTATGATTTTGATAATATTCAAAATCTTTTATCTTTAGCATATTGTTTAACTATTCATAAAACACAAGGGATGGAGTATGAAAATGCACTTATTCCTATGAGCTTTTCTCATTATATTATGCATAACACAAAACTATTATATACTGCAATTACAAGAGCAAAAAAAATGTGTTTTATAGTTGGAGAAGAAGAAGCTTTTAAAAGTGCATGTAAAAAAATAGAAGTAACAATAAGAGAATCTATTATAAATGATTTAATGAGTAAAAATTTAAAGAGTGTAACTTCAAAAAACATAGAAACAATAACAATTTAAATAACATAAAAGCAACTTTTTAGTATTATCGACTTTAAAAAAATTTTAGAGGATTAAATCTTATGATAACTTGGATGCAAAGGCATAAAAAGTGGTTGGTAATTACTATTTGGATTAGTACAATAGCATTTGTTGGTGCTGGATTTGTTGGCTGGGGTTCTTATAACTATGGCTCAAAAGGTGGAGTTGTAGCAGTTGTGGGAAATAAAGAAATTACAATAGATGAATATAATCAAGAGTATTCAAAATTATATTCTCAATATGCTCAACTTTTTGGAAATTCATTTAATAAAGAATTAGCAGAGCAATTAAGATTGAGTGATGTTGCATTTTCTCAACTTTTACAAAAAAATCTTATTATGGCTTATGGAAGTGATTTGGGTTTAATTGTTACTCAAGAAGAGGTAGCAAAAGAGTTAATAAAATATGAAGAGTTTAAAACTGATGGAAGATTTGATAAAGATAAATATATAAAAATTCTAAATCAAAATAGAATGTCTCCAAAAGAATTTGAAGATAGTATAGAAAGTTCTATTTTATTTCAAAAAATTCAAGCACTATTTAATATAGAGCCAATAGCAAATGAGATTGAGAATATTAGTAAATTATTATTTATTGAAGATGATATAACTTATAAAATTTTAAATATAGATGATATGAAAGTTACTGCAACTGAAGATGATATAAAAAAGTTTTATGAAGATAATAAAAATTTTTATAAAAGTGAAATTTCTTATGATTTAGAAATAAAAGAATTGGGTTTAAAATCTGCAAGTTCTACTGAAGAAGAGATACAATCTCACTATGAAAAGTTTAAAAGTGATTATAAATTTGAAGATGGAAAATTAAAATCTTTTGAAGAAGCAAAAGAACAAGTTATTAAAGATTTAGATGAAAATTTTACAAAAAGAGAAGCTTTAACTTTATATTTAAATCTTAAAAAAGGTGAAGATAGTTTTGAGAAAAAAGTTACTTTTGAAGATAGTAAGCTGCCTTTTATAGCTGAAAATATAGAAAGAATTAAAGAAGCTAAGAATACAGAAATTATAAAACCATTTTTTGAAAATGATAAATTTTATGTAGTGAAATTATCAAAAATAAATCCATCTACTATTTTATCTTATGAAGATGCAAAAGATAAAGTGCTAATTGATTTAACAAAAGAATTGAAATCTAAAAAACTTGATGAAGTTGCTCAAAACGAATTAAAAGAGTTTAAAGGTATTGATGTAGCTGGAATTAATCGTGCAAGTGCAGCAAAAATTCAAGGTTTAAATGAAAGAGAAGCTATAGAATTTTTAAATCAACTTTTTGCTAGTTCACAAAAAGAGTCTGTAATTAGAGTTGGTTCAAAAGCTATACTTTATAGAGTAAATAGTTCAAAAATGGCTAATTATGATAAATCAAAAGATAACTTTATTAAAGATGAAATAAAACAAGTACAAGAAGCAGATTTAATATCAAATCTTCTTAAAAAACTTGAGAATAGTTTTACAATAAAAACATCTATACAAACTACAAAGGAGTAGTAATTGAATAATATAAATGATGTATTTTTAACAATAAATATCGGTTCTAGTGCTACAACAGCAGTAATAACTAAACCAAAATATGATTTAGATAATAGTGTTGAAATACTAGGTTTTGGTATTCAAGAAAGCATAGGAGTAAATAAAGGTTTAGTTACAAATATTGAAGATATCTCAAGAACTATAAAAGATGCTATCTTAAAAGCAAAAGAAAGTGTTACAGAAGCTATTGGGACAACTGTTGTATCAATTTCTGGTAATTATACAAAAGGTATCAAAGGAAGTGGTGCAGTAAATATTCCAAATGGACTTGTAACAGAATCAGATATTAATCAAGCTATGCAAATGGCACTTTCAAATTCTATAATTCTTCCTGAATATGAAGTTGTACATGTAATTCCATTATTTTTTAAAGTTGATGAAGAAGAAGTTGATAATCCAATTTCTATGAATGGAAGTAGACTGGAAGTTTCTGTTTACATTGTAACTGCAAAAAGAAATGCACTTATAAATATTAAATCAGCTTTAAAAGTTTTTGGAATTGATGATGTAAGATTTGTTTTAGATTCTTATGCTTCAACTTTAGCTGTTTTAGATGAACAACAAAAGAAAATTGGAGCAGTTGTAATAAATCTTGGAGCAACGACAACAGAATTTGTATATTTTAAAGGAAACTCTATTATTTATAATGGATTTATCCCTGTTGGGTCAAAAAATATTACGAATGATTTATCTGTAATGTTACATACTCCTATAACTTCAGCTGAAAAGATAAAAATAGATTATGGTTCTTTAATTAAAGATTACTCAGGAAATGGAGATTTAGGACCATCTAAAGTTACAATTCCAAGAATTGATGATGAAGAAAATTTCTCAGAAGTTGCACTTGATTATATTCAAACTATAATTCATGCAAGAGTTGAAGAAATAATAGTTTTAGTAAAAAACCAATTAAAAAAGAATGCTTTACTAGATAATATGGGTTCTGGAATAGTATTAACAGGTGGTATGAGTGAACTTGGTGGTATCAAAGAGCTTACTAAAAAGATTTTTGAAGGAATTCCAGTTTCTATTTCATCTCCAAAAAATCTTCCAAATGCTTTTAGAGTTAGTTTTGATGAACCAAGTAAATCTACAGTTGTTGGATTGATAATGTTTGCTTTAGGAATAAATAGAGGTTACCAATTAGATTCTAGTAAAAAGCTTATTCGTCCAATTAGAAAAGGTAAAACTATAGAAAAAATATCAATTTCTACTATAAATAATCAATCTCAACAAGGAAATAATCCAGATATGAGAATTAGTAGTAATGAAACAATTTTACAACCACTTGATAAAAATAAGAAAAAAGGACTTTGGAGTAGATTTATACAGAAAGCTGAGGAGTGGTTTTAATGGAAAATAATAATTTATTTAGAATAGATGATATTACTGTAACAGAAAAGATGCCTACAAAAGCATTATCAAACAATCTTCCTAAAATAGCAGTTATTGGAGTTGGTGGAGGTGGTTGTAATATGATCAATCATATGATAGAAGAAGGTACTCATATGATTGATCTGATTGTTGCAAATACAGATTTAAAAGTACTTCATGTATCAAAAGCTCCAAAAAAAATAGAGTTAGGGCATAGTATTAATAATGGTTTTGGTGCTGGAATGGATCCTGAAGTTGGAAGAAATTCAGCACTAGAAAGTTATGAAGAAGTAAAAGAGACTTTAAAAGGTGCAGATATCGTTTTTGTTGCTGCTGGTCTTGGAGGTGGTACTGGTACTGGTGCTGCTCCAATAATAGCAAAAGCTGCAAGAGAAGTAGGAGCTCTAACTGTTTCAGTGGTTACTAAACCATTTAGTTTCGAAGGAAGACAAAGAGCAGGATTAGCAAATCTTGGGCTTGAAGAATTAAAAAAAGTTAGTGATTCTTTAATTGTTATTTCAAATGATAAACTTATTTCAACAGTTGATGAAAGCCTAGGAATGAGAGATGCTTTCAAAATTGTGGACAATATTTTGTATCAAGCTGTAAATGGAATGAGTCAAGTTATTTTAAATCCTGGAAGTGGAGCAGATATTAATGCTGACTTTGCTGATGTTAAAACTATTATGAAACATAAAGGTATCGCTTTAATGGGAATTGGGAAAGCAAAAGGTGAAGATGCTGCAACTATAGCTTTAGAAAATGCTGTAAATTCTCCTTTATTAGAGAAAGTTCCAATTGATGGAGCAAAAGGTGTTTTAATTCACTTTACAGTATCTCCAGAAATTTCTCTTTTAGCAATTAGTGATATTATGGGAAAAATCAATGAAAGATCTGATATTAATGCACAGATTATTTTTGGAACTACTACAGATACAACTTTTGATAGAGATGAAGTAAAAATTACTATTATAGCAACTGGTTTTGAAGCAAAAAATGATAATAAAGATGAAGAACTAGAAGATGGTAATGATGACTTAGAATCAACAAAAGTTGAATCAACAGAGAGTACTCTTGATACTCCACCACTTATGAGAGGATATACTGTTGAATATCCACTTAACTAAGGTTAATCCTTAGTTAAATATCATAGTTTATAGGTTTATTTTTATCATTATCATCCCACTCAAATATAAAACACATTGGAAGTTTATTGTATTTATGTAATATCTTTCCTGTAAAATATCCTGAAATAAAAATTGAAATAATTGCTAAAAATGAACTAAACGCTAAAGTTGATAAACCACTAAGACCTTGCCCAACTGTACATCCAATAGCCATAATACCACCAATACCCATCATCGCCCCACCAATCATATTGTACTTTACTTTATTTAGATTTTTATTTGCTGTACATCCAAAGCTATATTTTTTATTAAAAAAAGAAGAAATATATGTTCCTATTAAAGCTCCAATTACAATACAAACACCCAAAGACAATTCATTTACTTCATAATATGTAAATAATTCTAAAGTTTTTGCACTAGGATAAACAAAGCTAATACTAGTTAATTCAATAGTTCTTTCAAAACTTTCACTACCAAGATATCCCGTAATAAACCATGCAAAGCTAACTAATAAACCTATTAGTACTCCATCAAATAAAGAGAAAACTCTTTTAATTTTTTTTATTAAAATTGCTAAGATTACTATTAAAATAGCTAAGACAACAAAGATATTTAATTGGAAATTATCTATGCTTTTTGAAATTTCTATTAAAAATTCATTATTTATGAATGGATTAAAAATACCATATAAAATACCTTTTGTTGTTGCATAAGCAAATATTGCTATAAATAGTAGTGTAATTATTGCATTTGAGTCACCTTGTCCAAATTTTACAATACTTCTACTGCTACAGCCATCTGCAATCATCATTCCACTACCAAAAAGTATCCCACCTAAAATAATAGCAAAATAGTTGATATTTGATTTAAAATAAGCACTTTGTGTAAGATCAATATTAAAAATACTTACTATAATTGATGTAGAAATAACTGCTACAATCATTGCCATTACAACTGAAGCAGCTCTTTTTGTTGATTTTATTAAAATATAATCTTTTATTGAACCACTAAAACAAAATTGATTTTTTTGAGCAATTATTCCAAATAAAAGACCAATAATTAGTCCTAATATATTGACGATTTTATATATTTCTAAATCTTCAAACATTATAACTCATCCTCATCTGATCTCATATCTTCTAAATCAAGTAGAATATTATTCGCTTCTTCTTCACTTAATTTATTTAAAGATATTTGATTTAATGCTTCATCATAGAATTTTTTTATATCTTTGTAATATTCTAATTCTATTTCCAAATCTTCATCATATTTTTTTTCTAACATTTTTTCTATAGCTTTTATTTCATCATTTACTTCAATAAGAACATCATTTTTTAAAATATCTTCAAGTTCTTGTATTTTATTCATAAATTTCCTTTTCATAATTTTTATTGATAATTTTATAAAAATTAACTTATATTTATAGATAATCTTCTTAAATATTTATTAAATTATATACTTTTTGTTACTAAAAGGCTTTTTTATCTTAGTTTTGATAAACTCTTTGGCAAAAAAACTAATAAATTTGGAATATAATTTGAAGATAGAGACAAAAATAGAGAAATTTAATGAGCCATTATATCTTGAAAGTGGAAGACTTTTAGAAAAATTTGAGATTATTTATGAGACTTATGGAACATTAAATGAAGATAAATCAAATGTAATTATTATTTGCCATGCACTTTCTGGTAGCCACCATGCAGCTGGACGATATGAAAATGAAGCAAAACCAGGATGGTGGGATAAGTTTATAGGTGATGGAAAAGCTATTGATACAAAAAAATATTTTGTAATTTGTTCAAATAATATTGGAAGTTCTTATGGTTCAACAAGTCCTATGAGTATTGATCCAGCTACAAAAAAAGAGTATAGATTAAAATTTCCTGTTTTAACAATATCTGATATTGTTAAAGCACAAATGAAACTTTATGGAAAATTGGGTATTAAAAATGCTATTGCTGTTATTGGTGGAAGTATGGGAGGAATGCAAACTCTTTGTTATTCAATAGAACATCCAAACTTTGCCAAACACTATATTGCAATGGCAACAACAGCATATACAAGACCTTGGGTAATTGCTATAAATAAAATAGCACTTGAAGCTATAAGACATGATCCAAATTTTAAAAATGGAAATTATGAAAAAAATGATTTAAAAGCTTTAGGTTTACCTGGACTTGCAGTTGGAAGAATGGCAGGTCTTATAGCATATCTAAGCCCAGGACTTTTTAATAAAAAATTTGGAAGAGATTATGTACAAACAGATGGATTATATGAACTTTTTGGAAGATTTGAGATAGAAAAATATCTTGAATATAATTCATATAGTTTTCCAAAGTTTTTTGATCCTTTATCATATTTGTATATTTGTAAAACAATAAATATTTTTGATGCAGGAAGAAATAAAGATAAATTAGAAGATAGTTTTTTAAAAATAGAAGGAAAACTTCATCTAATAGCATTTAGTGATGATATGTTGTTTTTTCCGAATGAGATGGAAGAAATACGTGATATTATGATAAAAATAGGGAAAAAAGAACAAGTTACATTCAAACTTGTTGATAGTTCAAGTGGACATGACTCATTTTTAGTTGAAGTTGAAAAATTTGAAGAACATATAAAAGATATTTTAAAGGAGTATTAAATGGAAGAAAAAGATATAAATTTTGAAGATAAAATATTAAAAGCAAAAGAGATTTTAGAAAAACTTTCAAATCCACAAATTACACTTAGTGATTCATTAAAACTTTATAAAGATGGAATAGGTGAATTAGAAAATGCACAAAAACTTTTAGATGAAGCAAAACTTATTTTTAATACGGTGAATAAAGATGATTGAAATAGGTGGTAAAATCAAAAAACGAAGTAGGGTAATAGATACTTTTATATCAAAAGAGGCTTTAAGTGGACTTCTTTTAATATTTGTTACAGTTTTCGCAATATTTATAGCAAACTCTAATATTGGTCCTATGTACTTTGAACTTTGGGATAAAGATTTTGGATTGGCTTTAGGAGGACAAACTATTACTATGCCTCTACGACTTTGGATAAATGATGGTTTGATGGCACTATTTTTTCTAATGGTTAGTTTAGAGATAAAAAGAGAGATTTTAATTGGAGAATTAGCTGGAGCTTCTAAAGCATTTTTTCCATTTATTGCATCTTTGGGTGGTATGATAGTTCCAGCATTAATTTATATCTATTATAATCCAGATAATATGATAGGATTTGGTATTCCAATGGGAACTGATACTGCCTTTGCAATAGCCATTTTAATGCTTTTAGGAAGAAGAGTAAATCCTTCAGTAAAACTTTTTTTAGTTACACTTGCAGTAATTGATGATTTAGGTGCTATATTAGTTGTTGCTTTGATTTATACAAGTGAATTACATTTAGAGTATTTTGTTCACGTAGGAGTAGTTTATTCTTTAATATGGTTATTAAACTATTTTAATGTTAAAAAACTTTTACCATATTTAATATTAGGTATATTTTTATGGATATACATTCATGAAACTGGAGTTCATGCAACTATTGCTGGTGTTTTATTGGCTTTTGCTATTCCTATTAGTTCTAAAATGGATGAAAAAGATTTTATTGATACAACTAAATCTAATCTTTATGATTTTGAATCACATCAAGATGCAAATCCAATTTTAAATAATAGACAAATAAATGCTTTAGAAGGGATAGCTTATGGATATGATAGAGTTCAAAATCCACTTATAAGATTAGAACATAATTTACATGGTTTTTCAGCATTTTTTGTAATGCCAATATTTGCTTTTTCAAATGCTGGAGTATTACTTGATTTTACAGCTGTTACTCAACATTTGATGATAGTATTAGGTGTAGGATTAGGTCTTTTAGTTGGAAAACCTTTAGGTATTTTTTCTTTTGTCTATATTGCAACAAAATTTAAACTTATTAAAAAACCATCAAATATATCTTGGTTTGAAATCTTATCTGTTGGGTTTATCGCTGGGATTGGATTTACAATGTCTATTTTTATAGCAAATTTAGCATTTGATGATGAAGTTATAATCTCTGCAATAAAAATAGGAATTTTCTTAGCATCTTTTGCAGCAACTGTCATAGGTGTAACTTTAATTATTCTTAAAGATAGATTAAAATATAGAAGCAAATAGCTTTTATATTTTAAAATATTCAAAATTTACCCAAATACTACCATAAATTGTAACAAAGGCTTAAGCACTTTTTCGATAAACTTGCCAAATTTTAAATCAGCGAAAGGAAAGTTTATGCCAAAAAGAGAAGATATAAAAAATATTTTACTTATAGGTTCAGGACCAATTGTTATAGGACAAGCGTGTGAGTTTGACTATTCAGGAACACAAGCTACTAAAACTTTAAAAGAGCTTGGTTATAGGGTTATTTTGATTAACTCAAATCCAGCAACTATCATGACAGATCCAGAATTTGCTGATAAGACATATATTGAACCAATTACAGAAGAAGTTGTTCTAAATATAATTAAAAAAGAGAATATAGATTCTATTCTCCCAACAATGGGTGGACAAACAGCATTAAATGTTGCAACATCTATGTATGAGAAAGGTCTTTTAGAAGGTATAAACTTTTTAGGAGTTCATCCAGAAGCTATTAAAAAGGGAGAAGATAGACATCTTTTTTCTGAAGCTATGAGAAAAATTGGACTAGATTTACCTAGAAGTGAGAATGCTTATACTTTAGAAGAAGCAGTTAAAGTAGCAAAAGAGATAGGTTTCCCTGTGATTAGTAGAGCTTCATTTACTCTTGCAGGTGGTGGAAGTGGAGTTGCTTATAATATGGAAGAGTTTAAAGCTTTGGCACAAGCTGGTCTTGATGCTTCACCAATTAATGAAATTGAAATTATGGAATCAGTTTTAGGTTGGAAAGAGTATGAAATGGAGATTATCAGAGATACAAATGACAACTGCATTGTTGTTTGTTCTATTGAAAATCTTGACCCTATGGGAGTTCATACAGGTGATTCAATAACAATAGCTCCAGCACTTACTCTTACAGACAAAGAGTATGCAGTTATGAGAGAGGCATCTTTTGCAATTTTAAGAGAAATTGGAGTAAATAGTGGTGGTTCAAATGTACAATTTTCTATGTGCCCAGAAACTGGAAGAATGATTGTAATTGAAATGAATCCTAGAGTTTCAAGAAGTTCTGCTCTTGCTTCAAAAGCAACTGGTTATCCAATAGCAAAAGTTTCTACACTTTTAGCAGTTGGATTTACACTTGATGAGATTACAAACGATATGACAGGAACACTAGCTAGTTTTGAACCAGCAGTTGATTATATTGTTTCTAAAGTTCCAAGATTTACATTTGAAAAATTCCCAAAAGCAAATTCTACTTTAACAACATCAATGAAATCTGTTGGTGAAGTTATGTCTATAGGAAGAAATTTTAATGAGTGTATTCAAAAAGCATATTGTTCATTAGAAACTGGACTTAGTGGATTTGATAGTATTACGACTGATTTAGAGTTAATTAAAAAAGAGATTAGAAGACCAAATGATAAAAGACTTCAATATCTAATGGATGGTATGAGACAAGGTTTAACAAATGAAGATATTTTTGAACTTTCAAAAATAGATCCTTGGTTCTTAGCTAAATTTAGAGAACTTTATGAACTAGAACTTGCTATGACTCCAGCTATTTTAACTGATGAAGAACTTTTAAGAAAAGTTAAATCAAATGGATTTAGTGATAAATTTATTGCAAATATTATTGGAAAAACTGAAGAAAATGTATACAATGCAAGAAAAGCTTTAGATATAGATTTTGAGTATAATGAAGTTGATACTTGTGCCGGTGAATTTAAAGCTTTAAATCAATACTTATATTCAACTACAAATGTTACAAAATTACCAAAAGAGCAAACTCCTAAATCATCTGATAAAAAAGTTATGATTATTGGTGGTGGACCAAATAGAATTGGACAAGGAATAGAATTTGACTATTGTTGTGTTCATGCTAGTTTCGCTTTAAATGAAATGGGTGTAAAAACTATTATGTATAATTGCAACCCTGAAACTGTTTCAACAGATTATGATACTTCTGATGTTTTATATTTTGAACCAATTGATTTTGAACATGTAAGAAGTGTTGTAGAAAAAGAGCAACCAGATGGTGTTATCGTACATTTTGGTGGACAAACACCACTAAAATTAGCAAATGCTTTAACAAAAATTGGAGCAAAAATTATAGGAACAACAGCAGAAGTTATTGATTTAGCAGAAGATAGAAAAAAATTCTCTGCATTTGTTGAAAATATTGGACTTCTTCAACCAGAAAATGGAACAGCTGTAGAACTTGAAGAAGCTATAAAAATAGCTGAAAAAATAGGTTATCCTGTTCTTGTAAGACCATCTTTTGTTCTTGGTGGAAGAGGAATGAAAATAGTTTATTCAACTGATGAATTAAAAAAATATATGGATGAAGCAGTTTCAGTTTCAAATGATGCACCAGTTTTAATTGATAAATTCCTAGATAGAGCAATTGAACTTGATGTTGATTGTATTTGTGATGGAAAAGAAGTTTATATTGGTGGAATTATGCAACATATTGAAGAAGCAGGTATTCACTCAGGAGATTCAGCTTGCTCATTACCTCCAATTAGTATAGAAGATAAATGTATAAAAGAACTTGAGACAAAAACAAAGGCTATGGCTTTAGGTCTTGGTGTTGTAGGACTTATGAATGTTCAATATGCAATTCACAAAGGAGAAGTTTATTTAATTGAAGTAAATCCAAGAGCTAGTAGAACTGTGCCATTTGTAAGTAAAGCAACAGGAATTCCTCTTGCAAAAGTAGCTACTAGAGTTATGTGGGGACACAGTTTAAGAGATGCTTTAAAAGTTTATGATAGAGAGATTGTTTATGAAGATAATGGTGTTTTAAAACCAAAACTTAAAAATCATGTTGCTGTAAAAGAGTCTGTTTTCCCATTTAATAAACTTGTAGGAGCAGATTTGCTTTTAAGTCCAGAGATGAAATCTACTGGTGAAGTTATGGGAATTGCAGATAATTTTGCTATGGCATTTGCTAAATCTCAAAGTGCTGCTAAAAACTCTTTACCAAAAAGTGGAAAAGTATTTATTTCTTTATGTGATTTAGATAAAGAGTTTGCCTCAAGTATTGCAAAAGAATTAAATGAAAATGGATTTAGTATATGTGCAACTGGTGGAACAGAAAAAATTATTTCTGAAGCTGGAATACCTTGTGAAAAAGTATTGAAAGTTAGTGAAGGAAGACCAAATATTACAGATCTTTTAACTAATGGTGATATTGCAATGGCAATAAATACAAGTGGTGAACAAGAATTATCAAAAGATGATGGTAAAGATATAAGAAGAGCTGTTTTAAGAATGAATGTTCCATATTTTACAACTGTAGCTGCTGCTAATGCTGCAACTGAAGCAATAAAAGAGTTAAAAACTAAAGATGTTTCAACTCCAAAATCTATCCAAGAATTTTTAAATTACTAATGGATTCTAGCTTAGTTTATCTAGTACAAACAGATACAACTGTTGGTTTTTCATCTTCAAATGATGAGAAGCTAACAAAGCTAAAACAAAGAGAAAAATCTAAAAAAATTTTAAATACTGTAAACTCTTTTAAAACATTAAATAGTTTAGCAAGAGTTCCAAAAAACTTTAGAAAATTAGTACGTAATAGTAAGAAAACTACTTTTATATATCCAAATCTACAATCATTTAGGGTTGTTGATAAATCGTCAAGTTTTTATGATTTTATAGATAAATTTGATATATCATATTCAACTTCTGCAAATAAAACTGCATGTAGTTTTGAGTATGATTTTGCTTTTACGAACTCAAATGTAATAGTTGAAAATAAACTAGGCTTTTTTGAAACAACATCTTCCAAAATATATATTTTAAAAAAAAAGAAGCTAAAACAAATAAGATAGAGATATGTTTTTATGATTTTAAGTAGAATAAAACTTAAAATAAAATATAATACTCCCTCATTATGACCCCGTCGTCTAGTGGCCAAGGACGTTAGGATTTCCTCCTAAACACGTAAGTTCGAATCTTGCTGGGGTCGCCAATTTAAAAGAAAAATAAATTTATTTTTATAATATAAACAAATTTTGATATACAAAATACAGGGGAAAATATGCAAAATGAAAAATATATACAAGAAGATGAAATAGATTTAAAAGAGTTATTTAAAACTATTTGGAATAAAAAGATTTTTATAGTTATATTTACATCAATTATTACAATATTATCTATAGTTTATGTAAGTTTAAAAATACCAATTTATGAGGTAAAATCGGTAGTTAAAATAGGACAAATTGGTGATGCTTTAATAGAAAATAGCAATATTTTAGAACGAAAACTAAGAGTTATATTTTCTGTAGATGATATGCCTTTTATAACAGAAAAATATGGAATTGTTTCTGATATTTCACTTGTAAAAAAAGCAGAAAATTTTATAGAAATAACTACACAGGCATTTTCAAATGAAAAGGCTATTGATATAAATAATGAAGTAGTTGATTTTTTACAAACAGATTATAAATATAAAATTGATGAATATATTTTAAGAACAAACTTAAATATAAAAAATTTGGAAGAGCAGATTAAATATTTAGAAGATGTAACAAAAATTCAAGTAAATGAAAAAATAAATTTTTTAAAAAATGTTGAATTAGTTACAATTGAAAATAAATTGAATTTTAATAAAGAAAAAATGGAACAATATCAAAAAAATATAAATGATATAACGAAAAAAAGAAGTTCAAATGATACTCAAAATATGTTATCTGCTATGGAAATACTAAATTATCAAAATTTAATATTGAATCTACAAAATCAAATTGAAAATTTAAATAAAGAAAAAGAAAATATACTTTTAGAAAAAATCCCAAATTTAAATAGAGAATTAGAATATAGTATAAAAAATCAATTAGAAGATTTGAATGATAAGATAGAACTTGAAAAATTAAAACTTATGAATAATATAGCAACAAATAGTGAAATAGTAGGGAATATTTTAATAAATGATTATCCTATCAAACCTAGAAAATCTCTTATTGTAGTAGTTGGTTTTGTGACAGGATTTATCTTATCTATATTTTTAGTATTTTTTATAAATTTTATAAATAAGATAAGAAAAGAATAAAAAAGAATTAATATTTATGTGATAATATAAAAAATTTAATATAAGGGAAAAAATGGAAAATAAAATATGTATAATAGGTTTAGGATATGTTGGTCTTCCTTTAGCTCATGCTTTTTCAAGTAAATATGAAGTAGTTGGTTTTGATATAGATAATTCAAGAATAGAAGAGTTAGAAAGCGCTTTTGATAGAACCTTAGAATTAGATGAAAATCAGATGAAAGATGCTATAAAAAATGGTATGAAATTTACTATGAATATTGAAGATATAAAGGATTCAAATATTTATATAGTTACTGTACCAACACCTATTAAAGATAGTAATGAACCAGATTTAACCCCTATTATAAAATCAACTGAAACTATAGCAAAAGTTTTAAAACAAAATGATATAGTAATTTATGAAAGTACTGTTTATCCAGGCGTTACAGAGGAAATTTGTGTTCCTATTTTAGAAAAATTTAGCGACTTGATATTTAATAAAGATTTCTTTTGTGGATACTCTCCTGAAAGAATAAATCCAGGTGATAAAGAGCATACAGTTACAAAAATACTTAAAATAACATCTGGTTCGACTCCTCAAATAGCTAAAAGAATAGATGATTTATATAAAAGTATTATCACTGCTGGAACTCACTTAGCTCCATCAATAAAAGTTGCTGAAGCTGCAAAAGTTATAGAGAATACTCAAAGAGATGTAAATATAGCTTTGATAAATGAACTTGCTATGATTTTTGATTTGATGGATATCGATACTAAAGATGTAATTGAAGCAGCTGCTACAAAATGGAATTTTATAAAACTTTTCCCAGGTCTAGTAGGAGGGCATTGTATAGGAGTTGATCCATACTATCTTACTCATAAAGCACAAAGTTTAGGATATATGCCAAATTTAATTTTAGGTGCAAGACAAGTTAATAATGGTATTAGTAAATATATAGCTGATAAAACTTTAAAATTAATTGTTAGTGAAAATAAAAAATTAAATGGTTCAAATATATTAGTTCTTGGAGCTACATTTAAAGAAAATTGCCCTGATATGAGAAATTCTAAAGTTCTTGATATTATTAGAGAACTTGAAGAGTTTAAATGCAATGTTGAAGTATATGATTACTGGATTGATGAGAGTGATAAAAAGGTAAAACCTTTGAATTTTTTAGAAGAATTACCATTAAATAGTGAAAGATATGATGCTATTATTGTTGCTGTAAATCATGATAAATTTAAAAATATTTCTACAAATGATTATAAAGGAATGTCAAAAGGTACACCTATAATAATGGATGTAAAAGGTATAGTAGAAGAACCAACTTGGAGATTATAAAATGGAAAAGATAAATTTTGCACTTATTGGAGCAAGTGGTTATATAGCTCCAAGACATATGAAAGCTATTAAAGAGACTGGTAATGAGCTTGTAGTTGCTATGGATACTTATGATGGTATTGGAATAATGGATAGTAATTTTCCACAAGCTGATTTTTTTACAGAGTTTGAAAGATTTAGTTCATTTGTGGATCATTTTAAAAGAAATGGTAATAATATAGATTATGTGGCTATTACTACACCAAATTATTTACATGATAGTCATATTAGATTTGCTTTAAAAAGTGGTTCAAATGCTATTTGTGAAAAGCCTTTAGTTTTAAATCCAAATCAAATAGATGATTTAAAAATAGTAGAAAAAGAGAGTGGTAAAAAAGTATATACAATACTACAATTAAGACTTCATGATTCTATAATTGCATTAAAAGAAAAAATATCAAAAGAATTAGAAAAAAATCCATCTAAGGTTTATGATATTGATTTAACATATTTAACAAGTCGTGGTAAATGGTACTTTGAATCTTGGAAAGGTGATGAAAAAAAATCAGGAGGAATAGCTTCAAATATTGGAGTTCACTTTTTTGATATGCTATCTTGGATTTTTGGAGAATTACAAGAAAATATTGTATATATAAAAAATCCTGATGTAAATGCTGGATATATGAAACTTAAAAATGCAAATGTTAGATGGTTTTTATCTGTAAATTATGATTATATTCCTGAAGAAATAAAAACTACTGGGAAAACTACATTTAGAAGTATCACTGTTGATGGAGAAGAGTTTGAATTTAGTGAAGGTTTTACGGATCTACATACGAAATCATATAAAGATATTTTAAATGGTGGTGGATTTGGTCTTGATGATGCTAGAAATTCAATAGTGATAGTTTCTGATATTAGAAAAATGCAAACGGCTAATTTAGATGAAAAATCTCATCCATTTTGTAAAAAAGTTTTAGGATAATATATGGCTTCTTATTTTGCACATGAGTCGAGTTATATTGATGAAAATGTAATTATAGGGGAAGATACTAAAATTTGGCATTTTTCACATATCTTAAGTGGTTCACATATTGGAAGCAATTGTTCATTTGGACAAAACTGTGTAGTCGGTCCAAAAGTAAATATTGGAAATGGTGTAAAAGTTCAAAATAATATTTCTATATATGAAGGTGTTGAAGTAGAAGATGATGTTTTTTTAGGACCTTCTATGGTATTTACAAATGTTATAAATCCAAGAGCTTTTATAGTACGGAAAGAAGAGTTTAAAAAAACAGTTCTGAAAAAAGGCTGTAGTGTTGGAGCAAACGCTACGGTTGTTTGTGGAGTAACTATTGGAGAATATGCACTTATTGGAAGTGGTGCAGTGGTAAATAAGGATGTAAAACCTTATGCTCTTATAGTTGGGGTTCCTGCAAAACAAATAGGATGGGTTTCAATGGCTGGAAATACACTAAACTTTGATAAAAGTGGAATAGCGACTGATAGTTTCGATAATACAAAATATAAAATAGAAAATGATAATTTAATTTTAATAAAAGAGTAAAAATGAAGATAGATTTTGCAAATTTACAATACCAACATAATCTTTATAAAGAAGAGATAGAAGAAGCTATATTGAAAGTAGCTAGAAATTGTAACTTTATTATGGGAAATGAAGTTCTTGAACTAGAAAAAAGTTTAGAAGAATTCACAGGTGCAAAATATGCAATAACTTGTAGCAATGGTACAGATGCTTTACTTCTTGCTATGATGGCTCTTGATATAAAACCAGGAGATGAAATAATCACTACTCCATTTACATTTATAGCAACAGCTGAAACAATAGCCTTCTTAGGTGCAAAACCAGTTTTTGTAGATATTGATGAAAAAACATATAATATTGATGTTTCTAAAATCGAAGATAAAATAACTTCTAAAACAAAAGCTATTATTCCTGTATCACTTTATGGACAACCTGCTAATATGGACAAAATTCAAGAAATAGCTAAAAAATATAATTTAAAAGTAATTATAGATGGTGCGCAAAGCTTTGGTTCTACTTATAATAGAATTACAGATTCTGCACTTGGTGATATATCAACAACTTCATTCTTCCCTGCAAAACCATTAGGGTGTTATGGAGATGGTGGAGCAGTTTTTACAAACTGTGAGATTTTGGCAAATAAGATTAAAAGCTTAAGACTTCATGGACAATCAAAAAGATACTATCATCAATATATTGGTATGGGTGGAAGACTTGATACTTTACAAGCATCAGTTTTAAATGTAAAACTAAGATATTATAAAAAAGATTTAGAACTAAGACAAGAAGTTGCTTCTAAATACACAAAAGCTTTAAAAAATAAATCTAATATAATACTTCCTTATGTGGATACTAAATCATCATCAGCTTGGGCACAATATTCAATAAGAGTAAAAAATAGAGATACTTTACAAGAAAAATTAAAAGAAGCTGGAATACCAACAGCAGTTCATTATCCTATGCCACTACATTTACAAGAGTGTATGAAATATTTAAGATATAAAAAAGGTGATTTCCCTATTTCTGAAATAGTATCAGATGAAATTATGAGTTTACCTATGAATCCTTATCTTACTGATGAAGAAATAGAGTATATTGTTGGAAAAATTTATGAATAAAATACTAAATTTAATAGGACGAACAAAAGAGCTTTTTCTTGATGATATAAAAAATAAAAAACAAGAACTTTCAGATATAGTTTCATATTCATCTTTTTTAGTTTTAGGTGGTGCTGGTTCTATAGGACAAGCTGTAACTAAAGAGATATTTAAAAGAAATCCAAAAAAACTTCATGTTATTGATATTTCAGAAAATAATATGGTTGAATTAGTTCGAGATATAAGAAGTAGTTTTGGATATATTGATGGAGATTTTCAAACTTTTGCACTTGATATTGGAAGTAGCGAATATGATGCATTTATAAAAGCTGATGGAAAATACGATTATGTATTAAATCTATCAGCACTTAAACATGTAAGAAGTGAAAAAGATCCATTTACTCTTATGAGAATGATTGAAACAAATATTTTTAATACAGATAAAACTTTACAACAATCAATAGAAAATGAGGTTAAAAAATATTTTTGTGTAAGTACAGATAAAGCTGCAAATCCAGTAAATATGATGGGTGCAAGCAAAAGAATAATGGAAATGTTTGTGATGAAAAAATCAAAACAAATAGATGTTTCTATGGCAAGATTTGCAAATGTAGCTTTTAGTGATGGTTCACTTCTTCATGGATTTGATCAAAGAATAAAAAAATATCAACCAATAGTTGCTCCAAATGATATAAAAAGATATTTTGTAACTCCTCAAGAAAGTGGTGAACTTTGTCTTATGTCTTGTATTTTTGGTGAAAATAGAGATATATTTTTCCCAAAATTAAGTGAAAATTTACATCTTATAACATTTTCTGAAATAGCTGTAAAATATCTAAAAAATCTAGGTTTTGAGCCATATTTATGTAGAGATGAAGATGAAGCTAGAGAATTAGCTAAAACTTTACCACAACAAGGAAAATATCCATGTTTATTCAGTGCTAGTGATACAACAGGAGAGAAAGATTTTGAAGAATTTTTTACTGAAAAAGAAGTTTTAGATATGGAAAAATTTGAAAATCTCGGTATCATAAAGAATGAAGCTATTTATGATGAAAAACTTCTAAATGAGTTTGAAAATATAATCAAAGCTTATAAACAAAATTTACAATGGAGCAAAGATGATATTGTAAAAGAGTTTTTTAAATTAATACCAGATTTTGGACATAAAGAGACTGGTAAATATCTTGATGGAAAGATGTAATATGCAAAATATAATAGATTTTATAAAAGAAACTTTTAAGACAAAAGAGTTTATACCTCTTCATGAGCCACGATTTATTGGAAATGAGAAAAAATATTTAAATGAGTGTATAGATAGTACATTTGTTTCAAGTGTTGGAAAATATGTTGATAGATTTGAAAAAGAGTTTGCTTCGTATGTTGGAAGTAAATATGCAATAGCAACTGTAAATGGTACAGCTGCACTTCATATATCGCTTATATTAGCTGATGTAAAAAAAGATGATGAAGTTATAACTCAACCTCTTACTTTTATAGCAACTTGTAATGCAATTAGCTATATTGGAGCAAAACCAATATTTATTGATGTTGATTTAGATACTTTGGGACTTAGCCCAAATTCACTTAAAAATTTTTTAGAAACAAATTGTGAAATAATAGAGAATATTTGTATAAATAAAACTACAAAAAAACAAATAAAAGCTTGTGTTCCTATGCATACTTTTGGACACTCTTGTAAAATAGCAGAGATAAAAGAGATTTGTGATAAATGGAATATTACCTTAGTTGAAGATGCAGCAGAGAGTTTAGGAAGTTTTTATAAAGAAAAACATACTGGAACTTTTGGAAAAATAGCAGCATTTTCTTTTAATGGAAACAAAATCATCACAAGTGGTGGTGGTGGAGTTATTGTAACTGATGATGAAATTTTGGCAAAAAGAGCAAAACATATCACAACAACAGCAAAAATTCCTCATCCTTATGAATATGTACACGACGAAACAGCATATAATTATCGTCTTCCAAACTTGAATGCTGCACTTTTAGTTGCACAAATGGAAAATTTAGATAAATTTTTAGAAAATAAAAGAGAGTTAGTACAAATTTATAAAGACTTTTTTGTAAATACAAATATAAAATTTGTAGAAGAACCAAAAAATTCAAAATCAAATTATTGGTTACAAGCTGTAATCTTTGATGATGTTAAACAAAGAGATGAATTTTTAGAGTTTACAAATAAAAATGGTGTTATGACAAGACCTATTTGGCGACTTATGAATGAATTGGAAATGTATAAAAATTGTCAAAAAGATGATTTAAAAAATGCAAAATATTTAGAGCAAAGAGTTGTAAATATTCCAAGTTCGGTGATTTTGTAATGAAAGAAAAAATTGTTCTTGTTGGTGGTGGTGGACATTGCCATAGTGTTATTGATGTTATTGAACTAGAAAATAAGTATAAAATTATTGGGATAGTTGATACAAAAGAGAATATTGGAAAAAAAGTTTTAGATTATGAGATAATAGCTTGTGATGATAATTTAGAAGAGCTTTTTAAAACTTGCCAAAATGCAGTTATTACTATTGGACAGATAAAATCAAATAGTTTAAGGGTAAATCTTTTTGAAAAACTTAAAAATATAGGTTTTAATTTATCAACTATTATTTCACCACTTGCTTATGTTTCAAAATACTCTAAAATAGATGAAGGAACAGTTGTTATGCATCATGCTTTGATAAACGCAAATGCAAGAATTGGAAAAAACTGTATCATAAACACAAAAGCTTTAATTGAACATGATGTAATAGTAGAAGATAATTGTCATATTTCAACAGCAAGTGTAATAAACGGTGGAGTGATTGTAAAAGAAAATACATTTTTTGGGAGTAATGCGATGAGCAAAGAGTATATACAAATAGGCAAAAATTGCCTTATAGGGGGGGGTACGAGAGTACTTTCAAATCAAGTGAACAATTCAGTAGTGAAAAACCATTAAAATTTAAAAAGTTTACAAATAATATTTTTTATAATCCTTTCTTTTCTACGGAGAAATGGAAATGAAAGGTATTTACATAGTAGGAACTGGTGGCTTTGCTAGTGAAGTTACAGAATATATTTTAGATAATAACGAATTTGAAATAAAAGGTTATTTTGATATATCTGAAGATGATTATAAAAAACACAATTATGAAGCACCATTTCTAGGTAATGAAAATAAGTATAATTTTTCTACAAATGATAATATAGTTATTGCCATAGCAAATTATCACCTAAGAGCAAAAATCTATCAAAATTTATCACAAAAACAAGTTAATTTTCCAAAAATAATCCATAAAAGTTGCTTTGTTTCTAAGTCATCACAGCTTGTAGAAGGAGTTATTTTATCTCCTTTTGTAACTATTACATCTAATTCAAAAATTGGTATAAATTTTCATGCAAATATTTATAGCTATGTTGCACATGATTGTATTATTGGAAATAATGTAACATTTGCACCAAGTGTAAAGTGCAATGGAAATGTAATAATAGAAGATAATGTTTATGTAGGTACAGGAGTAATAATTCATCAAGGAAAACCTAATAAACCTTTAGTTATTGGTAAAAATTCTGTTATAGCAGCTGGTTCAGTTGTTACAAAAAGTATTTCACAAAATATAACAGTTTTTGGTAACCCTGCTATTGAACTTACAAAAGAAAATATGAAAAGGAGATATTAATATGAATTTATTTTTTAATAATATTTCTATAGAAAATATTAAAATTGGAATGAAAGCTAGTTATTCACAAACTATTACAGATGCTGATATAAAATCTTTTGCTGGTGTTAGTGGAGATAGAAATCCAGTACATTTAGATGAAGAATATGCTGAAAACTCTAGATATAAAAAAAGAATTGCTCATGGAATGATGACAGCTTCATTTTTTTCAGCACTTTTTGGTACGAAAATACCTGGAGTTGGTTGTGTATATGTATCTCAATCACTAAATTTTAAAAGACCAGTATATGTTGGAGATACGGTTACAGCTGTTGTTGAAGTTACACAAGTAGATTTATATAAAAATAGAGTATTTTTTAAAACAACTTGCAAAGTTAAAAATAAAATTGTTACAGATGGAGAAGCTGAAATTTATATTCCAAAAATTAAATAGTTGTTTTATTGTATTTTAGATAAAATAAAACAATTTTTTAAACAATAAAAGGAAAATTTAGTGATAAGCTATATAAAAGGAAATCTCTTTACATCAAATGCTAAAATACTTGTAAATGCAGTTAATACTGTTGGTATTATGGGCAAGGGTATCGCTGCCGATTTTAAAAGAATATATCCAAAAATGTTTGAAGAATATAAGTATCTATGTGAATCAAAAGAGTTAGATATTGGAAATTTATTTTTATATAAAACACAAAATAAATGGATATTAAATTTTCCTACAAAAAAACATTGGAAAAGCCCTTCAAAGCTTGAATATATAGAAGAAGGATTAAAAAAGTTAGTTACTCAAGCTAATGAACTACAATTAAATGACATAGCTATGCCAAAACTTGGATGTGGAAATGGTGGTTTAGATTGGGAAACACAAGTAAAACCACTTGTAGAAAAATATTTAAAAAAATCTCCTATAAATGTATCTATATATGATTTTGATAAAGATATTATTCCAGAGCATTTAACAAAAAAAGATATAGAAAAATGGCTTAACTCAAAGCCTAAATCAATTAATTTTTCAATATTTTTTGAAGATTTAAAATCTATTTTTAGAGATAATTTATTATCAAAAGAAATTATTTTAAATAATGAAAAATATAATATAGAATATAATGAAAAAGATGAATATTTTATTTTTAAATCAAGATTGAAAAGTTTTATAATTTCAAAAGAAGATTTTAAAAATATATTTTATACACTCAAAAACTTAGGGAAACTTTGTGAAGCTGATTTATTTAGTGAATTGCAACAATATAAAATAGAAATATTTGAGTTTTTGTTAAAATTACCTTATATTCTAAAAAATGTAGATAAATTAATTTTAAACTATACTAAAAATTTAGAAGAAGTTGAAATAGTTTATGAACTTAACTAAAGAACAATTTTTAGATAAATTTCAGGAAAATTTATCTAAACAATTTAACGGAACTCAAAATTGGTGGACAAAATCTTTATTTCACTTTACAGATATAAAAAATGCTATTTCCATAATAGAAAATGGAAAAATTTATAGTAGAAAAAAAGCAATAGAATTAAATTTGATGGAAAATGACAATGCAAATGATAATGTCATTTTAAATACTTGTGATGAACATAAGCAATTTGCAAGATTATATTTTGGACCAGCAACTCCTACTCAAAAAAACAACGAAGGTATAAAACCAAAAGATAAAATAGTCAATAATGCTCATTGTCCAATTCCTATAATGTTTGTTTTTGATTTTAAAAAGATATTTTTACTTCCAAATATTAGATTTACAGATGGTAATTTGGCTACAAATCCAAATGTTTATGAAAATATAGAAGATTTAAATAATTTAAATTTTAATTTGATTTATCATAGAAGTTGGCTTCAAAATGATGAAATGAAATCTAAAGTAATAAATGCTAGACATTCAGAAGTCATAGTAAAAGATGAACTGTGTTTAGAAAATAATTTAAAATCTATACTGGTAAGATCAAATGCCGAAAAAGAGTTTTTATTATTTAATTTGAGTGATAAAACAAGAAAGTTGTATCAAGATAAAGTATTTATACAACCATTATCTGGAGTTTTTACAAATGATTGGTTGTATATAGATAAAATTTTAGTTCTTTATAATCAGATTGATATTTACTGGCATAAGTGTAATAATTTGCAATGTCAAAATAAATATAAGCTTTATGTAGAACTTAATAATTTGGAAGGAACCAACACAAGGTATCTATTGCTTGAAAATTGGTATTTAGAAAACAATTTATTAACAATATCTCTTCCTAGAGAATTTATGTTTTTGTATTTTAAAATAGATATTTATATAGATGATATTAAAATTTATAGTAATGTTATAAAAGGAGAGTAGATGAATAAAGTATTTATAATAGCGGAAGCTGGAGTTAATCATAATGGAAGTATTGAATTAGCAAAAAAGCTTATAGATGTAGCAGTTGATAGTGGTGTAGATGCAGTAAAGTTTCAAACATTTAAAACAGAACTTTGCATATCAAAAGATGCAAAAAAAGCAGAGTATCAAGTAGAAAATACTGGAAATTCAACTGAAACTCAATTTGAAATGGTAAAAAAACTAGAACTTAGCAAAGAAATGCATCATGAACTTATTTCTTACTGTAAAACTAAAAATATTATGTTTTTATCTACTCCTTTTGACCACGATAGCATTGAACTTTTGAATAATTTAGGACTTGAGATATTTAAAATACCAAGTGGAGAGATTACAAATTTACCGTATTTAAGACATATAGGAAAGCTAAATAAAAAAGTTATACTTTCAACTGGTATGGCTGATATTGGGGAAATAGAAGATGCTTTAGATGTTTTAATAAATTCAGGAACAAAAAAAGAAAACATCACAGTTTTACATGCAAATACAGAATATCCAACACCTATGGAGGATGTTAATCTAAAAGCTATGGTAACGATTGGAAATACATTTGATATAGCTTTGGGATATAGTGATCATACTTTGGGAATAGAAGTTCCAACAGCAGCTGTTGCTTTGGGAGCAACTGTTATTGAAAAACATTTTACTTTAGATAAAACCATGGAAGGACCAGATCATAAAGCTAGTTTAGAACCAAATGAATTAAAAGATATGGTAAAAGCTATAAGAAATATAGAATTAGCTTTGGGGAGTAGTATAAAAAAACCAAGTTCAAGTGAATCAAAAAACAAACCAATAGCTAGAAAATCAATAGTTGCAAAAACAGATATAAAAAAAGGTGAAATTTTAAGTGAAAATAGTCTTGCAATAAAAAGACCAGGAAATGGTATAAGCCCTATGCGATGGGATGAAATATTAGGAACGGTTGCAACTAAAGATTATAAAGAAGATGAATTGATATGAAGATTTGTGTAGTAACAGGAACAAGAGCTGAATATGGATTACTTTATTGGCTTATAAAAGAGATTCAATCTGATAAAGATTTAGAACTTCAGCTTATAGTTACAGGTATGCACCTAAGTCCTGAGTTTGGATTAACTTATAAAGAAATAGAAAAAGAATTCAAAATAAATAAGAAAATAGAGATGCTTTTATCTTCTGATACTTCAGTTGGTATTTCAAAATCTATGGGTTTAGCTCAAATATCTTTTTCAGAAGCTTATGATGAACTAAAGCCAGATGTTGTAGTTGTTTTAGGTGATAGATATGAGATATTTAGTGCAACAAGTGCTGCTATGATTTCAAGAATACCAATAGCTCATTTACATGGTGGAGAGACAACAGAAGGTGCATTTGATGAATCAATAAGACATAGCATTACAAAAATGAGTCACTTGCACTTTGTAGCTACACAAGAGTATAAAAATAGAGTAATTCAATTAGGAGAAAATCCTTCTAGAGTTTTTAATGTAGGTGGAATGGGTATTGAAAATATAAAAAGATTAGAACTCTTGTCTAAAGATGAATTTGAGAAATCTATTGATTTTAAATTAAATAAGAAAAATATCTTAGTTACCTTTCATCCTGTAACTTTAGAGAACTCAACAGCAAAAGAGCAATTTTCTGAATTGTTAGATGCAATTGATGAATTAGAAGATACAAATATAATCTTTACAAAAGCAAATAGCGATACAGATGGAAGAGTTATAAACTCTATGATAGATGAATATGTAGCTAAGAATAATACTAAATCAGTTTGTTTTACCTCTTTAGGACAATTAAGATACCTAAGTGCTTTGCAATATGTAGATGTAATGGTAGGAAATAGCTCAAGCGGATTAGCAGAAGCCCCAAGCTTTAAAATAGGGACAATAAATATAGGAGATAGACAAAAAGGAAGAATAAAAGCTTCTAGTGTGATAGATTGTGAAGCAACTAAAGATTTTATTTTAGAAGCATTTAATAAATTAAATTCAAAAGAGTTTCAAGAGAGTTTAAAAGAGACAATAAATCCATATGGAGATGGATGTGCAAGTAAGAAGATAATAGAAGTGATTAAAAATACAAATTTAGAAGATATATTAAAAAAATCTTTTTTTGATTTAAGAGGTTAAAATGAAAAATATAGAAAACATAAAATTAAGAGAAAATTCAACAATAAAAGAAGCTTTAGAAATAATTGATAAAGGTTCTATGCAAATAGCTTTGGTTGTAGATAAAAATGATAAATTAGTTGGGACTTTAACAGACGGAGACATTAGAAGAGGTCTTTTAAAAGGTTTTGATTTAAATAGTTCTATTGAAGATATTATTTTTAAAAAACCTACTATCGCAACAATAAGTGATACAAAAGAAGATATTTTAAAACTTGCTTTGAGTAAAAAACTTCATCAAATTCCAATCATAGATGAAAATAATAGATTGGTAGGCATTAAAGAAATAGATGAACTTATAAAACCAAAAAATAAGACAAATAAAGTGGTTCTTATGGTAGGAGGACTTGGTACCAGACTTAGACCTCTTACAGAAACTACTCCAAAGCCTATGTTAAAAGTAGGAAACAAGCCAATACTTCAAACCATTGTAGAAAAATTTGCAGAGTATGGATATACAAATATTATAATGTGTGTAAACTATAAATCTCATATTATTCAAGATTATTTTGGAGATGGAAGTGATTTTGGCGTAAATATAGAGTATGTTTTAGAAGAGCAAAGAATGGGAACTGCTGGAGCTTTGAGTTTACTAAAAGAAAAACCAACAGAACCATTTTTTGTGATGAATGGAGATCTTCTTACAAATGTAAATTTTGAGCATTTACATAACTATCATATTGCAACAAATTCCATTGGAACAATGTGTGTTCGAGAATATGATTTTCAAGTACCTTATGGAGTTGTAAATATAAAAGATAGCAAAATATTATCTATAGAAGAAAAACCTATTCATAAGTTTTTTGTAAGTGCTGGTATTTATATGTTGTCAGAGAAAGTTTTAGAATATATACCACAAAATCAGTTTTATGATATGCCAACACTATTTGAAAAGCTTATAAGTTTAAATGAAAATACGATATCATTTCCACTCAGAGAGTATTGGCTTGATATAGGAAGAATAGAAGAATATGAAAAAGCTAATGAAGAGTATAGTGAGGTTTTTTAATAAATATTTATGAAAGGTAGAAAATGAATTTCAATTTTAGTATAGAAAATCTAGGAAATATAAAAAAAGCCAATTTTGAAATAAAACCTTTGACTATTATTGCTGGAGAAAATGGAAGTGGTAAAAGTTTCACTACAAAGAGCCTTTATTGTTTACTAGATGCCTTAAACAAAGATTATCTATTTGATTATATACAATCAAATATAAATGGTATAAAAAGAGCGATATTTTTCTATGAATCAGAACTTTTAAACAAATCTAAAAAAGATATAAATTTTATAGAAAATTTTCAAGAGAAATATTTGAATTTTTTTGATTTTATTCAAGATGAACTTCAAAAGTTAAATTTAGAGCAACAAGAGAAAATGTTACAAAATTTCTCTTTAGAATTAAAGCAACACTATAAACAATTAAAAGAATATTTTGAAGAACAAAGTTCTTTAAAAAAGTTTCAAAGAGTAAGTGAACATACAGATAATATTTTAACATCATATAGTAATATAATACAATTTGAAAGTAATTTTAAATATATAATCTCTGAACAAATAGAAAAGAATTTAAAATCAAACTTTCAAAAGAACTTTCAAATATCAAATATAGAAACACTCATACAAAAAGATGAAAAGGTAAAATCAATAGATTTAAAAATAGATAGTATAGGAAATGTACTTATAAAAGATAAACAGTATATAGATTTTTCTTTCAAATCAAAAGGTATTGTCCAGATACAAAATTTAAAAAATATAGTATATATAGATTCCCCTGCATATTTAAAAGTGAGAAAAGGGCTTGAAAGTAGATATAGAGGATTACTGGGAATAAAAATAGAAGATGAAAAATATTTAAAAGGCTATCCATTATATTTAGAAAGATTATATGATTTTTTAGATAAAAGATATTTATATGAACCAGACTTTAAAAACTTAAGTGAAGAACTTCAGAAACTTATGAATGGAAAACTAAATATTACAAAATCTGGAGAAATAGAATATTTAGATGAAAAAAATAATTCTATGCCATTATCTCTTACTGCTATGGGAATTACCAATATTGGGCTTATAGATTTGTTACTTAGAAATAATATTATAAATAAGGGTTCTTTTCTTATTATGGATGAACCAGAAGCACATCTACACCCAAAATGGCAAGTTGCACTTATAGATATACTTTATAAGGTTGCACAAGCTGGAGCAAATATAATAATAGCAACTCATAGTATAGATATGATAAAAGCTGTAGAATTACTTATAAAAAAAGATGAAAAAGCAAAAGATTTAATAGCTATAAATAAAATGCCATATAATGAAAGTTTTAGCAAATTAAAAGAAGAAGAAAAAATAGAAGAGATTTTAAGTGATCTAAGTTCTCCTTTCTATGATATGTATATTAGGGGACTTAGTTGAATATCTTAAAATATAGAGAATTTATAGATACAGAATGTTCAAATAATCAACAAATAAAACTAGATAAAAAAGCTATAAAAATTGATGGAAATAATAGTTTAAAAATGACTATAGGTTGTGGAGATTTAAAATCTTGTGATTATTTAAGATATAAAAAAGATAAGATATTACTTATAGAAATATCTGATTTGAAAAAACAATTTACTGATATTTGTTCAAAAACTGAATTATTGTCAAAAGATACAAAAAAACAATTAGGAAAAATTTTAACAAAAAAAATAGACCCACGAAATATAATTAGAGATGAGACAAGATCAAAATATCTTGAAACAATAAATATATTAAATGAATTGACTTCATATGTTAAATTTAATATGAAAAAATCAAAAATATTTATAATAGCAATTTGTTCAAATAATATCTCAGATACTATTGCTTTACAGTATTTAGAAAGAGATTTAAAAATAAGTTTAAATAATTTTGTAAAAGATGTAAGAGTAATATTAGCAAATGATTTAGAAAAATTTATTTAAATTAAATATTGAGGAGAATTAAATATGAAATATTGTACTAGATGTGTTATGCCTGATACAAGACCAGGTATTACTTTTGATGAAAATGGTGTTTGTGCCGCTTGTCAATCATATGAAAATAGAAAAAATGTAGATTATGAAAAAAGGTGGCAAGAATTAGAAATACTTTGTAAGAAATATAGAGGTATGAATGGACCAAATGGTTATGATTGTATGATAGCTGTATCAGGAGGTAAAGATAGTCATTTCCAAGTATATATTATGAAAGAAAAAATGGGAATGAATCCTCTTCTTGTTTCAGTTGAAGATAATTTTCCTATGACAAATGCAGGAGTACATAATCTAAAAAATATATCAGAATCTTTTGGTTGTGATTTAATATCAATGAAACCAAATATTCAAGCTCAAAAAAAGATTGGAAAATATACTTTTGAGAAATATGGTAAACCAACATATTTTATAGATAGATATATTTATACTTATCCTTTACATATGGCAGTAAAATTTAATACTCCACTTCTAGTTTATGGTGAAAATGTAGCTTATGAATATGGTGGAGCGGGTGCTATTGAAACATATTCCTCAAAAGATCAAATAAACAATGGGGTAGGGAGTGGAATCCCAACAAAAGAGCTTTTAGATATTGGTATTGAAGAAAAAAATTTAAACTTCTTTGAGCCACCACATCAAAATGATATAGATAAACTAGATCCAATTTATCTTAGTTATTTCTTAGAATGGAGTAGTTTTGATAACTACCAAATCGCAAAAAAATATGGATTCCATGATTTAACTCATGAATGGACTAGAACACACCATGTAGAACAATTTGACCAAGTAGATACTCCTGCATATTTAGTTCACTCTTGGATGAAATACCCAAAATTTGGACATGCTTCAGCAACAGATTATAGTGCAAGAATGGTAAGATATGGAATGCTAACTAGAGATGAAGCCATAGAACTTGTAAAAAAACATGACCATGATTTAGATCCAAGAAGTGTAAGAGAATTTTGTCAATTCTTTGGATATAGTGAAAAAGAGTTTTGGAAAATTATAGATAGTCATTATAATAAAGATATTTTTGAGCAAAAAAATAATATTTCTTGGCAAATTAAAAATCCAATTTGGAAATAAAATACAGCTTATGTATAAAAATAAAACTTTTTTAGCCATTGTTCCAGCTCGTGGAGGGAGTAAAAGACTTCCACGAAAAAATATACTTGATTTATGTGGTAAGCCATTGATTGCACATACTATTGAGGCTGGATTGAAAAGTAATTATATAGATAAATTAGTTGTAAGCAGTGATGATAATGAGATACTTGAAATTTCAAGAAAATTTGGTGCCGAAACTATAAAAAGACCAGATGAATTAGCAAGTGATGTAGCTACAACATTTGATGCTATAAAACATACAATAGAAAATTTTGAGAAATATGATTATGTAGTTTTACTTCAACCTACAAGCCCACTTAGAAATGAAAAACATATAGATGAAGCTATAGAACTTTTAGAAATTAAAAATGCAGATGCAATTATAAGTGTTTGTGAAATGGATCATAGTCCTCTATGGAGTAATACTTTACCACAAGATGGAAGTATGAAAGGATTTTTAAGAGATGAAGTTTTAAATAAAAGAAGTCAAGATTTAGAAAAATATTATAGATTGAATGGTGCTATATATATTTGTAAAACAGAGAAACTGCTTGAAAATAAAAGTTTTTTATTAAGAAATAATATTTTTTCATATATTATGGATAGAGAAAGTTCTATTGATATTGATGAAGAGATTGATTTTAAGATAGCTGAAGTAATAGCTAAAATGAGTAAAATTGATAATTAGAAATAGTATAATATTTATTTTTTTTGAATTAATAAATAAATCTATTCCTTTTTTATTGTTACCTATATTAACTAGATTTCTAACCCCAGATGATTATGGAATAATAGCTTCTTTTACTGCACTCGTTTCTTTTTTAGCTATTTTTATAGGATTAAGTGGTCATGGTGCTATTGATGCTAATTTTTTTAGATTAGAAAAAAATAAGTTAGGTATTTATATAGCAAATGTTTTAATCATTTTACTTTTGACAACATTCTTAAGTTTAGTATCCGTATTACTATTTTCAGATTTTATAGAAAGTAAATTATATATTTCATTAGAATGGCAGATTTTAGGCATTATTGTAGCACTTGGTCAATTTATCACTTTAATAAATTTATCACTATGGGTAATAGAACAAAGACCATTACAATTTGGTATATATCAATTTCTACAGACAATTTTAATTACAGTAATTTCTATAATATTAATTATTGGATATTCTTATAATTGGCAAGGGCAAATTATTGGTATAATTATAGGAACTTTACTATTTTCTTTTTTTTCTTTGATTATTCTCTTTAAAAGAGGTTATATGAATCTAAAGATAGATAAATTATATATAAAAGATTTTTTAAAATTTGGTATTCCTATGGTCCCTCATCAATTAAGTGCATGGCTAAGAACTCAAGGTGATAAATTTATAATAATTTCTATCTTAGGAAGTGCTACAACTGGATTATTCTCAGTAGGACAACAAATGGGTTTAGTCATGAGTATTTTGATGAGTTCTTTAAATAAGGCACTTTACCCAATACTATTCCAAATTTTAAGTAATGAAATGACAAAGAATTCAAAAAATAAATTAGTAAAGATTTCATATTTATTATTTCTTTTAATAGCATTTATTGGATTTATTTTAATGATTTTATTGCAATTACTATATCCATATTTTTTAGGAAAAGAATTTCAAAATTCTTTATTTTTAACACAACTTATAGTCCTTGGATTTATATTAGAAGGATTTTATTATGTTGTAGTCAATTATATTTTTTATTTTAAAAAAACTGCTAGTTTAGCTAAAATAACATTTTTTGTTTCTATAATACACATTATAATGAGTTTTTTATTTGTTAAATTATTTGGGATTAATGGAGTAGGTTATGCACTAATAATTTCAGGTATAATTCAGTTTATTTTAATTTGGTATCTAAGCAATAAAATTTATTCTATGCCATGGTTTAGTTTTTGGAGAAAAGATGAAATTTGATGAAATATTAGAAAATTTAGAGAGTGATGGAAAGATTTTAGATTTTAGATTTTCAAATACACAAATCCCTATGTATTTAATGATAAGATTTATGTTGATACAATCACTTATTAATAAAGAATTTAATCTATCAAATCCTCATGTAAAAGTAAATAAAAAATCACTTAAAGAAATTTTTAAATATATTTATTATACTTTAAAATCAAATCTATATTTTGCACCAAAAAAAGATATTTATATATTTAGTTCAGGAATAGTAAATAAATTTGAAAATAAAAAATATACAAATAGATTATATGATGAATTTTATCAATTATTTAAAGATAAAACGCAGATTATTGAATCATCAGTTAAATTATCATATCTTCTTCCTAAAAAAGAAAAAATTTATTTTAGAGATTTAATTGATATTATAATTATTTTGTGTTCTAAAACTAAGAAGTTAAAAAAAGATGAAATTGATGAAATTGATATATTTCTTGAATACTTGAAAAACAAAGAAATATTCAATTATGATAATAGTATTTTTAGTGATATTAAAAAAACATTAATAAAAATAAGAAAAAGAATGAGTATTTCTTTTTTGATATATAGACAATTTTTAAAAATAAAAAAACCAAGAGTTATAATAGTAGAAGATGCCCATTATTTTGGACATTTAGCTTTATTATTGGAAGCTAAAAAATTAGGTATAAAAACAGTAGAATATCAACATGGCTATGTTGGACTTTCTCATCCATCTTATAATTATCACAAAAGTATTTTTGATAATATAAAAACTTATTTACCTGAATATTTTTTAACACATGGTAATTATTGGAATGAAGTTACAAGAACTCCATCACATAAAGTTCAGATTGGTTTGGCTGATTTATCAAATAAAATTGATAAAATAAGAATAACTGAAAAAATATCAAATAAAATTTTATTTATATCAGGTGGAACAGTATTTGAAGAATTAAATCAACTCATAGAAAAGAGTTTAATAGCATTAAAAGCTTTGGATTATGAAATATTATTAAGACCACATCCATCAGAAATTCCTGAAATTGAAATAAGATATTTAAATCTTATTAAAAAAGGTGTTAAAATTGATACTTCAAATTTATATGATACTTTACAAAATGTCGAAGTTGTAGTTGGAATGGAAGTAAGTACAGTTTTATATGAGGCTGTATGTTTTATAAATAAAGTGTATATGATGAACACTAATTATACAAATTTTTATGAACCAAAATCTGCTTTTATATCATTTAATGATGATTTAGAGTTGGTAAAAAGTATAAAAGAATCAAAAGTTTTAGAGAAAGATATTAATTATTTTTGGAATAGTGATTGGAAGCAAAATTATATAAATTTTATAGAAAATACAATAGGAATTTTAAAATGATAGTAGTTATAGATTATGGAATGGGAAATCTTGGCTCAATTGCTAACATGATTAAAAAAGTTGGATATAAATGCTTAATAACTTCTGATTTAGAAGAGATAAAAAAAGCAAATAAACTTGTACTCCCTGGTGTTGGCTCATTTGATAATGGTATGATAAATCTTGAAAGATTAGGAATAGTAGAAGTTTTGAATCAAAAAGTATTAGTAGAAAAAACTCCTATTTTGGGTATTTGTCTAGGTATGCAGCTTATGACAAAAAATAGTGAGGAAGGTACTTTACCTGGACTTGGATGGATAGATGCTAGTACAAAAAAATTTATGAGTGATAATTTTAAAATTCCTCATATGGGGTGGAATATTATAAAACATAAAAAGGAATCTAAGATTTTTGATGATTTAAACAATGAAAAAAGATTTTATTTTGTACATAGTTATTTTGTAAATTGTAATGATGAAAATGATGTACTGACATATACAAACTATATTCAAGAGTTTGTTTCCTCATTTGAAAAAGATAACATTATTGGAGTTCAATTTCATCCAGAAAAAAGTCATAAATTTGGTATGTGTTTAATCAAAAACTTTGTGGAGAATATTTAAAATGCTTAAAACAAGAGTTATACCAATTCTATTGATGAAAAATGGTGGATTATATAAGGGAATACAATTTAAAAAACATAAGTATGTAGGAGATCCTATAAATACTGTTAAAATTTTTAATGATAAAGAAGTTGATGAATTAGTAATTTTTGATATTGAAGCTTCTAAATTAAATAAACCTATTGATTTTGAACTATTAGAAAATATAGCAAGTGAAGCCTTTATGCCAATTGCATATGGTGGAGGGATTAAAACTTTAGAAGATGTTCAAAAACTTTTTAGTTTAGGAATAGAAAAAATTGTTTTAAATACATCTGCAATTGAAAAATTTGATTTAGTTAAGAAGTTAGTAAGTTTATATGGTTCTCAAAGTATAGTTTTTTGTTTAGACATAAAAAAATCTTTTTTTGGTAAGTATATAGCCTATTCATATTCTGGAAGTAAAAAAGTAAAAATTTTTCCAGTTGAACTAGCTAAAAAAATGCAAAATTTAGGAATAGGAGAACTCATTATAAATTCAATTGATAATGATGGTATGATGAAAGGATATGATCTGGAAATTATAGAGAAAATTACAACACAATTAGTTATACCAGTAATAGCGTGTGGAGGAGCTGGCAATTTAGAAGATTTTGTAAAAGCAAAAAGTAGTGGGGCACATGGTTGTGCTGCTGGTAGTATGTTTGTTTATAATGGAATACATAAAGCAGTATTAATTTCATACCCTAAATATGAAAAATTATGTCAATTATTTAAGGAGAATTAAATTTGGAATATAAACAATGTAAAAGATGTGTTATGGATACAACTGCACAAGATATAGTTTTTGATGTAAGTGGAAATTGTAACTATTGTAATGATTTTATTGAAAAGTTAAAACAACCAGTATTTAAGATAAATCTTTCTTTAGAAAATTTTGTAGAAAAAATTAAAAAAGATGGAAAAAATAAACAATATGATTGTATTGTTGGAGTAAGTGGTGGAGTGGATAGCTCTTATGCATTAGTTAAAGTTAAAGAATTAGGGCTAAGACCTTTAGCTGTTCATATGGATAATGGATGGAATAGTGAATTGGCAACAAATAATATTCATAATTTAATTGATAAGTTAGGAATAGACTTATATACTCATGTCATTGATTGGAATGAATATAAAGGTTTAATGCAAGCATTTTTTGATGCAGATGTTATAGATATAGAGTTATTATATGATAATGCAATGTTAGCAGTAAATTATAAAATGGCTGCAAAATATGGAATTAAATATATATTATCTGGTTCTAATACATCAACAGAAGGTATGTATATACCAAGAAATTGGAATTGGTTTAAAAAAGATAAATTTAATATTAAGAAGATAGCTTCTACAAAAAATATAAAATTAAAAACTTTTCCATCATTTGGAACATTAGATTTTGTTTATCAAGAATTTGTAAAAGGTATAAAATGGATACCATTTTTAGATTATTTACCATATTATGATAAAAATGAAACATTAGAACTCTTACAAAAAGATTTTTCATATAAACCTTATCCATATAAACATTATGAATCTGTATTTACTAGGTTTTACCAAGGGTATCTTCTTCCTAAAAAATTTAATGTAGATAAAAGGAAAGTACATCTTTCTACATTAATAATATCAAACCAAATGTCAAGAGATGAGGCAATAAAACAATTAGAAAAAATTCCTTATGCATCAGAACAAGAATTAAGTAATGATATTGAATATTTTTTAAAAAAAATGCAATGGTCGCAAAAAGATTTAGATGATTATATTAGTAGAAGTGAAAAATCACATTTGATGTATGGAAGTGAAAAATGGCTATGGGATATTTTGCATAAAGTACATAATATAATTTTTGGGAGAAAATCATAAAAAAAATATATATTGTAATTCCATCTAGTGGAATAGGTGGAGCTGAGCGAAGATTTATAGATATTTTTATAGGTTTAGTAGAAAAAGGGTATCCTGTGTTTTTGGTTATACCTAAATTTTTATATCCAAAATTATTCAAAAATATTTCAAAGGATTACTCTAAAAATATTTTTTTACTTGATATGAATAAATGGTCTTTTATTAGATTTATCTATCAATATGGAATATTCTTTATTAAA
Organism: Aliarcobacter lanthieri; assembly: GCF_013201625.1. Classification (NCBI taxonomy): domain Bacteria; kingdom Pseudomonadati; phylum Campylobacterota; class Epsilonproteobacteria; order Campylobacterales; family Arcobacteraceae; genus Aliarcobacter; species Aliarcobacter lanthieri. Next base: position 852,704 of record NZ_CP053839.1, read on the forward strand.
AATGCTAAGCCTAGTGATCATTTTCATTATCCATTAAATCCTTTGTTTATATTTCATTTATTTAATAGTACAAGTTATAGTATTTCTTTATGTCATAGTAGTGATTTACCTAGTTTTAAATCTAGAAGTGGAGGTTTGTTTCTCCAAAGATTAAGTATGAAATGGGCTAAAAATATAGATATTTTAAATAAAAGTTTATTTAATATTTTTGCACATTCCTTTCCGAAATATATTTCAAAAACAAGTGTTACCCCAGGTGGTACATATATTAGAAAACAAGATATTAAACAAGATATTAAAAAAGATAAATTTATTTTTCTTTCTAGGTTAGCTTATGGTAAAGGAGTTGAAACATTTATAAAATTATTACCACAAATAGATTCATATGTAAAAAATAAATATTCTTTGGCTATATCATTTTATATATTTGGAGATGGTATCTTAAAGCAATTTGTGAAAGAACAAGTTGACTATCTTAAACAAAGTGGTATAGATATAAATTATGGTGGATTTGTTACTGCTGAAACTGTACTTCCAAATACAAAATGTATTTTTTCCATGCAAGATGCAACAAATTATCCATCTAGAGTTATTGCTGAAGGGTTGTCTTATGGCTGTAATGTTATAGCTTCAGATACAGGAGATACAAGAGAATTTGGAGAACTTAAAGGATTATTTTATTATTCAACAATTGATGAATTATTTAGAGCAATAGATAATATTATAATGGATGAATTTAATATAAATGATATAATTGATTCAGCAATAGTAAGGTTTTCTTCTGAAAGTTATATTAATTATTTTTATAGGGTTTTTAATGAAAACAATTATAAGTAGAAGTAAAAGTTTGCTTTTATTGTTTTTTGTATTATTGGTAAGTCTTTTAATTATATTATCTAGTAATATAGAAAAATGGCACATAGATGGTAGTATATATTGGATAGCTTCTGATGCTCCAGTTTATTATAATGCTTTAGAGATATTTACTTTAGAAGAATTTTTTAATAATTGGGATTGGTTTATAAATTTATCTTTAGTTTTTAATGTACAGCTGATTGGAAACATAACATTATATTTAATAATAGTAATGTTTTTATGTTTACTAGTTGTCAAATATTCTTTAAAATTTATTAAACCAAAATATAAATTGTTTTACTTATTGTTATTGCTAATTTTTCCATATGCAAATATTACATTTTTTTCTATCAATAAAGAAGTTTTTATGTTTTATTCAGTTGTTTTATTCAGTTGTTATTATTTGAATAAATCTATTCAAATTTTATTATTTTCATTATTATTAGCCTTTAGTGCACGTTCATACTTAATGATAAGCCTTATTTTGATGTTGTTTATTTTCCCAGTAAGATATAAACCAAGATGGAGTTTACTTTTATTGACAATGATTTGTCTTTCTATATTACCTTTTGTATTATCAAAATTAGTAGGATTCTCAACTGATTTTATTGATGGTGAAATAGGTGGAATGGCTATTCTCTTTTCTTCTTTAATTAGAGAAGGATTATATATGATAGTGTATCCTTTTAAATATTTAATTTTGATGCTTTCAAAAACATATCAGGGCTTTAATGTTGGCTTTAATTTTAACAATAGACCACAAGATTTACATGAATTTTTTGTATCATTTTTATCTTTTTTAGTTTTTTGTTATTCATTGTACATATATATATTTAAAAGAAAATTTACAGATACTAGATTTTTCTATTTAGCATTATTCTCTCCTATATTATTACAATTTTCTGATATTTTTCATTGGAGATATAGTGCTTTTGTATATGTTTTTTTTGTTTTTTATATTATAAGTTATAAAAATGGATTAAGATATTATTTAAAATAAGTAATATCATAAAAAATAAATAAGGGATTTTAAATGAATAAATCTTATAGAAAAGAACTTGATGGATTAAGGGCAATTGCAGTTTTATCTGTAATTATTTATCATGCTGAATTGACATTTCATGGGTTTTCATTATTACCAGGTGGTTTTTTAGGTGTAGATATATTTTTTGTATTATCTGGATTTTTAATTACGGGTATTTTAATTGATAATATAGTAAGACAACACCTTGATGGATTAAATGTAACATATGTAGATTTGAATGAAAAAATGTGTAAAGATGGTAAGTGTCTTACCTTTAATAAAAATGGTGCTTTATATAATGACGGTTCACATTTATCATATTATGGTGCTCAATTATTTATTGATGACATTATAAAAGTTTTAAAATAATATAAAAGGTTTAATTTTAATGAAAAATATTTTAGTAACTGGTTCTCTAGGATTTATAGCCTCACATTTGATAGAAGAACTTTTTAAAGATGAAAACAATTATATTGTGGGGATAGATAATTTTTATAGTGGTACTAAAGAAAATTTAGATTTTATAAGATCTATAGATAATAAAAATAAATTTGAATTTATAGAAGCAGATATTAGAAATTTTGAACAAATTAATAGAATTATCAGAGGAAAGAATATAGAACAAATTTATCATCTTGCTGCTATTGTATCTGTACAAGAATCAATACAAAATCCTCTTTTATCAAATGAAGTAAATGTAAAAGGTACATTAAATATTTTAGAATCAGCAAGATTAAATAGTGTGAAAAGAGTTGTTTTTTCAAGTAGTGCTGCTGTTTATGGAGATGATCCAACTCAGCCCAAAAATGAAAATTCTATACTTAAACCAATTTCACCTTATGGATATGAAAAACTTATGGGTGAGCAGTATATGAAATTATATAGTGAACTTTATGGTTTAGAAACAGTTTCTTTAAGGTATTTTAATGTTTATGGTGAAAGGCAAAGTGCTACAAATGATTATAGTGGTGTAATCTCTATTTTTGAAAAAAAGTTTAAAGATAATGAAAAACCAAATATTTATGGAGATGGTGAACAGTATAGAGATTTTGTATATGTAAAAGATGTAGTGAAAGCAAATATAAAAGCTATGAATACTCCAAATATTTCAGGAGAAGTTTTTTGTGTAGGAACATCTAAAAAGGTATCAATAAATGATTTAGTAAGTATATTGAATTATAAATATTCTAAAAATATAAAAGCTAACTATTTAGAAGATAGAAATGGAGATATAAAAGAATCTATTTGTGATAATAAAAAAATAAAAAAATATTTAGAAATAAATGAATTTATTGAGTTTGATCAAGGAATTAAAAAATTATGAAAAATATTTTATTTATGGTGACAAAATCCCAAAATGGTGGAGCTCAAAAATGGACAAAAGAACAAATTGAAATCTGTACAAATGATTTTAATTGTTTTTTAGCAACTGATGAAGATGGATGGCTTTCCCTAAATGTGCAAGTTCAAGATAAATTTTTAAATAAATTAATATATAAAAGATTTTCTTTTTCTTATTTATTGCTTTTAAACAAATTTATAAAATATAATAATATAAATTTAATAATTGCAAGTTCTGCAAATGCAGGAATTTATTCAAGATTAATTAAATTATTAAATAAAAAAATAAAAGTTATATATGTAAGTCATGGTTGGTCTTCTATTTATAATGGGGGGAAATTAGCTTTTCTATATACTTTTATTGAAAGACAACTTTCAAAAATTAGTGATTCAATTCTTTGTATCTCAAAAAAAGATTTTCAGAATGCAAAAGATATTATAAAAATCAATGATAATAAATTAAAGTGGATCACGAATAAAATATATTCTATAAAAAATAGAGAAATTTTAAAAAAACAAAATGAAAAAATAAAGTTATTAACTGTTGCTAGATTAGAAACTCCTAAAAGAGTTGATTTATTAATAGAAGCAACAAAATCTTTAGATAATCTTGAGTTACATATTGTAGGTGATGGTTCACAAAGAAATTATTTGGAGTCAATAAAACATAAAAATGTAATTTTTTATGGAGAAATAGATGGATTTAATGATTTTAAAAATTATGATATTTTTGCTTTGATTTCAGATAGTGAAGGTTTGCCATTATCTGCTTTAGAAGCTATGAGTTCAAAATTACCAATTATTTTGAGTGATGTTGGAGGATGTTTTGAACTTATTGATGAAAATGGAATTTTGGTTAAGAATGATATTGATGAAATAAATAGAGCAATAGTTAATTGTATTTTAAATAAAAAGATATTTGCAAATAACTCAATCGAATTATTTAACAATATATATAATTTAGAACTTAACAAACATATTTATTTTGATTATTATAAGGAAATAATAAATGCTTAAAAATCTTTTAATTTCAGGAGTTAATGGATACCTTGGGAGTGGGTTTATAAAGCAATACAAAAGTAAATATAAATTTAAAAGTTTCTCATTATTAAATCAAAAAATGGAAGATATTAATTTTGAAAATATTGATAAAGTTTTACACTGTGCTGCACTAGTTCATCAAAAAGTAGAACATCCTCATGAAAAATATCATGAAGTAAATGTAGAGTATCCAGTAAAACTTGCAAAACTAGCAAAACAAAATGGAGTGAAACAATTTGTTTTTATAAGTACTATTGCAGTTTATGGAGAAGATAAAGAAAAATTAGATGAAAATACAGTTTGCAATCCAATCACACCTTATGGAAAAAGTAAACTAGAAGCTGAAAAGCAATTATTAGAATTAAATGATGATAGTTTTATAGTAAGTATTATAAGACCTCCTATGATTTATGGTAAGAATGCTCCAGGGAATATAGATAGTTTAGTAAAACTTGTAAAAAAAGTATCTATTATTCCACTTGGAAAAATAAAAAATAAAAGAAGTTTTATATCTATACAAAATCTTTTACATATTATAGATGAAGTTATAACTCAAGAAAAAAAAGGAATATTTTTAGCTTCAGATGATGAACCACTTAGTACTTCAAGACTTATAGAACTAATAGCAAGAAATTTAGGTAAAAAAATATATTTAATAAAAATTCCATTTTTTGAACGTTTATTAAAGCTTGTAAAACCATCATTTCATAAAAGACTTTATGGAAGTTTGGAAGTAGACAATACTATCACAAAAGAAAAATTAAATCTTAAAAATCCATATAGTACAGAAGATGGAATAAGATTGATGATAGAAGGAGAAAAGATTTGATTTACATAGTTTTATTTTTTATATCTTTTTTTCTTACATATTTTATAAAAAACTATATGATAAAAAAATCACTTGTCGCAAGTGTAAATGAAAGAAGTTCTCACACAATTCCAACTCCTCATGGTGGAGGAATAGCACTTGCTATTACTTGGTTTATAGGATTGTTTTATCTTTATTTTTCAAATCAAATAGATATAAATCTATTTTATGCTTTACTTTTTGGAGCAGTTATTTCCATAGTTAGTTTTTTTGATGATATTTATGAACTAAGTCCAAAATTAAGACTTTTAGTTCAAGCTATTGTTGCTATTGGAGGATTGTATTTTTTAGGTGGATTTGAAACTTTAACTTTAGGTATTCTTGATATACAAAATCTAATTTTTACAAATATTTTTGCTTTTTTTCTTATCATTTGGTTTATAAATCTTTATAACTTTTTAGATGGGATAAATGGTTATGCTGGAAGCGAGTCGATTTTTTTAGCTCTTGCTGGATTTATTTTATTTAGTGGAAATCACTTCTTAGTTTTAGCTGTTGCAGTTTTAGGATTTTTATATTGGAATTGGAATAAGGCTAAAATATTTATGGGAGATGTTGGAAGTACACTTTTAGGATATAATATAGCTATTTTTACTATATATTATGCAAATCAAGAACCAACAAATTTTTGGATCTGGATTATTCTATTTGGTATTTACTGGTTTGATGCAACTTTAACATTGATAAGAAGAAAACTAAATAAAGAAAAATTATCACAAGCACATAAAAAACATGCTTATCAAAGATTAACTCAAAGTGGTTGGAGTCACTATAAAGTTACAAATTATTCTATAGGATTAAATTTAGTTCTATTTTCTATAGTTTATTTTATATCAAATATTTTTATAGCTTTTATAATATCTTTAATAATTTTAGCTTTAAGTATGAAATTTGTAGATAATAAAAAAAGATTTGAATAATGAACTATAAAATACTTGAAATTCCAGAGCTTATTCTTTGTGAACCAAACGTTCATGAAGACAATCGTGGTTTTGTTTTTGAATCATTTAAAAAAGGGAGTTTTAATAACTTTTTAGGATTTAATGTAGATTTTTGTCAAGATAATATTTCTTATAGTAAATATGGAGTTATAAGAGGACTTCACACAAATACTTTAGATTATGCTCAATCAAAATTTGTAAGTGTGCTAAAAGGTAAAATTTTAGATGTTGCAGTTGATTTTAGAATTGGAAGTCCAACTTTTGGTAAATTTATAAGTATAGAGTTAAATAGTAAAGAAAATAAACAACTTTTTATTCCTAAAGGTTTTTTACATGGATTTTCAGTTTTAAGTGAAGATGCTTTAGTTATGATAAAAATTGATAGATATTTTGCACAAGGCGAGAGTATTGGAGTAAGATATGATGATAGAGACTTAAATATAGACTGGAAAGTTGAAAAAAAATCAATTATTATTTCTGAAGCTGATAAACAATTATCAAATTTTAAAGATGTAAACTCACCATTTATTTATGGTAAAAATTATTATTAGAAGGTAAAAATGAATTATTTAGGGGATAAAAGATTCTTAGGAATTGTAGTAAATATTTGTATATCTATATTTTCTTTATATTTAGTGACTTTTTTAATACACAAAGAAGTATTATTAATAGCTTTAGGTACGATAATTATAACTAGGATTATATTTTCATTCTTACTTTTTGATGACTATAAACTTTCTTGGTCAAAAGCTTCTACAAAAACAGGATTGATGAAAATCATTCTAGCAGTGATTAGTTTTACCATATATACTCCTATTTTATACTATTTTTATAATATTTCTTTTAATATTTTATTTATTGATTTGATTTTTTATACATTTATTACAAATATTTTAGTATATGTTTATAAATATTATCACTCTATAAAAGGAAATAAAAAAACAAAAAGATTAGTTATATATGGAGCAGGAAAAGCTGGACTTCAACTTCAAAGAGAGTTTTTAAATAGTGAATATAAATTGGTTTGTTTTATAGATGATGATGAGATATTACACCATAGAAGTATAGATGCTATTTCTATATACTCAAAAGAGAAATATGATTCTCATTTTGAAAATGAAAAATTTGATTTGATGATTATTGCTATGCCATCAGCATCTCAAGAACAAATTAAAATAATATATGAATCGATGCAAAGTAAATTTGACAAAATTAAGATTTTACCTTCAATGAATAATATTCTAAAAAAGGAAGAGTTTACAAAGCAGCTTAAAGATATTGGTGTTGAAGATTTATTAGCAAGATATCCAAAAGATTTAGACAAGAATGCTATTCAAAATTTCATAAAAGATAAAGTAGTTCTTATAACTGGAGCTGGTGGAAGTATAGGAAGTGAAATAGCAAGACAATGTAAAGCTTATGGTGCAAAACAATTATTACTTGTAGAACATAGTGAATTTAATCTTTATTCTATCATTGAAGAATTAAGAGATAAAAATGTCATTCCTCTTATGCAAAGTGTTAGAGACTTAAAAACTTTAGAAAAAACTTTTGACAAATATAAACCACAAATAGTTATTCATGCAGCTGCATATAAACATGTACCTTTAGTTGAACACAATATACTAGAAGGTATTACAAATAATATAATTGGGACAAAGAATTGTATAGATTTATCTATAAAATATGATGTTAAGAAATTTGTTCTTATATCAACAGATAAAGCTGTTCGTCCTACAAATGTTATGGGTACAACAAAAAGAATTTGTGAACTTTATGCTCAAAATGTAGAATCAAAAAATACTGAGATTGTAGCAGTTAGATTTGGAAATGTTTTAGGTAGTAGCGGAAGTGTTATCCCAAAATTTAAATCTCAAATAGAAAAAGGTGGACCAATAACTGTAACTCATCCAGACATAACAAGATATTTTATGCTTATTCCAGAAGCTTGTGAACTTGTACTTCAAGCTGCAAGTATTGGAAAAGGTGGAGAAATATTTATTTTAGACATGGGAGAACCTATAAAAATAGTTGATTTAGCTAAAAAGATGATTGAATTAAGTGGAAGAAGTGAGATTAAAATAGAGTTTTGTGGATTACGAGTAGGGGAAAAATTATATGAAGAACTACTTATAAATGACAGTGATACGAAAACACAATATGAATCTATTACTGTTGCAAGTCCTACAAAATTTGATATAAATGAATTAAATAAAAAAATAGATGAATTAATTGTTTGTGAAGATAAATTAGAAAAACTAAAAGAGATTGTTCCAGAGTTTGAACATAAATTGAATTCTTGAATATCTACTTTTAGTTTAAATTAATTTTAAGAAATGTATAATTAGTATAAATAAATAAGGAGTAATTATGCAAGTTTCAAGTAGTACAAACCATGCTTTAAATGCTTTCCAACAAAATGCAAGTTCAAAGGCAGAAAATATACAAAATAGTCAAGTTCCAAAACAAAATGAACAAGAAAAATCTGTAGATGAAATAATCAACAATTCAGCAACAAAAGTTGCTATATCTATGAATGCACAATATATTTTATTTGAAATGAATGCAGCTAAAATGACAAAAGATAATACTTTTGGACAATTAACAGCTACAAAAGCACAACAAGGTGTTTTAGACTTTTTAGGTGGTACTGGTAAAATAGACAATATGACTCTAGCTGATATTGGATATAAAGGAAAACCAATTTTAGAATTGACTAAAGAAGAAGCAACTGATTTAGTTGGTGAAAATGGTTTCTTTGGTATAAAACAGACTTCAGATAGAGTTTCTGGTTTTGCTATAGGTATAGCTGGAGATAATTTAGATAATCTTGCAAAAGTTAGAGAAGGAATAGTAAAAGGTTTTGAAGAAGCTGAAAAAATGTTTGGTGGACAACTTCCTGAAATTTCATATAAAACTCAAGAAAGAACTTTAGCTTTAATAGATGCTAAAATAGAAGCTTTAAAAAATCCACAATCTCAAAAAACTGAACAAGAATAAAATTATAAATAAGATTGAGAATTTCTTCTCAATCTTTTGTTTTATGATTTTACATCGTGAACAACAGCAACTTTTCCACTCCATTGAGTAAAAATATCGCAAGCAACTTTTGTCCCATCACCACTTGCGCAAGCAAACATTGTAGGAACTCCACTAGCAAGTCCTGCTACATATAAATTTGGTGCAATAATATTGTTTTTATTTTCTAAATAAATTAGATTTGGTTTTGGAACAAAAATATTATCTTTCACAACAACACCATCAACCTCAATATCAAATTTATGTAAACCTGTAGCAAGTACTACTATTTCAGCTTCAAAAGTATTGTTTTCTGTTGATACTGTAAAACTATTACCATTTTTTACTATTTTTGTAGCTTTTTCTTCTTTTAGTTCAATAGAAGAATAGTTTTTAATTTGCTCTTTTAATTTAACTAATAAATCAACACCATTTATACCAAACTCAACACCAGCAACATTACAATATTTTCCAACATTTAAATCACTTTTATTGTCATCTAAAATTAGATACTTTCTATCTTTTGCCCAATCAAACTTATCATTTGCACTACCTAAATTTAGAGCACAACCAAATCCAGCAGCACCAGCTCCAATAATAATTACATCATATTTCATAATCTATCCTTTCAAATTTAAAATGACATTCTATCAAATGCTTTATAAAAATAATACTTATTCTTCTATCCATTTTGAGATGTGCTTTGCTAAATCTTCTGGAAACTCTAAAGGTATATTATGGCTTGTTCCAAATCTTTTTAATAGATTTATATTGTGTTTCTCATTTTCTAGCTTTTTTAAGCTTATTTGATCTAATAACCTATCATCATTACTATAAAACATATAGATTGGAATATTTAAATTTCTTAAATTTTCAAATAAATCAATTCTATTAAAAGTACTTGCTAGTTGAGTTAAAAATACTTCTTTACCTAAATCATTAAACATATCTATAATAGTTTGAAGTAAATCATCATCATTTTGATTTTGAACTTCCACTAAACTAATAGCTTTTTTTCTATCTAATCCAAATTCATCAGAGTTTTTAAAAGCTTCTATTTTTAACTCTCTTCTTGCTAATTCTTCTTTTGAAGTAGTTCCTGGAGTTGCTGAAACTGTAAACAATCTAGCAACTTTATTTGGAAATTTACAAGTAAAATATGAAGCTATATAACCTCCTAATGAAAATCCTAAAATATTTATTTTCTCTTCTTTAAATTCTTTATTTAATATATTTACAATTTCATCAAAATCTGTAGAATTTGGAATAGCTGTATGAACTATATCAAACTTATTTTCCAAAAGTGGTATTACTCTTTTCCAAAGTCTAATATCAGTCATAAGTCCTGGAATAAAATATATTTTTTCTTTTTTCATACTCTCTCCTTTTATAAAAGTTCTATTCTATATAAACTCATCTTATAAGTCTATATATGAGTTTATTATAATAAGTTTTACTTATTTATATTAAATTAAGTTATCTTATATAATAATTTCAAAAATAAGGAGTTCAATATGAATAAATTTGATAAAATTAGAGCATTTTGTAGACCATTTAGAGTAATTTTAGGAATTGTTTTAATTGCAGTTGGTTTTTTTACAGGGATTATATGGTTTTATTTAGGGATTATTCCGTTAGTTGTGGGGCTTATAGATTTTTGTCCAGTATGTATTATAAGTAAAAAATGTACACCAAAATTTAAAGAGTAAGTAAAATCTTACTCTTTAAATTTTATAATAATCATTCCACTAAAGTTATTACCATCGTAGAATTCAACTCTATAAGTTTGTTTATTGTTGTCTATAGAAAAACTGTCAACTATATCTGATCTTTTTAATAAAATTTCATCTTCACTATCAATTCCATGTTTACTAAATCCTATAACATTTACTCTAAAATTACTTTTTAATATTTTAAAATTATTTTTTACTTCAATAGTATTTGTAAATTTAGTATCAACTATTTCACCATCAACTTCAACTTTTATATCTTCATTTGAACTTTTTAAATCAAAATATTGTGGAGAAAGTGTAGTAACTAGTATATTGCCTACATAAATATGATATGAGCCATTTACAAATTTTACATTTGCTAAAGAGTGTTCAAATTCAAGATTATTGTCATTTTTCTTCATAGGAACAAATCTTAGAATTTTTCTAATATCATTTAAATCAAGTTTTATATTGTTATTAATATTTACTGTTCCAAAATCAAAAATTAGTTTTTTTACTTCTTCATAGTTATTTAAATCAAAATTTCTCTCAAATTCTATATCCATAATATTCATGAATTCTTCAATAGATTTTAGTTGATAAACTACTTTTTCTGTCAAATCAGTGATATTTTTACTTGTTTCTATAGCAAATGCTGGTTTATTATTTGTAACTGCAAAAAAAGTCAAAGATAGTTGTTGTTGTTCATCTTTGTATTGTGTTTCAGTATTTTTAACACCAAAATAGTGATAATCTTTAAAAAGTTTATTATCATTTAGTCTTGATATAACAGTTGAAGCTATCTCATCTAAGTTTCCAAATTTTTCTAATGAATGTATCTTTTCTTGATCAATTATTGTAGCTTGTCCCCATGCTCTTGGATTGAAGATTGCATTTTCATAAGTTTGTCTATAAAACCCATGCCCATCGTGTAAATTTAATACTAAATCAACTTGCTTATCTAAGATTAAATCTTTTATTTTTTGAACATTTTTTAAGTCAGGATCATCTTGTGAAATTGTACTAAACTTTCTATTCATATCTTTATAGATACCTCTTTGATTTGCAATCATACTATCTATGTTTACACTAGGTGCTATCCAAAGACTACCTTTTTTTATATTGTAATATTTTTCTAAAAATGCAGGTGCAAAGTAACCACCTGGTTCATCACCATGAATTCCCCCAATTATTAAAAGAGTGTGATTTTTATCAGTTCCTTCTTTTTTATAAAGAGTAAAATCTTTATTACTTACAGCATAAATATTTGATATTAAAAATAGAATAATAAAAAGAAATCTCATATTCCTCCTAAACGTTTATAGAGTTATTTAAAAATGGTTTGTATAATATCAAAATAGTTTTTAGATATGAATTAAGATTATAGTATATTTAGTTTCTATATTTAAGTACAAATTCACTATATTAAAATCTTAATAAATAAAAAATATGGATAAATATAATAATGAATAAAAATAATAAAAAAACTATAGAAACATTTGATGAACTTAGTAATTTAAGTGATTACTCTTTTGTAAATAAACTAAATAGTGATCCTGATGCAAAATATAATGAAGATAATAAATTTCCAAGAGAAGTTTTTAGTGGACATTATGTTCCTGTAAGTCCAACTGCTATAAAAGACCCAATATATATTTCTCACAGCATTAATTTTTTTAAAGAATTAGGTTTTAGTGAAGAATTAATAAATTCTGATGATTTTATCAAACTATTTTCAGGTGATATGGAAAATATTTCTAATTTAAAGCAAAATAAGGGGTGGGCAACTGGATATGCTCTTTCTATTTATGGAACAGAATACTATGCACAATGCCCTTTTAAAACAGGAAATGGATATGGTGATGGTAGAGCTATTTCAGTTTTTGAAGCAGTTATAAATGAAAAAAGATGGGAATTTCAACTAAAAGGTGCAGGAAGAACACCATACTGTAGAGGTGCTGATGGAAGAGCAGTTTTAAGATCAAGTGTAAGAGAGTTTTTAGCTCAAGAACACATGCACGCACTTGGAGTTCCAACATCAAGGTCTTTAACTTTATTTACATCTAAAAAAGAGCAAGTAACTAGACCTTGGTTTATGGATAATTCGTATTCAAAAGACCCTGAAGTTATGATAGAAGAAGATGTTGCAATTACAACAAGAGTTGCATCTTCATTTTTGCGTGTTGGACAAATAGAACTTTTTGGAAGACGAGCTAGAAAAAATGAACATAGAAATGCTTTAAAAGAGTTAGAAATGATTGTTTTGTATTTGATTGAAAGAGAATATGCTGAAGAAATCAATCAAGATTTAAGCTTGGAAGAAAAGATAATATTGCTTGCAAAAGAGTTTCAAAATCGTCTTACTTCACTAGTAGCTAACTGGATAAGAGTTGGATATTGTCAAGGAAATTTTAACAGTGATAATTGTGCATCTGGTGGTTTTACTCTTGATTATGGACCATTTGGATTTATAGAGATGTTTGAGCCAAAATATCAATCTTGGACTGGTGGAGGAATGCACTTTTCATTTTTCAATCAGCCAGTTGCTGCACAAAAAAACTTTAAATCATTTTGTAGTGCTTTAAAACCACTACTTAGTTCAAATAAAGAAGCTTTAGAAGAACTTGAAAAAATAGAAAATAACTTTAGCAAAGTTATGCAAGAAAAAATACAAAATATGTGGGCTAGTAAACTTGGACTTAATAAGTTTGATATTGAGTTGTTTGAAGAACTTATAAATCTTATGATAGATACTAAAGTTGACTATACTATATTTTTTAGAGAGTTAACAAATATTCCTGATGATATTAGTAACCTTGAAAAAAGCTTTTATGAAAATTTGAAAGATGAAAATATCAAAATAAGATGGAATAGTTGGTTAGAAAAGTGGAAATCACAAATAAATGTAAATGATGAAGAATCAAAACAAAAACTTTCAAAGCAAATGAAACTTATAAATCCAAAATATACTTTAAGAGAATGGCATCTAGTTTTGGCATACCAAGAAGCACAAAATGGAAATTATCAACCAGTAAATGAACTACAAGAGATAATGACAAAACCATACGAAGAACAAACTAAAGAGATAGAAGAGAAATATTATACAAAAAAACCAACAGATTTTTTTGGAATAGCTGGTATTTCACATGTTAGTTGTTCGTCGTAGGTATTCCCAATCTAGAGCTTGGGAACGAAAAAAATTAAGATTTATTCATAAATTATTTTTATCGGATTTAGCCAACCAAATTCATTTTTTGTTTTAATTTCTTTTCCATTTATTTTATGATGAATTATTATATTTTTATTGTCTATCCAAGTTATATTAGGTGCGACTTCAGCAGGGCGTCCTCTTATAGAAAGAATACTTTCATCTTTATTATCAAGTTGTTTATCATAATCTAAGATAGAAATATGTGTACTCCAAGTTGTTGTTGCTCCACAATCTCTTTCATATATGACTACTTTTTTAGTTTTATCAGGAGAAAAATATTCTTTAAAAATGGAATTTGCACATAAATCAGGTATATTATTTAAAACCAAATATACAATACCAAAAAATGCAACAATTATAAATCCAAATATAATTACTATTATTTTAAATATTTTTTTTATCATTTTGTACTTTCAATTTAAGTAAATTTAGCCACCATAACAATTTTGTTCTAAAAATTTTATAAGCTCAAATTCATTTTCTATAATCGGCTCTTCAATTCCAAATACACTTGCCATATTATAACAAGCAAATACTTTTACCTCTTTTTCTTCTTTTTTTGCAGTGCATATAGCACCATATCCAACATTTATTGTTCCAGCTTTTGTCCACCACTTAACATTACACTCTTTTAAATCATATTGGGAAGTACTCTTAAATATTTCTTTAAAACTTTCTGTTTCTCGTACATAGCTAAATTTTTTTGCATAATCTAAATAACTTTCAAAACTTTCATTAAACCCTTTTATAAATTCCAAATGACTTTTCTCTTTAAAAAAAGGTTTTTCCTTATAAAATAGGGCATAATCGTAGAATTTATCTTCTTTAATTAATAAATTGCCTAAATAATCTATCCTTTCTAAATAATTTTTTTCGATACAACCTATTGTTTTACAATCATCTCTTTTTTTTAACCACTTTTTTTGACTTTGTTTTAAATGATTATTTAGATTTAATTCATAAGCTTTTTTATAGAGTTTTGCAAGAGTGTTATCAAGTAAAGATAATTTTTCATCAGCACATATATAGCTTTTTACTGTTTCTTTTTTTATATCTGAGCAATCAAAACTTGGATTAAATTGTTCATTTGCAATTAAAATATTAAAAAGGATAAATAATTTAATTAATATAAATTTTTTTATAGCATATCCCTCTATTTTTTGATTTATTTATAAAATTTTAACATAATAAATGAAGATAAAAAAGAGAATAAAATCCATAAAATAATAAATAATGTTAAACTCTTTGATAATTCAATAAAGTACACAATAAAATAGCAAATAAAACTAATTAAAAGGGAAATTATTATTAAACTTTTAATATTGTTTTTTGTTAAATTATAATTTTTATTTATTATAAAATATGCAAATGATATTGATATTGCAGAAATTAAAGAACCTATTGCATTAATCATTAGTGAAAGCATAAATGTACCAATACAACCAAATTTTGGATCACACTTTCCAAAAATAAAAAACAAAATAGCATAATACAGAGATATTGGAATTAAAATTGTAAAAAAACAAAGAAAGAAGACTTTTATAAAATTCATTAAATTCTCCAATAGAGCTTTAGATTTTTGTTTTAGGCGAAGAGTTTAAAAATTAGCAAGGAAGTTTACTTTTTGTAAACGACTGAAGCTAATTTTTATAAAACGATGAAGTATCAAGCAAAAAGATAATGCTCTATTTTATTCCCACTCAATAGTTGCTGGCGGTTTTGATGAAATATCATAAACTACTCTATTGATTCCATCAACTTCATTTATTATTCTTCTTGAAATAGTTTCAAGTATATCATGCGGAATATGTGCAAAAGTTGCTGTCATACCATCTGTTGCATCTACTATTCTTACACAAACTGTATTATCATAAGTTCTATTGTCTCCCATAACACCAACAGATTTTACATTTAGTAAAACTGTAAATGCTTGCCAAGTTTTTTCATAGTAACCAGTTGAATGTAAAACATCTAGTAATATAACATCAGCACGTCTTAGTAAATCTAAATCAGGTTTATTTACATCTCCCATAACTCTTATAGCAAGTCCAGGACCAGGGAATGGATGTCTGTTTATCATATTTCTTGGAAGTCCAAGCTCAAGACCAAGTTCTCTAACTTCATCTTTAAAAATCTCTCTTAAAGGTTCAACAAGTTCAAATTTCATCCAATCTGGAAGCCCACCAACATTGTGGTGAGATTTTATAGTCTTACTTGGACCTTTAACTGAAACAGATTCTATAACGTCTGTATATAAAGTTCCTTGTGCTAAGAACTCAACTCCAGAGTGCTTTTTAGCTTCTTTATCAAATACTTCAATAAATGTTTCTCCAATAATTTTTCTTTTTCTTTCAGGATCAGTAACACCTGTAAGTTTTGTTAAAAATTGCTCACTTGCATCAACTGTTATTAAATCTATTCCTCTTGATTTGAAGATAGTTTCAACTTGTTCTCTTTCATTTGCTCTTAAAAGACCATTATCAACAAATACTGGAATTACTTGATTTCCAATAGCTTCAAATAAAAGTGTTGCTACAACAGAACTATCAACTCCACCTGAAACAGCACATAAAACTTTTTTATTTCCAACTTTATCTTGGATTTGTTTTATTTGCTCTTTTGCAAAACTTCCCATATTCCAAGTACTTTCGCAACCACAAATATATTTTGCAAAGTTTTTTAGAAGTTTGCTTCCTTCTTCAGAGTGATAAACTTCTGGATGAAACTGGAAAGCATAAATATTTCTATTTGTATCTGCTATTGCTGCATAAGGAGAGTTTTCACTTGTTGCTATTTTTTCAAAACCTTGTGGAATTGATTCAACTCTATCTCCATGACTCATCCAAACTGTTTGCCCATTTGGAGTATCTTTAAATATTGGATTTTCTCCAACAAAATCTAATTTAGCTTTTCCATATTCGTGGCTTGATGCTGGAACTACACTTCCTCCAAAATGTTGAGCAATTAGTTGCATACCATAACAAATTCCTAAAATAGGTAAACCTAAATCAAAAATTGTAGTATCAGGATGATAAGAATCAACAGCATAAACTGAAGCTGGACCACCTGAAAGGATAATTCCTTTTGGAGTTCTTGCCATAATTTCACCAATTGGCTCACTATAAGGAACAATTTCAGAGTAAACTCCACTTTCTCTTAGCTTCCTAGCAATAATTTGTGTGTATTGACTACCGAAATCTAACACTACTATTGGTACATGTTTCATATAAATTTAACCTTTCTTTTACACTTTTTAATCGTGTATTTTATCTAAAAACTCTTTTTAATCTTCTTTTATAAAATGTGCACCTAATGATTTTTCTCTTTTTATTGCAGATTTTAAAACCTCTTTTGCACATAAAAGTCTTAAATATACAAGTCTACCAATATCTTTTTTCAAGAATTCTTCAATTTGCTCTAAGCCTTGTTTTAACTCAGATTTTTCTCTTACAATTCCAGCACAATTCCACATGATTTTTCTTAAACCATCTTTGATTTCTTTATCAATTTCAGTAGTTCTTGTATAATTTAGAATTTCTTTATCAAAATTTTTTATATCTATTTTAAAGTTTTCTTTTAAAGAATTTTCAACTGCTAGTTTTGAAAAAACCAATCCTTCTAATAGAGAATTTGAAGCTAATCTATTTGCTCCATGAACTCCAGTACAAGCAACTTCACCTATTGCATAAAGATTTTTAAAGCCTTTTATTAAGCCATTTTGTTCTGTTTGTATTCCTCCCATAGCATAATGGAAAGCTGGACTTATTGGAACTTTTTCAAAAGGTAAGTCATATCCTAAATCTTTTATATTTTCATATATATTGGGGAATCTTTGTTTAAATGCTCTTTTTTCAAATTTTTCAAATGATAAATATACTTTTAAACCTGTTTTTTTATGATAATCAAATATTGAACGACTTACTATATCTCGTGGTGCTAGTTCTCCATCTTTATGATAATTAAATAGAAATCTTTTATTATTTTCATCAACTATAAAAGCACCTTCTCCTCTTAAAGCTTCACTTAAAAGAGGTTTTCGTGCAAATGTTGTACCTTTTAAAACTGTTGGATGAAACTGTGTCATCTCCATATCTTTTAATGGAAGATTTTTTAAGACAGCTAATCCTTGCATTTCTCCTGCATTTGCAGTTGAATTTGTATGGTATTTATAAATTGAACCAAACCCACCACTTGCTATTATAGTATTATGTGCAAATAATACTTTTTGTTCATTTTTTATAAAGTATTGAACTCCATAACAAATATCATCTTTTATTAATAAATCACAAGCTACAGCAGAAGTTATAATTTCATGAGGACAGTGTTCAAGTAAGAAAAGATGTATCTCTCTTCCTGTTGCATCTCCACAAGCATGTAAAATTCTATTTCTACTATGAGCAGCTTCTTTTGTATATGCTAAAGAACCATCTGTATTTAAATCAAATTTCATTCCAGCATTTATAAGCTCTTTTATTGCTGGTATTGATGCACTACTTAGAAGTTCAACTGCATTTTTATCATTGTAATTTGCACCAGCTTCAAGTGTATCTTTTATGTGCATAGGAATATCACTTTCATCAACAGCACTAGCTATTCCACCTTGAGCCCAAAATGTATTTGAATTCCAAGTTGACATTTTACAAAGAATTAAAACTCTTTTATCTTTTGGGATTAATCGTGCAGCATTTAAACCAGCAATTCCTGCTCCAATAATTATATAATCATAAATCATTGTTGTTTTGTTTCTTGTTTATCATTTGGAGAATAAACTGGATCAGCTTTATAACCACAACCACTAAAACTAAATAAAACTCCTGCTATAATTAGCGAATGAAAAAAATTAATGAAATACTTACTCATATCCAGAATACTCCTAGTTTTGATAAAATTAACACCTTTTTAGAAATAAAAAGATTTGTAAATATACTACCTTTAAAATTAAAAAGTGGAATAAAATTTGCATATGTAAAAAATGATACACTTATTTTTGTATTAACTCATCAGGTATTTAAAGTAGAATTTGAATATGCAAAAAGAGATATCTTATCACTTTTAAAATCTTCAAATTTGAATAATATTACTCAGATATCATTTTTTGTATCAAATAGTGTAGAAAGAACAAAAAAAAGTGTTAATGAAAGTAGTGAAAAATATGATGAAAGAGCTTTTGGAATATTTGAAAATAAAGCTTTAGATGAAAAACTTTTTAAAAAATTTGAAGATATAAGAATTATTATAAAAGAGTCTTAAATATCTTTTCTATCTCTTTGTAATTTGGAGAATATTTTTCTACTAAATTCCAAAAATCTCTAGAATGATTTTTATGTTTTATATGCGCTAACTCATGAACGACTATATATTCAGCTATAAA
This sequence comes from Aliarcobacter lanthieri, assembly GCF_013201625.1. Lineage (NCBI taxonomy): Bacteria > Pseudomonadati > Campylobacterota > Epsilonproteobacteria > Campylobacterales > Arcobacteraceae > Aliarcobacter > Aliarcobacter lanthieri. The sequence continues at coordinate 872,086 of NZ_CP053839.1, forward strand.
AAGTGGATACTTCATAAGTAAAATATTAAAATTTAATTCATTTTTATAATTACAAGAACCCCAAGTTCGTTTATTTTTTCTGTAAGATATTTTTGTAGGATATAGTTGCATAATATTTGAATACTTTTCAACTAAGCTAGGAATATGTTTTTGTATCTCATTTTTATAGAAAATATCAAGATTCTTTATATTGAAATTGTCTATTTTTTCTTTTTTACCAAACAATAAAAATTCATCTTCACTTAAGGATTTTTCTTTTACTTTTTGTAGATTTTCTTCTAACCATTTTTTTCTATTTTGTACTAGGATTTTTGCATCATTTAAAGTAAAATATCTATTTGCTTTAATTTGTATAAGATTTTGTTTTAAAATTCTTAAATAACAGTGCTTAATATTATTTCTATTTTCTAGTTCGACTTTTACTATAGTGTTATTTATCTCTATTTCAAAATCCATTCAAAACCTTTAAGTAAAAATTCGATAAAATCCAATGATTATACCACAAGTGTAATGATAATTTAATTGAGGAAAACTATTATGAAAATTGCAAATAGAATGGAGAAATTATCTCCTTCACTTACTTTGTCAATAACAGCTTTAGCAAATGAGTTAAAAGCACAAGGTAAAGATATCTTAAGTTTTAGTGCAGGTGAACCTGATTTTGATACGCCACAAGTTGTAAAAGATGCAGCTATTAAGGCAATAAATGAAGGAAAAACAAAATATACCGCTGTTGAAGGTATAAAACCTACTAAACAAGCAATTATTAATAAGTTAAAAAAAGACCACAATTTAGATTATAAGTTAGAAGGGATTGTTATAAGTAATGGGGCAAAGCATTCACTTTTTAATCTTTGTCAAGCTTTAATTGATGATGGTGATGAGGTTATTATACCATCTCCTTATTGGGTTACTTATCCAGAATTAGTTATATATTCAGGTGGTAAACCTATTTTTATAGAAACAGATGAATCAACTGAATTTAAAATAACGGCTGATCAATTAAAAGCTGCAATTACACCAAAAACAAAAATTTTAATGCTAAATTCTCCATCAAATCCAACTGGTTCAATTTACTCAAAAGAAGAATTATTAGAGATTGGTGAAGTTTTAAAAGGTACTAATATCATAATTTTATCTGATGAAATGTATGAAAAACTAATTTATAAAGGTAAAAAATTCACAGCAACAGCTCAAGTTAGTGAAGATATGTACAATAGAACTGTAACAATAAATGGATTAAGTAAATCTGTAGCTATGACAGGATGGAGATTTGGTTATGTCGCTTGTCCTGATCCAAAACTTGCAAAGGCTATGTCAAAACTTCAAGGACAAGCTACTTCAAATATTAACTCTATAACTCAATATGCGGCAATACCAGCTTTAGAAGGTGATGCAGATAAAGATATTGAGATGATGAGAGTTGAATTTGAAAAAAGAAAAGATTATGCAGTAAAAGCTATAAATGATATAAAAAATCTATCTTGTTATGATCCTGATGGTGCTTTTTATCTATTTATCAATATTAAAAAATTTAGTAATGACTCTATGAAGTTTTGTGCTGATTTGATGGAACAAACTGGAGTTGCACTTGTGCCTGGACTTGCTTTTGGTATGGAAGGATATGTAAGATTATCTTTTGCTACATCTATGGAAGCAATAGTTGATGGAATCAATAGAATTAAAGAGTTTGTAGAAAAATAATTTAAAACTATAGCCTTGTTTTGTTATAATATAATATAACAAAATAAGGAAAGTTTTATGAATTGTATTAAAGTATTAGGAAGTAGTGGAAGTAAATCAAAAAATAGTGGAACTACTTCATTTCAAATCTCTAAACATATAGTTATTGATGCTGGAAATATAATCAACTCATTAGAAAAAAACTCATTTCAAATAAATCATATTTTTTTAACTCATTCTCATTTAGATCATATTTCTGATATTCCTTTTATGTTAGATAATTATTTCGAAGATAGAGTTACTCCTCTTACAATATATGGTTCAGCTAAAACTTTGGAAGTTTTAAAAAATAGTATATTTAATAATCAAATTTGGCCAGATTTTTCAAATATAAAACTATTAAATAGTAATCAAAATAGCCTTATTTTTAAAGAGATAAAAGAAGATGAAGAAATTATTATTGATAAACATACAATTAAGCCAATTAATGCAAACCATATAGATGGTGCTTTTGGATTTATTGTTACAAGGGCTAAAAAAAGCTATTTAATAAGTGGAGATACTTTTATCAATGATAATATAGTTGAGTACCTAAATAATGATTTAAGTATAAAAGCACTTTTTATTGAATGTTCTTTTCCAAATAGATTACAAAAATTATCAGATATTAGCAGACATTTAACACCAAATAGTTTAAATAGCACTCTTATAAATTTGAAAAGAGATGATATTCAAATATATTTATATCACTTAAAATATGAATACATTACAGAGATAAAAGAGCAAATCCAAGAGTTAGGTATTTTAAAAAATGGTGGTAAAGTTTTAGAAGATGGGGATATAGTAGATATAAATAGTTTAAAAGTTACTTCTACTATTCAGGATATTGAAATATTTGATAGATTTATGGATATAAATTTAAAACTAGCAAGTGAACAAGATAAAGAGCAATTATATGAGATGATTTTAACTTTGATTAGAGATCTTACAAAAAGTGATGCAGGAACACTATATTTAATAAGTGAAGATAAAAAATATCTTGATTTTAAAGTAGTTCAAAATAATAGTCTAAATGTCTTTTTAGGAACAAAAGAACAAAAAATATCTTGGAACTCTCTACCTTTATATTTAGAAAATGGTAAACAAAATAGAGAAATGGTTGCTGTTGTTAGTGCTTTGGATAATAAGATAATAAATATTCAAGATGTTTACAACTCAACAGAGTATAATTTTGAAGGTACAAAAAAGTTTGATAACACTACAAACTACTGTTCAAAATCTATGTTGGTTATTCCTTTAGTAAATCATGAAAATGATGTAATAGGTGTAATTCAATTAATAAATAAAAATATAAAAGAGAAAAATAGCTTTTTCACTTCTGATGACGAAAAAATCTTAAAAGCTTTATCTTTTCAAGCAGCAATGGCTTTAACAAATACAAGATTGATTGCTAGTTTGGAAGAGTTTTTAGAAGCATTTGTAAGTGCTATTGCAAATGCTATTGATGCAAAATCAAGACATACTTCTACTCATATTACAAAGATGTCAAAGTTAGCTCCATTAATTGCAAAATCAATAAGTGCTGATGATACAATATATAAAAATACTGTTTATTCAAAAAATGATTTAAAAGAGATAGAACTAGCTGCCAAGCTTCATGATGTTGGAAAAATCTCTATTCCTGAATGGGTAATTGACAAATCAACAAAACTTCAAAAATTACTAGATGGTTTTGAATTAATTAAATTAAGAGTTGAAGTAATAAAAAGAGATTTAAAAATAGAGTTCTTAGAAGACAAAATAAGTAAAGAAGAGTATCAAACTAAACTAAAGGCTATTGAAGATGATTTAGATTTTATAAATACATCAAATAAAGGTGGAGAGTTTATGAGTGATGAAAGTATAAAAAGAGTTGAAAAATTATCTTCATATATCTATATTTTAAACAATCAAGAAGAAAAACTTTTAAATGCAGATGAGATATATAACTTATCTATTAGAAAAGGAACTTTAACTTTAGAAGAGAAAGATATTATGAACTCTCATGCAAAACTATCTTATGATATGTTAAGTGCTTTGCCTTTTCCTAAAAAATACTCAAATATTACACACATAGCTATAAATCACCATGAAAAATTAAATGGAAAAGGTTATCCAAGAGGTTTAAGTTCAGAAGATTTGGTATTAGAAGATAGGATTCTAATCTTAGCAGATATTTTTGAAGCATTAACTTCTATTGATAGACCATATAAAGGAATAAAAAAATTAAGTGAAGTATTTAAAATATTAGATTTTATGGTAAAAGATGGTGAAATAGATGGGGATTTACTAGAGTTCTTTAAAAATAGTAATGCTTTAAAAGAGTATTGTAAAACAGAACTTTTACAAGAGCAGTTAGATGTTTAAAATAAATTTTATAAAATTCTTTATTTACTCTTCTTTATCTCTTTTTGTATCAGTTTTCTTAACTTTTATATATATTTTTTTTCCAAATTTACTGGACTCTTTTGATAATAGGATAAGAGATTCATACTTTTTATTTAGAGGAGAGATACCTACTAGCCAAAATGTAGTAATAATAGATATAGATGAAGCTTCTATAAAAGCTTTTGGTCAATGGCCTTGGAGTAGAGATAAATTATCAAAGATTATAGAAAATCTAACTTTATCAAATATTTCTGTTGTTGGAATGGATATTGTTTTTGCAGAAGAGGATAGAACTTCCCCAATAAAAATAGCTAAAAAACTAAATATTAATGCTACTTTAGAAGATTATGATTTAGAGTTTTCAAAAACTATAGAAAATTCACCTGTTATTTTAGGATATAGTTTTGATTTATTAAATAATAGTAGTAAACAAGAGCCATCAATTCCAGCAGTTTTTGTTGAAAAGAATAGACAAAATGATGAAAATTTTATAATAGAAGCAAAGGGTACCGTTTTAAATCTTCCAATCTTACAAAATAGTGCATATTCAAGTGGCTTTTTTAATATTATTCCAGATGAGAGTGGAGTTATACGAAGTGTGCCACTTTTTATATCTTTTGATGATATTTTGTATCCATCTTTAGCCTTAGAGATGATTAGAGTTTTAAATGATACTCAAAGAGTTTTTATAAATTATGATGAAAATGGTGTTTCTAATATAGTTCTAGATGATATTGTAATACCAACAGATAGATTTGGAAGAATGTTTATAAACTATCGTGGGGCTGAGAAGAGTTTTAAATATTTTAGTGCAAAAGATATATATGAAAATAACTTTAATATTGAAGATATAGAGAATAAAATAGCACTTTTTGGAACGAGCGCAGCTGGATTGTTTGATTTGAGAGCAACACCTTTTGAGTCTGTTTTTCCTGGTGTTGAGGTACATGCAAATATTATAGATAATATTTTGGAAGGTGATTTTATACATAAAGCTTCATATTTAGATGGTGTAAATATTGTTTTAATATTTTTATTATCTTTTCTTATTGTTATTTTTATAACCTATAGTCATTTTTATCTAAAACCTATTGTATTTTTTATATTTATATTTTCTTTTTTAGTAGCAAGTTACAAGCTTCTTTTTAATTTTGGAGTTGCTATAAATATAGTATTTCCTTTTCTAGCCATAGTTTTTGGTGCTATTTTATCTTTGATTTTTGACTATTTTTACAATATAAGAAGTGAAAAAGCTGTAAAAGCAAAGTTTGCTTCAAAAGTTTCAAAAAGTGTTATGGAAGATATTTTAAAAAATAGTAATAAAGATGAGTTTAGTGCTAAAAATAAAGAAGTTACTATATTTTTTAGTGATATTAGAGGTTTTACAAATATTTCAGAACAACTTAATGCAAAAGATTTAATAAAGTTTTTAAATAGATATATGGAGCCTATGAGTGAGATTATTATTAAATATCAAGGAACAATAGATAAATTTATCGGAGATGCTATTATGGCATATTGGAATGCTCCAATAGATATAAAAAATCATGCTGATATGGCTCTAAAAGCTTCACTAGAACAACTAAAAGAATTAGAAAAACTAAATCTTGAACTAAAAAAAGAGAATTTACCACAAATTGATATAGGAATAGGACTAAATACTGGAGAAGTAATTGTAGGTGAAATGGGAAGTAGTTTACGAAGTGATTATACTGTTATTGGAGACAGTATAAATTTAGGAAGTAGGGTTGAAAGTTTATGTAAATATTATGGTTCAAAGTTAAATATTACAAACTTTACAAAAGATAAATTAAAAGAAGAATATACACTTAGGTTTTTAGATTTTGTAATGGTAAAAGGGAAAAATGAGCCAGTTGAAATTTGGCAAGTTTTAGGATATAAAGATATAAATTATGATTTAAAAGATGAATTAGAACTTTATCATAGAGCTATAGATTTATATAAAAATTCAGATTTCGTAGAAGCTTTGGAAATTTTCAAAAAATTAGAGAATATAAATAGTAAAATAAGTAAAAAAATATATAAAATATATATTCAAAGATGTGAAGAATTTATTAAAACTCCACCAAAAAACTTTGATGGAGTTTATGAACATAGTACAAAATCTTAAAAAATTAAAATGAGTAGTAAATATTTGATTTTACTACATATTTATCATATTCATAAATATTTTGATTTGATTGGTTATTTATATATCTAAAATTTGCTCCAATAGATAAGTTTTTATTTATAGAGTGAAGAATTCCTAAGTCATAAATTATCTTATCATTTTGTCTTTTGTCTTTATAGAGAAGTGGCTCATTCTCTTTATAAATATCTTTGTATAGTTCAATACCATTTATTAAAATAGTATTTTTTGTAAGTGGATACATATTATCATATTTTAGACTTATGAAGTCCTTATCTACATTATAGTGTTTTCCATCATCTTTATCATCTGTTCCAAAATTTAAGCTAAAGCTATTCATACCAAAATTTTGTGTAAGTAATACAAGTGTATTTTGTAACTCATAGTAAGTAGAATCTCTAAATTCATACTGATTTTGTTTAAAATCTTTTTTTATAATTTTTATTTTTGATTTATATAATAAATTTGCATCAATTTGATAATCAAAAGATGGAGTTAAAATATAATTACTTAAATATGAGCTATTATCCAACCAAACATAGTTATAATCAAAAGCTAAAGATAATTTTGATTTTTGTGAATAATATGAAAGTGCTGTTCCAAAAACTACTAAACTTAAATCATTGTATTTTTCATGATTATATTTTTGCATATAACCAGAAAACTTATTGTTTAATGTTAAATTATCTTTTATTTTATAAGTGTGATTTAAAGATAAAATATATTCACTAACCTGATCACTTTTTTTATCTTCAATACTTAAAGGGATATTCCCCCAATATACAAGATCATCATTTGAATTATTATTTACATTAGAATCAAACCCATATCCAAAGCTTAAAGTTGTTTTTATAAAGTTTTTCTGAGATTTGTTATTAAGTGAATTTAGAGTTAATTCTATATTTTTTTTAACATTTTCAGGTAAAGTTGGCTCTTTTAAAACTTCTTCATATAAAATTCTTGCTTCTTCATATTGTTTTAGTTGAAAATATGTTTGAGCAAGTTCTAGTTTTATTCTATTATTCTTTGGGTTTTCTTTTAGCATATTTTTATATAAAGATAAAGCTTCTGAAAATTTACCTATTTCATAAGCACTTCTTGCAAGTATAAAAGTTGTATCAGATGAAAGCTTATTTTCTTTTGTATATTGTTGAAGTAATATATAACTATCTTGAAATAGCCTATTTTGATAACTTTCAATAGCTTTTTGGAAATGTTCATTTGAATAATTTTCATTTGCTAAAAGAATATTACTTAAGATAAAAAGATAAGGGAGTTTTTTTAATAATTTATTTTTCATATTTTTTCTTATTATTACTTTGATGCATCAAATGAACTATTGATTATATTGCCATTATCATCTATATCTATTGTTCCTAATACTTTATTCATTTCACTTCCATAGAAGTTCCCATTTACAATAGCACTAATACCACCAGAATAACCATATCCATCACCAGTAGTACTAAAACCATATGGTGTTACTTCTCCTCCAAAATTAGCTGTATATTGACCAATATTAAAATTCCCTTCTATGCTACTAATTCCTCCTCCTATAGATAAATTAAAACTTATATTACCTGTTGTATTTAATCCATATACTCCTCCACTAAAATTTAAATTAGTAATATCACTATTTTCTATTAATCCTTGAATATAATTTGAATCTGTCATTATAGAATTTGGATCAATTGGATTTGGATCAATTGGATTTGGATCAATTGGATTTGGATCAATTGGATTTGGATCAATTGGATTTGGATCAATTGGATTTGGATCAATTGGATTTGGATCAACTCTAATATCATTAATTTTATTTTGTAACACTTTATTTGTTTTTGCATTATTCTTTTCATCATTTAATGCTAATAAATTTGTATCCCAATCTCCCCAAGAGTTTTGGTCATCAAAATGCTCTTGAATATCTGTTTGTTCATTTAAAGCTAAAGGTGAACTTGGATTATTATTAAAATTATCAAGATTTATTTTATTTGGATTATTAGTATTTAACTTTTCTTCTATCTCATCTAAGATATTATTTTGAAGTGTTTGAGCATTACTTGGCTGTTGATTATCAAAAACATTTGTATATTTTCCTGCTAAAACATCAACTAAAATACCATTTGAGAATACTGTTATAGCACCTTGTGTACATATGATTCTATTTTCATCACCATAAAATTCTGTACCTCTAATTCCAATAGTTGCATTTTTTGTTTTTAATTTAAATTTTGTAGGATTTACTTTTCCAATTTGCCCAGTTATAGTATGAAAAGCACCTTTTGGAATACTAAATTCAGTTTTTGCACCATCTTTATCAGCATCTGAATAATAATAATCATCTATTTTTAAAATAGACTCTTTTCCTATAGTTACAATAGTATTATCAATAAAAGTTATTTTAACTTTTGAGTTGACTTTTGCCTCTATAATATCTTTATTTTTTATAATATCTCCAAAATTTAATTTAATAGAGTTATTATCTCTTTTTACAAAAGCTTCACCTTCTAATAAAGTAATATTTCCTATATTTGCAAATAGTATATTAGAAAATAAAAATAAAACAATAAATAATTTTTTCATAATTTTCCTAGCGGTATTTTTATGGAAAAATAACATAACTATGCTTCTTTTTAGATAAATGTATAAAAATTTATTTACTTTCTATTAATTAAATTTTAGATAAAATCGCCCCAAACTTAAATAGTTTAAATTTAAATATTAGGGGTGTTTATTGAGTATAGGTCCTATTACACTAACAAATGATGTTGTTGCTCTAACAGGTGTTCAGTTATCTACTTATGTTGTTATTGCTGCAATAATTTTAGTTTTATTTACAACATTAAAAGAATCAAACCATAATGATGTTTTTCCAATATCTGTTACAAATGAGTTAAAAGGTTTAGGTATTTTAACTGTTGTTTTTGCACACTTTGCATATATGAAAGTTACAAATAGTGAGTTTTTATTCCCACTTTCAATTATTGCTGGTGTTGGAGTTGATTTATTTTTATTTATGTCTGGATTTGGGCTAACAGTTGGTATGTTAAAAAGACCAATGAAAGCTATTGATTTTTATAAAAAAAGAGTTATAAAAATATTTATTCCTTTCTGGATAGCTTTAATTATTATGTTTATTGCTGATGCTATTTTTATGGATAAAACTTATTCTATTGGATATGTAATAAAATCAATGCTTGGTTTTTTCCCTACTGCTGATGGATTTGGTGATGTAAACTCTCCATTTTGGTATATTACTTGGATGATAATGTTTTATCTTTTATATCCATTATTCTTTTTCAAAGATAGACCATGGTTAACAGCACTTATATTAGCTGTTATTGCAACAATTATTGGTACATTTAATATTTTTGATTTAGGAAGTAATTGGTTACATAGACTTCATACAGTAGCATTTTCTATGGGTATTGTTGCGGCTTGGCTTTTACAAGTAAAAGAAGGACAAGAGAATAAATTTGTAAATTTTGTAAAAAACTTTAGAGATAACTCAATTGATATGAGATATATCATTATGGCAATTATGTTTGTAATAGTATTTTATGTATCACAAAGAACAGGTGCAAACTCTTGGCCAGCTCTAAAATCAATTTTAGGACAAGGTTTCTTTGTAGAACAAATAATGTCAATAGTTATAATGATGGCATTTATTGTTATATTTGTACTTAAAAAAGTTGATAGTAAATTCTTAACAATGTATGGTGTTTATTCTTATGAAGTATATTTGATTCACTGGCCACTTATGGCAAAATATGATATCTTCTTTGTATATTTACCTGCTTGGGCTGCAGTTCTTGCTTGGTTAGTAACATTTATATTAGTAAGTATGTTATTACAAAGACTTGTAACACCAGTTAGTAAATTTGTAGATAAAATTGCAAAATAAAATTAGGGCTTTGCCCTAATTTATTCTATAAATATTCCAAAATCTTCTGGAATATCTATATCAAAATCTTCAAAAATCTTTGCAAAATATAAGCTTCCAAATTCTTGTTTAATATGAGATGAATCTATAAAATTATCATCATCTTCTGTTATACTATTATCTGTCATAAAATCCCAATAAGGGAATATTTGTGCTATTTCATTTTTCCATTTATCAAAGATATCAAGTTTATTTTCTTCTTCTATAAGTTTTAATTGAGAAGTATGAATCGCTGTAGTAAATACTTTTAGTTTTACATTATATTGATTACATAATTCAACCATTTTTTTGTAATAATCAAAGTTTTTTTCTCCTAAAACGTGAAAATCTTTATATACTTTTTTATAGTAATTTAGAGTTCCTTTCCACATATGTTCTTTATTATTGTTTTTTATAACTTTTTCTTGATGATATAAAGTTATAGCACCATTTTCATAAAATAAATTTCTATCATTATTTGGAATAACATATTTTAGATATTTGAATACAGGTACTTCTAAATAGTGTTTTACTTGGTAAAAAAAGTTAAATCCATGGTCAAAAATATCTTTATTAAAATCGCTTCCATTTTCTTTTAAATCATCATTAAAAGTATAAAAATTTAGTCCAATAATAACATTATGTATAGGTAAATTTTCTAAAGAATGTTTTAAAAAATAGTATTGCTCTTCTAAAGTTGCAAATTGTAAACCTAAATTATATACTTTGTCTTGAGTATATTTTTCTATATCTTTTGGATTTAAATAGTGAACTCTACTTCCACCTAAAAGAATTGTATTTGGTTTTAATTCATTCAATTCTACATATTTTTGTGTTCTATATGCTAAGGCTGTATCTTTTCTTAAACCTATATCAAATTTATTATTTATTCCCACTGGATCAATTATGTATCTGATAAATAAGCCAATTGAAAATAGAATAAAAGTAAATAAAATTGTTAAAAATATAAATCTTTGATGTTTTTTCATCTTTAGCCTTAAAATTGAAAATATAAAAATTCTTTTGCACTTGAAAAAGTAAAAAGAGAAGCAGATATTAGAATTGCTGTATATAAAGTATATTTTAAATTTGGTTTAAAATTTTCTGCAATTTGTGCACTATTTTTAAATCCTAAAGCTAAAATAAGCCCTAAAAGTATATAGAAACCTTGAAATGTTACATCGATATGATAGAGTTCACTAAATTTTAAATTTGTAAAATCAAAGAGAGTTTTTGTTACATACCAAGCATCATTAAAATCTTTTGCTACAAATAGAGTTCTTGTAACTATAAGTCCTACAAACATTAAAAACCAAGCTACATAGAAATTCATCTGTAAATTTGCTTTTTTCATCATATGTGCAAAAACTACAAAAAGACCATTTAATAATCCCCAAACTATAAAAGTCCAGCCAGCTCCATGCCAAAATCCAGATACAAAAAATGTAATCATAATATTTAAGTAGATAATCCAAATTACATTTTTATTCCCACCTAAACTTTTATATATATAATCTCCTAAAAATCTACTCAAAGTTATATGCCATCTTCTCCAGTAATCAGCAAAATTTCTTGCTTTATATGGGCTATTGAAGTTTTTTGGTAAGTCAATATTAAACATTTTTGCAATTCCTATTGCCATATCAGCATATCCAGAAAGGTCAAAATAGTATGATAGAACATAAGAAGTTGAAGCATACCAAGCTTCTATCATTGTTAGTTTTTGAGCATTATCAAAACCATATTGTGCATAATCTGTAAGAGGATCTCCAATTAAAGTTTTTTTTGCTAATCCTATTGCAAATATAAAAAGTCCTAAAGATATGTTTTCCCATTTTATATAACTTCGCCATTTTAGAGCAAATTGAGGCATCATCTCTTTATGATGAACTATTGGTCCCATTAAAAGTTGTGGAAAAAATGTAATAAAAAGTGAGTAATTTAAAAAACTAAACTCTTTTACTTCACCTCTATAATTATCAACTAAAAATGCAATTTGTTGAAAAGTAAAGTAACTAATTGCTAAAGGTAATGCTAAATGAAGTAAAGGAACATCTTTATTAAAAGCCCAGTTAAAATTTACTATAAAGAAATCAGCGTATTTAAAATATCCTAAAAGAGCAACATTACCTATTATTCCAAAAGTTAGCATAGATTTATTGGATTTTCTACCTAAAGATTTTCCTACATAAAAATTGAAAATCATACTTCCTAATATTAAAGGAAGATAAATAGGATTCCACCATGAGTAGAAAAATAAACTTGCAAATACAAGTATTGTTTTACTTAAAGTTATTAATTTTAGAGAATTTAAATAAAAATATAAAATTAAAGTTAATGGTAAAAATATCAATAAAAATTCATATGAATTAAAAAGCACTGCTAAACCTTTTTTAAATGTGAAAAAATCGTGGAAATTTATATAATAATCGTGTAATGATTGTAAAAAAATTGTGTATAATTCGCCTTATGAATGAAATAGAGTTAAAAAATATAATTTTAGATAATTTAAAAAATAAAAATCAAGAGATAAAAAGAGTTTTTCATGGAAGAGGGAATTTTTATAAAGATTTTTCTTATCTAACAGTTGATAGTTTAAATGATACTCTTTTTGCCATTTTTTTTGAAAGTAGTCAAAAAGAGAATAGTCTTATCTTAATTTTAGAAGATATCGCAAATACTTGTAATTTTTCAAATTTTGTAGTACAAAGAAGATATAAAGATGATGATTTTTATGAAGTGATTTTTGGTGAAGTTCCAGATAACTTTATTGCTATTGAAAATGGTTTAAAATATAACATAAATTTCAAAAATAGAAATATTGGATTATTCTTTGATATGAAAAGAGGAAGAGAGTATATAAAATCTATATCAAAAGGTAAAAGTGTATTAAATCTTTTTTCATATACTTGTGCTTTTAGTGTTTCAGCAATATATGGTGATGCTTTAAAAGTTGTAAATGTAGATATGTCAAAACCAAGTTTAAGTATAGGAAGAGAAAATCATAGAATAAACAATCTTGATACAAAAATAGTAAAGTTTTTACCATATAATATACTAAAATCTATATCAACAATAAAAAAAGATGCTCCTTTTGATATAGTAATTATTGATCCACCATCTTTTCAAAAAAACTCTTTTGTAGCTTCAAAAGATTATGAAAAGATTATAAAAAAACTAGATTTACTTACAAAAGAAGGTTCTATTGTACTTGCTTGTTTAAATGATCCATTTTTGAGTAGTGATTTTTTAATAGATATATTTAAAAAATATGCTACAAATTTTGAGTTTTTAGAAAAATTAGACAACTCTTTAGAATTTGTAACAAATAATGAGGAAAATTCTTTAAAAAATTTAATTTTTTTAAAAAAATATTGATATAATCCCACAATCTTATATAAAGAATTATCATGGACCACTTCTTAATGACTCTGTTTTTAGCTATTTTTTTAGCTACAGTTTTAAATATTATATTAAAAAGATTCGGGATATCTCAAATTATTGGGTATATTTTAACTGGAATTATTTTATCTTATGGTTTTCATTTTAAGGGTGCAAATATGGACTCTCTTGATACGATATCAGAGTTTGGTATTGTATTTTTGATGTTTACTATTGGACTTGAAATAAGTATTGATAAAATAAAAAAGATGAAAGAAATATTACTTTTAAATGGTTTCTTACAAGTAGCAATAAGTGCAATTTTAATATTTGTAGTAGCATATTTTGTTTTTCATTTAAGTACAGAAGTATCTTTAATAGTTTCATTGGCTTTTTCATTATCATCAACAGCTATTGTTTTACCATATTTAAAACAGTCCAAAGATATTTATACACCATATGGTGAAAGAAGTACAGCAATATTGATTTTTCAAGATTTAGCAGTAATACCAATCTTACTTTTAATATCATTTTTAACAAATGATACTTTATCAATTTCAGAAGTTTTATTAAAAACGGCTATTAGTGCAGCTGTAATCTTATTTTTTATGTTTATTTTTGGTAAAAAAATCATTACTTGGTTACTTAGATTTTCAGCAGATACTAGATTAGAAGAGCTTTTTATAGGTGCAGTTTTATCAATAGTTATAGGGGCATCTCTTTTAGCTGAATATTTAGGATTTACATATTCATTAGGAGCTTTTTTAGCTGGAATGATAATAGCTGATACAAAATTTAAAATAAAAGTTGAATCAGATATTGTAAATTTAAAAGATTTACTTTTAGGAACATTCTTTTTTACAGTTGGAGTAAAGATAGATATAATATATTTTTTACAAAATATACATATTGTAATAGGGCTATTTCTACTTGTAATGCTATTAAAAGCACTAGCTGTATATATAATTATAAGAAGAAAATCAGATAAAAATACAGCTATTAAAACTGCTATTGCTCTATGTCAAGTAGGAGAGTTCTCATTTGCTATTTTTACTTTAGCTTCAAATCAAGGAGTAATGCCATATGAAACAGCAAACTTTTTAGTATTGATTTCTGTAATGTCAATGATTCTTACACCATTTTTCTTAAATAATATATATAAAATATCTGGTGCATTAGCAACAGATTTATATGAATCAGATAATATTGAACCTATAGAAGCTAGAAATCATATTATAGTTTGTGGGTTTTCTATTTTAGGAAGAGTTGTAGCAAAAGATTTAGAAGATAGAAATATGAATTTTGTGATTGTTTCAAATGATTTACGACAAGTACAATTAGCTACAAAACTTGGATATAGAGCTTATTTTGGTAATTTAGAAAAAGAGTCAGTTTTAGAAGCTTTGAGAGTTGAAAAAACTTCTAGTATTATTATGACTATAAATGAAACATATGATAAAATACTTATTTGTGATGCTTTATTAAAATATTATCCAGATGCAAATATTATTTTAAAATATGAATCTTTAGATGAAAAACATTTATTGGCGGATTTAAAAATAAAAAAATTTGTACATGCCTATGCTGAGATAGGAAAATTATTAGTTGAAGAAGCTACAAATAGTTGTGATATAAAACATTATAAATATGATTGAAAAGGCTTTATATTAAACTATGAAAAAGATATTTTTACTATTTCTACCAGTTATATTTTTATATGCAAATAGTATAGAAAAAGAAGTTATAAGTTCAGATACTATTGTAATAACACCAACTAAATCAAAAGACCCATTTGAATTTATTCCTAAAGGATATGTCTTATATGATAAATTAGTAGGTGACTTAAATAAAGATGGTTTGGAAGATATTGTCCTTATAATAAAAGGAACAGATGAAAATAATATGATAGAAGTTGATCATGTTGGAGTAGTTGATAGAAATAGAAGAGGGATTATTATTGCTTTAAATAAAAAAGATTATTATGAAGTTGTTATAAGTAATTATGATTGTTTTTCTTCTGAAAATGAAGATGGAGGAGTATATTTCCCTCCAGATTTATGTATATATATTGACAAAGGAAATTTATTTATAGATTATGGACATGGTAGATATGGTTATTGGAGCTATATATTTAGATATAAAAATTCTAATTTTGAATTAATAGGTTATGATAGTAGCAACAATAATGGACCAATTGTAAATGAGATTACAAGTGTAAATTTTTTAACTAGAAAGTTAAAATCCTTAAAAAATATAAATAAAGATGAAGATAAATATGCTGAAGAAATATTTAAAGAGAGTTGGAAAAATATTAAAAAAGAAAGGCTTAAAAAATTATCAGAAATTACAGATTTTGATAGCCTCATAGTAAATTTATATACTATTGTTGAATAAATAATATATAACTTCATAAAATTTTTATATTTTGTAAACAGTCGATGAAATAGAGTGCTTATATAGAAATAAGAACTCCTTATTGGCTCTTGTAAATAAACATTAAGACAAGCTTTGTTATTTTAGAACTCACTTTATGAAAAGGAGAACTATGAAATCAACAGTTTTAAAACCTGTTTTTATACCTGCTGTCGTCTTTATTACATTATTAGTTGTATTTACTTTTATCAATCCTAGCTTATCCAAGGATATTTTTAGTACCACCAAAAGCTTTATAGCTGATAAATTTGGTTGGCTTTATATGTTAAGTGTTGCTATTTTTACTATTTTTGCTCTTTTTTTAGCTTTTTCACCTTTTGGTAAATTTAAATTAGGTCCTGATCAATCAAAACCTTCTTATTCTGATTTCTCTTGGTTTTCTATGCTTTTTTCTGCTGGAATGGGTATTGGAATAATGTTCTGGGGAGTTGCTGAACCTATTGTTCATTATGCAAATCCACCCGTTGGGGAACAAAGTATTCAATCTGCCAAAGATGCTATGGGAATAGTATTTTTTCACTGGGGTTTAAATGCTTGGGCAATATATGCAATAGTTGGTTTGGTTCTAGCATATTTTTCATTTAGGCATGGTCTTCCTTTAACTATTCGTTCTGCACTTTATCCATTAATTGGGGATAAAATATATGGAAAAATAGGTCATAGTGTTGATACTATTGCAGTTTTAGGTACAATATTTGGTGTTGCTACAACTTTAGGATTTGGAGTTTTACAAATAAATTCTGGATTAAACTATGTTTTTGGTATAGAAGTTGGGATAAATACTCAAATTATTTTAATTGTTCTTATTTGTGCAATAGCTTTAGCTTCAGTTGTATCTGGACTTGATAGTGGAATAAAGAAATTATCAATTTTAAATGTATATTTAGCTGGATTTTTACTTTTATTTGTATTTATTGCTGGACCAACATTTTATCTTTTAAATGCGTTTGTTCAAAATATTGGAACATATTTATCTGAAGTTGTACAAAAAACTTTTAATTTATATACATATGAAGAAAAAGCATCTTGGATGAGTTCTTGGACACTTTTTTATTGGGCTTGGTGGATATCTTGGGCGCCATTTGTAGGAATGTTTATAGCTAGAGTTTCAAGAGGAAGAACAATAAGAGAGTTTATTGTAGGAGTTTTATTTTTACCAGCTGGATTTACTTTTTTATGGATGACTGTTTTTGGAAATAGTGCTTTATATTCTATTTTAAATGAAGGATATAGTACTTTAGTAACAGCTGTTTCAAGTGATGTTTCTATAGCACTTTTTAAATTCTTAGAGCATTATCCTTTCTCAACGATAACATCAATTTTTGCAATAGTTTTAGTAGCAATATTTTTTGTTACATCTTCAGATAGTGGGTCACTTGTAGTTGATACAATATCTAGTGGAGGAAAAATAAATAATCCAGTTTGGCAAAGAGTATTTTGGGCAATTTCACAAGGAGTTGTAGCTATTGCTATGCTTGTTGCTGGTGGGCTTGAAGCTTTACAATCAGCTGCTATTGTAGTTGCTTTACCTTTTGCTTTAGTAATGCTAATTGCTTGTTGGGGAGTTTATAAAGCATTGCATTTAGAACTTATTAGGAGTGAAAGCTTAAAACATCATATGAATGCTGGAAGGCATGGAAAAATAAGTGGAACATGGAGTTCAAGGCTTAGTAGAATTATAGAATTCCCAAAGGTTTCTGAAACAAGAAGATTTATAAATGAAGATGTAATAGAAGCTATGAATACAGTTGAAACAGAACTAGAAAAACACTCTTGGATAGTTGAAGTTTCAAATGATAAAGAAAAAGCTATTTCAAGATTAAGAGTTGAACACTCAAATGACTTTGATTTTATATATGAAGTTCGAGCAAGAAATTATGATACTCCTAGTTATGCTTATCCAGAAAGTGTAAATCCTACAAAAGAACAGAAAAAATATGCAAGAGCAGAAGTATTCTTACAAGATGGAAATAAGGCTTATGATATTTATGGATATGATGTAGATGCTATAATTACAGATATTATAGATCAATTTGAAAAACATAGACACTTTTTAAATAACACTTCAAGTTTAAATCCTGTTGTGCCTGTGGATTAAAAGAGAGTTAACTCTCTTTTAAATATCTATTCCAAAGTAGTGTTTTACTAAATATCCAATCAAAAATGAGATAATAGCAACACCAAAAGTAATTGCTGACATTTGTAAAACTCTTTTTGTAAAACTCAAATCTTTTGCAACACTTATATAAAAGTTGTATAAAACTATTGCTAAAAAAGCACAAATAAACATTAAAATAATTGATTCCATAATTGAGTCAAATATAAAAAATGGTGCTACTAAAATAGCTGTTGTCAAAATATATGAAACACCAGTATAAAGTGAATAAGTCAAAGGTTTTATAAGTTCATTTGGATTTTCTTTTGCTTCAAGATATGCTGATCCTGCCATCGATAAAGAAGCTGCTATACCCATAATAAGTCCAGTAAGTCCAACAACAATACTTCTATCAAAAGCAAGTGCTATACCACTTAATGTTCCTGTTAATTCAACTAAAGCATCATTCATTCCTAAAACTATTGCTCCTGCATAAACAAGTTTTTTATCATGTAACATATCAATGAGTGCAAATTCATGTTCTGTTTCTTGTTGATAAATTATTTTTGATTCAGGATATATTTCAAAAAGTTCTTTGTAAAATTCTTCTGCTCCGGCTTCTCTTTTTTCTAAAAATTTTAGAGTAAATGAAGTTCCAAGTATTTTTACTAAAAATATATAAAATAAAATAATCAAAGATTGAGGTTTTAATTGTCTTTTTGTGATATTTACCCAGAAATCATAGTGAGTTTTTTCTTCTTTTGCTATTTTTTCAAATACCTTTTTGTTTTTTTCATCTTTTTGCTGAAGAGCTAAAGCTTTGTATATTGTATAGTCATTTATCTCATTTTGTTGTTGTCGTAATGCTTTTTTTAACTTGACTTTATCTGATAAAATATCCATAATATTTCCTTTTAAGTTTGGTTTTAAATTTTACTACAAAAAATCTTTACTTATAACTTTAAAAGATACTTTATTGTTTCAAAAGATGGAATTGTTTTATGAATGTATAGTAATTAAAAATTATATATTATAAAGTAAAATTAAAATAAGAGTTATATTGTTTTTTAAGATATAAAGAGAGAAGCTTCTCTTTATATATCTGTATTAAAACTCCATTTTCATAGAAAAAGCAACTGCTCTTGGGTCACCAATCATATTATTTCTTGTCCAATAAACTTTATCAGTTAAATTTTGTACATTTAGATTAAATGTTGTTGGATATTTATCTAACTTTGTTTTATATCTAAATCCAGCATCATATAAAGTATAACTTGGAATTACATCTATATTTGTTCTATCTCCATAGCTCTTACCTGTATAATATGCTCCAGCAGATATTGATAAACCTTTTATTTGAGATATATTATATTCTGCATATAATTTTGCCATTTTAGAAGCTGAATTGATTGGTTTTTTACCTTCTAATGATTTATCATCAACTTTTTCTAAACTTAAATCCATTAAAGTTCCACCTGCAATAATTGTCAAATCATTTGTAATTTTTCCAGTTACTCCAAGTTCAATTCCTTGATGTATTTCTTCTCCATCTTGAGTTAAAGTTAATTTTGGAGTTGTATCTTTTTCATATTCATTTGCTCTTTCTATTCGAAATATTGAACCATTTAGTAGAATATTTTCATTTAATTTATATTTTGCTCCAATCTCATATTGTTTACTTTTATATGGATTTAAAATTTCACCTTCATTTTTGTAATAACTTCCAACAATTGTTCCCTCTTCTAAACTCTCTATATATGTAGCATAAGTTGTTAAATTTTCAAAAGGTTTATAAATTAAAGATAAAGTTGGAGTCAATTTTGACTCATCATATTTTTTATTATTAGAATAAGTCTTACTTATAACTGTTGCATAATTTCCTCCAACCAAAGCACTCCATTGCTCATTAAAAGTTATATCATCTCCAATTAAAATATTTTTATATTCAGATTTAGTAGAAGGTTTTAATGATTTTGTTCCTATTGTACCAAAAGTACTCCAATCAGGCTCTGATAAATTTTTCATATTATTTAAAGAGATATTTCCATCAAATCTATAAAAAAATCCTTCATCTTCTCTTTTTAGATGTTTTCTTGTATTCATAGAATAACCTAAAGTTAAATTATGATTTATATTTAAAGTATCAAAATTTGAATCTAAATATATATTTCCTCCATAATTTTCTGTTTCTTGCCAAGCTCCTTTCCAAATATAAGTATCCCAACTCGATAGGCTAGATATAACAGTTTTATCTACAATACTAGCATTAATATCACTTCCTCTTGATTTTGTTTTTTCATACATTAAATTAGTTCTTAAAGTAAAAGTATCATTAATATTCCATTTTGTATTATTTTCTACTTTATTTAATTTTAATTCATCTTGTATCCAATCAGGACTAAAACTTTTATTTTTATCTATAGCTTTACGGTCTGATACACTTCTAAAATAAAAATTTCCACCTTTTTCTAAAGAATTTTTATAAGAATATTTTATATCAGTATAAAAATTATCTGTTGGTTTCCAATCAAATACTAAGCTAATTGCTTTTTGTTCAGTATCAGTTTTAGAAGGTAGTTTTCCATTTTGATATAAAGCATTTACTCTATATCCAAAAGTATTATTTTCATCAAATTGTCCACCTAAATCTAAGTGAGTATAGTATGATTCATTTCCATAACTTCCAATAGTAATATTTCTTAAATCTTCTGTTGTTGGCTTTTTAGTTATATAGTTTATTGCTCCTCCTACTCTTCCTCCACCATATAAGAACCCAGTTGCACCATTTATAATTTCTACTCTTTCTATATCTTGCATCATTGGTACACTTGCCCATTTAGTTGCATATGAAATACCATTAATAATTGGATTATTTACTTCAAATCCACGAATAGTTACCCATTGTGCATCTCCTAATCCAGTAAGAGATTGTCCTGTTTCTTGAGTAGTTGGATTCATTTTAAATATTTGATTCATATCTTTTGCTTGAACATTTTCTATAAGTTCTTGAGGTATTACACTCATAGAGTAAGGTGTATCTTGTAAACTTCTTTTACCCCAAAGCCCAACACCTGTTATATTATCAGTTAAATATCCAGCTTCAGCACTTCCACTTTTAAAAGAATTTCCAGAAACTGAAACTTCATCTAGTATATAAGTTCCATTTATTACTTTTACAGAAGATAATTTTTTTATAACTATAGTGTTATTTTGTATAGTTGCTTCTATGTCTGTGCCTTCAAATATTAATCTTAAAGCTTCTTCTAGATTATCAATATTTTCTATTGTATTTGTAGTTATACCTTTTAAAATATTTTTATCTACTATAAAAGGTACTTTAGAAATCTCTGATATCTTTTCAATAGCCTTTACTGCATCATTTGTATTTACTGTAAAAGAAGCAGAATATAGATTTGTAGCTAAAAGTAGTGCCAAACTAGGTGCTATTAATGATTTCTTTAATAGTCGCATTTTTTCTCCTCGTTTTTTCTAAGTTTAATTGTGAGAATTACTCTCTACTAAAAGAAGACGAAAAAGTTTACTATCTCTGACATTAAATTTTGAAATTTGTTAAATATATTATTTTATAACAATAGTATTGTTTTCTTTAACAACTTTAATAGGGTGTATTACAGGTAAAACTTTTAGAAAATCATCAAAATGTTTTACATCAAAAGTTCCACTTATTTGATATCTTTTTGCTCTTTCTTTTTCAAAAGTTATTTGTAAATCTAGATATTTTGAAAATTCATAGAAAACATCATTTAGATTTGTTTGATTAAAACTTACTTTTCCTTCACTCCATTGTAACATCTGATTTATATTCTCATATTTTTGACTTATTTTATTTGTATTTTGGTCAAATTTTAGAGATTGTCCTTTTGTAACAAGGGCTAATTGTATATCATATCCTTCAGCTCTTAAAACTTTTACACTCCCCTCTAAAACATTTACTTGAAGTTCATTTTGATTATTTACAACTTCAAATTTTGTACCTACAACTTCAATATTTATTTTATTTGTATGTATTATAAAAGGTTGTTCTTTATTTGAAGTTACATCAAATATTGCTTTTCCATTTGATAAATCAACAACTCTTTTACTTTTATAATATTTTACTTCTATAGATGTATTTGAATCTAATGATATCTTAGAGTTATCAGGAAGTATGATGTTATTTTGTATTTTAGTTAAAGTTTGGTATTTTTGAGAATAGTTTGGAAAC
Organism: Aliarcobacter lanthieri; assembly: GCF_013201625.1. Taxonomy (NCBI): domain Bacteria; kingdom Pseudomonadati; phylum Campylobacterota; class Epsilonproteobacteria; order Campylobacterales; family Arcobacteraceae; genus Aliarcobacter; species Aliarcobacter lanthieri. The sequence goes on from NZ_CP053839.1 coordinate 894,401, forward strand.
TCTATAAAAATTGATACATATAATGCTACTAAAATACATGCAGCTGCTAGTGGTGAAAATACTTTTAAAAATCTTTTTCTTTTATTTATTTTTAGTCTATTTTGTTTTACTTCATTTTTTAGTTCATCTAAAAAATCTTTTGGTAAAGCTTTGATTTGATTTATTAATTCTTCATCTTGGATACTTCTGTTTGACATTAGTATTCCTCTTTTCTTTTTAGTTTTTCTTTTAATTCAATCTTTGCTCTTGATATATGTTTTTCTACTGCTTGAACTGAGATACCCATAGTTTCTGCTATTTCTTCTTTTGTATAGTCTTCTAAAGCATAAAGGACGAAAGCTTCTTTCATCTTTGGTGGAAGCTTTTTTAACTCATTCATCAATATTTTTTGGTTATCTTGTTCTATTACTAAATCTTCAGGTGTTAAAGCAGGGGTAATTATATAGTTTTCATTAAATTCAATTTCTGATAAGTCTTTATTCTTTCTTGCCATATCTATAATAACATTTTTAGCTACTTTGTATAATAAAGCTCTAGAATTTTCTATTTTTTGAGTATTTTGCATAGCTATTGCTTTTGTATAAGTTTCTTGTAAAATATCTTGTGCATAATCTTTATTTGATATTTTATTTTTTATGTAAAGATGTAGTTCCTTATAGTGTTCTAACATAAGCCTTCTTTTGTCAGAAATCTTTTAAGATTTCTGATTTTTTATTGAATATAACTCTAAAATTCTCATAATGATTGCTGAAATATAAGGAATAGTTTGTATAAATATAGTTGCAGCAAAAACATAAATTTCTATAATCCCAGTATTATTTGTATATATTAAAGATACAAATGCTGTTGTAAGTAAAATTGCTAAAATCATCTCATATTTAATAGGACTTGATCCTTTTTTAGCTTTTCCACCTTTTTGTGTTCTTTTAAATGGTAACCCATCTTTTATAAACCCATCAAATACGGCTTTAAATATTATTAATTGTAAACTCATAGAAGCAATAGAACTTAAGAAAATATCTTTAAACCGTGCTTTTACTTTTGTTCTATATAAGATAAATGTATGTAGAATATTTACTATAAATGCTGTAATTATAGGAATAGTCAATGGAATAGTAGGTATTGTAACTCCTACAAAAATTATAACTGGAACCCAGATTATATTCATAATTGCCATAATTGGTCCCATAGCATCACTTAACCAGAAAAACCAACCAGCAACAAATTTGTTTTTTTGAGCAGGAGTTAGTTTTTTTGAACTAGGTTTAAATTCTCTCCAGTGTTTTTTAAGAATTTGTATAGCTCCATAAGCCCATCTATGTCTTTGTGTTTTAAAAGCTTCAACTGTATCAGGAAGTAATCCATAACCATATCTTCTATTTGTATAGTGAGCTATATATCCAGCTTCAAAAAGTCTAAGACCTAGTTCACTATCTTCAACTATTGTATCAGTTCCCCAACCTCCAACTTCCATCATGGCATTAAGTCTTACCATAACCATTGTACCATGGACAACTATCGCATTTTCTTCATTTCTATCAACCATACCAATATCAAAGAAACCTGCATATTCAGCGTTCATAGCAGCTTTTATCACACTTTCATCACCATCTCTATGATCTTGTGGTGCTTGAACAATAGCAACTTTTGGATCATCAAAAAGTGGAACTAAATCAATAAGCCATGAAGGTTCTATCTTGTAATCAGCATCAATTACAGCTACAATCTCAGCATTTTTATCTGTATATTCTAAAGCAGTATTTAAAGCTCCTGCTTTAAATCCTGTACAAGTAATATCTAGATATTTGAATTTTTCTCCTAATCTTGCACATAATTCTTTTATTGGAGCTTTATAATAATCTTCTGGAGTATTATTTATGATAACTAAAACTTCATAGTTTGGATATGTTAGTTTTGAAAGACTTTCCAGAGTTTCAGCTAAAACATGTGGCTCTTCTTTGTATGCTGGAACATGTATAGATACTAAAGGTGCATTTTGTGATTTTAAATCCAATGGTATAAGTCTTGAGGGAGGAACACCAAGAGAACTTCTAAATAGTTCATTTGCTTTTGCTAAAGTTATAATTACAAGAGGAATCATCAAAAATGTTCCCATACCCCACATAACCCACATACCAAAATTCATATAATTTACAAATGGATAAATGGCAGCCATAACTATACCAAATGCCATACCTTGTGCAGCAATAGCATAGGCAAAAGCATGGCTAATATTTACTCTTTGATTTTTTAGTCCAAAAATAGTTAATAATGCTCCAATCATAATAGCAGCAATCATTTGATATAACCAATATTGATTTAACTCAACTTCACCAGCTAATTGGAATTTTAATGCACGATTAGTAGTAAATATTCCCCAATATTGACCTACATTTCCTTCATCATAACCTTTCCATGGTTGGTCAAATGCTTCGATAATATTATAATGCCAAGCTTTTTCATGTGCAAGGTTTACAAACCCACGAATAGCTTGTGCTTGATTTTTTATACTTGGAACAGCACTATTATTATTGTATCCATGACTTGGCCAACCAGTTTCCCCAATAACTATTTTTCTATTTGGAAATAATTGTTCAACAATAGTATATTTTTCAACTATAAATTCATTATATCTATCTATTGGAACTTTTTCCCAATAAGGTAAAATGTGAATAGTTAAAAAATCAACATGAGAAGCCAATTCAGGATGTTTTTCCCATTGATCCCAAGTCTCTGCCGTTGTTATAGGTTTTTGTGTTAAACTTTTCATAAAATCTATATAAGCATATAATTCTAAAGGTTCTATATCTTTTCTTAAAAGTACCTCGTTTCCTACTATTACAGAATCTATTCTATTTGGATACTCTTGTAAAATTTGTAGTGCTCTTTGTATTTCAAGATTATTTTCTTGAAAATCTTTTCCTATCCAAAGCCCTAAATCAATTGGTAGGTTTGAATCTTTACTAGATTCTAAAATTTTATAAGCTTCTAAAGTTCCATAAGTTCTTAATTTATTTGTAAAATTTGCTAGCATATTTACATCATAATTAATCTGTTCGCTAGATAATAGTTTTTTATCATACCCTTCAAAAGGTGAGTAAGATAAAGATTCAATCTTTTCAAATGAGCTTTCATTTAGTGTTACTAAATTGTCTCTTGACAACCAAAAAAAGACTTGAAAAAGTCCAGCCATTATAAGACCTAAGATAATATATCTCAAAAAAAATCCTTCTACAAAATATGATGGGAATATTAACATTATTTTGTTACAATAAAACTTATTAGAATTTTAATAAGGATTTATTTTGAATTTTATTTTTTTAGCATTTTTAACTTCTTTAGTTGCAACTTTAGGGAGTTTATTTTTTTCAGAAATTATGCATTTTGTACCTTGTAGTTTGTGTTGGTATCAAAGAATTTTTATGTATCCTTTAGTTTTTATTTTTTTAATAAACCTTTTATATCCTGATAAAAATGTGTTTAAATATAGTTTTCCTCTAGTATTTATTGGTATTACAATAGCAATTTATCATAATCTACTTGTTGTTGGAATAATTCCTGAAACATTATCTCCATGTGTGAGTGGAGTTCCTTGTAGTGTCGATTATCTAAATTATTTTGGATTTATAACTATTCCATTATTATCTTTTGTTGCATTTTTTATAATCTTTATTCTTTTAGTTGCCTATAAAAAAAGGGTTTCTTAATCGTTTGTTATCTTTTTTTCGTTAGAGTTTCGGAAAAATTTGAAAAGGAAATTTGAATGCAAAATAAAAAATTGGTCTTTGGTTCTTTGTTAGCTATTATAGTGCTTTTTGTAGGGTTTACATTTTTTTATCAAAATGAGCAAAAAAGTGAGCAAATAGCAACTACTGGTGATATAAATGAAGTACTTTTAAGAGATTACTCTTTTAAAATGGGAGATAATGCAAAAAATATAAGTGTTGTTGAATTTTTAGATCCAGAGTGTGAGTCTTGTGCTATTTATAGTCAAGTAGTAAAAAAACTTTATAGAGAATACTATAAAGATATTCAAATTGTTGTAAAATATTTGGATAACCATAAAAATTCAAGATTAACTATACAAATGCTTGAAGCTGCAAGAGTTCAAGGAAAATATGAAGATGTTTTAAATATGATGTTTGAAAAGCATCCATTATGGGCTTCTCATTATTCAAGTGTAGATAAACCAGAACTATTATGGCAATTTTTAAAAGAGATACCATCTTTAGATATTGAAAAACTAAAAGAAGATATGAAAAATCCTAAAATTGATGAAATTATAGCTCAAGATAGAAAAGATGCAGAATCTTTGGGTGTTAGAGGAACACCTACACTTTATGTAAATGGAGTTTTATTAGAAAAATTATCTGATAAAGCACTTTTTGATTTAGTTGAAAAAGAGATTTATAAATAATGGAAGTTATAGCTACTTTAATATTAACTGCTATTTTAATTATTTTATTTATATATTTTAATAGCAAGAATATAGTAAGAAAAACTCAATCTAAATTAAATATAATCAATCAATATAAAAATGCTCTTTTAAAAGTTTTAGAAGAGCATAAAGATGATAAAGATTTACAAACAAAAAATAAAATTGAGTTTTTAAAAAAAGTTAATCAAGAATTATCTATGAATATATTTTTTGAAAGACATGAAGTACATATTGTTTTAGAAGAATTATCAAAAATGGAGTATAAATGAAAAAAGTAATTATTAGTGCTTTAGCTATTTTATCACTTTTATTTATTGGTTGTGATAGTAGCTCTAGTATAGATTCAAAAGCATTAGCAAAAAAGAAAATTGAAGAAGATAATAAAGAGTTTATATCTCAATCTTTTGTTTTATTAACAACAGATGAAAAATTTATTAGTTTTAAAAGTACGGAAAGTGGATTGGATTTTGATGAGTTTAAAGGAAATAAAGCTGTAATAATAGATGTTTTTGCAACTTGGTGTCCTCCTTGTATAGAATCTATTCCTAAACTTAGAGAAATAAAAGAGAAATATAAAGATGATTTAGAAATTGTTTCTGTTTTATTTCAAGATGAAAAAACAGTTGAAGAGATAAAAGAATTTATAAAAGAGTATCAAATAAATTATCCTATTACTATGGGTGAAGAAAATGATAAACTTGCACAAGAGTTAAATGTAAGAAAAATTCCAGAAATGTTTTTATTTTCAAAAGATGGAAAATTTATACATAAATTTATAGGTAATGCTCCAAAAGAAGAACTTGAAAAATATATAAAATTTGCTATTGAGAACTAATTTTAGTTCTCAATAAAAAATCTCCCAGTAAAAAATCTATTAAATTATAAAATTTAGTTATTTTATTAATTAAAGTATATTATGGCATAATCTTCAAAAATTATTTTTATGTTACAAAATACGTAATATAAGATGAAATGACTATATAATGAGATGTGTTCTAGGTATAATAACTGATGGTAAAAAAATATTATTGTTGAGAAAAAATAATCCAGATTGGCAAAGAGGATTATATAATGGTATTGGTGGAAAAATAGATATAGATTCAACTCCTATTGATACTATAATTAAAATTTCTAAAGAAGAAATTGGATTAGATATTTTAAATTGGAATGAATTAGAAACTATCATTCTAGATAATGGAATAGAATTAACATATTTATTATCACTTGTAGATGAAGAACAGATAAAAAAAGCTAAAAGTTTAACTGATGAAAGATTAGAAATCTTTAATATAGATAAACTACCAAGAAATATAATAAAAGATTTTAAAGAACAATTAAATAAAGTATTTTTTAAAGTTGAAGAAAAGAATAATAAAATTAAGAAAATATTTATATCTACATTAGTTATTGTACTTTTTCTAGTATCATCTTTAATGGTAATAGGGAAAGTTACAAAAGGAAATTTTTTATATTATCTAACAAAAGAGAAAGCTGAAGAAGATATGGATAAAAAGATTCAATTTAAAAAAGGTTTTACAGAACGTATTTTTGGAACAATGTAATTATAATATATCTCTTAATTCTTCTAAACTATTTATAAAATATTTTGCTTTTGAAAAATCTTGTGATACTGTAAATTCATTTTTTACAACAATGCAATCTATATTTGCATTAAAAGCTGATGTTAATCCTCTTTGTGAATCTTCAACTACAAAACATTCATAATCTTTTGCAACAAATTTTTCTAAGCCTTTTAAATATGGTTCTGGATTTGGTTTTGCTTTAGTATAATCTTCTACACAAAGAACAAAATCCATAAAATCAACTATTCCTCTATTATTATGAATTAACTCAAAATCAACTCTTCTTGAAGTTGTAACTATTGCCATTTGATATTTTTTTGATAAATCTTTTAAAATATTTTTTACATTTGGTATTGATATATCTTTTGTTTGTAAAAACTCTTGATAAAAACTATCTCTTAACCTTCTATGTTTTTCTATAATACTTGCATCAATATTGTGAAGTTGTGCTAATTCAAAAGCACTTCCACCCTTTATCATAATATTTTGATAAAAATCCATTTCAAGATTTAAACCTAAAAGAGCAAGAGCTTTTTTATTTGCTTCAAAGTACCATTTTTCTGTTTCTACTAAAACACCATCATTATCAAAAAGTATATATTTTTTCATTGAATTTCCATAAATTTTAGGTATAAAAAAAGGAAGCTTCCAAGAGCTTCCTTTCTTTATTATAGGAGGAGAAAAAAAGTTAAATATATTAACTTATGAAAGAATTATAATCTTATCTAATTAACCCTTCCTAAATAAAATATTAATAAAAAGTAAATACGATAAAATATATCTTATTTTTCCCATTTAGCCTTTGGAGCTTTATAATTTAAAATCTTTTCTAATAAATCATCTATATTATCACTAACTATTAACATATCAACATGTTCTTGTTTTATAAATCCTTCAGTTGCACAATTTTGTAAAAATTCTAATAATTTATCATAGTAACCATTTATATTATAAAATGCACATGGTTTTGTATGGTAACCAATTTGTGCTGATGATATTACATCAAATATTTCATCAAATGTTCCATATCCACCTGGAAGAGCTATAAAGCCATCGCTTAATTCTTCCATTTTTGCTTTTCTTTGATTTATTGTTTCAACTTTATAGATAGTTGATAATTTTTCATTTTCTAACTCTTTTGATGCTAAATCAAAAGTTATGACTCCAATAACTTGATTATTTAGTCTTAAAGATTCATTTGAAATTATTCCCATAATTCCTTGTTTACTTCCACCATAAACAATATTAATATTATTCTTGGCTAGTTTTCTTGCAAGGTTTATAGCTTCTTCTTCATAGATATCGCTATTTCCAAATGCAGAACCACAATAAATTGCTAAATTCATTATTTTTTCTCCTTTTTAGTATATGGTTTTAACATTAATAACATCTTTGGTAAAAGTAGTAAATCAGCTATTAAAACGCTTATCATTACAACTCCTGTTAAAAGTCCAAAGTATATTGTAGGAATAAGATTTGAAAGCATTAAAATCGAAAAACCTATTACTATAACAATTGTTGTATAGTACATAGCATGTCCTATCCCTTCATGAGCTCTTTTTATTGCATTCATATAATTGTGATCAAATTTATATTCAACTTCAAATCTATGAATAAAATGTATAGTATCGTCAACAGCAATTCCTAAAGCAATTGCTGCAATTGTAATAGTCATAATATCAAGTGGAATTCCAAGCCAACCCATAATTCCAAAAACTAAAGATATTGGTATTAAATTTGAAACTATTGCTATAAAAACAACTTTTGATGATCTAAATATTAAAAAGAACATAATTGATAAAACAAGTAATGAGGCTCCAAAAGTAGATGCTTGTGATTCAAAAAGAGATTGTAGCATATTGTTGTATAACACCATAAGATTTGATAATCTATATGTTGTATCTTTATTTGTAATAATCTCTTGTAAATCATGATCTATTTTTTTTAATAAATCATCTCTTCTTAAATTTGGGTTTGAATCTATAACTCTCATTGTAATTCTTGCTTCATTTGCATCTATATTTACATAAGGAGATAAGATTAGTTGTTTATATTCTTCTGGAAGTTGATTATAAATTAAAGCTAGAGTTATACCATCTAAATCTTGATTGTGATTAAGAGTTTTACCTATTTTTAGTAATGTTGCTAAAGATTGTACTTTTCCTATTTCTGGGATTGTTTCTAAATAGTCATGAATAGCCATAATAGTTTGCATTTTATCTTGTGAGAACCAATATTGTTTATCATCTTTTGATAAAACAAATTCATTTTCAAAGTCATCAAAATCGTCGTTTTCTTTAGTTACTGTAATTTGTTTTATTTCATCATCTTTAAATTTTATAATAACGTCAAGAGGAGTAGTTCCTCCTAGATTTTCATCTATTACTATCATCCCTTGATAAATTTCTGTTGATTTTTTAAAGTAATTTATAAAACTATTTTCAACAAAAAGTTTTGAAGCTCCAAATACAGAAAAAATAACTGTTATAACACTTACAACTATTATAGTTTTTCCATTGTTTTCAACTATTTTTGAACATTTATTTATAAATGAGAATTTTCTATCAGATTTATCAAATTCATCTTTTTTTCCAATTAGTATTAAAATAATTGGAAATAAAATAAATGAAATAATTAAAGATATAATTATTCCTAAGCTCATCATAAGCCCAAGATTTATGACTGGTTCAATGTTTGATAAGACCAGAGAACCAAATCCTACAACAGTTGTTATAATAGCTAAAAAACAAGGCATTAACTTTGATAAAACAGTGTTTATTACAAGTTTATATTGATTTGCTTTTTTATACTTAAAAAATAGCTCTCTATATCTTTCTATTAAGTGAATAACTATTGACATAGTAATTATTAATTGAAGTGCTACAAAGTTTGAAGATATTACAGTAACTTCCCAATCAAAAAAACCTAAAACTCCTCCAGTTGATATAATAGAGATAAAACATATTAAAATTGGAATAAATACCCATCTTATTCTTCTAAAAATATACCAAAGAATAAAAATAAAGATAATGATAAGACTTAAACCATAAATCAATAAATCATTTTTTACAAAACCTATAGCATCAGAAGCTATCATATTTACTCCACCAAGGAAAATATTAGCTTCATCTTCATAATTTTTTATAATTTCTCTTATCTCTTCAATATTTTTTTTATCACTGTATCTTAATATATCTCTATATTTTTTAAATTCAATGATAGTTTTTTCAAGCTCTTTTTCTTCAATTTTAGTAATACTTCCATTTTTTTGTTTTTCTAAAAGAGTATTTCTTTTATCCAAAAAATCAAAATATTCAGTATTCTCTTTTAAATTTAAAATAATAGCTGTTGTTTTAAAATCATCACTTACAAGTGCATTCTTATATAATGGAGAAGTTAAAAATTCATTTCTTACAAGTTCTTTATCGAAATCTCCTGTTTGCATATTATCTACACCTGCAACTAAATCTGAAATAGGGCGAATTGGAGATTGTAAAAGAGGGACAGTTAAGATTGAATCAACTTTTGTTATATTTTCAACTTTAGAAAAATCATCTGATATATTTTTAATTACTTCTAAAGATTTTTCACTTAAAAGATACTCTTTTGGAGAAAAAGTTACTATTAAAAAATTTGAATTTTCATATTTTTTATAAACTTCTCTAAAAAACTTTAAATCTTCGTCATCTTCAAGTAATAATGTTTCTGCACTTGCATCTATTTGTACTTTTGTAGAATAGTATCCTAAAGTACAAATAAATGAAGCTACTAGTAGTAAAACTAAAAAAGGATACCTAAAAATAAAGGTATCATATATTTTTTTAACCATATCTATTATTGATTTTTAAACTGTTCGAACATATCATTAAAAGATTTCTCTTTTAATAATCCTGCAAACTGTTGCCTATATGTTTGAATAATACTTACACCAACTAAATCAATATCATAGATATACCATTCTCCATTTTTTTTATAGAAATTATAATTTACATCATAATTTCCTTCTTTTCCTAAAAGTTGAGTTTTTAATTGAAGACGAGTTTTATTATAAGGCTCTAAAGACAATATTTTTACTTGTTGATCATTATAAAGTTCTAATTTTTCACTATAAGATTTTTTTAATTTATCTTCAAAAACTTCTACAAATTCATCTTGTTGAACTTCATTTATACTTTCCCAAGCATCTTTACCTAAAGCTATTTTTGCCATAAGTTCAAAATCAAAAGCATCATCAACTATATTTATAATCTCTTTTTTCTTTTCTTCAAAGTTTATATCTTTATTTTTTAATACCACTAAAACACTATTTATTCTTTTTGTCATCTCTTCTTCTATTTCATCTTCTTTTAAAGCAAAAGCATTTGATGCAATAATAGCAATTAGAAATGTAATTTTAAAAAAATACCTTCTCATAATTCTACTCCTCTATCTCTTTAGTTCTTTTTTGCTTATAAATATCTCTTAAATATGGATATAAATCTAAAGCATCTTTTTTGATTGTTTCATAAAAATCTGGATGGAAAGAGTATTCATTTACTTTATATAAACTATCAATCGCAAATTCTTGGAGACTATTTTGTGGAATTTTGTAATCAAAAGTATTATGTCCTAATTGGCTAGTAGGTAATACAATTAAATCTCCAGTTAATCCAACCATATCTCTTAAATTAGAAGGTCCTAATAATGGTAGAACTACTGGAAAGCCATCTCCAATTCCCCATTTCCCTAATGTTTGTCCAAAATCTGCTCTATGAAGCTTCATACCAATAACATCTGTAGCAGGATCCATAAAACCAGCAATCCCCCAAATAGTATTTATAAAAAATCTTCCAACTTCCTCAGAAGCATTTTGAAACTTAAATTGTAAAATATTATTTAAAAATCTTACAGGAAACATTAAGTTTGTAAAAAAATTATTTATTCCTGTTCTTGCTGTTTTGGGCATAACTGTTGCGTAACCTTTTGAAACAGGAGCCAATACATAAGAATAAAATCCATCATTAAATGATGTCATAGCTCTATTATAAGCACTTAATGGATCAAAAACTTCTTCAGTTTTTGAAGAAAATTCTGAATCAAAATCATCAAAAGAGTCATTCTCTTGAGGCTCATTTGCAAAACATAACAGTGCAAAAAACATTATAAAAATTAGTTTTTTCATACTACATCCTTTAAAACAAAGCGATATTATATAGAAATTTAATAGAATATAACTTTAATAATATTTTTATACTTCCATTTAGTGATAAATAATTTTAAAAAAGATATAATAATATTAGATTTTAAAAAAATATAAATTTGGAGTAATTTATGGGTAGAGCCTTTGAATATAGAAAAGCAGCTAAAATGAAAAGATGGGGAAATATGTCAAGAATATTCCCTAAATTAGCAAGAGCAATAGAAGTAGCAGCAAAATCAGGAGTTCCAGATCCAGAAATGAATTCAGCTTTAAGAACAGCTATTTTAAATGCAAAAGCTGAAAATATGCCAAAAGCAAATATTGATGCGGCTATAAAAAGAGCAACAGGTAAAGATGCGGCAAACTTTAGTGAAGTAAACTTTGAAGGAAAAGGTCCTCATGGAGTTTTGATTTTTGTTGAAACAGCAACAGATAATAATACAAGAACAGTAGCAAATATAAAAATGTATTTTAATAAAACTAGTGGACAAGTAGTACCAACTGGCTCTTTAGAATTTTTCTTTGATAGAAAAGCTATTTTTGAGTTTAATAAACCAGAAAATTATGAACTTGAAGAGTTAGAACTAGAACTTATTGATGCTGGGCTTGAAGAACTTGAGGAAGAAGAAGGTTTATGTTTAGCTTATGCAAATTATACTGATTTTGGAAATATGAATAGTAAATTTGAAGAGTTAGGAATAGCTTTGACAAAAGCTGAATTAAAAAGAATTCCAAATAATCCACAAGAATTTACAGAAGAACAACAAGAAGATATAGGAAAATTAATAGAAAAGCTTGAAGATGATGATGATGTTCAAGCTGTTTATACAAATATAGCTTAAAGCTTATTAGGAGATATAATATGAATGATAATCAAAAAAATTTAACTGAGACAAGTGAACTTGGAAATGTAGATCAAATAAGAGAAATTTTATTTGGTTCGCAAACAAGAGAACTAAATAAAAGATTTGAAAAGTTAGAAAGTGATATTAAAAGATCTTTTGATGAATTAAAATCAAAAATTGAACAAAGTCAAAAAGATTTTAATAATAGATTAGAAAATGAGATAGAACTTATATCTAAAAAAATTAAGAATTTAACTATTCAACAACAAGAAGAACTTTCTGATATTAAAGAAAATGAGTTAAAACAAGAAAAAAGAATTCAAAATAGTATTGATTTATTAAATGAAGAACTAAGTTCTAAACATGAACAATTATATAAAGAGCAATTAGATAATAAAAATAGTTTAATTGATGATATGAATCTATTAAAACTTGAATTATTTGAGTTCTTAGAGTTGAAATTGTCTGAAATGAACACTATTAAACTTTCAAGAGATGATGCAGCAGAAATTATGCTAGAAGCTGCTATGAGAATAAAAGGTAATAGTGTAGAAAAGCAATTAAATTTAGTTACAGACGAAAATAAAGATTAAGATGTATTTTAATGGATGATCTAAATAAACTTAAAGCTCTTCTTTTAAAAGAAGAACTAGAAACATTACAAAAGATTAATATTCAAATACAAGATTTGAATTATGAAGTAAATAATCAAGATATTATAGTAGAAAAGATCTCTCCATTAATTTCACAAATTTTAGAAAAAAATTATACAAGTGATAAAAATTTATTAGATAAGGCTCTTTCACCATTAGTAGAATCTCTTATTGATAGAAATTTTGAACAATCAAAAGATAAAGTTGTAAGTCAGATGGCTCCTATTATTACAACTGCTATTGGTAAAAGTATAAAATCTCATAAAAATGAAGTTGTTGATACTTTATATCCAGTTGTAGGTAATATGATAAGTAAATATGTATCAAAAACTTTTGAAGAGATGATAGAATCTATAAATTATCAAGTAAAACAAGCTCTTACTTTTAAATCAATAACAAGAAAAATCAAAGCTAAATTTCAAGGTGTTAGTGAAGCAGAACTTTTATTAAAAGATAGTGCTATTGCAAATATAAAAGCAGTTTTTTTCATACATAAAGAAACAGGTATAGTTTTAGCAAATGTTCAAAGAGATGAAAATAAGATAAATGAGCCTGAAATGGTAGCCTCTATGCTTACAGCTATTAGAAGTTTTATAAATGATTGGGTTGATAAAAATGATAAACATCATGAAGTGAATACAATAGAATATGGTGGAAGCAAAATAGTTTTAGAAACAACTGGTCATAGTTATTTAGCAGTTATTGTAGATGGTGTTGTATCAAAAGAAACAATAAAAACTATACAAAATATTTTAGGAAAATTAGTATCAAAATATGGAAATAAAATAAGAGATTTTGATGGTAATTTATCTAACTTACCTATTAACAAATTTGAAGATATTATTAAAACTTTAATAAACAATAATACCAATATTAAAAAAGAAAAAGAGAGTATTCATCCTCTTTTATATATTGTACCAATTTTATTTTTTTCTTGGATTGGATATTTAATTTATAATTCTATAATTGATAGTAACATTGAAAAAAAAGCAAATGAAATTTTATATAAAAATCCAGAATTAACTATTTATAGGTTAGAAGCTAATGTCAAGAATAGGGATATTTTTATAAATGGAGTTGTTCCTAACTCTTTTTATAAAGATATTGCATATAATTCTTTGAAAAACTTAGAAAATATAAGTAATTTAGAAAATAATATTCAAGTTATCGATTATATAAACAATCCAAAAGATATTTATGATAAAATAACATATTTAAGAATGGCATTAAATCAAAAAGATGGAAATAAAATAGAGTACACATATGATTATCCAACTCTTAAAGTTACAGGTTCTGTTATTAGTAAAAATGAAAAAAAGTATGTTGAAAGTCAATTCGCATTGGTAGAAGGCTTAGAAAAACTAGAGTTTGATATAAAAATAGTACCACCAGAGATTACTGATGTGATACATTTTGATTTGAATTCAGCTGAAATTTTACCAAATCAAGAGTATAAACTTATAAATATAATTAATTTATTACATAAATTAGATGATGATTTAGTTTTAGAAGTTTATGGATTTAGAGATTATACAGGTTCAGTTGCAAGAAATGAAATTTTAGTTAATCAACGAGCCACAAATGTTATGAAATACTTAAAAGTAAAAGGGAATGTATCTCAAAAATTAGTTAATTTAGGTCGTAATGAAATTCCTGAAGGTATAGAAGAAGAGTATTTTGAACAAGGGCGAAGAGTTATTTTTAAATGGAAAGAAAAATAAAGGTTTTTTATGTTTAGTTATAAAATAGTTTTAGTTGGAGATTATGCTACAGGTAAAACAAGTTTAATTAGAAGATATATTGATAATAGCTTTAGTGATGAGTACAAAAGTAGTATTGGTGTAAGTATCTCTAAAAAAGAGCTAAATTCTATTATTGATAATGTAGAACATAAATCAATGATGATGATTTGGGATATTGAAGGAAAAACAGATTTTCAACCAATATTTGCACATCATCTTATGGGGTCAAAAGCCTTTATAATCGTTGCAGACTTAACAAGAAAAGAGAGTATTGAATCAATAAAAGAGCATATTATAGTTTGTCAGAAAAGTGTTGCAAATGCTCCTATCTTTATTGCTTTAAATAAAAGTGATTTACCTTATGATGAGATAGATATTAATAATTTAAAAGCATTGTCTTCAAATATTATAGATATTTTTAAAACTTCAGCAAAAGATGAAACTTGTGTAAGAGATATATTTGAACTTTTAAATTTAACTATTATAAAAAGTATGGTGAAGTAATGAAAGATTTGATTTTACCAATAGTATGTAGTAAATATAATATTTCTTATATTATTTTTGATAAAGATTTAAAAATTGTTGATTTTGCAAAAAATATGCAAGATTTTGTTGAAATTGATCTAAAAATAGAGAATAACTCTGATATTAGAGATTTCTTTTGGGAATTTGTAGGATTTGAAGATTCTTTAGATGAATTATATTTATCAAAAAAAGAGTATTTACTTATTCCAATGATTTTTAGAAATAATATATATTATGATGTAAATATAGAAATTTGTTTTATTAAAGGTCAAAAATATTTTATTGCAATGTATACAAAGCAACAAAAAAATTCAATTGAATATTTTCAAACTATTCAAAAAATCAATGAAACAAATTTTAAAAACTATATAGAAAATAAAACAAATAATAAAATCAATGAAAAGTTAATTAGTTTTCATATTGATAAAGATGGAATTATTAAAAAAGCAAATAGTGCTTGTACTTGTTTTTTAGGTTTAGAAGAAAAGGATCTCATTGGTAAACACTTTTCTTTATACTTTTTTTCAAGAAATAAAAAAATAGAGTTAAATAATCATAGTAATATTCTAAGAGCTGAAAGTAAAGATGGTATTGAAGTGTTTTTTCATGCTGAATCTATAAGTATAAATAATGATGTATCATCAGATAAGATTATAGTTTGTCAAGATATAACATATTTGAAGAAAATAGAGATTGAACTTGAATATGCTGTAAATCATGATAGTTTAACTGGACTACCAAATAGATTATATTTAATTAAAAAGATAGAAGAAAATATAGAAAAGTCAAAAAATAATAAACTTTTTTTTGCTTTATGTTTTATTGATTTAAATAAGTTTAAAGCAGTAAATGATAATTATGGTCATCATGTTGGTGATATGCTATTAAAACATGTAGGGGAAGTTTTAAAACACATTGTAAGAGAAGAAGATACAGTTTCACGACTAGGTGGAGATGAATTTGTCGTATTATTAGATAGTTTAGAATCTATAGATTACTTAGAAAAAACGGTTTTAAGAATTAAAGAAGTTTCTAAAAAAATGCCATTTCATTATAATGAAGATATAGTTATTGAGCTATCATTTAGTTTTGGAATTAGTATTTATCCAAGAGATGGTAAGGATGCTAAAACACTAATTGATAGTGCTGATAAAGAGATGTACTTAAATAAAATTAGGTAGATAAAAATCTATCTAATTTACTTTTGAGAGTTTATTTTTTCAATAGTTTTTCTTATATCTTCGACTCTTTTAGATGAACTTGGATGTGTTGAAAAAAAGTCACTACCACTTTGTTTCCCTTCACTCATATTTTGCCAAAATTTTACAGCTTCATATATATTGTACCCAGCTTTATGCATTAAATAAATTCCTATTTCATCAGCTTCAGTTTCTTGCATTCTTCCATAAGGTAACATAACTCCTAAATTTGTTCCTACACCCCATATGCTTGATTAAAAGCATTTTGATATTGAGGTGCGGATGCTCCTAAAACAACATTTCCAACCATTCCAATACCTTGTTGCATCATATTTTGGCTTACTCTTTCAGCTCCATGTCGTGCAAGTGCATGTGCAATTTCATGAGATATCACAGTTGCTAATTGATCATCATTTTTAGCATATTTTAAAATTCCAGTATAGACTACAACTTTTCCACCTGGTAGACAAAAAGCATTTGCTTGTTTATCATCTACTAAATTAAATTCCCATTTAAAATCGCTTCTTTGAGCTACTTGAGCTATTCTTTGTCCTATAATTTTAACTCTTTGAGCTTCTTTTGTATTATGTACAATTTTTGCATTAGTTAAAGCTTCCTTATAAGATTTTTCACCTAAAGCCATCTCTTCATGAGATGACATAAATATCATTTGTGAACGATTTGTATATGGAGTTTTATGGGTACAAGCTGAAAATATAAAAGCTGTTAAAACTATGAGAAAAGTATTTTTTATTATAGTCATTGTAATCCTTTTATAAATTTGATTATTCAAATTCTAACAAAATCTATATATAAAAAAGTATAAAGTAAAGTTGTTTTGTACAAAAAATGTACATTGATATTCTTTATCTTTCATTTTTGTTTTAAAGTTTACTTTGAAAGTAATTAATATTTATATCATAGAGCAAATAATAAGTTATAAATTCAAAAAATAGTGTAACTTTTATTTACAAAAAATAAATTTGTACATATATAAACAATAATTGTACATATTTATTTAAAGCTTTGTGATATAATTTAGCCAAATTCTTAAAATTTAATAGGAGATAATATGAGTTTATTAGAAGAATATAAATCACATGAGAAAGAGAGAGCTTCACAAGGTGGATTACCTCCATTAGCTTTGACAGCTCAACAAACTGCTGATTTAGTAGAGTTATTAAAATCAAGTAAAGTTGAAGATGCAGAATATGCGTTAAATCTATTTAAAAACAAAATTAACCCAGGTGTTGATGATGCTGCATATGTTAAAGCTGCATTTTTAAATGATGTTGTTCAAGGTAAAGTGGCATGTTCTGTGATTTCAAAAGTTGAAGCTATTGAAATTTTAGGAACTATGATGGGTGGATATAACGTACCACCATTAGTTGAAGCTTTAAAAATTTCTGAAGTTGCAGATGCAGCAGCAGAGCAATTAAAAAATACAATATTAGTTTATAATTCATTTAATGATGTTAAATCTTTAATGGATGCTGGAAATGCAAAAGCTAAAGAAGTTATTGAATCTTGGGCAAATGCTGAGTGGTTTACAAATAAACCAGCTTTAGAAGAAGAGATTACTTTAACTGTATATAAAATTCCTGGTGAAACAAATACTGATGATTTATCTCCTGCTACTGTTGCATTTACAAGAGCTGATATCCCTTTACATGCAACTGCAATGTTACAATCAAGAATGGAAAAACCTTTAGAAAAAATGGTTGAGTTAAAACAAAAAGGTCATCCATTAGCTTATGTTGGTGATGTTGTTGGAACTGGAAGTTCAAGAAAATCTGGTATTAACTCTGTTCAATGGCATATGGGAAGAGATATTCCAGGTGTTCCAAATAAAAGAACAGGTGGAGTTGTAATAGGTTCAATTATTGCACCAATTTTCTTTAATACAGCAGAAGATTCTGGATGTTTACCAATTCAAGCAAATGTTGATGCTATTGATACTGGTGATGTAATTGTATTAAAACCATATGCTGGTGTTATTGAGAAAGATGGAAAAGTTGTTTCTGAATTTAAACTTGCACCAAATACTTTAACAGATGAGATGAGAGCAGGTGGAAGAATTCCATTAATTATTGGAAAAGGTTTAACTGCAAAAGCTAGAGAAGCTATAGGATTAGGTGCTTCAACTATATTTATTGCTCCTGAACAACCTGTAAATAATGGAAAAGGTTATACTCAAGCTCAAAAAATGGTTGGAAGAGCTTGTGGTGTTGAAGGTGTAAAACCTGGTATGTATGTTGAGCCAATTGCTACAACTGTAGGAAGTCAAGATACAACAGGTCCTATGACAAGAGATGAGATAAAAGAACTAGCAGCTCTGTCTTTTGGAGCTGATATGGTTATGCAATCATTCTGCCATACTGCTGCTTATCCAAAACCAGCAGATATTAAATTAAGACATACTTTACCAGATTTCATTAACTCAAGAGGTGGAGTTACACTTAAGCCAGGTGATGGTGTTATTCACTCATGGTTAAATAGACTATGCTTACCTGATACTGTAGGAACTGGTGGTGATTCACATACAAGATTCCCAATTGGTATTTCATTCCCAGCTGGATCAGGATTAATCGCATTTGCAGGTGTTACAGGTATGATGCCTTTAACGATGCCAGAATCAGTTTTAGTTAAATTCTCTGGAACAATGCAACCAGGAATTACATTAAGAGATTTAGTAAATGCTATTCCATATTATGCAATTAAACAAGGACTTTTAACTGTTCCTAAGAAAAATAAGAAAAATATTTTTGCTGGAACAATCGTTGAAATTCAAGGTTTACCAGACTTAAAAGTTGAACAAGCATTCGAATTATCTGATGCTTCAGCTGAAAGAAGTGCTGCTGCTTGTTCTGTTCAATTAAATAAAGAACCAATCATTGAATACTTATCTTCAAATATTGCTTTAATTGAAAAAATGATTGAAGAAGGTTATGAAGATGCTAAAACTCTTCAAAGAAGAGCGGATAAAATGAAAGAGTGGATTAAAAATCCTCAATTATTAGAGCCAGATGCTGATGCTGAGTATTTAGCAACAATAGAAATTAACCTTGATGATATTAAAGAGCCAATTTTAGCTTGTCCAAATGATCCAGATGATGTTGCTACATTAAGTGAAATTTTAGCTGATGATAACAGACCAAAAAATATTGATGAAGTATTTGTTGGATCTTGTATGACAAATATCGGTCTATTTAGAGCTTTAGGAGAAGTATTAAAAGGTGAAGGTGTTGCTAAAGCAAAACTATGGGTTGCTCCTCCAACTAAAATGGATGAAGCACAATTAACACAAGAAGGATATTATTCTACATTTGCAGCAGCAGGTGCTAGAATAGAAATACCAGGGTGTTCATTATGTATGGGGAACCAAGCTCAAGTTAGTGAAGGTTCAACAGTATTTAGTACAAGTACAAGAAACTTTGATAATAGACTTGGTAAAAATTCTAAAGTTTATTTAGGTTCTGCTGAAGTTGCTGCTGTTGCTGCACTTTTAGGAAGATTACCATCAGTTGCAGAGTATTTAGATATTGTTGCTAAAAAAATCAATGAAAGTAATAAAGATGGAGTTTATAAATACTTAAATTTCCACCAAGTAAGTGCTGAAGATTTATCTATACTTTTAACTTCAAGATAATAAAATAGTTTGTAAGAAGATAAAACTTCTTACAAATTATCTCCTTAAAAAACAAAATAAGCTATAACTTGTTAATATACCTTTTTTAAAATAAAGGATATTTTTGGAAAAACTATATTACAGTTATGAAATGTTTAAAGAAGATACTCAAAATCTAGTAAATTTATGTAGAGATTTTGAAGCTGATACTTTTTTGAGTATTGCAAGAGGTGGTTTAACTCTTTCTCATTTAATGGCTCAAGCACTTAATCAAAGAAATTTATATATAATAAATTCTGTTTCATATGATAGAAAAACTCAAAAAGATACACATGACCTTTTTAATATTCCAAATTTAGATGGTGCAAAAAAGGTATTAATTATAGATGATATTGTAGATAGTGGAAAAACTATGAAACTAATTGTAGAACTTTTAGAAAAGATGTATCCAAATATTGAATTCAAGTTAGCAACTTTATTCTATAAAAATACTGCTTTAGTAAAACCTGATTTTTATATCAAAAAAGCAGATTGTTGGATTGAATTTTTTTGGGAAGTTGATATTAAATAAAGGAGTTTAAAATGGTAATGGATAGAAAAGCAAGAAGTTTTTTAGTATTTGCTAGTTTATTATTAGCAAGTGCAGTAGCTTTAGGAGCTTTTGGTGCTCATGGATTGAAATCTATATTAGATGAAAATATGCTAAAGGTTTATAATACTGGAGTTACATATCAGTTTTATAATACTTTTGGATTGTTTATAGCAACATTTTTATATATGTTACGACCATATGCAAGAAAGATTTTATTATCAATGTATTTAATTACTATTGGAGCATTGATTTTTAGTATATCTTTATATCTTTTAACAACTTTAAATATTCCAGTACTTGGAGCAATTACACCTATTGGTGGAACATTATTAATAATTGGGTATTTAACTTTAGCTTATGGTATATTAAAATCAGAATAAGTAATTCAAATAAGTATATAAGGATAAAAAATGGCAGTAAAAGAACACTCATTAGATATTTCAGCAAAACTTGATATGCAAGAGATGAAAAATGCAGTTATTCAAGCACAAAAAGAGATAGATAATAGATATGATTTTAAAGGTATTAGTAAGGAAATGGATTTAAATATTGGAGCTAAAAGTCTTACTTTGGTCTCTTCAAGTGATAATAAAATAGATGCTATGCTTGATATTATGATTTCAAAGATGAATAAAAGAGGAATCTCAATAAATTCACTTGAAGAGCTAAAAAAAGAAGATAGCAGTGGTGGAAATAGAAAATATATTTATAAAATTATTGATAGCATTGAAAAAGATGAAGCAAAAAGAATTCAAACAGAGATAAAAAACTTAAAATTGAAAGTAACAGCAGTAAATCAAGGTGATACTATAAGAGTAACTAGTAAAAATATAGATGATTTGCAAATAGTTATGAAACACTTAAGAAGTCTTGATTTAAAAGCTCCTCTTGTATTTGATAATTTCAAATAGGGAATATATGATAAATAATATAGAAAATTTGAAAATTGAGTCATTAAAAGAGACAAAGTATATAAAACCATTAAGTGTTGAGTTTGTTTTAAATGGTGTTAAAAAAACTTGGGAAGTTGTAAGAAGCCATGATAGTGTTTCTATTTTGTTGTATCATAAAGAAAAGGATTCTTTTTTACTTGTAAAACAATTTAGAATGCCTGTATATCTTAATGATAGTAAAATTAAATACACTTATGAACTTTGTGCTGGACTTATTGATAAAGATAAAACTATTGAAGAAATTGCAATTGAAGAAATTGATGAAGAGTGTGGATATGAAGTAGATTTAAATTCTATTCAAAAAATCACATCTTTTTTTACAAATGTAGGAATAAGTGGAGCAAAGCAACATCTATTTTTTACAACTATTAGTGAAAAACAAAAGATTCATAATGGTGGTGGAGTAAATGATGAACAAATAGAGTTGTTTTTTCTTCCAACTTCGCAATGTGATGAGTTTATTTTTGATGAGAGTAAAGCAAAAACACCAGGGTTGATTTTTAGTATTTATTGGTTTATAAAAAATAGAAATAACTTAGGTTTTTAGATGAGACTTTTAATTATATTTACTTTGTTAATCTTAAATCTATTTGGTGATGATGATCTTATTACTAAAGATGATTTAGATATCAATAACTCATTTATTACAAAATATGAGTATGGAAAAATGTTATATATGAATCCACGAGGAATAGGCTGTAATAATTGTCATGGAGATGATGCAAGAGGCAAAAAAATTGTAGATTTTAGACATACTCAAAATGATGAAGAGTATATCTGTTCTTTAGTTGCTCCTGATATTAAGTATATAGAATATAATAGTTTTTCAAAAAAAGTAAATTCTAAGAAGAATGAGAATTTAAAGTTTGAAAAAGATCAAGTTTGTGATAAATTAATATATAAAGCAAATGTTATGCCTACATATTTTATGGTTGAAGAAGAAATAGAAGCTATTTATTATTATATTCAAAATATGAGATAAAAAGGTTTTAATCTTTTTATCTTGAAAATACTAGACCAATTCCAACATTTGTAATTTCTCTATCATAATCTATTAAGCTAGAACCATACCCATGGAAAACTTGAAAGAGTCCATATGTGTTTTTTGAAGCTACAAATTCAGGTAATGGGAAACTCCAATTAAATTCTACAGCTCCTTTATTTGAGCTATTTAATCTTAGATTGTCTCTTAAAAGTAATTCAAAAGTATGTTTTTTATAAGCATATAATAGACTTAAATCACCATAACCATAATATTTATAAAAGTCTTCATTGTCATCATTTTTTGAACTTTCTGGAATTCTATACCATACTCTTGGTACTACAAATAAATTATCAAATTGGAAGAATCCTTGCATATATATCCTATTTACTGAACGAGATTCTTCACCATCTTTACCATTAGAAAAATGCATAAGTGATACTTTAGATAATTTTAAATGTTCATTATTATGTGGAATTTGTACAAATAATTCTGGTTCATAGTTAGTTTCTCTAAATGGAGCAGAGTCTTTTGCTGTTTGCCAAAAAGATTTTTGTGTATAAGCTAAACTTAAAGTTTCACCAAATCCAAAAAAATTATATGATATAGGTTTTTCAAAACTTAATTGAAATACAGTTTCAAAACTATCTCTTCCATCAATATCATTAAAAGTATAAGTAGCAGGTAAAAAGTAGTTCTTTTTATATGGATAGATACCAAAATTTTTAGTAACTAATTGTTCTAAATTTTCATTTGTTTCTTTATCTTCAGATTTTATAATATTTTCAACAAAAATTTCTTTTTTAAAATTTTCTAAATGATTAGCTTCATTTACTATATTTTGTTCTAAAGATTGATCTATATTTTTATTAGCAATTTTTTTATAGATGAGCATTGCAGCTTTATAATCTTTTGCATTTTCTAGATCTTGAGCTTGTTTTAAAAGCTCCAAATTATCCGCATAACAAATAGTAAAAATTATGGTAAAAATTAGTTTTTTCATATTTCTTCTTAAAGTTTTTTTAGATTTTACTTAAAATTTGGTTTATACTTTATAAAAGAGATTAAATGATATAATCACCAAAATTTAGAAAAAAAAGGTTATAAATGCTTGTCGCTCCATCAATTTTATCGGCTGATTTTGGTAATTTAGCAAGAGATATAAAAGCTATTTGTGATGCTGGTTGTGATTTAGTTCATGTTGATGTTATGGATGGGCATTATGTGCCAAATTTAACTATTGGACCAGTTGTAGTAGAATCAGTTTCAAAAGTTGCAACTAAACCACTTGATATTCATTTGATGGTTGAGAATAACAATTTTTTTGTAGATTTATTTGCTCCTTTGAAACCAAAATATTTATCTTTTCATATTGAAAGTGAAAAACATCCTCATAGACTTATACAAAAGATAAGAAGTCTAGGAATAAGTCCAGCAATAACTTTAAACCCTCATACCAGAGTTGAGGATATAGAGTACTTAATTGAAGATTTAGATATGGTTTTACTAATGTCAGTTAATCCAGGTTTTGGTGGACAAAAATTTATTCCAACAGTGCTTGAAAAAGCAAAAAAATTAAAAGAATTAATTAATAAAAGAAATCCAAATTGTTTAATAGAAGTTGATGGCGGAGTAAGTGATAAAAATATTCATGAGTTAAAAAATGCTGGAGTTGATATAGTTGTTGCAGGTAGCTATGTTTTTGGAAGTGATAACTATGAAAAAGCTATAAAGAGTCTTAAAGTATGAGAGTTAAAATTTGTGGAATTACAAATTTAAATGATGCTATTGATGCGGTAGATGCAGGTGCAAATGCTTTAGGTTTTGTATTTTATAAACCATCTCCAAGATATGTAGAACCTTCTGAAGTATTAAAAATAGTAGATAAAATACCACCATTTGTGCAAACTGTAGGACTTTTTGTAAATGAAAGTGTAGAATTTATAAATAAAGTTTGTGAATCTTCAAAAATGCAATTAGCTCAAATTATAGATGATGATAATTTATTAGATTACTCAAAATTAAAAGTGAAATATATAAAAGTTATAAGAGTAAAATCGAATATAGATTTAGAAAATCTAAAAAATGATTATTATTTAGTTGATACTTTTGTAGATGGTTTTGGTGGAAAAGGTCAAAGACTTTGTTTAGATTTTTTTAAAAATTTAGATTGTTCTAAGTTTATTCTTGCAGGTGGATTAAATAGTGAAAACTTGAGAGAATTAGATAATTATGGTTTTTTTGGAGTTGATGTAAGTAGTGCAGTAGAAAAGGAAAAAGGTAAAAAAGATAAACAAAAAATGATAAACTTTGTAAAAGTAGCTTATGAAATCTCCTAAAAAGAAATATGTTCTTAAACCTTCAAAACCAACATTCTTGGATATTACAAGAAGATTAAAAAAAGAACCAATACAATATGAAGAGTTTTTGAAACTTTTAGAAAATTCAAATGATAGATTTTATGAAAATAGTGAGTTAGAATTTGAATTATTACTTATTAATGGCTTTCCTCTTGATATAAAAGATGAATTTGTATTTTTGAAAACTACACAAACTTCTATAACTGAACAAACTTTTTGTTTCGTAGATATTGAAACAAATGGAGGAACTCCTAAAAAAGGATTTCAGATAATTGAACTTGGAGCAGTAAAATATAAAAATGGAAAGATTCTAGATAAATTTAACTCTTTAGTTTTTGCAAAAGAGATTCCTCCTTATGTTCAAGAAGTTACTAAAATAACACCTTTAATGCTTGAAAATGCCCCAAGAATTGAAAAAGTTTTAAAAGAGTTTAAAGAGTTCTTAGGTGATGATGTTTTTGTAGCTCATGATATAAAATTTGACTATACTTTTATATCTGATAGTTTTGAAAAATATAGTTTAGGTAAACTTTTAAATAGAAAAATTTGTACTATTGATTTATCTAAAAGAAGTATAAAATCTGAAAAATATGGTTTAAGTACTTTAAAAGAACTTTTACAAATAGATGTAGAAAATCATCATAGAGCATATTTTGATGCTCTTACAACAAAAATAATTTTTGAGAAATGTTTAGAAAATATAGATTTAGATAATATAAAAAGTGTAGAAGATCTAATAAAATTTTCAAAAAGTGATAATATAATAAAAAATAGATAAACTAAAAACTATATTTTAGAACTTATAAATAAGAAAGGAATATTCCTTTCTTATGCTACTTAAAAGTTTTCCCACTCATCGTCTGTAGTATTGTCTTGTATTAATGTAGATGTTGATTTAATATTTGTTCCTTCTTTTTGCTCTTTATTTGATTTTCCAGATATTTCATCATAATTATTTATATTTTTTGTATCTCTTGCTTTAATTTCATTTTTACCAATAAAATCTTTTGAATCAGCTTCTTTTACTACATCTTTAGCTATGTTATCTGTTTCCATAGCAATATCATGAGTTTGAGAAGAGATCATAGCATTTTGTTGAGTTTGTCTATCTAATTGATTTACAGCATCATTAATTTGTTCTATTCCAGAAAGTTGTTCTTTACTTGACATTTCAATATCAGAAATAAGATTTGTTGTTTGAGTTATTGAATCATTTAAACCTTTATAACCTTCAATCATTGTAGTAGCAATATTTTTACCTTCATTAGCTTTTATTGTTGCTTTTTCAACTATATCTTTTATCTCTTTAGCTGCTTCTGCACTTCTTGCTGCTAGATTTCTTACTTCTTGTGCTACAACTGCGAAACCTTTTCCTGCTTCTCCTGCTGTTGCTGCTTCCACTGCTGCATTTAAACTTAATATATTTGTTTGGAATGCTATATTATCTATTACACTTATTGCTTCATTTACTAGATTTACTTGACTATTTATTTCATCCATTGCTAATGTTGTTTTATTTGCTAACTCTTCTCCTTGTTGAGCAGAGTTTCTAACATTAGATGAAAGTTTAGACATTTGAGCAATACTTTCAGTATTATTTCTTATATTACTTGTTATCTCTTCAAGTGCAGCAGCTGTTTCTTCTAAAGAAGCTGCTGCTTCATTTGAACTAATATTTAATTTATCAACATTTTCTAAAAGAATTTTAGAACTTCTATCTAAATTTAATCCATTTGATTTATTTTCTCTTAACATTTGAGTGATTGAATCTCCAAGATTATTTACCCCATTTGCAAGTTTAAGTAAATGTTCTTTTAAACCCTTTTGATCTATTTTATTTAAATAGTTATAGCTTGAGTATTGTTCTAAAACATTTAATATATTATCAATATTTGTTTCTAAAATACTTCCCATATTATTTATTACATTTTTTAGTTGCATTAAAGCTGGATTTTCAACATTTAAATTTAATCTTTGACATAAATCTCCTTGTTCGAATTCACTTAAAACTGATATTGTTTCATCTATTAGTTTTCTATCTTCATCAACTCCAGTTTTTGTTTTTGTAATATTTTTATTTACAACTTTTGCCATTTCACCAAATTCATCTTCTGAAGAGTCTTCTAAAAGATTGCTATCATTTGATTCTCTATTTAAATAAGCAAAGAATCCTAATAAACCTTCTTTAAAGTTATTGATTTTACTTGTCATATCTGAAATTATCAAATAAGATAATATAAGAAGTATTAGGAATGATATAACAATTGTTATAATAGTTGTAAATATTGTAGTATTATAATCGTTATGTGCTTGTTCATTTACTAGTGCAGCAACTTCTAATTGATACTCCATAAGTTTAGATACTCTACTATCAATAGGATCTAAATCTTCATACAAATTATTTATAATGATTGAATCTATTTTTTCTAAATCTTTATTCTCACAAGCTTTTCCAATATCATTTACAACATTATCTGCTATAAATAGACTATTCTTTATCTCTTTTACTAAAGCTTCTTCCTTTTTATCTAAGTTAGTTGCTAAATAACCATTCCAATTTTTATCTATAAGAATTTTTGCATCTTTTATATTTGTAGAACATTGTTCAAATGTTATTTTTTTATTACTTAGTTTAATTGCAGTATCAACAACATTTACCGCATAAGCTTCTGCAATATTTTTTAATTGTACTAAAGGTACTAATCTATCATTATAAACGTTAGTTAATCCTTGATTTGTTTTATCTAATTCTATTAAGCTGTTAATACCTAAAAATAAAACTATTACTAGTGAGAATAAAGATAAAACAATGAGCTTTGTTCTAATTTTTAAATTTTTAATCATTTTGTATTTCCTTCAAGTGGATTAGTAGGTATCTGTTATTATATACTCTATTTTATTAAATATAAAAATTATAGGAAGAATTTATAGGTAAATTTGTAACATTTATTTGTATTGATATTATTTGAAAAGTAAAATATTTTTTACAAAATATATTTTATTATAAGATAATAGAGTGTTTAT
This sequence comes from Aliarcobacter lanthieri, assembly GCF_013201625.1. Classification (NCBI taxonomy): domain Bacteria; kingdom Pseudomonadati; phylum Campylobacterota; class Epsilonproteobacteria; order Campylobacterales; family Arcobacteraceae; genus Aliarcobacter; species Aliarcobacter lanthieri. The sequence continues at coordinate 922,104 of NZ_CP053839.1, forward strand.
ACTCTATTATCTGCTTCTTTTGCATACTTATAACCTAAATCATAAGCTTTATTATTTATATCATGAAGTTTTTCAGGGATTTTAGAAAGCATAGTTTTTCTTAAAACTTCTTTTGGAATACTTTCTCCTGTAAAATAGTTTGCTATTGCTAATGCTAAAATTGATTGTGTAATTACATTACCAACTTCTTCTTTTGCAATAGTAATGATAGGAATTTCTATAATATTCCATCTTTTTTTATCTTCTTCATTTGGACGAACTAAATTTGGTTCTATTACTATAGTTGCACCATTTTTTACACCATTTTTAAATAAATCAAAAGATATTTGTGCAACAGAAAGCATAAAGTCTATTTCCCCATCATTTGCATAAGGATAAATAATTTCTTCATCTTGAAGTGTTATGTCAACAACTGTTGGCCCACCACGTACTTGTGAAGTATATGTTGCAGTTTTAAGTCCAAATCCACCATTATTTATCTTAGCTGCAGCAAAGATTTCTCCTGCAAGTAAAACTCCTTGTCCTCCAACTCCTGTAAATCTCATTAAAGTTCTTGTCATAACATTATCCTTATAGTTTTACCATAGTTTTTGTTCTTTGAGCCTCTTTTACTTTCTCATAGGCTTCACAATATTCTAAGGCTTCAGTATCTTGTTTTAGAACTCCTGTTGGGAATTTACCAACTTTTTGATCTTCTTCTAACATATCAAATTTTGTTTTTGCTAGTGATATTGAATCAATCCACTCTAAATTTGCCATAGCACTTGCCATTTTATTTTTTCTACCTAAATTAACATGACAATTTGAAAATACTTCAACAAAAGAGAAACCTTTATGTTCCATAGCTTTTACTAAAGTTCTTTCTAGTTTTTTTGGATCTATCATAGTTTCTCTTGCTACAAAACTAGCTCCAGCAGCTTCAACTAATTTACAAGCATCAAAAGTTGGATCTATATTTCCTTTATTCATAGTTACTGTCCACATACCTTTAGGAGTTGTTGGACTTGTTTGAGAATTTGTAAGACCATAAATAAAGTTATTTATAACTAAATATGTTAAATCAATATTCCTTCTACTTGCATGGATAGTATGGTTTCCACCAATAGCTAAACCATCTCCATCTCCACCAACAACAATTACTTTTTTATCTGGATTTGCTAATTTTATTCCAGTTGCATAAGCTAAAGTTCTTCCATGTGTTGTATGAACAGTATTACAGTTGATATATGAACTAAATCTTCCAGAGCAACCAATTCCAGAAACAACACAAACATCATCCATATTCCAACCAAGTTTATCAATAGCTCTAATTAGGGATTTTAGAATAACTCCATCCCCACAGCCCCAACACCATAAAGTTGGCATTTTATCAGTTCTTAAATATTCATCATAATTAAACGCCATATTACATTCCTTTTACTTTTTCAATAATCTCTAGTGGAGATAGAGGTCTTCCATTCGCTTTTAAAAGTGTATCAAATTCTCTTCTTCCAGAAACTCTTTGTATCTCTTGAGTATATTGACCCATATTAAGTTCAGCCACTAAAACTTTTTCAAATTTATTTACAAGTTCATCTAACCTTTTTGCTGGGCTTGGCCAAATTGTTTTTGGTCTAAACATACCAACTTTTATACCATCTCTTCTAAGTCTATTTATAGCCTCTTTTACTGCTAAAGAAACAGAACCATAAGCAATAATCATAATATCTGCATCATCTAACATATATTCTTCATTCGATTCTACTTCATCAAGATGTGCTTCTACTTTTTTAAATAGTCTTTTCATTAATGCATCACACATTGCTCCATCTTCAGTTGGATGTCCTGTTGGTCCATGATGAAGTCCTGTAAAGTGATATCTATACCCTTCAAACATAGGATTTAAAATTGCTGGTTCATCTTCTCCAACACCATAAGGTTTATAGTCCTTTTTATCACCATCAAATCTTTTTCTAAAAACTATATTTTTTTGTATTTCTTCTAAATCTGGAATCGTAGCTTTTCCTGCCATATGCCCTATAGTTTCATCAAGTAGTACAAAAACAGGTTGCATAAATCTATCTGCTAAGTTAAAAGCTCTTGCAACTTCAGTATAACATTCAGATAAATTACCAGGAACTAATGTAATAGATTTTACATCTCCATGAGTTGGATTTTTTGCTTGTAAAATATCTCCTTGAGCAACTCTTGTTGGAAGTCCAGTTGACGGACCACCTCTCATTACATTTACGATTACAAGTGGAACTTCTGCTATATATCCTAGTCCTAAGTTCTCAGCTTTAAGTGATATTCCAGGTCCAGAACTTGCTGTCATAGCTCTTTTTCCAGACATTGATGCACCTAATGCTGTACAAATTCCAGATATTTCATCTTCCATTTGTATAGATACTCCACCATTTGCTGGTAAAGCTGATGATAACTCATGCATTATCTCACTTGATGGAGTAATAGGATACCCACCAAAAAATTCACATTTTGAGTCTACAGCAGCTAATGCTGCTAACTCATTTCCAGTTGATATTAGCTCTCTTGACATTATTAAACCTTTTTATCTTCATCTAAAATTTTATAACTATTATTTATTATTTTTTCTTGTCTTTCTTTTGCTTCAGAAGATAATTTTGCAAATTTAAACTCTTTTTTATCTGATACAAAAATTGCAAAATCTGGGCAAGATAATTCACAATCATTGCAGCCAATACATGCTTCTGGATGAACAACAGTTGCCATAGAACCAAGTGTTGAGTGAATATCTTGTCGCATTCCTAAAACTCCAGCAGGGCAAACAGATACACATCTATCACAGGCCTTACATCTACTTTCATCTACCCATACAGGGATATTTAAAGGAGCTTCAATATTTGACATAATTTTCCTTATTTAAAATATAATTAAATTTTATAAAATATATAATTTAGCGTGTATGATACTATAACTTTCCTTATTTTACTAAAAGATAATATTTAAATATTTTAGATATAATCTAAAGATTTTAAAAAAGGAATATTTTTGGTTTTATATCAGCCTAAAAATGGATATTGTTATAATAGTGATACACACTTTCTATTTAATTTTATATGTAAATGCTTAGAAAAATATAAAAATATAAAAGGTGATGTTTTAGATATTGGTAGTGGAAGTGGTATATTAGGACTTTTGTTGGCTAAAAAGTATGAAAAATTAAATTTGAATCAATCTGAAATTCAAAGTAGTTTTCAATTTTTTTCACAACAAAATGCAAAGACAAATAAAATCAATGCAATTTTACATAAAGGTTCTTTTTTAGATTTAGATTTTTCTAAGAAGTTTGATTTTTGTGTATCAAATCCTCCTTTTTACCATGAAAATGTAATAAAGAGTGAAAATTTATCACTAAAAATTGCAAGATATAATACTTCTATGCCATTGAGAGAGTTCATAAAAAAAAGTTCATGTATATTAAAAAATAATGGAAAACTATTTTTTTGTTATGATAGCAAGCAGTTAAATGATATTATTTTATTTTTAAATGAGTTTAATTTCAATTTAGAATCTTTACAATTTGTTCACCCAAAATCAATAAAAGAGGCTAGTTTAGTTTTAGTTTATGCAAAAAAGAATTCAAAATCATTATTGAAGGTTATGAATCCATTGATAGTATTTGATGATAACTCAAACTTTACAAAACAAGTTGAAGATATTTATAAAGAACTAGGAACACATAGTATAAAGGTAGAATTTGAGTGATTTAATAAAAAAAGATGGATATAATTTTGCTTTTAAACCATCTGTTTGTAATATTTGCCAAGGGAATTGTTGTATTGGAGATAGTGGTTATATTTGGATAAATAAAAATGAGATTGAAAATTTATCAAACTACTTTAAACTAGGTATTGAAGAATTAAAAGAAAAATATCTTTTTAAAGTAGGGTATAAATATAGTATAAAAGAGGTAAAATTAGGTAAAAATAGTTTTGCTTGTTGTTTTTTTGATTTAAATAAAAAACAGTGTTCTATTTATGAATATAGACCTACCCAATGTAGGACTTTTCCATTTTGGGACTATTTTAAAAATAATATTGAAGAGGTATATAAAGAGTGCCCAGCTATAAGAAATATTTAATAGCCTTTTTTATAATAGGTTTTCTTGCTTCTTGCAGTTTAAAAGAACAATCTATCGTAGAGAAAGATGATAAACAAAGAGATTTTACAAAGGTAGAATCAAAACCATTTGAGTTAGAAGATTATTATATCATGTATGCTTTAGAAATGGAAAATATTAGAATGTATGAAGCAGCAAAAGATATATATCTTAAACTATTTGAAAATACAAATAAATATGAGTATTTAGTACAACATATTACTATTGCAACACAGTTTCAAGACTATGAAGCAGTAAAACAAAGTATAGAGAAATATTTTATACCAAATATAAAAGAAGAAGAAATTTTAATAAGACTTTATAGTTTTTCTTTATTAAAATTAGAAGATTTTGACAAAGCTTTAGAGAATGCTTTAAAATTAACTAATCTTTATAAAAATAGTATAAATTATGAACTTTTAGGTGCTGTTTATGCTTCAAAAGGAGAATTTGAGCAATCATATTTAACATTGCAAAAAGCATTAAAATATCAAGTTTCTGATACTATAATGCAAACTATTACAAATTTAGAATTTTTTAATTTAGAAAAAAAAGAAGAAGCTATTAAAAGTTTAAAAGCGTATCTTCCAAAAAGTGATTATAACTTTAATTTATCTTTACAATTACTAGCTTTTTATGATACTTTAGGACAAAAAGAAGAGATAAAAAATCTTTTAAAAGATATGTTTTTATACTATAAACATAGTGAAGATGAAATGCAATTAAATAAAACTATCCGTTTTATGTTTCAAAACTTCGAATTTGAAGAGTTAATATTGTTTTTAGAACAAAATAGTATAGAAGATGATCTACTTTTAGAACTTTATAAAAGAACAAATCAACCTAAAAAGGCTTATTCTCTTTTAAATAAGTTATATCAACATAGTTCTAATTCTGAATATTTAGGGCAACAAGCTATTATAGAGTTTGAATTATCAGAAGATAAGAAAAATTCATTAAAAAGTGTAATAGAAAAATTTAATATGACTTTGGAAACTTCAACAAATCCTATTTACCAAAATTATTTAGCATATTTGCTAATTGATTATGATATTGATGTAAAAAAAGGTTTAGTTTTAGTAAAAAAAGCATTAGAACAAGATCCAACTAATATTGCTTTTATAGATACTTTAGCTTGGGGTGAATATAAAAATAAGAATTGTAAAGAAGCTTTTAAAAATATGAAACGTATAGTTGATGAAATAGGTTTAGAAGATGAAGAAATAAAACTTCATTGGGAAAAAATAAAGGAGTGTAAATAGTGATTTTAGAAAAAATTATAAATAAAACAAAAGAAGATTTAGAACTTAGAAAAAAGAGTATTTCATTAGAAGAACTTGAAAATATAATTAAAGAAAATAGTTATAAAACAAAAGATACTAAAAGTTTTTTAAAGTCTTCAAAAAATGAACCTATTAGAATAATATCTGAAGTTAAAAAAGCAAGTCCAAGTAAAGGTGTGATAAAAGATGATTTTAATCCTTTAGAAATAGCAAAAGAGTACAACGATAATGGTGCAAATGCAATTTCTGTATTGACTGAACCTCACTTTTTTCAAGGAAATTTGCAATATTTAAAAGAGATTAAAAATATTACAAACATTCCACTTTTAAGAAAAGATTTTATAATTGATAAGTACCAAATAGCTGAAGCTTTAATATATGGAGCAGATTTTATATTACTTATAGCAAAAGCTTTAAATCAAGATGAATTAAACTATTTATATAAGTATTCTAGAAGTTTAGATTTAGAAGTTTTAGTTGAAATTCATGATTTAGAAGATTTAGAAAAATCATTAAAATGTGGAGCAGAGATCATAGGAATAAATCATAGAAATCTTAAAACTTTTGAGATGGATATGACTTTATGTGATAAGTTAATTCCTCTTATTCCAAAAGATAAAATAGTTGTTGCAGAATCTGGAGTTAGTGATATAGAAGTAATAAAAAGACTTCATAAAGTTGGAGCAGATGCTTTTTTGATTGGAGAACATTTTATGAGAGTTCCTTCAATCAAAGATGAACTTAGAAGTTTTAAAAACGCATTGAAATAAATAAAAATCCTAGAATTTAAATTCTTCTAAATATTTTTGAATTCTAGGAGTATAGTTTTTTCTACATACCATAAAAGTAGGGATATCTACTATACTTTTAGGTATTTTAGTAACCTTTAAATCTTTTGTATAATTTAGTTTTTCTACTATACTAAATGGTAAAATACTTTTACCCATACCAGCTTTTATACAACCTAAGATGGTTTCATAATTTCCAAATTCTAAATGCTTAAAATCTTCATTTAAAAAATCTTTTATATAGTTTTTTCCAAATTCATTATAAGAACAACCATTCTTAAACGATAAAAAAGTATTTGGACATATTTTATCTTTTGGTTCAACTAAAACTATATTTTCATCTATTTTATTTAAAATAATTATCTCATCAGTTTTTGGTTCTCCACTAATAAAAGCAATATCAACTTTATATTCTAATATATTTTTTATAGTTTCTTTAGTTGTATTTGTTATAAGTTCTAAACTCATATTTGGAAAATCTTTATTTAATTGTAATAAAAATGAGATTAATCTTGTACTTGCATTTGATTCTGTTGAACCAATAATTAAATGCTCTTGTTGTTTAATATTTTTCATTTCATAGTTAATAAGTTCTATTTTTTTTACAATTTCTAGTGCATGAGAATATAGTTTTTCTCCTTCGTTTGTCAAAATTACACCTTTTGGAACTCTGTGAAATAAATAGATTCCTATTGATTTTTCAAGTTGTTTTATCCTTGAAGTTACATTTGATTGAGCAAAACCTAGATTTATAGCGGCCTTTGATATACTTTTTTCATTTGCAACTTCAACAAAAACTTTTAATAAATTTGAATCCATATCATTTTTCCTTATATCACTAATCATAATTTTATATTTGACTTAACATCATTTTTAATGATATTATAACTAAAATTAAAAAGGAAATAAAATGCCAGTTATAAATGTAAAAATGACAAAAGAAGATGGAGGAGCTACTATAGAACAGAAGGAGGAATTATCTAAAGGTATAACTGAACTTTTTAGTAAAATTTTTAATCGTTCAGCTTCAAATGCAGTTGTATTAATAGAAGAATTTAATACAGATAATTACTATATTGGTGGAAAATCTATCACTAAAATAAGAGAAGAACAAAAATTAAAATGATAATTTTAGATTTTGAAACGAATACTCAAAATATTGGTGATATTTTTGAAGTTGCAGCAGTAAGGATAGATGAGAATTTTAATATTTTAGACAAGTTTCATAGATATTATCTTTCAAGATATCCATTAAATATATACTCTTACGCTGTTCATAGATTAACCCCAGAACTTATATTAGATTATAGAAAAGATAAAAATTATAGTTCATATTTTGCACAGGATTTGGATTTTGAAGATTTTTGTAAAAATAGTAATATTCTAATAGCACATAATATTGATTTTGAGTTAAGACATATTGATAAAAGAGTAAAATTTGATAAACATATTTGTACTATGAAAGAAAATAAACATATAGTAAAAGTTTATGATAAAATAGGAAGACTTAAAAATCCAAAGTTAGATGAAGTTTGTAGATATTATGGAATAGAATTTGATCCTTCAAAATATCACAGTGCAACTTATGATGTGACAAAAACTTATGAAATATTAAAGAAAATGAGATTTTTTTAAATCTCAATTCCATTATCTAATAAAATTTTATTTCTACCACTTTGTTTTGCTCTATAAAGTAAAGAATCAGCTTTTTGAACAGTATTTTCATAAGTTGGATATTTATTTCGTATAGCTACTCCAGCTGAAAATGTAAGTTTTATTTTTTTATCTTTATAGATAAAGCTATTTTCTGTAACAACACTTTTAATCCTTTTTAAAAACATTAAAAGTTCTCTATCAAGATTAAAATGAACAACTGCTATAAATTCTTCACCACCATAACGCCCAACTAAATCATGATCTCTTATACTTTTATCTAAAATTTTTCCAAATGTGGAAAGTACTACATCGCCACCTTCATGTCCATAAGTATCATTTATATTTTTAAAATGGTCAATATCGAAAAATACTACAGCATATTGAGTTTGTAATCTACTATATGAACTTTCAATTTTAGTAACTTCTTCATTAAAAGCTTTTCTTGTAAGAATTTGAGTTAAAAAATCTTTTCTGTTTTCTGCTTTTGTTCTACTTAGTTCATTTTCTAAACTATTAATCTTTTCTTCTAACTCTTCTATTTTAGATTTTCCACTTTCAAGTTTATTTGTTACATTAGTCATCTCTTGTTCTATAGAAGTAGCAGCTAAAACTAATTCATTTTGTAATTTTTCTAGAACTCCAACTCCACCATTTCTTAAATCTATAGCTTGGATTTTTTCTTTTATATTTAAAACCTTTTTAGTTCCATTACCACTACTAAAAATAGCTTCATTGAAATATTCTTCCATAAGTAAAACAAGTTTTGATATATCTTCTGTTTTTTGAATAACAAGTTTTTTATCTTTTTCAAATCGTTGTATAATTAATTTTTCAATTTTAATTTGAATATTTTTTTCAAAAATAAGATTTGGATTGTTTTTTAATTCATCAAATAAAATATCTATATTATTATCATTGTCTTGGCTAATTGATGGAGTAATAGATTGTTTTAAAATATCAACTATAACTTCTACATTATGAGGATGAACTCTTTTTAGTAAAAGCTGTATAATTTTTTCTAAAGAATCAATCTTATTTTCAATAGCTTCATTATATTCTATATCATTTAATTGGCTTAAAAAATTTTTCATATATTTTTACCTTAAAACTAAAAGTTATTTAAATCTTAGGCTGGATTTAGGCTAAGATTTAAATTATATCTAAAAAATAAGAATTAATATAATTTTATATTAAATTTTTTATAGAACTTTATCTATTTGAGTATCAGAAGTATTCTTTTCTTTTTCTTCTTTTTTTATTTTAGGAGTAGTATTTTTAATAGTATTTTCTTCTGATCTTTTTACTAAACTATTTCCTTCAAAAATTCCTTTTGCTTCTATTACAAACTCTTCTGATATTACTGAACCAGTTACTTTTCCATCAGGTTTTATATCTACTCTATCTGCATTTATAGAACCTTCTGCTAAACCTTGAACTATAACTCTTAAAGCTATAATTTCACCTTTTATCTTTCCTTCTTTTCCTATATTTATCTCTTGTTCAGATACAATATTACCTTCAAAATATCCATCTATATATAAGTTACAAGATAATTTGATATCACCTCTTATTTCAGTTCCTGCAGTGATAATTGTAGTTGAGGAGTCGGATCTTGTATTTTGATGTGATTGATTGCTGTTACTAAAGATTCCCATGATATTTCTGTTTCCTTTTCAAAAATTTCTGTATAATTTGTTAAATCCCATTTTACAAAAGTAAGAGGATTAAGTGATTTGGATAAAAAACGTACCTCATAGTGTAGATGAGGACCACTACTCATACCAGTATTCCCAGAGTATGCTATTAGATCACCTTTTTTAACAAAAGATCCTGATTTTACTACAGTTTTATTTAAATGAGCATAATATGATTTAAATCCATAAATATGCTGTATAGTGATTAAATTTCCATTAAATTTATCAAATGCAGCATTTTCTACTATTCCATCTGCTGTAGCAAATACAGGTGTTCCTATTGGTGCTCTTAAATCAATTCCTAAATGTAATGCTTTTTTATTTAAAATAGGATGGTGTCTATATCCAAAATAGCTAGATATATCTACTTTTTCCATAGGTGAACCACTAGGAATTAGTTGTAAAAGTGTCATTTTTTGTTCTGAATCTAGTCTTGCGATATCAACTCTTTGTTTTAATGGAAGTTCATTTTCTGTTGATATTCCAATAATTGACTCAATTTTAGTAAGATAATCTGTTGCTTCACTAATCTCTTCTTTTTTCTCATGAAGTTCCATTTGTGTTTGACTTATCAGATTATTTAACTCTTCATTAATTCTTTTAAATTCAACTAATTCTAATTCTATTTCAAGCCTATCTTTATCTAATTGAATAAGTGTAATATTTACAAAAATAAAAGCACAAATTAATATAACTAAACTTGTTAAAATAGTGTAAATAGTATAAATTAAAGGTTTCTTTTTTATTCTTAATTGTTTTATACCATTATCATCATTTATTGTAAATGTTATATATTGATTTGCGTATTTATCCATTGTTTTCTCTTTAAACTTCAGATAAATAACCTTAAGCTAAAAGTTTTTTAACCATCTCATTTATTCTTTTACCATCAGCAACACCAGCAAATTTTTTTGAAGCAGCTCCCATAACTTTACCCATATCTTTGATAGTTGTGGCTCCAACTTGATTTATTACTTCTTTCATGCCAATTTCAAGTTCATCATCACTTAATTGCTTTGGTAAGTATTGCATGAAAATATCAACTTGCTCTTTTTCTTTTTGTACTAAATCATCTCTTGAAGCAGCACTATATTGAGAAATTGCCTCTTCTCTTTGTTTTATCCCTTTTTGAATAAGTTTGATGATTTCATCATCTTCTAAAACTCTTCTTTCATCAACTTCTATTTGTTTTATCATAGTATTAATTGCACGTATTGAATCTCTTTTTACAATTTCTTTTTCTCTCATAGCATTTTTTAAATCTTCATTTAATTGTTCTTTTAAACTCATTTATTCTCCTTTTTTAACTTTTGATTATATTATTTTTTTAGTTAAAACTTTCTACTAATTCTTCAAGCTCTAAAAATCTATCTACTTTTTGTTCATAGATTTCCTTATTTTTATCTAATTCAGTGGATAAAGATACAATTCCTTTTTCTTCATAACATTTTGGATTCGCTAAACAATCATTTAATTCTTTTATTATTTTTTCTAAATCTTCTATTTCATTTGGTAAATTATCATATTCTCTTTGGTCTTTATATGATAACTTTGTTTGTTTCTTAGGCTCTTTAAATGAAGCTTGAGTGTTTTTTTCTTTTTGAATTTCAAACTCTAAAGAGTCTAATTCTTCTAACTCTTTTTCAATTTCTAAATATTCACTATATGGTTGAAAACTTTCCATAATATGACCATTTCCTTTAAATACAAATAGTTTTTTCGCTATTTTATCAACAAAATATCTATCATGAGAAACAAATATTAAAGCTCCTTGGAAATTTTGTAAATACTCCTCAAGTATATTTATTGTAGGGATATCTAAATCATTTGTAGGCTCATCTAGTATTAAACAATCAACTCTTTTAGTAAAAAGTAAGGCTAAAGCAACTCTGTTTTTTTCTCCACCACTTAAAACTCCAACTTTTTTATCTAGATACTCTTTGGGAAATAGAAAATTTTTTAAGTAGCCAAAAACATGCATATTTCTTCCGTCATCGAGTACAACTCTATCTCCACCATTTGGACAGAAAACTTCCATAATAGTTTTATTATCATCTAGCATCTCTCGTTGTTGGTCAAAATATCCTATTTCAAAATCTCCTTTTTTAAATTTTCCATTATCAATTTCTAATTTTTCCATAAATATTTTAAGAAGTGTTGATTTTCCACTCCCATTTGGGCCAACTATTGCAATAGTGTCTTTTTGCAAAATTCTAGTTGTAAAGTCTTTTATTAGTTCTTTTTCTCCTAAAGTTTTATAAATATTATCTAATTCATAAAGCATTTTTTTTCTATTTTGTTGCTTCTCTTCACTATTAAAGCTTTTTTGCTCTCTTTGAAGCTCTAAACTCATTTTTCTAATAGCAGCTGGATTTGTTTTTGCTTTTTTCTTTAATTCAAAATATTCTGATTTTCTTCTTTCATTTCTTTTTCTTCTTGCAGTAACTCCATGTTGCATCCAATGAGCTTCTTGTTTTACCATTCTTAAAAGATTTTCATGTTCTTTTTGCATATTTGATAAAATTTGTGCTTTTTGTTCTAAATATGATGAGTATCCTCCGTTAAATCTTCTAAGTTCTCCACCATCTATTTCAACTACACTTGTTGCTATGTTATCTATAAAATATCTATCATGCGAAATAAAAAGTAGGGTAAAATTATTTTTTAAAAGTAACTCTTCTAAAAACTCAACCATATAAACATCAAGATGGTTTGTAGGCTCATCAAGTAGTAGAACATCAGGCTTCTTTAAAATTAATCCAGCTAAACTAACACGACGTTGTTCCCCACCACTTAGCATATTTACATCTTTATATTCATACTGTTTTAATTGAAATTCTATTAAAACTCGTTCAATCATATTATCTAAATCCCATGCATTATGAAAATCTATGAATGTTGCTAGTTCACTTTGTTTTCTTAAAAGTTCTTCATTTTCATAATCTGTCATAAGAAGATTTGTTATTTTTTCATACTCAGTTTTAGCATTTTTTAGTTCTGCTAGCTGATTTTCTATTGCATCTCTTACACTTAAATTTGCTTCAAATTTTGGTTGTTGATCAAGCATCTCTATTTTTATTGATTTATCAATAGCCATTTCACCACTATCAGGTTCTAAATTTCTCATAATTATTTTAAATAAAGTTGATTTTCCTTGTCCATTTTGTCCAATAACTGCAACTCTTTGACTACTATTTAAAGTAAAATTTGCATTTTTTAAAATAACTTTTGTATCGTATTGTTTTGAAATATTTTGAAGGTCGATTAATGCCATATTTATATTGTTTTCCTATAAAGTTAAAGTTTATATGCTATCTAAAAATATGTTAATAACTAATTATAGTTATTTATAAGTAGAATTATTGGTAAATTTATTTACATAGATATATAATAAAATTTAAAGTAAATAGCTTAAATTTAAAAATTTTTGATACAATAGCGAAAATTTTTTAAGGGATTAATTTGAAACAAAAATCAATTATTTCGTATTTTTATGGTTTTTTTGTTGTTTGGTTTGTTGCAACTGTTTTACTATTTTTATATGGTGGATTCTTTGCCGTTTATCAAGGAACAATACTTTCTGTTTTAGAACTAAGTTTATCATTTGACAATGCTGTTGTAAATGCAACGATTCTAGCAACAATGGCTTTAATTTGGAGAAAAAGATTTCTTCTTTGGGGTATGATAATAGCTGTTTTTGGAGTACGATTTGTATTTCCTATTCTAATAGTCTATTTTTCAACTTCTATGGGCTTTGTTGATTCCTTTAATCTTGCGATTAATAATCCAGCTGAATATGAAAAAATAATAGAGAGTTCTCATCATATTATTATGTCTTTTGGTGGAATGTTTCTTTTAATGTTATTTCTAAAGTTTTTATTTGATGAAAATAAAGATATACATTGGATAAAAAGTATTGAAAATATTGCAGTAAAACTTTCAAAAGTTGGTGATATAAAAGCATTGTTTGTAATGTTCTTAATGCTAGGTATTACATATATAGCACCAAATGAAGTGGTAATGGGTGATAAAATGGTAGTAGTAAATAAAATAGAGATTTTAGTTCCTATGATTATTGGTGTTATTGCTTTTTATTTACTTGAACTTTTAAAAGGTGTTATAGAAAATAAAAATGAAGAGCAAGGGTCTGATATTACAAAATTAAGTGGAGGATTTATCTCTTTTATGTATCTTGAACTTATTGATATGAGTTTTTCATTAGATGGAGTTTTAGGAGCATTTGCTATTACACAAAATATTGTAATAATTATGCTTGGTCTTGGTGTTGGAGCAATGGCTGTAAGAAGTCTTACAATTTATATGGTTGAAAAAGAAGTTGTGTCAAAATATATTTATTTAGAACATGGTGCTATGTGGAGTATTGGTCTTTTGGCTTTATCTATGATGGTGCAGATTTTTTATCATTTACCTCCAATGCTCATAACAACTTTTGCAATAGTTCCTATAACATTAGCTTTTGTTCATTCTATATATAAAAATAAAAATTTTATTCTAGATGAAGAAAATAGTAAGTAATTAATACTTACTATTTTCTTACAATTACCATTTCAAAAGTTGATTTTTGTACAACCAAAGCTTTCTTATCAGGTACTACACTTAAAGAATTTATATTTTGAATTTTACTTTTATAGAGTTCTACTTCATTTTCTAATTCTTCAATTTTTTTATTTAATTGTAAAATAATATCAACGCCAGCAAGATTTACCCCTAAATCTCTAGTTAAAGTTAATACATATTTTATGTGATTAATATCTTTTTGTGAATAAAGTCTTATTTTACCATTTGTACGACTTGGTTTTATCAAACCTTCTCGTTCATATTGTCTTAGAGTTTGTGGATGAATATTTAAAATTTCTGCAACAGCAGAAATTAAATATACAGGTTCTATATAACTGTTTTTTTCCATAGATAAAACTCCTTTAATTAATTGGAAGTTTATCTTCCATCATTTTTACTAAATTTTCATCTAAATCTTCAAGTTTTGGTAAAACAATATTTGCTTTTAAATATAAATCACCTTTAATCCCACTTTTTCTATTTAGAACTCCAAGTTCTTTTACTCTAAATTTTTGATTTTGTTTTGTATTTTGTGGAACTTTTAATGTTATATCTTTATGAATTGTTTTTATATCAACTTTTCCACCAAAAAGTGCAGTTTTTAGAGGTATGTCAAAATATTTTGTTAGAGTATCTCCTTCTCTCGTATACTCTGAACTTGAGGCTACATTTATTTTTAGTATTAAATCACCTTTTTGTCCTTGATATGATTTCCCTTTACCTTTTGCTCGTATCTTTTGTCCACTTTCTATTCCTTCTGGAATTTTTACATCAAATGAGTCATTATTTAAAGATATGTGTTGTTTTCCACCAAGAATTGCTACTTCAAAAGGAATTGTAACTTGTGCATTTGTATCTAAATCTGGTTCATCAAAACCAAAATTTCCAAAACCACCACGACTAAAGCCACCACCAAAACCACCAGCTCCTCCAAACATTTGTCTTAGAATTTCATCTAAATCAACTCCATTACCTTGGCTTCTTGCAAAATCACTAAAGTTTTGTCCACCAAACATAGAATCACCATATTGGTCATATTGTTGTTTTTTCTCTGGATTACTTAGGACTTCATAAGCTGCGTTTATCTCTTTGAATTTTTCTTCAGCTTTTGGATCCTTATTTACATCAGGGTGATATTTTCTTGCAAGTTTTCTATAAGCTTTTTTTATCTCTTCAGCAGTTGCATTTTCACTAACTTCTAATGTTTCATATAAACTTTTTGCCATTTCCTAATCCTATATTAATAAAATATTTAAATATTTAAAATAGGATTATATCACAAAGGTTGAGTCAATGTCAATCAACTTTATAAGGAAGTTGAATTCTAAACATAGCACCTTTACATACAATATTGTTATGTAAAAATTTAATATTTTTTACACTTATATCTCCACCCATACTTTGATTTATAATTTTTCTTGTCATATATAAACCAAGTCCTGTACCTTGATATTGATGTTTTGTTGTGAAATAAGGTTCAAATATTTTATCTACAATATCATTATCTATTCCAAAAGCATTATCACAAATAGAAATTTCAACAAATTCATCAAGTTTTTTTGTACTAATCTTGATAATTCTCATATCATTTTCTTTTAAATTTAAGTTAAGAGCATCTTTAGCATTATTTAAAATATTGATTACAGCTTGAGAAAATTCATTATCTACATTATAAATAAAAATATCATCTTCTAAATCCAAAACTATTTCTATATTAAATTTCTTAAAAAAATCTTCTATTAAAGATATACTACTTTTGATATTTTCATTTACATTAAACATAGATTTATGTTTATCTATCTTTAAAAAATCATTAAAAGTATCTATTGTATTTGAAAGATGTTCTGTTGTTTTTAAAATTAGTTTTAGTGAATCTTCTAGATTTGTACTATTTAAAGCATTTAAATCATTTTTTAGTTTTAGATTTGATGCTGTTATTGAAATAATATTTAAAGGTTGTCTCCATTGATGAGCTATATTTGCTATCATTTCTCCCATAGCTGCTAGTTTTTGTTGTTCAGCCATAAGATTTTCTTTTCTTTTTATATCTTCTATATCAATAATAGTTAAAATTTTAAATGTTTGATTATTTATAAATGCATCTTTTATATTTATAACAGCACTAAATTTTGTATTGTCCTCTCTTATTATAACTGTTTCTATACTATCCTTATTTATACTTTTTACTATATTTTGGTCAAAAATTATATCATTAAAATTTTTATTTATTAAATCAGAGCGATTTTCTTTACTTAAAAGTTCTAAGGCAATTTTATTGCAATCAACTATCTTGTTATCTTTAAAGATAATGATTGCTTCCATTGTTGTATCTAAAATAAGTCTTAACTCTTCATTTTTTTCGTTTAGTTCTTCTTTTGCAGCTTTTAGCTTAAAATTAATTTCACTTAATAAAGTTACATCATAAATATATAAAATAACTAGCTCATCTTCTATATCCAAAGGAGAGATTGTTATACTTTGTTGCATTTGATTAAATACCTTGTCCGCAACATTTTTTAATTCAATATTAATTAAATAATCATTTGTTTGTGGAGTATAAAAAGTAGGAGAATTTAGTTTTAAAGAAGTTATAATTTTTCTTTTTAATCTTTTTTCATCAATATTTGAGTAAAAGTCTAAAATACTTTTATTCAAAATAGATGAACTAAAAATTCCAGTTCTTAATTCAAGCCATTTATTCCAAAATAAAACTTTCAAATCTTTATTTAGTACAATAATTCCATTATCAACAGTATTACTTATTATGTCAAATTTATTTTTTCTCAACTTCAAAATTCTTCCAAAATTTTATTTAATTTTTCTTTTATGAATAAAATAGAGTTATCAGTTGTCAAAATAAATAATTCACCATGAATATTTAAATCTTCAAATTCTAACTTTGTAGATATAATAATAACTTTTTCATAGTTACTTATAAAAAGGTTATTTAATTGAGTTATTGAATTTATAACTTTTATTGTTGGAGCAGAAAAAGATACATTTGTTTCTATATCTTCAGCTAATTTACTTATAGTTGAAGATGATAAAATATTTGTTATTTCTAACGTTATATCACAAATATCTTCATCATTTAATTCATTTTCATTTAATCCAAATTTATTTGCCATATTAGTTGCAGATATTTTATCAATTAAAAACATATTTTCACCACTTAAATGACCATTGATTTGTTGAAGAGCTATATAATGTTCATTTTCAAGGTTTAATTCTTTTGATAAATAAGCTTTTAAATTTGAAGCGTCAATTATTTTAATTTTAGGAATACTAAGTTTTGCAAAAGCATCTAAAATCTCAGTGATTGCAGCTGTTGCACTACCATAAGCAACATTCATCAATTCTTGAAGGCAATCTTGTTCATCTTCAGTTAGTATAATATTTGATTCCATAAACTTAACCTATGATACTAATTTATGTAAAATTTGTTGCATTTTATTAATGTCAATAGGCTTTTTTATAAAATTAAAAGCACCTAATTCTATAGCTCTATCTACTGCTTGCTTTTGGATATCTGCTGAAATTACAACAACTTTAGCACTGTTATCAAATTCTTTTATATATTTTAAAGCATCAAAACCATCCATGATAGGCATAGTTAAATCCATAAAAGTAATATTTGGATTATGTTCCTTATACAAATCTAATGCCTCTTGACCATTTTGTGCTTCAAAAATTTCATATTCTTGCTTTAAGGCTTCTTCAATAGTTCTTATTACCATCTTTCTTGCCATCTTTGAATCATCAGTAACTAAAATCTTCATAAACTACCTTTTAAAATAATCTTGTATTCTATCAATTAATATTTAAAACTTACTTTATAAAATTTTGCTATACTCTTTTTTATGAAAAAATATGATTATATAATTATCGGAGCAGGTATTTGTGGCTGTTCATTAGCTTATTTTTTAAATAAGCATTCAAATAATATTTTATTAATAGATAAAAATTCTGATGTAGCATTTGGTGCAAGTGGTGCAGCTGGAGCTTTTTTATCTCCACTTTTAGGAAAACCAAATGATTTTAAAAATTTAGTTACAAAAGCTTTAAATTTTTCTTTAGAAATATATAAAAAAGATTTTCCTGATTTTATTCAAAATGTTGGAACTTGTAGAATTCCTAAAAATGAAGAAGATGCTCAAAAATTTAAGAGTTATATTCCTTTTATGGATTTTGAATTTAAAGCTTTTGAAAAAGGTTATTTTTTTCCTATCGGAAGCGTTGTAAACTCTTATCAAATTTGTAAAGAATTATCTAAAAATGTAGAAAAACTATTTGATTATGAAGTTTTAAAAATAGAACAACAAAATAATATTTGGAAAATAAATAATGAAATTGAAGCAAAAAAGCTATTTTTATGTACAGGTGCAGATATAACATTGATAAATGAACCATATTTTGATATTCGAGCTGTTTGGGGACAAAAAATAGATATTTTAAGTTCTACAAAAGTTGATATAAATTATCATCAAGAATGTTCTTTGTCAAAAAGTATAGAACAAAAAGGTAAAAATCTTATATCTATAGGAGCAACTCATAATAGATTTAAAGATAATATGCAAGATTCTTCATATAATTTAAAATTAAAAAATATTAATAAGATAAAGCATAATGAAAAAACTTTAGAGATAATTAATAAAGATACAAATGATTTATTAGAAAAAGCAAATAATATAAAAAAACTAGAAGATGTAGAGATTATTGATATAAAAATAGGTTCAAGAGCTTCTAGTATTGATTATTTTCCTATGGTTGGGAAATTAGTTGATAGTAAAAATAGTTTTATTAAGTATCCTCATATAAAAAATGGGACACATATAAAAAATGAAAACTTGATTTTATATGAGAATCTTTATACTATTAATGGCGTAGGTGGACGAGGATTTGTATTATCTTTATACTTAGCTTCAAATTTAGTAGATTCAGTTATAAATAATAAGATATTAGATGATAATATTACAAACTATAGACTGTTTTCAAGATGGGCTAGAAAACAAAAGGATTAGAATGAAAAATACAATAAAAGTAGTTTTTTTAGGATTAGTTGGATTTGCATTATTAGTATATTTAACAATGCCAGATTTTAGCATTGAAAAGGATACAAAACAAGAGCTATCATTTTCTTTTCTTCCAAAGTTTTTTGATGTTGTCGGGAAAAATCCGTATACTAAAAAAGATGAATTTTTTAAAAATGCTGAAAAAACATATCTTGTTGTTTTAAATCATGATTCTTTAGCTATTTTTAAAGATTTATATAAAAAAACAGATAAGAATATAGTGTTAATAGCAAATATTTCAAATACTCCTTGGTTAATTAAACAAATAGCAATCAATGGTGAGTTAGAAAACATGTATCAAAATTCAAGAATTCCTTTAATAAATGATTCAGATGGATCATTTGTAAAATCTCTAGGTTTAAACGATAATTCTCAAAGTAATTATTTTGTATATGCTTTGTTAGAAGATGGAAGTATCGAAAAACTTTTTAAGAATAGTGTAAAAAAAGGTGCTTTACAAGATGGTATAAATCAAGAGGATATAGATAATAGCTTAGAAGAATTTTTAAATAAATTAAAATAATTTGTATCAAATTGTAACAAAGTTTAAAAAATACTTAAATAAAAGATTTCTTGTGTATATTTAGAACAACTAAAATAAATATTACTATATAATCGCTAATTTTTATTTACTTAAAAATAAAACTTTGTTTAATATCTTAAATTTTAACCTTTTCCCAAAAAAATAATTAAGTATCACATAAGTATTAAGTAGTTATTTTTCTAAAAATGGATTCATTTGAGGAGGAAGTATGGTTGATTCATTGGATAGAGTAAGGGAAGTTTTTACTCAGAAATCAGTAAGAGTAAATACAAATAAAGGTGATGAGTATTACAACTTATTATTTGAAAAAGCAAAAAATAGATTAAAATCTTTAAGAGAGGAACAGCCACTTAAAGATATTGATATGATGGATGTTATTGAAAGTGAAGGTATAAATAGAAGAGATTTTATGAAGTGGGTTAGTGCAACAACTGCTACACTTATGCTTCCTCATATGTTTGCTCCACTTGTAGCTGAAGCTACTGAACTTATGAATAGAGTACCTGTTATTTGGATAGAGTTACAAGACTGTGCAGGAAATTCTGAAGCACTTTTAAGAAGTTCTGCTCCAACGGTTGATGATTTATTATTTGATGTATTGAGTTTAGAATTTCATGAAGCTTTACAAGCATGTGCTGGGCATGATGCTGATAAACAATTAGAAGAAGCAGTTGAACACTTTAAAGGAAAATATCTTCTATTTGTAGAAGGTGCAATTCCTATGGCAAATAGTGGTCAGTATGGAACTATTGGTGCTAGTGGTGAGACTTTTCATGAACATTTAATGAGAATGTCAAAAGATGCAGCAGCTATTGTTGCTGTTGGTACATGTGCTACTTTTGGTGGAGTTCCAGCAGCAGCTCCAAATCCAACTGGAGCAGTTGGTGTTATGGACTTAGTAAAGGGTAAACCTATTATTAATATTCCTGCCTGTCCCGCAAATCCAGCAAATATGGTTGGTGTTATACTTCATTATGTTTTAACTGGACAAATTCCAGAACTAGATTCTTTACTTAGACCTAAATTTGCATTTGGATATAGAATTCATGACAACTGTGAAAGAAGAGCACACTTTGATGCAGGAGAATTTGTTGAAGAATGGGGAGATGAAGGTGCTAAAAATAATTGGTGTTTATATAAAGTTGGCTGTAAAGGACCAATGACATTTAATAACTGTTCTATTATTAGATATAACGAAGGTACGAACTGGCCTATCGGTGTTGGTAGAGGTTGTATTGGTTGTAGTGAACCAGACTTTTGGGATAAATATGCTTATGAACGACCAATGGCAACTGCAAGAATAAAAGCTCCAACTGGTGGAGTTGAAAAAACTGTTGATGAATTTGGATTAGGATTATTAACAGCAACTGCTGTTGGTATAGGAGTTCATGCTGTAGCTTCAATTATTGCTGGTAAAAAATCAAATGAAGAAGAGGAAAAATAATGGCAACAAAACATTTAGTAATAGATCCAATTACAAGAATTGAAGGACATCTTAGAATTGAAGCAATTATAGATGAAAACAATGTTGTAACAGATGCTTACTCTTCTTCTACAATGTTTAGAGGAATTGAAGAAATATTAAAAGGAAGAGATCCAAGAGATTGTGGGCTTTTAGCTATGAGAATTTGTGGAGTTTGTACAGGAACTCACTATCAAAGAAGTATTGAAGCAGTTGAACATGCTTTTGATGTAACTATTCCAAAAAATGCAAGATTGGTTAGAAATCTTATTCAAGGTGCTTTATATCTTCATGATCATATTGTACACTTTTATCATTTACATGCTCTTGATTGGGTTGATATAACAGAAGCTCTTAAAGCTGATCCAAAAGCAACAGTTTTAGAAGCTCAAAAATGGGCAAATATTTCTGGACAAAGACCATGGAATGCTAATGAAGATGTTTATGTACAAGTTCAAGAAAGAGTTACAAAATATGTAAAACAAGGGAGATTAGGGATTTTTGGAAATGCTTATTGGGGTTCTAAAGGTTTTAAACTTACTCCTGAACAAAATCTAATAGGGCTTTCTCATTATCTTGATGCTCTTGAATTGCAAAGAGAATTAGCAAAAATGATGGCTATTTTTGGTGGTAAAAATCCACATCCACAATCTTTTGTTGTAGGTGGAGTTACTTGTGTTCAGGATATTAAGAATCCTGCAAGGATTGCTGAATTTAAACAAATTCTTAAAAAAGCTAGAAAATTTACTAAAGAAGCTTATTTAAGTGATGTTTATATGGCTGGAACAATGTATGCAGATGAGGCTTTAGAAGGAATAGGTGGAGGTGTAGGAAACTATATGTCTTATGGTGGATTTAGATTAGATGATTTACCATTTTATAACTCTGCAAAACTTTTCCCTGCTGGAATTGTAAAAAATAGAGATTTATCAAAAGTTTATGAGATAGATCAAACAAAAATTACCGAAGATGTAACTCATGCTTGGTATGAAGGTAGTACAAACCTACATCCTTATGATGGTGTTACAAAACCAAATTATACAGGTTTTGGTAAAAAAGAAGATAATATTGCTTATTTAGATACAAAAAATAAATATTCTTGGATTAAATCACCACTTTATAATGATGAAAGAATGGAAGTTGGACCACTTGCTAGAATGATTGTAGGATATGCAAGTAATAATGAAAGAATTAAAAAATATGTTACAAACTTTTTAACAAATGCAAATCTTCCTGCAAGTGTATTGTTCTCAACAGTCGGAAGAACAGCAGCTCGTGCAATAGAGACTGAACTTATGGCTGATATTATGATGGAATGGATAGATGAATTAGCTTCAAACGTTGCACATGGAGATTTATCAACATGGACAGAATTTGATTTTAATACTGTTGCAAAAAATACAAAAGGAATAGGTCTTGAAGAAGCTCCAAGAGGTGCTTTAGGACATTGGGTAAAAATTAAAGATGGAAAAGTAGAAAACTATCAAGCTGTTGTTCCTTCAACTTGGAATGCAGCTCCTAGAGATTATAAAGGAAGATTAGGTGCTTACGAATCATCATTAATTGGTACAAAGGTAGCAAATCCAGATCAACCTTTAGAAATATTAAGAACTATTCATAGTTTTGATCCATGTATTGCTTGTGCTGTTCATATCATAGATACAAATGGTAAAGAACTTGGTGTATATAAAGTAAATCCAATTTAAGGAGTAACTTATGGCAAAAAATATAGAAATAAAAAGAATGACTAAAACTATGAGAATAATTCATTGGGTAACATTCTTTAGTATGATAGTTGCAGTAGTTACTGGACTTTATATTGGACATCCTTATTATCAAACATTCATAGCAGACCCAGCTGTAGATAAATATGTAATGGCTTGGAATAGATGGGCACATTTTATTGTAGCTATTATTTTTGATGTAACGGCTGTTTTAGTTGGATATTTATACTTTTTTTCAAGATTTGAGAAACCATATAAAAAATTAATTCCAACAAAAACAAACATTGTTGAATTCTTTGAAGTATTTTTAAATTTAATGACACTAAATAGAAGAAAGAAATTTAATTCAGCTCATAGTGATAGTTTTAATATTGTATTTTTTACAATATTTCATCTATTATTAGGGTTTATGTTATTTACTGGACTTCAATTATATGTTCATGGTTTAGCTTCTGGAAATAGCTCTATTGGTTCTTGGTGGCCAGCAATGCTTCACTTAGTTACAGATTGGACTTTATATGTTTTTGGTGGAAATATGGGAGTTAGAATAGCTCATCATTATACTATGTATTTAATTTTAATATGGGTTATGTTTCATATTTACTATCAAGTTTGGAGAACAATATTTTGGAAAGAAGGCGATATTGCTATTGTTTTTGGTGGAAGCAAATTTGTAAAAGAAGAGGAGAAATAAGAGTTAAGCTATGGCTTAACTCTTAAACTTTATATGAAAAAATCTATTGTAATTGGTGTTGGGAATATGCTCTTTAAAGATGAGGGTATAGGTATTTATGCAAGTGAATATATAAAACAAAACTATAATATTAGTGGTGATTTAGAGATAATTGATGGTGGAACATTAGGATTTAAGCTAATGGCATATTTTCAAGATTATGATAATGTCATTATTTTAGATACTGTGTCTATTGAAGATGAAGTTGGATCTATTTTTAGACTTCCTAGTGATGTTTTATTAGGACTAGGAAAATATAGAAAAACTGCTCATGAAGTAGAGATTATTGAAATGTTAGAGATTGTTTCAGTATTGGATTCACATGCAAATGTAACAATCATAGGTATTATTCCAGAAGATATTCAAAGTGTTGAAATAGGACTTACACAAAAGATGGAAGAGATTTTTCCTCTTTTTATTAAAACTGCATTAAAAGAAATTGAAGAACTAGGTTTTTTATATTCAAAAAAAGATGAGATAAGTGTTAGTGATATAGTAAAAAGTATGATTGGAAGTTATAATGGTACACATTTAAGTAGAATTCCAAATGAAGAGGATTTCACTCATGAAATTAATCTATAAAATTGAGTTTAATTCAACAGCTTTATATTTTAAAAAATTAATTGATGAGTTAATAGTTGAAGATAATATAAAAGCATTGACTAAACAATATTTTGGATTTATTCTTATAATTTTTGAAGATGATAGTGAGAAAATAGAAGAATTTTTTACTACTTTAGAAAAAAAACTTCCTATTTCTATGTTTATATCAAAATCTTATGTTATTGATACTTTTGATGAAAATTTGGAAGAGATAAAAGATTTTAATCTAAAAGCAAATTTTGAGATTTTAACACCAAAAAAAGTAAATGAAATTTTAGAAGATAACTACTTTGATTTTTTAGATAATATAATAAAGTTATCTAAAAATGAAGTTATTGAATATAAAAATATAAAAATATTTTTACCAAATAAAGAAATTTTAGAAAAATTTAAAATAAATAATGAAGAAATTAAACTTTTAATATGTAATAGTAATAAAATAAGTAATATTGTAAAAGTTGATAATTCTGATTTAGCTTTATTATGTTCTATTGAAAGACCTCTTGTAAGATTAAAGCTTCAAGATGAATATTTAAATATTTCAAACTCAAAATATATTTATACAAGATTACCTAATAGTAAAGATATGTTACTTCTCTCTCAAGCTTTATCTAAACAAAATATAGATTATATTTTATATACAAGTAACGAAAAAGAGTTAAAAGCTATAAGTAATAATGATAAAAATATTGTTATAAGTGATGAAAAGACACTTTTTCCTAAATATGATTTTATTTTAAAAAAAGTTTTTAATACAAAAGAAGAATATTTTAACTTTTTTCCAAATATATATAAGTCAATTATTTCTTATGAATCAAAAGAAAATATTTCAACTATTGGAGTATATTTTTCACAAAGCTCAAAAAATAGTTTTGTAGATATAAACACTTCAAATGGTAAAGAAAAAAGAGTTATTTATGTTCCAGAAATAGATAATTCTATTGATAAAATTTTTGAAGATATTTCATCTATTGATGAAAATTCTAAAAGATTGATAGATAATTTTATAAAAAAATATCCTGATATTCTAAACCAAAAGTTATCAAACTTAAATTCATTTGGTTCAATAATTGAAATTTGTGCAAAAGTTTTGGGTTTAAATAACATTATTGAGTTTGAAGAGTTAGCTTTAAATAGTAGCTATTCAAATGGTGTTCAAATTGATATGAAAATCAATAAAGTTGAAGATAAAAATTATTTAGATTATAGAAAAATTATTCAATCAATAATGTCATATAAAATTGCTGATGTTGATAATGAAACATTAGCTTATTCATTTTATGAATTTCTAGCAGAGTTTATTATTAAATATTCAAAAGAGATAGCAAGACAAATAAAAACAAAAAATATTGTATTATGTGGAGATATTTTTACAAATAGATTAATCTTGAATAAGGTTATAAAAGAGTTAAGTAAAAATCATAATTTAATTTTACCAAAAGAGTATCCTTTGGACTATATATAAGTAAAAAAATATTTATTTCTGGAATTGTACAAGGTGTTGGTTTTCGCCCATTAATATATAATTTAGCTATAAAATATGATATACAAGGCTGGGTTAAAAATGATGAAAATGGAGTAGAGATTGAAGTCTTTTCTAAAGAAAATGATTTTGAAAAATTTATCTGTGAGATAAAACAGAATCCACCAATCTTATCAAAAATAACTGATATAAAAATAATAAATATAGAACTAAAAGAGTATAAATGTTTTAATATCATACAAAGTTCAAGTTCTCAAAATAAAACTACTATTATCTCTCCTGATATTGCTATTTGTAATGATTGTATAAAAGATATAGAAGATATTGATAATTTTAGACATAATTATAGTTTAACTAATTGTACGAATTGTGGACCTAGATATTCGATAATAGATTCAATTCCTTATGATAGAATGAATACATCATTAAAAGAT
Source organism: Aliarcobacter lanthieri (assembly GCF_013201625.1). Lineage (NCBI taxonomy): Bacteria > Pseudomonadati > Campylobacterota > Epsilonproteobacteria > Campylobacterales > Arcobacteraceae > Aliarcobacter > Aliarcobacter lanthieri. The sequence continues at coordinate 948,278 of NZ_CP053839.1, forward strand.
TTTAAACTTTGTACAAACTGTGAAAGAGAGTTTATTGAACCAATTAATAGACGATATCATGCACAAGCAATATCATGTGAAGAGTGTGGACCAATAACAACTTTATATACAAAAGATAAAAAAATAGTATCAAATAAAATGGAATCTATAAGCCAATCTATAAAATTAATAGAAGATGGAAATATTTTAGCTATAAAAGGAATGGGAGGATTTCATATTGTTTGTGATGCAACAAATAGTAAAGTAATAAAAAGATTAAGAGAGTTTAAAAAAAGAGCTAGAAAACCATTTGCAGTTATGTTTAAAAATATAGAAGTAGTAAAATTATATACAAATATTTCTCAAAAAGAGGAAGAACTTTTAACATCAAATGAAAAACCAATTGTTCTTTTAAGTAAAAAAGAAAATATAAATTTATCAGAATTTATTGCTCCAAATATTAAAAAAATTGGTTGTTTCTTGCCAAATACAGCTTTGCAATATCTATTAGTGAAAGAGCTTAAAAATCCAATAATTGCAACTAGTGCAAATTTAAAAAGTGAACCAATAATAATAGATAAAGAAGATATTTTTATAAAACTATATGATTTAGTAGATTTTGTACTAGATTATAATAGAGATATAGTAAATAGTTGTGATGACTCTATTCTTCAAGTTATTGATAAAAGAGTAGTTAAATTACGTAATTCAAGAGGATATACTCCAATTTTAAATAGTGTAAAGAAAGGTTTTAATAAACATATTTTAGCTTTAGGAGCAAATCAAAAATCTACTATTAGTATAGCTTTTGGACATAATATCATAACTTCACCTTATCTAGGAGATTTAAACTCAATTTCTACACTTGAAAATTATAAAAAAACAATTAAAACTTTTGATAAATTTTATGATTTTAATCCAGAAATTATAGTTTGTGATAAACATCCAAATTATGAAAGTACAAAATATGCTATGAAATTAAAGCAAAAAAATAAAGATATAAAGTTAGTACAAGTTCAGCATCACTATGCTCATATTTTATCCGTAATGGCTGAATATTCACTAACAAAAGATGTTTTAGGATTTGTTTTTGATGGAACTGGATATGGAGATGATGGAAACATTTGGGGTGGAGAAGTTTTTATAGCAAATAAAAAAAAGTATAAAAGAGTAAAATATTTAAAATATTTTAAACTTTTAGGTGGAGAAATAGCTATAAAAGAACCTAAAAGAATTGCTCTATCTTTACTTTTTGAAATATATTCTTTAGATGAAATCTTAAATTTAGATATTCCAATAGTAAAATTGTATAATAGTAATGATATAAAAGTATTATATACAATGTGGCAAAAGAATTTAAATTCACCATTTTGTAGTTCTATTGGAAGACTTTTTGATGCTATTGCATCTTTAGCGAATATAATACATATTCAAGAATATGAAGGAGAAACGGGTCTTTTAATTGAGAGTTTATATGATAAGAATATAAAAGAATCTTATTCTTATGAAATTTTAGAAGACAACATCGATATAAAGGCTATGATAAAGGAAATTTTAGTTGATAATGATAAAGTAAGAATCTCTTCAAAATTTATAAATACTTTAGTAAATATTATATTTGATATTACAAAAATTTACTCTTTGCCAGTTGTACTAAGTGGAGGAGTTTTTCAAAATAAAACTTTATTGGAGCTGATTATAAAAAGATTTAAATATGAAAAAATAGAGTTTTATATAAATGAAAAATATAGTCCAAATGATGAATGTATAAGTCTTGGGCAACTATATTATTTAAACAATACTATTTAAAATCTCTATTTGTTCACTCTTAATATAGTTAAACTTAAACTCATATTCTTTTAAGTAGTAGAAAAAATTGTCTTCATCTATCCCTTTGTATTTTCGTAAATTTGATTCTAAGAATTTCCAAAATTCATTTAATTTTGTTTGATGAGCATTTTGCGAATGAATTTTATACCAATTTAAATATTGAATAAAACCATCTTCTATATCAAAAGCACGATTTCCAATTTTTGGCATAAGTAAAGTATAAACTCTTTGGTTAGAGTAAAAACCAATTATATTTATAGCTTCACTTAAAGATTTTCTTTTTTTCTTTTTTTCTCTATTTTTTATATAATAAAATTCTTCATATTCTGTATTGTCTTTTATTGATGAATGATAAATATCTTCTAAAAATATTGCTATTTTTTTTCTAAAGAAATCAAATCTATCTTTTACAGTCTTATAGTTTAAATCTAACTCTTTTGCTGTTTGAAGAGCATTTTTATCCTCACAAAATTTTTCTATTATAAATTTTTCTTTTGCTATTTTTTTTAAAGATAGTTTCTTAGCACATTTTTTACATTTTATATAATTATTTGCAAGAGTATAAAACTCTTCATGTTTACAGTTTGGACAAATCATAAAATATTTTATCATTTTAGTTCTAAAAATATATAAGTGCTTAAAAGTTATTATATAATATTTATAGTTTTTGGGTTAAACTCCAATAAAAATAATAATAAGGAAAATATATGTGTAAAGATTGCGGTTGTACAATAGCAGGACAAGAAGAACACCATCATCACCATGAACATGATCATAAAATAGGACATTTTCATACTCATCCTCATGGAAATAGTACATCTCATCAAGCAGCTCATGAAACACTGCATCATAATCCACAATTAAATGATTCAAAAACAATTTCAGTAATTCAAAAGATTTTAGATAAAAATGATCATGAAGCAGCACATAATAGAGCACATTTTGATAATCATAAAGTTTTAGGAATAAATCTTATGTCAAGTCCAGGAAGTGGGAAAACTACACTTTTAGAGCATTTAAGCCAAATTGCAGATTTTAAATTTGGTGTTGTTGAAGGTGATTTGGAAACTTCAAAAGATGCAGATAGGCTAAAAGCAAAAGGAATTCCAGCTGTTCAGATACAAACAGGAAGTGCATGTCATCTTGATGCATTTATGGTTCATAAAGGTTTACATGATTTATCTTTAGATGATATTGACGTTTGTTTTGTGGAAAATGTAGGAAATTTAGTTTGTCCAGCTTCTTATGATGTTGGAACTCACTTAAATATTGTATTGGTTTCAATTCCTGAAGGTGAAGACAAAATCTCAAAATATCCAGTTATGTTTAGATGTGCAGATTTGATACTTTTTACAAAAACTGACCTTTTGCCATATTTTGAATATGATTTAGAAAAAGAAAAAGCAATAGCTAGAAAGCTAAAACCAAATGTTGATATCTTAGAAGTTTCTATAAAAGATAAAAAGTCACTTCAAGCTGTTGTTGATTGGATAAATTTTAAAAGAAAGATGAGATAAAAGAATGTGTTTATCAATTCCTTCTAAAATAAAAAGTATAGATAAAGAGATGAATTCCTGTATAGTTGATACTATGGGAGTTGAAAGAAGTGCAAGTTTAGATTTAATAGATCAAGAAGTTCAAATTGGAGATTATGTTTTAATTCATATTGGTTTTGCTATGAATAAAATAGATGAATTTGATGCTCTTGAATCACTAAAAGTTTATCAAGAAATTATAGATAAGATGGAAGAAAAAGAGAGGCTAGAATCTCAGAATGCCTAAAAAACTAGAACTAAAAGATTTATATGATGGTTTTAGAGATGCAAAAGTTATAAAAGCTTATAAAAAAATAATTGATGAAGATTTAAAAGATTACCCTAAAACTATAAATATTATGGAAGTTTGTGGTGGACATACTCATACGATTATGAAGTATGGAATACCACAATTACTAAATAAAAAAATAAACTTTATTCACGGACCTGGTTGTCCAGTTTGTGTTATGCCAAAAGATAGAATTGATAGTGCTTATGAGTTAAGTTTACAAAAAGATGTAATTTTGGTAACACTTGGAGATATGATAAAAGTTCCAGGAAGTAAGGGAAGTTTACAAAAAGCAAGAAGCGAAGGTGCTGATGTAAGATTTGTTTATTCTCCACTTGATTGTATAAAAATAGCAGATGAAAACAAAGATAAAACTATCATATTTTTTGCAATAGGTTTTGAAACAACAACTCCCATGACTTGTACTTTGATAGAGCAAGTTATAAAAAATGATATTAAAAATATTTTATTTCATATAAATCATATAACAGTTCCAGAAGTAATGAGAGTTTTAGTACAAGATGAAAACTGTAAAATAGATGCTTTTTTAGGACCATCACATGTTAGTGTTATAAGTGGAAGTAAAATATATGAAGAATTTCCTTTAACTTATAATAAACCAGTAGTTGTAAGTGGGTTTGAACCTGTTGATGTTATGCAAAGTATCTCTATGATAGTAAAACAGTTTATTGAAAATAGAAGTGATTTAGAAATAGAGTATAAAAGACTTGTTTCTTATGATGGAAATATCAAAGCTCAAGAACTTATAAATAAATACTTCAAAAAAGTTCCTTTTAAATTTAGAGGAATTGGAGAGGTAGAAAATAGTGGATATGAACTAAAAGATGAGTTTGATAAATATAATGCAAAAATAGTTTATAAAGAGATTTTGCCTACTATTGAAGTAAAAGAAAATAGAGCTTGCAAATGTCCACAAATACTAAAAGGTGTAGCAAAACCAACTGATTGTAAAATATTTGGAAATGTATGTACTCCAGCAAATCCAATAGGCTCTTGTATGGTGAGTAGTGAGGGTGCTTGTAGTGCTTACTATAAATATGGGAATTTGTTGTAAATTTTAAGTATAATCTATAATGCAAAATATAATTTATGAATATGAATTTATAACAAACGAAGAATTAAAAAATCATATTATTGATACAAAAGAGTTACATAAATACTTTACACTTGATTGGAAAGATTTAAAGGCTTCAAAATATTGTGGTATTTTAAATTTTGAAAGTCAAGATTTTTATATCTTGCCCAAAATATCAAATCATAATAATGAAAAAGATGCAGAACAAAATCTAAATATTTTTATCTATATGCTAATGTATGCTTATGATGTAAGATTATCAAACGAACAACTAGCAAGTTGTGCTAATCAAAAACACTCTATTTTAGAAGTTTTTGTTCAGATGTTTGCTTCAAATCTTTTGAGTGAACTAAAAAAAGGATTGTATAAAGAGTATATTTTAGAACAAGATAATCTTCCAGTTTTAAAAGGTAAGTATTTAATAAATGAAAATCTAAAATATAACTTTATAAGAAATAGAATTTATTGTGAATATGATGACTTTACTCCAAATAACAGCCTAAATCAGTTTTTTTTGTATGGTCTAAAATATCTTCAAAAATTTGTAAAAGACAAAAAACTTTTAAAACAGTGTGAACTAATTTTCGATGAAGTTGAGTATAGACAATTTGATATAAATAAACTTGAAAATATTCATTTTAATAGACAAAATCAAAGATTTAAAAAAAGTTTTGAAATAGCTATTTTACTTTTGAAACAACTTATTCCAAATTTCTCAAAAGATAAAAAATCTTTTGCTTTTTTATTTGATATGAATGTGTTGTTTGAGAAGTTTATAGCTAGAATTTTTAAAGAGTTGAATAATTCAGCTAAAATCCAAAATAAAAATAGTTTTGGTGATTTAACTTTAAAACCAGATATTATTTTAAATAATCAAATAATAGATACAAAATATAAAAAATTAAATAATATTGATGATATAAAACAAAGTGATAAACTTCAAGCTTTTGCTTATGGAATAAATTATAATGTTAAAAATGTGATGCTTTTATATCCAACGTATAAAGATGATATAGATGATAAGATAATTTTAGGAAAAGAAAGTATTGTTAATTTAAGTATAAAAACTATTGATTTAGGTTTTAGTGGTAATAATTTTGAAGATTATATTGAAAAAATTAAAAATAGGACAAAGGATAGATTATGAGTATAAAAGAAGATTTTAAAGATTGGTTAAGAACAAGAGTAGATACATTAGTTCCTTTAAGTTCATATCCGAATGCTTTAGCTAAATTAATACCTAATAAATTAATTAGTATAAATGAAAATTTATATAATGATTTATTTGATTGTTTAGATATTGAATATCTTAATGAATTATATAAAAGATTATCTAATGGTGGGGATTTACATAAATTTAATGCAGAAACTCAAAATAGAGTATCAAGTGCTGCAATTAAACAATATATAGAATTTCTTAAATCATTAAATATAAATTCTAAAATTAAACATTTAAAAATAAAAAATATAATGCTTTATGGTGCTCCAGGTGTTGGGAAAACTTATAACTATAAAAAATTAGTTTCTTTAATTGAAAGTGGAAAATATAGTGAAAATGATATTTTTAAGTCAATTATAGAAAATCAAAAATTAGATATAGATGTTGATGAAACTTTTGAAAATATAAAAAAAGATAATAGACTTGAATTTGTAACTTTTCATCAAAGTTACTCTTATGAAGATTTTATTGAGGGATTTAGACCTAGTGAAAATACTCATGTAGAATTAGAAGATGGTATATTTAAATTGATTTGTAATAAAGCAAAAAATCAAGTAAAAGAAACAAAGTTTCAACATATTTCTTTTGATGAAGCTTTCGATATATTAAGAACTCAATACATAGAAAATGAAATAGATAAAATATATAGTGTTTCTAATGTTGAAATAGTTATTCATGAATTTAAAGAAAAAACTATAAAAGTTCAATCTTCTAATGCAAAAGATACACAATATGTTAAAAAATCAGATTTAGAAACAGTTGTTCAATCAATACTTAACGATGAAGTTCAAAAACCAAGTGATATAAAAAATTTAGCTGTTAAAAAAGATACTATTTCTTTAGGTGGATTATATTATCCAATTGCTAAAAAGATAGTTGAAATAATTAATGATAATAAAAAAAATATAGAAGGAAAAGAAAAAAATTTCTATATTGTAATAGATGAGATAAATAGAGGAAATATCTCTAAAATTTTTGGAGAGTTAATAACTCTTATTGAAGAAGACAAAAGAAATGATTATGAAGTAACACTTCCTTATTCAAAAGAGAAGTTTAAAATACCTTCAAACCTTTATATTATAGCTACTATGAACTCAACAGATAAATCTATTGCTACTATTGATATAGCCTTAAGAAGAAGATTTACATTCTTAAAAATGAAACCAAATATAGATTTAGTTCCAGAAAATGCACAAGATTTATTTGAAAAGTTAAATAAGTATATAGAAAAAACTTTAGGAGAAGATTACAAACTTGGGCATAGTTATTTTATGCAAGGTTTAGATTTAGAATTTGTAAAAGAGTACAAAATAAAACCATTACTTGAAGAGTATTTTTATGGTGATGATGAAAATCATAAAAAAGCTTTAGATATTTTAAATAGAAAGGATAACTTATGAAAAGAGTAGCATTTATTGGTGTTGGTGTTATGGGAAAATTTATGGTTTCAAATTTGCTAAAAAAAGGTTTTGAGGTAAGTATTTATGCACGAAACAGACAAAAAGTAGAAGATGTTATAAAAGAGGGTGCTATTTTTTGTGAAAGTATAAAAGAGTGCGTAGGAAATAAAGATGCAGTTATCACAATAGTTGGTTATCCAAAAGATGTGGAAGAGGTATATTTATCGTCAGATGGTATTATAAATAGTGCTTCAGAAGGTACATATTTGATAGATATGACAACTACAACTCCAAGTCTATCTATAAAAATCCAGAAAAAAGCAAAACAAAAAGGTTTAAAAGCTTTAGATGCACCAGTTTCAGGAGGTGATATTGGAGCAAAAAATGCAACTTTATCTATAATGGTTGGTGGAGAGCAAAAAGATTTTGAATCATGCAAAAAAATTTTTGAAAGTTTAGGAACAACTATCGTTTACGAAGGAGTTGCAGGAAGTGGACAACATACAAAAATGGCAAATCAAATAGCAATAGCGGGAGTTATGGCAGGAGTTAGTGAAGCCATAGTTTATGGTCAAAAAGTAGGGCTTGATTTACCAACAATGCTAAAAAGTATAAGCAATGGAGCAGCTCAGAGTTTTCATCTTACAAATAATGCTCCTAAGATGTTAAATAAAGAGTTTGAACCAGGATTTTATATAAAACATATGGTAAAAGATTTAAAAATTGCCACAAGTGAAGTTCCAAATCTAAAAGTATTAAATGATGTTTTAGAGATGTACGAAACTTTAGAAAAAAATGGTTATGGCGATTTGGGAACTCAAGCTATTTGTAAATATTATGAATAAAGGATTTTTATGGACATAGAAAAAATAAAAGCAAGAATTCAAAAATTTAGTGATGATAGAAATTGGGAAAGTTTTCATAATCCAAAAAATTTAGTTATGGCATTAAATGGTGAAGTAGGAGAGCTAAATGAAATTTTCCAATGGCTAAATTTTGAAGAGTCTTTAAATCTACCTGATGATGTTTTAACTCATACAAAAGAAGAAGTTGCAGATATTGCTATTTATCTTATACGAATTTGTATGAAACTAAATATAGATTTAGAAGATGCTATATTAAATAAAATGACAAAAAATGAAGCTAAATACCCAGCTGAAACTTCGCAAGGTGGAAGTAAAAAATATAGTAAAAGTAGAGAAGATAAATAGATGACGAAAACAATTACTTTAGCACATGGAAATGGTGGATTAGAAAATAATGAACTTATATCTAAGGTATTTTATAAGGCTTTTAAAAATGATATTTTGCAAAATTGTGAAGATGCAGCAATAATAGAAAATGGAAAACTAGCTTTTAGTACAGATAGTTTTACAGTTAGTCCACTTTTTTTTAATGGAGCAAATATTGGAAAACTTGCTATTTGTGGAACTTGCAATGATTTAGCAATGATGGGAGCAAAGCCAAAATATCTTACTTGCTCAGTTATAATTGAAGAAGGTTTTGAAGTAGAGCAACTTGAAATCATAGTAAACTCGATGAAAGAAGAGTTAGTAAAAAATGAAGCAATTATTGTAAGTGGTGATACAAAAGTAGTGCCACGAGGTGCTGTTGATAAGATCTTTATAAACACAACTGGAATAGGAGAAGTTCTTTATAGTGGAATTAGCTCAAACAATATAACACAAGATGACTTGATACTTGTAAGCCGTGATATTGGCTCTCATGGGGCTACTATATTTACAGCACGTGAGGGAATAGAATTAAACTCAAATTTAAAAAGTGATTGCAACTCATTATATCCACAAGTAAAAGCATTGATTGATGGTGGTATTAAAATAACTGCTTTAAGAGATGCAACAAGAGGTGGCGTAAGTGCTGTTTTAAATGAGTGGTCGAAACAATCAAATATCTGTATAGAAGTAGAAGAAGATGCTCTTCCAGTAAGTGATGAGGTAAAAGGTATTTGTGAAATGTTAGGTTTTGAAGCAACAAATTTAGCAAATGAAGGAACTTTTGTTTTAGCAATTCCAAAAAAGTATGCACAAAAAGCAATAGATATTTTACATAATTTTGAAGAGGCAAAAAATGCTTGTATTATAGGAAAAGTAACAAGTCAATATCCACAAAAAGTTATATTAAACTCTTCTTGGGAAACAAAAAGATTTTTAGATACTCCAACTGGTGAATTACTTCCAAGGATTTGCTAATGCACGAGTATTCAATCGTTCAATCATTATTAGAAAGTTGTGAAGAACACGCAAGACAAAATGAAGCAAAAAAAGTTATAAAAGTAGTTGTGAAAATTGGAGTTTTAAGTGGAGTTGAACCAGAGCTTCTGCAAACTGCTTTTGATACTTTTAAAGAACAAACCATTTGTCATGATGCACAATTTTTGATAAATATCCAGAAAATTGAGATTTTATGTCATGATTGCCAAACAAAGTCAACTTTAGAAAAGCATGAGTTTTCCTGTCCAAAATGCCAAAGCACAAATTTAAAAGTAACTGATGGTGAAGATATGTATCTTATGAGTTTAGAACTAGATTAACTTTGTTCTAAAGATATATAAGAAATACTAAAATTTACTTTACATAAATAATTGGAAGATATAATTTTCAAAAAAAAACAAAAGGATACCTATGAAGAAAAGCTTATTAGCTCTATGTTTTGCAATGTATGCCAATGCTCATTTTTTAGCATTAATTCCAGCTACAGATAATGTTGTTGACAAGAAAGATGCAAATTTAAAAATTGAAACTATGTTTATTCATCCTTTTGAACAAAGTGGAATGAATATGGAAAAGCCAAAAGGTTTTTATGTAAATGATACAAAAAATTCTTTGAATATTACTGAAATAAAAAAATTTGGAGAGAAGGCTTGGACTACAAATTTTGATATAAAAAAGCCAGGACTTTATCAGTTTTTTGTACAACCAGAACCATATTTTGAACAAGCTGAAGAAGTATTCATAAGTCATGTTCCAAAAGTAATTGTAAGTGCTTTTGGAGTTGAAGATGGTTGGGATGAACCAATTGGTTTAGAGTATGAAATTGTTCCTCTTACAAAACCTTTTGCTTTATATTCTGGAAATATTTTTCAAGGAAAAGTTGTAAAGAATGGAAAAACTATCCCAAATGTACAAGTAGAAGTTGAGTTATATAATGAGTTTGGATTAAAAGCTCCAACTGAAAATCATATTACTCAAAGTGTAAAGACTGATGATAATGGTGTTTTTTCTTTTGTTATGAATCATAAAGGTTGGTGGGGATTTGCAGCTTTAATTGAAGAAGGTGAAAAAGAATATAAAGGTAAAAAATATCCAATTGAAAATGGTGCTTTACTTTGGTTAAAAGCATATTAGGATATATATGCATATAAGTGATGGTGTTTTAAGTCTAGAAGTAACAATAGTTTCTACTATTGTTTCTTTTGGCTTTTTAATTTATTCTTTTAAAAATCTTACAAATGAAAAAATATCTTTAAGCGCAGCTTTTAGTGCGTTATTTTTTATTGCCTCTTTTATACATATTCCTTTTGGATTTACTCAAATACACTTAATGCTTATAGGATTTATTGGGATTTTCTTAGGTAACTTAGCAATATTTTCAATATCATTGGCTTTAATTTTGCAAGCACTTCTTTTAGGATACGGAGGTATTAGTTCACTTGGAGCAAATATTTTGATTATGGGTGTATCTTCGTATGTTGTATATTTACTTTTTAAATTAGAGATTTTTAAAAGATTAAATGAAAAAATAAGATTTTTTTTAGTTGGATTTTTAGGAGTTTTTATAGCTTCATTGAGTCTTTTCTTACTTCTTATATTTTCAAAACAAGAATATGAAAAAGTAGCATATTCTATACTTCTTATAAATATTCCAACAATGATATTAGAAGGTGTAATTACACTATTTTTACTTATATATATTAAAAAAGTTATGCCAAATTTATTAAAAGGTACAAATATATGTTAAGATTTTTTATACTTTTATTTCCTATTATTTTATTCGCTCATAAAATAAATCTTTATTTAGATTTACAAGATGATAATCTTTATATAAATTCATATTTCGCAAATGCAAAGCCTTGTATAAATTGTCAATTTAAAATAGAAAATAATCAAAATAATATTATTTTTGATGGAACTTTAGATAGACAAGGAGAATATAATTTTAAAACAGATATAAAAGATTTAAAAGTTACAATTGATGCCGGAGCAGGTCATATTGTATCAAAAGAGATAAAAAATGATAATAGTTCAAAAAATAGTTTATTATCAAATAGTAATGTAAATTTAGAGCTAAATATATTAAAAGAAGAAAATACTGCTTTAAAACATAAAATTATAGTTTTAGAAGAACAATTAAACTATTTTGAAATTTTTAAAGTAATTTTTGGTTTATTACTTATATTTTTAATTTTTTTATTTGTAAAAAGAATAAAATCTTGAATCTTAATCCTGCAATATCTTTAATTTTAGCTTTTTTATATAGTTTACTTTTAAGTTTCTCAAATGTTGAAATATATTTTTTAATTCCAATTGTTTTTTTGTTTATTATAAATTTTAATAATCTTTTTAAAATATTAAAGAAACTATTCTTTTTAAATATTTTCATATTTGTTTTATCGTTATTTTTATATATAGAATCAAACTTTTATGAAGCTATAAATCTATTTGTTAGAGTAAATTTGATAATTTTATTTAATCTTTTGCTATTTTCCAATTCAAATGGATTTGATATTGTAAGAGGATTTTATATTTTAAAATTCCCGAATAAATTTGTATCAACTTTGTATTTTACTATCAAGATGATTTTTGAATTAAGTTTAGATATACAGAATATAAAAAATTCTTTAATAACAAGAAATTTTAAAGCTAAAACCAATATGTTTACTTATAAAACTTTTGGAAATATTTTTGGACTTTTATTTGTAAAAAGTATTTCTAGAGCTATGAATTTGAAATCAACTTTTGAATTACGACATTTTCAAGGAGATATTTTTCTAAGTGATGATTTTATAGTTTGTAAATATGATATTATTTTAATCTTTTTTATTTCTATAACTTTAATTCTAAAGGCATTTATATGAGTTGTACATTAAATTTAAAAAATATTTCATATAAAAAAGATGATAAAGTTTTATTTGAAGATATAACATTTAATTTAGGACATGAAGAAAAAATAGCAATAATTGGTACAAATGGTTGTGGTAAATCTACTCTTTTAAAATTGATTGTGGGATTAGAAAAACCAAATATTGGAGAAATATATCTTTTTCATAATTTAGTAAAAAACAAGAAAGACTATGAAAGATATAGAAGTGATATAGGCTATTTACCACAAGATGTAAGTAGCTTTTTCTTATCTATTACAGTTATTGAAGATATTATGTTTTCTCTTAGAGTAAAAGGTTTAAATAAAGATGAAGCTTATGCAAAGAGTATTGAAATATTAAAAAAATTAGATATTTTACATTTAGAAAATAGAGTAATATTTGAATTAAGTGGAGGAGAGCAAAAACTTGTAGCATTATCTTCCCTTTTGGTAACTGAGCCTAAAATTCTTCTATTAGATGAACCCACTAATGCCTTAGATGAAGAGAGTGAAAAAAAGATTTTAAATATATTAAACTCTTTGAATAAATCTATGATTATTGTATCACATCATAAAACTTTTATTGGAAATTTAACAAATACTATTTATAAACTAGATAATAAATCATTAATAAAAATTTAATGGTACCGTTGGTCGGACTCGAACCGACACTCCAGTGGAATACGATTTTGAATCATACGCGTCTACCAATTCCGTCACAGAGCCATTTATTTTTAATAAAATATTTTAAAAGTAAGTTGTTTACTTTTTTGCATACTCAACATCATAAAAAGCCCATAAAATAGTGTTTTGAGTAACAAAAATAAAGATTTTGAATTTAACATGTAAAACGATATAAAAGTACATAAAAGATGTATCTGTAGCAATTTTATTATATTTATTATGAAATTTAAGATATAAATGTATATAGCTATATACAAGATAATATAGTTAATTGTGTACCTAATTGTGTCTCATCAGAATAATTGATAATTCATATTTAATTTAATAAAATATGTGTGAAAAAATGAGAAATGGTAAATATGCAAATTTAATTAGTAAATAATATTATTAAATTTTTATTGTGTAAATTTAACTCCTTTATATGTAAATATAAATAAAAAATAACGAAATGTGTCAAGAATGTGACTATATTTATGTACAATAATTAAATAATTAATTACACAAGAATTTAAATATGAAGATTTTACATACATCAGACTGGCATCTTGGTCAAAACTTTATGGGAAAAAGTAGGGTAGATGAGCATGAAGCTTTTCTCTCTTGGCTTTTAAAAATAATAGAAGAAAAACAAATTGAAATATTGCTAGTGTCTGGAGATATTTTTGATACTGGAACTCCACCAAATTATGCTTTAGAACTTTATTATAATTTTTTAAAAGAACTATCAAATATCAAATCATTAATCACTACTATTATAACTGCTGGAAATCATGATTCAGTATCAACTCTAAAAGCACCAAAACAACTTTTAGAAGTTTTAAATGTTCATGTTATAACAACTGGTGATGAAGATGAAAATGTAATTATTCCTATATATAAAAATAATGATTTAATATCTATTGTTTGTGCTGTTCCATTTTTAAGAGATAGTGTTATTAGACAATCTCTTAGTGGAATAACAATAAGAGAAAAAGAGAAACTAGCAAATAGTGGAATTAAAGCTTATTATGAAAACTGCTACAAAAAAGCACTTGAATTAAAACAAGATAAGAATATACCAATAATTGGAATGGGACACTTAACAACAGTTGGAAGTAGAAGTTCTCAAAGTGAAAGAGATATTTATATTGGTGGAACTATTGATATTGGTGGAGATTACTTAGCTTCTATGTTTGATTATGTTGTTTTAGGACATCTTCATATAAATCAAGTTGTTGGAAATAATGAACATGTTAGATATTCAGGTTCTCCAATACCTCTTAGTTTTTCTGAATCAAAAAACAGTCAAAAAGTAAATCTTGTATCTTTTACTCAAAATGAAATGAGTATAGAAGAAATAGAAGTTCCGCTTTATAGAAAACTACTTGTCATTAAAGGTAATTATGAAACTATAAAAAATGAACTTACTAAAATTGAAGATAAAAACTCTTGGATAGAAGTTCATATATCTGATGATAATGCGATGTATGCAAATAATGAAATCAGACAACTTGCTTCAAAACTTGAACTAATACTGCTTGCTGTAAAAATAGACAAAAGTGAAAAGCAATTAAAAGCTAATGAATTAAAGGTAATAAGTTTAGATGAATTGTCAGTTGAACAAGTATTTGAAAAGAGATTAGAACTTGAAAAGTTAGAATATAAAGAGTTTGAAAAAGAACTACTTTTAAACTTTAAAGAAGTAGTTTCTAAGGTGCAAAGCCTATGAAAATCCTAAAAATAAAATCATTAAATATTAACTCATTAAAAGGTGAGTTTGAAGTTGACTTTGAAAAGTTTTTAAAAGATGAATCATTATTTGCTATTACTGGACCAACGGGTGCTGGGAAAAGTACAATTTTAGATGTAATTACTTGTGCTTTATATGGAAGAACTGCAAGATTATCAAATCCAAATGAACTTATGAGTAGACACACAGGGGAATGTCTATGTGAAGTAGAATTTGAAGTAAAAGGAAAAGTTTACAGAAGTTCTTGGAGTCAAAAAAGAGCTAGAAAAAGTCCTGATGGAGCATTCCAAAGTGCTAAAATGGAAGTTAGTGAATTAGAATCTGGAAAAGTTTTAGAATCATATCTTTCAAAAGTTCCAAAATATATAGAAGAGTTATCTGGACTTGATTTTGATAGGTTTATTCAATCTATGATGTTGGCTCAAGGAAGTTTTGATGCTTTTTTAAAGGCACGTGAAAATGAGCGTTCAAGTTTACTAGAAAAGATTACTGGAACACAAATATATAAGCAAATATCACAAGAAATATATCAAACTTATATTAGAAAAAATGATGAGATAAAATTAGATGAAAATTTATTAGGAAATATTGAATTATTATCAAGTGAAATAATTGAAGAAAAGACTTCAATTTTAAATAATTCAAAAGTTCAAAAACTTGAATTTGATTCTAAAGGAAATGAGCTAAAGAAAGTAATTAATTGGCTTGAAAATTTACAAAAGGTAGAAGCTGATAATACTAAGTATATACAAGAGTTTGAACAAATTACTATTGAAAAAGAGAATAAAAAAGAAGATTTTATCAGATTAGATTTAGCAAATAAAGCTTTAAATGTTCAGACAATTTATCAAGAAAAAAATTCTTTAACTCAAATAATAAATCAAGATAAAGAAAAGCTAGAAAAACTTCAAAAAGAGTTAGAAAATTTAAAACAACTCTTACAATCAACAACTAATGAATCATTAAAAGTAAAAGATGAATTAGATAAAGAAAAAATCTCATTTGATATGAACTCTAAAAAACTTAAAGAAGTAAGAACACTACAAACTAAAATTGAATCAAAACTTCAAAATATTAAAGAGTTAGAAAATAAAATAAGCTCTCAAAATGAACAAAAAATAAAACTAACTGAAGACTTAAATGTACTAAAAACAAATCAAGAGAAGATTGATAATGAGTTAAAAATTATAAATGATTATCTAATTAAAAATAAAAATTATGAATCATTAAAAGAAGAGATATCTTTAATCTCAAAAAATGTAAATGATTATAAAGATGTAATAAAACTTTTAAAACAAATAGAAGAAAAACTTCAAAATAACAGTTTAGATGAAAAGATTTTACAAGATAGTTTTAGTAAGGCAAAAAAAGAGTTTCATGAAATAAAAGTACTGTTTGATTCTAAAGATAAAGAGTATAAAGAGTTAGACCTTCAAACTTCAAATTTCAATCAAATAGAAGTAAATAATAGGGATAGATTAAAGAGTATTGAAAAATTAATCACTTCGATAGATGAATATAAAAGATTGATAAACAGTATTTCAAAAGAAAAAAATATCATATCTTCTTCAAAAGATGAATCAAAAACTATAAAAACAAATATAGAAGAAAAATCAAAACTAATAAATGAAATACAAACACATATACAAACTCTAAATGACAAAAGAGAAGTAGAACTTTTAATAGCAAAATATGAAAGTGACAGAGTAAATCTAAAAGAAGGCGAAGAGTGTTTCTTATGTGGTTCAAAAGAACATCCATTTGTAGATCATAAAATAAGTGTAAATGCTGATGAAACAACTTCAATAATCGCTCAAAAGAAGCAAATATTTGATGAAGAAAATAAAGCTTTACGAACTATTGAATTAAACTTATCAAAACTTGAAACTAAAATAGATACATCTACTTTAGAACTAAATAAATTATTAAAAAATAAAGAAGATATAGAACAAGTATTTAGTTCATTGAATTTCATTTTAACAGATGATTCTAAAACAAACTTAGAAGAAGAAAAGCAACTTTTAGAAGAAGAGTTACAAAACATAATAAAAATTAGAGATAAAAAAGAAAAAGTTCTAACTCAAAGGGATAATCTTCAAAAAGAGTTAAATACTAAACAAACTTTTGTTTCTCAAAATGAACAAGAACTTTATAAACTAAAAAGTTCAATAGATCAATTACAAAATGAACAAACTCAAAACATATCTAAAAAGCAAACTTTAGAGGAAGAACTTTCAAAAGTATATAGTAAATATGAACTCATATTTGATGAAAAGTTTGAAGAAAATTTTAGAATTTTAGTTGTAAGAAAAGATAGTTTTATTAAAAATGAAACATCGAAAAAAGAGCTTGATATAAAACTTCAAGGCTTAATAGTACAACTAAAGGAGTTTGATACAAAAATCATATCAATAGAGTCAAGTCTAAAAACAGATATTGAACAACTCTCTAAAATTTCTAATGAAACAAAAGAATTACAAATTCAAAGTAAAGCTATTTTAGATGTATCTGATTTAAATATTTTTGAAAAAGAGATAACAAGTAAATTTAACACTATCAATGAAAAATATAACTCTTTATTAAAAGAGTTAGTAAATCTAAATTCAAAAGATGAATCACTAAATACTCAAATAAATGAGTTAAATCAAAAACAAATCAATGATAATACAAAACTAGAAGAAACAAAACAAAAATTTAATAAAGCTCTTGTAGAAAATAGTTTTACTTCAAAAGAAGAGTTTGAAAAAGCACTTTTACCAAAAGAGTTAAGAGAAGAGTTATCTTTTGTGTGTAAAGCTCTTGAAGAAAAATATACTCAAATCCAAACTCTAAAAATAGACACAGCAAAAAAACTATCTGAACAAAAAGAGTTAAACCTAACAGATAAAGAACTTCAAACTTTAAATGATGAATTAAAAGAGTTACAAACTATTATTGATGAACTTCAAAAATCAATAGGAAGTTTAGAAAAAGAGCTTGAAATTAATGCAATAAACAATAAAAAACATGAAGATAAAATCAAAGAGTTAGAAAAGAAAAAAGAAGCCTTTAAAGTATGGATAAAACTAAATGAAATGATAGGTTCAGCAAGTGGAGATAAATTTGCCAAATTTGCCCAAGGTATTACACTAGACCAACTTATCTATCTAGCAAATAAACATCTACAAATATTAAGTCCAAGATATGAACTTCAAAGAAGTAGTGATTCAAGTAAGCTATTAGAAATAGAAATAATTGATGGTTTTCAAGGCGATGTAGTAAGACCTGTAAGTACGCTTTCAGGTGGTGAAAGCTTCATAGTAAGTCTTTCTCTTGCACTTGGACTTTCAGCACTTGCAAGTCAAAAAATAAGTATAGATTCACTTTTTTTAGATGAAGGATTTGGAACACTTGATAGTGATAGTTTAGAGTTAGCACTAAATGCACTAAATCAGTTACAAAGTTCAGGGAAAATCGTAGGTGTGATTTCCCATGTGGAAGCACTAAAAGAGAGAATTCCATTGCAAATTAGGGTGATGCCTAAGGGTGATGGGACGAGTGTTTTAAATTTAAATTAGAAAGGTTTTTATGATATTTAAAAATATTAAGGTTGAAAATTTTAAAGGATTAAAAGATATATCTTCTCCATTATCTAAATTTACTTGTATAATTGGAGAGAATAATGCTGGAAAATCAACTTTTATTCAAGCTCTTTTACTTTTTATAAAAGGAACTAAATTAACAAAAGAAGATTTTTTTGATACTTCAAAAGATATCCTTATCTCTGTAGAAATTGATAATATTAGAGAAAAAGACTTAGAGCTAATTGATGAAACTCATAGAGAAAAATTTAAAAGCAATATTTTATTTGATGCAGATGGAAAAGGTTCTATTAAATTAGCTAGAAGATACTCAAAAACTGATTATAGTTCTAAATTAAGGAATATAAAGTTTATTCCTAAAGACAAACGGTTTAATAAAAGTGATATTGATGAATTATTAAAAGGTAAAAAAGGTAATGAGATACCTATAGTTCTCGCTAAAAACTATCCAGAATTAGATGAAGAAAAAATTTTAAATGTTAAAACATTAACAAAAGCTAAAGAATTGATAAATAACTATATATCAACTCTCAATGATGATGAAATGGAAGAAAAAGATATCTCTTTAGATACTGGAATTAATAATTCTATCACTTCATTTTTTCCTGAACCTATTTACATTCCAGCTGTAAAAGATTTATCAGATGATATGAAAACTAAAGATAGTGCATCATTTGGAAAATTATTAAATATTCTTTTAGATGTTATTGAAGATGATTTAAGTGAAGCAAAAGGAGTATTTGATGAACTGAGAAAAAAACTTAGTAAAACATATGATAAAGAAGGAAATTTAAACCCTGATAATAGATTAGAAAAAGTTAAACAAATTGAAGAGACTATACAAAAGAATTTAAATCAAACATTTAAAAATGTTTCTATAGATTTAGAAGTTCCACCACCAGAAATTAAATCAATTTTATCTAATGCAAATATTATTGCAAATGATGGAGTAATAGGACCTATTCAGAATAAAGGTGATGGGTTTAAAAGAGCAATTACATTTAGTATATTAAGAAGTTATGTAGAACTAGCTAATTCTGAAGATTGGCAAAAGGATAAAGATAATTTTAAAGAAAAAGATAGGTTCTTATTTTTATTTGAAGAACCAGAATTATATTTACATCCTAAGGCTCAGAATATCCTTTTTGAAGCATTATCTAAAATTTCAAATGACCATCAGATGATTGTTTCAACACATTCTCCACTTTTCTTTTCTTCTGACGAAACAAAAACATTTATAAAGATAAAAAAGATAGATGATGCAGTTAAATCATATTCAAAAGTTTCTCATATTGATTTAACTGATATGAGTAAGAAAGATCAGTTTCAATTAATTTCTTTTGAAACAAGTAATCATGCCTTCTTTTCTGATAAAGTAGTTTTAGTTGAAGGAGATACTGAATTAATTGTTTTACCTCATATTTCAAAAACACTTAACAGTAAGTATGATTTTAAAAACAATTCAATAAGTTTGGTAAAAATAAATGGAAAAGGTAGTTTTAAGAGATATAAAGATTTCTTCAAAAAATTTGACTTAAATATTTATTTTGTAGCAGATCTTGACGTGTTACTAGATGGTTTTGAGAAATTAGAACCAAGTGAAGAAATAAAAAAAATTCATAGTGATTTATTATCTCTTATAAATGAAAAAGTTTCTAATGTAGAGATTCAACCTTTAGCCACAAGAAAATATAAAGATAAATTATCAAAGAGTATTAGTAAAAGTATTTATGAACAAATAAAAGATGCTAGAAGTATAGATGATAAAGAAAAAGTTTTGGAATTACTTGATGAATTATTTTCTTTTGAACAAAAAAAAGCTGAGCTATTAGTTTTACAAGATAAAAAAAATGAATTCCAAGATGTAGTTTCAAAAAAAAGAGAACTGTTAAAGCTTCTCAGAAAAAACAATATCTTTGTGTTAGAAGCAGGAGATATAGAGTCTTACTATCCCAAAGAAATAGCTCGTGATGATAAGCCTACTCAAGGACAAAATTATTGTGAACTAATTGATTCAAAAGAAAAACTTTTCAAAGAATACTCTATAATAGATGAAGATAAAATTGAATTTGAATTAATATTTGAACAAATATTTGCATAGGATACTAAAATGAAAAAAAGTCAAATGAGAGGTTATTTATATGAAATTTTTGTTTCACACCTTTTGCAAAAAAATGGTTTCCTAAAATGTACTCAAGGATCTCAACAATTTATTGATATGGGAATAATATCTAATGATGGTGAAATTGTAGGTCGTGGTACTCAACATCAAATTGATTTTATAGGTTTATATACTAGAAATATTCCTTTTGTATTTCCTATTAGATTACTAGGAGAATGTAAGTTTTGGGAAAAAAAAGTCGATAAATCATTTATAAGACAGTATATTGGTATACATAAGGATATTTCAGAAAACTATATCTCTTCTATGAGAGGGACAACAAATAGGTTTTTAGATATACCTGTTATTTTTTCAGCAAGTGACTTTGATAAAGAAGCAGTAAATTTAGCTTGGGCACAAGGTATTAATTTAGTTTCTCATTCTAGGTTACCAATATTAAAAAATATAATCGAAGTAATTAAGATAATTGTAGAAACTTTATATGATCATTATGATTATCAACCAATAAAAAGATTTGTAGAAAGATTTCTTAATGAAGAAGATATTGAAATTAGTGAAACTTATTTAGATTTTATAACTAGATTTATTGAATATTTAAATAATAATTTGACTATCTTTGATGTTGAGGATTTTGTAGATTCATTAAGTAGGTTACAGGATAGCAGAATCAATACATTTTTATTTGCAACGAATGAGAAAGGAATTTTAATTAATTTAATTAGTGAAGATACATTCCCAAATAAAGATGATGATTTTGACGTAGATTTTTTTGAAACAAATTCAGAAGATTGTATGATATATTTTGATGATGAGAATAGTGATGAAAATGGAGAAAGGGTATTTTATATTACTTTAAATAGAGACCCCTCTCAAAGAAAATTTTATTTTCAAGCAAATAATGCTTTATTGAGTAAAGATTTTCCACAATTGTCTTTAAAGGATAGAATGGAAAGAAAATTAGAATATTTCTCTGAACTTTCAATAATTAAAGAAGTAAATGGTTTGACAAGAATAATAAAATTAAATGTTAATCTTGAAACAGTTATGCATAATAATGTAAGATAATTATCTAAGGACATATATGAGTAATAATATATTATTTGAAAATTTTATTAAATATGGTATTGATGAAGATTTATCAAAAAAATTAGTAGATTTGGATTTGACAGTTTCTAAATGTAAAGCGTTATCCCAAAATGATTTAAAAAATAAGTACAAACTAAATGAAAATGAAATATCTATAGTAAAAACTTCTACAAAAAGACAACCAATTGATAAAAAAGTTGTTGATACACTATTAAAAAATAGCAATTATATATGTAATGTATGTAAAGGTGAAAAAAGTCATAGCTTTATAATTCATCATATTGAGGAGTATGAAAAATCACAAGATAACTCATATAATAATTTAATAGTACTATGTCCTTCTGATCATGATCTTGCTCATAAACAAGGTGTTTCTTTAACAAATAAGATTTCAAAATCACAATTAAGAAAACTAAAAACTGAGTGGGAAGAAGAAGTTAGAAAAAAGAACGAAATAAAAGCAAGTGAGAATATTAATATCAGAGATGAAGTAGTAGATTTTGTTAATATTCAAAGGTTAGAAGAATTAGTTTTATTAACTTTTAAAAGAATACCAGATACTTATGTAACTCCTTCTTTAAAAAATAAAAAAATTTTGAATAATGATGGTTTTTTTGATGAAGAATATGTAAGAAAAAATCTTTCATCTTCTCCTATGTTATTTAGTTATATCAACGCAGGGGAAGGTATTCATTATTTAGAGTTATTAAGGAAAATAGTGAAGAAAAAGAATTTTATTGATATAAGAAGTTTTTTTAAAATACGTTCAATAAATAAAAAACAGATAAATGGTCAATATGTTTTTTTTACAGGAGGTTTTTATAGCCGTTCTGTAGGATTACCTTTAAAAGGCAATGAACCATTAGTTGTTTTTCATTATAAAAAGCAAAATATTAGAATTGAATGTAAAATTGATTCACAATATGCTCTATCTCAATCAGCGTTGGGAAGATTGGGGGTAAAAACAGTTTATTCTATTTATGGTGTAGTCAAAAATACATTTAAAGATAAAGATAATATTTGGGTAATATCTATCAGTCCTTATATAATTGGATTTCCTGAAGAATATTCTCGTATAAGTCCATTTTATTCTAATTATGAATTTGATGAAGAACCATTTTTTGAAGATATTGTATTAGAAAACTCAAGTTTTGATATTGATGAATGGCTTCAAGAAATTAAAGAAAATTCTTAAGTTAATTATGAACCTCTCTAAATCCCTCTACACAAAAGGCATCCAATGCCCAAAAGCACTTTGGCTTAAAAAGTATAAGCCAAGTGTACTAACACCACCAGATGAATCGGCTCTTGTAGTATTTGAAACTGGAAATATAGTAGGAGATTTTGCTTGTCAACTTTTCCCTCATGGAAAAGAAGTGCCATATTCAAAAAACTATGATGAGATGATAGCTACTACAAAACAGTGGCTTGATGATGGAGTGGAAAATATCTATGAAGCTACATTTAACTTTTCAGGCATTTTAATTATGGTAGATATTTTAACTATTCAAAATGATGAAGTATCTATTTATGAAGTTAAAAGTTCTACAGAGGTAAAAGATATATATTTGCATGATGTATCTATCCAGTATTATGTACTTAAAAACTTGGGTTTTAAAGTAAAAAGTGCAAATGTAATTCATATAAATAATGAATACATAAGAGGTGATGAGCTAGATATACATCAACTTTTTAAAATAGTTGATGTTACAAATGAAGTTATATCAATGCAATCAAATATTCCAAATATTTTAAAAGAGTTTGAAATATATTTAGAAGATAAAGAGAATGAACCAAATATTGATATAGGTAAACATTGTAATAATCCCTATGAATGTGATGCAAAAGAGTACTGTTGGAAAGTTCAAAGACAAATACCTGATTATTCTATATTTAATATTTTCAATCTTGGAAGTAAAAAACAAATAGAACTATATAATAGAGGTATTATAAATATAGATGATATTCCACACAATTTTGATATGACTTCTATTCAAGCACAAGCTGTTGAAAACTATAAATCAAAAATTACATATATAGATATAGAAAATATCAAATCATTTTTACAAAACCTAACTTATCCGATATATCATTTAGACTTTGAAACATATCAACAAGCAATTCCAAAATACAAAGGTTTAAAACCATTTGAACAAATACCATTTCAATACTCACTTCATATTGAGCATGAAGATGGAAGACTTGAACACAAAGAGTATTTAGCTCAAGATAGTGTTGATAGTAGATATGAACTTGCTCTTAGACTTTGTGAAGATATCCCAAGTAATGTTACAGTATTAGCATATAACATGAGTTTTGAAAAAGGTGTAATAAAAAGATTAGTAACACTATTTGAAGAGTTTAGTGAACATCTTTTAAGTATAAATGAAAATATGCAAGATTTGATGATACCTTTTCAAAAGAAATGGTATGTAAGACCATCTATGAATGGAAGTTATTCTATAAAGTACGTTTTACCAGCACTTGTTCCAGAATTTGAAAAAGCTTATAAAGAACTAGATGGAGTTCAAAATGGAAGCCAAGCTATGAATGCATTTGCAAAACTTAGTTTACTTGATAATGAAGAAAAACAAAAACTTAGAAACTCACTTTTGGAGTATTGTAAACTTGATACTTTGGCTATGGTAAAGATCTTAGAAAAATTAAAAGCTAATTAAAATCTAGAAAAAGATATACTTTTTTCTAGAAAATATTTAAAAGGTTTGATTTAATGAAACTCTATAATATGGTATTTTATTTTATATCTGGACATGGAAAGGGGTGGGCTTTTTCATCTGTTGATTTAATAAAAAAATTTGATAGACAACAAATAGACAATATTTTATCAGATTTAACAAAAGATAAAAAAATTAGAAGAGTAGCAAGAGGAATATATGATTATCCAAAATATAGTGAGTTTTTAAAAAAAGAGTTAAATCCTGATATAGATGAAGTAGCTCGTGCATATGCTAGAAAATTTAATTGGAAAATAGAAGTTTCAGGAGATACTGCTTTAAATATATTAGATTTATCTACTCAAATTCAAGCAAAATATATATATCTTAGTAATGGGGTAAATAGAAGTTACAAATTGTTTAATAATATGGAAATAGAGTTTAAAAAAGCTCCTTTAAAAGATATAGGTTTTAAATATAAAGAGAGTTCTTTGATTGTTCAATCTTTAAAAACTTTAGGCAAAGAGCATATTACAAATGAAATAATAGAAAAAATAAGAAATCAAATTGATTTTAAAATGTATGATAAAATTTTAAATGATACAAAAACTTCAACGGTTTGGATATATGAAGCAATAAAACAAATATGTAAAGATAATAAAAAATGAATAATATAGCAAATTTAACTAAACAAAAAAGAGCTGAACTTTTTAGTGAAACAGCAACTTTGATGAAAACAACAAATGCTATTGTTGAAAAAGATTTTTGGGTTGTTTGGACTTTAGATAAAATATTTAGTGATGATAGATTAAATAAAATATTAATGTTCAAAGGTGGAACAAGCCTTTCAAAAGTATTTAATCTTATAGGAAGATTTTCAGAAGATATAGATTTAATTTTAGATTGGAGATTAGTATCAAAAGAAAATCCATTAGATGAACAAGAATCAAAGAATAAACAAACTAGGTTTAATGAACAAATAAATGAAAATGCAAAAATTTACATAAAAGATATATTGTTACCAATAATTTCACAAAATTTATCTCCATTATGCAGTTGTAATATATCTGAAGATGAATTCTCAATAAATGTTAATTACCCAAATGCTTTTGATGATACTTATTTAAGGCCTGAAATCTTGCTTGAAATTGGACCTTTAGCTTCTTGGTTACCAAGTGATAGTTTTGAAATATCATCTTTTGCTGCGATTAAATTTCCACAAGTTTTTGAAAAGCCAACTTGTAATATAAATACAATAGTTGCTAAAAGAACATTTTGGGAAAAAGCAACTATATTACATCATGAAGCTAATAGACCAGTTGATTCTACAATACCTATAAGATATTCAAGACACTATTATGATTTAGCAATGATGGCTCAAAATAAAGTTAAAGATGAAGCATTAAATGATTTAGATTTGTTAACAAATGTTGTTGAGTTTAAACAAAAATTTTATCCAAGAAATTGGGCGAAATATGAAGAAGCAAAAAAAGGAACATTTAAACTTTTACCTCCAAAATTTAGACTTGATACTTTGGAAAAAGATTATAAGGCTATATGATTTTTGATAAAAAACTTACATTTAACGAGATAATTTATATTTTAGAAAACTTGGAAAAAGAGATAAATATAATTTAAGAAAAGTTTTATAAAAGTGGTAGCCCTGGTCGGAATCGAACCGACACTCCAGTGGAATACGATTTTGAATCGTACGCGTCTACCAATTCCGCCACAGAGCCATTTGTTTTTTAACAAAATATAAAAATTAAGTTATGTACCTAAAATATGTACTTAACTTTTTTAAAGTCCATTACTAACGAACTTTGAAAGGGTTTAGACATCAGATTTTGAATCCCTTGTGTCTACCAATTTCACCACAGCGGCATATAATTTGAAAATAAAAAAGGAGTTTATCAATAAATTGACAAACTCCTTTTATAAGCTATAATTACTTAGCAACAGCTTCTTTTAAAGCTTTTCCAACTTTGAATTTAGCAACAGTTGTAGCAGGAACATTAACAGTTTTTGTTGTACCTGGAACTTTTGCAGTTCTAGCAGCTCTTTCAGCTGTAGTAAATGTACCAAATCCTATAAAACTTACAGAATCTTTTTTTACTAAAGCCTCAGTAATAGTTTCTAATACAGCATCAACTGCACCTTTTGCATCTTTTTTAGATAAACCTGCTTTTGCAGCAACTGCATCAATAAATTCAGCCTTGTTCATGGATAACTCCTCATATAAAATAAATTGAGAAAACTTTAATCTAATTAAACTTTAATTTAGCTAAAAAAAATGAGTTTCAAGTAAAAATTATGATATTTTTTCTATTTAAAGGTAGATTTTATGCTTAAAAGCCTACAAGAATTCTCCAAAATTGCTATTTTCTTTACAAGTTGATGAATATCTCTATCATAAATATAAGTTCCAATTCCCTTAATAATTAGAAGATTGTGTTCAGTATTTTTTATATGTTTTGTTATTTCTAAAGAACTTCTTTTACTCCAAGTAGAAAAATCTCCAGGATCATATATTGGTATTTCACCAAATTTAGTTTTTCCTAAATAATCTTCAAATACAATTTTTTCATGGACCAAAGTGTATGCTGTTGTGTATATTGGCATTCCAAAAGCTATATATTTTGCTTCATGGATATTTGTATATATTGATGAATGAATATGAGCATCTACACTAGCAATATTCCATCTATAATCTTGGTTATTCATATTCAATGTAGAAAAAGATTGTTCATCTATTCTATCAAATACAGCATCTCTTGTATTTATCATAAAGTGTTCGAAATCAAGTTTAGCTGATATTGCTCCTTGATAAATTCCAAAAAAGTTTTTTGTAAACATAGATAAAGATAGTTCAGAAAGTAGTTTCACTGTATCTTGATTTATCATTTTAAGCCTTAATTGAATTTTCGCTATTATAACCCACTTTAAATAAAAGGATAGTTTATGCAAATTCCTCATATTCCAGTTTTATATGATGAAGTTTTAGATAGTTTTAAAGATATAAAATCTGGATATATTATTGATTGTACAACAGGATTTGCTGGACATAGTAGTGGCTTATTAAAACAAAATAATGATATTAGGCTAATTTGTAATGACCAAGATTATGAAGCTTTAGCTTTTAGTACAAATAGATTAAAAGAGTTTGAAAATAGGGTAGTATTTAATAAAGGAAATTTTGAAAATGTTATTGAAAAGTTTAAAGATTATTCTATAAAAGGTATTTTGGCAGATATTGGAGTATCTTCTTTACAACTTGATAAAGAAGAACGAGGTTTTGGATTTAATAGTCAAACTTTAGATATGAGAATGGATCAAACTAAAAGTTTAGATGCTGCAACAGTTATAAATAGTTATTCTCAGCATGAGTTAGAAAAAATTTTTAAAGAGTATGGAGAAGTACGTGAATATAAAAAAGTGGCTTCTTTGATAGTTGAGAATCGCCCATTTTATACTTCTAAAGAGTTTGCAGAGTTTTTCTATAAAAAATTACCAAAAGGGAAAATACATCCTGCTACTCTTATTTTTCAAGCAATTAGAATAGAAGTAAATGATGAATTAGGAGTTTTAGATAGACTTTTTAAATCACTTGAAGAGGCAAAATTAAAAGATTGCATAGTTGCTATTATATCTTTTCACTCACTTGAAGATAGAATTGTGAAAAATTATTTTAAAAAATGGAGTCAAAGTTGTATTTGTCCACCGAATGTATTTAGATGTGAATGTGGAAATAATCATGCTTTAGGAAAAATTATTACAAAAAAACCTATAATTGCAACTGATTTTGAGATAAAACAAAATCCAAGAAGTAGAAGTTCAAAATTAAGGATATTTAAATTTGTTTAGTTTAAACTCAGGAAATTCATTAAGATTTGTATTAATATTACTATTTTTAGCACTTTTTATGTATATTCCAAAAATTTATGTAAGTAATAATATTTATTATACAAGTAAAGATATAAATAGATTGTATTCTCATTATATTTCATTAAATGAAGAGAATACTTTTCTTTCAAAACAGTTAGAGGATATGAAATTTAAAAACCAAGTTATAGATTCTTTACTTTTCAATCCGTTGATACAATTAGAGCAAAAATAAGCTCTAATTAAAGTATAGTTATACCTAAAACTCTTTTTAAAATATTACTATCTTCTGTAAAACCTTCAATTTCTTTTGCTGGTTCTAGTGTTGTAATAATTGCTTTTCCTATAATGTGCCTAAATTCTTTATTGTTATTGTCTTTCATTTTTACACTCCAAATATTATGTACAACTAAAGGTTCATTGTTTTTTATTCCAATATATAACATAATATGTCCTTTTAGATAAACTAAAGTTGAAAAAGGAACACCATTTTGTTTTATAAAGTCTTTTTTTTCTTCTAAAGTAAGGTTTGATATATCAAGATATTTTCCATTTATTGTTTGTGCTTTCGAATTTCTATGAAGATATTTTCCAAATACACTAAAATAATCTTGAGTAAAACTAGAGCAATCTCTATTATTTAGTAATCCACCCCAACCATAAGGTTCATTTAAAAACTCTTTTAAAATTCTAGTTCTATTTTCTGAAGTGTATTTTAAAGGCATTTCTTCTACTTCATTTTCATTTAAAGATACATAAGAGATTACTGCATTTTGTTTGTCATCAGCTTTTGCAATTATAAATAAATTATCTTTTTTAGGAAATATAGTACCAACTTTTATGTATTCTCTAAATGTATTATTATAGATAGGAAATTTTTCTTTTACACTTACAAAGAAATTTGCTTTTTCAAATTCTTGCATAAAATTTGTATCAACAAATGCAATATTATTTATTTCAACCCAACCACCTACAAAATGTGATTCTATATAAGCCCAGGCTTTATCTTTTGATAAATGAGAAACTATTATAGGAGTATTTATTTTTAAAAGAGAATTTTGATTGTAATCAAATGGAAAACCTTCTCCTGGAAGTTGTGGATTATAAAACATTGGAGAATTTGTAGGTATAACTCTTACATTTGTATTCTTTAAAGTTATAGCTTTTTTTACTTCTTGATTGTATTGTTCAAAATTTGTATTTTCTATATGTTTGTCAAACCATTCTTTTGTTGCTAGATTATGGTTTTCTAAATATACTTTTTTATTTTTATAAGATAATCCCCACATAGCTTCATTTTTTGGATATGATAGCTTTGTTTGTTTCCAAGGCTTAAAGAATTTTGTAAAAAATTCATTAGTGTTTAGTTCTTGATTAAAAGTATTATCATCTACAAGATTTGATAATTGTAATATTTCATCTTGTTTTGCTTCTATGATTGTTGGCTGGATTACTTCTTTTGTATTACAAGCAATAAATAAAAAAGATACTGCTAAAATTATAATAATATTTTTAAAATAATTAGTCATAATACTCCCTTTTTATTTGATTGTAACATTTTATTATTGAATTTCTGGAAGTAGTAAATTATTTGAAATGAGAGGTTTGTTTTATGTATAAATTTTCAATAAAAAAAGAGTTATTTGAAGATATTATGTTAAAAAAAGTAAATATATTAGAAAAAAAAGCAACAAATTACTGGAAAAAAGAGATTTTAGTTCCAAAAATTATTGATGAGTCAATTCTTTTTGAAATAAAAAATAATGAAAAATTGATTTTAGTAAATGGTTTGGGTGAAGATAAACCAAAGATTATAATTGAATGTTTAAAAACTGAATATATAAAAGATAGAGCAATTTTTAGATTTTATTTAGGAAAAATTTTAGAACAAAAAAATATTAATGATTTTCAAGATGAAAAAGATATCTTAATAAAAGAGTTACTAAATGAAAAAGATGAATTAATGAAAATATTAGAAAATTTGAAAAAGAGTATAAAGTAGCAAAAAATTGCTACTTTATTATTTTATAATTAAATCTGCAAGTTCTTTCATAGTCGCTTCATCCATTCCTTTTACTTGAGGGATCATTAAAGCTTTTTGTGCTCCTCCATAAGTTCCATCTTGATAACCTTTAAGTGATGCTACAAACTCTTCTTTAGTCATGTCTTTAATGATTTTAGATTTTCCTAAAGCAACTTTTTCTCCATTTGCACCATGACAAACTACACAATTTGCATAAGGATTTGCAAAAGTAAAACAGGCTGTTAGAATTGTTGTTGCTAAAACTATTTTTTTCATAATTTTCCCTTTTTGTTGAAGTGCTCTTATTCTATTATAAGTTTTATTAATTTAAATTGACTTCAATCAAAATTTTATTTTAAAATATTTATACTTGATTGTATTGTTTCAATAGATTTATTTAGTTCTTCTTTTTCTTTTTTATTTAAATCTAATTCTATTATTTTTTCAATACCTTCTTTACCTAAAATAACTGGTGTTCCAAGTGGAATATCGTTATAACCATATTCCCCTTCAAGTTTTACACTACAAGAAAAAATATTTTTTTCATCATTTAATATAGATTTACACATTAAATATGTACTAAATGCTGGTGCAAAATATGCTGAACCAGTTTTTAAAAGTTCTACTATTTTTGCTCCACCATTTTTAGTATTTTCTAAAATCTCTTGAATATCCTCTTTATTTAAAATATCTATTACTCTTTTATCATCAATTCTTGCTTGAGATATTAACGGAACCATACTATTTGAATGAGAGCCAATAACTATTGCATCTATTTTTTTATAATAAAAATTTATTTTTTTAGATATGTAATATTTAAATCTTGCACTATCTAATACTCCTGCCATACCAAAAACTTTATTTCTAGAAAGATTTGATTTTTTTAAAGCACTATAAACCATAGCATCTAAAGGGTTTGAAACTATTATAAAAATTGCATTTGGATTTAAAGGTAAGATATCATCTAAAATAGAATTCATAATTTTTGCATTTGTAAAAAGTAAATCTTCTCTGCTCATATTTGGTTTTCTAGCAATTCCAGCTGTTATTACTATTATATTACAATTTTTAAACTCTTTATTGTTACAAGCTTTTACAATAGTTTTATTATTTGAAGAAAGGCTTGCTTGAGTAATATCTAAAGCCATTGCTTCTGTAAATTCTTCTCTTATGTCTTTTAATAAAACTTCATCACAAAGGTTATTTGTAGCAATATTGAAAGCTAAATTTGAACCAACATTTCCAACACCGACAATTCCAATAACTTTTTTATTCAAAATATATTACCTTTAAAATTTTTAAAGATTATAGCAGTTTATAGATTTAGATAGGTTTTTAAAGAAGAAAATATGAGAAGTTTTACTTCTCATATTTATGTAAATTATCCAATAATTTTATTTAAAGTTGTAGATGGTCTCATTATATTTGATGTTTTAATATCATCAAACATATAATATCCACCAGTATCAACAGCTTTCCCTTGGCATTCTGTTAACTCTTTTAAAATTTGTGCTTCATTTTCATTCATAGCTTTTGCAATTGGAGTAAATTCAGCTTTAAGCTCTGCATCATCATTTTGTTTTGCTAATTCATCTGCCCAATACATAGCTAAATAGAAGTGGCTTCCTCTATTATCAATACTTCCAACTTTTCTTGCTGGAGATTTGTCATTTAATAAGAAAGATTCAGTAGCTTTATCTAAAGTTTTAGCTAAAACAGCTGCTTTTTTATTATTTTGAGTATTTGCTAAATGGTCGAATGAAGCAGCAAGTGCCATAAATTCACCTAAACTATCCCATCTTAAGTAGTTCTCTTCTTGTAATTGTTGTACGTGTTTAGGAGCAGATCCACCAGCACCAGTTTCAAATAATCCACCACCATTCATTAATGGAACAATAGAAAGCATTTTTGCAGATGTTCCAAGCTCTAAAATTGGGAATAAGTCAGTATTATAATCTCTAAATACATTTCCAGTTACAGAAATTGTATCAAGACCTTTTCTCATTCTATCTAGTGAGTATTGAATAGCATCATCTGGAGCTTTAATAGATATTTCAAGACCACTTAAATCATAATCTTTTAAATATTTCTCAACTTTAGCTATCATTTGTGCATCATGACCTCTAGCTTTGTCTAACCAGAATACTGCTGGAGTATTTGATAATCTTGCTCTATTAACTGCAAGTTTTACCCAATCTTTAATTGGTTCATCTTTAGTTTGGCACATTCTGAAAATATCACCATTATCTACATCAAAACTAAATACAGTTTCTCCAGCATTATTTGTAACTACTATTTTACCATCAGCTTTTGCTTGGAAAGTTTTATCATGGCTTCCATACTCTTCAGCTTTTTTAGCCATTAAACCAACATTCGGAACAGAACCCATAGTTCTTGGATCTAAAGCACCATTTTTCTTACAATCTTCAATAACAACTTGGTATGTTGTAGCATAACATCTATCTGGAATCATAGCTAAAGTATCTTCTTCTTTATCCTCTTTATTCCACATTTTCCCCCCACCTTTAATCATAGCAGGCATAGAAGCATCGATAATAACATCAGAAGGAACATGTAAGTTTGTGATACCTTTTGCAGAGTTTACCATAGCTAATTTTGGTTGTTTTGAGTAAACAGCATCAATATCAGCTAAAATTTCAGCTCTTAAAGCTTCATCAACTTGGTCTAATTTAGAGTATAAATCACCTAAACCATTATTGAAATTAACTCCGATTTTATTAAAAGTCGCCCCATGTTTTGCAATTAAATCTTTGAAATATACTTTTACAGCAAATCCAAACATAATTGGGTCAGAAACTTTCATCATCGTAGCTTTTAGGTGTAGTGAAAGTAGAATATCTCTTTTTTTAGCTTCATCAATTCCTTTTTGATAAAATTCTTGTAAAGCTTTTGCAGACATTTTAGTTGCATCAATAACTTCACCATTTTCTAAAGGTAAAGATGCTTTTAAAACTGTTTCTTGTCCATCTTTTCCTATAAATGAAATTTTAAAGTTATCTTCTTTATTTAAAGTTGTAGAAACTTCTGTACCAAAAAAGTCATTTTCATTCATGTGAATAACATCAGTTTTAGAATCTTTTTTCCATTCTCCCATTTTATGTGGGTTGTTTTTAGCATAATTTTTAACAGCACCAGGAGCTCTTCTATCAGAGTTTCCTTCTCTTAATACAGGGTTAACTGCACTTCCTAGAATTTTTGCATATCTTGCACTTACCTCTTCACTAGAATCATAATTTGGAACATTATAACCTTTTGATTGTAATTCAGAAATTGCTGCTTTTAATTGTGGAATAGAAGCAGAAATATTTGGTAATTTAATAATATTCGCATTTGGATCTTGTGTCATATCTCCAAGTTCTGATAATGCATCACCAATTCTTTGTTCAGGTTTTAAATTCTCAGGGAAAGCTGCAATAATTCTTCCTGCTAAAGATATGTCTTTTTGTACCATTTCTATACCAGAGCTTTTTGTAAAAGCCTGAATTATAGGTAAAAAAGAGTATGTTGCTAAAGCTGGAGCTTCATCAACTTTTGTGTAAATAATTTGTGCCATGTCTCATCCTAAATTGTAAATTTTGATATGGCTGATTTTAACTATATTTATATTTGAAAGTATTGAATTTGCTTATATTTATTGGAGTGAATATTTGATTGTTTCAAATATTCACATCTAATTTACACTATTAAATAAATCTTTTATTGAAGGTGCTTTTTGATTTGTTATATCATTTTTCATAATATCTATTGCTTCATTATCTATATCATTAGGAGTTTCATTAACTTTTGTGTAAGTTTTTGATACACCAATATTTGCTTGAATATTAATTTGATGTTCTTCAAAAGTTTTTGCAAATTTATGAAGACCTGTTTTATTATCTCTTACAAAATATAAATAGTTGCTTTTTACAGGGAAAATAGCAGCTTTTATTGAGTCAAGGCTAACTGCACAAATAGGATTTTTAGGTAAACCTTTATTCTTGTAAGTATTATATGAACTATCATCATTTCTTATTCTATCTGCTGTTACAACACTATTTGAATATTTACCATAATTTAGTGTTCCATCCATTTGTAAATGCATTCCTTTTTTTAATCTATTGTGAATTACGCTAGCAACTATTGGCATTTCATTTCTTGTTGCAGCTTCTTTTTGTATAACTGAAGCTAAAGTTATATAATTAAACCATTTGTTTTTATCATAAATACCAAATATTTTTTTAGAAAACTCTTCATATTTTCTATTTGTTTGTGAGAATAAATAAAAGATTAAATACTCTTCACTCATTCCAACTGGTAATGAATATGTATCAGCAAGAATATTTCCATCTAGTTTATAAGCATGCTCATTATAAATTTTTGTTAGTTTTTCTTCATCTAAATTAAATTCATCTGCTAATTTTTTTAAGAAAAAATATGAAGTTTCACCTGGAATTAAAGTAACAGTTTTTAAAGCAGCTTTTGAAGTAAGAAGTTTTATTAAAAAATCTATTTTTGTTAATCTAGTTTGTTCAATATCTATCCAGCCACTTTGTATATATCCACTAGCTTTTAAAATAACTTCATCAATTATATTCATTTCGTAACCATTTTTATTTAAGTGTGATATAATATTACTTGTACTGCCTTTTGGTATATATAAAATCTTTTTAGATACAACAGGTAAAGTAAGATAATAAAGTACCATAATACAAGCAATAAGGAATAAATAAATAGTGTTAAAAAACATTAAAATCTTAATATTATTATCATCTTTTCTTTTAATGTTTTTATTGTATTCCATATTATTATTTGGTGTCAAAATAAGCTCTTTTCATATTTTTAATTTTAAAGTTTCGCAATTTTATATAAAATTGGATAAAAAACTGATTGTTACTGTTGAAGACATTGAATATAAATCAAAAAAGAGTAAAGTAAAATCATCTTTAGAAGATATAAAAAACAATATTGAAATGCTTCCAAAAATATTAAAATATTTTCAAATTATAGATATAAGTAATTTAGATATTGATGGAAATAAATTTAAAATTTTATTTGACAATGATAATTTTATAATAGACAATAAACTTATAACTTTAAATTCAAAGATTGATGTTTCATCAAAGCAAGTTACTTTTGATATCTCTTCGTTATATTTAAAAGATTATGAAGTATTGTTAAAAGGTAAAGCTGTAATTAATTATTTTGATGAAGAGCTAAAATATTTTGGTGATATTTTTTATAAAAATATTTCTACAAAAACTAATATTGATATTACAAAATCAAAACTTTCTTTTTTTACAAGAAGTGATTATTTTGAAAATTTACATTTTTTAAAGCCTTTTTTAAATTTAGATAATATTGCAAATGAGTGGATGTATGATAATGTAGTAGGTGAGTTTAAAATTGATTGGTTATATGGAGAATTTGATTTGGAAAGCCAAGAGTTGATTTTAAAATCTATTCAAGGTGATGCTCATATCAAAAATGCAAAAATAAAATTTGAACAAAATTTAGAAGAGATTATTACTAGTAATATTAAAGTAAATTATAAAAATGATATTTTAAATTTTGATTTAATTTCACCAAAATATAAAAATAAAAAATTAGATAATAGTTTTGTACAAATAAAAAATTTAACTAATGAAGAAGAAGGTAAAGTTTTAGTAAATATAGAAACAAAAACAACCTTAGATAAAGATATTTTAGACATTTTAAAAGCTTATGATATTTCTTTACCAGTTTTACAAAAAAATGGTGAAACAAAGGCAAAACTATTTTTAGATATTCCTTATTCTGAAAATTTGTCTATGACTACAAATGGTGAATTTGTTGTAGAAAAGTCAGATATATTTATTGAAGGCTTTCATTTTAAAACAAATAGTGCAAATGTTTATTTGGATAATAGTCAACTCTATATAGATGAAGCTAGTTTTTTATATGAAGATATGATTAATGCGAATGTAAATATAAATTTAAATTTAGATACTTTAAAAGCCAATGGAATTGTAGATATAAATAAAATCTTTATAAAAAACAATAAAGATGAACAAATCTTAAATATTAAAGATAAGACAAGTGAAATTACTATGGATTTTAGTAAAAAAATAGATATATTTTTAGTAGATTTAAAGACAAATATAAATTATGATAAGTTTATAAAAATAGATTTTATTGATATATCAAAGATTTATAAATATTCAGATATTTTAAAAAATAATTCTATAAAAAATGGTAATTTATCTATAAAAATAGAAGATAACAATAAAATTAGTTTAGATGGTACAATTAGCGGATTTGATCTACCAATTAAAAAATATAATCAAAATATAAATGCTTTAGATATTATAGGAAATATTGAGAATAATAAGGTTTATATTACTTCTAAAGATGATTCTATAAAGCTTAAGATAGAAGATGAAATTTCTTTATATTTAGATGGATATGATATATTTTATGATACAAATAATGATCAAAATGTAGATATCTCTCAAAGTTTACATATTTACTTAAAAGATACAAATTTAAATATCAATAATGATATTTATAAGATTAAAGATGCAAACATTGACATACAAAAGAATTTAATAAATTTTGAAGCAGTAATGAAAGAATTAACTCTTCCAATAAAAAAAGATGATAAAGAAGTAGAAAATCTTACAATAATTGGAAAATATCAAAATGGAATAGTTGATTTGTATGCTGATAATATGAATCTGTTTTTGACAATTAAAGATAAAAAATATAGTTTAAAACTTGATGGTTATGATATCTATTTTGATACAAAAGATAGTGAAGAATTTAGTACTATTGAAAAAATGAATATTATTGGAGTAAACTCTAAAATAGTTATAAATAATGAAAATAAAATTTTAGCTGATTTTTATGAAATAGATTTAGATAAATATAGAAAATTCTTCTATTTAGAATATGAAGATAGCAAAATGAGTTTTACTCAAAATAAAGATAAATATATAGATATTTATATTGCTAAAGCAAATGAAAAGTTTATAAATTCATTATTTAATAAAGATATTATGAGTGGAGGAAAACTAGATTTTTATGCAAATGGAATAATAGATAATTTAAAAGGGAAAATGTTAATAAGAGAGAGTAATATAAAAAATTTATCAATTTTAAGTAATATTATGTTTTTCTTAGAAAGTTCTCCTGCTCTTATTAATCCATTTTTAGCAATACCTTCTGTTTTTGGTTTAAATCAATTAGGTATTTATCAAGTAAAAGATGGTGTTGTTGAATTTGAATATAACCATGCAGCAAAAATACTTGATATTAAAAATTTACATACATCTGGAAATGGTATAGATTTTGAAGGTGAAGGAGTTGTAAATTTATCTACAAATCAGATTAATTCAAAATTAAAACTTATATTTATGAAAGGTTATAGTTCAATTGTTGAATATATACCACTTTTAAATTATATTTTATTAGGAAATGATAATAGAGTTGAAACACAAATAAATATTAGTGGAGATTTGAATAGTCCTACAATAAATACTAATTTGTTAAAAGATGGTTTTAATGCTCCAGTAAATATTTTTAAAAGAATATTTACAAGCCCATCAAATTTAATTAATAACTTTAATAATAAAAAAGAGTAAGTATTAAAACTTACTCATTTCTTAATACATCAATAACATCTATTTTTGTAGCACGGCTAGCTGGATAAAAAGATGATAAAAGTACTATCACAACAGCACCAATAACAATAGATATAAAATCACTCATTGCTAAATCAAGTGGTAATTTTGCACTTCCGTAAACATCTGCAGGCAAAGATACAATATCAAAAGTATCAAGTAAAAAATAACCAATAAATCCTAATATAATACCCGTAATAATTCCACTAAATCCAATGATAGTACCAACTCTTAAGAATATTGATTTAATCTCTTTTGTTGTTGCTCCCATAGATAAAAGTAGGGCTATTTCTTTTCTTCTACTCATAACTGTCATAAGTAAAGATGATATTATATTTAAAGATGCAACTAATATAATAAGCATTAAAACTATGAAAAGAGCTGTTTTTTCCATTTTCATAGCTGCAAAAAAGTTTCCATTTTGTTGCCACCAACCTACAACACCAACATTTTTATCTTGTAAAAAAATTCTTAGTTTTTCTATATCACTAAAAGCATTATTTGAATGAATATGTATTCCATCATAAATATTTGCATCTTTTTGAAGTAGAGTTTGTAAAGCTTCTAATGAAGTATACATATAAGCTTTATCATAAGCACTAAGTCCAGAAGAGAAAGAGGTAAGATAGTTAAATCTTTTCATTTTTGGCATTAAAGAAAAACCAGCTGGATTTAATTCTGTAAAGTATAAAGTTACTTTACTATCATTTGATAAGAGTAGTTTATCACTTATTCCCATTCCAGTTATCAAGTCAAATTTATTTAATTCAAAATCATTTAATGCTTCTTTAAAAATAGGATTAATGGCTGCTTCATTTTGTGCATTTACACCAAAAATCATACCACCACTCATATTATTTCCATTTTGAATAATTGCTTGAGTAGATATAAATGCAGAAAATTTTAAATCTTTAAATTCATTTTGTAATTCAGTTAAAAGATCTTCATTTACACTATTTGCTGTTTTTGCATAGATTGTTAGTGGATAGTTCATGGTAAAAAGTTTTCTTTCAAACTCTTTTGCAGTACCATTCATAATTGCCATAGATAAAATAAGTACCATAACACCTATAGCAACTCCAATAAATGCTAAAATAGCACTTATTGAGATAAATGGATTTTTTTTATCAAATCTTAGATATTTTTTTACAATAAAATTAACTAACTGCTTATTCAAATTAGTTTCCTGCAACTAAACCTTTTTTAGGTCCACTCTTTCCACAACATTGTTTATATTTTAGACCGCTACCACAAGGGCAAGATTCATTTCTTGCTATTTTTTTTTCGCTATTTTTTACAGCTTCTTGTGCTATATTTGTTGTTATATTTGCATTTGCTTTTTCCATAGACTCTTTCATTCTTTGTAATGCTTCTTGCTCTTTTTGTCTATCTTCTTTACTTTGAAGTTGTACTGCAAATAAAATTTTTATAATCTCTAATTTGATGTTTGAGATTAATTCTATAAACATATTATATGACTCTTTTTTATACTCAACAAGAGGATCTTTTTGATTATAACCTCTGAGTCCAATACCAGTTTTTAGTGTATCCATAGCATATAAATGTTCTCTATAAGCATTATCTAAAATTTGAAGATATAAAACTCTTTCAATTTCACTTTTTTGTTTATGATCAACAACACTCATTTTATTTTCATAAGTATCTTTTAAAATAGATATTAGTCGATTTTCTAATACTTCGTAATCTGTACTTTCTATCTCTTTTTCATCAATTATAAAATGTAAATCTTCTTTCAATTTAGCTACTATAAATGTATAATCAAAATCTTCAACTGGAGTTGTTTGAGAGATATTTGCATCAGCTAAAAGATTTTGGATATATTCAATTCTATTCTCATCTATTTTTGAACCAATATCGAAATCTTCGCTTAACAAGTCATTTCTAAAGTTATAGATAACTTTTCTTTGTTCATTTGCAACATCATCATATTCAAGTAAATGTTTTCTACTTTCAAAGTGCATTGATTCAACTTTTTTCTGAGCATTTTCAACAGCTCTAGTTACCATTTTTGATTCAATAAATTCACCTTCTTGGATACCAAGTCTTTCCATGATATTTTTTATTCTATCACTTCCAAAAATTCTTAAAAGGTTATCTTCTAAACTTAGATAAAATTGTGATTCTCCAACATCTCCTTGTCTTCCACTTCTTCCTCTAAGCTGATTATCTATTCTTCTACTTTCGTGTCTTTCTGTACCAATTATTGCTAACCCACCAAGAGCTAAAATTTCAGGAGTCAATTTAATATCAACTCCACGTCCTGCCATATTTGTAGCAATTGTTACAGCACCTTTTTGTCCAGCATCAGCAATAATTTTACCTTCTTTCTCGTGTTGTTTTGCATTTAAAACAGTATGAGGTATTTTTTTATCAACTAATATTTTATGAAGTTTCTCACTTTTTTCAATACTTGCTGTTCCTACAAGTACTGGTTGTCCTTTTTCATGATATTCTTTAATTTTTAAACAAACTGCTTCAAATTTTTCTTTTTCACTTTTATAAATTAAATCACTTTTATCTATTCTTTTGATAGGTAAATTTGTAGGAATAGACACAACATCAAGATTATAAATTTGTGCAAATTCTGTTGCTTCTGTTTGTGCAGTTCCTGTCATACCTGCAAGTTTTTTATACATCCTAAAATAGTTTTGATAAGTTGTATCTGCTAGAGTTTGACTTTCATCTTGTATAGTAACTTTTTCTTTTGCTTCAAGTGCTTGGTGTAAACCTTCACTAAATCTTCTACCTTCACTTAGTCTTCCTGTAAATTCATCAACAATAATAATTTGTTCATCTTTTACAACATAATCAACATCTTTTTGAAAAATATAATTTGCTTTTAATGCTTGATCAAGTGAATGAGAAAGCATAGCATTTTCAATAGAGTACAAATTCTCAACTCCAAAAAGTTCTTCTGCTCTTATATGTCCTTGTTCAGTTAAACTTACAGTTCTGTTTTTTTCATCAACTGTGAAATCACCAGTTGTTATAGGTTTTTCAGCAGCACTTTTTGGCTCTATCAATTTACCTAGTTCCAGTTTTAATGCAATTTCATTTGCTTTTACATAATTTGAGTTTATGTGATTTGTTGGTCCAGAAATAATTAAAGGAGTTCTAGCTTCATCAATTAAGATAGAATCCACTTCATCAACTATTACAAAATTATGTCCTCTTTGAACTTTATCTTTTATGTCATAAACCATATTATCTCTTAAGAAGTCAAATCCTAAAGAACTATTTGTGGCATAAGTAATATCGCAGTTATATTGTTCTCTTCTTTGTTCATCATCTTTTATACTATCAGTTAATGCACCAACACTAAATCCTAAAAATTCATAAAGTGGTTTTAATTCATTTGCATCACGGCTTGCTAAATAGTCATTTACAGTTACAACATGAACACCCTTGCCTGTTAGAGCATTTAAACAAACAGCAATACTTCCAACTAAAGTTTTTCCTTCACCTGTTTTCATCTCTGCTATTTTTCCTTCATTTAGAACCATAGCTCCTATTAGCTGAACATCATAAGGTCTCATACCTAAAACTCTTTTACTAGCTTCTCTAGTTATTGCAAAAGACTCTTTTAAAACATCATTTAATGATTTTTCTTCATTTTGTACAAGTTGTCTTAACTTATTAAATTCATTTTTTAGATCTTCATCACTTAGATTTTCATAGTTTTTCTCTAATGCAGTTATTTCACTTGCTCGTTTTCTATATTTTTTTACAACTCTATCATTTTTTGTACCAAAAACTTTTGAAAAAACATTTAACATAAAATTAGTTCCTTTTCGTTATAATGAGAAAGATTATATAGAAAAAAAGGTTAAAAAATGTTTTATAAAATTACATTTGCTATGGTTATGCTATCAATTTTTGCTTTTGCAACTAGTGATATAAAAAATTTAAAAAGCTTTCAAGCCCAGTTTACTCAAACTATTACTTCAAACTCAAATGATATTATTGAGTATAAAGGTGAAGTTTTTATAAAAAGTAGTGGCAAAATTTTATGGAAATATAAAACACCTGTTGAGAAAAATGTTTATATTGATAATAATTCAGCAATAGTTGATGAACCAGAGTTAGAACAAGCTATCTTTACACAGCTTGAAAATGAAATAAATATTATACAACTACTAAAAGATTCTAAAAAAATAGATAATAATAAATATTCTGCATCAATTGATGGAATTAATTATCTTATTTTTACAAAAGATAACAAAATAGAAAAAATTAGTTATAAAGATAATTTAGAAAATAGTGTAGAGATAAATTTTCTAAAAATTATTCAAGATGAAGATATCCCTGATTCTCTTTTTATTTTTAGTATTCCAAGTAATTATGATTTAATAAGAAAATAGATACAATCTCTCTAAAGGTAGATTAAACAATAGCTTGATTTTTCAAGAGGAAAGTCCGTGCTACAGTGAAGCAGAGTTCCATCTAACGGATGGCTAGAGTAATCTAAGGGATAGTGCAACAGAAAGTAAACAGCCAAATATTTGGTGATGGTGAAACGGTAGAGTAAGAGCCTACCAGCAAACTGAGTAATCTTTTTGGCTTTGTAAACCCAACTTGTAGCAAGAAGACATGGTATAAGCTTCACAATCTTCGTCTTCGCAAGAGTATTAAAGTGATTTAATACCTAGATAAATTATTGTTAAATACAGAACACGGCTTATAGTCTACCTTTTTTATATACTTTTCTACTTAACCTTATAATATATAAATTTTTTGTAAAATAAATATTACCAAAACTAATAGGAGTCAACATGAAAAATTTATCAATTAGATTTAAGCTTTTAGCTATACTAATAATTACAATTATTTTAGTTTCGGCTATTATAGCTACAAAATCTATATATGAACTCAAGAACTTAACTTCTCATAATATTGAAGAGTATAAACAAAGGGCATTTGCAGAAGCAATAGATGAAATGAAAAACTATACATCTTTTGTAATGGATATTGCAAAAGATGGTTATGAAAAAGGGAAAATAGATAATGTTAAAAATAGAAAAGGGGCTTATCTAAAATCTCAAACAGATTTTTTATTTACAATGATTACAGAAATGTATGAGAAAGAAAAAAATAAATTATCTGAAGCAGAGCTAAAAAAATTACTTTTAGATACTATTGGAGCCGTAAGATATGGAGAAGACAATGACTATTTCTTTGTATATGATAAATACTCAACAATATTAAAACTTCCTTTAACGCCAGAAAGAGAAGGAACAAAAAATAATGGTAAACATATTCCAGAATTTATTAGAACTGCTTTTGAAGATGGTGAAGGATTTGTACCTTATGAACAAGTAATTCCAGGTAAAGAACCAAGAGCTAAATTATCAAATATAAGATTATTTGAACCTTATGGATGGGTTGTCGGTACAGGGGTTTATATAGATAATGAAGAACAAGAGCTAAAAAAAGAAGTTTTAAAAGAAATTTCACAAATTAAATTTGGAACAGATGGGTATTTTTTTGTGTATTCGTATGATGGTACAAATTTGATGCATCCAATCAATCATAATTTAGTTGGTAAGAATTTAATAAATAATAAAAGTAAAAATGGAATTTACTATGTAAAAGATTTGATTGAAGTTGCCAAAAAAGGAGGAGGAACTGTAACTTATGACTTCCCTAAAAGTAATGATGATCCAAAACAATATGATAAAATTGGATATGCAGAAGGTTTACAAGAATGGCAATGGATGATAGGAACAGGAATATATATTGATAATATTGAAAAAAATATTTCAATTATGCAAGATAATGCAAATCAAAAAATTTCTTCTATAATTTTTGGAATATTGATCATATCTGTTATTGTTTCTATTATTTTAATAGCAGTTATATCATATCTTATTTCAAAAAATATTATTTCTCCATTAGAAAAATTTGAGAGTGGACTTTTAGGATTTTTTAAATATCTAAATAAAGAAACTAAAAATGTTGAAACAATAGATATAAAATCAGAAGATGAAATTGGCTCAATGGCAAAAGTTGTAAATGAAAATATCATAAAAACAGCTAAACTATTAAAAGAAGATGAATCTTTAATTGATAATGTTAAAGAAGTTGTAAATGAAATAAATAAAGGAAATTTACGAAATAGAATAGAAAATAGCACTGGAAATGAAAGTTTAGAAGAACTTAAAAATATATTAAATGAAATGTTAGAACTTATATCTAATAAAGTGAATAATGATTTAGTTGTAATAGATCAAGTTCTGAAAAAATATGAACAAATGGATTTTAGAGCTAGAATTGAAAATCCTGTTGGAGAAGTTGCAAAAGAGATAAATGAGTTAGCAGAAACTATAAATCATCTTCTTTTGGAAAATAAGATAAATGGACTTACTTTAGAAGATAGTTCTAAAATTCTTTTAGAAAATGTAAACAACTTAAATATTAGTTCAAATGAAGCAGCAGCTTCTTTAGAAGAAACGGCAGCTGCACTTGAAGAGATAACAAGTAATATAAGAAATAACACTCAAAATATTGCAAAAATGTCAAATCTTTCAACTGAAGTTACAAGATCTTCGAGACTTGGTGAAGAATTAGCAAATAAAACAACATTAGCAATGGATGAAATAAATACTCAAGTAAATCTAGTAAATGAAGCAATAGGAGTTATAGATAATATAGCATTCCAAACAAATATCTTAAGTTTAAATGCAGCAGTGGAAGCAGCAACAGCAGGAGAAGCAGGAAAAGGTTTTGCAGTTGTAGCACAAGAAGTAAGAAATCTAGCAGCAAGAAGTGCAGAAGCAGCTAAAGAGATAAAAGATATAGTTGAAAAAGCAACAATAAAAGCTAATGAAGGTAAAAATATTGCTACTACAATGATTGAAGGTTATAAAGGTTTAAATGATTCAATAACTCAAACAACAAATCTTATTTCTGATAT
Organism: Aliarcobacter lanthieri; assembly: GCF_013201625.1. Classification (NCBI taxonomy): domain Bacteria; kingdom Pseudomonadati; phylum Campylobacterota; class Epsilonproteobacteria; order Campylobacterales; family Arcobacteraceae; genus Aliarcobacter; species Aliarcobacter lanthieri. Next base: position 993,100 of record NZ_CP053839.1, read on the forward strand.
TGAAATGTCAAGTAAAGAACAACTTTCTGGAATAGAACAAATTAATGATGCTGTAAATCAATTAGATAGACAAACTCAACAAAATGCTATGATCTCTTCTCAAACTCATGATATTGCTATGGAAACAGATAACATAGCTAAAGATGTAGTAAAAGAAGCTGATTCAAAAGAATTTTTAGGAAAAGATAGTGCTAAAGCTAAAAAGTTTGAGATTAAAAATATAAATACAACAAATGTAATTCCTAATAAATCAAAAAAGGAAGATAAAAAAACAATTGAAGATAATTCATCTAATGAAGATGAATGGGAAAATTTCTAAAATTATAATAAATATAGAATAGGGTGATTTATCCCTATTCTAAAGTGTTGCTTATTTTAAAATTAAAAGCTTTCCCATTCTTCATTTTTAATATTATTGTTTTTTATAATTTCTTGCTTTTTATATTTTGATTTAGATATTTTTTTATTTACTGTTTGTGTATGATTTATATTATTTGATTGGTTCTCTATATTTTTTCCTTTTACTTCATTCTTTCCTATAAACTCTTTTTCATTTGCATCTTTAACTATTAATTTAGCAATATTATCTGTTACTATTGCAATATCATGAGCCTGTGCAGCTATATTTGCATTTTGTTGAGTTTGTTGGTCTAAAGTATTTACAGCATCATTTATCTGTTCTATCCCTAATAATTGCTCTTTACTTGAATTTTGAATATCTGATATTAAATCTATAGTTTGAGATACATTTGTATTTAACTCTTTATATCCTTCTATCATGCTATTTGCTATTTCTTTCCCTTCGTTTGCTTTTATTGTTGCATTTTCAACTATATCTTTTATCTCTTTAGCTGCTTCTGCACTTCTACTTGCTAGATTTCTTACTTCTTGTGCAACAACAGAAAAACCTAATCCAGCTTCTCCTGCTGTTGCTGCTTCTACAGCTGCATTTAAACTTAAGATATTTGTTTGGAATGCTATTTGATCGATTATTGAAATAGCTTCATTTACTAAATTTACTTGAGTATTTATTTCATCCATTGCTATTGTTGTCTTATTTGCTAGTTTTTCTCCTTCTTTTACAGATTTTGTAACACTATTTGATAGTTGTGACATTTTTGCAACATTACCTGTTGTATTTCTAATATTACTTGTTATCTCTTCAAGCGCAGCAGCTGTTTCTTCTAAAGAAGATGCAGCTTCATTTGAACTTATATTTAATTTATCTACATTATCAAGTAAGATATTTGAACTCTCATCTAATGTTAATCCATTTGATTTATTTTCAGATAAAATATAAGTTATAGAATTCCCTAATATATTAATACCATCTGCTAATTTTAAAAGATGCTCTTTTAATCCTTTAGAATCTATTTTATTTAAATAGTTATAATTTGCATATTGTTCTAGAATTTTTAGTACATTATTGATATTATTTTCTAAATTATCTGCCATCTTATTTAATACAGATTTTAATTCCATTAATGATGGGTTATTAACATTTAAATTTAATCTTTTACATAAATCTCCTTGTTCAAACTCACTTAAAACTGTTATTGTTTCATCTATTAATTTTCTATCTTCATCTATATTTTTTTGAGCTTTTAAAATATTGTGATTTAGTAAATTTGCCATTTCTCCAAATTCATCTTTTGTATTGATTGCTAAAAGAGTAATTGTAGATGTATCTTTATTTAAAAAATTAAAAAATCCTTGTAAACCAATTTGTATTTTATTGATCATGTCTACTATATATCTAGAAATTAGATATGATATTATTGTTGCTAAAATAATCGCTATGAATAATAAAATAATCATAATAGTAGAAAAACCAGTTGCAACTTCTCTTATTTGAGAGAAGAATGTATGATTATTTGCTTCTTGATAATCAATAAATTCATTTATAACTTTTAACCATTGAGTAAATAATGGACTAGCTTTATCTAAAAGTATATTTAATGCTTCTTCATTATTATCTTCTAATTTTAGTTTGATAATATTTTCTACTAATGGTAATGTATTACTCTCTACATTTCTTATTTTATTTAATATTATTAACTCTTCTTCTACAAAATTGTCTCTATTTGTAAATATTTTATCCATTGATTGAGCAGAAGTACTATAAAAATCTTCTAGTTTTTTAATATCATCAATAGATTTTTTAAATAAAGAACTATCTTTACTATCAGATAATACAACATCTCTTATAGAAATTGCTCTATCGTGAACACTTCCACGAAAATTGATTGCATATCTTTGTTTTGCAGAAGTAAGTTCTACATCATTTTTTAAAGTATTATCTATGATAGATACTCTATTTATCCCTATAACTGTCAGTAATATAATTAAAAAAATCATCAAACCAAAACTTGAATATAATTTTTTAGTAATCCTCATATATTTAACCCCTTTTTTATAAAAATTGATAGTATTCTATTTTTGAATATAGATACTAATATTGTTTTAGATTTATACTATATGAAAATATTAAAAAAGTATTATTTTGATATATTTAAAGGTTTTAATTATTATTTTTTTGTAGAAATATAACTAAAAGAGCCTAGAATAAACTAAACTCTTTAATTATCTTAAATATTGAATTTGATTTAAGCTATTTCTTTTATGGGTAAAGTATCATTTTCATTTGAATCAAAAGTTTTAGCACAAACATCATTTTTCCCTATAAACTCTTTTTCGTTTGCATTACTTACTACTAATTTTGCAATATTGTTTGTTTGTATAGCAATATCGTTAGTTTGACTAGCAACCATAGCATTTTGTTGTGTTTGTTGATCCAACTGATTTACTGCATCATTAATTTGTTCTATTCCCATTAGCTGCTCTTTACTTGACATCTCTATATCTGATATTAATGTTATTGTCTCTTCTATATTCTTACTTAATCCAACATATCCATTTATCATATTTGTTGCTATTTGTTTCCCTTCATCTGCTTTTACTGTTGCTCTTTCCACTATATCTTTTATCTCTTTTGCTGCTTCTGCTGAACGAGATGCTAAATTTCGTACTTCTTGTGCTACTACAGCGAACCCTTTCCCTGACTCTCCTGCTGTTGCTGCTTCTACTGCTGCATTTAAACTTAAGATATTTGTTTGAAATGCTATATTATCTATTACTCCTATTGCTTCACTTATTGCATTAACTTGTGCATTTATCTCATCCATTGCTGTTGTTGTTTTATTCGCCAATTCTTCTCCTTCATTTACTGACTTAGTAACATCTGTTGAAAGATTTGACATCTTTGCTATATTATGTGTTGTATTCCTTATATTACTTGTTATCTCTTCTAAGGCTGCTGCTGTCTCTTCTAAAGATGTTGCTGCTTCATTTGAGCTTACATTTAATATATCTACATTTGATAGAAGTATTTTTGAGCTATTCTCTAAAGTTAATCCATTTGATTTATTCTCTACTAGCATTGTTGTTATTGAATCTCCTAAATGGTTCACTCCTCTTGCTAGTTTTAACAAATGCTCTTTTAACCCTTTTTGATCTATCTTATTCAAGTAGTTATAATTTGCATATTGTTCTAATATATTTAATATATTATTTATATTTGATTCAAGATTCTCTCCCATATTATTCAACATCTGTTTTAATTGCATTAAGGCTGGATTTGTTACTTCTATATTCAACCTTTGACACAAATCCCCTTGTTCAAATTCACTTAATACTGTTATTGTCTCATCTATCAATCTTCTATCTTCTTCTATCCCTTTTTGTGTCTTCTTGATATTCTCATTTACTACTTTTGCCATCTCTCCAAACTCATCTTTTGAAGAATCTTTTAAAAGCTCTATATTATATACTTCTCTATTTAAGTATGCAAAAAATCCTAATAATCCATATTTAAAGCTTTTGATACTGTTTAATATATTATTTGAGATAATCATTAAAATTACACCAATAATAGTCAATATAAGTAAAGTTATAATAGTTGATTTTATTATATTAGAATAAAATTGTTCATTTATATCATCAATATAAATACCGCTACCTAATATAAAACCCCACTCTTTAAATTTTTTAACATAAGATACTTTCTCATATAAATCTTCTGATTGACTATTCTTATTCCATAAATAAGTTACAAATCCAGAGTTTTCTTTAGTTGTAACTTCTACCATCGTTTTAAACAAATTTTGTTTTGAAGATAGTTGTATCTCATCTTTTTTATCTCCATAAATAAATTTTGTAGCTACATTATAATTATCTGAATCTAATGTAGTTTTATTTAAAGCTGGATTTATTGGATGTTGAATCATCTTTGGATATGGATTTGTATCATCTATTATAAATATATACTCTTGATGACCAGCTGAGTTATATCTAAGCTTATTTATAGCAATCAAAGCATTGCTTTTTGCAGTTTCTTCATCTAAAATTCCATTATTAAAAGCTTGGTATTCAGCTTCGACTATACTATAAGCTAATTCAACTATATTTTTTAACTTTAGTCTCTTTTCTTCCAGCATTGTTTTTTTTTCACTAAATAAAAATATAGTACTTAATAGAATAAAACCTCCACAGACTAAGTATAATATTACCAATAACTTATTTTTTATACTAATATTCCCCATTTTTCGTTCTCTCCCTTGTAAATGTTAAGATCTTATCTTATATTATCTTTCTATAATGGAACCAATTTATTTTTTTATTATTTTTTATTTGTGAGTATTTTAGAAACGATTTTGTAATTTATAAGTTCATTTTGGTAAAATATATTTTATGAAAAATATCCCTTTTTATATGATTATAAATAAATTATATGTTATGAGTTTTAATAGATATGTTAAATATCTAAAAGAGCAAATATTAAATACTAAATGGTTTGAGAAAGCTTGCAAAGATAAAAAGGTGGTTATTAAATATCTATCAAAAGATTTTTTTACAGAAATATCATCTAATATTTATTTTAAATATGAAAATTTTAAAAGTTGTTTTTATAAATTATTATTAATTAAATTTGAATATAAAGAAGAGCTAGAAGATAATAATCACTTAAAATTATTGAATATAAATATAGTAAATGAAACTAGATTTAAAGTTATTGAATTTTTACTATCTATGCAAAAAAGATTTTTAGAAACAAATCATTGTCTATATATGAAATTAATAGATAGAAAAGAGTTTGTTGATAATTTTTTCAAAGAATATAATAGATATTTAGATATTTCTATATTATCAAAAATATTAAATCATACGTATTTCTTTTTTAATAAAACTGTATACAAATTGGATTATTTAGTTCCTAAAAAAAGATTTATATATTCAATTTACATAAAAGACATTATAAATACGAATTTAAATATTTTAAAAAATGATACACAAATATCAAAATTAATATATGAAAAGTATGATACAAAATTATCACGAAGAGTAATTTGTGATATTAGAAAAAAATATTCAATTCCAAAAATTACAAAAGTTCAAAGATTTAATCAAAAAATGTTATTTACAAACTCTTTTTCTCAGAAAAGAGTTTTAAATAAAGAAAATATTGCACAATTACCTAATGATTTACAAGGAGTTTATGAACTTTCTTCAAGTAAATTAGAGATGTATCCTTTTTTAACAAATAAAGTTATCTATATTGGTTCTTCAAAAAATATAAAAAGAAGATTGAGAGCTTATACAGAAAAATATGCTCATACAAAAGAGATAAAAGAATTTATTAAAAGTTGTGATAATGTTTATTTTAGAGTAGTAAAGAGTAAAGATTATAGAGTTTTTGAAAAAAGATTTATTGAATATTTTATATATTTACATGGTGAACTACCAAAATTTAATACTCAAAGAGTTCTTCTAAAATAATAAAATATTGATATTATTAAGAAGTTTTTATAATATAACTTCTTGATTTTCTGTTTGTCTTACTTTATCTATTGAAAAACATTCATTACTTAAATTTCTAACACTAGTATCTTTATATAAAGTTACTATTTTATGAATAGTTCTTAACTCATCTTTTGAGAAAATTCCTTCATCAAAATCTTCATCTAACTTTGAAAATTTTAATTCTTTAAAATTTTCTTTTTCAACTATTTCAATATCTAAAAAGTCCATGAGTTCTTGAATAAAATATACTCTATCATCTTCCTCATCTAGAATATCTTCATTTATAATAATTTCAAAAAGTTCACTTAAAACTACAGATTTTACACCTCTTTTATCTTTAATAAATGTTTCATTTATGATTTTCTCATTACAGAAATTTAAGTGGTTATTTTCCATAAAAAATAGCATAAGTTCTATTTTTTTATTATTTAATGTTTTGGTTTGTTTGTGTAACATATATAAAATTATATTTGCAACTTTTGTCATATCTATCATTTAAAATCCTTAATTACCATAAGCTTGTATTAAAATATCTCTATATTCATTTAGTTTTTTCATATTTTCATCATTACCACCATTTACATCTGGGTGATATTTCTTTGCTAATTCCTTATATCTTTTTTTTATCTCTTCTTTTGTTGGAGTTGAAGAAAAACCAAAAAAATCTTTTGCTTCGTCTAGTTTTGAACTTTGTGTATAAAAATTGCCTTGAAAGTTACTATTATTAAAGCTATTAAAATCAAAATTTTTAAATTCATTGTAGTTAAAACCTTGATTAGAAAAAGATGAGCTATCAAATTTAAACTCATAATGTTGAGCTTTTTTTAGTAATTGTTTTTTTATGTAATATACTAAAATAGCAATTACAAGTATAAATCCACCTATAATCATTAAAAATGTTCCAAAGTTTGTGAATATTAAGTATAAAATTCCAAAAAATATTATTAGTCTTATTAATGAGGCTAAAAAGTCCATAAAAATTACCTTTAAATAAATTTCGGTATTATACAAAAAGAAAATTAATCGTATATTTATAAAATAAAGGATTTTTGTGGATTATAGTGAGTTTGAAAAAGCTGTTGAAATGTTTGGAATTTTAACAAGAATATCAAAAAAAGATTTGAAAAATAAATATTTAAAATTATCCAAAAAATATCATCCTGATATGCCAGATGGAAGTCATGAAAAATTTACAGAATTAAAAAAGAGTTATGATTTATTATGTCAATATATGGATAATTATAGTTACTCTTTTGAAATTGAAGAGTTTAAACATCAGTTTCCATCATTTACAAGTTATAAAAATTGGGTTAAATAGGAGAGAAAGTGAAAGTATTTATTTTATTAATATTATTTGTAGTATCAAGTTTTGGACAAAACTATTCAAAAAGTGATATTGAAAAAATGATAGCTAAAATGGTTATTTTAGGATTTAATGGTGAGATTTTAAGTAAAAATAGTCAAATATATAAAGATATAGAGTTTGGATTAGGGGGAGTTATATTATTTGATAAAGATCCTAATGATAAAACAAAAGTTAAAAATATACGAAATAAAGAACAATTAAAAAAACTAAATAATGAACTTCAATCTATATCAAAACAGAAATTACTTATCTCTATTGATCAAGAAGGAGGAGTCGTACAAAGGCTTAAAACTGATATGGGATTTGTAGATACTCTAAAAGCTAGTGAAGTTGCACAAGAAGGTGAAGAATTTGCTAAAAATAGTTATAAAGCTTTAGCAAAAGATTTAAATGATGTAGGAATAAATCTTGATTTTGCACCAGTTGTTGATTTAGCTTTAAACAAAAATAATAAAGTTATTGTAACAAGAGGGAGAAGTTTTGGAGAAAACTCAAGTGAAGTTATAAAATATTCTTCTATTTTTGTTGATGAATTAAAAAAAGAAAATATAATTTCTGTTTTAAAACATTTTCCAGGGCATGGTTCTTCTTTAGCTGATTCACATTTAGGTTTTGTAGATATTACAAAAACTTGGAATAAAAAAGAACTTGAACCATATAAATATTTTATAAATAATAAAAAAGTAGATGTGATAATGACTGCTCATGTTTTTAATGAGAACTTAGATAAAAACTATCCTGCAACTTTATCATATAATGTAAATACAAAACTTTTAAGAGAAGAGTTAAAATATGATGGAGTTTTAATAACTGATGATTTACAAATGAGTGCTATTAGTAAACATTATGATTTAAGAACTACATTAAGATTAGCTATAAATAGTGGTGTGAATTTATTGCTTTTTGCAAATCAATTAGCAAAACCAATAACATTAAAAGAGATTATTGATACAGTTTATAGTGATATTTTAAGTGAAAATATAAGTTTAGAAAAAATTATTGAATCAAATAAAAAGATAGATAAACTTTTAGGAAAAATATAATCCTAAAAGTTTTAAATTAATTGCTGTTTTACAAATTCCATATAATGACCATTTATTTTTTCTAATTCTTCGTGCGTTCCACTTTGAACAAGTTTTCCATCATCTAACATATATACAAAAGAAGCATTTTTAACTGTACTTAATCTATGTGCTATTGTGATAACAGTTTTTGATTTTAAAAATTCTTCTAAATCATTGAAAAGTCTTGTTTCTGTTTGTACGTCAAGTGCTGATGTTGATTCATCAAATATTACTACACTAGGATTTGCTATTATCATTCTTGCAATAGATAATCTTTGTCTTTGTCCTCCACTAAGCCTAACACCAAGTTTACCTACTATAGTATCAAGTTTATTTGGCATATTTTCTACTGTTTCTAAAAGTTGAGCTATTTTTAGTGCTTTATATATATTTTCATCACTTATATTTTTATCACCCATTGTTATGTTAAATCGTAATGTATTATTAAATAAAATTGGCATTTGTAAGACTAGAAATATATTCTCTCTTAGGCTTTGTTTATCAATATTATCAATACTTATATTGTTATATAAAATATCTCCACTATCTTTTGCATAAAAACCAGCAATGATTTGAGAAATTGTAGTTTTTCCACTTCCACTAGCTCCAATAATTGCTATTTTTTCACCTGCTTTTATATTAAAACTTATATTTTTTAGAGTTTCTTTATCTTTTGTATATGAAAAATGTAAGTTTTTTATAGAAATATCAACTTTTTTTGAGTTATCTAATTTTATATTTCCGTTTTTTTCACATTTTAAATCTAGTACTTTATTTATTCTTCCTATTGCTGCTTTTGCACTTGCTAATGAGTATTGAATAGATAAAATATCTTGAACTGGAGTCATAACAAACCAAATATATCCAAACATAGCAAACATAAGTCCAATTGACAAATCACTATAAGCTACTAATAAAAGTCCAGTTGCTCTAAAAATTTCGAAAGCAAAAAGGAATATTGTATATGAAAATTTTTCATAAGCTACACTTTTATAGTTAAATTCATTTGAAGCTATTTTTATGTCATTCGCTTTTAAAATTGATTCTTTAAAAAAATCTTTTTCTTTATTACTTGCTTTTATTTGTGAGAATAGATCTAAAGTTTCATTTATATTATTTTGAAATACTTCAATAGAAGCATTTTCTTCTTTTTTTAATTCACCAGTTTTTCTTGCAATTTGTTTAGAAATTATTGCTAATGTTGGTTGTATTAAAAGTATCATTAAGCCTAAAATTAGGTTTATTTTTATAATTACAATAGCAACTGCAATAAGGGTTAAAATAGAAGTTATAAGTTTACTAGCTACTGAAACTATAAAATTATCTAAAGTATTTACATCTGTTATTAAATTTGCAGCTATTTTTCCACTACCTAATGATTCATACTCATTCATAGTTACTTTTTCTAAATGATTTAATAATCTTTTTCTTATATCAAAAATAACAATCTTTGACACTTTTGTAAATATTTTTGTTGTAATGACACTAAAAATAAAGTGTAGAAATCTTAAAATTATTACTATTGCTGTAACAATTGCAATATAATAAAATGCATCACCACTACCGAAAAATCTATCTATATTATTTATAAAAAAGTCAGGTTTATTAAGTAAAACTTCATCTACTAATAAAGGTAAAAGTAGAGGAATAGGAACACTAATTAAAATTGCAATTATTGTAAAAAACTGTCCAAATAACAATGATTTTTTATTTTTAATAAGAAGTTTGTATATATATTTTAAAGATATTTTTTCATTCATAGGCTTATTATACTATTTTTAGATATAATCTATATACAATTATTATACAGTTCTTATTTACAATAAAAATAAAAATTGGGGATTTATGAAAAGGCTTTTTATTTTAATTGTTTTATTGACAAGCTTTTTATTTGCAAAAGAGAACTATAGTCAGATGAGTACTCAAGAGCTAATAGAAATTATTGGCTTTGTTAGTGAAAAAGATAAGGCATCTTTTCTAAAAGAGTTAGAAATAAGAGTTCCAAAAATGAATGTGAACGAGAAGATTCAATATGAAAAGAGATTACAAGAAATACCAGAAAGTAAACCTATAGAAGATGAAGAGTAAAATTTTATTACTAGAAGATGATTATAATCTTAGTGAAACTGTTGCTGAATATTTTGAAGAACAGGGCTTTGAAGTAGTTTGTGTATTTGATGGAGAAGATGCAGCTTTTAAAGCTTATGAAGAAAACTTTGATTTATATTTATTTGATGTAAATGTTCCTAAGAAAAGAGGTTTTGAAGTTTTAAAAGAACTGAGAGATGAAGGTAAAACAACTCCAGCTATTTTTATAACATCTTTGAACTCTATGGATTCACTTGAAGAGGGATTTTTAAGCGGTTGTGATGATTATATAAGAAAACCATTTGAATTAAAAGAACTACTTTTAAGAGTGCAAACTCTAATTAAAAAGGAGTTCTCAAAGAAAAATGAGATTATACAAATTACACCAAATATAACTTTTAATTCTATTTCAAATGAATTAAAATGTGATAATGAAGAAATAAAATTAAATTTAAAAGAATTAAAACTTTTAAAACTATTTTTACAAAATCCAAATGAACTTTTATCTCATGATAGAATTTATGATTTTGTTTGGGATTATGATGAAGAGTATAGTGATAACTCTTTAAGAACTTATATTAAAAATATTAGAAAAGTTTTAGGAAAAGATAAAATTGTTAGCCTTAAAAAGCTCGGGTATAGATTTAACCAAGAGTGAGACTAGAACCCTTTTAGGGTTTAGTCTTTTATACTCTTTTTTAGTTCTTGTTATCTTAGGTGTAGTAACATTTTTATATTATAAATTCCAAAAAGATTTAATGCTACAAGAAAAAAGACAAATTCTGCAAAATTATTCAAATAATCTTATTTCAAATTTAAAAGAACTTCATATAAATATAGATAAATCAAAAATTTATCCACGAGATGATAGATTTAACTCAGCTATATTTGATAGTTCAAAAAAAGAGATTTTTTCTACCTTAGATTTAAGAAATGTTAATTTAAATGAAGTTATATATTTAAAAGATAATTATATACATTTTATTAAAGAACCTGAATCTTATTATTTAGGAAGTAAATATGTGATTGTTGAAATATCTGATGATAAAATTTGGTTTGAAAGCATTAAATATAAAATGATAATATCTTTTCTAATAGCTTTTTTATTTATGTTATTTATTGGATATCTTATAGCAAAAATGTTTTTAAAACCAATGAGAGATGCTTTACATTTACTTGATAGATTTATAAAAGATACAACTCATGAATTAAATACTCCTGTTACTGCAATAATTTCAAATATTCAAATGATAGATAAAAATAGTTTAGATGAAAAACTAGCTAAAAAGATAAATAGAATAGAAATAGGAGCTAAAACAATTTCAAATATTTATGAGGATTTAACTTTTATATCATTAAATAATCAAATTATCTCAAATAATATAGAAATAAATTTAAGTGAACTCTTAAAACAAAGAGTTGATTTCTTTTCAAGTATTGCAAGTTCTAAAAAGCTTAGTTTTAAATTAGATATAAAAGATAATATATTGATAGTTAGTGATCATAAGAAAATATCAAAACTAATAGATAATCTTTTATCAAATGCTATAAAATATAATAAATATCAAGGGTTTATAAAAGTAAATTTAAAAGAGAAACTTTTAATTATTGAAGACAGTGGAAAAGGAATGAGTAAAGATAATATAAAAAATTTATTTGTTAGATATAAAAGATTTGATACAAGTGTAGGTGGTTTTGGAATAGGGCTAAATATTGTATCTATGATAGCAAAAGAGTATGATTTAAAAATTGATGTTATCTCTAAACTTGAAGTTGGAACAAGGATAAAAATAAGATGGTAAGAATTATATTTATTTTATTTTTTATTTTTAATTTTTCTTTTTCAAGCCCAAAAAACATATATGAACGAAATTGTGTAACTTGCCACAACAGAATATCTGTAACAATAGATAAATACTTTTATCGATATTTACTTGAACATAGTAGTGAAGAAGAAGTAAAAAAAGCTATGTTTGAATTCTTGAAAAATCCTACTAAAGAGAAAAGTTTGATGTCAGAAGCACTTATAAAAAGGTTTGGTTTAAAGAAAAAGACAAAACTAAGTGATGAAGAACTAAAAGAGGCTTTGGATATATATTGGGAACATTATAATCTATTTGGTAAACTAAAATAGATTTGAGATTTTTTAAATCTCAAATCTATTTCTCTTTTGATTTTAACTCTTTGTAAAGTTTATCATGAACTTGGATCTCTTCTACACTAGCTTTTCTTCTACACGATAAAAACCCTTTTGTTCCTTCACTTGTTATTGTTGGAAAAATTGTTGCATATACCCAATAGTAGTCTCCACCTTTTGTAGCATTTTTTACATATCCAGTCCAAATCTCACCTCTTTTTATTGTTGCCCATAAATCTTTAAAAGCTGCCTTTGGCATATCTTTATGTCTTACAATATTATGAGGTTGTCCAATAAGTTCATCTACACTATATTCTGCTATTGTACAAAAATCATCATTTGCAAATATAATATGACCTTTTTCATCTGTTTCACTTACTAAAAAAGCATAATCATCTAATAAAATCTCTTTTGACATTAACTAACTCCTTAGTTTACTTTTTTTGTTTTTGCATCTTCTACTAGCAGTTGAGCCATTTGAAGAGTTTCATTAGCAATATTTGCAACATTATTTGCTTCTGCAGCATTTTCTTGAGTTACTCTATCAAGCATAGAAACTGCATCATTTATTTGTTCAATTCCTTTTAACTGCTCACTTGAAGCTTGGCTAACATCTTGAATAATAGTTATAGTCTCACCTATGAGTCTATTAAGATTATTATATCCATCTCTCATTTCATCAGATATCTTTTTTCCTTCATTTGTTTTTGATGTAGCATTTTCTACTAACTCTTTTATCTCCTTAGCAGCTTCTGCACTTCTATTTGCAAGATTTCTTACTTCTTGAGCTACTACTGCAAATCCTTTTCCGGCTTCTCCTGCTGTTGCTGCTTCTACTGCTGCATTTAAACTTAGGATATTTGTTTGGAATGCTATTTGATCAATTACTTCTATAGCTTCATTTATAGATTCAACTTTAGAATTTATTTCATCCATCGACAATGCTGTTCTATTTGCTAATGTTTCACCTAAAATTACAGACTCTTTTACATCTTTGCTTAAATTTGACATTTTGAAAGCATTTTCAGTATTGTTTTTTGTAATAGATGTGATTTCTTCAAGTGCAGCAGCTGTTTCTTCTAAAGAAGCTGCTTGAGAGTTTGCTTTTGATGCTAAGTTTTCAACACTTTTATTCATAACTAAAGAATTTCTTTCTAAAAGATTACCATTTTTAAGATTTTGTTTTGCATTACTATTTAGTTCACTACCAAGTTGATTTATTCTTTCCATAGTAAGTTTCATTTTACCTTTTAAAATAGGATTAATATTTACTTGCTTACTATAATCATGTTCAGCATATAAACCAACAATTTCGACTAAATCTTCCATATTTTTATTTGCTCTTGATAACATATTATTTACAATATTTTTTAAAGTATGTACCATAAAATTATTTGTATTAGAATGAATTTGAGTTTGATATATACCTTGGGCAACTTTATCTAAAGCAATAACCATTTCTCCAAGTACATGCATATCATCTTTTCTCATTTTGTCATATTTATCAAAATAACAGTTAAGCTCTCTTAGCATATCACCAATATCATCATCTTTTATATATTCAGCTTTTCTAATGTGGTTTGTTCTATAAAATACAAAGTCCATTAGATCATCTATATACTCTTTTACTCTAGTTATACCACCTACAACTCTTTTCATAGAGTTATAATTTATATATCCAACAATAATTGCAAACACTATATTTACAGTTAATATTGAGATAACTTGATGGTCACTTAAAATAGCAACAATGCTAATAACAGCAAACCCAATTTGGCTAATAATCATATTTAGCAAAAATCTTTTTCTTGTTGGTAGATTTACGAACACTACGAAGTCCTTATTTTAGTCTTTAATATTGCTGAAATTATAAGATAATAATTCTTAAGTTTATGATAATTTTTTTCTTTTACTATTTAAATAGAGTTGAACCAACTCTAATCATGTTTGATCCACATTCTATTGCTAAATCAAAATCATTGCTCATCCCCATAGAACAATAAATTCCCCCTAAGATTTTAACATCATCGAATATCTTTTTGGTTACTAAAAAAGATTTTTTTATAGTTTCTCTATCTTCAGTATTTGCACCAATACTCATAATCCCTTTAAGAATAATATTTGGATAAAATTTAATAATTTTTTTATATATATCTAAAGCATCTTTTGGATCAACTCCAGATTTTGTATCTTCATAGGCAGAATTTATTTGAAGAAGACAAGACATTTTTTTATTTTTTATACTCAACTTTTTATTTAGTTCTTCGGCTAATTCTAAAGAATCTAAAGAGTGAACTAAAGTAGGGTTTAAATCTATAAGATTATTGATTTTATTTTTTTGTAAAGTACCTACAAAATGCCACTCAATAGGAAATTCTTCTAGTGCTTCACTTTTTATCTTTAAGTCTTGAACTTTATTTTCTCCAAAAGCTCTTTGACCAGCTTCATAAAGAGTTTTAATATCGTCAATAGTTGAATATTTTGAAATTCCAATTATTTTTACAATGTGATGCTCTGATACTCTAAGTCTTGCTGCTTCAACTTTTGTTATCAAACTATCTAAATTTTTTGTTGCTCGTTTTTTATCCATTTTTTTATCCATTTAAAAATAATCTATTAATATTGTAAATAAATGCTTTGTATACCTTGTGTAATCGTATTTATTTATATTAATTAATCCCTACTAAATTAAATATTTTAGATAAAAAGTAGGGATAATATTGTGTATTATAGAATATTATCTAACATACAATTAAATGTCCATAATTATATAAAATACTAGATTTGTATTACATGAATAGGATATAATCTTCACTGCAATTGATTGTAAGGAATATTTAAATACAATTTAAACTAATAAAATTTATAAGAGTGAAGATATAGTTATAAAGCAAGATTATAAAAAAATAGATCAGTTAAAGTTAAAATTAGATTCTTATCAACCATTAAATTCATCTATTATAAAAAATCTACATGAAGATTTAGTTCTTAGATGGACTTACCATTCAAATGCCATTGAAGGAAATACTTTAACACTAAAGAAACAAAAGTTACACTTGAAGGTATAACTATTGGAGGTAAAACTTTAAGAGAACATTTAGAAGCAATTAATCATAAAGATGAAATTTATTTTATAGAAGATTTAGCTCAAAAAGATGACAGATTATCTGAATATTCTATTAAACAAATTCATTCTTTAATTCTAAAAAATATTGATGACGAAAATAAGGGTAAGTATAGAACAACTAATGTAATTATAAGTGGAGCAGAACATAAACCACCACAAATTTTTGAAGTACAAAGCCAAATGCAAGAGTTTATAAAAAAGTACAATGAAAATATAACTAAATTACATCCAATAGAACTTGCTAGTTTTGTACATATTGAATTTGTAAATATTCATCCTTTTATAGATGGAAATGGTAGAACTTCAAGACTTTTGATGAATTTAGAACTTATTAAAGCTGGTTTCCCACCTATTGTAATTGAGTTAGAAGATAGACTAGAATACTATAAAACTTTAGATATTACACTCACTACAAAAAAGATTATAAACCTTTTTTAGAACTTATGAAAAAAGTTATTGAAAAAAGTTATTGAAAAAAGTTATTGAAAAAAGTTATTGAAAAAAGTTATTGAAAAAAGTTTTGAACCATATTTTATGTTTTAAATCTTCAATAAAACTCATTTCTTCTTTTTATACAAATTTTTATTCCATATCTTTTTAAAATATAGCTGTTATATAGACTTTATTATTAAAATTTAAATTATGTATCTTAAAATTATTAGTATAAAATTAATATTAAATAAATAATAATAAATTATAAATAGTATTTTTTTATTATAAATAATATAATTATTAGATATATTTAGTATTTATTTAATAAATAATTAGTATAATATTAGTATGTAAAATTATATAATTATTATAAATACGTTATTTAAGGCATAATATGAGATATATTAAAATAATACTATCATATTCCAATATAGATTGTGATAATAGTAAGAATTTAGAAATCTATAAATTTGACAAAAATAAGTCTGATTTAAATGAATTAAAAAAGATTGTTATTGATATAAATAAAAGTCAAAATGAAACTGTTTATTTGATAACAAATAAAGAAGATTTATTTGAATCTTTTAATAGGACTATTATCTTGTACAAAATATAATAATAAATTAGGAATAATACATGTCAATAGAATATAGTTTTGAAGAATTTTTTGAAAATATTCATCCGATTAATATCAACTTAAATAAGAATTTAGATAATTTAAATAAAGATATTTTTAATATAAAAAATATTTTTATATTTAATATTGAACAAGTATTAAATAATTATGGAAGTATTTTTAAAATAGATATAAAAAGACTAGTAAAAGATACAGCATATAAAGTTAATAGCAAAAATGAATTGATAACTTTAATAAATGAAGACTTAATGTTAATAGATTTTAAACAGATAATTACTTCAAGATTGTGTATAGTTTTTTATCGCTTAACCTATTTTGATATGGATGCTTCAAAAGCTTCTATTGGTAGGTTTTTTACTAATCTCTTTGGGAAAAGTGAATCTTTTAAAATAAATTTGAATAGAAATACTGGTGGTTTGTTTTTCACAGATTTGAATAATAAAATTTTTAAGGGATATAGAATAAAAGATATTAAATTTGAAATACCATATTCTATATATGATTTAAAAATTAGAATTGCAAAAAAACTTTTAAGTAATAATGTTAAAATAAACATAGTTGCAGATGCTGTTGATATAAAAGAGGAAGAACTTAAAAATATTATTTATGGAAATTATTCTAATAAAATCCCAAATATTTTGTAAAGTTATCTATATCCGTAAATATAAACACATTTTAAAATAGTAATTAGTCTAAATCTTCTTTACTCTCATGAGATTTAATAGTATTTTCTACTAAAAATCTAATAAGTTCAGTTCTACTTATGTGGATTTTACTACCTATTTTTACAACTTCTAATTCATTATTGTAAATTAACTTCTTTGCCATATCACTTTTTATAATCTTCATCTCTTCTATTTCTTTAAGATTAAAGATAACTCCTTGAGGTATTAACATATCGTATTTTTCAAACATTTTAAACTCCTATGAATATTTTTTCACTAAAGGGGTCTATAAATATTTTTTATAAATTTTTTAATTTCAATTTTTTTCAATCACATATCATAAGAGTAGACAAGGATAAAAATAAGTCCTTGTAAATAAAAATCTTAGGAGATGAAATGCAAATAGGAAGAAATCTAAAAAAAAGTAAAGAAAAAAATAGTTTGGTATTAAATATTCCTTCAAATTTAAACCAAAAAGTAATTGATGGCTATAGAGTTAAACTATTCGTAAAAATAAAAGATAGTTTGGACAAGAAAAAACTATCTTTGGAAAAAGAAGAATTAGAGTTTAAAGAGTGGATAAAAGATAAAACTATTATAGATATAAAAAAACTATCCATAAATAATAGTTTTTATACTCCAATTTTAGGAGCTTAAAATGTCTCCTATGACAATACTATCTGTTGTAATTGCTGTTGCAACTGCAATAAAAGAAGCCTTAAAAGATGAAGATGAAAAATAAGTTCAAAATGTTATGTATTTAAGTTGGTTAATTTAACTACAAAGAGTAATTAAAAGATAAACCTAACAATTTAAAAATCAAAAAATAAATAAGGAAAAACCATGTCAAAAAATATAAAACCCCTAACAAATGAAGAGTTAATTAGTGTTGCTCCATCAATCTTTAGTGAAAATCCAATTGAAGGTGTAAGTGATAAATATGCTTTTGTTCCAACATATAAACTTCTTGATACTTTTAGAGATGCTGGATACTATCCAATAATGGCAAGTGAGAGTAAAGTAAGAGATGAAGAAAACCAAGGTTATCAAAAACATATAATCCAATTTAGAAGTTTAGAAAATCTTCTTAGACCAAATGCAAAAGATGAATATGAAGATATTGTTTTAACAAACTCTCATAATAGAACATCTAGCTTTATTGTTGATTTGGCAATCTTTAGAATAGTTTGCTCTAATATGCTTGTTGTTCCATCTAAAAGCTTTGTTCATACCTCTATTGTTCATGTGGGCTTTACTCAAGAAAAAGTAAAATATGCAATTGAAGAAGTAACTTCTTATATTCCAAAAATAAAAGAGCAAGTGTCAATCTTTAAATCAATATATCTAACAAATGCAGAGATGCAAATGTTAGCTAATGCTGCAATAGATATTAGATTTGATACAAATACACACTATATTAAAGCTGATGAACTTTTAAAAGTAAACTATGAAGAAGATGAAGTAAATACTCTTTGGAGTACTTATAATAGAATCCAAGAATCAATGATTAGAGGTGGTGTTAAAATGAAGAATCTAGTAACTAATAAAAACTTCACTTCAAAAGCTATCAATGGAATTGATGCAACTATTAAATTTAATAAAGAACTCTTTAGTGCAGTTGAACAAGTTGCACAACTTAAATGTGATGGTTATTTAGTAGCTTAAAGGATCGTGTATGAGATTAGTAAATTATAAACTTCAAACACAAATGGAAAATTTAAATGAAAATAGTGATAATAAATACTTTAAAGAGTATTTAAAATCTATTTTAGAAGATCCTAATACCCCTTACTTTCAAAAAGCTGATTATATTGGATTATGCTTACAAGAGATAAATTCAAAAGTAGAGTATATAGCTAATGATATAAAAGAGCTACAAGCTTATAAAAAGAGACTTCAAACTGCACTAACTCTAGCAAAAGAGTTAGTTGCAGATGTTTTAATTCAAAATGGTGTAGATAGAGTTGATGGAAATGTAATATCTTCAATAACTTTATTATCCGAATCAATAACTACTAAAAAAGAGATTGTTGTTCTTGATGAAAATGCTGTTATGACTTTGGGATATGTAAAGTTTGAACCAGATATTGAAGCAATAAAAGTAGCACTAGAAACCCCAAAAGGTAAAAAAGAGTTAAAAGATATTGTAACTCTTATTACAGAAACTTCAATAAATAAAGCAAAAGTTAAAGTAAATGCTAAAAAGAAGAGTTTATCTAATGAAGCTATAACTATTGAGCTTCTAAGTAATGATATAGATGATGACTCTTTAAAAGATGTTGCTTAAGTAATATTCCCATCAAATAAGCAATAACTAAAAACTTTAATTATTTTCAAAAATACATAAATAAAAATCAATAAAAAAAATATATAAAGGAGAATAAAATGTTCACAAAAGAACAAATAGAGTCTTTAAATAAAGAACTCGATAGTAAAAGAGTTAAAAATAGAAGTAAAGGAAATATCAATCTTTCATATTTAGAAGGGTTTGATATATTTGAAACTGCAAACTCTATATTTGGGTTTGGTAATTGGAGTTATACAATTACTAAATTAGAACAAGTAAGCCAAGAGTATAATCAAAATGAAAATGTTGTTTTATGCTATAAGGCAATAGTAAATTTAAAAGTTTATAACCAAACTCATACAACTTTTATAGAAAAAGAAGATGTAGGCTTTGGTACAGGAATTTCTAAAACTTTAGCAGATGCAAATGAATCAGCCTCAAAAGAAGCTGTAACAGATGCAATTAAAAGAGCTTTTAGAAGCTTTGGTAATCAGTTTGGGAACTCTTTGTACGATAAAAGTAGAAATTTAAATCAAATTGATACATCATCTACTTATCAACAAGAATCAAACCATAATCAAAACCAACAAAGAAATAATCAATACTCTCATCCA
Organism: Aliarcobacter lanthieri; assembly: GCF_013201625.1. NCBI lineage: Bacteria > Pseudomonadati > Campylobacterota > Epsilonproteobacteria > Campylobacterales > Arcobacteraceae > Aliarcobacter > Aliarcobacter lanthieri. The sequence goes on from NZ_CP053839.1 coordinate 1,013,376, forward strand.
AATATAAAACAAAATCAATCAACTTCATTTAATCAATATGAGTATCAATCACTTTATAATCTTGGATTAAATCTTGTTGAACAAAATGGATTTTTAATTGTAACAGGTGATGATATATACTCTAAGAAAGATTCAATTAAAGCTTGTGGATTTAGATTTGATAGTAAATCAAAGAGTTGGTATAAAACCATAGAAAATGTTGCTTAAAGTGGAGCTTCTATGAAAAACTATATATTTTACACTCAAGAGGGATTTACATACGATAAGTCCCATAAGTTTACACATAATATGCAACTGTTAGGAACTGGAAAAGGAAATGCTATTGAAGAAGCATTTAAGAATTTCAAAGATGAACAATCTTATTTATTACATCAAGATTATGACAAAGTAATAGCTGTACAAATAGTTTCTAGTTCAATAATGAATTTAAGATTAAAAGGAATATAGATGCATAATAGTAAATTACTAACAGAAGAACAACTTCAAACAATTCCAGAATTATATGCTTCAATAACTCTAAAAGACCCAATATGTAGATTTAAAATATTTTTACCAAACTCAAACTGGACTTGGTACATAATAGAAATTGATAAATCAGATAATAACACTTGTTATGGTTTAGTAGATGGCTTTGAAACAGAACTTGGATATTTTTCATTGGGTGAACTTGAAAGTATAAAGGATAGCTTTGGATTAGGTGTTGAACTTGATAGTAGCTTTAAACCTACAAAATTATCAAAAATCAAACAAGAACTAAAATATAGTAAAGGATCTTAAAATGTTGGCATTTGACTACTACATAATCAAAGAGAGCAAAAACAGGTTCAAAGATTGGACAAAAGCAGGATTAGAATACTTGCAAAAAGAGTATAAAAAACTCCAAGATGAAAAAGAGAGAAAACGAATCAAAAAGATTTTAGAGGGTTTAAATAGAAAATAAAGGATCTAAAATGAATACAAATTATAATTTGCTACTTCCAAATAAAGTACTTTTTAATCTCAAAGATATAGAAGATTTAGGGGTTATAAAAATAGATATGGCAAAAAAGCTTGTCTATAATGGAGTTTTAGAAGTAGTTAAAATTGGAAATAAAATTCATATTTCAAGAGATGAATTAATTAAGTATTTAGAAACAAATACATCAAAAAATATAGCCTAGACCTATTTGTTTTAGGCTATATTGAATTCTTTTATTTTTTCCATAACTTTGTATATCACATATAAATCAAAAATATTCACAAAACCTCTAAATCTAATAATCTGTATATACAGTTATATAAGGATTTTATAAAACAATAATTTAGGTTTTAATGTTATAAATTAATTATATTATATATAAGATAAAGATAATAGAAGAAGAGTATAAAGCTACTATAGAAGTAGAAGATAGATAGTCTTAGTAAGATGATTAGACTATAGATCTAGATTATATAGATAGTTAAAATATAAGAATAGATTATTGATGTTATAAAAAGATTTGTATACATACCTTTATATGAAATAAAAATATAAAGGATAGAAAATGCTTAACAGTAACAACAAAAAAACTAATAATAGGTTAGATAGCACAAAAAAATATATAGATGATTTATCTAAAAATTACTCTAAGTTAAATATCGTAAGAGTAGATTTAAGCTATACAAAAAAAGATAGTAAAAAAGTAACTTTTGAAGATGCAAGTAAAGATTTAAATAAAATGTTAAATAATAGAAGAGGTAAATCATCTGTATTTGGTGAAATGGTTGGGTATATAGCAAAAAAAGAAGTAGGAGAAGATAAAGGAGTTCATATTCATGCTGCAATTATTTACGATGGTAATAAAGTAAGAGAAGATATCACAAAAGCAGAACAAATAGGAGAGTATTGGAAAAATAATATTACAAAAGGTAAAGGATTATTTCATAACTGTAGTAAAAATGAATATAAAAATAAAGGTGTAGGTATTTTAGACCATAGAGATAAAGAAAAGAGGAATACACTTGATGAGAATGTTTTACCTTACTTATGCAAAGATGAACAAAATGAAAATACTTTAAAAACCAATAGTAAAGATAGAATATTTACAAGAGGTATAGTAAAAAAGACAAAAAGTAATGCAGGAAGACCTAGAAATAAATAATTAAATATTTTTTTATTTTAATTACTATATATTAAATAAATTTAAGTAAAATAGATAAAAATTATATTTTAATAGGGATGTATTATCATTATGTCGCAAGAATCAAGCATTAAGTGTCCAAATTGTGGTGAATTAATAGATGTTAATGAAATACTTTATCATCAACTAGAAAATGAGTTTAAACAAAAACTCCAAAAAGAAATACTTAAAAAACAAAGTGAATCAACAGTACTTATTAAAAAGAGTTATAACTAAGTATTTCAAAAGTTTACAAGAGTAGTTTATGAAATTTATTAAGTATAAGAAGATTATTATATAAAGTATTTCTGATAATTTTTAATCTTAATTTTACAAGAGTATAACAACAAAAAAGGTAAAATATTATAATTAATAATTAACGGGATTTTTATGGCAATCAAAAAAACAGAACTATATAGCTCATTATGGGCAAGTGCAGATGAACTAAGAGGTGGAATGGATGCAAGTGAGTATAAAAACTATGTACTTACTTTGTTATTTATGAAATATGTATCAGATAAAAAAGATGATGCTAATAGTCTTATTGATGTTCCTAAAGGTGTTAGTTTTGAAGATATGATAGCCTTAGATGGTGATAAAGAAATTGGTGATAAAATAAATAAGATTATCGCTAAACTTGCAGAAGAAAATGACTTAAAAGGTGTGATTGATACCGCAGATTTCAATGATAGCACAAAACTTGGTAGTGGTAAACAAATGGTTGATACATTATCAAAACTTATCAAGATTTTTGATAATCTTAATCTTACATCAAACACAGCAGAGGGAGATGATTTACTTGGCGATGCTTATGAATATCTTATGCGACACTTTGCGACAGAATCAGGAAAAAGTAAAGGTCAGTTTTATACTCCATCAGAAGTTTCTACAATCCTACCTCAAATTATAGGTATAGATGAAAATACAACTCCAAGACAAACTATCTATGACCCAACTTGTGGAAGTGGTTCACTACTTTTAAAAGCTTCATCATTAGCTCCAAATGGTCTTAGTATCTATGGACAAGAAAAAGAGGTATCTACAACTGCACTTTGTAAAATGAATATGATTTTACATAATAATGCTAGTGCAGTTATTGCTCCTGGTGGTCAAAGTACTCTTGCAAATCCATTTTTTGAAGATGAACCAAATGTAAAACTTACAACTTTTGACTTTGTAGTAGCTAATCCTCCTTTTTCACTAAAAGCTTGGACAAATGGAGTGGAAAGTCCTGATAAATACTCAAGATTTGAAGGTTTTGTAACACCTCCTGAAAAAAATGGTGACTATGCTTTTTTACTTCATATTTGTAAATCTATGAAATCAGATGGAAAGGGTGCTGTTATTCTTCCTCATGGTGTTTTATTTAGAGGAAATGCAGAAGGAGTTATTAGAGAAAAGCTTATTAGAAAAGGTTGGATAAAAGGAATCATTGGACTACCTGCAAACCTTTTTTATGGTACAGGAATTCCTGCTTGTATTATAGTTCTTGATAAAGAAAATGCTCAAAATAGAACGGGAATTTTTATGATAGATGCCTCAAAAGGCTTTAAAAAAGATGGAAATAAAAATAGACTTAGAAGTCAAGATGTACATAAAATCGTAGATACGTTTAATAAAACTCTTGAAATAAAAAAATACTCTAAAATGGTAACTCTAAGAGATATTGAACTAAATGAATATAACCTAAATATTCCAAGATATATAGATAGTAGTGAAAGTGAAGATATACAAGATTTATATGCCCACTTAAACGGTGGAATACCAAATGTTGATATTGAAAATCTAAAAGAGTATTGGGATGTATTTAAAACTTTAAAATCAGAACTATTTGAACCAAGTGTTAAAGATGGATATTCAAATGCAAAGATAGAATCAAATGAAATAAAAAGCTTTATTTTAAATCATGATGAATTTAAAAAGTTTAGTAATGATGTATTTGATTTATATAAAAAATGGGATTATTCTGAAAGATTTTGTAATTTAGATATTGGTTTTAAACCAAAAGAGTTAATCTATGAAATAAGTGAATCAATGCTTGAAAAATTTAAAGATGTAAAACTTATAAGTAAATATGATATTTACCAAATACTTATGGATTATTGGGCTGAAACTATGCAAGATGATTGTTATTTGATTTCTCAAGGTGGTTGGGATATTGGCTCAAACTTAAGAGAACTAATCCCTTCAAAAGACAAAAATGATAAAAATGTATATAAAGAGGCTCACGATTTTGAGTTTAATAAAATTAGATATGTAGCAGATTTAATACCTCCAAAACTTTTGATAAATAGATATTTCCAAGAAGAACAAAAAGCTATTGATGAACTTCAATCAAAACTAGATAGTGCTTCAAGTGAACTTGAAAACTACATAGAAGAAAATAGTGGAGAAGAGGGGCTTCTTGAAGAGGCTAAAAATGATAAAGGAAATATCAGTAAAAAATCTATTGATGATAGACTAAAAAACACAAAAGATAAAGATGAAATTAAAGCTTTAAAAGAGTGTAAAAAACTAATTGAACTTGAAGCAAAAGCAAAAATAGAATTAAGAATTGCAGTTGATAAACTAACTCTTGCAGTATTTAAAAAATATCCAACATTAAAAATAGAAGATATAAAAGAGATAGTAATAGAGGATAAATGGTTAAAACATATCAGTAACCAAATAAAAGAAGAGATAAATCGAGTAACTACAAGTTTGGCAAATAGAATCAAAATTTTAGAAGATAGATATAAAGAACCACTAAAAACTATCGAAAATGACGTAAATATTTTAAGTAAAAAAGTGGAAGAACATCTAAAAGCTATGGCGCTTTCATGGTAAATCTAAAAGATTGGCAAGAGATAAATATTGGGAGTGACACTACTTTAAAAGCTAGGATTGGTTGGCAAGGTTTAACAACTGGTGAATACAAAGATAGTGGAGAATATTATCTTGTAACTGGAACTGATTTTGAAAATGGTTTAGTAAATTGGGATACTTGTCATTTTGTAAATAAATGGAGATTTGACCAAGATAAAAATATTCAATTAAAAGTTAATGATGTACTTATCACAAAAGATGGAACTATTGGTAAAGCTGGTTTTATTGATACTATTAAGTTGCCAACAACTTTAAATAGTGGGGTGTTTGTAATAAGAACAAATAGTAATAAATTAGACCAAAAGTATCTGTATTATATTTTTACATCTGAAATTTTTGTTGAATTTTTGAATAGATTAACAGCAGGTTCTACAATCAATCACTTGTATCAAAAAGACTTTATACACTTTACTTTTAAAGCTCCAAATATTGAAGAACAAAAAGCAATAGCAAAAGCTTTAAGTGATACAGATGAACTTATTACAACACTAGAAAAACTAATATCAAAAAAAGAAGCTATCAAACAAGGCACTATGCAACAACTACTAACTGGTAAAAAAAGATTAAGTGGATTTAGTGATGAGTGGGAAGAAAAAGGGCTTGGAGAAATTGCTATTTTTAGAAGAGGGAGTTTCCCTCAACCATATGGGTTATCTAAATGGTATGATGAATCCAATGGATTACCTTTTATACAAGTTTATGATGTTGATAAAAATATGAAGCTCAAAAATGATACAAAACAGCATATAAGTGATATAGCAAAAAAATTAAGTGTTTTTGTTAAAAAAGGTACTGTAATTCTTACTATTCAAGGAAGTATAGGAAGAATAGCAATAACTCAATATGATGCATATATTGATAGAACATTGTTGATTTTTACTGATTTTTTAGTTCAAATGGATAAAATTTTCTTTTCTTATGTTGTTCAAGAGTTATTCAGAATTGAAAAAGAGAAAGCTGCAGGTGGAACAATTAAGACAATAACAAAAGAAGAATTATCTAGTTTTAGTGTAATGATTCCAAGATTTTTAGAACAACAAGCAATAGCTCAAATTCTATCAGATATGGACAATGAAATAGAAATTTTAAAATCAAAACTCTCAAAAACAAAAGCCATCAAAGATGGTATAATAAGTGAACTTCTTACTGGAAAAACTAGATTAAAGGTAAAAGATGAGTAAAAATCCTATAAATAAAACACTACTAAGCCAAACTATAAAAACAACTCAAGCAATAGAGGGATATAAAGAAGCAAATAAACAAACTATCCAAAAAGCTCAAAGTCTAAGGGAAAAGTATGGTATCAAAGTATCAGCTAAAAGATAACTCTTTTTATATAAAAGACACTGATATTCCTATCAATAAATATAATATTGATGATAGTGAAACATTACATGAAATCGAAAAAGAGCTTCTTGAAGAAGCTTATCTTATTTTTTTTGATGAGTTAGATGAGAGTACAGTTTTTCATGAAAACTATCTAAAAGAATTACATAAAAGAACATTTGAATCACTTTATGAATGGGCTGGAGTTTTTAGAGACTTTAATATGGCAAAAGGTGATAGTAGATTTTGTCAAGGTGCGTATGTACAAAATGAATCAAAAAAAATATTTGAAGCTTTGAAAAAAGAAAATTATCTAAAAGATTTTGAAAATAGACCCAAAGAAGAGTTTGCAAATAGATTGGCATATTTTCAATGTGAACTGATAGCATTACATCCCTTTTATGAACTAAATGGAAGAATCACTCGTATGTTCTTTGATATGATAGTTGCATATAATGGATATAAATTTATAAACTATTCAAACTTTACACCTAAAAAATATATTCAAGCATCAATAGATTGCGTACAACTTGCAGATTGTGACAACTTAGAAAAAATTATATTAAATGGACTTGAAAAGTGACAAAAGATGTTAAAGTATTTGTAAATAGTTTTGATGAGTTTATAAGTAATTTGCCATTTCAATTAGCGATTGACAGCTACCAAAGACCATATGTATGGGGTGAAGGAAAAGTAAATGAGCTAATAGATGATTTAAAAGAGTATTTGTATAATCCTAAAAGTCTTAGTTACTATATGGGAACTATACTTTTACATAAAAAGACAGATGATAAAAATCAAACAAAATACTATATTATTGATGGTCAACAGCGACTAACAACCTTGATGATTTTGTATTTTGTTCATTTCAATAACTTACCTAAAAATACTTCTTTAAGTTATAATTCGCCTGTTTCTGTTAAATACATTCAGGAAGTGAAAAGTAAGTTTATAAATAATCAAACCATTTTTAAAAATCATATGAATGATTTATTCAATAAAATTTCATTTACTTTTGTAATTACTAATTCAGAAGATTTAGCTTTTACTTTTTTTGATACACAAAATAATAGAGGTGTAAAATTAAGTACTACTGATTTACTTAAAGCATATCATTTAAGAGCAATCGATGGTAATTCAAAAGAAGAATTACAAATAAAATACGCAAAAGAATGGGAAACTATCCAAAGACAAGAAAGTATTTTACCTACAAGTTACGATTTTGTATCTCAACTTTATGAAAAATTTATTTATAGAGTAAGAAACTGGACAGGACAAAAAAATATAATTAAAGAAAATAGAGAACAAATAATAAAAGAATTTCAAACAGATACACTCTCAACTAAAGATAATTTAGTAAATCTTTATAACAATATAAATAATCAAAAGTATTTAAATATTAGATTTGAAGATAACAAGATGGTTCAGAATTTTACAAAAGAACTTTATAATAAAAATAGTATAGATTTACCTTTTACATTAAGACAGCCTATTGATAAAGGAGTAGGCTTTTTTCTATTTACAAAGAAATATGCTCAAATTTTAGATTATATTTTTATGCAAAATAACAAAGATATTTTGGATACAAATATCTTAGAGTTTAGAAAATTTTATAATATAGTTTATAAGCATTTATCAATTTATCTAAAAGAATTATTTATTATTTCTATTTTAATTTTTTATGATAAATTCAAAAGTAATAAGCTTTTAGAGTTTGCTTTATGTCTTGATTATAATTTAGGTGCAATTAGACTTGAAAAAACATATGTTTTTGAACAAGCACCTATTAAATTTTTAAAAGAGAGTTCTCTTAATTTATTTGATTTAATAAGTTTTAGCTTTAGATCTGAAGAAGTAATAAATTATTTAAAATCTGAAGGAAAAAGAATTAGTGTATATGAAAAAGAAAACATTAAACCAAATGAAGGTGTTCAAGGTAGATATAAAGCATCAGTATTAAAATATTTTGAAAAAGAATTTAAAGAAGAAAAATTGAATTATTTAAAAGATAGAGAATATTGGAATGACTATAAGATAAAGGGATTAAATGGTTAAATCAAAATTATTTACTATAAATGATATTGTAGAAAAAGATTTTAGCTTTGAAATTCCTATTTATCAAAGACTTTATGTTTGGAAAGATGAGCAAGTAAAAATACTTTTGGATGATTTGTATGAAGCATTTAAATCAAATAAGGATATTTTTTATCTTGGAAATGTTTTGGTTGTAGAAAATAGTAATAACAAACATTTTGATTTAATAGATGGACAGCAAAGATTTACAACTTTATGGATGTTTTCTATTGTTTTTAAAGAAGCAATGGAATCCTTTATTTATAAGAATGGAAATTTTAGACTAAATTTCTCTATTCGTGATGAAGTAAAAAACTTTTTTAATTCATTTTTGATGGATAAAGATACTAATTTGAGAATTGATGAAAATATATCAAAAGCATTAGTAGAGATTAAAAACTATTTTCAAAATAAGAATAAAGATATATTTGAGTTTACAAAGTTTTTAATGCAAAAAGTACAATTGTTATTTACTATTGTGCCTAAAGAAACTGATTTAAATAAGCTTTTTGAACTTATTAATAATCGAGGAGTGCAACTACAACATCATGAAATTCTAAAAGCAAAGATTTTAAAGAAAATTGATGATAATGAAAAATTAAAATATAGTAATTTATGGGATTCTTGTTCCTATATGGATAATTACGTGGAAAAAAATCTTAGAGATATTGCAAAAGTAAAAATATCTCAAATTTTTTCTAATAAAAAATCAAAAAAAGATGTTGAACCTCTAGCTATTGCTGAAGAAGTTTTAAAATTAATTAATAATACTAAATTAACAAAGTTTGAGCCATTATCATTAGAACAGATTTTAAAAGACAATAAAAATATATCTGAAACAGTAGAAGATAATCTAGATGAATATAAATCCAATAGTAATGTAAGAAGTATCATTACATTTTCAATGCTATTACAACATACTTTAAGAATTTATTTAATAAAAAAAGAATCTAAAGATATTCAAAAGATATTGGATAAAGAATTACTAAATATTTTTGATAGTTATTTCTTTTTTGATTCTAATAATAAAGAAGATGTAAAATACTTTATAGAATTGTTATGGAGAGTTAGGTACATGTTTGATAAATATATTATCAAATGGGTAGAAACTGAAGATGGTGAAACACATCTGATTAATCAGCTTTATTTAAATCATAATAAAATTAAAAAGTCAAAAAGTCTAGTAAGAGGAGAACCTGAATCAAATGAAGGTGTAGCATTGCTTCAAAGTATGATATATCATTCACAACAACTTACAACACATTATTGGTTAACTCCATATTTGTATTATTTATATTTAAACGGTGGAAACAATAAAAAACATTATGAGTATTTAAGATATTTGGATAATAATTTATTATCTAATAGAAGCGAAGAGACCTTAATGCAACGAACATATAAGTTTACAAAAGATTTTAGTTACAGCGAAAATTATGATTATACTGAACTTAGAGAAGCAAAAGGTGTTAGATTTTCTCATTATTGGTTTTACAAATTAGAATTTGTTTTGTGGTATTTATTAAAAGATAAAAAAGATAAAAAATGGGAAAAATTTAGATTTACTGCAAAAAACTCAGTTGAACATATTTCTCCACAGCATCCTAAAGAGGAAGATACAAATAAAGTATCAAAAGATATTTTAGATACTTTTGGTAATACATCTCTTGTATCAAGAAGTATAAATTCTGAATACAGTAACTTACCATATAATGAGAAGAGACAAAGATTTTTTAATAAAAATAAAGAAAAACTAGATTCTTTAAAAATGGACTTGATATACCAAAATAAAGAATGGAATGATAACTTAGCAATAGAACATCAAAAAAAGATGTTTGAGTATCTAGAAGAATATTTTGAAAGTGAGATAATATATGAGTGATGTAGGACAAAATGAAAGAGCAACCCAAAATCGTGTAGTAAAACTTATTTCTAAAAAACTAGGTTATAAATATCTTGGAGATTTTCAAGATAGAGCAAATAATCAAAATATAGAAAAAGAGATACTAAAAAAGTGGCTTTTAAGTCGTGGAGTTAGTGAAGCTTTATATACAAAAGTTGAGCGACAAATAGAACAATCTATTGCTTTAGGTGGTGGAAGAAAATTATATGAAGCAAATAAAGAGTTCTACTCACTTTTAAGATATGGTGTAAAAGATAAAGAAAATCAAAATGATAAAAATGAAACAGTATGGCTAATTGATTGGAAAAATATTGATCATAATGAATTTGCAATTGCTGAAGAAGTAACAATTAAAGGGCAAAATACAAAAAGACCTGATATTGTACTTTATGTAAATGGAATAGCATTAGGAGTACTTGAATTAAAACGCTCAAAAGTAGGGGTAACTGAAGGTATTAGACAAAATCTTGATAATCAAAAAGCTACTTTTATTAGAGATTTTTTTGCTACTATTCAACTTATAATGGCAGGTAATGCCTCTCAAGGTTTAAGATATGGAACTATTGAAACTACTGAAAAATATTATCTTAGTTGGAAAGAAGAAAATCCTTACTATAACTCAAAAATAGACTCTAAAGATAAAAAATATTTAAGTGCTTTAGAGTTTGGATGTGATGGAGAAGCAGTAAGTGGAATTTTAGATTTTGACATCATAAGATTACTGAATAAAAAAAGATTTTTAGAACTAATTCATGATTTTATAGTTTATGATAGTGGAACTAAAAAAACTTGCAGACAAAATCAATATTTTGGAATAAAAAAAGCTCAAGAACATATAGCTAAAAGAGAAGGTGGAATTATTTGGCATACTCAAGGAAGTGGTAAATCACTTACTATGGTGTGGTTAGCTAAATGGATTAGAGAAAATGTACAAAAATCAAGAGTTTTAATCATCACAGATAGAACAGAATTAGACCAACAAATAGAAAAAGTATTTACAGGAGTTGAAGAACAAATTTATAGAACAAAAAGTGGAAGAGATTTAATTGGTGTTTTAAATGACTCAAAAGAGTGGTTGATGTGTTCACTTGTTCATAAATTTGGAACAGATGAGAAAAAGTCAAGTGAAGCAACAGATGAATATATAAAAGAGCTTCAAAGTATGCTTCCAAAAGATTTTAGTGCTAAAGGCGAACTTTTTGTATTTGTAGATGAGTGTCATAGAACACAATCAGGACAATTACATGATGCTATGAAAAAAATCTTACCTAATGCCATGTTTATAGGTTTTACAGGAACACCACTTTTAAAAGATGATAAACAAAAAAGTATAGAAGTATTTGGTGGATATATTCATACTTATAAATTTGATGAAGCTGTAAAAGATGGAGTTGTTCTTGATTTGCAATATGAAGCAAGAGATATAGACCAATATATTGGTAATCAAAAGAAAATTGATGAATGGTTTGATTTAAAAACTAAAGATTTATCAGATGTCGCAAAAGCACAATTAAAACAAAAGTGGGGAACTATGCAAAAAGTTCTCTCTTCAAAACAAAGACTTGATTTAATTGTTCAAGATATATTATTAGATATGGAAAGAAAACCTAGACTTATTGATGGTAGAGGTAATGCAATGCTTGTATCTGATAGTATTTACAATGCTTGCCAATTTTATGAATTGTTTGAACAAACAGACCTAAAAGGTAAAACAGCAATAGTTACAAGTTATGTTCCATCGGAAGCAGATATAAAAGGCGAAGAAAGTGGTGAGGGGAAAACAGAAGCTATAAGAAAATATGAAATATATCGAAAAATGTTAGCTAACTATTTTGAAATAGATGAAAATGAAGCATCTAAAAAAGTAGATGAATTTGAAAAACAAGTAAAAGAGAAATTTAGCAAAGAACCTGGGCAAATGAGATTATTGATAGTTGTTGATAAACTTCTAACTGGATTTGATGCTCCAAGTGCTACATATCTTTATATAGATAAACAATTAAAAGACCATGGATTATTTCAAGCTATTTGTAGAGTAAATAGACTTGATGGTGAAGATAAAGAGTATGGATATATTATAGATTATAAAGATTTATTTCATAAATTAGAAGGTGCAGTTGAAGATTATACAAGTGGTGCATTAGATGGATATGAGAAAGAAGATATTCAAGGTTTACTTACAGATAGACTTAAAAAATCTAAAGAGAGATTAGAAGAAGCAAGAGAAAGTATAAAAGCTTTATGTGAAGCTGTAAATGAACCAAAAAATGAATTGGACTATCAACGATATTTTTGTGGTGATACAAGTAATAAAGATGCTTTAAAAGAGAATGAACAAAAAAGAATAGCACTTTATAAATTTACAGTTAGTCTAATCAGGGCTTATGCAAATTTAGCAAATGAATTTAGTGAAGCTGGATATTCTAAAAATGAGTTTGAAACTATAAAAAAAGAAGTAATATACTATACAAATATTAGAGATTTAATCAAAAATTCAAGTGGTGATTATATTGATTTGAAAAAATATGAAGCTGATATGAGAAGATTGATTGATACTTATATAAAAGCTGATGATAGTGAAGTTGTTGCAACATTTGAAGATATGGGGATTATCGAATTACTTGTAAATAATAGTAGTGATGATTTTGAGAAAAAGATTCCAAAAGGTATGAATCAAACAAAAGAATCAATGGCTGAAAGTATAGAAAATAATGTTAGAAAACTTATTATTGATGAATCACCAACAAATCCAAAATATTATGAAAAAATGTCTGAACTTCTTGATGCACTTATTAAAGAGAGAAAAGAAAATGCAATCGAATATAAAAAATATTTAGAAAAAATAAAAGATTTAGCAAAACAATCTAAACCAAAAGGAAATCATACTTCGGGAAATTATCCAAAAGATATAAATACAAGTGGTAAAAGAGCATTGTATGATAATTTAGAGCAAAATGAGGATTTAGTATTGAGATTAGATACAGTTTTAGAAATAAGTATTACAGATAACTGGATTGGTAATAAAATAAAAGAGAAAAAGGTTCGAAAATCAATAGCACTTATAATTGATAACGAAGAACAAATAGATAAAATTATGAATATTATAAAAGAGCAAGATGAGTATAAATAGTTTTAGTAATATCGTTGTTAGTGGATTAGAAATAGTCATTGAACGAAAAGATATAAAAAATCTTCATATTGGAGTATATCCTCCAAATGGGAAAATTAGAGTAGCAACTCCTATAAAACTAAATGATGAAGCTGTAAGACTTGCTGTTATATCAAGATTATCTTGGATTAAAAAACAACAACAAAGTTTTTTAAAACAACCAAGACAAACAAAAAGAGAAATGGTATCGGGAGAGAGTCATTATCTTTTTGGAAAAAGATATTTATTAGATGTTAAATATGAAAATACAAAGCATTCAATAATAAAAAAACATTCTAAATTATTAATATCTGTAAAAGAGAATACAACAAGAGAAAATAGACTTAAGGTACTTGAAAAATATTATAGAGAACATTTAACTATTGAACTTGAAAAGTTTATAGAAAAATGGAAAAATATAATAGGTGTTAATATAGACTCATGGAAAATTCAAAAAATGAAAACAAAGTGGGGAAGTTGTAATATTGAGGATAAACGATTACTTTTTAATCTTGAATTGGCAAAAGTACCAGTAGAGTGTATAGAATATATTGTAGTACATGAAATGATACATTTACAAGAAAGACATCACAATGATAATTTTAAAGCTTTAATGGATAAATACATAATTGATTGGGAAAGTAGAAAAGAGCGTTTAAAACAGTGTCCTATAGGTTATTAAATAATAAATAAAAAAGAATCTGTGGCATATAATATAAACCTAATTATAAAAAATAACTTTATTTAATTGTGTATAATTTTAACATTTGTTTATAATAAAATAAAACTATGAATACATTTGAGTTGAATTAATAAAACAAATTTATTTCTCTTCCCTAAAAAACTCACAAACATCAACTTCAAGAACATAAGCTATTTTTAGTAGGTGTTCTATATTAAAATGGTTATTTTTATGATTTATCTCTGCACAAGATATGATACTTACTGACTTATGCCCAATTCTATGGGATAAGTCTAATTGGCTAATACCTTTTTCTTTTCTTAATCTTTTGACATTTTGACCAATTATTTTATGAAAATCATTTATATAAGTTTCACTTATATCGTCGATATGTTTCAATTTTCACCTTTTTTACATTGTAATAGCAAGTTTTAAGTTTAATAAGATAAAATTATTTTTACAACTTGTGATAGCAAGAGAAATTTTAAAGGGAGAATTTTTATGAAGAGATTTAAAGTATTACTTATTTTTATGTTTTGTATTATTATTTATAGTAATTTAGGAGCTAATGGTTATCCTAATATAACTGTTATTGATAAAATAAGTGAAAATAAGCCAAAATTTAATAGTTTAGCTGAAGAGGAAGCCTACAATAAACAAGAAAAAGAAAGAGAAAAACTTAAAGCTCAAGAATCTAACTCGATAATTGAAGAAACAAAAAAAGAAATTAATCAATACTACAAAGATAGAATTGATTTTTTTAAATCATTTCTTGTTAAAAAAAATGAATCTAAAGAATCTATTGATAAAAAATATCAAAATAGTGAAAAGATTGTTAATGAAATAAAACAAAACTATGCAAAATTAATAGAAAAGGCAAATAAATATAATATTGGTAAGCATTATAGCCAACAAGACAGAAATAGTACTAAAAATAGAGAGTTATATGAAGCTTTAAATGATTATATAGTAGGTCTTCCTATGAATTTTATTCATAACCTTAATATAGATGTATTTACTACTATTTACTACCAAGAGTATCTAAAAGAGCAATATGAAACTTTTGATTATAGAGATAAAATAAGAAAAGAGGAAGAATTAAGATTAATCGAAAAAGAGAAATCAAAAATTAAATATCAAAAATTAGCAGAAGAACAAAAGAAAAAAGCTGAAGAAGAAAAAATACAAAAACAAATTGAGCTTGAAAATAAAAATAAAAAAATTGAACTAGAAAGAAAAAAAGTTCAAAAAGTTTGTGCTGATTGGTTAGAAAAATCTCATAAGGAAGTTTATTCTCTTGGTGTTGGAGAATTGATCTTAAGTGTAAGAAATGGTCAAATAGGTAAAGAATTTCAAATTTATAATGTAGAGAAAAATACTTTTCTTGTAGGAAATCCTTCAACATCAAGAGATAACTTTTATATTTATAAGAGTGATTCTATACCATATAATTCTATAGAAAATGCTCCTAGTGAATATTGTTATAAGTAAAAATAAAGGTATATAAATGAGAAAAATATTTTTAATGATATTTTTATTAGTTAATCAAATTATTGCAGATAGTTGGATTAGTGGTTGGGAAATAGGTGGTATTAATACTTATGAAGTATCAAATTTTAAAGGTGATACTTTAAAAATATTTTGTTCTGATAATTTTAGTAGTTTTTCTTTAAATGACAAAGCTACTTTAGAAGATGATATAACAATTATTACAAATGATAACAGAAAAGTTGTAGCAATATCTCATTTGAGTAATGGAAGTGAAGGAATATCTACGGAATTAGCTTTTGATAATTTACTTTATGAGCTTAGTCAAACTGGAAAGCTGAAAGTTATATTAGGAAACGAAATAGCTGAATTTGATATTTTTAAGAATAATATTAATGCTGAAATTATTCCAAGTTGTGGATATGAAAGATTTTATGAGAAAGATAATTCTTCTAATATTAGCAATTGGCAAAGTTTTATAGAAAATGGTATTAATTCTTATGTATTACTTAATGATAATGCAGATAGTCTAAGTTTAGCTTGTAATAGTAACCACACTGTAATTTTATTTAACAATGAAGGTGGAAATAAAAACATTATTATAGCCATTAATGAGAATAATTTTAAATTTGAAACTAAAACATTAATTGAAAATAAATTAACTGCAATTAATAAAGATGCAGCTTTAAATTATTTTCTACACGAGATTAGCAAAGAGGGTAATATAACTATCAAATTTAATGGTAATAGTGCTAGTTTCAATGTTGGAGTGAATAATATAAATAGTGAAATTATTCAAAATTGTGGTTATTAATTTATTTAATATCATTTATTATTTAAGGAGTAAGATATGATTAAAAATGAACAAACCAATATTATTGATTCTATATTAAATCTTGGACAAAAGATCATCCCTTTATTATTGATATTGTCTTTTATATATGTATTTTATATAGTTCCAACATATCCAAAAATTGATAAAACTTTACCTTATGATGTAATTTCAAATAAAATCGAAGAAGTCGTATTGAAAAATATATCTTATTCATCTCTTGAATACTCTAGCGATTCAAGAAAGTTATTAAAATTTAGAAAAGCTGTATATAAATCAGGAAATAATATGGATAAATGTAAAACAAAAGAGTGTTTAGTTGATGAATATGAGAATTTTATGGATGATTGGGCTTCTACACAAATTAAGCAACAAACTAGATATTATTATTTAATGGATTTAGGGATAATTGGAGAAATACTTATTACTATGTATAAAGATTTAATGCGATAAAAGAGGTTAATATATGAAAAGATTATTTAAGGTTATTATTTTTATTTCTATAGGTTGGATAGGATTTGAATATTTTAAATATACATTTTTTACATACGATGGTACAGATAAATCTATAGAAAGAATGTTGAAATTAGTTCCTCTAAGCCAAAAGACAGAATTTATTAATAATTTTGATTTAGTTTTAGCTAATTATTATAGAAAAGAATTTGAATTAGATGGTTTCAATGTAGATGAGATAAGAAATGAAGCAATAAAAATTAAACGTAATATTGCTAATAACAATATTAAGTTTTTAAATAAATATATTGAGTATCTACAAAATAATAATAAAAAAGATTCTTATTTAGATTTTTCAGAATATGGAGTAATATCTGCACCAAAACAAGGATATATTTATAGTAAAAAGTTTTCAATAAAGGAGATGAAGGATATTATAAAACACAAAGGAGATTATCAGTTTTATAAGTATATGTTAGAGTATAAAATTGGATTTTTCGAAGTTTGTAAATATGAATTATGCCAATGTGTTTTTGATGAAATAATAAAAAGATATTCTTTACGAGAAATAAGAGATTTTGAGAAATTGTCTGATAAAGAGATGTCAAAAATTCTATTGGATTTAGTAAATAGTTGTAAAAATAGCTCTTAACAAACATTTATATATTTTGGGAGTAATTATAATAAATTAGTATTATCAGATAAAATAATATCAAGGATTGACACTGAATTACTAACATTCCTTATTAATCTCATACCTAACATTTCTCTCAGCAGTACCTTATGTTTTATACATCCAAATTTTAAAAAAGCAGCTATATCCCTAACTGCTGTAGCTTTACTAACTTTTGTTAAAGAAATATGTTTTTTGATATTTAATTGATGTTCAAATTTATAATATTTTTTCTATATTTAAATCTTTGAATCGAATAATTAATATAATAGTCTCATAGAATGAGCCGATTAAAGTTTATAATTGTATGGTTATTCTATTTTCTTAAGTTTATATGTATAAAATATTTGACAAAAATTAATATAAACAGTATTATTGACTAATATAATATACAAAAGGTTTTTCATGGATTTTTATGAATTAGGAAAAGAGTTAGCAACTTTACGAAAAAGTAAGAATATATCTCAACAAGCTATTTCAAAAGATTTGAATATCTCAAGAGCAACTATTAGTAATTTTGAATTAGGTACAAGTTCTGATATAGGATTAAAAAAAGTTTTACAGATAATTGATTACTTAGGATATGAAATAAATCTAAAGGAAAAATCACCTTTTCCTGTTTTTGAGGATGTTGTAAATGGATAAATTAAATATAAAAGTAGATTTAAGTAATATAGGAAAATTAGTAAAAGAGAATGATGAGTTTATATTTTTATATACAAGTGAGAATATAAAAGATTTTATCTCTTTGATTATGCCTGTTCGTCAAAAGCCATATATTCATAATAAACTTCACCCAATTTTTGAAATGCATTTACCAGAAGGATATTTATTATCTATTATTAAAAAACATTTTTCAAAGCTTCAAAAAACTGATGATTTTGGGCTTTTAAATATAATGTCAAGCTCTATAAATGGAAGAATATCTTATGAAACAGATTTTATAAAAGTTGCAAATAATCTGACTTTAGATGATTTACTTCATCCTAAAAGTGATACTTTATTTGATGAACTTGTAAACAAATTTGCATTAAATTCAGCTCTTAGTGGAGTTCAACCAAAGGTATTAGCAACTATTGAAAATAAGGCTACTTTAAAAATTGATGATTATATTGTTAAATCTTGGGGAGAGGATTATCAAGAATTAGCTTTGAATGAATATTACTGTATGAAAATAGTAAAACTTGCGAATATTGAAGTTCCAGAATTTTTTATTTCTGATGATGAAAAACTTTTTATTATGAAACGATTTGATAAAATTGAAGATAGGTATATTGGATTTGAAGATATGTGTGTGCTAATGGGTAAACAAAGAGACGATAAATATGAAGGTTCTCTTGAACAAATAGTAAAAACTATAAAAACATTTGTTTCTTCACAACATAAAAAATCTTCTTTGGTACAATTTTTTAAAATGACTTATTTAAATTATAGATTAAAAAATGGTGATGCTCATTTAAAAAATTTTGGATTAATTTATAATGGTATAGATGATATAAAATTAGCTCCTGCCTATGATGTTGTATCAACTGTAGTTTACATAAAAAATGATATTCCAGCTCTTTTATTACTTGGTAGTAAAAAATGGTGGGATAGAAAATATCTTGAGAAATTTGGTATTCAAACTTGTTCTTTGACTCAAAAAGAAGTAGAAAATGCGATTTCTCAATGTGAAAATACTATAAATATAGTCAGAGATGAACTTTTAGAAAGATTGAAAGTAGAAAAAAATAAAAATAAAATAGAAGTTTTACAGAAATTAATAGAAGTTATCAATTAATTTCTAAAATACTTATTGCTTTTTTTATTTGTTCTTCTGTTGCATTTGGATAAAGATTTTTTATAGCTAAAAATTTATCATCTTCAATTTCAACATTTATTATTTTTTCATCATTAATTAGCATTTCAATGGTTGATTGAGCTTTTAATGCTAATTCTGAGCCATCAGTAAGATAAGAACGCTGAGTTGTACTTAGATTAGTATGAGACAGCATCTTTGAAACTGAAAATATATCTGCACCATTTCTTAGTGAAACTACTCCTACCATACTTCTTAAATCATGCATAACCATATTATGTATATCAATACTTCTCATACATTTTTTAAAATGATAAATTGTATTATCTCTACCCATAGGAAAAATTCTTCCAGTTGTTGTTTTTTGCTCTTTAATTGCTTTATATAAAATGGGTAATAACTTAAATGTATGTTCTTTTTTATTTTTTGAATTTTCAGCAACTATTGTAAAAGTATTATCTTTATAGTTAATATGTTCGTGTTTTAGCTGTAGAACTTCATTAACTCTTCTTCCTGTAAGTAAAAAAGAGAATATTCCTCTCATGATTGGATGTTCATATGTTAATAGGGCTTTAGCTATTTTAAGTGCATCTTCATCACTACCTTTAAACTTTCTTTCTCCCGTATGTTTAGGAAATACAATTTTTTTCCAATTAAGCATTATATCATTAACTTCAAGAATAGGTTGCATAACTACTTTAATAGTTTTAATTGTTGTTGGCTTTTTCTTTTTTTCTATAGCTTCATTTATTAAATTTTGTATATGAGTTTCTGTTATATCATCAATAAGCATTTTGTCAAAAGTTTTAGATAAATAGTTTTTATAACAAACTTCATAAACTCTTATGGTGTTAGCCCTTTTATCAATTTTTTTAACATTTATCCAAGCTTGATACACATTTTTAAAACTTCTATCTTTTGGATCTATTTTAGGTAATTTTATATTCTCTGTTTTTAAAGTACCTTTTTCTTTTAATATTGCAATCATTTCATTTCGTTTTGAAATCATACTTTCAACAGCTCTAATAATAGATGTTCCTTTTGTAATATTAAAAACTTTTTTACCCCTACATCTTTTATTTTTATATATAGCTTCAACCGCTATTTCAATTTTATAATTTTGATTTGGTGTAGCTGTTACACCTTTAGCAGTATATTTTTCTTCACTTGGTTTTAAAAGAATATACATCCCTTGAGCTCTTTTATCACCAGCTTCTAACTTAATTTTAAATGGTAAGGTTTTTTCTTCTAAAGTATCCATATTTACACCTTTGGAGTTCAATCCCTACTTTTTTATAAAAAATCGTAAAAAAGTAGGGATAATTGTAGGAAATTGTATTTTATTATAGCTGAATATTAGTTTTAATTTAGTAATAAAAGCCTTAAATAAGGCTTTATAGTTAGTTGTAATTATTTATATTATCCATTTAAAAATAATCTATTAATATCATTGTAAATTCCAAGAAGCATTAAGCATCCTAAAATTAACCATCCCATAATTGTTAAAAACATAAAAACTTGTTCACTTGGTTTTCTTCTAGTAATCATTTCGTATAAATTAAACATTATATGACCACCATCAAGAGCTGGAATTGGTAAAAGATTTAAAACTCCTAGATTAACTGAAATTAATGCAGTTATTGTAAGAAGTGCTATAAAAGAATTTTCACTAGCATCTGATATAACTTTTCCAATAGTTATAACTCCTCCAATCTCACTAGATGGTATAATTCCAGAAATTAATTTCTGAACACCTTGAAAAATCATAGTTGAAGCAAATATAGTTTTTTCATAAGCATAAACTAAAGCTTGAGAAATATTTAATTGTAATGTTATTATCTTTCCAGAAGGAGATATTCCTATCATCCTTTTTTGAATTTTTTCATTAAACATGTTCTGACTATCACTAATATGAGGTGCTATAGTTTTTACTAATATTTGATTATCTCTTTTTACAAAAAATTGTAATGAACCTTGTGTTGTTGTGATAATTTTTCCTATTTCATCCCAAGATTTTATATCTTTATCATTTATTCTTATTATTTCATCATTTTTCATAAGTCCAGCATAAAAAGCAGGAGAATTTTCTTGAACAGTTCCTATTTGTGCAGCCCAAGTATTTGCTCCCATTAATGCAATTGTAAAATAAAGAATGGCAGCTAAAATAAAGTTTGCAAAAGGTCCAGCAAAAAGTATAATTATTCTTTGCCAAGGTTTTTTAGTATTATATGAATCCTCTCCATTTTCAACTAAAGTTGGTTTTGAATCATCTTGTCCTTTCATTTGAACATATCCACCAAGTGGTATCATAGCAAATTGCCAAGTTGTACCTGCCCAATATTTTGAATATATAGCTTTACCAAATCCTATTGAAAACTTTTCAACTTTCACTCCAAAATATTTTGCTGCTAAGAAGTGTCCTAATTCATGGAAAAAAACTAAAAAAGATAAAACTAATATAAAAGTAATAGTACCCAAGAAAAGCCTTTAATTTTTAAAATAATCTCTTGTATATTCATATCCAGAATATAAAGTTAAAAAAACAGCAAGCCACAATATAGCTGTTGCATAAGGCCAGTTCATAATTAAAAATCCAATAGCAAACATTTGTACAACTGTTTTTACTTTTCCAGCCATTGTTGCAGCTACATCTTTCCCTTCTGCTACGGCAACAACTCTAAGTCCTGTTATAAAAAATTCTCTTGAAAGTATCAAAAATACAGCCCAAACACTTGCTCTATCTATTGCAATAAGTCCTAAAAAACCAGCAAGAACAAGCATCTTATCAGCAAGAGGATCTAAAATCCCACCTAATTTTGTCATTTGATCCCAACTTCTCGCAATAAAGCCATCAAAAAAATCTGTAACTGAAGCTATCACAAAAATAAGTCCAGCAAAATAGTCAAACCAAGATATATGCCAAGATGAAAATATAGGATTTTCTCTATCAATAAAAAACCATAGCATTAGTGGAGCTAATGCTATTCTAAATAGAGCTAAAGTATTTGGAAGGTTTAGTGATTTTGGCATTATCTAAATGTTGTCCCACCGTCAACTATCAATGTATGCCCAGTTATCCAAGAAGCATCATTTGTACATAAGAAATAACAAGATTGAGCTAAATCTTCAGGTTGTCCTATTCTATTTAATGGAGAATATTCAGCAGTTTTTGCTTTTACTTCTTCATAATTTGTAAATGCTTTTAAGGCATCAGTATCAATAGGACCACCAGAAACTGCATTTACTCTAATATTAAATTCACCTAGTTCATTTGCTGCATATCTAACCATTGCTTCAACAGCAGCTTTATTTGTTCCATGACCTGCGTAGTTTTCAATATATACTAAATTTCCAGTTGAAGACAATGAAACTATTGCTCCTCCACCAATTTTTTGCATTCTTTTTGCTGCTTGTTGAGATCCACATACAAAAGCATTTACTGTTGCTGTATAAATATTATTTAATCCTCTAGGCTTTAATTTCATAAATTTACCATATCCACCAACAACTGCTCTTCCATAAATCATTGCATTTGAAATAAAGAAATCAACTCTATCAAAGTCTTTATCAATTTCTTCAAAAAGTTCAACGTATTTTTCTGGTTCTAAGATATTAAAAGGATATGCACAACATTTTACTCCAAACTTTGTTTCAACATCTTTGCATATTTCTTGTGCTATTTCACCATTTGAATTATATGTAAATGCTACATTTACACCATTACTTGCAAATTTATAAACACACTCTTTACCAATACCTTTTGTACCACCAGAAATTACTAATGTTTTCCCTTTCATATTACAACAACTCATTATTTTATTACCTCATATTTTATTAAAATTTCTTCTAGTTTTTTTATAGTTTCTATACTTGGCTCTGTTAATGGAAGCCTAAATTCTAAGCTATCCAATAATCCAGATAAATACATCGCAGCTTTTATTGGAATTGGATTGCTCTCACAAAATAGAACTTTATTTAAAGGATAAAGCTCATTATGGATATTTAAAGCAGTTTTAAAATCTCCTTGTAAAGCACTACTTACAAGTTTTGACTTTAAATTTGGAAGTAAATTTGAAGTTACAGATATTATACCTTTTGCACCACTAGCAAGCATTGGAAAATCTACACTATCATCACCAGAAATTACAACAAAATTTTCTCTTTGAGATATTATTGAAGTTGCACGTTCTAGTGAACCAGTTGCTTCTTTTATACCTTTAATATTTTCTATATCATCAAATAGCCTAATTGCAGTTTCAGGTAATAAATCAACTCCAGTTCTTCCTGGAACATTATATAAAACAAAAGGGATATCTACAGATTGTGCTATTGCTTTATAGTGTTGATAAAGTCCTTCTTGAGTTGGTTTATTATAATATGGAGCAATTGATAAAATCCCATCTGCTCCAATATCTTGAGCAAATTTTGCAATATCACATGCTTCATGAGTTGCATTTGAACCAGCACCAGCAATAACTCTAACTCCACTGTTTTTACAAGTTGCAACAGCAACTTCAATACATTCTTTATGCTCTTTATGAGATAAAGTTGCACTTTCTCCAGTTGTTCCAACTGGAGAAACAGCATTTATACCTTGTGCTATTTGTCTTTTAATAAGTTGTTCATATTTTACTAAATCTACTTTTCCATTTTTAAATGGGGTAACAAGTGCAGTCATTGAGCCAATAACGGTTTCCATACTTTTCCTTTATTTTTTGTCTTCTTTTAAAATCAGAGTTGTTGAATTTGATTTTATTAAGTATTTTTTTACAACTTCAACAATATCTTCAATCTTTAAATTCTCAAGATTTTTTTCATAATCTAAAAGAGGTTTTATGTTATCTCTTACAAGATATGTTCCATATAAAGATGCAACTTCACTTGAGCTTTCTAGTGAAAAAATAAAATCAGCTTTTGTATTGATTTTGATTTTATCTAAATCTTTTTGTGAAACTTCACCCTTTTGAATTTTCGCAATTATATCTAAAATCTCTTTTTCTATTTTTAAAGCATCAATATTTTCATTCGCAACAGCTAAAAACATAAATACTCCAGGATCTTTTAACTCCATATTATAAGCGTAAACTGAATTAGCTAATCTTTTTTCATCAACTAAGACTTTTTGTAAAATAGAACTTTTACCACTGCTTAGTAGTTGAGATAAAGTACTTAAAGCAATTTGATCTTTATGTTCAAAATTTGGAATATGATAAGTGATTGCTAACATTTCAACTGCAGATTCTTTGTTAATAATTGCTCTTCTTTCTCCATCTTGCTTTGGTTCAATTGTATGAATGTTTGTTTGTATATCTTTTTTATTTTTTATTTTTTTAAAATGATTTTCAGCTAATTTAAATACTTCATCTTTTGAAATATCACCAGCAACTACAACAATTGCATTTTGTGGCTGATAATAAGTTGAGTGAAAATCTTTTATATCTTCAATAGTCCAGTTTTGAATATCATCCATAAATCCAATAGGAGTCCAATGATATGGATGATAAATATATGCTGTATTAAATAATCTAAACTGTAAATATCCCATAGGATTATTGTCTGTTCTCCATCTTCTTTCTTCTGCTACAACATCACGTTCTGGTTGAAATTCTTCATCTTTTAGAGTTAAGTTTTGCATAAGTTCTGCAAATAATTCCAAAGATTTATCAGCATTTTTCGAAGATGATTTTATAAAATAGTGTGTATAGTCAAAGCTAGTACCTGCATTATTTATTCCACCAAAACCTTTTACAATTTCATCAAACTCACCAGCATCTAAATTTTTTGTAGATTTAAAATTTAAATGCTCTAACATATGAGCAATTCCACTTTTACCCATCACTTCGTTTCTACTTCCAACTTTGTAAAAAATATCAGTAGAAATTACATTTGAATTATTTTCCATAGGAATTGCTACTATTTGTAGACCATTATCTAAAGTTTTTGTATAATATTTTGGCAAGCTATTTGCACTCATTAATTCTCCCATAAATATAAAAAATATAAAAAATTTAAAAACAAAATTCATTATCTTAAATTTGCTCCAATTGCTTCACTAATTGAGTTAAATCCATCTTCTTTTAGAAGTTCTAAAATTTCTTCATTGATTTTTCTCACCATTGATGGTCCTTCAAAAATAAGTCCAGAATAAGCTTGAACTAGAGAAGCTCCATCTTTTATTCTTTCATATGCTTCTTTACCATTTGAAATTCCACCAACACTTATTAAAATTGTTTTACCATATAACTCTTTTCCTATTGCTTTAAAAAGTTGAGCAGATTTTTTAGTTAAACAAGCCCCACTTAATCCACCAAAATCTTTACAATTATGTACTAAACTATAATCAATAGTTGTATTTGTTGCTATTATTCCATCTGCTCCATTAGAAATAGCAGTTTTACATAATTCTATTGCTTGATTTTCTTCCATATCAGGAGCAATTTTTAATAAAATTGGTTTTTGTGTTAAATTTTTTGCCATAGTAAAAAGTTCACTAATAAATTTCTCATTTTGTAAATCTCTTAAATTTGGAGTATTTGGACTAGAGATATTTATTACTAAATAATCACTATGCTCTCTAAACTTTTTGATTAAACTTTTATAATCATTTAGTGCAAATTCTTCAGGAGTAGTTTTGTTTTTTCCAATATTTGCACCAATCGGTATAGAAAAAGGATAAATTTTTTTTAAGTTTTTTAAAACAGTATGAGAACCTAAATTATTAAATCCCATTGCATTTTGAACACTTTTTTGTTCTGGATATCTAAACATTCTAGGTTTTGGATTTCCATCTTGTGGCATAGGTGTCATAGTACCAATTTCAGTAAAACCAAATCCCATGCTTTTCATAGATTTTATCATAGTTGCATTCTTATCAAAACCAGCGGCAAGTCCAACTGGATTTTCAAATTTTAATCCAAAAATTTCTTGATGTAATTTTTCATTATTTATATAATTTCTTTTTTCCATATATGAACTTAAAATTTTGCATCCACCAACTGTTTTTAAGCTAAATTCAGCAATGTGATGTGCTCTTTCTGGATCAAATAAAAATAGTATTTTCTTTAATGTTTCATAGTTAAACAAAATTTTTCCTTTTTAAAAAATTAAATTATATTATCAAAAATTTGCTGAATTATATAGCCTTTGGTACTCTTTACTATTCTTCAAAAGTTCTTCTTGAGTGCCAATATCTACAATCTCACCACTTTTAAATACAGCAATTTTTGAAGCATTTTTTATAGTACTTAGCCTATGTGCAATAACAATAGTTATTCTATTTGGGCTTACTTCATTTATAACCTCACTAATAATTGATTCACTTTTATTATCTAAGGCTGAAGTAGCTTCATCTAATATTAAAATTTTTGGTTCTTTATATAAAGCTCTTGCAATTGCAATTCTTTGTCTTTGACCACCACTTAAGTTTGTTCCAAATTCATCTAAAGTTGTATGAATACCTTTTTTCATTTTTGATACAAACTCATAAGCATGAGCTTTTTTTAATGATTCTATAACTTTAATTTCATCAACTTCTTGTCCATAAGCAACATTTGAAGCTATTGTATCATTAAAAATATATACTCTTTGAGTAACAATTGAAATGCTATCTCTTAGAGTTTTTAAATCAAAATCTTTTATATTTTGATTGTCTATTGATATTTGACCACTATTTACATCATAAAATCTTACAAGAAGATTTATAAGTGAAGATTTACCTCCACCACTATCACCAACTAAAGCGATAATTTCACCTTTATTTGCTTCAAGATTTATATTCTTAAGTGCTTCTAAATCATCATATTTTAGACTAACATTTGAAAATCTTATATTTTTTATATCTTCAATTTGAGTAATTTGTCCTGAAACAATATTAGGTTTTATAGCAAAAATATTATTTATTCTCTCATTTGCAGCAAAAGCATCTTGCATTTTATTGTATAAAGATGAAATTCTTTTAATTGGAGTATAAAGCATAAAAAGTGCAGCAATAAATGAGCTAAATTCACCAGTAGTAAGTTCTCCACTTACAACTTTACTTCCACCTACTAAAATAACAGTACCAAATGCAATTGCTCCTAATGTTTCCATTAAAGGTGAAGTTAGTTCATTTGTTTTAACCGCTTTCATATTATATTTAAAGAATATCATATTAAAAACTGAGAATTTTTTTGTTTCTATATTTTCTGTAGAATTTGCTTTTATGATTTCAATATTATTAAATGATTCAGTTAAAGATGAAGTAATATCAGAGTTGCTTTCTTGGGATTTAAAAGATAGTTTTTTCATCCTTTTTGCTAATCTTGTTAATGGATAAATAGCAAGAGGAAGTATAACTAAACCATAAAAAGCAAGTTCAGGAGAACGATAAATAACTAAAGCGACTAAAGCAACAATAGTTAAACTTTCTCTAATGATTTCTGCTAAATTGTTTGAAACGGCACTTTGAATTCTATTTATATCATTTATTATTCTACTAACAAGTTCACCACCATGAGTTTTTTGAAAAAATGAAATATCTAATTTTAATACATGTGAAAATAGTTTATCCCTTACAATTCTTGTAATATCTTGACCAATATAAGAAATGAAATATGCTTGAATATAACCACCAAAACCTTTAATGGCATATAAACCTACAACAATAAAAGGCATAATATAAAGCATATTTACATCTTTATTTATAAAAATATCATCTAAAAGTGGTTGAATTGCATAAGCTGTTCCAGCTGTTGCTGAAGCAACCATTAGTATTCCTATAAAGGCATAAAATATTTCTAATTTATAATTTTTATAAAATGGTGAGTATTGTTTAAAAAAATCTTTCATATAAATCCTAGATAAATTGCATAAAAAGTTATGGATTTTATCAAAAAATACCTAAATTAAGACTTTTTAAACATTTTAATAAAATTATTAAATCCAAAGGCTTTGATAGTAAGGTAGAATAGTATAAATCCACTAATAGTACTAGCAAAAGCAAGTCCTGCTGCTTGAAAAGGATATATTAAAGCTAATGAAAAAACTATATTCCAAAGTAAACTTTTCATTGATATTTTAGCAGTAAGCATTTGTTGTTCTTTTGCATAAAGCCATAATGAAAAAATTTTTGCTAAACCAAATGGAATTAAACCTATTAAATACATAGTTAAAATTAAAGCTGTATTTTTAGTATCTTCGTTTGTAAAAGCTCCTCTTTCAAATAGAAGTTTTATAATAAAATTATCAAAAATTATACCTATAATCATAGAAATACTTAGAACAGCTAGTAAAATAAGAGATGATTTTTTCATCAATTTTAAAGCTTGATTTTCATCTTTATTTTTTATTGCACGTGCTACCATAGGAAATAGGGCTATTGAAGTTGCTATTGCAAAAATTGCTAATGGTAGCTGAAAAACTCTATTTGCATAATATAAGTATGATATTGACCCACTTACTAAAAATGATGCTAACCATGTATCTATAAAAGCAGAAATATGTAAAGTTGAAGAACCAAAGGTTGCCGCTAGAAAATTCTTATAAAATTTATTTTCTTCCTTTTTTTTATGTTTTCTAAAAGTAAATATTTTACATAGATTTGCTTTTTTTATAGCTATTAAATGTACTATTACTTGTAAAATTCCGCCAGCAATAACTCCAAAAGATAGATAAAAAGTAATTGTATAATTATCTAAGCCTTTTGCAATTATTAAACTAGCAATCATTGAAAGATTTAAAAGTGCAGTTGAGTAAGCAGTTGTTGCAAAATGGTTTTTATATTGAAGTAATGCTCCCATAAAAGTAACAATAAATATTAAAGGAAGATAATAAAAATTTATAGCAAAAAGTGGTGCTGCTAGATCAACTGTTTCTTTTGTAAACCCAATAGCAAAAGCTTTTGCTACAATATGAGAGAAGAGTGTAACAAATAAAGATAAAACAATTAAAAAACCTATTAATTGTAAAAATATAATAGATGAAAAACGAATTTTGTATTTTGATTTTGCATAAGAGGGGATAAAAGCTTGTGTAAAAGCACCATCTGCAAATATACTTCTAAATAAATTTGGAAATTTAAAAGCAATAAAAAATATATCTGAATATATATTTGCTCCTAATATTGACGCAGTCATTAAATCTCTTACAAATCCAGTGATTCTAGATACTAAAATACCAGTGCTATTTGTAAAAATTGATTTTATTAATTTTATATTTCCTATTTTCATTTTTCTACTTTATAATCTGTTTTTTTATGGAAAACTATTTGTATATTTCCTTTAAAAGAAGCAAGTTGTGCTTCTATAATAGTTATTTTTTCACCATCTTTTGGAAGTATTGATTTATCCTTTGCAAAAAGTTTAATAGTTTTATTATTAAAAAATAGCTTTCCTTTTCTTATTTCTCCACTTAGATTAGTGATAATTTCATTCTCATATTTAAAGTCAAAAATATTAATTTTTGAAGCATCTAAAAATAATGATTTATAATTTTTGATTTCATCATTTTCTTTTAAAATTATAAATTCTTTTATCTCTTTTAATCCATAAAAATCATATATTTCATTTACTTGAATATTATAAGAATATCCTAATTTTAAGTCTTTTGCATCTTTAAAAATATATATAGCTCTATCATTGTTTATTTTGATTATTGCTTGATTTTCATTTTTATAAATTACTATGACATTATTTAAAAAAGCAGGTAAAACAAGCTTATTCTTATCATATAAGGTTTTAATATCAGTTATTTGTTGATTTATATTTATTTTATTTATAGGATTTATATCATCAATTTTAAGTGAGAATTCTGCAAATATTGGTAAATGATCAGAAAAACCTTCTCCTTTATGTATTTTATTTTTTATTCCTTCACTCATTTTCCATCTATTGATTTCACCATTTTTATAAAGATAATCTGGTTTAAAAACTGAAAAACTATTTGGAGTATATGATAGTTTTTTATTATCAAAAAGAGAAGCTGGAATTATAATATTATCAGGAGTATTATTTTGATTTTTAAATTTTGTTGAAAATCTTTCAAAACCTTTTAGATCTAACCATAAATTATAGTGAATTCTTTTATTATTTCCTAAAATATTTTCTAAAGTTATAAATTCATTATCAATAGTTGTATTTAAAATATGGTTTATCCCTGTAATACCATTTGTATGATTTAACTTTATATTTTTTTTAAATGTTTCAAATTCATTATAATCAGAGTTAAAATCTCCAAGTAAAATATAGTCATAGTCATTAGGTAGTTTTTTTAATCTATCTTGCAAAGTTTTTGCATATTTTACTCTATACGTTTCACTTGCTCTTTTAGATGGCCAGTGATTATTAAATATCTTAAATTCAATTCCATCTTTTATAAAAGTTGTTTCTAAAATAGGTCGATATATAGCATTTGTAAACTTTACATCAATAGAAGCTGAATTTTTTATCTCTATCTTTGACAAAAAACCTAAACCAACAGCTGAATTTTGGTATTTAATGAAACTATAATAATTATACTTTGTAAGTTTTTGTTTTAGAAGTTTCATCAAACTTTCATTCTCAATTTCTTGTAATGCTATAATATCTGCATCTATATCTTCTATTACTTTAACTATATTATTTAATTTTATGTTAAAATTTTTTTGATTCCATAAAAAACTGTTATTTGGTATAAATTCATTATATTCTGTTTTATCATATTTTAAATCAAAAAAGTTTTCAACATTATATGAAGCAATTTTTAAATTTTGAGCATTTAAAAATAGACTAAAAATAAAAATAATCAAATATTTATACAAATTTTATTCCTGAATTTTTTGAAATATTATCCAAATAAAGTTTTTTAAGAGTTAAAAATAGTGGGAAATTCACTATTTATTAAATATTTTTTTAATAAATTTTATTTATTTACAAAAAAAGGTAAAAAATGGTATACTAAATTCAAAATTAATTAATTGATATAATTTATTAAAATTACAAAGGAAAATTATGACAAATTTTGCAAATTTGCTCAAAGAGTATGATCTAAAAGTAACACCACAAAGAGTTGCTATTGTAGAAGAACTCTATAAAAATGGGCATATGAATATTGACGATTTATATAAAAAATTGTTAGAAAGATTTCCATCGGTTTCTTTAGCAACAATTTATAAAAACATTAATTCAATGGTTGAAAAAGTATTTTTAAGTGAAGTAAAAATTCCAAATGCAAGAACAGTTTATGAATTAGTAAAAGCTGAACATGCTCATCTTGTTTGTTCTCAATGTGGATTTATTGAAGATATTATGCTTGATACTAGTGATGTTATAGAACAAGTTTCAAAAATAAGTTCTTTTAAAGTTGACTACACAAATATTGTTTTAAATGGTATTTGTTCTAATTGTTCTAAATAGTCTAAAATTTAGACTATTTATGAATTTCTAACTATTAAACTATTTGGAAGATTAAATTTTTTTATTAATTCTTCTTCTTTTTGTCTGTGTTCTCCCATATCAATTTCATGGTCATACCCTAAAAGATGTAAAAGTCCGTGAATAAATAGTAAACTTAACTCATCTTCATCTTTGTGATTATATTCTGTTGCTTTTTCTTTTACAAAATCTATTGAGATTACTATTGTTCCTAAAGGAAGATGTTCAAAATCTCCTTCAAAAGGGAAACTTAAAACATCTGTTGGTTTGTCTTTTTGTCTATATTCTTTATTTATTTCTTGTATTGTAGGATTATATACAATTAATAACTCAATCTCTCTTTTTGTTAATAATGAACTTATTTCTTCTAATTTACTTAAATTTATATCAAAATTTGTTTGATTATCTAAATCTATCATTTCTATCCTAGTTTTAAATTAATTTTATTGGTAGTATATAGTTTTTATACATAAATTAAAATAGTTCAATCATCTTTGAGACTTCATCTACTGCAAAAGTTTTTAA
The DNA here is from genome assembly GCF_013201625.1 of Aliarcobacter lanthieri. Taxonomy (NCBI): domain Bacteria; kingdom Pseudomonadati; phylum Campylobacterota; class Epsilonproteobacteria; order Campylobacterales; family Arcobacteraceae; genus Aliarcobacter; species Aliarcobacter lanthieri. Next base: position 1,045,663 of record NZ_CP053839.1, read on the forward strand.
ATCTAGTTTTAAATTGATTTTTTGAGCAATTATTGCTTTTTTTATACCTTGTGCTTGAGCCTCTTTTAGTCTTAAATCAATAGAATAAACTTCTTTTATTTCTCCTGTTAGACTCACTTCACCTATAAAAACAGATTCTTTTGAAATTGGCCTATCTCTAAAACTAGATATTATTGCAGCAATTACAGCTAAATCAGCACTACTTTCTTTTATTTTTATACCTCCACTAATATTTATAAAAACATCGTAGTGATTAAAAGGTAAATCCAATTTTTTTTCTAAAAGTGCTAAAAGCATAGTTAAACGGTTTGTATCAAATCCTGTTGCACTTCTTTTTGGATTTGGAAATGTTGTTTCACAAACTAATGCTTGAACTTCCAGTATTATCGCACGACTTCCTTCCATACTTACAGTTAAACTTGATCCACTTTGAGATTTATTTTTATCAAAAAATTTTGAAGCGATATCTTTTGCACTTATTAAGCCTTCTGATGTCATTTCAAAAATACCAATTTCACTTGTACTTCCAAATCTATTTTTAAATCCACGAAGCATTCTTAATTCACGACTTGCTTCTCCTTCAAAATATAAAACTGTATCAACCATATGTTCTAAAACTCTAGGTCCTGCAATACTTCCATCTTTTGTAATATGCCCAATAATAAACATAGCAAGATTTGATTCTTTTGCTTTTCTCATAAGTTCAAATGTTATTTCTCTAACTTGAGATACACTTCCTGGTGCTGATGTAAGATTTGAAGAATATATTGTTTGAATAGAATCAATAATACAAACTTCATAATCAATTCTAAGAAGTTCATCTAAAATTTCTTCAAGTTTTATTTCGCTTAATAAAAATAGATTTTCACTATTTGCTTCAAGTCTATTTGCTCTTAATTTTATCTGTCCTGCACTTTCTTCTCCTGAAACATAAAGAACTTTTTTACCACTATTTGCAATGCTTCCTGCAACTTTCAATAAAAGTGTAGATTTACCAACTCCTGGACTTCCTCCTATTAAAGTAAGGCTTCCTGGAACTATCCCTCCACCTAAAACTAAATCAAATTCATAGTTGAAAGATGAAAATCTTGTAACATCATCTTGTAAAATTTCTGTAATTGGTTTTGCTTTTGAAGTAGAACTAGAAACTTTTATAGATTGTTTTAGAATTTCTTGCTGCTCTTGATTTAATTCTATAAAGCTATCCCAAGAACCACAATTTGGACATTTACCAAGCCATTTTGTAGATTGTTCTCCACAATGTTGACACTCAAAAAGTGTAATTTTCTTTTTTGCCATTTAAAAACCTTTTAAAATTTAATTGATTGTATCAAATTTTTTTTTATATCTATTAAAATATTTCAATTTGTAATCTTTTTTTGACTAAAATTATAAAAAACTTTCAAGGATTAAATATGATTATATATATTCATGGATTTTCAAGTTCAGGTTTTGGAAAAAAAGCTTTAGAGTTTAAGGAATATTTTCAAGATAAACTTATTCATATCTCTTTACCTACAATTCCTTTTTTAGCTATAAATAATCTTGAACAAATTATTGAAACTTTTTTAAGCCTAAATGAAAAAGTATATCTAGTAGGTTCATCTTTAGGTGGCTATTATGCTTTATATTTAGCAAATAAGTATAATTTAAAAGCAGTTTTAATAAATCCAGCTATTAAACCTTTAAATACATTAAGTCATTATGAAGGAGTTAAATATATAAAAAATTACTATGATAATTCAAAATTTGAGTTTACAAAAGAACATATAGAATCTTTAAAAAAATATGAAGTAACTAATTTAAAAAATCCTAAGAATATTATGACTTTGTTACAAAAAGGAGATGAAATTTTAGATTATAAAATTTCAAGAAATATATTAAAAGATACAAATATTATTATTGAAGATGGTGGAAATCATTCATTTATAAATATAAATAGATATTTTCATATAATAGAAGATTTTTATATATAAATTTGTTAAGTATTCATAAAACAATATATGATATAATTTATATTATTATGTTTTAGGACCATTTGTTGAAAAACTTTTTTAAATTGGTAATTTTTTTTAGTATATATTTATATTCAAATGAACCAATCAAACCAATTCCATTAGAAATTAATCTTGACGTAAAAAAAGTAAATTTAGGAAAAGAACTTTTTTTTGATACATCTTTATCAAGAACAAATACCATATCTTGCCATAGTTGCCATAATTTAGAACAAGGTGGAGTTGATAATTTACAGTTTTCTTTTGGAGTTGATGGTAAAATAGGTAATATAAATACCCCAACAGTTTTTAATTCTACTTTTAATTTTGTTCAATTTTGGAATGGAAGAGCTAAAAATTTAAAAGAACAAGTTCATGGTCCTATAACTAATCCTGTTGAAATGGATATTAGCTTTGAAGAGTTAATAGAAAAAATAAGAACTACTAAATATGAAAATAAATTTAAAGAAATATATCAAGATGGAATTACGAAAGATAATATTTCAGATGCAATAGCTGAATATGAAAAGAGTTTAATAACACCAAATTCACCTTTTGATAAATATTTAAGGGGAGATGAAAATGCTATATCAAATAAAGCAAAAAATGGTTATAAACTTTTTAAAGAACAAGGTTGTATTGCATGTCATCATGGAGTAAATATTGGTGGTAATTTATATTCAAAATTTGGTACTTTAATTGATATAGAAAGTGATTCAAAAGGAAGATTTGAAGTGACAAATAATGAAATAGATAAATATTACTTTAAAGTACCAACTTTAAGAAATATTGAACTTACATTTCCATATTTACATAATGGAAGTATTGATAATTTGGAAGACACTGTAAAATTTATGGCAAATTATCAATTAGGACAATCTTTAACACAAGATGAAATAAATAATATTGTAGCATTTCTACTATCTTTAACTGGTGAATTATATGAAGTTAAAAAATAAAATAAAATATTTTTTAGATCCACTTTTTATTGTTCTTTTTTTATTTATTATTACTATAGGTTCATTTATATTTAATCAAAATGATATAGATACAAAAGTAAAACAATATAATCATTCTATTAATCTTATTTATAGAATACAAATGTTACATAATGAAGTAGAAGCATTTATTAGAAATAGTGCAAGTTTTATGAATTATGATGAAATTGTTACAAAAATTGAGCTAAATAATCAACTAATAGAAGAACTGAAGAATGAAGAACTATATACAAATTTTAAAAATATAATAGATGATATTGATAGACAATGGAAATTGAAAATTGAAAGAGTTGAAAGATATAAATCAACAAATTCTTTAATAATTAGCCTTTCAAGTTATATTATTGAGCTTAGTAAAAAAATTAAAAGTAATTATATGCAAAATAATATTGAAGATATTTTATTGTTAGACAAATCATTAATCAATATTTTTACTATTTTTATAAATAAAGATAATTTTAATAATATTATGGTTGATGAAAGTCTAAAAAAAATATATAATCTATATATAAAATATGATAATAAAGACTTTGAATTTTTATATAAAAGATTAGATTTATTAGTAAAATCTTTTAGTTTATTAAATAGTTTAAGATTAGAGATTAAATCTTTTAGTTTAGAAGAGAATATTAATTTAGTTACAAATAAACTGTATATAATGAAAGATTTAGATATGAAAGAACAACAAAATCTTGCTATAGTTTTATTCTTATTATCTATACTTATTTTAATAATTTTATTTGTAGTTTATAATAATTTTTTAAAAATAAGAAAAGAGTTGAAATCTTTTAAATATGCTGTTGAAAATAGTGATAACTTAATAGTTATTACAAATGAAAATAAAGAGATTACCTATGTTAATGAAGCTTTTGAAAAAATAACAGGATATACAAAAGATGAAGTTTTAGGTAAAAATCCAAATATATTAAAATCTGGGAAAATGTCAGCAGAATATTATAAAAATATAAATAATACTATTAATAGTGGCAAAAAATGGACTGGAGAGTTTATTAATATAAATAAATTTAAAGAGGTATATTATGAAACTGCTTCAATAACACCAATAAAGAATGATGGTGAGATAATAGGGTTTCTAGCTATAAAACTTGATGTTACTGATTATATAAAAGAGAAAGAAAAAGCTAGATTCTTAGCTTATCATGATAGTTTAACTCATTTACCAAATAGAAGATATTTAGAGATAAAAATGGATGAATTTATAAAATCTTCTAGAAGAGAAAATAAAAAATTTGCTATTCTTTTTCTTGATTTAGATGGTTTTAAAATTGTAAATGATTCTTTAGGACATGATTATGGTGATATATTATTAAAAGAGGTTTCAAATAGATTTAAGTTATTATTAAGAGATACAGATTATGTTTTTAGAGTTGCAGGAGATGAGTTTGTTATGATTATTAACTATAAAAATGATAATGACATAGATATAGTTTCAAGAAAAATTATTGATGCTATAAACTTAGAATTTAAAATTAAAGAAAAAATAGTAAATATTGGCTGTAGTATTGGTATATCAAAGTTTCCAGATGATGCAAATAATTTAGATGATTTATTAAGATGTTCTGATCTTGCTATGTATCAAGCAAAAGAACAAGGTAAAAATAGATTTATATTTTATTCTAAAGAGAGTTGAACCTTTCTTTAGAAGTCTATTTTCATTCTGTAATATCTAGGGAAATTAATTTTTAAATTATCTTCAATTTTTAAAGGAAAAACTTGCTCAATTGAATTTTTTATTAAATTAAAGTAATTAGAATTACCACTAATTAAAGTTAATTGTTCATATCTTCCATCTTTTAAAATAGTAATTCTAATGCTTAGTGATTCACCTTTTATAAAATTTGATTTATCAACATTTTTATCTATATTTGAGAGTACTTTTTTTTCAAAATTATGGAAAAAATCATCTATATTTGTAATTGAAGAAGTATGTTCTTGATCATTATCACTATTTTCATCTGTTTTTATTTCAATTAGAGGTTTTGTATTTGAAACTTCTTCTTTTTTAATATTTTCATGATTTTCCTCTTCTGTAATGATTTTTTCAGGAATATCTTCGTGTGATGTTTTACTTTCTAATTGTTCTTTTCTTTGCTCTTCTCTTTGTTTATCTAAAGAGTTAATATTTTCTTCATTAATGATACTTTGTGATTCAGAATTATTTGTATCTTCAGTTTGATTTGTAGTATTTTGTAATCTATTTTCTGATCTTTGCATATGAATACTATTTTGAACAGGTTTTTCTGCATCTTCTACTTTTAATTCATTTGAGTTTAACTCTTGTTTATCATCTTCAAATAATTTTTCTTTGATTTCTTCATAAACAGTAATTAAAAAACTTTTTTCATTCTCTATTGTATTTGTTGATAGTGTTTGTGTAGTTGAAGTATTTATTTCTTCAACATCAGAGTTTTGTGAAAATAAGAAAAAATATATTAAATACATAATAAATAATACAATAATAACTATAATTGTATCTTCAATAAAATTCTTTGTTCTTCTTTTCATATTTTTCCCTTAAATTAATCTTTTATATAAATTTCATCTAATAAACTATCAACAAAGTTATCAGGACTAAACTCTATTAAATCATCTTCTTTTTCGCCTATACCAATGTAAAAGATAGGTAATTCAAGTTGATTCGATATAGAAAATAATGCTCCACCTTTTGCTGTTCCATCAAGTTTTGTTACTATTATACCATCTATTCCAACAATTTCATTAAAAGCTTTTGCTTGAGAAATAGCACTATTTCCTTGAGTTCCATCTAAAATCATAAGTTTTTGATGTGGAGCATCATTTAATGCTTTAGAACAGACTTTTACAATTTTTTTTAATTCATTATTTAAGTTTGTTTGAGTTTGTAGTCTTCCAGCTGTATCAATTATTACATTATCTATATTTCTAGCTATTGCAGCACTTATTGTATCATATGCAACAGCACTTGCATCATGACCTTGTTTTGTTTTAATAATTGGAATATCAAGTTTATTTGCCCATGTAGAAAGTTGTTCTATTGCAGCGGCTCTAAATGTATCTCCTGCACCTAATATAACTGATTGATTTTCTTTTTTTAATTTAGCAGCTAATTTTGCAATTGTTGTTGTTTTACCAGCACCATTTACTCCAATGATAAGTCTTACAAATGGTTTGATTTTTTGTAAATTTACTTCTGGAGCATGTTCAAAAAGCATTACAAGTCTATGTCTTAATTGCTTCCTTGTAATCATATCTGGTAAACCATTCATAGCTTTTTCTATTATTTCATACTCAACATCAGCTTCTATTAAAAGCTCTTCAATCTCATCAAAAGATATTTTCTCTTTTTTTTGAGGAACTACATTTTTTATTGATGAAAATGTTTTACTAAGTGCTTTTGAAAGAAAATTTTTATTTTCTTGTTCTTGTAAATTATTATTTTCTTCAGTTTTATCTTTTTTTAAGAAGCTAAACATCTATTATCCTATTTTTCTAAAAGCTTTTTTATATCTATTTCTAACATTTCATTTGGAACGATTCCTACATATTTTTGAAAAATAGTTCCATCTTTATCAACTAAAAATATAGTTGGAATTGCTTTGAGTCCACCTAATGCTTTTGCTAAATCAAAACCTTCTGGAGAGTTTGTTATTGTATAATTTATATTAAATTCACTTAAAATTTTTGAAATTTCTTCATTTGATTTAAAATCTTCTAATAATATACCTACAACTATAATATCATTTTGGTAGTCATTTTGAAGATCTACTAAATTTGGTATTTTGACTTTACAAGCAGGGCACCAAGTTGCAAAAAAATTAACCAAAATTAATTTATTATCTGAATCTTTTAAAAATAATTTATTATCTTTTAAATCAATTTCGATAGTGCTATTATCTATAGTATTTAAAGTAAATATTGTTTGATTATCATTTAAAGATGAACTATCTTCTTTTTTTTCGCCTTTTGAATCACAACCAGCAAAAAATAAAATTGAAAAAATTGAGAAAATCACTAAAGTTTTAAACTTCATTTTAATTCCTTTAGGTAAAATTATTAACTAGGTAGAGATTTTACCTAAGTGAGGCTTAAATGAACACAAATCACAAAAGTGATTTTCGAAAATTGTGTATTAAAAGATTAAAATCAATTACGCTTTTTTCAAAGTATTATAAAAATAAGATTGTTGTTAAAAATTTAGAAAAGTTTATTTTAAAAAATGAGTTTGAAAATATACTTCTATACTTACCTTTAGATATTGAAGTAGATATAAAGCCGTTAATTAATAGTTTAAGAAAAATAAAAAAAAATGTCTATGTTCCTTATATGTATGGTGATAGTTTTAAAATAGTAAAATATAGGCTACCACTAAAAAAGAAGAAGTTTGGTATATTTGAGCCAAATAATTCTTTTCTCAAGCCAAATAAAATTGATGTTGCTATCGTTCCAATTGTTGGGATTGATGCTTTAAATAAGAGGATTGGTTATGGAAAAGGGATGTATGATAGATTTTTTTATAGGTTAAAATATAAACCAATTATAGTTTTTACACAATTAGAACTTTGTAAAAGTAAAGAGATTTTAAGTGATAATTACGATATTAAAGCAGATTTTATAATTACGGGATAGGAAATAAATGGAAAATATAATAATAGCTTTAATTGCTGCTGCTCTTAGTTCAGTAATTACTATTCTTGTTACAAAGAAGATAAACAAAGCAAAATTTGAAGTCTTTATTGAACAAGCAAAAGCAAAAGCAAAGATAATAGAGCATGAAGCTGAAGTGGCTTTAAAAGATGCTCAATTAAGAGCAAAAATGGAGTGTGATAGGGAATTTAAAAGTGCTAGAAAAGAGTATGAAACAATGCTTTTTAAAATAGAGAAAAAAGAAAAAGATCTAAATGAGCATCTAGAAAATGAACTAAAACATATAAATAAAGAAAAAGAGCAAATAGAGGAAAATAATAGAAGAATTACTATATTAAAAGATGGGATTGAAGAACAAAAAAGGACTTACGAACAAAAAACTCTAGAAGCTATAAAGATACTTGAAAATGCTAGTGGATTAACTCAAATTGAAGCAAAAGAACTTATGCTTGAAAAAATTAAAGAAGATTCAAGAGCTCAAATAGCTTCAATTTTTAGAAAAAAATATAAACTTGCTGAGCAAAACTCAAAACAAGAAGTAAATAATATTTTATCACAAGCAGTTACAAGATATGCAGGAGAATTTGCAGCTGAAAGGCTTATAAATAATATTCCTTTAAATGATGAAGAAACAAAAGGAAAAATTATAGGAAAAGAAGGGAGAAATATAAAAGCATTAGAGATGCTTTTAGGAGTGGATATTATAATAGATGATACTCCAAATACTATTACTGTTTCTTCTTTTAATCTATATAGAAGAGCAATAGCTACAAAAACAATTCAAGAATTGCTTGAAGATGGAAGAATTCAACCTGCAAGAATTGAAGAAATTTATAAGAAAGTAAAATCAGAATTCGATAAAAACATTCAAAAAGAGGGTGAAGATGTGATTATGGAACTTGGAATAAAATCTATGCATCCAGAATTAATTAAACTTGTTGGAAGACTCAGATATAGAGCAAGTTATGGGCAAAATGCACTTGCTCATACTCTTGAAGTTGCACATTTATCTGGTTTGATTGCTTCTCAAATGGGAGGAGATACAATATTAGCAAGAAGAGCAGGAATTATGCATGATATTGGTAAAGCTCTAACTCATGAAGCACCAGGAAGCCATGTAGATTTAGGTGCTGAAATCTGTAAAAGATATGGAGAATGTGAAACAGTAATAAATGCAATATATGCTCATCATGGACATGAAGAGCCTATAAATGTAGAGAGTGCTGCTGTTTGTGCTGCTGATGCTCTAAGTGCTGCAAGACCAGGAGCTAGAAGAGAAGTTTTAGAAAGTTTTCTAAAAAGAGTAGAGGAGGTTGAAAATATCTCTACAAGTAAAGTTGGTGTTACAAATGCATATGCAATAAATGCAGGACGTGAAGTAAGAGTAATTGTAAGTGCGGAGCTTATAAACGACGATGAAGCTATACTTCTAGCAACAGAAATAGCAAAAGATATTGAAGAAAAAGTTCAATATCCTGGAGAAATTAAAGTAAATGTTATAAGAGAATTAAGAGCTGAAAGTTATGCAAGATAAGGGGCTTAATATGAAAAATGACAAACCAACAACAAAAATCATAGCAGGTGCTTACAAAGGAAAAGTTTTAGAGTTACCATCCCTTGATGTTACAAGGAGCTCTAAGGCTATGCTTAAAGAGTCAGTTTTTAATGTTTTACAGTTTGATATAATTGATAAAATTTTTATAGAATCATTTGCTGGAAGTGGTTCTATAGGACTTGAAGCAATAAGTAGAGGAGCAAAAAGAGCTTATTTTATAGAACTTGATAAAAACTCATATTCAATACTCCTTAGAAATTGTAAAAAAGTTGATATTGAAAAGTGTCAAACTATACAAGGGAATGCATTTGTTCAAACTCCACTTATTTTGGATTTTATGAAAAATTCTAAAGATGAAGTTATTTTGTATGTTGATCCACCTTTTGATTTTAGAGATGGAATGGAAGATATTTATGAAAAATCTTTTAGAATGATTGCAAATATTGAAGTTGATAATATTTTTAAAGTTATTGTAGAACATCTTTCAAGTACAGAAGTACCACAAGTTTTAGGAAAATTTAGTTTAGAAAAAACTAGAAAGTTTGGTAAAAGTTCGTTATCATATTATAGTTACACACAGAACTAAAATGTTTAAATTTGCCCTATATTTACTTATAGTTACAGTTTTATTAGTATTTTTATTACCAATTTTTTATACAGTTTCACCATATACATTGGATCCTCAAAAAATACTGTTACCTCCATCATTAGAACATATCATGGGTACTGATAGATTGGGACGAGATATATTAGCAAGAGTTCTAGAAGGTGGTCAAACTTCATTAATTATAGGATTTTTAGCAGCTAGTTTTTCTTCACTTCTAGGGCTTATTGTAGGAATAACAGCTGGATTCTTAAAAGGAAATATTGATAAAGCTATAACTATTATAATTGACCTATTTTTAACTTTTCCTACATTTTTCTTACTTCTAGCGCTTGTTTCATATATTGAAGCAAATACAGTTATCTTAATAGTAGTTATTTCTATAACTGGTTGGATGGGAATATCAAGAATGATAAGAAGTGAGAGTTTTGCTATAGGGAATAGACCCTTTATAAAGGTTTTAAAACTAGCAAATGTTAGTAAAATAAAAATTATTTTAAAATATTTTGCACCACTTTTAGCTCCTATTTTTTTAATATCATTTTCATTTGGAGTTGCAGGAGCAATTCTAGCTGAATCTGGGTTGTCTTTTTTAGGACTTGGAGTAAATCCACCTAATATGAGTTGGGGAAGTTTACTAAGTGATGGAAAGACAGTGATTGATATAGCTTGGTGGGTTAGTTTTTTCCCTGGTCTTATGATATTTATAATAACTTTTTGCTTGATTCAAATAAGTGATTATTTGCAAAATCTTGCAAATAAAAAAGAAGTAGTAACCTAAAATACTGGGGTATTATCCCCCCAGTTAAATATCTTTTATAACCATTTTTTCTTAGCAACTTCTAATAATTTTTCATTATTAATAATTGCTCTTGTATGAGTTCCTTTTCCTGCACTTCCAGTTTTATCAAAAATCTCTACATCAAAAGCAAAAAGTTTACCTTCCATATGTATAAAAGTAGCTTTTACTTTTATTGTAGCTCCCTCTAATGTTGGTGCAGAGTGTATAACATTTACATTTACTCCAACTGAAAGTTCACCTTCTTTTAATAAAGGTATCATCAATCTTGAAGCTGCAATTTCCATCAAAGAAATCATTCTATATGTAGCTAAAACAGTAGGGAAAGCATCACCATCTTTAAGTGGTAAAAGTGATGCCAAATCTTTATCTTCAACTATATAGTCAAATTCACAAGTATCGTTAATATTCATATTTATCCTTTATTTATTTTTTTAATGGTATCATTTTTTTAAATATGAAGTCAAATACTAAATCAAGATATTAGATATAAGGAAAAGAGATATGGATTCAACTTTATTAAGAATATTTCTCAGTGTAGCAAACAATAGAAGTATTTCATTAGCAGCACTTGAATTGGGTTTTGCTCAATCAAATATTACAACAAGAATTAAACAACTAGAAAATGGTATTGGTCATTTGTTATTTCATAGAGTTCCAAAAGGTGTAAAATTAACTCATGAAGGAGAAAAACTATATCCTTTTGCTGTTGAGATAGTAAAAAAAATTGATGAAGCTTTTTCTTTTATGAAAAATATAAATCAGCAAGAAATTTTAAGAGTTGGTTCAACTCAAACAAATGCCCCAATTAGGTTATTCCCCTTTATCTCAAAATTAAATGAAGATTATTCCAATATGAAAATAGAGATTTATACAAATACCACTCCTTATGTTGTTGAAGCTTTACTTGATTATAAAATTGATATAGCTTTTGTTAGTGGAAATCCAAATCATAAAGATATTATGGTTTTACAAGTTTTTGAGGAAGATATTTATATAGTTGAAGCAAAAGAGAAACAAAGTGAAAATTGTATTTTAGGTTATAAAGATAGTTGTGCCTATTTTACATATTTTTATTCACAAATGAGAATTAATAGTAATCAAATAGTAAAAACTAGTACTTTTGAAAACTATGAAACGATTTTAGGTTGTGTAAAATTGGGTTTAGGAAAATCTTTAGTTCCTATATCAATTATTAAAAAATTTGGTTTTGAAAATGATTTAAAAATGACGAAGTTAGATTGTGGTTTATTTACACATTTAGTTTGTAGAAAAGATTATATACCTATTATTAGTGATTACTTAAAAAATATTAGTTTTTTATAAAATAGAGTAGGGATTTTACTCTATTTTACAAGAAAATTAAAATTTATAAATTGCTCCAATCCCAAATTTTCTAGGTTCATTAAAACCAACCCAAGCATTACCATCTCTTTCCATATAAGAAGTTACATAGTCTTCATTTGTAATATTTTTAATATAAGCATAAATATCCCAAGTATTTATTTTATAACCAATTTTTGCATTAGCTGTTATTCCACCATCTGTTTTTAGTATTTTCCCTTCTCCACCATTATATGAAGAGTTGAAGAAATTATTTGAACCTTGTGCATATAGATCTACTCTTCCATATATTCCACTATTAGCTAAATATGATATACCTAAATTTGCTGTATATCTTGGAGTTTCTTGTATCCTTTCTCCATCAAAACTTCTTTTTCCATTATTAAAATCATCATATTTTGCTTGTATTAATCCTAAAGCACCTGAAATACTCCAATTATCAGTTAAGAAATAAGTTCCATCTATTTCTATACCTTGAGAATGTCCTTTTTTTGCATTATCAACAAAAAAATTCCCTATATTATCAACATAGTAAACATGAACATCTTTTATATCCATTCTAAAAATAGCTGTATTTAAAGCAAAATTGTCTCCTATATATTTTGCTCCTATTTCATAATTTAATGATTTTTGTGGTTCAAAAGTATTCTCTTGACTTAAATTTGATGTAGCATTTGAAGGAGTATAGTTTAATCCACCAGGTAAGTAACCTTTTGAAACTGAAACATAAGTTGTTAGATTGTCATTAACTTTATAAGAAAGTGCAATTTTTGGTAAAAATGAGTTCCAAGTTTTCTCATCTTTATATGTAAATTCTCCTATTGGATTACCACCCCAAATCCTTTTTACATCAGCATCAACTTCTTTTTTAATTCTTTGATATCTTCCTCCTAATGTTAAATCAACTTTATCTATAATAGGAATAATAACTTGTCCAAAAATAGCTTGAGTTTTACTTGTTGCAGAAGATTTATAGTTTGCTTGATATACTTGTCCATAATAATCACTTTCGTAACCGTATGGTCCTTGATCTCTATCTTCTTTATCTAAATATAATCCAGTTAGCCACTTAATATCTTGATTTTTACTTGAAAGTTTAAATTCTTGAGTTGTTGTTTCAAAATCTGTAACATTCCATTGTCTTAATCCATCAAAAGAGTTTCCAGACATATTATCTACATCATAATCTCCATTAACTTTTACTTTTTTATGAGTTGTTGTAGATTCAAATTTAACTTTATCTAGTTCATAAGATACATTTAAAGCTTGAGAATTTAATTTGGTTTTTTCCCATGTAGGCATTTCAAAGCTTACATTTTTTGCATCTTTTCTTTTAAAATCATTTATTAGAGTTGAAGCATTTTTAACTATACCATTGATTCCATATTTATTTTCATAATTATTTGTAATAGTTAATTTTGTAGATAAATTATCTGTTGGCTTCCATAGTAAAAATCCACTTGTTTTTCTATCATTTTCTTTATTCGCATGTTTATCCATACTAGGATAATGATTTTCTATCCATCCATCAGTATGATAATATGTGTTATTTATACCAGCAAATAACTTATTATCAATGATTGCACCACTTGCATTTACTTTTGTATCAAAAGTATTATCATTGCCATATTCTGTTCCAATAGTCCCTTTCCATTTATTTTCTGGAGTTTTAGTAACTATATTTATAACAGCACCAATTGCATCTTTTCCATAAAGTGTTCCTTGTGGACCTCTTAAAACTTCTATTTGTTCTATATCACCAAAACTTGGATTGTAATCAAATTTATCATAATAAGGAACTCCATCAACATAAATAACAACTGGATTGCTATGTGTAAATTGAGAAGTATTTAAACCTCTAAAAGAAGTATTACTTCCTATTGTATTTTGATTGTACATATTTGGAATCTCTTTTATAACATCTTGAATAGTTTTAATTCCTTTTTGTTCTATATCTTCTTGCGTTATTACAGATATACTTTGAGGAACATCTTGTATATTTTCCTCTATTTTATTTGCACTAACTTTTATTTCATCTAATTTTGTTGTTTGAGTTTCATTTGAAAGAAGTATTGAACTTACAAATAAAGAAGCCAAAATTAACTTTTTTTCCATTTATATTCCTTTTAATATAATTTAATTAAATTTGAATTATAATAATAAGTATTATTGAATTCAAGTACTATTTTAGTAATTTAGTATTTTCTTTAAGTATAAAAGGATAAAAATGTCAAGTAATTTTATGTTAAATGATATGAATAGTTTTTATGACACTAATTTTATAAAAGATTATTCTATAACTTTTCCTAAAAATAGTGGAATAATGATGTGTGAAAAAAATATAGTAAATGATGATATCCTTATTTATAAAACTGAAGTTAAAGCTAATGAAGAATTATCAATTTCATCTGATTCTAAAGTTGATAGTTTAATTATAAATATTGTATTAGATGGTAAAATTTCATATATAGATAATAATCTTGATAAAATAGAAACACTTAATAAAAATGAAACATATATAAAATATATAGATGATTATAAATCAACAACTATTGTTGATAAAAATAGTTTTTCAAAAGGCTTAGCAATATCTATAAAAAATAGTTTTTTAGAAAAACATTTGTCTTCAAATAAATATTTGTTAGAAGAGTTACAAAATCATAAAAAAAATTCAAATTTAACTACAATTATTCATAAAAAAGATAGTCAAATAAATATAAAACTTGCAAATGAACTTTTTAATTCTCCATTTTATAGTGATTTACATAATATTTATATCCAAAGTAAGGTTTTAGAACTAATTTATAATCAATTTAGTGCTTTATTAAATGATAAAAATAAATTATTATTATTCAATGATAGAATAAAACTTTCAAGTGAAGATTTAGATGCTTTACATAAAGCAAGAGATATTATATTATCTCAAGAATTTCCAGATATATCAACTTTATCAAGAAAAGTAGCACTTAATGAATTTAAACTAAAATATGGATTTAAACAACTTTTTAATACAACTCCAGGACAAATGATATTAGAACAAAGAATGTTATGTGCTAAAAATCTACTTGAAACAAGTGAATATTCTATATCAGAAATTTCAAATCTTGTTGGATATAAACATCAACAAAGCTTTACAAATGCATTTGTTAGATTTTTTAATATACGACCAAAAGATATTATGGTTCAAAGAAAGTATTACTATTAAAGTAAACTCGCCTTATATTTTTACAAGAAGTTTGTCAAGCCAACTTTGAGATAAAACTCTTTTTGCAAAACCTAAAATATGTGTTGCTTTTGTTACATAATATCTTGGTTTAGGTTTTTTACTATTTATTATTTTTAATACAATCTGTGCAACACTTTTTGGTGGAAGTGTAAAAGTTCCTCTATCATCTTTACTCTCAAGTCTTGTTTTTAACTCTTTTTCATAAGTATCTTTCCAAAAACTATTTCTTATATTTATATTTTTTATAAAATTATTTAATGAATTTTCTCTAAATTTTGAAGTAACAGGACCTGTGTTAATCGTACTTATAAAAATATTACTATTCATAGTTTCTAGTCTTAAAGTATCACAAATTCCTTCAATAGCATATTTACTTGCATTATAAGCTCCACGAAATCTTAAAGAGATTATTCCTAAAACAGAGCTATGTTGTATTAGTTTACCATATCCTTGAGTTCTAAATATTTTCATTGCTTGGATAGTTACTTCATGAAGTCCAAAGAAGTTTGTATCAAATTGCTCTTTTAAAGCTTCTACACTTATATCTTCAACTGCTCCTGGTTGTCCAAATCCAGCATTATTGAAAACACAATCTAATTTTTTATCTTGTTTCAAAATTTCATTTAAAGCAAAACTTATATCATCTTTGTTTCTAACATCTATTTTAAAAGTAATTAAACCTAAATTTTTAAGCATTTTCACATCTTTTTCATCTCTTGCACTTGCATAAACTTTTATATTTTTATCTTTTAAAAAAAGTGCTGTTTCAAGTCCAATTCCACTTGAGCATCCAGTAATTAATATATTTTGCATAATAATCCTAATAAAATTTTGGCTATTATATCTAAAAATAAAAATTAGGCTAATAATTATGCAAAATGATAAAGAGTTAAAAGAACTTTTGGATATAGAAGTAAATAATAGAAATAATAGTTTCGAATTAAGTTATGAAAAACCAGACCCATTACTTATTGCAAAAAGACAAAGTGATGAATTTGCAATACTTTTATGTGCTTTATTTGCTTATGGAAATGCAAAACAAATAGTTAAATTCTTAGATAGTTTGGATTTCTCCCTTTTAAATGAGAGTGAAGAAAAAATTGAAAAAGTACTTAAAAATCACTATTATAGATTTCAAAATAGTACTGATATTATAACAGTTTTTAAAACCTTTATAAGATTAAAACAAGAAAATTCTTTAGAAGATTTATTTTATAAAGGTTATAAGAATGAAAATAATATTTTAGAAGGTATTGATTTTGTGATACAGAAGATAAAAGAAAAATCAAATTATTCTTCTCAAGGTTTTGATTTTTTAGTAGGGAATCCATTAAAAAGAGACAAAAAAGGATTTATAAAAGAGATTGGAAATGCTCCATATAAAAGATGGAATATGTTTTTACGTTGGATGGTTAGAAAAGATAGTCTTGATTTGGGAATTTGGAAAAATATAGATAAAAAAGATTTGATTTTACCACTTGATACTCATACTTTCAATGTATCTTTGAAATTAGGACTTTTAAATAGACAAACTTATGATTTAAAATCTGCACTTTTAATAACACAAAAATTAAAAGAATTCGATGAACTTGATCCAATAAAATATGATTTTGCTATATATAGGCTAGGACAAGAGAAAGTTATTTAAAAGTACTAAAATAGTACTTTTAAATAGATTTATCTCTTATCTGCACTTATTCTTCCTGCTCCTAAGAACATTAAAGCAATTGCTCCAAACATAAATAATAATTGTAATTCAATAGCTAGTCCACCAGTTTTTTCATTGAATGCGAATATTTGTGTTGAGTGAGCTAAATAAATAGCAAATAACATTGTCATAGCATATATAAAACTACTTATTCTTGTATAAAGTCCAACTATGATTAAAATAGGAATAATAATTTCTCCTAGATAAACACCATAAGCAAAAAATTCTGGGAATCCATTATTAACAACTAAAGATTTAATTCCATCTATTCCATTTAATTTATTTAGACCATGAAAAAGCATTAAAATACCAAGTGTTAATCGTAATATTAATTTACCAATATCTTCACCTAAAACTCTAGCTAAAAAACTTTCTAAACTTCTCATATATTGACTCCTATAAAATTATATATTTGTTTGGCATTGTATCAAAATGAAAATAAAAAAGATTTTTATAATAATATTTTATCTATTTAAATCTATTTTTTATAAACTCTTTAAAGGTATTGAATAACAAGTTTTTAGCTTTTTCTTTGTTATATATTAAGTAAAATTCTCTTTTAAATTTTAAATTCTTTAAATCAATTTTATATAACTTTTTGGTTTCTATTTCTTTTTGAACTATGACTTTTGATAGAGCGGTTACTGTATCTTTATTGTTTAATATAATAGTTTTTATTTCTTCAAAATCTTGTAATTCCATAAATATGTTTAATTCTTTTGATATTTCTCCTATATTATCAATAAATATTTCTCTTGTTCCACTACCACTTTCTCTTAGAATCCACTTCTTTCTTATATTATCAATAAAGACTAGTTTTGCTTGTTGTTCATCACTTGTTACAACTATTAATTCATCATCTGCTAATTTTTCTTTTACTAAACTATTATTTTGCGTATCTACTTCAATAAGTCCAATATCTAGTGTACCTTTTGATATTTTATCTATAATTTCAGTTGAATTTATATTTAAAATATCAAGTTTCACATCTTTATATTTTGATATAAAATCAAAATAAATATTTGGCATTATGTAGTTTGATATAGTTTTACTTGAAGCAATTTTTATATTTCCTGCAAGTTTATTTTTTTGAAAAATATTTTGTGCATCAATTAGTGCTAGATAATGTAAAAATGTTTTCTCTTTAAAATATCTACCTTTCTCATTCAAAATTAACTTTTTACCAACTCTATCAAAAAGTTGTTCATTTAGACTATTCTCAAGTGATTTTATAGCAAGTGAAATTGCTGATTGGCTTATGTTTAATTCATTTGCTACTTGTGTAACTTGTGGATTTTCACTGAGTTTATAAAAAAAATTTAATTCTTTTAAAGTCAATATTTCTCCTTATTAAAAATATATATTATTATATTAAAAATAATATATTTTACAAATTAATTAAATAGGATTATACTTTCAAAAAAAGGAATATATTATGAAAACTAATAAATCAGAAATTATAAATACTATTTATGGAATATTGTTTGTAACAATTATTTCTTTATTTGCAACATTTATATCTAATATTGATTTATTTATTAAATTAGGTATAAGTCCTTTAATCATTGGAATAATTTTAGGAATAATATATGCAAATATTTTAAAGAAAAGATTTAATCATATTAATAATGGAATAATTTTTTGTACAAAATATATTTTACGATTAGGAATTATTTTATATGGATTTAGACTTACATTTCAAAATTTATTTGAAGTAGGGCTTAATGGTATCTTTGTAGCTTTTTTTATAGTTTTATTTACTTTTGTCTTTGGATATATTATTGGAACAAAAATATTAAAAATGGATACAGAACTTACTATTTTATGTAGTGCTGGAAGTTCTATTTGTGGTGCAGCAGCAGTAATGGCAACTTCAAGTGTTTTGAAAAATGAAGCATATAAAAGTGCGATTGCTGTATCTTTTGTAGTAATTTTTGGAACTATTGGAATGTTTTTATATCCATTTTTACAAAAAATGGGAGTTCTTGGTTTTACAAGTAGTGAAGCTGGTATTTATTTTGGTGCAATATTACATGAAGTAGCACATGTTGTAGGAGCTAGTAATACTTTAGGTGATGTAGTTTCAAATAATGCAATTATTGAAAAGATGATAAGAGTTATATTTTTAGTTCCTTTTTTAATATTTTTATCTCTATGGCTTTTAAAAATAAATTTTCATAATAAAAAAGAAAAATCAAAAATTGTAATTCCTTGGTTTGCTATATTTTTTATTTTGCTTATTGGTTTTAACTCTTTAGATTTATTAGATAAAAATATAGTAGAAACTATAAATTTTATAGATACATTTGCATTGACTATGGCAATGAGTGCTTTAGGAATGGAAACAAGTTTTGATAAATTTAGAAATATTGGAATAAAGCCTTTTATATTATCATTTATATTATTTATTTGGTTAAGTATTTTTGGATTTTTTTTAATTAAACTATTATTTTAAATATAATTTCTAATATTGATATTAATATAATGTTATAATAAAAAATAGATTAAAATTAAGGTAAAGATAATGATAAATAATAAAGTTAAGATTAGTATATTTTTAGGTATTATTGCTGCTTTATGTTGGACAATTGCAGATATACTTTTAGTAGGATTTGTTCCAAATATTGAATTATATAGTTCTTTTATAGATAAACTTCCAGAGAATTTTAACTCAAATTTAGCAATTTTAATGTTAGATGGTTCTCCAAATAGATTAATGTGGGGAGTTTATTTTGCAACATTTAGTGTATTTTTGTATTTATTGTCTGTTTATGGAATTAAAGAGTTATTAGTAAAAAATATATTAAGTAAAATTGTAGTTTTATCGTTATTTATAGGATATGCAACTTCACCTGTTGGACATACCGGTTTTGCATATATTGGATTATTATCACAAAATATGCAAGCCAATAATACTGAAGTTATATCAGCACAAATAAATTTATTTGAACAATTTGAACAACTATTAAATGTTCATTGGGTTATTTCTGTATTCTTTAGTGCATTGGGATGGTTATTATTACAAATACAAATTTTGTCAAAACAAACTATTCTTAATAGATGGATTATTTTAGTAAACCCAATAATAATTGCACCTTTAATAGCTATTATTTGTTCTTTATTTCCTACAAATAATATTGCTGTTCTGTTTGGTTGTGCATCTTTAAATATATCTCAATTAGTATTTTTCTTTGTTGTATTTATAGTGCTAAATAAAAGGTATTAAGTTAGAATAAAAAAGGTATCTTTTTAGATACCTTTTTACCAATTATTTTTTATTAAATCCTGTTCTTTCATAGCTTGAGTTAAAATATCGTACCCTTTTAATTCTTCTTGAGTTGTAACTACCCATTTATTTAAACCTTCAAGCTGCATCATTTTTTTAATTATTTGGTCATTTGGATCTTGTTTTAAAAGCATATCTACAAAAGTTTTTTTGATATTTTCATCTAAACTTTCTAATACTGTAAAATTACAATGGCAATAACCCTCGCTTGTATAAAAAGACTCTATTTCACCTGCTGGAAAGAGTCCTTCTTCAAGTATTCTAACCCATGTGCTAATACCAATTGCACCAGCATCAAGTTTTCCATTCTTTATATCTTCAAGAACATCAAATTCACTTCTTCCTGTATCTCCATGTTTCCCTAAATCAGAGTTATATCTAATTAGTTCAATATCTTTAATATTTTCACCTAATTCATTTTGTAAATATTTTAAAGGTAAAATTGCTGCTTGTGCAGAATCTACACTTCCCAGTCCAAATTTTTTTCCTTTTAAATCTTGAATAGATTTTATATCACTTTTTGACTTTGCAATGAATACTGATTTAAAATCAATATCTGTATCTCTCATTAAAAGTGCTTGTGCTTTATGATTACTAAGTTTATAGGTTCTAACCCATGCAACATTTGTATTCCAAGCAATATCAATTTTTCCACTTAATAAATATTCAATTTGTGCTTCATAGTTTGAAAAAAGCATATAATCAAGTCTTACACCATTATCATTAAAATAATCTCTTATAATATCCCAAATTGTTACTATTTTTGGGTCATAAGCAACTGAACCTACAACTATTGGTTTTTTACTCATTTTATCTCCTTAAATTATTTCTTGGTTTGTTAAAGCTTTTCCAAGCCATGTAGTAAGAACATCAGTGCTTGGTGCCATAACTTGTGCTGCTAGAGAATCTCTTAAAAGTCGCTCTATAGTTAATCTTTTTGCATAAGCTGTCCCTCCACCAATCTTCATAGCTTTTGTACAAACATCAACTGCAATTTCAGAAGCATTCAATCTTGCTGCAATTACATTTGCTAATGCTGCTGGATCTGCTTCAATTACACTTTTAGAAGCACTAAGAGTAAAAAACTTTGCACTTGTTGATTTTGTATAAATATCAGCTAAATGATTTTGAACTGTTGGAATATTACAAAGTGCAGAATTATCACTATATTTTCTATTCATTGAATATTCAATAATTGTGTTACAAGCATTTATAGCAACTCCACTATAAACTGCAGCTAATCCTATAATAAAAAATGGACCAACTGTATTCATAATTTGATCTAATCCAGTTCCTGAAGTTCCAATTCTATATTTTTCATCTATTTTTACATTATTTAATATCATTGGACAAGAAGCATTTCCCTTCATTCCAAGTCCATTCCAAGCAGAGTGTTCAAAACTAACTCCTGCTAATTCTTTTGAAACTATCCAGTTATCTAAACCAATATTATCAAAAGAGTTAGCATCAATTAAATAATAATCAGCATATTCTGCTGAAGTTACAAAGCTTTTTCTTCCATTCATAAATAAAGTTTGTTCATCTTTTGTAACTTTAATTTCTGGAATATAAAAGTGAGTTCCTGTACCACTTTCACTATATGCTAAAGCTAACATTACTTCACCATTTGCAATTTTTGGTAAAATCTCTTTTTTTAATTCATCACTTCCATGAGTTGCTAAGCAATTTGTAGCAACATTATGCATCATATAACATAAAGCAGTTGTTGCACAATAGTTTGCAAAAGCTAAAATAGTTTGCGTATGTTCGTAAAATCCAAGTCCCATTCCACCAAACTCTTTTGGTACTAATAAACCAGTTAATTTTTTATTTTTTATTGCTTTAAAACTATCAACTGGAAATTTTGATTCATCATCAATCTCTTTTGTATATGGTGCTATATTTTGCTTTGCAAACTCTAGCATTTCATTATATAAATTTGACATTATCTATTCCTATTACATAAAATTTGGTGTGTGTGCTTTGGAAATATCATTTGCTAAATCTTCATCTATACCTATATTTACCAATCTTTTTACTCTATTTTCATTCATCTTTTCTTTTAACTCTTCAACTAAATCAAACCCTTTTTTATATGCATTTGGTTCATCACTTCCACTAGCTAATATTGCTAAAGCTTCAAGTAGCATAGATGATTCTCCATTTATTTCATCCATAAACTCTTTTCTTTTAAATGCAGTGTTTTTTAGAGCATTAATTCTTTTTGGATTTTGTTCTATAGCAGATTTTACATGTTCAATTCCATAAGAAACATGTCTCATTTCATCTCTTTTAGCAAGCCTTATAATTTTTTTTGTTGCATCATCTGGCATATATTTTTCTAAAAAGCTTAATAAATCTACAAAAGTTCCTTCTCCCATAACATGAAGTAAAAAAGAACTTTTTATATAATCATCTTCTTTGAATAGTGAAAAAAGTGACCGTTGTGTAACTTCACTAGAGTATTGAAAACCTCCACCATTAGCATTTGCTCTTTTTGTAAAAACTTCTATATGTCTTGCTTCATCATTCATTAGTGATGATAAGAATAACGGAACTTCCATATAATATGGATTTATTTTACTTATAAATTTTGCAGGAATATATAAAGCAGAAAATTCATTTTCAACTAAATAAGTCATAATCTGACAAATAGCTTTTTCTAAAATAGGATTTAATTCTGGAATTTCATTCCAAGGAATATCTGTTGTAGCATTCCATTGTAAATTTTTACCTTCTTCATATAGAATTGACACAGGATTTGACCACACTTGTTCTTTATATGAAAGTTCAAAATCATAAATTGGACTATTCTCTTCAACTATAATTCCCCTCGTAAGAAGTCCATTGTTATGTGGTGCAATATCAAGTATCTCTTCACTTAAATTCAAATCTTTTAATTTTGGATTTGAAGTATCTATACCTTGCATTTTTTTATTCCAAGAAGCTTTTTTAGAGAAACTATTAGGTTTAATTTTTTGTATTTTATACGAGTATTGTTGTTTTAGATTTTCTCTTCCTAAATATAGATGACCTCTTAAGTTTGCCCATCCACGAAGTTCAGTTTCAATATTTGCTTTTTGTGAAACAATTTCAATTATTTCATAGGAATTTGCAAGTAAAAATGTATTTTCAAGTTTTAAGAATAAAGCTTTTGATGGTGGTAATTCGCCTGTAAATATAGATATACAGTGTTTTAGGTTATTCAAATGAATCTCCAAAATTATCTTTTTTATTAATTTTGTCCATTCATTAAATTTAAAAAAATTAATGTGTGGAATATCAACCTGATATCTTAGGTCAATATTCTAACACAAAGAGATAAAAAAGTAACTAAATATTATTTATTTTACTTCAATTCCATATCTATTTAGTAGTTCAACCCAAATAACGCTATTTCCATTTTTATCAAATAATGCTGGAGTTCCTTGAACATTTAAAGTTTGTCCTATATTTATATGTTCTATAAGTTTAGTCTCTAATTTTTTGAGCTCATTTTTTGAATATTTTGCATTTTTAACTTTACTTAAATCATCTCCAATATTAAACTCAAACATAGCATCTATTTTTTCTTGAGTTGTTTTTTGACTTAAAATGTATAAAGATAAATCTTTAGCATTTTCATGAAAGTCTAGAGGATAAAAAAATACTTTTATCTTTATTTTATCTTTTATTTGTGGTAAATAAGATTCAAACTTTTTACAGTACATACATTCTGGATCTGTAAATAAAATAAATTCTTCTTTTCCATTTCCATATACAAAAGCCTCTTTATCTTTTGTAATAGATAAATCTACAGGAATAGCTAATTGAGAACCTGTTTTAGCATTGATAACTGCACCAGAGATTACGTAGTTTTTATCTTTTGTTAAAAATATTTCATCTTTTTGACCTTTTACTTGGATACTTAAGATATATAAATCTCCAGCATCAAAAGCTTTTAAAACTTTTATATCATTTCTTTTTAAAAGTTCTAGTTGTTCTATTTTTGATATTTCAGTTTTTGAAATCTCTTTTAGATTCGCAAACATTAAACTTGATAATAATAAACAAGCTACCAAAATTTTATACATAAAACATCCTTTTGAATTTTTGTCGTATTGTATCTATTTTAGATTAAAAAATGTAAAGTTTTATAAACTTTACATTATAAGAATATTGAATATATAAGTTGTGGCAAAAGATATTATTATTCCGTAACCAACAATTGCTGAACTTAGTCTTGGTGCAAGTCCAGCCATAGCAGCTATTGCCCCAGCAGTTATCATAGGAGCCATTCCTGCTTCAAGTATTGATACTGTAGAAGCTAGATTGTTCCATCCGAATATTTTACAGATAACAATAGCAATTAATGGAGCAATAATAAGTTTAATAACTAAAGCAACACTAAAAGGTTTTATATCTTCTCTTGGTAATTTTAATTGTAGTTGAAGACCAGCTGCAACAAGTGCTAAAGGTACAGTTGTAATTGCAAAAATTTCTAATACTTTTGTAATCGCTGGATGGAATTCAACTCCTACTAGAAATAAAGCAATAATAAGACATAAAAATGGTGGGAACGTTAAAACTTTAAAAGTTATTAATTTAAAAGTTATTCTTGTCTTACTTGTATATAATGAAACAATAAAAGTTCCATATATTGCAAAAGCCAAGAATGTTCCTAATTGATCATATACAAGTATATATGGCATAAATTCTTGGCCAGGTAAATATGTTTGTAGTAGAGGAATTCCTAAAAATGAGCTGTTTGTTAAAACAGCAACAAGCATTAATGCTCCTGTTATCTCTTTACTAAAGTTAAATATTTTTGATAAGAAAAGTATTAAAAAGGCACTTAGTGTCATTACAATCCATGCGATAATTGCTGGAATCATTAAATCTAGAGAGAAATGCATTTTGGGAATTTGCAAAAGGACAATAGCTGGATATGAAACATATAATACAAATTGGTTTAAAGCAACAGAACCATCTCTTTGCATTATTCCAAAACGATTTAATATATATCCTAAAAAAAGTGCTACTAAGATTAAAACTATATTTTCCATAAAAAACCTTTTAATATATATGACGAAACTTTAACATAAAAAAAATTAATTAAAATAATTAAAGTAAAAAATTTTTTACGAAAAAAAGTATAAAATTATAATAGTATTATTTATAGAAATTATTTGCACAAGAGTTTTCACAAGTTACTTCTCCAAACTCTTTTACATAATCAATTCCCCATTCATACATATTTTCTAAAACAGGACGTAATTTTTCTCCACTAGAAGTTAGACTATATATAACTTTTGGTGGAACTTCAGCATACACCTCTCTATGAATAATCTTTTTTTCTTCTAGCTCTTTTAATTTAATTGTTAGAGTTTTTTGTGTTATTTCACATATGTCTTCATGTAACTCTTTAAATCTTTTTTGACCATCAAGTAAGTGCCAAATAATGGCTAGTTTCCATCTATCATTAAAAATATCAAGTGTTACTGCAACACTACATTTATATTCTTTATTATTTATACAATACATATTTTACCTTTAAATTCATATTATCATTATATCAAAAAATAAATAAATTTCCATTACTTACCTAAAGTAAAGTAAGAGAAAATTAAGTTTATGGAATATATAATTTTAAATAATTTTATAAGGAGAAATAGATGAAGAAAGTTTTAATTTTAAATGGACATCAGTATTATGATATCGTTGCTCGTGGTGAACTAACACAAAAAATAATAGATAAGGCAACACAATTTTTTATCAATAATGGTTTTGAAGTAAAACATACAGATATTGATAAAGGATATAAAGTAGAAGATGAGATTGAAAAACTTATTTGGGCAGATTATGTTTTATTTCAATATCCTGTATATTGGATGGGTGTTCCTTGGATTGCAAAAAAATATTTTGATGAAGTTTTAACTCAAGGAAAGCATTATAAAAATGATGGTCGAAGTAGAGATGATATTTCAAAAACTTATGGAAGTGGAGGTTTACTAAAAGGAGAGTATATGTTAAGTCTAACTTACAATTGTCCAAAGAGTGAATTCAATAATAAAGAAGGTTTTTTTGATGGTTTATCTTTAGATGAAGCAAATATTGCTGCTCATAAAACTTTCCAATTTTGTGGGTTAACTCCACTTAAAACATATTCTATTCATGATATTTTTAAAGGAGATATGGATTTAAACAAAGAGTTAGTACAATTTGAAAATACTCTAAAAGAGAATTTTCTATAAAAAATCAAGGAGGATAATATGGAAAAAGCATTTATGGAAGCTATGAACTTTAGACATGCTTGCAAAGCTTTTGATGAAACAAAGAAAGTTAGTGATGATAATATAAAATATATTCTTGAAGCAGGGCGAAAATCTCCATCTTCTTTTGGACAAGAAGGTTGGAAATTTTTAGTTATTACAAATGAAGAATTAAAAGCTAAATTAAGACCATATTGTTGGAACCAAGTTCAAATTACTTCTTGCTCACATTTAGTTGTAATTTTAGTTGCTCTTGATAATTTAAAACCAGATAGTAAAGTTCCAGCAAAAAGATTTTCAAGAAGGGAATTACCAAAAGAAAAAATAGATGCTTATGTAGAACTTTATGCAAATCATTTGAAAATTACTGGCGTTTTAGATAGTGATAGAACTTTATACGCTTGGGGTGCAAGACAAACATATATTGCCTTAGCAAATATGATGACAGCGGCAGCAGTTAAAGGAATAGATTCTTGTCCTATTGAAGGATTTGATAAATATGAAGTAGAAAAAGTTTTATCTTTGGATACAAAAGAGTATCAAGTAAGTGCTATTCTACCTTTGGGATATAGAATCAATCCACAATCAACTCAAATGAGATTACCTTTTGAAGAAGTAGTTGAATTTATAAAATAATTTATAAAAGAAGAAAATTTTATTTTCTTCTTCTAACTTACAATCAATAAACTAAGTAAAAATATAGTAGAATAGCCAATATTTCACAATATAAGGTGTAAGATGTTTAATATTAGTGATATTGAAAATTGGCTAAGAGATCATGGAATAAACAATTATCATATATCAGAAGATTTTTATGTTTCTGTTCAAGGGAATGTTAATTTAAATGAGAAGTTAAAAGGTGAGAAACTTCCTGTTAAATTTGATAGAATTGATGGGTACTTCGATATAAGTAATAATGATTTATTAACTTTAGAAGGATCTCCTAAAATTGTTATGAAAGATTTTAATTGTTCATACAACAAATTAACTTCTTTATTTGATTGTCCTGTTGAAGTAGGTGATTTTGATTGTTCACATAATAATTTAAAAAATTTATCATATGGACCAAAAGAAGTTAAAGGATTTTATGATTGCTCATACAACGAGTTAACATCTATTAAAGCAAGTCCTAGAACAGTAAAAGGTCATTTTAAATGTAACAATAATCGTCTTACAACATTAGAAGGTGGACCAAAGACTATTGATACATATTTCGATTGTTCAAATAATATCATAGAAGCTTTAATGGGTGGACCAATTACAGTTAAAGAAGATTATATTTGTAGTGTAAATCGATTGAGTGATTTAGATGGTGTTGCAGATGAAATTGGTGGAGATTTAGTAACTGATATCAAATTAAGTATTAATTCAAAATATGATGATGAAGGACAATTCTATAGATATAAAGGAAGTGAAGCTGTTTCTCATATTTATAGGCCTGTTGTTGCTTTAACAAATGTTGAAGATATCCAATCATGGCTTGATAAATATGATATTAAAGGTGCTACAATTTTACCTGATAATTCTGTTGATGTTCATGGAGATGTAAAATTATCAAATAGATTACCTAACTTATCAAAATTACCTATTAATTTTAATTATGTTGATGGAGATTTTGATATAAGTGAAAATGAACTTGTATCTTTAGAAGGAAGTCCTATTAAAGTGGGTGGTAGCTTTTTTGCTTATAAAAATGAACTAAACTCTCTTAGAGGTGGACCAAAAGAGGTAAAAGGAAGTTTTGTTATTTTACATAATAATATAACTTCTCTTCAAAACTCTCCTACAGTTGTTAAAGATGATTATATCTGTTCACATAATCCTTTAAGAACGTTAGAAGGTATAAATACTGTTTTAGGGTATGTTTTTACTGGAGTTTATGTTCCAAGATTGAAATGCCAAAAATATAATTATAAAGGTATTACAACATATAAATATCCTGGGGATGCTGTAATGAAGTATCTTGATGAAGAGTATATTTCACTAACAGATGAAGAAAAAGCATTTGAAAGTACTAAAAAGAATTTAGAGAAAGTTATTAAAAAAATGTTAAATGCAAATACTTTAACAAAAGAGATGATAACAGATCAACTTATAAAAAATCTTACTAAATATCAATTAGACCAACTAAAAACAAAAGTTCTATGGATTAAAAATCCACCAAATGAAGATAATAGTGATATCATAAGTGAAGATGATATTATGAAATTGGCTTTTGAAAAAGAGTTATAGGCTCTTTTTAAGCCATAAAACTTAATTTTTTGCTATAATCGGGCAAATTTTATAAAATAAATAATTTAAAAAATGGAGAAATTTATAATATGGTACAAACTGTAAATCTAAAAAAAGCTTTTGGTGCAAGAGTTTTATTTCAGGATATAAATTTAAAACTTGATACTGGAAAAAGATATGGACTTATTGGAGCAAATGGTGCTGGTAAGACAACTTTCTTAAAAATACTTTCAGGACAAGAAGAGGCAACTGAAGGAGAAGTACAAATTCAAAATGGTAAAAAAGTAGGGGTTTTATCTCAAAATCAATTTGCTTTTGAAAACTTTACTCTATTTGATACTGTTTTAATGGGTAATAAAAGACTTTATGATGCTGTAAAAGAGAAAGAAGAATTGTATATGAGTCCAGAATTTACAGATGAAGTAAATAATAGACTTGCTGAATTAGAAATAGTTTGTTGTGAAGAAGATCCAACTTATGAATATGATATTAAAGTTACAAAAATTTTAGAAGATTTAGGATTTCCTTCTTCAACTCATCAAAATTTAATGAGTACTTTAACAGGTGGAGATAAAGTTAAAATACTTTTAGCACAAGTTTTATATCCAAAACCTGATATTTTATTCTTAGATGAACCTACGAATAACCTTGATATCGAAACTATCGGATGGCTTGAAAATCAACTTCAACACCATGAAGGAACAATGGTTGTTATTTCTCACGATAGACACTTTTTAAATGCTGTTTGTACAAATATTTTAGATGTTGATTTTAAAAAAATTAGAGAGTTTAGTGGAACTTATGATGATTGGTATATTGCTTCAACTTTAATAGCAAAACAACAACAAGCTGATGTTAATAAAAAACAAAAAGAGAAAGAAGAGCTTGAAAAGTTTATTGCTAGATTTAGTGCAAATGCTTCAAAAGCAAAACAAGCAACTTCAAGACAAAAACAGCTTGATAAATTAGATATTCAAGCTATTGAAGTATCAAGTAGAAGAGATCCATCTATTATTTTTAGACAAAAAAGAGAAGTTGGAAAAGAGTTGTTGAGTGTTAAAAATATTTCAAAATCTTATGGGGATAAAGTAGTACTAAATGATATATCATTTACTTTAGAAAAAGGTGATAAAATAGCACTTATTGGACAAAATGGTATTGGAAAAACAACACTTTGTGAAATTTTAATGGGTAATTTGCAACCTGATAATGGAGAAGTTTTATGGGGTGCAACTATTCAAAACTCATATTTCCCACAAAATACAACTGATATTATAACTGGTGATATGACTTTATATGATTGGTTAAGAGGTTTTGATAGAGATGCTGATATTGGTGAGATTAGAAATTGTTTAGGAAGAATGTTATTTAATGGTCAAGAACAAGAGAAAAAAGTAAATGCTTGTTCTGGTGGAGAAAAACATAGAATGATGCTTTCTAAAATTATGTTAGAACAAGGTAATTTTTTAGTATTAGATGAACCAACAAACCACTTAGATTTAGAGGCTATTATTGCTTTAGGTGAAGGTTTACATGAATATGTAGGCTCTATAATTTGTGTATCACATGATAGAGAGTTATTAGATGCTTATGCAAATAGAATTATAGAAATTCAACCAGATGGAACTATAATTGACTTTAAAGGAAGTTATGAAGAGTTTAATGAGTCTAAAGAAAATAAATAGTTAGGAAACCTAACTATTTATTTATTGTTTTGCATGTCTTGATGACATTCTAATTTCTCTTCTTTGTAAAGCATCGTTATATCTTCTTTTATCATCTTCAGTAATAAGCTCAAGTTTTGGTACAGGAACAGGAGTTCCATTCTCATCAACAGAAACCATAGTAAAATAGCAAACATTTGTATTTTTTATTGAATTATCTTTTATATCTTCAGAAATTACTTTTATACCTATTTCCATAGAAGTTCTTCCTGTATAATTTACTGAAGCATGAAAAGTTACTAATGAACCAATTTTAATTGGATTTTTAAATAAAACCATATCAACTGATAGTGTAACTGCATAATTTCCTGTATATCTAGCAGCACAAGCATAAGCTACTTGATCTAACATTTTCAATATTTCACCACCATGCACATTTTTACCTGAGAAATTTGCTTTTTCAGGTGTCATAAGCATTGTCATAGTAAGTGATTTTTCTCTTTTTAAATTTTCCATATTTATATACCTTATTAAAGTTATTCGCATCAATTATAATCTAAATTGATAAAAAAGTATTTTATTTTAAATACTTTTTCTAGAATTAAATACTTAAGAATTAAGAAAGGTAACAATAATACTAATTTTTGATTAGTTCATTCATTTCATCTTCAGTTAAAAGTTTGATTTTTAGCTCTATAGCCTTATCATATTTACTTCCTGCA
Source organism: Aliarcobacter lanthieri (assembly GCF_013201625.1). NCBI lineage: Bacteria > Pseudomonadati > Campylobacterota > Epsilonproteobacteria > Campylobacterales > Arcobacteraceae > Aliarcobacter > Aliarcobacter lanthieri. The sequence goes on from NZ_CP053839.1 coordinate 1,076,690, forward strand.
TCTTCTCCATAGATTACAAAATCAGTTTTTTTAGATACACTTGAAGATATCTTTGCTCCAAGATTTTCTAAAATTTCTTTTATTTCATTTCTACTTTTAGTCATAGTCCCAGTTATAACGACTATTTTATTTTTAAAGATATTATCTTCTGCTTCTACTTTTTGTACAACAATAGGTTCAATAATTTTAAATAGTTTTAAAACAATATCTTTATTTACTCTCATAAATTCTAATATTGAATTTGCCATTTGTTCACCAATACCATCAAGTTTTATAAGTTCTTCATATGTTACATCCACAATATTCAATCCAAATTCAAAACATATTTGTTTGGATGCTACTTCTCCTATATGTTCTATACCTAAAGCATTTATAACTCTATGAAGATCACTTCCTTTTGTATTTTTGATAGCATTTAAAATATTAGTTATCTTTTTTTCTCTAAAACCTTCAAGAGTTTCCAAATCTTCATATTTTAAAGAGTATAAATCTAAAATATCAAAAATTTTCTTCTCACGTACTAGTTGCTCAACTATTTTATCTCCCAGTCCATCAATATTCATACAGTTTTTACTAGCAAAATAAATTATTGAATTTACAACCCTTGATGGACAATCAAGATTTTGACATTTAATCATAATATCTTCTACTAAAAGTTCACTAGAGCAATCAGGACATAAAGTTGGTTTTAAAATCTCTTTTTCATCACCAGTTCTTCTATCTGATAAAACTTTAGTAATTTTTGGAATTACATCACCACTTCTAATTATGATTACACTATCATTGATTTTTAAATCAAGTCTATTTATCTCATCAAAATTATGTAGAGTTGCCCGTTCTATATTAGCACCTTCTATTAAAACTGGTTCAACAACTGCAACTGGTGTTATAACTCCTGTTCTTCCTACTTGTAATATAATATCTTTTAATTTTGTAGTTTTTTCTAATGCTGGAAATTTATATGCACATGACCATCTTGGAAATTTTTGAGTAAAACCTAAATCTTCTTGTGTTTGAATATCATCTATTTTTATAACCATTCCATCTAAAAGCATTGGAAAATCATCTCTTTTATTTACCATATTTGTATAAATATTTTCTATTTCATCAATAGATTTTACTAAAGTTTGCATAGGAGCTTCTATAAATCCTAAGGAAAATATATATTTCATCATTTCTGAAGTTTTTGCAAAATGTAGACTATTTTGTCCAACTCCCCAAACATTAAAAAATAGTTTCCTTTTTGCTGTGATATTTGAATCAAGTTGTCTTAAACTTCCAGCACTAGCATTTCTTGGATTTGAAAATGGAACTTCATTGTTTTTTATTCGGTCTTTATTTATAGATTCAAAGTCAACTTTTTTTATTACAACTTCACCACGAATTTCGATTAAAGATTTTTCATCAATTTTTAGTGGAATAGATTGTATTGTATAAGCATTTTGAGTAACATCTTCACCTATTTGCCCATCACCTCTTGTTATTGCTTGTTTTAAAATACCATCTTCATAAATTAGGTTTAGTGAAACACCATCAAATTTTGGTTGACAAAAAAATTCTAAATTATCACCAACTTTTGATGCTCTTTTTATCCAATCTTCTAGTTCTTTTGTATTAAAAATATCTTCTTGACTCCACATTCGGCTTAAATGATTTGCTTTTGAAAATCCTTCTAAAACTATCCCACCAACTCTTTTATTTGGGGAATTTGGATTTACCAAATCAGGATTGTTTTTTTCAAATTCTAAACATTCTCTTGCTAATAAATCATACTCTTCATCACTAGCAATTGGTTCATCATAAACATAATAAGCTTTTGCCCAAGTTATCAATGTTTTTATATCTTTATCATACTCTTCTTTTGTCATACTTTTCAACTTTTATAAAATTATTTTATGATATGCCCTACAAATTTTGACATATTATTCAAAATCTTTCCACCTCTTCTAAATCCTAAAGCACAAGCTTCATAAGCATAAAAAACTCCAGCTTGATAAAAATTTCCTTTTTCATCTTTTGGAAACTCTATATATTCTTGATATATAGCTTTATGTCCTTCATACTCTCCACTTGTTTGTTCATCTATACTACCATCAGCATTTACTATTTTTGTATTTGCTCCTTCTCTTCCAAAAGCTCTTTTTTCTACATATTTTTTACCTTCTAAAGGTTCAAAAGATGTTTCAAGTAAAAGTGGATGATTTGGATATAAATCCCATAATATTTTCATAAATGCTTTTGATTGGAACATTAAAGTATATGCTGGATTAAAAATAATAGCTTTCTTTTCTTTTATGATTTCAGTCAAAATAAGTGCTAATTGACTCTCTTCAATAGCTATATCTTCCCAAGGAATAAGTTTAAACCAAAACTCAAATAGTTCATCATTTTTAAAAATTCCATCATCACTAAATTGTACATTTTCTATAAATTCAAAATCTGTATTAAATCCAGATTCACTAGCTATATGTTGTAAAAGTTTTGTAGTATTTATATCTTCATTTGAACTAGAAATACTAGAAAATAGTATTTTCCAACCAAGCTTAGAGTAATATTCATCAAATTTTTCAATATCACTATCTAAAGTGATAATTCTTTTGAAATTATCTTTTAATGCTTCATAAAGATTGTTAAATTGACTTTCTTCATTTAAGCCATTTTTCTTTAAGATTGCCCATTGTATAATAGCTGTTTCAAAAAGTGAAGTTGGAGTATCGGCATTAAATTCTATTAATTTTATAGGATTACCATCAATCCCACCAGCTAAATCAAATCTTGAATACAAATGCCAATGTACATCATTTTCCCATGATTCTTTTATAATTTCAACTAAATTAAAAGGGATATTTAGTTCATGAAATAAGTCATTATCAATCACATATTGCCCAGCTTCTGCAAACATATCATAAATTTCATTAGTTGCTTCATAGTAATTCTCAGCTTCTTCTTCTGATATTACAACTAATTCATCACTAATATATGAACTATTATCACTATCTGTATGCCAAATAAAACCTATACTTTCTAAATATTCATTTGTTAAAGGGCTTAATTTCTCTAATTTCATTATCATCCACCTTTTGATGTTGATGTATTTGATGAACCAGTAGTTGAAGATTTATTACCAAAGAAACCACTTTGTTTTGAAGCTCCACTTGATCCTGTTGATCCTGCTGGTTTATTAAATGAACTTTGTGATTTACTATATGTTTGTGGAGATTTGTATTGAGCTGCTTTTTGATTGTTGAAATTTTGATTATTAAATAATTTATTTCCAAGCCAAGAACCTATCATAGCTCCAGCAATAGAAGATAATAAAACTCCACCAAGCCCCATTCCTCCACTACTCATTTCTGGATTTGTAAGAGGAGATGTTCCCGAATCTATTTTAGCTTCTTCTTCTTTTACAAGCTTATCTATCTCTTCTTGAGATAATATTCTTTCACTTCCATCTGGACTTCTTAAAACAATAGTAGTTTTACTAGCAGGAAATTCATCTGCAATTTTGTAGCTTCCATCACTTGCTTGTTCTATTACTACAAAAGCACCTTGTTGTTGTGAAGCATTTGTAAAAGAATCTCCAGTTTGATTTTGTTGTTGATTTGTATCGTTACACCCAACTAATCCAAGCACTAAAACAGCACCTAAACCACCAACCATTGAGTAGTCTGAAATCTTTTTAATATAATTTCTCTTTTTCAATTTTAAATCCTTTAGGTAAAAAGTCATAGATTATACCAACAAACATATCAAAATTAAATAATTTTAAAAAAATTAGGATATGATTTTCAAAAATTTATATATTGGAAAAAATGAGTTCTTTAATTTTTAGTCTAATTTCATCTTTATTAGTAGGGTTTTATATAAAATATTTGAAAATAGGTACAAAAAGAAATCTTTTTGTATTTATTTTTGCAAATTATATAATGGCAAGTTTTCTTGCGTATTTTTTATTTAATTTATCATTTTCTAATATTAACTTTGAAGTCTTTGATTATAAACTTATTTTTAGTATATCTATATTATTACCAAGCGTTTTTTATTTATTACACAAATCATTAGAATTTTCTGGACTTGCAAAAACAGATATTTTTCAAAGATTATCTTTAATAATTCCAATTATATTTAGTTTTATTATATTTAGTGAAGAATTTTCCTATATAAAAGGTTTTGTAATAATTTTAACTTTTATTAGTATTTTTATGATTTTAGGTAAAAAATCAGAACAAGAATCAACAAATATTTTTTATTTAATAGCTGTATTTATAGGATATGGAATTATAGATACTTTATTTAAAGTAATAGCAGTGAATAAAAATATAAATTTTTTAGAATTACTTTTTATAATTTTTTTATTATCCTCTTTAATCTCTTTTATATATATACTTATTTTTAAAGGAAAAATAAATACAAAATATTTTTTATTTGGACTTTTATTAGGCGTATTAAACTTTTCAAATATATATTTTTATATTAAAGCTCACAAAATATTTGAACAAACTCCAACTTTAGTATTTATTACTATGAATTTAGGGGTAATTATAGGAGGAGTAATGATTGGAAAATACTATTTTAAAGAAATTCTTTCAAAACAAGTAGTTTTCGGAGTTTTATTAGCTATTTCTTGTATAGTTTTATTGGCTTTTATACAATTAAAAATAATTTAAAAAGTTAATATTGGTTAATATTTGGTAAACAAAAAGTAAAAATAGGAATGAAATGGTATCACAAAGTAAATTTTTAAAAGATATATTTATATTAGGATTTGCAATATTTTCTATGTATTTTGGTGCAGGTAATATTATATTTCCACCATATTTAGGACTTACTTCTTCGAGTAATTGGGACTTGGCATTTGTGTCATATTTTATAGCAGATATTGGTTTTGCAACTTTAGCTATGTTTGCATTACTTAAAGCTGGTGGAAGAGTTGAAAATCTAACTCATAAATTAGGTACATTTGCAGGTATTATTTTGACTTCATCTATTATTCTATGTATAGGTCCTCTTATTGCATTACCTAGAACTGGTGCTACAACCTATGAAATGTTAATTGTCCCATTCTTTGGTTCTTCTTTTACAAACTCTTTAATTACTTCTATTGTTTATTATGGTTTAATTTTAATTTTTACATTAAAACCAACAACGATGATAGAAATCTTAGGTAGATTTTTAACTCCAGCTCTTTTTATTGGTTTATTAATTTTAATTATAAAAGGAATAGTTTATCCTATTGCTGGTGGTGAAATTGCACAAAGTAATGCAGAAACAAATACTATTATTTTTGATGGAATGTTAGCTGGATATCAAACATTAGATGTTTTAGCTGCACTTGCTTTTGGAATTATTATATTAAAAGCAGTTTCAGATAAAGGTGTTTATAAAGAACATAGTCAACAAATAAGACTTGTAGCATTTGCATCTATTGTTGCAGCAGTTTCAATATTTATAATATATTTTGGACTTACATATTTAGGTGCTACAACTTCAACAGTTTATGGAAGTGATATAGATAGAGCGACATTATTAAATAATATTATCTTCTCATTATTTGGAAGTAGTGGAAACTTACTTTTAGGAGTTGTTGTATTTTTGGCTTGTTTTACAACTGGAGCAGCACTTGTAAGTGTAACAGCTGAGTATTTTTCAAAACTATCTCATAGAAGAGTATCTTATACAACTTTAGTTGTAGTAGTTACTATTTTTAGTATAATTGTTACAAATTTTGGTTTAGAATTTATAATTTCTATTGCTTTTCCAATTTTAACTATTGTTTATCCAGCTGCTATTATTTTAGTTATTATATCTTTTTTTGATAAATTTATTCAAAATGACAATGTTTATAAATTAGCATGCTTTAGTGCAATAACATATTGTATTGTAGAAGTGATCTCTAAGAATATAGTTGAAATTTCATTTTTAAATTCTATTCCATTTTATAAAATAGGTTTTGCATGGGTTATTCCTGCAACTATATTTGGAATAATTGGATATTTTATAAAACCTAAAAAAGAGGATTAATTATCCTCTTTTAGTTGTTTTTCTAAACTTACTTACTTTTTTTGATTTTTCTTGTCTTTGAGCTTCTTTTCTTGCTTCTGGTTTTTTCTGTGAAAGAGGTTTAGGTTTGGGTTTTTTATTTCTTGGTTTTTTTTCAGTTGTTTCAAAACCTTCAAGTGTTAATCTTGGTATATTTAATTTTAACTCTTTTTCTATTTCAGCCATAAGCTTATAATCTTTTACACTTAAAAGTGTTATAGCAAGCCCTTCTTTTCCTGCACGACCAGTTCTTCCAACTCTATGAGTAAAATCAATAATTGTTTCAGGTAAAGAGTAGTTAATTACAACTGGTAATTCTTCTATATCTATCCCACGAGCTGCAATATCAGTAGCAACTAAAACTCTAAGTTCTTTTTCTTTGAATTTTCGTAAAGCTAAAGCACGACTACTTTGTCTTATATCTCCATGTATACAAGCTGATTTTAGCCCATCAAGTTCTAAATTTTCAACTAGATTATCTGCTTGTGCTTTTTGATTTACAAAAACTAATGCTTGAGAAAAATTTTTTGAACCAATAAGATATGATAAAAGTTCATGTTTTTTATCTTCATCTACCAAAACTATTTGTTGTTCTATTAATTTTACACTACTTCTTTGATTTGTTACTTCTATTACAACAGGATCATTTAAAAACTCTTTTGCTAATTTTTTAACTGTTGGGTTTATTGTTGCACTAAACATCATGATTTGTCTATTTACACCAATATTTGGTAATATCTTTTCAATCTCTTCTAAAAATCCCATATCAAGCATGGTATCAAGTTCATCAATTACTACATTTGTAACACTACTTAAATTTATTGTTCCATTTTTTAAGTGTTCTAGCAATCTTCCTGTTGTACAAACAGCTATATCAATACCATTTTTAAATTTCTTTTCTTGGTCTTTTGTTGATACTCCCCCAAAAATAGCAGCTCTTTTTATAGGGATATATTTTGAATAATCATCAATTGCTTTTATAATTTGTTTGGCTAATTCTCTTGTTGGTACAAGGATTAAACCTCTTAAAATATTATTTGTATTATTTTTTCTTTCTTTTAGTATTTCTTCTAAAATAGGTAGAATAAATGCACAGCTTTTACCAGTTCCACTTTGAGATATTCCTATTATATCTCTTTTTTTTAAAGCTATTGGAATAGCTTTTTCTTGAATAGAAGTAGGATTTTCATATCCTAAATCAACTATTGCTTTTAATATCTCATCACTTAAATTTAAATCTGAAAAAGTTTTGATAAAAAGTCCTTTATATATTAAAATATTATATAATATTGTATCTAAATTGAAATTAGAGATAAATTTTTAAATAAAGTTAATTATTTTATAAAATTATTATTATTTAAACAATACTTTATTTAGGTTAATGTTATAATTATATATGGATAGTTTCAGATAAATAATAATAAATATTATGAAAAAAAGTTTTTTTATGTTATAATTCTGTACTTAAAATTATAAACGAGGTATAAAACAATGGCTAAGTTAAGAACTAAAAAAAATTTACTTAGTATAGTTGCAAGTAGTTTTTGTTTATTTGGTATAAACTTAAATGCTTTAACTTTACAAGAAACTTTGGTTGAAGTTATGAACACTAACCCAGTTGTTCAGGAGAGACTAAAAAACTTTAATGAGACTCAACAAGATTTAGAAATAGCAAAATCAGAATGGTTGCCATCTATTGATTATAGAGGAAGTTTTGGTAGAAACAATGGGGGAGATATTAAAGACAATGGTAATTCAAAATATGATTTTACAGCCAGAGATGCTACATATAATCACTATACAAATTCTCTAAAGATAACTCAAAATCTTTTTAATGGATTTAGTACAACAGAAAAAATAAACTATCAAGAAGCTAGAGTTTTAGCTGCCGCTCATCATTATTTAGAAAATGCAAATGATATGGCTTTTCAAATGGTTGGATCATATATTGATTTATTAAGAAGTTATCAATTATTACAAAATGCGAAAGATAATGTTGCAATAAATAAAAAAATTTATGAAGATGTACAATCACTTTATGATCAAGGACTAACAACAAAATCTGAAATGACAAAAATATATGCATCTTTATCTTTAGCAAACTCAAATTTAACAGTTCAACAAAATAATACTATGGATAAAGAGTTCAAATTTAAAAGAATATTTGGTAGAAGTGTAAATGTTGGAACTTTAGAAGTACCAAAACTTAATTTACCAATGCCTGAGAGTATTCAACGAGCTAGCATGGTTGCAATTTCAAACAATCCTTCTATGATCGTAAGTAACTTTAACATTAAAGGTGCACAAGCTTTATATAGAGAGAAAAAAAGTAAATTTTATCCAACATTAGATATTGAAGCAGAACAATTATTTAATGATGTTTCTAAAAATAACAATGGATATGATAATCCAGATGATAGACAAAAAATCTATGCTGTAATTAACTGGAATCTATTTAAAGGTGGTGCACATACTGCTGATTTACAAAAAAGTAGAAGTTCTATTAATAAAGAAATAGAAATTCAAAGAGATTTAAAAAGACAAACTATTGAGAGTTTAGAACTTTCTTGGTCAGCTTATGAAATGCTTGGTAAACAATTAGAAGATTTATACAAATATTATGAATATTCAGAAGAGACACTTTCAAGTTATCAAAGTGAGTATGAAATGGGAAGAAGAACACTTCTTGACTTATTATCAGCTCAAAATGATTTAATAAGCTCTAAAGCACAAATTATAAATGCACAAATGGATAAGCTTTTTGCACAATATAGAATTTTAGATGCAATGGGAATGTTAGTAAGCTCTGTTTTAGATGAAAAAGATTATGCAAATGTTATTAAAGTAACTACAAACCCATTTGACGTATTAAAAGATGAATTACCAGTAGAGCTTGATGTTGATAAAGATGGTATTGTTGATCATTTAGATATTTGTGATAACTCTGTTGTTGGAAATGATGATATAACTCCTTATGGATGTAATCAGTATGAAAAAGATAGCGATTTTGATGGAATTCCTGATAGTAAAGATAGATGTCCAGATACACCATTTGGTGCTATTGTTGATGAATTTGGTTGTCCTATTGAAGGTCAAAATAAATTTAATATGACAAGTGGTGAATTTATTAATAATATTTTAGCTTATAATGAAAATAGTCCAAAAAAATCAGAAAAATTAGGGCTTTATGATTATGAATTTAATGCTGCAGCTAATAAAAATATTGCATCAACTTCATTAGATAAACATTTAATGTATGATGATTTTGCAATGATTAAAAGATTTGATTATGTAAATATGGATAATATTAATACTAATCAATTAGATGATATGGCTAGAGTTTTAAAAGAATATAATAATACAAATGTTGTTGTAACTGTAATTGGAAATACTCAAGGAACAAAAGATAAAGAAGAGAGTTTTAATAAAGCTCAAGAGTATGCAAATAATATTAAATCTTCTTTAATTGATAGAGGAGTTGATGAAAAAATTTTAGTTACTCAATCAAGAGTTGATTATGATAAAACATTTTTAGAAACTGTAAGCAGCGATTCTACACTAAATAATGTTGTTTATGTTGCTTTATATGTTCCTAAATCTACAACTTTAGGAAAAGATGATGACAATGATGGTGTAATTAATGATTTAGATGAATGTCCAAATACACCTGCTGGTCAAATGGTAGATGAAAAAGGTTGTTCAAGAAATATTAATCTTGAAGTTTTATTTGAAAATGATTCAGCTAAAATTTTATCAGGTAGTTTAGATAAAGTTATGGAATTTGCACAATATTTAAAAGATAATCCACAGTTTGATGCTAAAATTATTGGACATGCAAGTAACTCTGCAAGTGGTGTTAAAGCTCATACAAGCAAAAATTCGGCAGAATACAATATTGATTTATCTCAAAAAAGAGCAAATTCTATAAAAGATGTTTTAGTGAATAATGGTGTGGATGCTTCAAGACTTACAACTGATGGGAAAGGTTTTTCTGAACCGATTGTAAGTAATGAAACAGCAGAAGGAAGAGCAAAAAACAGAAGGATAGAAGCTGTTCTTATAAAAAAATAATAAGGACACATAATGATAAATAAAAGTTTAAGAAAGAATGATACATTACTTGATTCATTAGTTCTTTATACAAGACTTTTTCACAAACCTTTTTCAGCTGAGTCTTTACTTCAAGGTCTTCCTTTAGGAGACAATGAAGCAGACCAGCTTCTTTTTTCCAAAAATAGTTCAAAATCAATGTTTAGTAGAGCGGCTGCTAGAGCAGGGCTTAAAACAACAATTATTGAAAAACCTATTAAAGATATTTTAAATCTTCAACTTCCTGTAATATTACTTTTATCAAATGAAAATAGTTGTATTTTAGACTCTTTTAATGAAGATAGGACAAAAGCAAAAATTATATTTTCTGGTATTAATGATCCTTTAGAAGAATGGGTAGATATTGAGGAATTAGAAAAAGAGTATTTAGGTTATTCTTTTATGCTTAAGAAAGTTTATGAATATGAACATGATAATGGGAAAAAAACACTATCAATTGATAATCAAAAACATTGGTTTTGGAGTACTTTAGGTTTTTCAAAAAAAATTTATATGGATTGTATTATAGCTTCAATTTTAATAAATTTATTTGTTTTAGCAACACCACTTTTTACAATGAATGTTTATGATAGAGTTATTCCAAATAATGCTCAAGAAACTTTATTAGTTTTTACTATAGGGATTGTAGTTGTATTTTTACTTGATGCAACTTTAAAATTTGTTAGAACATATTTTTTAGAAATGGCTGCTAAAAAAAGTGATATTATAATGTCTTCTATTATATTTGAAAGAGTATTAGATATGCAAATGAGTGAACATCCAAAATCTGTTGGTTCTTTTGCAAATAATCTAAAAAGCTTTGATAGTATTAGAGGTTTTTTAACAAGTGCAACTTTAAGTGTATTGATAGATTTCCCTTTTGCAATACTATTTTTAATGGTAATTACTTATCTTGGTGGATTTTTAGTAATAGTCCCTATTTTTATCATTATTTTAATTATAATTTATGCAAAAATGATAAAAGACCCACTTAAACAAAGTATAGAAGCAACTTATGAAGCAAGTGCTAAGAAAAATGGTATTTTAATTGAATCTTTACACAATATTGAAACTATAAAAGCACAAGGAATGGCTGGAAATATACAATATTCTTGGGAAGAATCAACAGGTGAGATAGCAAATAAAGGATTAAAATCTAAACTTATTTCTGCTTCAATACCAACTGTAACTGGACTTTTAGTTGGTTTAAATACAGTTTTAATAGTAGTTTTTGGAGTGTATTTAATACAAGATTTTAAACTTACAATGGGAGGGTTAATAGCAACTATGATACTTTCAGGTAGAGCTATTGCGCCTATGGGACAAATTGTTTCACTTATTACAAACTATGAGGATACAAAACAATCTTTTAAAATGTTAGATGAAATTGTAAATAAACCACAAGAAAGACCATTTGCAAAAGAATTTGTAAAAATGCCATCTATTAGTGGAAATATTGAGTTTAGAAATGTAAGTTTTAAATATCCACAAAGTGATGCTTATGCTTTAAAAGATGTTAGTTTTAAAATAAAAGAAGGGGATAAAGTTGCATTTATTGGAAGAATAGGAAGTGGAAAGTCAACTATTGCAAAGCTTATATTAAAACTTTATGAACCAGATGAAGGTTCTATTTTAATTGATGGAATAGATATAGCTCAAATTGATCCTGCCGATTTAAGAAAAGGTATAAGTTATGTTCCTCAAGATATTCATTTATTTAGAGGAAGTATAAAACAAAATATACTAGGAATTCATAAATTTATTGATGACCAATGGATGTTAGAATGTTCAAAAACAAGTGGAACAGATGAATTTATAAGACTTCATCCTGCAGGATATGATATGCCAATAGGTGAAAGAGGACAAGGATTAAGTGGAGGGCAAAGACAAAGTGTTGGGATAGCTAGAGCTTTAATAAATAATGCTGATATTTGGATGTTTGATGAACCAACAAATGCCATGGATCAAACAAGTGAGTCTATTGTTCTAAAAAATTTAGGTGAAAAAATAAATGGTAAGACATTACTTTTAGTTACTCAAAAGATGAATATGATAGATTTAGTTGATAGAATTATAGTAATGAATTTTGGAGAGAAAGTATTAGATGGTTCAAAAGAAGAGGTTATAAAACAATTAGGTGGTGAAAGATGAGTTTTTTTAATAGTCCACAACTTCAAAAATATAAAGAAATTTATAATACTTTTATGGATAAAGATAATATAAAAGTTCCAAAAACTCCACTAAATCCAAATGATTATGAATATATGAAGAGTTTAAGTGCTGCTGTAGTATTTAACTCTTCAAAAAAATTACATTGGGTTTTAATATCTTTTTTAATAACTATTTTCTTATTTATCTTTTGGGCTGCATTTGCAGAGATTGATGAAATAGCAAGAGGAAGTGGAAAAGTAGTTCCAAGTGGTCAGAATCAGATTGTACAAAATTTAGAAGGTGGAATAGTACAAGAGATATTAGTTACAGAAGGTGATACTGTTGAAAAAGACCAAATTCTTATTAGAATTTCAAATGAAAAAGGTACTTCAACAGCTATGTCAAATGAGTTAAAATCTTACTATTTACAAGCTCAAATACAAAGATTAAGTGCAGAGTTAGCTCGTATTCCTTTTGAGTATGAAAAAAGTGATATTCAAGAATATAATGAGTTTTTAGATAATGAAAATGAATTATACCTAACAAATCAAAAGCAATTAGAATCAAAAGTTTCTATTTTAAAAGAGCAGATAAAACAAAAAGAGAATGATTTAAAAGATGCAAAACAAACTATTGAACATATGAAGTTTTCAGTAAATGCTATTTCAAAAGAAGTATCTATGACTAAACCTATGGTTGATAGAGGGATAAGATCTCAAGTAGATTTCTTAAAACTTCAAAGAGAAGAAAGTGATGCTAAAAATAAACTTCAAAGTGTTACTTTATCTGTTGATAAAATCAGTTCTGAAATTACTGAATTAAATAAAAAAATTGATGAAACAAATGAAATTCATGATGCAGAGATTAGAGGCAAATTAAATGAAGCTTTTACTCAATTAAAAGATGTTGAAGCAAATAAATTAGCATCAAGTGATCAAGTAGCAAGAACAGTTGTTAAGTCACCATCAAATGGTATTGTTCAAAAACTTCATGTGAATACTATAGGTGGAAGTATAAAACCAGCACAAGATTTATTAGAAATAGTTCCAACTGATCATAAATTAATAGTTGAAGTAAAAATTTTACCAAAAGATATTGCTTTTATTTATCAAGGTCAAAAAGCTATAGTTAAATTTTCAGCTTTTGATTTTTCTATATTTGGTGGATTAGATGGACATGTTATAAATATTAGCCCAGATACAATAGTGGAAAAAGATGAAAAAACATTTTATATTGTAAGAATAGAAACAGATAAAAACTATATAGGTGAAGGTGAAAAACAAAAGCATATAATACCTGGTATGATAGCAGATGTAGATATTTTAACAAGTAAAAAAACTGTACTGGATTATATTTTAAAACCTATATTAAAAACAAAAACTTATGCAATGACAGAGAGATAATTAATAAAAAAGAGGAGAGTTTTTTATGAGAAAAATATTTTTATCAACATTAATGGCAAGTACAATACTTTTTGCTTCTAATATAGATGAAGCAAAACTTGCAATGGATAGAGGAAATTATAGCCAAGCCATAATAATATTTGATAATTTAGCGAATAATGGAAATACAGAAGCTATGTTTAACTTAGGGCTTCTTTATTTAAGTGGAAATGGGGTTAATCAAAACTATTCACAAGCTAAAAAATGGTTTGAACTGGCTGCTAAAGATAATGATGCTATGTCTTTATATAACTTAGGAGTTATTTATTATAAAGGTCTAGATGTAAAAGAAAATAAGCAAGAAGCTTTTAGATATTACGATTTATCAGCGAAACAAGGATTTTCTGAAGCACTATATACGGTTGGATTAATGTTAGAAAAAGGTGATGGTGTAAAAAAAAATTTAAAAGAAGCTTTTAATTATTTTTATAAAGCTGCAAAGCAAGAACATATAAATTCAGCATATAAAATTGGCAAAATGTATAGATTAGGTGAAGGTACTACAAAAAATGATAGTGAAGCTTTTAAATGGTATGAAATAGCTTCTGAAAAAGGAAATACATATGCTCAAGTTAATTTGGGACTTATGTATAAAAATGGTATAACAGTTCCTAAAGATTATACTAAAGCTTTAAAATGGTTTGAAAAGTCTGCAAACTCTAAAAATAGTTTAGGAGTTTTAAATCTTGCTAGTATGTATCATAATGGTTTAGGTGTTAAAAAAGATTCAATAGAAGCTTTTAAATTATATAAAGAAGTTGCTGATACAGCAAATAATTCAAATGCTCAATATAATGTTGGTTTGATGTATTTAAAAGGTGATGGAGTAAATCAGAGTAATCAGCAGGCATTTGAATATTGGACAAAGTCATCATATCAAGGAAATGAATCAGCTAAAAAGAATTTAGATATTCTTTGTAAAGAAGTACCAACAGTTTGTAAAAAATAAAATAATTTGTGACTATTTTATAAAGTATTTACATAAATTACTTTATAATATATGCAAATAAACTAGTGTAAGGTAGGGTATGTTTATGAAAAAAGTAGCACTATTTACAGGTTCAAAAAATATTTTAAATAGATGGGAAAATTATCTTGTTAATTATGATTTATCAATTATTAATAACCAAAATGATTTATTAAATATTAAAGATAGTTTAGTTGTCTTTAGTACGTGTGTTAAATTAAAAAATGAATATCTAGTTATAGAAAACTTACTAAAAAATAAAAATAAAATTTTGGTTTTGGATAGTTCTCCTAAACTAGAAAATGCTCAAAAATGGCTATCTTTTGGTGTAAATGGTTATGGAAATAGTTTTATGAGTAGTGTTTACCTAAATTCAGCTGTTGAATCTATATTTAATGGATTGATTTGGATAGTTCCTGAAGTTACTCTGCAGCTTATAAAAGATTTCTCTAAAATAGAAGTTAATAATGATGATACAATTTTGATTGATTTGACAAAATCAGAATATCAAATAGCATTATTATTAAAAGATGGATATTCAAATTCTGAAATTAGTACAGATTTGAATATCTCTATAAATACAGTAAAAACTCATATTAAAAATATTTATTTAAAATTAGATGTTAATGATAGAATATCTTTTATAAATCTATTTACTAATAAAAACTAGAAAAGTCTCTAGTTTTTATTACTCTTTAAACCTTTCCTCATCGCTTCAATTAGTGATGAATTAGTCTTTGTATTTGTGAATAATTCAAATGCTAAAACACCTTGATACAAAAGCATATCTTTTATATCTCAAATTTACATATAATTACAATTTTATTCAAATAGCTACAAATAAAGCTCTAGAGAAAGTTTATTTTAGTTATCATATTACATTTATTTACATTAAAATACAACTATCTACATTATATGGGTAGTTATAAGGTAGGTTTTTTTGGCAAAAAGGTATATAAAATCTAATAAATATGTCGGAGTTTATTATTGCACTCTCCTTAGTGGAGATCGTGCTTATTATATTACATATAAGGATAATAGTCAAAAGAAGATATGGTTAAAAATTGGTTTGCATAGTGAAGGAATTAGAGAAGCATATTGTCATCAAAAAAGAAGTGAAATTGTAACAAAACAAAGACTAGGTGAAGATTTACCATTTATTGCTACTAAAAAAACTTCTAAGACACTTTTAGAACTTTCTTCAGAATTCTATAATTATAAAGAGTTACATAATAAACAAAATAAAAAAACTAGATCAAGAGTCGAAAATAGATTAAAAGCACATTTTATAGGTTCTAAATCTATAAAAACAATAATAAAATCAGATATTGAGAATTTTCAAGTAGAAATACAAAAGGATATAATGCCAGCTACTGTTAATTTTATTATGCAACAAGTTAGTTCAGTTTTTAATTGGGCTATTGAAAATGAGATTTTAGATAAAAACCCTTGTAAAACAATTAAAAATTTAAAAGTTAATAATTCAAGACTAAGATATTTGGAATTAGATGAAATAAAAAAATTACTCGATACTATTAGAAATGATATTTCACTGTATTATTTTGTTATGATTAGTTTATCTACAGGTGGAAGATTGCAAACTATTTGTAATATAAAAGTATCTGATATTAAATCAAATGGATCAATAAGGCTATATGACTTTAAAAATGAAAGTGAATATTTTGGTTTTTTGAATAATAAGTTAAAAGATGAAATAGAACAATTTATAAAAAATTCAAATATAGATAAAGATGGGTATATTTTTAAGAATACTGGTAAACAAAGTTATTCAAATCAATATTATTATAGAAAATTACAACCAATTTTTAATATACTATTTAATCCAGATGGAACTGAAGCATTAAATAAAGTAACAATTCATACTCTAAGGCACACTTTTGCAAGTCAATTAGCCATTAATGAAACACCAATTCTGACAATAAAAAAACTTATGAACCATAATGACATAAATGCCACTATGAGATATGCAAAATTAAGTAAGAGTAGTGGAGAAAATCATGTAAATAGTTTTATTAATAGTTTTATGTAAATTTTTAGTTTAAATATTCTATGTGACTAATATTTATTTTGATATTAAATATGCTAATATTCATTATAATTTTTAAATGAAGGATATATATGAATAAAACAGAGTTTATCGATGCAGTTGCTGTAAAAGCAGGTTTATCTAAAAAAGATGCAAAAGGTGCAGTTGATGCTGTATTAGAAGTTATTACTGAAGCTTTAGTTAAAAAAGATTCTGTAAGTTTTATAGGGTTTGGTACATTTGCTACAGCTGAAAGAGCTGCTAGAGTTGCAAAAGTTCCAGGTACAGATAAGACTGTTAATGTTCCTGCTACAACTGTTGCCAAATTTAAAGTTGGAAAATCTTTAAAAGAAGTTGTTGCTAAGTAGTTTTTCATATAACTAAACCATTCAATCTTTTTACAAAGAAAGAATGGTGTAATTTATAATTAAAAGTGCTACTTTACAATTAAAAATGATACAAGAAATCTAATCAAAGATAATATGTGTTAAAGAAAGTGACATGCCAAAATCTATTAATCATAAATTTATTAAAAAGTTTATCAGACATAGTGATATAAAAAATATTATGAGATATATTTCGACTAACAGATGAAGATTTAAAGAAATATTTAATTAGATAAAACAAACTTTTTATTTTAATTATATTTATAAGCTTACTTATTTATTCCATAATCCCTTAATGTTTGTGGAACTTTGCATTTCTTATTTTTTGAACACTTTTTTGAACATGGTAAATACATTAATATGTCATATGTTCCATAACTTAGAGGTTGTTGAACGGTTGACTTCAGTGACACGGTAGTGTTCATTGCTAGGTTTGTTTTCTTTTTTCTATATCTATAAGCATTTTCTTTACAGTATCATTTTCAAGAAATGACTTATTATAATAGATAGCTTTAAGTAGATAATTTCTTGCTTCTTTAAAATTTTCTAACATATAATATGATACACCTACATTGTAATAATTCATCACGGTGCTATAGTGAGATTCACCCAATAGTTTTTCATGAAGTTCTAAGGCTTTTAGTGTAAAAGTATTTGCTTGTTTATAGTCTCCACATTTATTATAAATAGTTCCTAAATTATCATAAGCAAGTGCAATATCAGGATGTAACTCTGTTAAATATACAGTTTTGTAGATATCTATCGCTTTATTAGTATATTCTATACTTAATTTACAGTCCTTTTTATATTCCGAATAAAATAAAGAAATACCCATATATGCAGTTGCAACATCATTATGACATTTTCCAAATGTACTAATTTTAGATTCTAAAACATCAATATATAGTTCTTCTGCTCTATCATATTCTCCGCAATATTCATATCCCTTTGCTAAATTAAATTTGCATGTTATAAAGGCTGGATTAGAATAATCCTTATCTTGTATATATAAATCAACCGCTTTTTTTAAATATTTTAAAACTCTATTTTTATTTTTATATTCTATTTTAATTAAAAATGATCCATAGTTAGAGTATAAAGTTGACTTCTCATTTAAAATTGTTATTTCTGAATTTTTTTCATTAACATTTACTTTGGTTATATTATATAGAGATTTTATGAACAGTTTTTTTGCATTATCTATATTTCCACAACTAAAATATAATTGTGCTAAATTAGTATAAGATTGAATTGTATATATGTGATTTTTACCTAAAATTTGTTCTCTTAATACTAAAACTTTTTTATCTAAAACAAGTGTTTTTTTATAATTAGCTAAATAATAATAAGTTTGTGATAAGTTGTTGTAAATGGATGATTTCCATATTAATAAGTTTTCTAAATCTGTACTATCAATGTTATTTTCTAAAACATGTATTCTTTTTAAAGATAATCGAATATAAAATAAAGCTTTTTTATATGTTGATAATGTCCTATAGATATTTCCAAGATTCATGTAAAAGATAGTAACCTCAAAATTTTCATACTTCTTAATAACATTACTTAATGATTCAAAAAATATCAATTTATCTTTATGTAAAATAGCCATATTCATATCAGCACTATTTTCAATTAATTTGAAAAAATATGAAAAAATACTTTTCATTTCCTCAAATGTAAGAGTATGATTCCCTAAAAAATATTCTTTTGTAATTTGATGAAGTTTATAGCCAGATTCAAACTTACTTAACCATCCTTTTTCACAAAGATAATCTAATAGTTCTTCAAATTCAAGATCACCTTTTTTTTGGAAAATATCTTCTAAAAATTCAAGAGATATTTCAATTGAAGGTAGTGTTGATAATTGTTTGAGCATAAGTATTTCTTCATTATCTAATGCATCAAGGTTAAAAAGTTGATTTAACAGTTTATTGAAATTCTGCTTTCTTTTAACACTAATAGCCGAAAATGCACCACTTAAAAATTTTTCTTTAATTATCTGTGGACTTAGGTTTTTTTTTATACTCTGAGCTGTTTTTTCAATAAAAAAGGCATGGTAGTCCAAATATTCTAAAATTTCTTCTAAAAGTTTAGTATCATCAACTTTATAAATTGAGTTAAATAGTGCTTTAGCATCATTGGGACTTAAAATATTTAAGGGGTAGATTTTTACTTTTTCTATCTCTTCTCTTGAAGTAAGTAAAATACTATAACCTTTATGTTTCAATTCCAAAATACTTTTTATTTTTTCTTGATTATTATCTATATATTTTATGTCATCTAAAACTAGAAGTTTTTTTCCTTCTAAGTTACCAAGTTTAAATAATATTTCAATAAAAGCATCTTGCTCTTTTTCTGAATTAATATCCAAATTAATTATAAGTTCAGTTAAGAAACTTTCTATCCCTTCAAAAAAACCATAATAATCAAAGTTATTCTTATGTTTATTAATATAAGTACTGGCAATAGTTGACTTTCCAATTCCTCCAATTCCCTTTATTAAAAGTGTATTATCTGAAATTAGTAGCTTATCTTCTATTTCTATTAACTCTTTTTTTCTTCCTATACAAGTAGATTTACCTAATTTTAGGCTCAATTGATTTGGAATTTTTTTAACATTATTTATAATTGTAATAGTACTATTATAATTATTATTAAAACTATTAGATATAGATTTAGGCATTATTTAATCTTTATAGGTGAATTTACATTATCTTTAAAACTATTAGTTACCTTAGCACCTTTTCCCAAGTCGGCATCTATTCCTGAATTTTCTAATCTCTTAAAAGAATCGTTAATAGTTTTTCCTTCCATTAAAGATTTTATCTTTTTAACTAAATTTTCATCTTCTAGTAGTATTTCTAACGCACCATTGAATTTTTCTTTTTGGTTACTAGAAAGGTACTCAGATAGTTTGTTAAATGAGGAACCTAAAATTACTTTCAAACTATCATAAACTGTATTACCTACAATTCCACTTGCTATTGATGTTGAAACAAATTGTATTATTTCTTGCATTTATTTCCTTTTTAACTTCTAAGACAACTATTTATTAAACACACATTATATACAAAATAGCCTGAGAATCAACAAATAACATGTACAAAAAGTTTCGTACATCAAAATGTCTATAAACACTGTTAAAAGAACTACTAAAATTTTCAGAAAGAACTAAAAAAGTTACTCTTTAGGCTTAAATATAATGCTTTCATATCTATATAAAGTGAATAATTAATTATTTATAATCCAATAAAAATATACAAAATCTAAAATTTACAAAAAAACTATTCATCAAAAGTGACTTTTATTGTTTTAATTATCTTGAATAAAGAAATTAAAAGTAAAAAGGTTTTTTATGTTTAAAAAAATAGGATTAATTTTTTTTGGATTAGTAACTTTAATAAATGCTTCAAGTAAATGTCCAGATATACAAGATTTAAAACAACATAATGGACACTATTATGGAATAACAACTAATACTATGACTTTTGATGAAGCTAAAAAATTTGCTGAAAGTAAAGGAGGATATATAGCTATACCAAATAATGCTGCTGAGAATACTTTTTTAAAAAGTATTTTAGGTGGTAGAAAAGGTGGTTGGATTGGAGTTTATGATCCAAGTTATAGTGCAAGTTATTCATATTCAGTTGGGCAAAAGAAAAATTCTTCAAGATTTAGAGATATAAAAGGTAATGCTTTATCTTATTCCTATTGGGAAAGTTCACAACCAGATAATTTAGTTGAAGAATATGATACATACAATGGACAACAAAGAGTATCTCCTTTAGGAGAACATTGGGTAGCTATGGATGGAAATAGTGGAAGATGGTGGGATTATGGAAATCACTTTGGAATAGGAAATGCTAAATATTATGTTTTGTTAGAATTTGATTCTGTTCCTACTTGCTTTGAAGATTTATCATCAAATGTTACAGATACTTTTACAAATAAAAAATGTAGTACTCAAATATGGGATAACAAAACTGGTAACTTAGAAACTGGAACTATATTTGATTGTAGAACAGACAGTTACGGTAATACTTATTGCCCATCAGCATTATCACAATGTGGACAAGAATGGGACTATGATAACGGCTTTAGTGTTGCTGGAGTAGGGCAAGTAGTTGATTATACAGACAAAGAAGTTCATATTGAAATTGTACCTGCAAATTGTAATTGTGGATATTATTTTTCTTGTCAGTATGGGTTTTTGTATAATCATTTTTTTACAAAAACACGAGCAGAGTCAGAATCCTATTTTTTGCAATGTGTTGCTCAAGGTGGTTTTGGTTTAAATGTAGGCTTTTATCAGTGTGCCGATGGAGTTGAGCCAAAAACAATAGGAATGACTACTCAGAACATTCAAATACCTACAGATATGAGCTGTAAAACAGAGATAGCAACAAAAAAATGCAGTCCTGGCTATACAGAAACAACAAGTTCTGAAACTTCAAAAGGAGAATGTAAAAAGACTATAGAATATACTTACTATAACTATCTATGTAATAACTCAAAAAATGAACAAGGATATAACTATACTCCAATAAACTCTGGTGGAAATTGTAATAAAATAGATTCAAATAATACAACTGCCAATCCTGAACTTACTAATCCTTGTAATAACTCAACTCCTCCAGTAAATAATTGTAAAAGAGAAAAATTTATGTGTCAAGCAAATAAAGATCGTCCTTGCTCTTTTGTAGATAACTCTTGGCAATGTAGTCCATTTCCTTGTTTTGGTGGGAATGATATTGTTCCTGAAGGAGATGTAGAAGGAGCTAATGATAAAAACAATGATGGATGGAATGAAAATGGTATGTGTGATGGACAAATATATATATTTAATGGAAAAGATAGAAGATGTAGAAGTTCAGATACTTTTTTTGGATTAGCTGGTGGTGGTTGTTGCGATAAAGATAAAGTATTTATGGGATTAATAGAATGTAAAGAAAATGAAAAATTACTTGCAAAACAAAATAAAGCCGAATTATGTACTGAAATAGGTGAGTATTGTTCTAAAAAAATAAATCTTGGATTTGCAAAAATATGTGTTCAAAAATCTAAAGGACATTGTTGTTTTGGTAGTAAACTTGCAAGATTTGTACATGAACAAGGTCGTTCACAAATAGGAATAGAATGGGGAAGTCCTGAAAGTCCACAATGTAGAGGTTTTACTCCAGAGGAGTTTCAAAAATTAGATTTCTCAAAAATTGATTTAACAGGTGCTTTTGATATGCCAGAAATAAATCAAACAGATTTAACAAATAAGATTAATAATACTGTTGAAAATTTCAAAAATATGGTTAGTAGTGGAAATAATTAGGTATAAGGAGGAAATATGTCAAGAGATACTGGATTTGATGGTAGAGATATAGAGTGGCATAATAAAGGCTATAGTAAAGATATAGAATTTGATAAATCAAAAGAGAATAGAGATAAAAATGTAAAAGAGTTAAATTGTGGAAGTCCTATGGGATTTATTTCTAGTTTACAAGAGATTAGCGTTCAGGAAAACTTACTAGATGGAAGTATAGATAAAAATTTATTTACTCTCCAAAAAACAATCTGTGCTTTAAGAAATGGAATGAATTTAGGATTTACTTCAAGCCTTACAATTATATTGCATATAGTTTTTTGTTATATATTCTCTTTTGAATATATTATAAATTTATTTAAAAGTAATGAGATTATGGGATTATTTATAAAGTATTTACCTGCCATTGTAACTATTGCTATAACTGTTTATATATCAAACTTAAGTAAATATGCTGTTGGTGATTATACTGCTAGAGCATTAAAAATATTTTATATTGGTAAAATGACATCTACTGTAATGGTTGGTTTCGTGACTTTTTTATCTTTTATATATTTAGAAGTTTTATTAAATAAAATTAGTTTTAATAACTCAATGATATATGCAAAGAATATGTTTTATAGTGATATTAACACTATTTACTATATTACAATAATGCTTATTTTAATATCTTCATTCTTACCTTTCTTGTTCTATGGGTTTAGAAAGTTTTTGTTTAATTCTAGTGAAAAATTTAAATATGATGAGTATTGATTTTGGATTGTAGATTATTAAATGCTTCTAGGGAATTAAATACATATCTTAGCAACTTATTAAAAAGTGAGAAGCATCCAAAAATAGTTAATTACACAAATATTGGTAAAGGTTTTACTCTTAATGATTTAAAAAAAGAAGAGTTTATAGATATCAATTTAGATAATGACCATAGACGAGGGCATGTTATTGGTTTTGGAACAACTGGAGCTGGAAAATCAAGATTTATTGAGAATATGGTTGAACAAGATATTATGGTTCAAGGAAATTGTGTAGTTATTATTGATCCAAAGATTGATAATGCTTTATTAAGTAGAACATATCAAGCTGCTGTTCGTTCTGGAAATGAAAAGGCATTTATGCTTTTATCACCAGTTCATCCTCATCTATCTATAAAACTAAATCCAATGAGTCAATATTATATGGATGAAGAGATTGTTGGACATATTGTATCTGCTATTGAAACTAGTGGAGATGTTTTCTTCTATAATATTGCTTTGGAGGTTTCTACTGCGATTGTTAAATCAAGATTACTTATTAAAAAATATATAAAAGATCATACACCTTTAAGTTTTAGAGAAATATATAAATATGTAAGCCACGATGGATTGTTACAATTAAAAGAAAATCTTGAAAAAATTAGTAATTCAAGAGATAGAGATTTAGAAGATATGGTCAATTTGATAAATAATGTTTTAGGTTCAAATGCTGATTATTTCTCAAAAGTTGTTTCTTCTTTAAGAACAGTATTAACACAAATGAGTACAGGAGCAATTGGTGCTGTATTTGGTGGAGCAAAAAGAAATAGATTTATTGAAATGCTAGAGAATGATGAAAAAGTTATTCTATATGTTCAAACACCATCTATGCTTACAAAGAAAACATCTGATATTGTATCTAAAGTATGTCTTTCTATGATACAGTCTTGTATTGGTAGAAAATCTGTTGTAGATGAGAAGTTTACTCATGGATTGTCTATCTACATTGATGAAGCTTCTAACTCTTTGTATCAAGGTGTTGAAAACCTATTTAATAAAAGTAGATCTACTGATACAAGAATTACTGCTTTATCTCAAAACTATGCTGATTATATTGATTCTGTTGGAAGAGAAAAAGCTAAAATGATTTTAGGAAATGCAAATGGAAAAATATTCCTAAGACTTACTGACCCAGATTCTGCTGAAGATGCAGCAAGATATGCAGGTGAAATAACAAAATGGGATTCTGTAATCTCTACAAATGGGATAATGTCTAAACAAACAAAAGATATGGCATTGAAGCCTGATGATTTAATGAGTCTTAAGCCAAGAGAGTTTTATTACTTTGGTATGGAAGGGAAGTTTAAAGGTAAAACTACTCCTATTGGTGATACTGAAATAAAAATAACTCCTCCAAAAATGGTGAATAGAAGATGATGCAAAGATTTCAAATGATGGTATTTTATACAATTTGGATTTTATTTCTTATTGTTATTTCTATTGGATATGCAAATTATCACTATTTTGGTACTTTGAGTTTAAACTTGAATATTGTAACCTTGCTAGTAAAAGCATATCCTTTTACAACAATATTTATAATTATATTTTTATTGATAGTAGTATTTTACCAGTTTAAAATATATAGAGAGAAGATAAAGAATAGAAGAAATTGCCAAATTACTTACGTTGATTTAGAAAAAATAGCTCATTTATGGTTAGAATTTGAAGAAATAGAAGATAATATAGAACATAAAATGATGGAAAAAATGGAAGTATCATTTGATGAATCTAAAAAAGATATTCAAGAAGTAATAAATACTCTTATAGGTAATAGAACTATAACTGATATGAATTTCTATAAAAAATATGTATTTAATTATTTGGATTCTTTCTCTAAACAAGAATTAGAAATTGTAGCTGTTTTATATGAATTACTAGAAACAAAAGCAAAAGAATTGCCTTCTGTTGCAACTTTATATAAATCTGATACAGATAAAAATATATACAAAGATATAGTATCAGAAAAATTAACATCTTATGAGATTTTGTATAAAGTAAATTTATTTGATCATACAATGAATGTTGTTGATAGTATGTACAACCTTTTAATTAAAGAAAAAGACTCTTTTGTGTTTGGTTGGAGTAGGATGTTAATTTCTGCATTATCTCATGATATTGGCAAAATAGAAAAGATTGAGTCTTTAAAGGGGTTAAGTGGCTTAGATAAGGGTAAATATGAAAATAATACTCATGAGAATATAAGTAGATTGATATTAAGTAATGCCTTCCCTGGTTATGAGTATATAGATGATGTTTGTGAGATTATAGAAAAACATCACTTGCAAAGTATAGATGAAAAAAATAAAAACTATAAAGCGATTAAATATTTAAAAAATGCTGATCAAATGGCAAGAAAATTAGAAATTAAAGAGTATTTAAATAATAAAAAAGACAATATCAAAAAAGACGATATTGAAAATAAAGAAAATCTTTTAGATGAAATAATTCCAGATGATGATTTAAAATATTTTGAGAATGCATCTACTCCAAATGATAAGAATGAAGTAGAGGTTATTTTAAGAAATCATAATGATAATATAAAGAATTTAGTAGAACCTAACAAAATAGCTGAATCTGATACTATAAATAAAGCAATAGATAATAAAAAAGATATGATCCATCCAGAACAAGAAGTTGATCTGAATCCTTCTGATATTGGAAATCTAATAGAAATGCTTATAAATAGTATTAATGAAGTAGAAATATCTCCTAAAACAAAAAGATTAAAATTAATATCTATTTCTGATTCAGATGAGCTTTATATACCTAAAGATATTTTTACAAAGTTTGTAAAAAGTGCTGGTATAAGTTTAACTATTGAAAAAGATTTATCAAATTTAATAAAAAAACTTAAATCAGATAATGTATTAAAATATGAAACAAGTAATATAACAATTGATGGATTTGGAAATTTAGCATATAAATCAAGAAGAGATTATGTTGTATTTAGCTTAGAAAGTATGGGTATAACAGCAGAGGAAGCTGATTTAAAAAAGAGAAATCAAGAGCATTTACGAAATGTTACTATCAATAAAGGCAAAAGAGAGGATTAAAATATGAATAAAAAAAGATTTAATGGTAATTTGTTTTCTGAAAATATTGAATCTGGATTTTTAGAGATAATAAAACCTCAAGTTTCTTCTATGTTCAAGAAGTTAAATACTATGTCACCAGAACTTGAAAGAGAATGGAAAGATTTATTTGCAAAAAATGTTATTTTGTATGTAGATGGATTTTTAGAAGAGATGGCTGATGAGTTAAAAATGCCTTATAATAGAGATATGAGAATTGAAAAATTAAAAGAATATTTTGAAAAGATTGATTCTAATAGGGTGGAATGACCCTAAGCTAGTAGACTTTTTTATTCAGTTAACACCTTGGGGTGAGTAACACTATCATTGAATCGGTTCATAGACAATTTAGGAAACTTACTAAAACCAAAGGTGCATTTCCAAATGATAATTCACTTTTAAAATTGCTTTATATGGGTATTTAAAATGCTACAAAAAATGGAATATGCCAATGTGGAACTGGAACTTAACACTTTCACAATTGGCTATATTTTTTGAGGGTAGATTAGATAGCGAACTTAAAATTTAAGTTATGGTGTGATAGGATTCCTCCTATCAGAGTTACTTTGACACGAAATATTTAATGTTCTCAAATACTTTAAATCTAAGTATTTTAATTTAATATATAAATCTCATAGGTTTATATTTAGTCATAGTCCAAAAAATAAAAGAAAAGAATATTATAAAGGCATAGGTAGCAAAACCAATATCTCTTCCATTTTCTTTTTCATAAAAGTATCTATCAACTACTTGTTCAAAAGACTTTTTTGTTGATCCTCTAATAGAATAAACACCACTTAAACTACATTGACTATTTACAAACTCCAAATATTTTCCATTAAGCCAAACATCAGGTCTTTCTCCCATAACATTTGTACTAATTGTCATTACATCATGTATTTTAGTATCCCAAGCCCCTTTCCCTCTACAATTTTCTGGATGAGTTATCCTTTTTGCCCACTCAGAAGAATATGGATTTTTTTGCCAATCATCATTTTTATTAATTATCTTATCTCTCATTTGGTTTTTTATTTGTTCTCTTGATTGTTCATTTAATTCTGAATAATTAGTATTAGCAAAAGAAAGACTTGATACAAAAACAAGTATATTGATTAAATTTTTCATGTAATTTCTCTTTTTATTTATATATTTTGAATTTTAACATTTAACAAAAATAAAAACAACCAAATATGAAAATTATTTTAATTTTTTTATTTTCTAATAATAAATTATACTTAGAAGTTTATTATATATTTTATATTTTGTCCCAAGAAGGACAAGGTTATAATAGTTAAGTATTAAGATTATTTAAAGGTCTCTTCAATATATGACAAGTGAATTTTCTATTTCTATTTTTGAAGAACTATAAGTTGGATTATCGCCCTGTTGTTTTGATAATTTAATGTAATTATCGATTAGCTTCTTTTTATAAATTTTATTATACTTAGGAGTCATTGAATGATAACTAGCTAAAACTTCCCAACTCCATTTACCTTTGTTTAATTTTATTTTTTTTTCAATAATGCTACAAGCATTTTTATAGGATATATTTTTGTCAAAATAGTTATCTAATGGGTATTTAAAGCTATTATAATTAATTTGAAAAAGACCCAAATCTAAATTAGTGATTTTGTTTTTGATTAGTGATTTAGAAATATTTATGCAGTTCTGAATATTTATACAATCTATTAACATATTATCATCTGTTTTTTTGTACTCAAAACCATTTAATATATTTTTGAATTTTTTTAATGTTGAGGTTTCATTTGTTCTTATGAAATATGGATATGAGGTTTCATTCTCTGTAATTTTTATTGTTTTAAGAAGTATATCAGGAACAATACATCTTTCATTATTATTTGCAAAAGATATTTGAAATATAATAAATAAAGATAATATTGCTCTCATTGATATTATTTTATAACCTCAAAGCTTTTAATAACAAGTTTTTTATTATTAACTCTATAATTAAAATTTATTCTTGCTTTTTTCTCTTCCATTGCTATATTACCTGTCATAGTTTTTAAAAGTCCTTCGACTGTAAAACTATTATTTTGGTGATTTTCTAGTAATTTTAAAGGATAAAAAGCTTGATAGATATTGTCTTTTTTGATTTGTTCAGCTTCTTTAACTAAAAAATCTTTGATTGCTTTTGCTTCCATTGGATCACTACTAAAATAACCTTGAATAGAATCAAAAGTTTTATTAACATTAGATGGACTAATAGTTAGTAAAGCACTACTTAAATGAAAACCAATTTGTTCGTAATAGCTATAGCTAAATGCATTTCCCACATTTTCAAATTCGCTTGTTATGTAAGGAGGTGTTATTATTATTTTACTATTTTTGCTAGTGTTTATTACAGTTATTGCAAGGAATAAATTTGTTAATACTAGTAAAAATGAAAAAACTTTAAATAAATCTAATTGTCTTAGATTTCTGTTGTATAATCCCCAGAATCTCATCTTTGTTCATCTTTCTTTTTTTCAAAAAATAAAACACTAGCTAATATTGTGAAAAGAGCAAATGCTGGTACAAAATAATCTTGTGTTGAATCTGTTATTAAAAATTCTATAGTTGTTGCAAAAAAAACTACTATAAATAGAGTTTTTAAAACAACTATTCCATCTTTTGAGCCAAATGCTTTTTTAAGTTTATTGATTTTATCTTCCATATTTTCCTCTTTATCTTGATAATTCTCTACACCAGCTCTCTGGAACTCTATTTTTTAATCCATAGAGCCCAAAGTGATATGCTAAGTGTTTTTGATAACCAGCTTCCTTTTTTGAAGCAAGTTTATCACTAACTTTTAGGAAAATTAAACCTAATATTAAGCCTATAAATGGGTGGTTTGATAAAACTCCAAAAAATATAAAGAATAAAACTTTAATAAAATCTGACAAATCCCACCATAAAATTTGAGGTTCAGCATTTAAAAATTTAGGTATATATCTTCCTTCCATATTTGCTTCTTTTAATATATTTTTGTCAGAATATTTTGAATTCCATTTTGAATAGATTCAATATAATTAAATGTAGAACTTTCAATCATTAATGCTGTATATCTTGAATCAACCATATCTGGAATCATTCCAACTCCAAAACCAACCATTAGCATAAAAATACCAGCTAAAATTGCTCCACTTTTAAATAGGATTATTGTTAATCCTAGAAAAGCTGTCGCTATTATCTTCCCCCAAGTACCTTTTAAAGCTTCTGAAATATCTGTGTACCAATCATTTACTTCACTCCCACCTGTTCCAGCAAAAGCTGAAATGCCTAATAATCCAAGTAGAATAAATATTTTTAAGAATATTTTTTTGTTCATTTTTTACCTCTATTTTTTTAATTAATCTTCTAAAATAAGACACCAAACACTAAATAAAAAAGTAATTATTTATCTTTTCAATATTTCCTCCTTAATTTCTTTATTCAAGATAATTAAAACAATAAAAGGCACTTTTGATGAATAGTTTTTTTGTAAATTTTGGATTTTGTGTATTTTTGATTGATTTATTGTATATCTATGATTGATTATTTATTTTAAAAATATCAACTAAGTATTGACAAATAATAAAAATTTTACTAAGATTCCATATATTACTTTTATAGTTGAATAAGATTTTTTTAATCTAGTGTTTTCCAGACACATTTTTTAGATTTTTTAATCTTTAATTTTTTTAAGGCTCTCTTATCTGGAAAAGCCTTGGTAGAATTTCTTTTAATATGAGATAATTAGAAATTCAAGTCGGTAAAAAAGTCGAATGCCGACTTAAAACCCCTCTAATTGCGGGGAAGTGCTAGGCGACTAAAAAAGAAAGACTAGCAGTATTCTGTACATACTCTCGAAAGTACAGCATTTACGAATGTAAATGATAGGTTTTGTCTGTGGTTTAAAAGAGTAATCTCCACTTTTATAGTTTATAAATTGTAAAAACCGCATTTATGTAGCAAATACATAAAGTAGCAAATAGGGTAATACCTATTGGATGGTAACAATGACAAAAATAGAGACTATCAACTAAACGCAGCGAAGTTTCTTATGTAAGCATAATGAAGAGCTAAAAGGTTTGAAGAAATCATAAGCTCCACTTTTTAGCTTTTTACTATGCTTATTCTAAGAAGTTTGTTCAGAGACTGGATCGAAAGATCGTAAACTACAAGCAATATCAATCTACACTACACACAAATCACAATCAAACAATCAACATTTAATAATTCAAACAAGAAAATCTTGTTATTTATAAGGATTTATTAATGGCTGAAACAAAAGAGAATCAAAAAAAAGAAGTAGAAATTCCAAGATGGCAATTTTTACAAAATGAGAGTATTACTAGAGCAACAAATCTTATAAAAGAGCATGGTGCAAATGTTGAATTTTTAGTAATAAAAGATAAACAATTTCTTGCTGAAACTGTAAGACCGATAGAAAATATCGATGAGTCTATGGACTACCTTTACCGATTAGAAGGAAGAGGGATAAATACAGAGGATATTCAAAAATTTAGAACAGAATATCAAATGATGTGTGAACAAATTAAAACTGTTGAGAATATGGCTGTTGAGTTTTTATCAAAAGCTAGAGTTAGAACTAGCAATAGAAACTTAAATAGAAAAATACAAAGATTAAGTAAAGCATCAAATAAAGCTTCTACTGATGATAAAGAAGAAAAAGCAGGGTAAATAAGCTTTTTTAAGACAGATATACAGGTTTTGTGATTGTGTATTTGTGGTGTGTGTAGTGTAGATTGATATAAGGTAGTTGAAATGTGGGGTACATTTTGCAAAGTTTTTTATTAATATTTTGTAAATTGTAAAAGTATAGTCCGTTCTTATGTGAGAGCATAAGCTGTTTATATGTAATAGATTACATTTTAAACGGGATAGAAGTTGCGATTCTATCTGAACATTAAGGCAAGTTTATAACTAGCACAAAAAATGATTTTTTTAGTGCTAGTACTTACATCACTTAATTAAAAATCCTTTTTTGTGTTAGTTATTTAAAAATTGTTTCTAAGGAAACAAACTAACATCAAAGGAGGTGTTTATGGTATATTTTGCATATATATTATTGTTTATATTATTTTATATAATAATAAAAACAAAAGAAATAAAAATAAGCAGAGATACAATTCTGTTTTATGGAAAATATATAGCAATAGCAATAATGGGCATAGGCACTAATATTATTAGTGCAGGAATATTAGGACATTTTATGCCAGTTGAAGGAGTTACATTAGAAACATTGTTTTTAGTTAAAAATTTTGGTATAATTATTCTAATAAGTGGTGCAAAAATGCTATTAAAAATCGAAAAAGGAAAATAAAATGGTTAATGTAACTCAAGGGCTAATAGCACTAGGAACATTTACAGTTATTGTAGCTTTAATTCCAATTTTAATGGATATCTTTATGAAAGCTCCAAATAAAAAAAACAAAAAATCTTGCTAAATTCTTAGCAAACTAATCTATAAATAATTTATTGTTTAAATTAGTTTCCAGTTAATTCTGGAGGGTTTTTGTTGTCAAAAATTTGTTGCTCATATGAGTCAATCTGTAAGGATACACAATATGTCACTATCCTTATGGATAGGTGTATTCTTTAAATAATCAAAAAGGAAAAATTATGGCAAACAATACAAATACAATAAAAAGAACATATGGTAAAGAAAGAAATTTCGGAGATGTTATATATAACCCACAAACGAAAAGTGTGTTTTGTAATATTGAATTAGGTTTTTTTGGTAGAACAACATTAACTCTTATAAAAAGAGAAGATGGTGGATTCGATTTAATGAAACCATATGTTGATAAACAAGGGCAAGATCAGGTTGCAATGATAGGTAAAACTTTTCCTGCAAAGAGAAAAGATGGAACTATTATACTCGATGTAACAAAGGGTACTTTGGGTTTATTTAAAAGATATGATAAAGAGAGCAAGAAAAATCTAACAGATAATTCTGATGCACTTTTTATAACGACTTTCAAATTAAAAGAAGCTCAAAAACTTGGAGATACTGGACTTTTAAAAGTAGGGTATATATCTGGTCAATTTGGTATTGAAATAGATGGGGAACAAACTCAAAAATCAGATAATTCATATGCTTATGAAGATATGGCTGATGAGGAAATCCCGTTTTAACCAAATAAAAATACTAGATATTTTTATAGCGAAGTATTCTAACTTTAGCTTTTTGCTAAGAGAAGCTTCGCTTTTTTTATAATTAATGGCTTCTATAAGCCGATTTTGAACTTGTGAAAATAAGTTTGAATAATCGGCTTAGGCCATTATTCTATTTATTTCATACTGCTCTTAGTCGGTTTATGGAAGTCCTTTTTGGATTTCAATAAATTTTACTTACAAAATTATATAACAAGTTAAACAATCAATATATTTACTATCAACTATTTTTAGAATATGTCCTGTAAAGGATAGTAAATTATTGTTTAAGTTGATTTGATTTTTGTAGGTTTTTAGGAGCTTATGATGAGTAATGAAATGCAAACAACGAATAGAAGAACTAATCTTCAGATTTTAGACGATAAAAGAAAAGAATTAGGGGAAGGATTGTCTAAGTATAAACAATACTTAGATGTTATTCCAATTAATAAACAAGAGCAGTTTAAAAATAACTTTCTTGAACTGGCAACTCAAGACTATCTTTTGAGCATTGTAGATGTAAAAGAGTTAGTTAGATTTGCATCTATTATTACAAAAACTGGACTAGATATTAGTCCTTCAAGTAAAGAGGTTTATATTATACCTTTTGATACAAAAGCAAACAATATAAAAGTTATGTTACCACAAGCAATAATTCCTTTAAATGGTATGCAACAACTTGCTTATCAAAAAGGATTTTTATTAACAATGGAGTCTGTTTTCAAGTTTGATGATGGTTCTTTTGAGTCTGAATCAAAACTTTCAAGAATGCAACAAAGTTATTTAAGAACTGCTGATCCAAAATGGGTGGATGATCATTTTATTGGTTTTGATGTTGTTTTAGAAGATCTAAGAAAAGAACTTCCAACTCAAACAAAATTTGTTGATTTGAACTATGTTCAAGAAGCAACAAAAACCATTAAAGATAATAGATGGAAACTACAAACTTGGAGACATAAAGCAGTAAGAAGAGCTTATGGTGATTTTATGATTCCCAAAGGTAGAAAAATTGAAGCATTTGAAGAAATTGAAGCATTAAATGATTCTATTTTAGAAAATGCAGATATTTTAAGTGATAAAACTTTAACTCTTGAAAATGAACAAGCATTGCAACAATTAGGTATTAAATTACAAAAATTTAATGGTATTGCACTAGCTTCAAATTTTCAAGGAAAAGAAAAATATCTTGAAGAATATGGTTTTGTAAAAAATGGAGGTAACTGGTCGATTCCGTATGTTGAAAAACCTTCTCAAATTCCAGCTCCTAAAAATGTAGAACCAAAAAAAGAAAATAAAGGACCTATTAGCCCAGCTGCTAAACTTTTTAGTTATTTGAACAAAAAACAATTAGATAATGAACAGATAAAAGTGTTTGTTAATGATGTTTTGGGTCTTACTAAAGAGGATACTGAAGGGATTAATGAAGTATTGGCTGACTTGAAATTACTTGATCTAATGATTGATGAATATGTTAATTCAAATTCTCAACAAAATATCAGTGATGAAAAAATTGCAGATACATTATTTTAGGAATTGAAATGATTATGCAAGATGAAATTATAAATGAAATAATTTATAAAGGACTACGAGATAATAGAGTAATAGATGAAATATATTCTTTTGCTATTCAACTTGTAGAAAATGAATCTTATTCAGTAGCTGAAGCAGTTGCAATAGCTATAAAAGAACAAGAATTTAATAGAAAACAAAATAGTTGCCATTAAAGGCTAATTTACCCAAAGGGGTTTAGGACTAGTTCCATTCCCCTCTGGGGATTGGTCTGTCCTTTTTATAAAAGGTTGGTTATGAGTGCAAATAATACAAATAAAGTATCTTTATTAAAAGCAAAATTTGAAAGTAATTTTAGACAAGCTTTAAAAAAAGATACAGAAAATTCTTTGGGTGATCGTTCAAAATATATTGGAGCTTCTGATATATCAGGTTGCCTTAGAAGTGCATATTTGTCTAAAGTTGCAAAAAAAGAAGATGATATTTCTCAACTTCTTACTTTTGAACGAGGACATCAATTTGAGAATATTGTAAGAAAATTCTTGCATGGTGAAACTTTCAAAGAACAAGTGGAGATAAAAAATGCAAAAACTAGCAATGGATTTGCTTTAAAACCTCACTTGGATTTTGTAATCTACGACAAAGAGAGAAAAAAAGCAACTATAGTCGAAGCTAAAAGCACTAAAAATACAATAGAGCTTTATGAATCGTATGTGTTGCAAATTCAAATACAAATGGGACTATTACAAGAGCAATGCGGTGATAAATGGACGGTTAATGGGTTGATTTTTGTTATCTCAACAGAATCTGAATATGGAATATTCCCAGTTGAGCAAAACAAAACCCTTTTTGACATGGCAATGCAAAGAGCAGATGTTTTAGCAGATGCTATCAAAAAAGGTATTGAACCAGAAGCAGAAATACAAGCTTATTGTAGTATGTGTCCGTTTAAAGGTGATTGTAAAGCTGTTTCTAAAGGAGTAGATAAACAATTACCTTTTAATATCAAATCTTCAATTCGGAAATTGAAAACTCTTCAAGGAGCAGAAAAAGAGATTAAAAATATAAAAGAGACAGTTAAGTCGTTTATGGAAACAACAAATACTTTTGTTGCGAAATGTGATGATACAACTGTTTCATTATGTAAAAGTTCAGGAGATCAATATTCAGTAGATGTAAATCTATTAAGAGTTGAGCAACCTGATATTTATGCTAAGTATAGAAAAGAATCGAAAGGTTCTACTTGGCTTAGAATAATTTAACTAAAAAGCCTTATCTATAAAATCTTTCACTCTCCAATCAGAGTCTTTTTTCCAATTTAAAAATGTTAAAAAGAATCCACAAAACAATAAAAATATTGCAGCTTCTTTAGAGCCTTCTAAATTGCTCATAAAAAATATTGCAGCTGGAATGATTGTTAGAATATAGATTATTAGATAGCTTTTTTTCAATACTAAGGTCCTTATTAAATTTAGGGATTATACAAAATGTTGTCTTATGACTTACCCATTAGGGATATTAACTTATACCTATGGGATAGTTATATCTCTTTTAATGTCATTAAAGGAGAATAAAATGACAAAAATTAATTATAAATCACTTCTTATTGGAATTGTACATAGTGTAATTATTCCATTTATACTAGTTTATATAAGCAAAAACCTATTTATTGGTTTAGCTTATTATCTTATTCCAATTACTGCATATGAAACATTTGCTACACAAAAAGAAGGAAGCAAAGCAGTGTTTTACACTATTTCTATTTTCATTTCTTTAGTGTTATTGATAGCAATGGGAGGTATGTAAAATGGATTGGGAATCAAGAGAAAATATTGCAGAACTTTTACAAGAATTGCAAGAAGAGTATTAAATATATAAAGGAGAAAAATAATGTCAATGATAAAGACAGAATCAATCGAAAGATTAAAACAACATATCAATATTGTTGATGTTGTTGATTCTTTTATTGAGTTAAAGAAAAATGGTACAAATTTTAAAGCTTGTTGTCCATTTCATGGAGAAAAAACTCCATCTTTTGTTGTAAGTCCTTCAAAACAAATTTATAGTTGTTTTGGTTGTGGGGTTAAAGGTGATGCAATTAAATTTGTAATGGAATATGAAAGAGTTAGTTATCCAGAAGCTGTTGAAAAAATAGCAGCTATAACTAACTTTCAATTAGATTATGAAGATGAAAACTATGAGCCTAAAAAACCAATAGTTGTTGTAGCTCCTAAAGTAAAAGAGGAGAAAAAAATAAAATATTTTATTCCATCTTTAAAAAGAGATGCGAATTTAAAAGATGGTTTTAAAAATTATGTTTCTTTGCCTTTAAAGTTTAAGATGATGCTTATTTACACATTCATTTATAATTTTTCTTTAGAACAAGATCAAGCTAAAAAGATTGAATATTTTTCAAAAAGAGAAGTGAATTTAAACCACTCATCAATTAATAAACTTGGATTTATTCCAGTTGAAAAATTTGATGAATTAACTCTTAAGTTAATTAAATGGTTTGGAGAGGATGTATTAGTGGATTTGAATATCTTAAATGATGTAGAGCATGAAAAAGCTCCATTAAAATTTAAACTTTGGTATATAAAGCAAGGCGGAGTAATTACATTCCCATCTTTTCATATTTACCAAACAAATCTTGTAACATCTTTTATGTTTAGACCAACTCAACCAGAAAAATGGATGAGTAAATCTCATATGAAAGAGATACAAATGTCAAATAATGACTTGTATTCAAGTGCTCCTTTTGGATTAACTTATGATTTTATTGCAAATAAAAATGCAATTAAATGTTTAGTTGAAGGTGGTCCAGATACTTTATGTAATGAAGAAACTTTCAATGGTAAAGATTTTCTTTTTATTGGAAGCCCAGGAACTAATGGTTTAAAAGAAGAACATTTGAATTTGTTAAAAGGTCAAACTTTAAGGATTATGCTTGACCCTGATAATGCAGGTCGTATGGCAACATATGGCTCAGTAACTATCAGTTGTGAAGAATTTACTAAAAGGTTTGCAAAAGACAAAAAAGGATTACAAGAGATAGAGATTCAAAAAAAATATTTAGATTTGAACAAAATCAAATATTATGAATCTCATAATGATGGATATGCTCAAAAATGCTTAAATGCAGGAGTAATACCTGAATTGTGTTCTTGGAATCCAGAATTTGGAGATATGAATGATGTGAGAAAACTTGCATTAAGTGGAGAAGCTCCATTTAAATCGATGGAAGAATTTTTTAAAAAATTTGTATCTGTTGTTAAAAAATATAAGTTGCCTTAATAGGCTAACCCGCTAGGGATATGAATTTATCCCTATGGGATAGTTCTATTTCTTTCATCAAGGAGATTAAAATGGCAAATACAGAAAATAAAGTAAAAGAATATATCTTAGGAGATATATTTTGTGATACTCCAAATATGGATAATGATTGGGATATTTTTATGAATAACAAAAAAAATGAATATCCTGATGGATTTCAGGTTTGTGAAGCTTATGAACTAGAGAGTGCAAGAGATATTAGAAATTTAATGCAGATGAGATTGGAAGATTTAATTAGATTATCTGAAAATATTATTCCAAAAAATATCTATATTCTTGAAGAAAGAGATACTTGGTATTCAGATAATGATGTAGTTCAACTAGGAGTTTTTGACTCTTTAGATAAAGCTGTTGAAGCTGCTACAAAAGAATATGGAAAGTTAGAAAAAGATAGAAGTGATTGCCATTATAAACCAATTAAAAATCCAAACAATGTAAAGCTTTTTATTAAAGAAGCTACATTAAATGTTTTTGAGGAGTTGTAATATGGAAAAACTTCAAAACTTTATCGAAAATAACTCTCCGTTATTTCTATTTGATTTTTATGGTGCATTGTCTTTAGGACTTGAAGAAGAAAATATTAAACAAGAAATATGGAAGAAAGTTGAAGGAATGACTGAAATGGAAATTTTTGAACATTTCTTTAATTCTAGTACTCTTGAAGATGAACCTGGTTGTACAGATGAGGATATTGAAAGAATTTCTGATTTTGGAGAAGAATATTTTGGAGGAAAACAATGGGAGTAATCACATATGCAAAGCCTCCATCTTTAAAAATTGTTCCAAAAGAACATTTTTGGGTTTCAGGATTAAAAAGAGCATTTGACCTAAGTGCAATTATGCCTTTATATCTTTATGTTTTAAATAATCTTGAAAAAATTGAAAGAGATAAAGATTTGGAAATTACTATCGGTAGTTCTACAATTGTCTATCAAGTAAATAAAAAAGATGATATTCAACTAATTACAGGTTGGGTAGGAAATAGAGGAAGTCAAAATATTTATATGAATATTTAATTGACAAATCGAATTAATATTTTTTAAGTTGCCTTTAAAGGCTAACCAATAAACCCAAAGGGGGTAGGACAAAATCCATTCCCTTTTGGGGATTGGTGTCTGTCCTTTTTATAAAAGAAGGGCTTAAAATGAGTAGAAATAGCTT
The DNA here is from genome assembly GCF_013201625.1 of Aliarcobacter lanthieri. Taxonomy (NCBI): domain Bacteria; kingdom Pseudomonadati; phylum Campylobacterota; class Epsilonproteobacteria; order Campylobacterales; family Arcobacteraceae; genus Aliarcobacter; species Aliarcobacter lanthieri. The sequence goes on from NZ_CP053839.1 coordinate 1,115,149, forward strand.
AATAGATGTAAATAAACATCAAAATAAATTAAGAAAAATTGTAGCTTTGAATGAAGCTGGAGCAATTATCTTTACGGATAAAACTTCAATAGCTTTAAACACAAGTATTAGTAGAAGTGAGTTTATTGAAGACTTTAAGTCTGACATAGATAAAACTGCTACATATTTAATTGATAGCTTAGGAATTATAAACTCAATAAAAAATGGTTTAATTCAAGAACTTGATATACTAGATAATAGTGTAGAGAGTTTTTTTGGAAGCACCTATAAAGATGGAGTAATAACTCTATCTGGAGTTGAGTTTATCCCTGGACTTCAAATGAAAAAAAGTGAACTTATAGATAAAATCTATAATAATCTTTTTGGTGTAAGCAAAAAAGAGTTAAATACTCTATCTAAAACATTAGTTAGATATGAAACAGCTACTTCTGATATAGAAAAAGCTTTATTATATCCATCTACTGTAATGGCTGATAATCTTATTGAAAAAATTGGTTTAATAAACCATAATTTTAATGAATTTAGAAGCAAGATGGATTATTATGAATTATCAGAATTTAACACTTCTTTTTGTAGAAGTGGTATAGATGATGTAATTCAAAACTCTACTTATATTGATACTAAAGGGGTTAGACAACTAGCTAATTCTCATAAAAACAAACTTTCAATTATTTCTGAATTATCTGAACATCTAAAACAATGTACATTTAAGTATGTACAAGCTATTGAAATAGATGCAGATGGAGATCCAAAAAAAGTATTTAATGTAATTTCTCAAATCGAAAGATTAAAGATAAACATTAAAGAAAAATTTGTGTTAAAGTTTAGAAAATTGGGAAATCATAATGCTAAAGGATTATACCTTGGTGGATTAAATATAGTAGCTGAAGATGTGAGAGATAGTAGTGCTTTATTACACGAAATTGCTCACTGCATTCATATTGGTAATCAACAAATAAATAACTCAAAATTTGTAAATTACATGATAAGTAAATTATCTAGTAAGATAGATTTTGAGAATATACCAGATAAATTTAAAATTGAAGCTGCTAGAAAAAATAATTACTATAATGATCCAAAAGAAGTTATAGCAAGAGCTTTAGAAATAGCAGCTTTATTTGCTAATGAAACTTCAAGAATTATCTGGAGTGATGCAGATTTAGATTTAATAAAATCAAGATCTCATTATGAGGAATTTGAAGGGCTTTATTTTAACTTTAACTCTTTTGACAATGAAACAAAAGGTGAGATGTTAAAACTTTGGGAATTATTTTATGAAACTTCTTATTATGAAGTAGTAAACACAGATGTTGATCTGTTTCTAAAAATTGATACTAAATTCAAAAGAGTTGAAAAATCAATCGATGAAATCATCAAAGAGGGAATTAAAATATCTTTAAAAGAGAAAAAAGAGCTTTACTCATTAGTGAAAGCAGATACTATTGATTTAATCATAAAAAACAAACCTTCAACATTAGGAATTCAGAATTTAGCATTAGTGCTTTTTAAAGATATTTTTATGTGGGGTTGTATGAGTAAAAAGACTAGTGTAGAGAACTGGGTAGATGTAATTGAAAACCAATTTGCAAAAATATTCATAAAGCTAAATTCGGTTGTAAAAGCAGAATTAAGTGATATCGAATATTTTGAGTATCTTTCAAACTTTCAAAAAAATGTATTTGATAATGTAGATAACATTATTGGTTGTAATGGATTTAAAAATTTAGACTTTAGAGTTAAATTGAAAAATTCTTTAGTCAAAGAGATAAACTGGACTGAATATAAAAATTTTAGAGACTCTCTTGTTCATTTTGGACCTATTTCTTTAATTGAAAGAGATTTGTTATTAGATATAGAATTTGTAAAAAAATACTATAGTGAATATGATGAATATGCTTTAAAGCTTAGAGAATCTAATCTTTTTTCAGAAGAGATTTGTGTCGAGATATACCAATATCTTTATGACATAGAAAAAACAAGTTTTATTCCAAGTAAAACACTTGAATATATGGTTAAAAAAGAGCGTGTCGAGATGAATTCACATATGATAAATATGCTAGAAAGAGACAAAGATATAAACAAAATAATCACTGATTTAGAAGCAAAAGAGCCAGATAAATTAAAAGAAGTTACTAAAGAGTATGAAAAAAGAAGATCTACTTTGTCTTTTAACGGGACTCTTGGTGATAAAATTGAAGAGATAAAGCATCTCCAAAAACAAGAGTTTGAAGAGTTAATAAAAAACTCAACAATTGAAGATTTTGAACATACAAAAACTGGTGAAAAATTAAAAGTAATGAAAATTAGTGAGAGAATTCCTAATTTCAAAGCTTTTAATGAATATTTAATAAATAATAAAATCGCATATTATTCAAAATATGCACAAGGTTTTATTATCAAAAACATACAAAGAGTTCAAATTGCAAGTGCTATAGCTATGGCTATTTATAGTCCAGAATTACTTGAAACTTTTGCAACAGGTACTCTATTTTAAAAATAAAAAACTAACAAAACTAATCATCTAACAAATTACATATAAATCTTTAATTTGACTGCATTGCAGAGGATAAAGTATTGTCTATTTGAATTGATTGGGTTTTGTTTCTAAAAGGAAAAATTATGGCTCAAAAAATAGAAGAAAAATTGTTAAAAATTGCAAAAGCAATTATTGAATATAGAGATTTTTTCAGTAGTGAAAAAACACATTTCAAAAGAAATTGGAAAGTTGAACTTCAAGAGAATAGTCTAAAAAATACTCAAATTGGAGTTTTAATAAACAACTTTGATATTGAGAAAATCATTGAACAAATAGATGCTAATTCAAGTGAAGAAGAAATATTTTCTTTGCTTAAAAAAGTGTATCAAGCTAAAAACCAATTCAATATTGGTGATAAGGTTGATTTTGTAAATGATTATGGTGTTATTTTTAAAGATCATACAATCACTAACTTCACATTATATGAATTTGGTGGGTATTTATATGATACAGATAAAAATGATACTTCTTGGTGTTGGAAAAAAGAAAAAAATTTACATCTTTCAGGTACCTATGTAGAACCTAATCCTGATCTTGAATTAAACAATGGTTCAATTGCAAAATACAAAGAGATAAGTTGCTGGGGGAATAGAGTCTATCTAATTGATGATTTGTCAATAAATGTTGTGATGGTTGATGGGGAACTTCATACTATGAATGGTGAAGATGAGCCTATTGAACCATTAAAAAATGATTGGCAACCAAAAGAACTTGTTAGATGCATTAATTGCGAATGGCAAGGAGAAGAAGAGGAATTAGATGATTGTGAAGATGATAGGGAACCGATAAAAGGTTGTCCTAATTGTAAAACAGATAGTTATCTTTCTGATGTAAAACAACATTAATGCCATTCAGGAGAAGAAAATGAAAAGTGTAATGAGTTTTCCTGAAAGAGGTACTTATGGAGATAGTAAATGGAGAGGCAATACAAGTGGTTTTGTTATTAAAGAGTTAATTGAACACTTTAATCCAAAACTATTTGTTGATGCTTGTGAAGGTTCTGGAACGAGTAGAGATGTTTGCAAAGAAATGGAAGTAGGTTATGTAGGTCTTGATTTATATAAAGGTCAAGATTTTACAAAAGATTATATCTTAAATCAACTACCACATCCAGCAGATATTTGCTTTACTCACCCTCCTTATCATTCAATGATTAAATATAGTGGAAGTGTTTATGGAAATGAAATAATTCATGGAGATACATCTCATTGTATTACTCCAGAAGAGTTTATCTCAAAATCACAAGTTATGTTACTAAACCAAAGAGAAGCTACAAAAGAGGGTGGTATATATTGCACTCTTATTGGAGATCAAAGAGGTGGAACACTTGGTAGTGGAAAATTTAAAAGCTATCAAGCTGATTTAATTTCTATGATGCCAAAAGATGAACTGTTATCTGTAGCTATTAAACTACAACATAATTGCTTATCTGATAATCGTGTATATAATGGGAACTTTGTACCTATTTTACATGAGTATCTTTTAATTTGGAAGAAAAAAAGTAAATCTCTTTTTGCAGTATCTTTCGATATTGCAAGTGAACTTCAAAGCAGGGTAGCTACTACTTGGAGAAATTGCATAAGAATAGTAATGATGAAGCTTCAAAAAGCTGATTTAAATACTATCTATGAAGAAATAGAAAAAGTTGCTGGACAGTTAATTGCTAAAAACGAAAACTGGAAAGCTAAGATTCGCCAAACGCTTCAAAAACATTATACAAATGTTGAGAGAGGTGTTTGGGCCTTAAATTAATATTTTATAAGGATATTTATATGAGTAAAATTCAAACAAATATCTTTGATTTTATTGAAGATTTAAATCATGATACAAAAAATATTGAAGATGTAGAGCTTGTAAATATTGATTATTCTGATATTCCTAATATTGAAATTGATGAATTACTTTCACAAATACAAGATTTAATTAATAAAAAAGTTTTAGAAAGGACAGATAAATATTTTAGATTATGTCTATCCTTTAAACCATATGTTACTAAATCTGAATTCACTGAAACTTATATGCTTATGGCTCTTGCTTGGAGTGATTCTGCTATTTACAATTATATTTTTGAAAATGGTGGTAATAAACTATCTACTGAAGAATATTTGAATATTTGTGATTCTAACGGTGCTTATACCAAAAGAGCATGGGAAGTATTTAATAAAGATAGAAGTCTTACACCAAAAGATTTAATGAAGAAATTTGATATAAAAGGACATATTCGTCCAATTTCTTATGCAAATGGTAGTAAAGAAGATTGTGAAAGAGCATTAAATATTTTAATTGAATGGAATATTAATCATATAAAATCATTATCGGAGCTTCAAGCTGATAATAAATACAACTTTATAAGAATTCATCGAAGAAAAGGTGAAATTGAAAGCACTCGTTGTATGAATGGTGAGTGTATTGGTGGAATTATGACAAGAGAAGTAGCTTTCTAAGTTGATTTTAGAAGTTAATATAAAAATTAAAGGATAAAAAATGCAAAGATATGAAATTACAATAATTGAAAAAAGAATGCTATCTACTACTGTAGAAGCAAATAATGAAGAAGAAGCAAAAAAACTTTTTTTAGATGACAGAATAAATATGTCTGATTTTAAAGAAGTTGATGGTTCTCAAGAAACTTATCATTATGAAACTTGTAAATTTGATGAACCAAATTGGCAAGATGTGCTAATCAAAAAAGCATATGATTTTGGTTTTATTGAGATATCTCAAGGAGCTGAAGCAATTAAGATTATCGATAAGTATAATAATGAAGATGAACTTTTTGAAGCACTTAATAATAGTGAAGATAAATTATCACAAGCTATTGCAAATGCTACTCAAATATAAGGAGCAATAAATGTGCTGCTTAAAAGATGATAATTTAGAAGAATTTGATGATGATTTTTATGATGAAGAGTTTGAAGAAAAGCCTTCAAAAAGTAAAAAGCCTAAAATTTCAAGTTTTGATACTTTAAAAAAACATTTTGATATTGTTGAAGTAGAAGAACATGAAATTTATGATCTATTTATTTGTAAAAACAAAATTAAAGATAAAGTAAGTTTCATTGAATATGAAGCTTGGCTTTGTACAAAAATAAAAAAAGATAGAAAAGAAGGTTTTGCAGAAGATGTTTTAAAATATATTGATAAATTAATCAATTTTGATAAAACTAATTCTGCTCAATTATCTCTTTTTATTGAAACTGAAATACAAAAAGAAAACAAGAGAATATCAATTAAAGATTTAAGTTTTTGGGATTGTATAAATGATTACTATCTTTTTGACCTTGATGATTACTTAAAAGATATTCCTAAAAATAATGAAGAAATGATAGCATTTGTAAAAGAATGTATTACTCTTTATTTTGAGAATCCAGAAAAAGAATATGACTCTTTTGACTTTGAGTATGATGAATATTTGACATCAGAGCCTATAAGTGATAGAGAAATGTTAAGTCGCTTATATAGTAAATTAAGAATGTATTTTGGATTATCTACATATGTAGAAGATATATATTCAATATATTTAAATGGAGAAGTTCATAAAATTACTAAAAAAGGTGAAGTAAAAAAACGATTTTATGCTTCATATTATGGAGCTAGATTAAAAATAGAACTGTATGATGAAGAGTCAAAGTTTTATGATTTATATGATAAAGAATTTTGTTCTTGGTTAAGAGAAAAATTAAATATTCCATATAGAGAGCCATTAACTGATAATGAAGTAATAAAAGGTTCTTTATTAGATTTTTCAAAAAAATTTGTTAAAGATGAAAAAGAGTTTTATTCTTTTATCAATGATGCAAAAGATGCAGTTGATTTTAGAAAAAACATTATTTCATATATCAAAAAATCAGGTAATTATACAGGACATCAAGGATGTGGAGGAGGTCCACTTGATGATTGTTATAGTATAAGTTATGGATATGATTTGAATCATTTATACTTAGAAATTTCACAATTAAATGAATATAGAAAACAACTTAATAGAGAAATATATTCAAAATCTTCAAGAGAAGATTATACATATATTTTTAAAGTTAAGGGAGTTGAAGTATTTGAAAAAATGTATGAATATCTAAGTGATATTTTAGATAATAATTCTACAAAATTAGATTCATTCAAATCAACACTAAATAATGTTGATGAAACAGGCTATTCAGATGAACAATTAAATTGTTTTATGAATGGTTCTTTGTTTTAAAAAAGAAAAAAATCTCCTAGAGAGATTTTCCCTTTTGGGTTTTTTCAAGTCTTTGTATTTAAGGCTTGGAAAAGTTCAAAAATTTTTAAATATTCTTTGAGTTTGTTTTTATCAACATCATAAATATTATTCCCGAATATCTTTATTTCTAAAATTATTTCTGTCTTTGGGTTATAATAAAAATTTAAAACTATATGATTATCAAAAAATATTTGTTTTATTTTATGAATTCCCATTGTGAACTCATTACAACTTGAGTAAGAAAGAATTTCTTCTATTTTTTTAATGTCTTGAGACACTAAAGACCTTGTAGCCTGATATTCCTCGAATGTAAGATTTTTATCATACATTTTCTTATCCTTTTTTTGTATTTTAAATTAAAATAGTTTTTTTAAGATGGATAATTGCGAACATCAGTGTTTAAATTATAGTATAAACTTTTGATTATATCTAAAATTTTAGATTATGTCAAACATATGTTACCGAGGGTTAAAAATTAATTTTGCACAAAAATAACTCTTTAATTAAATTTGGCTTCCCAATATAATATCCTTGAAAATAATCCACTCCTAATTCTTTCATTGAATTAAAAATTTCTTCATTCTCTACATATTCAGCAACAATTTTAATATCCATTTTTTTTGCTAAATTTACTATGTTTTCTAATAAGATTTTATATCTCATATTTGTCTTGTAGTTTCTTACAAATTCACCATCTATTTTGATTGTTTCAATTCTTTCTAAATCTCTTAAAATACCAAAATTTGAATATCCTATACCAAAATCATCTATACTGAATGAAGCTCCTAAATTTGTAATTGCATTTATAAAATCTTGTACTTTCTTGTAATCTTTTATTGCATCACTTTCTGTGATTTCAAAATCAACTTTTTTTATATTGGCATATTCTTTTGAAATATTTTTTATATACTCATTTATCTCTTTATTGTCTATATCTTCAAATGATAGATTAATGGATACTTTTTCATCTCTATTTTTAAAATCTTCAAATGCTTGTAATACAACTTTTTTAGTTAATAGATTATATAACTTGATATTTTTACTAGTTTTTAAAAAACTATCAGGATAGTGTATAAAACCATTATGCTCTATTCTCAATAAAGCTTCATACTTTACAATGTTTTTATTTTGATCTGCAATTGGTTGATAATGAACTAAAGGATTTCCTTCTGTAATTATATTTTTTGCAAGGTTGTTTTTTACTAGTTCTTCAAGAATTGGATCTTCGTAAAAAACAACTTCCAATTTATGATGTCTTGCATATTTAATTGCAAATTCACTTTCTTCTATAAATTTTGGTCCAGAACTTATTCCAGCTGTAATATTTAGTACTATATTTCCATTAGATGATTTTATTGGCTCTAGTTTTGTGTCATGTATAAATGAATTTAAAAGCTTATGTAGTTCTTTTTTTGTAAAATTGATTCCTTGAAATAAAAGAATAAAACGATCTCCACTTCTGTATAGTTTTTTTATTTTAAAATAGGTTTTTATTTTTTTACCAATTTGCTTTAATACTCTATTTCCTATCTTTTCTGAATAGTAATAATTTACAAAATAAAACTCGTTAATATCAAGTAATACTAGAAATTGTGTAGTTTTTTTAAACATATCTTTGTATAAACGATTTCTATTGTAAAATCCTAAAAAATCTATATCTTTCATTTAGATTTTCTCCTATAATTCCAAGGTTCTGTAGGATTATTATCTGCCCACAATCCTTTTTTGAGATTTCTTGCTTCTTTTTCAGCTTTTAGGTAATTCTTTTTTTTAGAATATTGTCTATATACCCAAGCGAAACCATCTTCTACTTGCTTTAAATTTATATCTTTATTGTTTAAATATATCGTTCCAAGTATTCTTCCATATTGGTCTTTTTTGTCATAGATAACAGTTACATCTTTACCAAAAATATATTTTGATAAATTTTGTTTTGATTTGTTACCAAAAGTTTGAGATTTTTCTGGAGCATCTATATCGTTTAGTCTTATTCGATATTGTGTTTTTATATTAACTTTTTCCATTTCAAGTGGTTTTAGAAGTTTGCTTTTATTTTCTAAAACAAGTAATGTTGCTGTATCTCCATCAGCTATTGAAATTATTTTCCCTTTTAGTTCTGCTGCTTGAGTTGAAGTTAATAATCCAATGGTAATTAAAAATAATAGTTTTTTAGTCATAATTTGTTTATTCCTGTAATAGTTTTAATAAGTAATTTTTTATATCTTCTATAGCTAATTCTAAGTAGTTTAAATATTCTAAAATTAATATCTCAATATTTCTAAAAGAGTTAATTTCAAGTTGAAAATAAGCTATATAGAGTAATGATAAAAGAGTTATTAGTCTAAGTAGCATTTTAGATATTCCTTTTGTGTTCATAATTTGTATCAATGCTTGAGCTAAATATTTTATATCCTTTTTTTATCTTACTTGATAATATTTTTTCAAGATAAGAGTAAGCTTCTTTTTTATTTGTAAATATAGATTTTAGATGACCAGTTGGTGATGAATATCTAGTATTGCCAAATATTCTTTCAACTATATAATCTCCGAACAAGTTAGCTAAGATTGATATGTTATAGTATCTTTCATTTTTATTGACACTCTTTTTTAACACAACAGTCATTTTTTAAATTCCTAATTGAATATAAATTGCTATTAGTAAAAATAAGATTGATAAGATAAATATTATATATTCTGTTATGCTACCAACTGCAAACCTTAATATTATTGGTAATAGCACAAAGTTATAGTTAAATCTTTGCAATGGAAATAATCCATTTTTAATACCTTGATATGTTATTGAATCTTGCAAAATATGCAATAAAATACCTATATTAACTGCAAACAAATAGTTATAGCCTTGCATAAAAAGAAATATTCCTAAAATAGTAAACAATAGTAAGTTATGAGTTATTGTTCTATGACCAAAAATAATATTTATTGGATATGATAAATATTGCATTTTTCTTCCAATTAAACTATTTGGCTCATCAATATCAGGCAATATAGAACCTAGAGAAACTAGCCCTAAAAAGATTGAATAGTTTATATTTATTTGTGTACCAAATGCTAATGGAATAGATGCAATAGCAATAGAATTTACTATATGAGTTTTTCCTAACACTTTCTTGCCTTATAAAAGTTTACTTTGATATATTATTTTCTTCATCAGAAATTATTCCTGTTGTTATAATAGTTTTTCTAATTAGATTTGGTATAGAAGTATTTAAACTATTTGCTATATTCTGTAAGCTTTTATATTCATTTTCTGTAAAAGAAAGCATTACTTTTTTATTCCTCTTTTCTGCCTTTTGAATTCTTTTACTTATCTCTTGCAATAGTTTGTCTTTTTTAGTTGACATTGTTTATATCCTTTATATTTAATATATATGAAGTAATTATATAATATGTTTATTAAATATATATTAAGATTAACTTTATATATCTTATTGTAATATTTCTATATATGATTAGTGTATATATTTGATTATAAAGAATTGATTTCTTTTCTGAGGAATTAAATTAAATTTAAAATTTATATAAATATTACAGTGTCCAATATATGTAACTACAAAGTAGTGTTTTTGATAAAAAAGGCTAAAAACATAGCAGTGTCGCTCCATTATATAAATATAATACAGGGGGTAGTTGTTTAAGTAAAAAAGTGTTTTTGAAGAAAGAAAGGAGGTTAAGGCAATGGAACAATCAATTTTAGAGAAGTCTGTAAGAAGTTTGGTAAAGAGACAAGCATTGAAAATTATATATTATGATTTAAAAAAATTCAACCACTATGCTGTTCATTATACATCAAGAAAGATATTTTTAAGAGGAGACTTTAGTGAAAAAGTGTTTTACATTGTAGTAGCTCGTTTCTACAAAAAAGAAAAAGAAAGGTTACAAAAGAAATATTCAAGGATTAAATCTAATCAAACAATTTTAGCAATAAAAAATAGATACCCATTAATTGATGTTGAACTTCTAGCTTACTATTTAAATATCATAGAAGTATTAAATTTTAAAACACCAAAACATTATGAAAGCTTAGAGCAAATAATTAGAATAACTTTGCTTTTAGAAAATAAAAATACAACTTGTAATAAATATAAAAACTATAAATATATTAAAAAAATACAAGATGAAATAAAAATAGTTGATGTTAACTACTTAGCTTGTTTTATAAATTCTATTAAAGGATTTAACTTTAAATCAAAAGAAGAAAATGAGATACTAGAAAATATTATAAAGATAATTTTATCTATTCCAATTTCAATAGTAAATAAAACAAAACTTAAGAGTTGGCAAGTTGATATTAAATTTAATATGCAAATAAAAGAGGAGCAAATTAGAGAGATAATAAAAAACAATTTGACAAAAAATATTTTATAGAGAGTAAAAATAGATGTTCCTTTCCTTTTTTTTAGACCTAGTTTTTCTACTTCTATCTTTGCTCCCTGTAAAGTATTTAACTTTAAAGGCATAAAATGAATTACGAAGCATTGCTTTATATATTAATTTTTATTTTACCAATTAGTGTTGTTTCAGCTTATTGTTTTTTAGCTAACAAACCTAAAAAAATATATGGGCTATTGATTGTTTTAGTTCCATATATTGTTGGTCTATTTTTAATACATAAAAATTTAATTTAAAGGTACATGGATATGAAATACAAAATAAACAAAATATATTCAAAGAATAGGGATAGATAATTATGAATTCTGATAAAAGATTTTTACTTTTTGGTGGCTTAATATTTTGTTGTTTAGTTTTAACTATTTTCATTATGTATATAACTATTTTAATTTCAAGTGGGCTTTAATGAAACTAGAACTAATAGCAAAATTTAGTTTGCTTGATAGAAACAATAAACATATAGCAAATGTTGATATAGGTAAAACAATTAAAGATGAAGATTTACAGTTTTCATTAGAAGAACAATATCTTGAATTAAAAAATAAAGTTGCAAATCAAACTCCACATTATGTTGTGATTGATTTTATAAATAAGGAAGGAAAATAAAATGGGATACAGAATATATTTAGGAAGTATTAAAAAAAGTAGGTTAGATAGTATAAAGAATGCTTCTAATTGCAAAGAATTAAATACTATCTTGCATAGTGATAATCTATTAAAAATTGATAAAGATGAGTTTGAAACTTATACATTTGTTGGAGATATTCCAAATGATAAACATATACAAGAGTTTGGAAAATATGTTGGTTTTATTGATTTAATAAGAGATAAATATTCTAAACCAATTTTTTTAAATGAAAGGTTCAATGAAGATATAACAAAAGAACACGATTTGTTTATTGTGGATAAAGAAGCATTAAAAGCTATTGCAAATGATTTGAGAAATGATATGTTTGTTTATCTTACAAAACTAAATGCTTTTACTAATCTTCTTAAGATTTTAGTAACCAAAAATTATGAAGAAGAACTATATATAAACTCTTTAGACACTATTTTTAAAAATGGGTTTAATAATGAACAATATGAATTAGATTTTTTCTTAAAGAGTGAAGAAGAAATTCTAAAAAAGGATAAGAAATTTATAGAATACAAAGCTTTTGAAGAATGCTTTTTAGATGAAGAGGAATTACAGAAAACAAAATTACTATTGCTTGGATATTTACAATCAAATCTTGTAAGTGAAATTGGTGATTTTAAAGAAACATATCATTTTATAGATGATTTTGAATCAACTAATCCTTATTCTCTTACAAGATGCTGGAAAAAAGATAAAACAATTTTAGAGCTAGTAAATATCTATAAGAACTTTGATTTTGAAAATAATGAACTAATAATCTATGGTTATTAGGAGAAAAAATGATTAAAACAATAAATATGAGGAGAAAAAAATGACTAAAGAACAAAAATTACAGAAGATAGAAGATTATAAATTTCATTTACATAGAGAAAGTATAAATCCTATTGGGATTTTGAGTAATTTGGATTTTTGTAAGATAACTGGAACTAATTCAGTAGGACACTATCAATATGATGATTATGGGCAATATTTTACTTTTAGAGAAGTTCTAAATGTAAATAAATTACAGAAAATTGATTTATTAACATTTGTAAATAGGTTAGATGTATTACTAAAAGATTTGATGGAACTTGAAACTATTGAGATTGAGTTGAAAGAACAAATTTACTATTTATATTTTACAAAAATAGATCAAGATAAAAGAATTCATTTTAATAGAGTAAATAAAAACTTGTTTAAGCTCTTAATGGATTTTTATTCTTATGCAAAAGATAAATCAAATTTAAAAAAAGCTAGTTAAAAGGAAAATTTATGTGTTTAATAAAAGTTGGTGATTTGGAAAAGGTAAAACTAAAAGTTTTTAAAGTGTTGTATGTTTGTGAAAAATTAAATATTTGCTTATTGTTTGAAAAAACATATAGCCCAAACGAAATAGAAGAGTTAGAGCTGTTTAATAAAGATAGCTTTATAGAAGATGTATTATTGAATTTAAAATACTACAAAATGGAGTTATTAGATAACAATATTCATCTATTTACAAAGCTTTCAAATAATGTAAATTTTTCTCAAAATATAGAAAATAATCAAGATTTTCAAATTCTCTATATTGAAGATATTGATAATTTTATAGATGAAATAAATCCTTATACAAATATAGCATTTGGAAAAGATGCTTATGGTGTATCAAGATTTCAAATGCTTAATAATATAAATAGCTATGAGGTTAAAGGAATATTAAATAAATATTCTAAAGAAGATAATTTAGATGATTTAAAAAATCTTTTAAAAACTAATAGTTATGGTTTTACACCATTTATTTTATATAAAGATAATGATATAGAAATATTCCCAATAGAAGCTAAAACTAGATATATATAAATCTATGCACATATCTGTTCTAAAATATGCAGGAGTAAAAAATGTTGGATAGAGAGTTTGTTGAAAAGACTATCAATGAACATAAAAAAGTTTATAAAAAGAGATTGGTTCTTTTATTTAGTAAAGTTTATGATTTGCTTAAAGATGGTGAACATAATATATCTTTAGAGATAAATGAATTTGGCTATTTTATTAGAATAAAAGATTATAGTTCATTAATTGGTGATAATTCACTAAATAATACTTTTAATCCAGAATCTTATAAGAGGTTAAAAGATTGTTATGGTTGGGATGAAAAAGAATTTATCCAAAAATTAGATGAAAGAATTGAACATATTAATCAGCATATAAAAATGGTTATTAATTATGAAGAATCTGCAAGAATTAAAAAATGAGCTTAGAAATATATATATTAGCTATTTTAAATCTTTTAGCTGTTTTATCAATGATGATTAATGTATTTATATAAGGAGTAACTATGCAAGGTATAAAACTTATAAGAGAAAATAAAGAAGAGAAGATACTTAGCTTTAGAACAAAGTTTGAATTAAAAAACAACAGCTTTTATCAAGATATTCTAAAAAACTATCATAGCTATTATAAAAAAGATGGTGCAAAATTAGAGTGCTTATGTAATGGTGTTGATATGGCTTGTAAAAAGACAAGTTACTACTTTTTATCAAATCTTCCAAATAACAGTAATAGACATAGTGAAGATTGTATTTACTATGAACATTTAGAAAATTTAACAGATAGTGATGATAAATATAAAGTATTAATTTTTAAAGAGCCTATATTAAATTTTTCAACTGCTACTCAAAAAGAGAAAGATGAACATAATCAAAAAGAGAGCCATAGAAAAAATACATATGTTAATTTTTGTACTGATATGATAAGTGAAGCTATGTCAATTGCTTTTAATAGAAAGAATAAAGAGGCAAAGAGTAGGGCTAATTTATCTTATCCTAATTACCAGGAATTTTTAAATTCATTTAATATGCTAATAAATAAAAATGAACTTTTACCAAATGGATCTATTAGAAATAGTTTGGATAAGTATTACAACTTTTGCTATGGAGTTATAGATTATGACTTCATAACTCAATTACAACAGGATAAGCAAAAAGAGTATGATCTATATTTACCTACTGTTAAAAAGCTATATGATAGTGATAAAAATTTTATAGGATATGATAAAACAACTATAAATTGTAAAATAAATTTTTATACTCTTAGAGCTGCTAGTGAACTTGTAAAAAACTTTAATAATTACATTAGTGGTCCATACTTTTTTATGGCCATATATAAGCAAAATAAAGACAATAAAAAGATTGTTAGATTATTTCTTCATCCAGTTTATTTTGACAATGAGCAAATAGTATTTGTTGATAGTGGATATGAACGAAAATATGCAAAAAATTTGCTTGAGAATAAAGTTCCATTTATAAAACCAATATCAGATAGTTGTTTTTATAAAATTAATGGAAGATTTGTAAACTACCAAAAAGAAGATTTGAAATTTACAAGAGCATCATTACAGTTCTTGCCAGATTTCATAGAATTTAGTGAAAATAAAATTGATATTGTTGAGGTTAGTGGATATGATAATGCTGAATATCAGAATTTAATGGATAGAAAAATTAAGCATTATGATAATGAATCTGTAAAGAGTGGTGGATTATATCAGGTTAAGGTTGTAAATGGGAAGAGGAACTATAATGAAATGTAAAGGTAAATAGTATATAACACTATTTACCTTTATTCTTAAATACTTAATTATTTTAACTAAGATTTTTTAAATCTATAATGTTATTATACGATTGTAGCCAGATCAGTATCTCATACAAGAGGATAGTATGGATATAAAATATATTTTAATATAAAGAAAACTTACTTATATAAGTCCAAATGAATTTAAGAATAGATAAAATAAAAATCTTAAGGGCGTTAACTGGTTATCACTCTTTTTGGTTATTCCATGGTAAATATAAATAGGATAGTATAATGACAGCAAAGGAAACAAAATTATTAAAGTTTATTGCAAATTCTTCTCAATTTGTAATACCAATTTATCAAAGAACTTACAGTTGGACTGAGCCAGAATGTTTTCAACTTTGGCAAGATATTGTAAGAGCAGGAAAAAATGAAAAAATCGGTGCCCATTTTATTGGTTCAGTAGTTTATGTACAAGACGGAAATTACTCTGTAACCATACAATCTTCTTTACTGGTTATAGATGGTCAACAGAGACTTACGACTGTAGTACTATTACTAGCTGCTCTGTCTAATTTATTAGATGATGAGCAAGAAATTATAGAAGATTTTTCAAAAAAGAAGCTAACAGGTAGATATTTGATTGATCCTTTGGAAAGTGGAGATAGAAAATATAAGCTTATCCTATCTCAAACGGACAAAGACACTTTAATAGCTCTTATTAATAAAGACAAAATAAATTTACCAAAAGATTATTCTCTTAGAGTAAAAACTAATTATGAGTTTTTTGAAAATAAACTGGCTGAAAATATAGATGATCTTGAAACTATTTGTAAAGGTATAGCAAAACTACTAATCGTAGATATTTCACTTGATAGACAATATGATAATCCTCAATTGATCTTTGAAAGTATGAATTCAACAGGTAAAGAGTTAACTCAAGCAGATTTAATCAGAAATTACATCCTAATGGACTTGGAACATGAACTTCAATCAAGACTCTATAAAGAGTATTGGCGACCAATGGAGCTTGATTTTGGACAAGAAGCTTACCAGACATATTTTGATGCTTTTATGAGACATTATCTTACAGTAAAAACAAAAGAAATTCCGAAAATAGATAGTATTTATGAAGAATTTAAAAAATATCATAGAGAAGAAAATATATCTATCGAATTATTAGTAGCTGACATTAAAACTTTTTCTCAATATTTTTGTAAAATGGCTTTAGGGCAAGAAAAGGATAAAGCATTATCTTATGCCTTTAAAGATTTAAAAGAATTAAAAGTTGATGTTGCATATCCATTACTATTAGAGTTTTATGATGATTATGAAAACAACCATTTATCTAAAGATGATTTTGAAAAAGCTATTAGATTAATAGAAAGTTATGTATTTAGAAGAGCTGTTTGTGCAATCCCTACAAATTCACTTAACAAAACATTTGCAAATTTTACAAAATCAATCAAAAAAGATAGATATTTAGAGAGTATCCAAGCTACGTTTATGCTTTTAACATCTTATAAGAAGTTTCCGACAGATTCAGAATTTAAACTCTCTTTAGTAGAAAAGAATTTATATAATATGCAAAATAAAAGCTATTGGCTGAGAAGATTTGAAAATTTTAAAAGAAAAGAAAAAGTCAATCTTAATGAATATACAATAGAACACATAATGCCTCAAAATAAGAATTTATCAAAAGAGTGGCAAAACACTTTAGGAGAAAATTGGCAAGACATTCAAGCTCAATGGATTCATACGATAGGAAACTTAACTCTTACAGGATATAACTCTGAGTATAGTGATAAACCTTTTGAAGAAAAAAGAGATATGGAAGGTGGTTTTGCTAAAAGTCCTTTAAAATTAAATGAAGGATTGGGAGATATAGAACTTATTTGGAATGAAGATGCTATCAAAAATAGAGGTAAAAGATTATCAAATCAAGCAATTGAAGTTTGGAAATTCCCTGAACTTGAAACATCAATTTTAGAGACTTATAAAGCACCTAAAACTTCAAATAGCAATTACACTATGGATGATCATCCAAATCTTTTGAAATCTCAAAATAAAAAGCTTTTTGAAGAATTAAGAAAAGAAGTATTGTCCTTAGACTCAAATGTAACCGAGGAGTTTTTAAAACTTTATATCGCTTATAAAGCTGAGACAAATTTTGTAGATATAGTTCCACAAGCAAATAGTTTAAAACTTTATATAAACATAGCATTAAATGAACTAGAAGATCCAAAGAAACTTGGAAGAGATGTATCAAATATAGGAACTTGGGGTAATGGTGATACTGAGGTAATATTAAACTCAACAGATGGAATTCCATACATAATAGGCTTAGTGAGACAAGCTTTGGAAAAACAATTAGGAAATGATATAGACTAAAAAATAGGAAGATGAATGATTTAAAAATAAACACTTGGAAAAAACTTTAAAAGATTATTATATATAAGTTATACAGAGATTTATTTATGTAAAATATAGGATGTAATATGAAAATACAAAAAATTCAAATTGAAAATTTTAGGCTTCTCAAAAATATAACAATTAATTTGGAAAAAGAGCTTTCAATTATTCTAGGTAAAAATAATGGTGGAAAAACTTATTTTTTATCTATACTTGATAAGTTTTTAAATAATTCTAATGGTTTTTTATTTAATGACTTTAATGTGGAATTTACAAAAAGTTTTTTGCCATATAATTAAGAATAGTTAAATATTCAAAGAAAATCTATAAAATTAAAACTATATATTGCACATATATAAGCTCAGAAAATATTTTTTCATCAGTGCCTGTTATTTATTTATGGTGGTTTATTTTAAGAATGGTTGTTAATAACAGTGTTTTAGAATAATTTATATTATTTAACTTTATATAAATATTACAAATTGCAATATTTTTTATTACTCTAATATTTTTTTGTTAATATTCCATTATGAAAAATTCTTTAAACATATTACATGAAATAGACCAGGTATTAATTGGTGATGTCACTTACTATGAATTTAATAGCATAGAAAAAAATCTTAGTAATAAATATAGAAAAGGTAGAGTGAATGCTTCAAAATGGTTGAGTGAGCTAATATTTATGTTTATTAAAAAAGAGAGTAATTTTTTGTTAGAATTCAAAGAACTAATACAACAACAAAAGTTAGATCTGAGTAATTTAGAAAATAGTGACTTTAAAAAAGGCTTATTTGACGAGCTTAATGCAATTGAGGAAATGGTAAATGATAGAATTAATCGTAATAAGTAGTTTAATTTTTGTTGTTTCAGTTTTCTTTGTTGTATTTTTAATAGAAAAATCAAAGGAAAGAGGTAAAATACCTTTTGATGATAGGTTGAAATAAGTTATATATGCAAATCTTTTATAACAAAAACAACTTATAATTTTTAAGACTTAAAAAATAGAACAAATATTTTAATAATCCAAAATTTTTTAAAACCTATTATCCAATATACTTCTTATGACATAAATATTTACTAAAGAAATATTGAGTTTGAGTTCATGCAGATAGTAGATATTTTTTATAATAGACAAAGATTAAATTCAATAAATGGATATATTTTGTCAACTGAATTTGAAGATAAAATGTTACGTTTAGAAATGGTTAGTTAAATTATAAATTTTGTGTCATATAAAGTGTTGACAGATCATTTAGTATAAATTCTTTTAATAGATTAAACACTCTCATATTTACTTTAAAAAGAGGAATAGCTTTTCCCTCAAACTCTTCAAAGTATGTAAATGACCCCAAAATAGTAGTCAATCTTTATTAAAATATTTGCCTAATATTCTAGTAAAAACAATAACAGATGAATTATATTCTAGTATTGATAATAGAATGGATGATTTAAAAGAAACTATTAGAAAATAATAATATTATTTATCTTTAAAGAATAAAAATAAAGTATACAAATAGTAAATTTTTTATTGTTATGATATAAAAACAGATTTCTTTAAAATTATTTTCTAATATCTTGACAAATATAGACTAAAGGTTGTATAATTATTAGCACTCTATGTATTTAGATGCTAAAAAAAATAAGGATAGCGTTTTTATGGATAAATATAATATTAATGCAATATACATACCTGCTATTTTCTTAATGATACCAATAGTTTTTGTAATTGAAGTTTTAAGAATTGATACTGATAAAATAATAAAAACTATGGGAATGATTAATTATGAATTTGATGGGATAACGATAACTGCAGGAATAGTTTTGTGGATTTTTTTCTTTAAAGTGATTAGATACATTGGGAAACATTTTGTTGAAAATCGTATTTTTGAAAATGGGAGTAAATTTCCAACAACGTTATATTTAACGAAAGATTCAAATGAACTTTCAAGTGCTATTAAAACAAAGATTTTTCAACATTTAGAGTCAGATTTTAAATTCGAACTTTCACATTTAGATCAATTAAATGGAAAAGAAGAGCTTAAAGAAATTAATAGTTTAGTTGGTTCAATCCGTAGAAAAGTTAAAGATGGTACTTTAACTTTGAAAAGAAATATAGATTATGGACAAGTAAGGAATTTTATTGGAGGATTATTTATTGCTTTACCTATTACATTATTATGTAATATTTATTGTATTTATTACTCACAATATGGAATTATTGAATATACTTTATTTGGCATAAGTTTAGTATTTATTCTTATCTTACTGTTTCATGTTTCTATTATTAAAAAGTTTGCAGACGAATATGCCCGTATGCTATTTGAAGATTATTTAACATTAGAAAGGAATTAATCTATGATTTATACAAAGATTGGATTTTTACCAGTTGACAATGGTAATATGACATTTATCAAATTAAATGATGTAAAGGAAACAACGATTTTATACGATATGTATATTAGAGAAAAAGCAACTGACCCTAATGATAAAACATATGATGTTTTACAATATTTAAAAGATAATTTAAAAACAGATTCAAACGGTAGACATTTTGTTGATGTATTTATTTTATCTCATCATGATGATGACCATATTAGAGGTTTTGAAAACTACTTTTATACAGGGGATATAAAAGAGATTCCAGATAAATGTGAAAAAATTTACATTAAAGAGATTTGGGGTTCTTCTCGTTTCTTTAAAAGAGCTAGTAAGTACAATAAATTAGAAGATGGTGCATTAGCTTTTAATACAGAAATGAAAAGAAGATATGAACTTTATAAAAAACATAAAGAAATACAAGAAGAAGGCAATAGAATTATCATTTTAGGAGAATCTGAAGACGATAAAACAGATCATGTTGAAGATATTGTTTATGGAATTGGAGAATCTATTCATATGTTAAACAATAGAAATTTAGCTTCAAAAATTGATATTAATATATTAGGTCCAATTGAACAACAAGAAAATGAAGCTGATGAATTATATAGAAGAAAAAATAGAGGGAGTGTAATCTTACAAATCAATATTAAAGAAAGTTATTACATAAATCAAATATTATTAACTGGTGATGCAGGAGCAGATGTATTGGAATATATGCATGATATTTATCAAAAAGAACTAAATAAATTTAAGTATGATATTTTACAAGCACCACATCATTGTTCTAAATACTCTATGTTTAATAAAATAAGTGAAGATGAATGTGAGTTATCTGGAAAAGCATATAAAATGCTTTCTCAAGTAAATCCAGGAGCTAAAATAATTGCTAGCTGTAGAGAATTTGGTAAAGATACACCTCCTCACAAAGAAGCAAAAAAGGAATATGAAAAAATTGTTGGAGAATCAAACTTTTTATATACTTTAGGTTATAAAAATGGGCTTGAACCAATTGAATTTGAATTAACACAATTAGGACATAAAGAGATAGTAAAAGCATCTAAAGCTAAAATGACTACTGCATCTGCAATATCAGTCGGAGAAGCACGTGGACATGGTTAATTCTCATTTTATTGAATTAGCTCATGAATATACTAATCAATCACATCATATAAGTCATGTAACAGATATACAAGTGGATGAAGTAAATAAAAAAGCTTCATTCACTGCCATTTTTAAATTAAACTTTCCAAGTGCAATAACAGGCGATGAAACAGAATTTGGTGTTAGAAAAGAAGAAAAAGTTACATTTGAATTTTGTGAAAAATTTCCAAGTAAAGCACCTTTTATTACATTAAGAAAAGATTTTCCAAGAGATTTTGAACATATCAATCCAAATAGTGAAGTAGTTAATCCTTGTATATATGAAAGAAATTTAAGTGAACTATTACAGCAACCAAAATTTTTTGATGAGATATTAGATCAAATGGCTTTTTGGTTAGATAAAACAGTTACTAACACACTATTTGATATTTCTCAAGGGTGGGAACCTATGAGAACAGATGAAAATAAAGGTATTATTGAATATCCAACAAGTTTTGCTGAAAAAAATATTTTAGAAGGAATTAATTGTATTGGTATTAAATATGATAAATATGATAATAAGATATATGCATCATTAATGAAATTACATACAAGTAATTTGAATAAAACTAATCATTCTATATTAATCCCTTTTTTTAGTAAAGGTGTTGCAGACAGATATTATCCTAATAATATATGTGAATTTCGTGATTTAGTAGATTTCTGTAATAAAGTTCATATTTATAATTTAGGTGAACAATTAAGTGATGCACATGAACTTTTACAAAAAGTTTCTTATGTGTTTATTACATTATTTATAAAACGTCCTGCAAAATTAATTGGAACTAATTCTGAATTTGAAATTGTAAATTTTGTAATAAACGTAAAAACATTAAAAGGTAATAAAATTCAACATGGAGCGGCTGTTTATACATTAGCAACCATTGAATCTGCTTCAAAAGAATTATTAGCAAAATTTTCTGGCCTTAATAAAAAGCATATAAATAAAGATATGATAATTACTCAAATTGGTTGCGGTAGTTTAGGTTCTAAAATAATAATGAATTTATCAAGAACTGGTATTACTAATAATATTAACTTGATAGATAATGGATTATTTAATGCACATAATTATGCTCGACATGCTTTAAGTAGTTCAATAGGTATTTTTTCATATAAAAGTAAACTTTTAGAATCTTCTTTAATAGCTATGGGATTGCAAAATGTAAAAAGTATAATTGATGATATTAGAGATATAAAAGAACAAATTAAAGAAAATCAAATTTTAATCGAATCTACAGCAGATATTTCTGTTAGAAATTTTTTAGTTGATGATGAGATAAAAAGTGAAGTAATTTATACAGTACTTCATCAACTAGGTACTTTGGGTTTAGTATTTATAGAAGCAAAAAATAGAAGTGTAAGAATTGATGATTTAATGGTTGAATTTTATTATCTATGTTTTTGCCATGAGGAATTATCTAAATTAATTAGAACTAATAATATAAAATATGAAGTTATTGGACAAGGATGTGGTTCATTAACAACAATTGTTTCTGATGCTACTATTTCTATGCAAGCTGCTTCAATGGCAAATATAATTCAAAAAAGATTAGAGTATGGTTCAAAAGATTTTGGAGAGCTTTATATAGGCCAGATTCAAAATAATATAAATATATCTTGGAAAAATTTAGAAGTACTTCCTCCAGTTATATTAAATGAAAGCACATATAATATGCAAGTAAGAGTTTCACCAAGAGTAATTAATATGATTAAAGAAGAATCAAAAAAACATCTACCAAATGAAACTGGAGGAGTTTTAATTGGCCATATATCATTAGTAAATAGAACTTTTACAATTGTAGATTTTATAGATGCACCAGAAGATAGTAAAAGAAGTCCATGTTATTTTGAATTAGGTACAATTGGACTTAAAGATAAAATAGAATCTTATGAAGTTAAAACAAATGGTTTATTAACTTACATAGGTACATGGCATACTCATCCTAATGGAGGTGGACCATCTGGAACTGATAAGAAAATGAAAGAAAAATTAATGAAAGACAGAGGAAATTGTCCATCTGTTTGTTTGATTTATAGTAGTGATAATTTTTTAACTTTTTAAGAAAATAGCTTTGAAAAGTATTTTGATTATTTGATTTCATTAATTAGAGTTTAATAATTAAAAGAACTGGGACTGTTAGAATACCCACATTTAAGTGGGTATTTTTTAATAATTAACGATATATAGTGCATTAATTATATCTTTAATTATTTTAGAATTTTCTCAAAATTGTTATTTTAATTAACTGAATAATTTTTTGTCTATTTTTGTGGGCTCATTCCACTTGTCATAATTCCAAATTCACTAGCTACAGCCCATTTTTACATTTATCAATAAACTGATATAGGTTAATAGACTCTCTACAACAACCACAATCTCTTGGATAGCTTAGAATTGTTTCTGTAGATGAAGCATTAATAAGTAAAATATCATCAATAGATGTATTTTTTTGGAATTTAGTATCCATAATTACTTCGATAAGTTCTTTTGATATTTTTATATCTTCAATTTTCAGCATTTAATTCCTTTTCTTCTAATAAAAATATTTTATTTTCACATTTAACAATGTATGAATTCTCATTTATCTCTAAATCAATTTTAATTTCTAAAATTTTACCTATCTTCCTTTTTCTTATTTGTTCATGTTTTATATTTCCAAATAAGTCAGAAATTGCTATAGGTTCACTTAAAATAGTAAAGGCAACAGTATCTCATAAATTAAAAAGTACTTTTTTCAAATTCACACCTTGTTTGAAATAATATGTTTTTAGTAACATACTGATACAGTATTAATGATATATTGATATTATATCAAATATGTATCAATATCTTAATTAAAATGATACAATAATGTTTAGATAATATCAAGATATTATATTAATATAGTATTGATACTTTAATTAATATATATTAATCATTGACAAATAAATAAAAATATATTAATATTTCATCATTAAAACATTAATAAGGATGAAAAAATGGAAATAGCAATAGATATAGGTTATGGACACACAAAGATAAAAACAAATGAAACAGAGTTTAAATTTCCAACAGCAGTAGAATTAGCAAAAACTCAAATGGTTGAAACCGATACTTATAACTTTGAAGGAAAAAAGTTTTATGTTGGAGAAGATGCTACTAGAAATGCTTTATTAACAAGAGATTATGAATTTTTATATAAATATGCCCCTTTGTTAATCGTAGAATCTCTTAAAATGGCCAATATAGATTTTAGTGAAGATATAACAATTAAAACAGGGTTGAGTTTATATGATTTAGAAAAAGCTGCAATATTTGATAAAGATGCAGCAAATAGAAGAGATGAATTTTCTAAAAGGATTTCAAAGTTTTATGTTAATGATCAAGAATATAAATTTAATATTAAATTATTTGCTCAAGGGCAAGGTGTTTGGCAAGATTATTGTTTAGATAATGGAATAATTGAAGATGGTTATGATGTTGTTGTAGATATAGGTTATAGAACTAATGATGTAATTGTTTTCAAAAATGGAAAAACAAATAGAGCTGAATCAAGTGCAGATGATAAAGGTATTAACCAAATTACAACAGAACTTCAAACTATAATTAATAAGAGATTTGATGTTGTCTTAACAGAACAAGAAGTAGCTGCTATATTAAAAAATAAATATATAACAATATCTGGTGCAAAAAAAGATTTAACAAATTTAATTTTTGAAGTAGTTGAGGGGTATATCGAATCATTTTTCAACCTACTAAAAGCTAAACATGGAAATATACTTAAAATAGCACAAAGGGTAATTATAAGTGGTGGTGGGGCTTATATTATACAAGAGTATGCACAAACTTTACCAGGAAATGTTGTTTTCTCTCAAGCACCTTTAGAATATGCGAATGTTAGAGGATATTATAATGCCTAAAAGAATGACAATTACATTTGATGATGAGTGTGTTGATATTTTAGATAGATTAATATCTAAACCATCAAAAACTATATTTATTAACCTAGCAGTTAAGAATTTTTCAGAAAATGCAGAGGGTAAAAAATTTTTAGTTCCAGGTAATAGTATTCAAACAAATAAACCTAAAGCTAAACAAAATAGTAGAAAAGATAATCACTTTTTACCAAAAGACAAAAAAGTTAGAATAGAGGAGTGGTCGTAATATGAAAAAATTTCTTAAACTAGAAAAAAATAATTCGAGAGTTATTTATAATAAATATTGTTGTCCTGTAGGTAAAACAAGACCTACATTAGAGCAAGTTGAAGACTACTTTAAACAAGCTAAACAAACAGTAGCGGTAAATATATTGGGACTAAAAATGGAAGATAAATTATCTAAAATTATTTTATATAATTGTAATTGTAAAGTTTTTATAAAAGATATTAATGATGGACATAATATTTCTATTGGAGCAACCAAACATATGATTTCAACAGAATTATTTGGGACTAAAACAATTGTTTTAGACTCTTATGATGAAGATAAAATTAAAAAAGCTATTTATGAACAAATGTTTGTGGATGTAAAAAATCTCAATGATGATGATCTTAAAAAAGTAGCATTTTTTCTTGTTCAATATGGATATGAAAAAGATGAATTACCACTGTACCAAAATATAGATGCATTTCTTTTTAATCCATTTAATACTCAAATCGAAAGTAGAAAATTTACTTTTGATGAAGCTCACAAGATAATGAAAAACTCTCAATACAAAAAGAAAAAGAGAGATTTTAGAAAATTAGAGTTCAAACATAATAATCAAAAATTTAGATAGGAGAAAAATTAAATGGAGAATACATTATCAAATGACGAAATCCTAGATATGCTAAAAAATATAGTATCTATTTAACAGATAATCAAAAGAAAAACATGACAAAAGAAGATTTCAAAGAACTTTGTAAATTTGTTAGAGAAAAAAGAAATAATGAAGTTTATAGAATGGTTACAGTATTCGATAAAAAGTTATTCCTTAGTTTAGCTATTTTAATACCTATTATTTTATACTTATTAATTACTTCAGTTATGTCTTTTATTTATTTTGAGCCAACAATGGTAAATATTTCTAAATGGGATAACAAAGATAGAGCAACATATCTAACTATTACAATAATTCTTTGGATAATCACTTTTTGCTTTAGTTTTTTTAAGGTTGAAAAGAATGAAACTAATTGAATTTATTTTTGCTTTTTTGTTCTGTTGGGCTGTTGTGTCTCTTATATTTTCAGGGATAGAGAGGTTGGTTTGGGTTAATACAGATTATGCATTTTTTGAAAGTAAAATCTATCTAGTAACAGAAAACTCTGATTGGACAAAAGAAGTTAGATGTTCTGGTGGTTGGGAAATTATTGAAAGAGATAAAATTAAAAAATATAGATGTGGTACATGGTATCCAGAAGCTGTAAATTTTAGAAGTAGGATGTAAAAGATGAACATGATAGATATTAACGTTTGATATAGGAAGATATATTATAGCTTCAGGTTCAGTTTTGGTTTTAATGGTAAGGCTTTTTGTTGCAGGAATAGGTGTACAAAAAAATGAAAAATATATATCTTTAGATTTTTCAATTATATTTATTGCTGTGGGAATATTTGTAATGAGTGGTGTATTTTCTGATATTCTTTTAATGGTAATAATAGAAGATGCAAATAAATTTAAGAATTGGGAGATATATATTAAATGAATATTAATATTTTAAAAATAAAAGGATTTGTTAAAAAATCTGGAATTATTGACTTTGTAGGTTTTATGTTGATTTTCTTAATTTGTATAATTATGTTTTCAGCATATTCTGATATGGATAAATTAAAAGAAGATTGTGGGAATCCATTTTCAAGAGATTGTATAGAAAATATTATTTGGTATAGTTTTCAGGCAACACCTTTTGGATATGTAATAGACTCTAAAAATTATAAATAAAATATACATATATTAACAAATAAGGAGTAAATATGGGATTACCATTTTTAATGATAACTTGGATTTTTTGGTCTTTTGCAAGTTTTTTTATTGTAAGAATGAAACATAAATCCGATGTAGATACTCATGGTGATAGTATTTTTAGTGATTTTACTTTTATACAAATTTTATTACTTTGTATTGTTGTGGGAGTTGTATGTACTTTTCTTATAAATTTATTTTATATCTCTTTTTTTAAATAATACTTTAGGAAAACAAATGAAACAATGCACAAAGTGTGGATATCCTACTTTAAATGATAATGCTGAAAAATGTACTTGTGGAGCAACTAAAGAAAAATTTATTCGTAATCCAAATTTTGATAATTATGGAGAAGATGCAATGACTTCTATAGAAAATGATACTTTTCCTATGTTTTTTTGGTTTGCAATTTCTATTATTTCTTTATTTGCAGGTTTGTTTTATTATTATGGCGATTGCAACTGTTTTATAGTTGATACTAAAAAAGATAGAACAGCTGAATTTCATTTCTATATTCTTTCTTTTTTCTCTTTTGTTATAGGAGTCTTGTATCCTCTTAGGTTTAAAAAAGATAAAGAAAATAGGATATAAAAATGAAAAAAATACCAATTTCAGAGTATTATGAGAATGAAGCAAAAGAGTATGATGATTTTCTTATAGACAATGAAGCTCTTACTTGCATAAGAAGAGTTTTTACTATTGAATTTGAAGCTTGGAGTGGCAAGGCTATATGTGTAATAGGAGATGATATTGCACTTAAATTTTGGAGAATGAATGGATTTCAAACAGGAATGCTTGTCTATGAAGAATTCTTAGATATAGCTACTTTTTGTGCATTATTTAATTGCAATGTAAATGATTTAGATTATTCTAATATTCGTGGGTATCATGATAAATCTATTGAAGGAATATATAGAGCCTTTAATAATGATTTATCTCTTGATAAATATGAAAACTTAGCTAAAAATTTTGGTTATAAAACAATTGGAGAATAATATGAAAAATACAATATTAATACTATTTATAGTTTTATTATTTGTGGGGTGTGGTTCAGTTAATCCATTAGAAGGAACTGGAAATAATTTTGTTTTTTAAGAAATAAGAACACGATGTTCCTATTTCTTGTTAAAACAGGATAAGTTAATATTGATACCTTCAATTTTAAAAACTTTACTTTTTAAATCTTCATAGATTTTGGCTTTTGAATAATTATCTAACCAACTTTCTACCCAAGGTGGAATTGGTCTATTTTCGTCATTCCAATTATTGACAGTATTGTATGAGATATTAGATAGTTCTGCAAATTCTCTTTTGCTTAAGTTTATGTTTTTTAAAAATTCAGTAAATTCTAGTTTATTCATATTTTATACCTAAATGTTGTAATTTTATATAAAATTTTATCTGTATGTTGCTTAAAATCTTGACATTAGAGTCAATATGTTGTATAATAATCATTCAAAAACAACATAAAGGGGTAAAGTGAACATAGAAAAAATAAATAATAATATAACTGAACTAGAAAAAGTTGAAGGTATATTATGTATATGTATAAATAACTTATATGATGAAAAATCAGATAAATTAAATGTTGCTTATGTGTTAGAAATGACAAATGATAAGATAACATCAATTAAACAAGAATTTGATAGTATAACTCAATTAAAATAAACATTAGGAGATATAATGAATAAAATAACATTAGTTGGTACAATTTTAGCTGTAACTCTTTTTACTGGGTGTGCAGGGGGAAGTTTTAAACAATTTGTTGATAAGCAATTAGGTGTTCCTCAATCAAAACAAGAAATGGTTGCACAAAATAGTGATAAAGAAATGGCTGAAGCTTTTAGCATTTTACTAGATCCAGTAAATCAAGCTAAAAAAGATAGAACAGTTGATGTTAGAGGAGTTAAAGAAGGTAGTATTGAACTAAGTGCATATAATTTTATTAGATATTCGGATAATATAAATAGTGATAAATATAAAGAACTGTACTTAACTTTAATAGAAGAATCTCAACCAGCAAAAATATTTGTTGATGTAGCTACAAAAAGAGGGAATAAAGTTAAAGCATTTAAAGGAGCAATAAATTATATAGTTTTTGGAAATGATATAGATACATACAGATTAGGAACAAATGGAGTTTCATATCACTATGAAACATCACCAACATATATTGAATTTGATTTAAATAATAGAATAGTTTCAATTATGGCATATATGGCTGAAACTCAATTTCAATCAAACCTTCCAAAATCAGAACTTACAAAAGATTTAACATTTTTTATAGTAACTGGTTCAAAAGCAAAAGCTAAACAAGGACAATTAACAAATAAATATTTAGAAGATAACTTTTTATTTAATGTTAATTGATTTATTTGGTAGTTCTAATATGGAACTACTAAATAAAAGTTTCTCTTATTAATCTAAAACTAATTTTACCAATAATTTCAAATTTTTTAAATTCATCAGATGTTAATTTTGTAGTATTATCTTCATCATCTCTTAATGAATAAGTTCCATCTAAATCAATAGATATAACTACAGGAAAATATATATTATTTGATTTGATTAAACAATAAGTATTGTGTGAAATTTCTTTACTTTTTGTATCAATTATATATATTTTTTTATCATTAATATAAGCTCTGTACTCTTCTTTAGATAAGTTGCTAGTAGGAATAGAAATTGAATAATTTTCATTGTCTAATAATTTGATTGATGAAAAATCTTTGCTACATTCAATTTTATTTTCTGAAATATTAATTTTAGTGTTGCTATTGTTTTCTTCTGTATTTAAAAAAATTTCATCTAAACTAATATTCGTTTTTTTACAAAAATTAATAATCTTCTCATACGGAAGCAAACCCCTTTTTAGTGTTGCTGATAATGAAGAAGGAGATAACTCTAACTTACCTGCAAGTTGTCTATCACTCGTTATTTGAAGTTTTGTTTTTAACTTACTTATAACTCCACTTATATATTCATTATTGTTTTCCAATATATATCCTTACTGTATAAGTTCTATATATATTTAATATTAGAAAAAGAATATTCATATTAAATATTTAATAATACTTTTGAGTAATAATATAAATTTGTATATGTAACATTAATAAATATTTAAGTAATAATATATTAATATCAATACAATATATACACTTTGTAGATGTTCAGAATACAGTGTATATTAAATGTAAACATAAAAGCCTATATACATATTTATATATATCGCATTTAACACAAAAGTATAAGTATTATATAGGTTTTTCTATAAAAAAGCAACAAATAGAGGTATTTTGTGATTTTATCAGAAGAGCAAATAAATATTATAAATATAGCTAAAAAATTAAATGAAAATGAAATACTTAAAATTAATGCCTTTGCTGGAACAGGTAAAACTACTACATTAAATGAAATTTCAAAAAATATTTATGACAAAACTTTTTTGTATTTAGCGTTTAATAATGATATTGTAAAAGATGCAAAAAAGAAATTTAAGGGTAATGTTGTTCCTACAACTGTAAATTCTTTAGCTTATAAAAATGTAATTATTCCTAATGGCTATAACCTTGCAAAGCAATCATTTTCTGCATTTTATGTTGGTGAGATTCTTTCAATAGATTTTAGTGATGCATATGATGTATTAAGAATATATTCAATGTTTTGTAATTCAGATTATAAGACTATAGATGAAATAAAAAGTAAATATATTCCTAAACGATTAGATAGTTTTGAATATGCTCAAATTTTATATGACAAAATTAAGAATAAAGAACTTGAGTGTGATCACTCTTTTTATTTAAAAGAGTATGAATTAAGTAACCTAGCAAAAAAATTTAATTATGACTATATATTGTTAGATGAGGCACAAGATACAAATCCTGTAACTTTGAGTATTTTTAATCAATTATCAGGTAGAAAAATTCTTGTAGGAGATACACATCAAACAATTTATCAGTTTAGAGATAGTGTAAATGCAATGGAAACTATTTGTAGTGATTATACTTGCTATTTATCAACAACTTACAGATGTAATCAAAAGATTGTTGATTATGCGAATATAGTTCTAAAAAAATTTAAAAAAGAAAATGTTGAATTGGTTTCTGGAATTTTAAATCAGGACTTAACAACTATAAATGAAACAGCTTACATTACAAGAACAAATTCAGAAATTATAAAATTAATACAAAAACTTGATAACTTTGATTGTAAAAAGAATCTTGAGGACATTTTTGGATTAAGTTTAGATATTTATAAAACATTCATAAGTGATAAAAAAGATGATTTTAAAAGCAAGAAGTATGAATTTTTAAATAAATTTAATTATTTAAAAGATTTAAAAGAATATGCAAAAAAAGTAGATGATGTTGAATTAACAGGTGCAGTAAGAAATGCTGAAATGTTTAAAGGATATTTGTTTGTTCTATTTAACAAAGCAAAAACAAAACAAGACACAAATTCAAAAAATAAATTAATAACAG
Organism: Aliarcobacter lanthieri; assembly: GCF_013201625.1. Classification (NCBI taxonomy): domain Bacteria; kingdom Pseudomonadati; phylum Campylobacterota; class Epsilonproteobacteria; order Campylobacterales; family Arcobacteraceae; genus Aliarcobacter; species Aliarcobacter lanthieri. Next base: position 1,146,818 of record NZ_CP053839.1, read on the forward strand.
CTCATAAATCAAAAGGTTTAGAATATGATGAAGTAAAAATTTGTGAAGATTTCAAGAACCCTGAAAATTGTGATACATCGTCTGATTTTATTTGTGAATCCAACCTTTTATATGTAGCTATAACTAGAGCTAAAAAAAATATAGAATTTTTAGGCGAAGGGATACTAGATGCGATTTATTAATCCAGAAGAGTTTGATTTTGTTGAACATTGGCAATTTGATGATAAAAAATATATAGCAGCTTTTTTTTACAAACTCAAAAATAGTTATCCGAATATAGAGGATGAAGAGTATGTTTCTTATATAAAATACAGAATATTTATTGAATACAAGAAAAAAGATAAAAATTTAGTTGTTAATTCATCTCTTATTGGTAAATTAAGAATGGAATTATATAGAACTAATAAACGAAATTTAGAAAATAACTATAATATTGAAGCATATTCTATTTGCTTTATTGAAAAATTTATGATTGATGAACATTATGATGAAAATGATTTTACAGATTTTTTAATAGATATTGAAAGAATTTGTTGTTCAAAAACAAAAGATGCTTTATTAAAAAAAATCAATGGAGAAAATTTAACAAGAAATGATTTCAAAATATTAAAAAACAATAGAGATAAAATAGTTGAATACCTTAATATTTGAACAAATTATTAAAGAACTATCAATTAAGTATTGTATGCAAGATATTGATATTATAAATTTATTAATTAAAAGTGCTGAATCAGTTTTTAACACTTCTTTACAACTTTCAAATAAAGAAGGAATAGTTTTTTTACTAAAAGTATCAAACAATAAAAGAATAAATTTAACACAAAATACACTAAAAAAAATATCTATAATTTTTGAAAATAATTTAAAAGATACAAATAAAATAATACAAATAAATAGTGCTAAAAAATTATTAAAAAATAGGGATATTGTTAGTTTTGAGATATTAAAAAAGATGGATAACTATTTCATTTGTGGATTTAATAATTTAATATCAAAACTTCCATTTAAAAATATTCCTGAACCAGATATGGAAACTTTTATCATAGGAACAAGACACTATGGAATTATACACTCATATTCTTATTCTAAGGATGAAATTGTTTTGAATTGTAAGCACAATCTTGTGGAAATAAAAAAAGCAAGTTCTATACTATTAGATTTGGAGATAACTAGAATTAATAGATTTTATGGAAAAAGAATAAAAATTTATGCAAACGAAATTCCAGATAAAGTAATTATAAAAAATCTTAAGATTATATATCCAAAAGAGAAGATTATCTTTTTTAAGGACAAAAATGGAAACTAAAAAAACTATAGTTTTTGAAAAAAGTAGAAATTTAGAACCTGAAATATTTAAACAAAATAATCTCATTGAATGCTCTTTTAAAGAGCTCGATACTTGGAGTGAAATACATCATGATTTATTCAATGAGTTGATAGCTATTTATCAGCATTATGAACATAAGGAAGGGTTATTTGAGGAACTAAATAGAAGAATTTATGTTAGAAGGAGCACCTTAGAAAAAAATGCAAATATAAGAAGAAAAAATAATAAAGAAATATTTGAACTTCTTAAAAAAATGAGAGATACATCATTCACAATTAAAGGTATTTATCAGTCAAATGGTTACAAAACAACAGCAGTTATAAGTTTTTTTAATTCCGTTTACTTACATGAAAAACCAGGAAAAGAATCATATTTTGAGATTGAATACACTGAATTATTTGCAATGTTATGTGATAAATCATATTCTTTAAAATATGGTAATTATTCAAAGCTAAATTTACTCAATACAACTAGTTTGAGAAGTAAATATGCAAAAGCTCTGTACGAGCTAATTGAATTATATAAATACAAAGGACAAGTTACACTTAGGGAAGAAAACCTAAAAACACTTCTTAAATATGATGTTAAAAATTATAGATTTTCATACCTTCTTAGAGAAATTGATAAAGTATATGAAACTGTAAATAGTCACACTAAGTTCTCATATATACCTCATAAGAATACAAAATCTATAACTTTCATAATAGAAAAGTAAGCAAAATTCATTTAAGCTTATTTTTTAGAAAAATAATTTTTATACCAAAATTTAATCAATTTAAGAAGAAATAAAGTAATAGAAGCCGATTTCAAGGCTCTTATAATGGTGTACCAAAAAATCACAAATAATTTTGCCATAAAATGGGACTTCCAGAAAATCTATTCACATGTGGGTGTACCGAAAAATCACCAAATTTTAACTCTTTTCTTTATAAAACTCCTTTTTAATGGTATCTGTATATACTTATTCACTACCTATTTAAAAAAAGTAGTTTTTTGATGAGTTTATTAAACTTTAAGTTTAGGGGTGTACCCAAAAATCACAATAAAAATAAATAATGCCGTATTTATAGGATTTTCTATTTTTAGGGGTGTAACCAAAAATCACCAAATTTCATTTTGACCTGTACAAATAAATCACAAAACCTGTACCCAAAAATCACTAATGTGAATAAACCTGTACCGAAAAATCACAAATAATTGGAAAAATTATCACACTATAAGCACTATATAGTCGAAACATTAAGCTATATATAAGCTACTTATTCACACCCCTAACTTATATTAACTAAGACAATTTTTTACTATATAAGGAAAAAGTGAGAAAAAAATACTTTAAGTTTTCAAATCAAAAATATACAAAATCCAAAATTTACAAAAAAACTATTCATAAAAAGTGCCTTTTATTGTTTTAATTATCTTGAATAAAGAAATTAAAATTAAAAAGGATGAAAATGAAAAAAACTCTTATTGGATTGGCACTATTAACATCAACTCTTTTACATGCAAATGAAAATGTTAAAAAAGATTTAAATTCAAATTCAGGAGTAAATTACGAATTGCAGCTTATAAGTTCTGTAATTCCAAATACAGCTATTTCAAAATATGAATTGAGTGAGATACAAGGCTTTTACAAAGTTTATTTGGATAATGGAAATATTTTTTATGTTAATCCATTTAGTAAATTATTAGTATTTGGAGAAATATGGACTAATGGTGGTTTTTCTATAACTCAAAATGATAGAAGCAAATGGCAAAGCGAACTATCTCAAACAATTTTAAAAAGTTTAAATGAGGATTATAAAGTAGAAGATTTAACAAAAGTAGCAAAAAAAGTTAATTATGGAACAGGAAGTAGTAAATATGAATTTATATTATTTACAGATCCAAACTGCTCTTATTGCAAAATAACAGAGGAATATTTTGAAGATAACAAAAATGTAGATTTACATATCGTTTTTACACCATTTCTTCAAAATTCTGAAGAGATTAGCTTAAAAGCTTTATCTTCAAAAAACTTAAAACAGACAATTAAAGATATTAAAAACAATAAGATACCAAATGTTTCAGTAACTGAAAAAGCTAAAGAAGAGTTAAAAGTTATGCAAGAGTTAGTTATGAAATTAAAAATAACTGGTACTCCTAAGATAATTGTTGTTGATAAAACAGAAAATAAAATTATAGAAAGCATTGATGGTGCAAATATTGAACTAATTGATAAATACCAAAAGGAAAATAAATAATGCATTTTGATACGAATAATAAAAAATGTGATATTTGCGATGCGAGAATGTTTAATAAAATGTCTTTTAGTCCAACATTAAATATTTGTTCAAAAGATTGTTTAGAAGAGCTATTTAGAGTATGTAAAAAAATTAAAATCAAAAAAAAACATTTAAGAGAGTTGCTATTTAAACCAAAATATAAAACCAGACAACTAAAAAAGAGAATAGCTAAGAAAAATCAAATTAGTAAAAAAATATTGTCTTTTGAGATTGAGACTAGAAAATTTGATATCCAACAATATCCAAATAAAAATAAAGGGGAAGAAAATGTTCTTTGAGATGCTTTTGCCAGTTGATTATGAAATTATAAGCAATAAACATATTATTGAAAGAGATAGAGTAGTTGAAGAAAAAACTTTAGAATTAAAATATTCTGATGTAAATTTTAATAAATCTATTGTCAACAATAAAACTCTAAAAGAAAATAGTTTTTCAAAAGCTGAAAGTATGAGTAAATTTCAACAATTAAATTTTAAATATGCTAATCCTTTTTTTGTAAATTTAACAAAAGAACAAAAAGCTAACTTGTCAAAAATAATAGATCAAAAAGATTTAAAACATTTGGTTTTACAAACTTATTCAAATGATAATGAAATGGCAATAAAAAGACTTGAAAAAATTTATGATGCTCTACCTCCAAAATTAAGAGTAAACACTATATACAAACAAGATTTATGTTATGAGGGAAATCTATGCAACACTACAAACATAAAGCTTATTTATTAACCTTAGTTGCTCTTATTTGTTCTTTTAATTTAGAAGCAAATGATGGGTCATACTTTGGTGATTCAAAAAGAGGGTGGTTTTGGGGAGAAGTAAAAGTCATTGAAAAAGATGAAAAAAAAGAGGAATTAGAAGAACAACCAAAAAATAAAAACAACTTAGTATTTGATGGTAAAGAGTATAAAACTATTCCAAATGAAACTAAAGTTCCTTGGAAAATACTAGATAAGCTTCATCCAGATGAAATTGTTAATCTTGAAACTGAAACAAAAAATATATCTGTTATGTATCCTACTAATGAAAATATACTTGAGTACAAGAAACTTCAAAAATACATAGCAGAAAAAGCTATGGGATTTACTGATGTTAGTTATTTTGTTTCAAGACAAGATTCTGAAATATCAAATTGGGTTAGCGATTCTTCTATGAATAGTAGATTAACAATTAGTTCTAAAAGGACTAATTTGTGGGAATCTCAAAAGAAAATAATATCTGAACACAAAAAAGATATGATTATTTTAGTTGCTACTTTGCCTACTTGTCCTTACTGTAAAGAACAAATGCCTTTGTTAAAAAATTTTGAAGAGGAGTTCGGAGTAGAATTTAAAGAAGTTGATATCTCAAAAAATAAAGAGTTTGCAATTAACTATAAAGTTGAAAGAACACCTGATCTGTTTTTATTATACAGAGATAAAAGCAATGAACCTCTACTTACTAGATTTGGAAATGGATTACACACAATTCAAGATTTAAAATCAGGTGTTCTTGCTGGACTTTATACATTTAAAAAAATTTCAAAAGATTATTTAGAATATTAGGATTAAAATATGAAGAAAATTATTATAACTATTGCATTATTAGTAAGTTTTTCTAATGCAAGTTTAAAAGATTTTGCAGATGGAGTTGTAAATGTCAAAGAGAGTGGAGGCACTATAAATACAAGAGATAGAACAATACTTTATGGTGGTGGTTATACTATGAAAGTTCCAAATGTAACTCTAACACCGTTTCAAGTTAAAGCACCTAGTTTAAAAGCAGGTTGTGGTGGTATAGATATGGTTTTTGGTTCTTTAGGATTTTTAGATAAAGAGCAATTTGTAAAATTTGCAGAGGGAATAATGGCAGCAGCTCCAGGAGTTGCTTTTGATTTAGCTTTAAAAACTTTATGTCCATCTTGTTCAGAAACTTTAAAAGCTTTACAATCTATGGCAAATCAGATTAATAATATGAGTTTAGATAGTTGTCAAGCAGCAACTGCATTAGGTAATTCAGCTTTAGAAGCTATTGTTGGAAATAATACAAAAGAAGAACTTTCAAATAATTCTGTAAATAATTTTTTTAAAGGTGTAAATGAACAATATTTAAAACCAGCAACTGATTCTTTATCAAAAGGAAATAGTTGGTTATCATCTTTAGGAGCTGACATTAATAAGCCTAAAGTAATTCAATTTATAACACAAACAAGTGGAAATTATCAAGATTCTTTACTTAGATATTTGATAAAAGATATATCGTATATAAATGGGCTTGATAATGATATCTTAAGAACAATAACTGGGGATATAGTTATTGCATCAATAGCAAGTGGAGATAATCCTACAATATTAAATTTTTTACCTAGTTTAAATGCAGAATCATATAATGAATCATATGCATTAGTTAGTAGTGCTAATTTAAAATCAAATACTGAAAAAATTATTAATAGACTTATGGGGTATGGTGATGATATTCCTTATACATATAACAGTTCAGGCAAGATGGTTTCAAATTCTTTTTCTAAAGGACATTTAAAAGAAGCATATACAAAAAAAGTAAATGATATTGCCACAAAAATTGTAAATAGAATAGCTTTATCAGAAAGTGAACTTCAATTTCTGGGATATTTTAATTTTCCTGTTTACAAGATTTTTAATACTTTAGGTAATAATGAATACACTCAACAAATTTTGCTTGAAAGTAGTGAGAAGTTGGCACAAATGCTTTCTGCACAAATTATTTATGAATTACTTATAAAAGTTAATCATGTGATTCAACTTCAATCAGGAGGGGTTCTTACTTATGGAGATAGAATAAGTAAACTTGCATTTACACCTAAAGAACATTTAAAAGAAATGCTAGATCTTTTATCACAACATTCAAGAATAGGTGCAGGGGTAGCTTATAGAATTTATGTAAAAGCTTACAGAGATTTTATAAGTAACTTAAATCAAAATGAATCTATACAAAAAGCTAGAGAATTAAAAAATCTTGTGATGATTAGAACAAACCCTAGTTTTTTAGATAATTTAATGTTTTTAGAAACAATAAATAAATAGGTATTACCCAATGAAAATATTATTAAGTTTAATTTTCATAATAATAGGTTTAAATGCAAATGATAAAAATAATGCAAAAAATAGTGGTTCAATAGCTGGACAAAGTGCAATTACTAAATATGGTTCAAAAAGTAAAGTTAATTCCAATATGTCTATTCCTTTACAAAGTACAGGGCAAATGACTTCTATTGATGGAAGTAAAACCTTTAACGCAAAAATAGAAAGTTGTGCTGAAAACAACGATGGAATACGACTTGTTTTTGGACCACAATCAAATGGATTGTTAAATGTTCAGATAAATCAAGATTTAAATGCTACAGGGAATTATAATTATTCTATAAATTTATCTGGCATAGAAAATATTTGTAGTGGAGGATATGGTGCAAATAATGGAAAATATTATAGATATAAATTTGACCCATCAACAAAAAAAATATCAACTTATGAAATAGCAAAAAGTGATATAGGTGGTTGTTTTTGCATAACTACTGCTTGTAAATATGGTTCTTATAGTCAAAATATTGCAGATAAAATTGCTGGAGATTTAATAGGAACTATAGGCTCTTCAGGAATTGCAAATTATCAGGTTGGGATTAATAGATATGAAGAATTAAGCAAAACATATTTTTTATATGTTAAAAATAATAGTAGTTGTAAAGATTCTAATTTAGGAAATAACTACACAAATACAAATCCGACATCGTACTATTCTTCACAAAATATTCCTCCTTTAGATATAAGTGATGTTTCATTAAAAGATGGAAATAAAAGTGACAGTTTATATTACATTACAAATAACCAAAATAGTACTGTAATTAATTCTTTGAATGGTGGTGCTAATCACAACATAACAATTAATAATATGCAAATTTGTACAATAATTAAAATACCTTATACTGATACAGATGGAAGTATTAAAGTTGATGTAAAAGATGGTTGTATAGCAAATTATAGCTGTATATTAGACCGTGAAGAGATATGCGATAATTCTGGTAGAAACTGTATAGATAAAATATTAAATAGAAAATTAACTACATTTAATATACCTATTCAATGTCAAAATTTTAATGAAAATTATCAAGTTTGTGCAAATGGAAATAATATTAACACTGTTACGAAAAATGGATCAACTTCTAATATTTATCTATCAGCTAACAATAGTTATTTTTATACAAAAAGACATTATGATTGTGGAACACAAACTATTAATCATGATGCAAGTAAAACAAACAATACGCTTGATTCGGTTAATAAAAATGGTTCAAAAATAAATTATCAAGATTTTGAAGGAAAATCTCAGAATATAGAATTAGGTGAATTTGAAAATTGTCAAATACGATATTGCCGAGTTAAAATAAATACAAAACATACACAAGTTTATACAGATGGAACATCTAATGCTTCAACAAAAGATGGTGTAAGTACAGTTGAATATGAATTTAAAAAATGTAATCAACTAGCAAATCAATCGTATATATGCCCTTTGGAAAGCGGAGAAACATTACTTGATGATTGTAGTTGTAATATTGGGATGGGTGCAGCTAGTATGGCTATTGGTTATGCCAGTGCTATTGAAGATGCTGTAAAAGATTTTACTTGTTCTTCTAATTAACTAGTTTATTTTTTAACTAGTTAATTTTATATATGTTTACTAAATAACAAATACTCACAAATAATCAACTAAAGATACATAAAAAATCAATCAAAAATATACAAAATCCAAAATTTACAAAAAAACTATTCATAAAAAGTGCCTTTTATTGTTTTAATTATCTTGAATAAAGAAATTAAAATTAAAAAGGATGAAAATGAAAAAAAATAAAAAACTCTTAGTAAGTTCTTTATTTTTGATTGCTTCTAGTTTGTATTCAAATGAAATAGATGCAAATCTAAAAAAGATCGAACACTCTTTATCATTTAAATTTGTTGATGTTTCAAAAACAGATGTAAATAGGATAGTTTGTGAAAATGGTGAGATAGGAAAAATTGTTTATTCAAAAGACAAAGAACTAACAATACAAAAAGATGGTGAAAATGCTTTTGTAAAGCTATCTCCTGTAACAACTAGATCAAATGGAATCATAGTTGATACCATAGTAAATGATTTCATAAGAGATGTTTATGTTGAATGTAGCAAGAAAATATACTCATTAAATTTAACTCCTAAAGATATATCGGCACAAACTATACTTCTTTTTGACAATAACACAAAAAAAGACAATCAGGAAGCTAAGAGATTTGAAAAATCAAATTCTTTTGAAAAAACACTCATTGATATTATTAAATCAATCTATAAAGAAAAAGAACCTGATGGATATATATCAAAACTTTTGCCTCCAAAAACTATTAAATTTAGTGAATTAGAACTTACTCCTACAAAAACTTATTCAGGGAATGATTATTTTGTTTATGAATATAGAATAAAAGCTCTTAAAGACTTAGACCTTGATGAAAAAATGTTTATAAATTTTGTTGCTAGTAATCCATTAGCTTTAGCTTTAACTCAATTAAATATTGAGAAAAATAAAGAGGCAAGATTATTTGTTATTTCAAATGCTAGTCCTGATCCGATAAGTATAGAAGAAAAAACAAATAATTACTTTAAATCTTTGGAAGAACTAAAAATTGATGAAGAAAATATAAAAAAAGAGACTAGCCATGTAATTTCTCCAAATGAAAGTATCGAAACAAATATTAAAGATACTTCAAATGAAATATTAGACGAGGAGTGGATGAAATGAAAGAAAAATTTGAATCCTCTAAAAAAAAGCAATGGATTATAAGTGCAACTGCCTTAGCAGCTGGATTTATAGTTATTGTTTTAGGTAGTTCTTTGCTAAGTGGAGATGCACAAAAAGAAAGAGAAAAGAAAATATTAGAAATGCCTCAAGTAAAGTATCTTGACGCTGATAAACTTGAGAAAGACTCGTTTAAAGAGACTTATGGAAAGCAATTAACTTCTGTTCAACAAAAACAAGATCAACTAGATAAACAACTTAAAGATCTAAATAGATTATTGGAAGAAAATAAAAGAAATGAGATTGACAAAATACATGATGAAAAACAAAAAGTAGATAATTTTTCATCAAATAATATTTTAAATAATTTAGTTACACAAATTCCGCCATTAGAAGATATGCAAAGAGATATAAATTCACAAGAAAACTCTACAGAATCATCAAAAATAGAAGTTAAAGTAGAAGATGGATTTTTAATGATTGATGGAAAAGAAAGTAATGAAGATGATTTGAATTTATCACAAAATCAAAATAAAAACTCACAAAATATAACTAAAAAGAAAAAGATAACTATTCCTGCAGGAAGTTTTGCGAAAGTTATTTTATTAAATGGACTTGATGCCCCAGCTGGTGCTAATGCAAAAAGCGAACCTCACCCAGTTATTTTAAGAATAACAAATAATGCAAATTTACCAAATAACTTTAAATCTGACATAAAAGAGTGTAGGGCTGTTGCTGGTGGTTATGGAGAATTATCAAGTGAAAGAGCAATTATTAGAGTAGAAGGACTTGTATGTATTGCAAATGATGGAACTACCTATGAAAGTAAACCTGATACTTTTGGATTTGTAACTGGTGAAGATGGAAAAATAGGTCTTGCAGGAAGAGTTGTTACAAAACAAGGAGCAATTCTTGCAAGAACAATGGCGGCTGGATTCGTAGAAGGTTTAGGAGAAGTTTTTAAAGAGTCATCATCTACTGTTAATACTTCAGGAATAGGTGTAACTTCTACAATAGATCCAAATAAGGCAACTCAAGTTGGTCTTTACTCTGGAGTAGGTAAAGGATCTGAAAAGCTTAGTGAATATTATCTGAAACTAAATGATCAAATGTTTTCAATTATTGAAATTAATGTGGGTAGAGAAGGTGATGTTTTATTTAATAAAACTGTTGTTTTAGAAGAAATTAAAGAAGGAGAAACAGCAAATGAAGGCTAAAGCATTATTCATAATCTTAATATCAAATATATTCTTTTTTACGGGTTGTAGCAATAAAATTTTTATGCCTTATGAAGAAGAACCTTTATGTAATTCAGGAAAAGGAACAGGCTATTGCGGAAGTGTATCTGATGTTTATGAGATAAAAATTAAAGAACAAAAATGGAGATAAAAATGATAAGAAAAACATTATTGATAGGATTAGTTTCAAGTATATTTATTTTAACAGGGTGTGCAGAGAAAAACAATACTGAAAATGTTGGCTTAAAAAAAGTTTCACAAGAAGAAAAATTTATAAAAATTGATTCTTTATATGAAAAAGAGAGAAAAGCTTTTCTTAGTGAGACTATGTACTCTCCAAAAATACCAGTAAAGACACCAGATAAAATTCTTAGAATACTTTTTATGCCTTATGTTGATGAGGATATGAACCTACAAACAGAGAATTTTCATTTTGTAAAAGTTGATGATGGAAGATGGATTTTGGGTGAATATCTTAATGGGCAAGATAGAACAAATAGTCCAAAGAATTTAACACCATTAAAGTAAAGGTTTAATATGAGCAACTTACCTTTAAATGAATGGTCAAAAATGTATGATAGAGAGAAAATTACAGATTATCTCTCTATTATAGATTATGACAATAAAAATAAAGTTTGGATAACAAATGATGGTGGCTTTGGATTAATTTATGATTGTAGCCCTTTAATTTATGCTAGTGACAATACAGCTAGTTCATTATTGTCAGCCTTGCAAGTTTTACCACAAAATGCTTATGTTCAAGTGATTTTATTTGCAAGTCCAAATGTAACATCAATAGTTGATAAATGGGAGTTTTTCAATACTAGGGATGAAGCATTATCAAAAGAGCTCACAAAAACATATAAGGAGTTTTTAGAGCAAAAAGTAAAAGAAGACATTACTCCTTCGTATAACTCTCCTCTTAGAAATTTTAAACTTCTTTTAACAGTTAAAATCGGTGGAAAAGAGAAATTAACACCTCTTTTTTCTGATATTTTTAAATTAAATGTTAAATCGTTTACTCAAATATTTAAAAAAGAAAAATCAGATGAAGAGATTGAAAATGATAGAAAAATTAATAATTTAGAGTTAAGAAAGAAATATTTAGATTTATTGACAATCAAATCTCAACTTGCTGGTTCTTTAAGACAAGCTGGTTTAGCACCTGAACATATAAAGCCAAATGAGTTAATTAAATTTTACTATGAAGTTTTAAATCAAAATCATGATTTTAGAGATACACCAAAATGGGATGGAAGTGATTTTAATAACTTTCTTTTTGCAAACGATAATACTGTAGAAGTTAAAAGTAAGGAAATTATTTGTGATAAAAAATATATAAAAACATTAAGTGTGAAAGAATATCCTGAAAACTGGAAATTTGGCGATATTATTAAATATACTGGGGATATTCTAACAAACCAAAATCATACAACACCTTTTATCATTACTATGAATATCAAAAAATTAAATGATATTGAAGGAAAAGATAAAATTTTTAGATCAGCTGCTGCAACAAATTCACAACAAATGCCTTACTCTTTATTCCCAAAATTGAGATTAATACATAAAGATCTTAATTATGGAATGGATAAATTACAAAAAGGAGCTGTTCCATATTATTTTACTATGCAAATAGCAATATATGGAGAAGATAGTGAGCAAGTTAATACTTCTTTTGGTCGAACAAAATCATATTTTAAAACATTAAGTTTTGGTTTAGAAGAGGATAACTATGTAGTTTTACCTGCATTATTGTCTATGTTGCCTCTTGGTTATGATAGTACTATTCAAGAATTTTTAGGCAATGAAAGAGGAAGAGTAGTATTTGCAGAAAATATTTCAGAATTAATGCCAGTTGCAGGTGAATTTTTAGGTCAAAAAATGCAAGTTCCTTTGGTATCAGCAAAAGGACAATTATTTGGAATAGATTTATTTGCAAATAAAGCAGGTGGTTTTAATGCTTTTACTATTGGAATGACTGGTTCTGGAAAATCTGTTTGGATGCAATGGTTAGCTTTAAATTACTATATTTCTAATAATAAAATTTGGATTATTGATATTGGAGGTTCTTATAAAAATATGTGTGAGTCCTTTGGTGGACAATATATTGAATTTGATAAAACCAATCCTATCTCTCTAAATCCTTTTACATCAATTACAGATAAAGAGATGCTTGATGAGTATATGGAATTTATAGTATCTCTTTACCTTTTAATTGGATTACCTAAGTCTAAAACATTATCTGATGAATGGGAAAAGTTAATGAAACTTCATCTTAATAATGCAATTGAATCAAGTTATATTAAATATGGGACTGATAGTTGTGTTGATACAGTAATAGAAAGTCTTGAGGGTATATATAGTAATACACAAGATAATAGGCTTAGAGATATTATTAGTCATTTATCTCTTTTTGCAACTGGAAAAATTTATGGAAAAGTATTAAATGGAAGATCTTCTGTTAATTTTAATTCAGATTTGATTGTATTAGAGTGTGGGCAATTAGAAATGATGCCTGATTTATTAAATCCTGTTCTTATGGTTCTTACTTTTCAAATATCTAAAGAAATATATCTAGCTGAATTAAATAAAACCAATCAAGACAAAAAGAATATTGTAATTATGGATGAAGCTCATAAGTTTTTAGGTAAATCTGAACATATAGAGATGTTTATTGAACAAGCGTATAGAAGATTTAGAAAACATGGAGCTTCTATGATTGTTGGTACTCAATCATATGAAGATTTACTTGGAGATGGTGGTTCTTATTCAAAAGCAGGTCGTGTAATTATAGATAATAGCTACTATAACTTCTTTTTGATGCAAAAATCTACTTCTAGAGAGAAGATTAAGAAATCTGGTTTGTATCCAATGAGTGATTATGAAAATCTTATATTTGATAGCTTAGCACCAGTCGATGGAGAATATGGAGAAGTTTATGTAATTACAGATAGATTTAGGGCTAAAGCGAGAGTTGTTTTAAATAAATTCTTACAAGCAATGTTATTTACAAATGCTGATGATAGGATGATTATTAACTCTTATATCGAACAAGGATTAAGTAGATTAGAAGCTGTAAAAGCTTTAGAAGAATATAAAAAAAGAGAAGGAAGATAAAAATGAGAAAAAATGAATGGATTAGTATTGTTGCAATAATGTTTTTTATATCAGTTGTTAGTGCTTTTACTACATTATTTATTTCCAATAAGTATTTTATTACAAAAATTAAAACAGTTTCAATGGTTGAAGTTTTGAAAGATACTAACGATGATAGCTATCAAAAGTTTTTAGATGGAACAATATCTCAAGATGAATATTCAAAATTAGTAGAAACTAAGATGATTAAAATTCAAAGTGCTTTAAATTACTTCTCTTCAAAGAACGATATTATACTTGTTGAAGAAGCATTAATAAAAACTGATAAAAATAGTTATATCTCTATAACTGAAGCTGTGAAGCGTTATGTTAAATAATATTAGAACAGTTTTAAAAAGCAAACTATTTTATACATTAGTTGTATTAATTTTTATAGTACCTTTTTTATATGAAAAACTACCTATTAGAGTTGATATAACTCAACAAAATAGTTTACCTCAAAAAATATGGCTAACTTATAGTGATTTAACTGTAGAGAGCGATTATGTTCTATTTATTCCTCCTAAAACAAAATATACATTGAGTTCTAATATAGAATATTTAAAAAAGATTTCTTGTAATGAAGATGATTTATTAGTTGTTGATGAGAATAGAGATTATTTTTGTAATGATAAATATATTGGAACAGCAAGTAAATATGATGGTAATAAAAACCTGATAGAGAATTTTGTGTTTAATGGAATTATTCCTAAAAATAAATATTTTGTTACAGGAACACATCCATTAAGCCATGATAGTAAATATTTTGGATTTATTGATAAATCTCAAATATTAAGAAAAGCTATACCAATTTATTGAAAGGATAATTTATGGTTTTAAATAAAATTGTAATAGTAATAATATCATTATCAGCTATACTATTATCTACTACTTATGAAATTAAAGAGCAAGATTTAATTTTAGAAATAGAAAATAAAGCTCCAGAATTAGAGAAAAAAATAGAAGAACAAAAAAAAGTTATTATTGAAAAGATTGATAATTTAACTGGTGAGACACTTTTTAGAGCTAAGGAAAATAGGACTAAATATATAGACCCAACTTATGTATTAGATAAAGATATTCCAAAATACAATAAGTTTGGCAATAAAGAGGGAGTATTATATAAAAAAGGTTATACCTTTAACCCTATAGATTTTATGAGTGTACTTCCACCTGATTTTATAGTGTTTAATGCTTGTGATTCATCTGAAAGTGAATATGTAAAAAATATAATGAAAGAGTATGAAGAAAAATCTAAAGATTATATGCTTGTAAATTCTGGTTGTAAAAATAAAGATCTTAAAAAAACAGAATTTAACTCTAAAGTATATTTTTTAACAAAAGAGATGAAAGATAAATTTGAAATAGAACATACAGTTTCTATTATATATATAGATAAAGATAAAAAAAGAATAGCAGTTAAGGAGGTTGTAGCAAATGATGAAAAAGATAATAATTAGTCTATTTTTTGTTATTGTAATGTCTTTAAAATTACAAGCTGCTGCTGGAACACCTGCAGCAGTTGCTGCTTGTAGTGCAGCAACAAAAGGAGCAACAAGTGCTGTTCAAATTCTAACAAGTACAATTACAACAATTTATAATATATTGCCAATAAAAATTGCAGGAATATCTTTGACACCATCTATGGGACTTGAAGATATAGGAGGTAAATCTTCTCCAGTTTGTATGTGTATGACACCATTTCCAAGAATAGGAATCCCTTTAGAACTATGGGAACCGAATGCTTTAATTGATGTTTCTAGTATTCCAAATTGTGTACCAACACTAGGAATGAGTTTACCAATTGGAGTAGTTGCAGGTAGTTCATTTCAAGAAATAAATAAAGAAAACACTCAAAATAAAGAGTCTTATCAAATTACATATATAAAATATCCTTTATTTAAAATGTTAAGTTTATTTCTTGATATTCTATGTTTAGATTTAGATGGAAGTATAGATATTGCATATTTATCTACAATAGATCCATTATGGCAAAATGATATGTGGTCGATAATAGTTAATCCAGATGCGTTTTTATTTGCAAATCCAATAGCACAGTTTGCTTGTATCCCTGATGCAGTTACCTCTCAGCTAGGTTTCCCTTTAGATCCTTTATATTGGTGTTTTGGAAGTTGGAATCAAACTTTTCCATTAACAAAATCAACAAGTGGGGTAACATCACCAGAAGCAGCTATGGCAATAGCATCAAAAACTCTATTTAAATTGCATAGACAATTTATGTTATGGGGAAGTATTGGTGATTTAGGTCTTTGTGGTAAATATCCAATGCCAATTATGAGAAAAAGTCAATATACAATGTATCCTGTTTATCCATTAATGACTCATCCCTTTAGAATTCCAATAGGAAGAACTGGAATGATTTGGAGTCCAGGTCAAGATGTTCCAGTTATTAATTCTCATGTTTGGTCTATTATGACTTATAAAAAAAGGAATTGTTGTGCACTATAAAATACTTATAATAGGTTTATTTTTATCTAATTTTTTATTTGCTGATAAGTTTGATGCAATTAAACAAATAGAGGATAATGCTTTTAAAAAAGGGCAAAAAATGGATTTGAGTTCTCTTAAAGAAAATATGAATAACCAAAATTTCAAGGATAGTATTTCAGAAATATATTCAAATGCTCTAAAAAATGTTGAAATAGAAACAAAGAGAATGCAAGGTGAGAATGTATTTCTTGAAAATATGAAACAAGACAGTACTAGGCTTACAAAAAAAGAGTTAGATTTTCAAAAATTTTTAGAAACTAATAGAATCTATATTTTTATGAGCGAAAGTGTTCCTATGAATATATGGCACACTTACGGTAAATTGATGAATGATCATAAACTTTATAATACGAGTATGGTACTAAGAGGTTGTATTGGTGGTAATTGTACAAAGATTGGTCCTACTGCTTCTTTTATCTTAAATTTAAAGCAATATGATAAACAAAATGAAATAAATCCAAATGTAATAATAGATCCATTGTTATTTAGAAAATATAATATTGAAAAAGCTCCTTGTGTTGTTTTTGCAGAAAATACACAAACTAGAGATTTATCACAATCAGAAGGAAATGATGAAAATTTCAATGCTAAAAACACATATAAATCTTGTGGTGCTTGGGATCTTATTTGGCATTTAAAAGAGATTCAAAAAAAGGCAAATAACCTTGAATTAGAACAAATAATAAAATATCTTGAACCTAAAGCGAGTTTATAATGATAAAAAAGATAATTTTACTATCACTTTTATTTTCAGGATATCTTTTTGCAGTAGAAACCACTTATGCTTGGGGTTATGGAGATTTATTGGTAGAAACTCTTAAAATGGTTAAGTATGTTTTTTCTATAAATGAATTTAAAGATATTTGGAAAGTTGCAGTTCTTGTTTCAATGATTGCAGCAGTTATTTCTATGTTATTCCCAAATCCTGATTATTTTAAGATACCAAAAGTTTTTTTCTTTAGTATGTTGATTTGGACTATTTTTGCTACTGCTAGAATAGATGTATATGTTGATGATAAAGTAGATAATAATAATTCTGGATTAATTAGAGATGTTCCTTGGGCTGTTGGTTGGCCACTTTCATTATTTTCAACTTTAGAGTATAGATTAGGAGTAGGATATGAAGTTGCAACTTCTATACCAAATGGTATGAAATATAGTAATAGTGGGTTTCTTACTCCAATATCTATTTTTAAACAATCAACTGGGCACAATATAATTACACCTTTTATTTTTACTAATCTAAATAATTATATTCATGAGTGTGTTATGCCTGACTTGGAAAATGGGTATAAAGATTATAAAACTCTTGTTGATTCTGAAAATGTTTGGGCATATATGGGAAATACTTCTCCTGCAACATTTATGTTATATTCTGATTCAGATAATAATACAAGCTTACAAACTTGTCCAAATGTTTATGTAACCTTAAATACTGCCTTACAAAATTATGTAGGAGTAGGTGGTGAAGGAATGGAAAGCTTAGGAAAATCTTTAGGACTATTAAGTGGAGCAGCAATTTCATCTCAACTAGGAGTTGCAAACCAATATTTACTAGGTACTTCAAAAACTGCTTCTCAAATGTTACTTCAAAGTACAGCAATAAATACATTTAGTGAGAGTTTTAGGAATTATACACTCATGAATGGAGCAGATTTGAATAATACTGCTTTTCATAGTGCAAGTGCTTCACAAGCTGCTGCTGCACAAATGATTGTATCAGGTGTATTAGGCAGTAGATATATCCCTGTTATAAAAGGGATTTTAACAAGTATAATTATGGGATTAACTCCCATATTGGCTTTAATGATGGTAACCCCTATGTTTTGGCAAGTTTTAAAAGGATATATTATGATACTTGCATGGTTGTCTTTTTGGCACTTAGGAGATACAATATTAAATCATATTATTATAACTAAAACACAAACTGCATTATCTAGCTATGGAGATGTTAAGTTTAATACAATAGGAATGATTAACTCAACAACAACAGATTATGTTAATATGGCGGCATCAATGTACTGGACCATACCAACAATAGCTTTATTAATAGTAACAGGGTTTAGCTTAGCTGCATTTGCTAGTTTAAATAATGCTATGACTACTAAACTCGATAGAACTGCTAGTGCTGTTGGTGGAGATATGGGTAAAGGTAATATGAGTTTTGGAAATGTTGGACATAATAGCTACAGTGCAAATAATGTTAGTGCGTTAGCCAGTCAAACTATGGGTAATTCTACTGAATGGAGAGATAATCACAATTCTTTTAAGTCAGGAAATGAAGCAAGTAGAGTTAATAATTTAAGTCAATCAAGTGGAACACAAGCAATGACTGGAGGTATAGCAGGAAATGAATCTTTTAACAATTTAATGGGTGGAATGGGCAACAATCTTGATTTTAATAATATAACAGGAAACTCTCAAGCAGCAGGAAAAGATATAAATGGAAATCAAATTTATCAAGCAACTAGTGCAATGACTCTTGGAGGAAATGGAGTAAATGGAACTCTTGCTTCTGGTGGAAGATATACACAAGATAAAGATGGAAAAGTATCTTTAATTGATGCTCAATTAGAAGCTACAAAATCGGATGGAACTTCTATTGTTTCTAAATTTAAAGGCGGAATTGAACAAGAAAGAACAATGACTGATCTTAATAAAAATACGATGGAAAGTACTACTATGGAAAATGGAATTGACAAAAGCTTTAAATGGACTTCAGGACAAGATTCTGGAACATTAATATCAGGTATTTATAAAGCAAAATCAAATCAAATATCAGAAATAACTGATGCCAAAATAAGTGGTTCAGATTTGTCAAAAACAGATAGTGGAATGACTACTTATTCATTAAATGATGTAAGGTCAAGTTTATCAGCACTTGGAAGACAAAATCAAGATACTAAAACAAATTCTATACAAGAGCAAGAACAAGACAGTAAAACAAAAGAAAGCTCTACTAGTGACTCAAAACAAGAATCTACGAAAGGTTCAATTACAGGACAAGCTTCTGTTGGACTTAGTACTCCTTTTGGTGGAGCTAAAGTTACTGCTGCAGCAGAGAAAGCAATTCAAGATGGACATACTGAAGTTTCTCTTGATAAGAATAGTAATACTATTACTTTCTCTGGAGGTAAAACAGAAGCACAAACATATACTGTATCTAATTCTGATATGGATCAATTACAGTCTAGCTTTGGTAAACAAACTTCAAATTCTTCTGGAATAAATGCTTCAAGAGATGTTAATCCTGAAAGAGTTAAGGAAATAGCAAATAATGCTCTTGCAAATGGTGAAAATTTAAATGATGTATTTAAATCTATTGTAGGAAATAAAGATACTTATCATAGTGGTAGCATAAAATCAACAGCAAATGAAGCACCAGTGTATGTTAATCGTATCCTTGAAGAACAAAAACCTAGCAGAAATTTTTCAGAAAATGAAATTTCTTCTGTAGATAAAAAAGAGTTGGAGTTAAAAAATCAAGGAAGTACTAATGAAAACAATAAAATTATAGATAAGGCTCTTTCATCTATATCTGCTGATGGAACTATTAAGAATCCAGATGGAGATTCTTCAAGTAGGTGGTCTAATGGAGGGAATAAAGTTTCATCTACACCTAGAGATTTGGTTTATAAATTAGAAGAGAATGGAGTTTTAACATATAATAGGACAAGTGGTAATAGTACAATAAATGATTGGAATTCTATACAAAAATTAGAAAAAGAAGAAATAAAACAACTCATTGATTTTAATGATTGGGGCAAAAATACAAATAATAGATTAAATGAACTTTATCAACAAAAACCTGATGGTAGCAATTTTAAAACAGATGCAAATTCTGGAGATATTGATCAAGCTAATAAAGGTTTAGTTGATGTAACTAAAACAATGGAAGTGAAAAAGAATCAAAATAATCAACCAGTTGAACAAGTTAAAGAAAAATAGGAGTAAACCTCCTATTTTATAGACACTTAAGTTAGATTTATTATTTTCTCTTTTTGGAATTTTTCAATATGTTTAACCATAATACCAGAATATGTATTTTCATCATTTAGAACTTCTTTATTTCCAAATAGTATAAATATTTCTTTGGCTCTTGTAACTGCAACATTTATCATATCAGGATCTTCTCTATTAAAAAATAGATTTGGTGTTTTTCCTATTTTTTCTTTATTATAAACAGAAGAAAATATAATTGTTTCTCTTTCAGAACCTTGATATTTATGTACAGTTCCTACTTTTATTATTGGTTCATTAGAATTATCTTTAGTTGAACCAAAAATTTCAATTATTTTTTGTTTTAAAAGATATTCTTGATTTGAAAATGGTGTGATAATACCAATTGAATTATAAAAATCTTCATCAGATATTTCTGGAATTATTTCATCTTTTGTGTTTAACACTTTTAAAAATCTATTAATATAGTTTTGTTTATGGTTTTTAAGAAAACTTATAATTTCTTCAATTTCTCCTATGTTTGTATTATTACTATAGGCTTCATGTTCATGTTCAATAAATTGAAGATTCTCCCAAGTCCTATCTTTATGTTGTTTTTTATAAGGTATAACTTCATTTGAATAAGAAATTTCATTAGAAATATTTATTATAGGAGTTTGGCATCTAAAATGTTCTTTAAGCCAAATATCACCTTCCATTTTACTTTCATTGTATGGTAAAAAATAGCTACAACAAGAATTTCCAATATGCATAGCATTGTTATTTTTCTTTAAGAATAATTCATTTTTTGTTTTAGAAGCACAAGAAAAAAATCTAGCAACATAATCAATAGCACTTTTTTCTTCAAAAAAATCTTTTAAAATTCTATTCTCAATTTTAGTATCATATGAAAAAACTGGTTTGAGCTGTTTTGTATCACCAAAGAACATAACTCTTTTTGCACAATTTAAAATTATCATTTTAGATGGAGGAATAGTCCCAGCTTCATCTATTAGCATAAAATTAAATATATTTTCTTGAATTTTATTATTTTCTTTATTTGATACAATTGTTCCAAAGCTATTACAAGTAATATTAATCAATGGAAATATTGGATAAATGTCATTAAAAGAAAAATCTGGATTACTATGTTTTTCTTCAACGATATTAATAAAATTATTATTAATTTTTATATAATACATTTTTCCATTTATTAAGGATTTTTCATTTTTAATAATATGTTCAACTTCGTATTTATTTAACTCTTTAGGATTGAATTGATTGTTAAAAGAATATATTGCATTACAACTACTACTAGAGCATTTAAAAGTTTCTTTTTCTTCAGTATAAGAAATAGATGATTTCTTGCAAACTGGGCACATAATAGTTTTGTTGCTAAACTGGTTGCTAATAATATTTGCATTCCACATATTTTGATTTGCAATAAAAAACATTGCTTCTAAAAGATGTAGTGCATAATAAAAATTATCTGTTCTTATTTTGGTGTCAAGTTCTGCATTTCTTTCTTTTAATGATTCTAAATTAAAATATAAATCTTTATATGAAAATAATTCTTTAATGTCTTTATATTCTAAAATATTTTCAGAAAGAATTTCAAAATCTGTGTCTATTTTAAACTCTATATTTCTTTTTTTATTCTCAAGTATATTTATAGACTCTTCATGTTGAGAAATTTTGATTTTACTTATATTTACATCACATATAATATTTGAAATTTTACTTTCTAATATTTCTAAATTATTTCTTAAATCCTTGATATTGTTATTATGATTTTTCTGAATAGTTTCTTCCAAATCATCTAAAAAGAATTTTTGCTCCCAAAATGTTTTATCTAAAAGTATAATGTCTTGTGTTGAAACTTCTCTTAGTTTTTCAATTTTCTCTTTTATTTTACCTTTTCTTAAAATTCCATAAGCAATTTTGTCAATTATATTAGATTCTTTTCTTATCTTAAAAATTGAGTTTTTTAAGTCTTCATTAATCTTTTCTTGCTCTTTTGTAAAAGTATCATTGTATTTAATTTTTAATAATTTATTGACTTCTTCGTACAATGGAGATTTAATAAAATCAATCAAGTAAGTCTCTTCTAATTCTATTTTATTGTTGATTGATTGAAGTTTATTTGTTTTATTTAAAATTATATTTTCAAAATTGAAATATTCTCCTTTTTTTAAATTTATTTCTTTTTTGTGATTTGATATTAAATCTTCAATATTTTTGTATTCATTTTGTAGTTTCTCAAATTCATTTAAAATGCTATTAGACTTAATTGATTCAGTTCTAATAAAATTTAATGTTGCTTTTATAAGATCTTCTTGAATTCCTTTTTGAATATATTTAACGATAATGCTTTTTTCAGCTTTTTCAAGGGCAACAACTTCAGCTTTAATATATTTTGTTAAGCTATTAATTTCTTTTATATTTTCATTAATCTTATTGAAGAAATATTTAGCTGCATCTTGTAAATCATCTAAAGTTCTTTTATTTGGTTTATCAAAAGATATTTGATTTCCACGAAATTTAAAATATTCATTAATAAATTTAGTTGGATTTTGAGAAATTAAATTACAAAAGCTTGAAATATCAGATTTTGTTAATTCATATTGAGTCTTTCCTTTACCTTTTATTGATGGGACAAACATAGTTTTTGTAAAATCAATTTTTTTATTTGTTATTTCAATATCATCAATCCATCTACAATATAAATTAGTATCCGAATATTTTTTTATTACGTCTGAAAATCCTTTTTCTATACCTTCAGAAACATTAGAAAGTGCTTGATTATTTGTTGATGAACAAACAATTGGCGTTGTAAATAAAATATTTTTGTTATCTAAATAATTTTTATATGTTTCAAGAGCTGATTTTACAGTATAATCACCAAATATAGATCTTAATAATGATGTTTTCCCAGTTCCAGGAGCTCCATTTACAGGAACTATTTCTTTTCCTTCTAAATAGCAACTTAAAGCTTCTCTTTGTGTCTTTGCAAGTGGGTAATCTTTATCAAAAGAGCCAAAATGATTTGAATATGAGTTGATTATTTTATTAGTAGATATTATTTCATTTTCATCAATTGTAATCGAAGGAAAATCCATTTCCTTTCTTTTATGTACATTGAAATAAGATTTTATCAAACTATTTATATTTTTATTTTCAAAAATAGAATTATATATTTTAGTTAATCCCATATTTAAATTTTGTGGGATTCCAATGATAAATTCATTTTGTAAAAATTTAACATTACTTTTATTTTTTAAAATATTGGTTTCTGGTAAATTATTAAAATAAGTATATATCTCTTTTTTAACTTCACAATGTGTTTTAGTGTTAATTTCAGGTGTGTCTAGTGAATATGGTTCAAGTAATTTTGAATTAAATATCAAATATGGTGATATTTCAATGTCTAATGCTATCTTATTTTCATCAGGAGTTAGTTCAATTTCTAGATATTCTTTTATTTTTATAAAAATATTTTCTGGTGTTAATAGTTTAAAATTATTGTCATAAGATGGAAAAAGCATTACAAAACAAGGCACTAGATTACTATATTTATTGAATGGATTTTCATCTATTAAGTTATATATTATTCCATATTGAAACAAATTATTATCACTAGAAAATGCAAATTTTTTATGTTCGTATATCTCTTTATCTGAACTGTTTTTATTTAATTTTTCTCCATCAAGATTTGTAGCTTTTTCTAAAAAACAAATTTTTTCAACAAAAATATCAAGATTATTACCATATGCAATATCTATAGGAAAATAATCATTTTTTATATCTTTATCAAGATTAAAATAATGATTCTTTTCTAAAGCATCACTATATGTTTTTTCAATAGAATCTATTAAGCCATACTGCGACAATGATTTTTCTTTTAATGAAATTCCTAAAATATTATCTATCTTTAAAGTTAAATCATAATATTTAAATAGATTATTTAAAAATACTTCGTTCAATTATTTTCCTTGTTAATTTTATTATTCGTTGCTAGATGTACCATATTCATTTCCGCCAACATCAATTAACCCTCCATCAACCATTGACAAACCAGTTGTTGGATTTATGATCATATCCATAGTACTATTTTCATCATCAAGAATATTATAATTAGATACTTGGTTAGTATTATTTTCATCATTATTTCTTTTTTTTATTTCATTGTATTTTTTTATTACTTCATCTTCTTCGTTTGAAGTACCATTAAGAACAATAATAATTAATAAAATAAAGCAAAGTGCTATTGTAGTTAAAACCATAATAATTCCCCTAGATTTTTAATTGACTTATACTATCAAATTCTTGTTTAATTGATGTTATCTTACCAATTGTCATATTTACCTCTTAAATCTAAATATATTACTAAATAAGTAATTTATTTGTAATATTATTATAAATAAAGTAAAATGTCAAGAGTTAATTTACTTATTAAGTATTTTTAGGTAATATTACTTACTTAATAAGTAAGGTTTAAAATGCATAATGAGATATTTGTAGAATTATTAAAAAAATCAGAATTAAATAAAAAAGAATTTTCTGAAAAAACAAAACTTGCATATAGTACGGTGGCTAATTGGAGTACAACAAACAATGTACCAGAATGGGTAGAATCTTGGTTAGAAAATTATGCTAAAGCAAAACTTGCAGATAGAATAATAAATGCAATTGAGCCCTATGTACCTATTAAAAATAAAAAATGATATAACTTCATAGCAACAAAAATTATTTAGATATTATGCTAACTTTAGAATCAAAAAGGAAATATTTATATTGAACAGTTTAAAATTTTTTTCAGCAAAAAGATTATCAAGTTACACAAATGAAGAGCAACATAAGAATAACTTTATATTAGTACAAAAAATTACTCCTAAAATTGGTATATTAGAAATTTCTACAAGAAATATTGTATCTTCAATTTTAGGAATAAGTAATGATACTTTTATCTCAAAGCAGACTTTTGGTTTTTGGGCCAAGATAATAGAAGATGAAAAAATTCATAATCAAGTTTTGAATTTATATAAAATTTCATTAAAGAAATATTCAAAATTCAATAGAAAAGATAAGTTGCTAAATTATCAAAAAGTAAAGATTGTATATAATCTTTTAGTTATGCTTAGAAATAGGGCTTTTCATTTTGAAAATCTTTATAAATTAAATCCAAGTAATACTCCAAGAATATCTACAAAAGTTGGAAAGACAATTGTGGGTATAGACCCTGATAAAATAGAAATTTTTATAGATGATATCTTAGATTCTTTTGATGAAAATTTGAAAAGTTATATAGAAAGTGGCGGATAATAAGCTCCGCCGTGAATTTCATTAGAATTATAACATAAAATATTAAAATAATGCTAAAACACTTCAATCACTGCACTTTTAATTCTTTTTCTTGATGGATTTGTATAAATAGCTGTTGTTTGTATAGAACTGTGTCCTAATAATTCTTTTATTACAGTAATATCTACATTTTTGTAAGATAAAGATTTTGCAAAAGTATGTCTTAGATCATGAACATTAGCTTTTATATTTAGTTTATTGTAAATAGATTTTAGCATTCTATAAATTTGTGATCCATCCATTTGTTTTCCTGATGAAGTTTCACATATAAATTTATATTCTTTTTCAATTAATTCATTAAGTTCAAAGTTTATAAGAGATTTCTTTATAAAAACCTCTCTTTCTTTATCACCTTTTCCAATTAAATAAATAACATATGTTTCTTCATCTTCTTCTTTAAAATCA
Organism: Aliarcobacter lanthieri; assembly: GCF_013201625.1. Lineage (NCBI taxonomy): Bacteria > Pseudomonadati > Campylobacterota > Epsilonproteobacteria > Campylobacterales > Arcobacteraceae > Aliarcobacter > Aliarcobacter lanthieri. The sequence goes on from NZ_CP053839.1 coordinate 1,172,795, forward strand.
GATATTTTGAGATTAATCATTTCTTGTTCTCTAAGCCCACAAAATAAAAATATTTTAATAATTAGAGAATTTCTATAATCTGTTATTTTATTGCTATTTATAAGCAAATTATCTAAATATTTTAATAACATATCCTTTTCATTCTGTTCTAAGCCTTTTGGTATTCTTTTAGGTATATTTATATTTAAATCAAATATTTTACTAAAATCGTATAATTTATCTTCATTTTCACTTTCTATATATTTAAAAAATGTTTTTAGGTGTACAAATAGAAGTTTTTTTGTAAATGGAGATATTTCTCCTTGTTTTTTCAAATTACTGTTTTTATATTCAAAATAATTTAAAATTGTTGATTTTTTTGTTTCTTTTATATTAAAACATTCAAATTCTTCTTTTATATAGCAAATAAATGAATTTATAGTATTTTTATAAGATATTATTGTGTTTCTTGATTTATTTGTTATTTGTAGAAGAGATATAAATTCTTTTAGATACTTTTCTAACTCTTTAGTTCCAATATTTTGCATTTTTTACTTCCTTTATTTTGTATATTTGTCTAAATACAATATTATGTATAGTAATAATGTATATGGTTTTACTACTTTAAATAAATTATATATATTTAATATTGATTTTATAGCTTATATAAACATAATATAATATTGTATTATATATAAAATATTCTAAAATATATATAATAAGTATACAATTTAAAGAAATATTAATAAACTATACATTAATATTGTATATATTAAATATATAAAGGATATTAATGGAAAATATACATAATGGTGAAGTTAATATACAAAAGCTTGAATCATTAAATAAAGTTAGTATAAATAAAGAAAATGAAATGAAAGTTATAAAAATATGTATAAATGAGGATACATATAGAAAAATCAAGTCTTTTGGAATTTTATTAGGTTTAGAAGATAAAGAACCTATTTTATTAGGAACTTCAATAACAAAGCTATATGATATGTCAAAAGAAAAGATATATCAAGATTTTGTGTAAATATATATGTAGAAGATGTTAATATGATTGAAGAAAAAGAAAGTTTATATAATATAATGCTCAATGCTTTAATTAGAAAATATGGTTTGATGTTATCTTCTTCTCAAGTAGCTGAAGCACTTTCTATTAGTACTAGGACATTAGATGAAAGAAGAAAATCTGGAAGAGATTGTCCTGAATATATAGAAACAAATGGTGGAAGAGGAATATTCTTTCCTGTTCAAAAAGTTGTTGAATATCAAATCCAAAAATCTGAAAGATGTGTAAAAATTATAATAAATTAATTATGTTTTATTGTTTAATCAGTGATGTATTTTTTTAACCCTATCTTTTAAAATAAGAACATTAAGAAACATATAACATAATAGAATTTTATGTTTATTGTGTAATTTTAACCATTGATGTGTAAATATAAACAAAAAAATAACGAAATGTGACAAGAATGTGACTATATTTATGTACAATGATTAAATAATTAATTACACAAGAATTTAAATATGAAACTATTACATAGCTCAGATTGGTATCTTGGTCAAAATTTTATGGGGAAAAGTAGGGCTGACGAGCATGAAGCTTTTCTTTTTTGGCTTTTAAATATTATAAAAGAAAAACAAGTTGAAGTATTACTAGTGTCTGGAGATATTTTTGATACAGGAACTCCACCAAATTATGATTTAGAACTTTATTATAATTTTTTAAAAGAACTATCGAATATTAAAACACTTATTACTACTATTATAACTGCTGGAAATTATGATTCAGTTTCAACTCTAAAAGCACCAAAACAACTTTTAGAAGTTTTAAATGTTCATGTTATAACAACTGGTGATGAAGATGAAAATGTAATTATTCCTATAAATAAAAATGATGATTTAATATCTATTGTTTGTGCTGTTCCATTCTTAAGAGATAGTGTTATTCGAGAATCATTAAGTGGAATAACAATAAGCGAAAAAGAGAAATTAACAAATAGTGGAATTAAAGCTTATTATGAACATAACTATTTGCTAAAAGAATATGGAATTGTACAAAGTATGAGTCGAAAAGGGAATTGTCATGATAATGCAGTAGCAGAGAGTTTTTTTCATACTTTAAAAACAGAATTAATTAATCATGAAATATACCATACAAAAGAACAGGCAAAAAGATCAATATTTGAATATATAGAAGTGTTTTATAATAGAGAAAGATTACATAGTTCAAATGATAATTTGTCTCCAGTAGAATTTGAAGAGAAACAAAAATTGTTACAAAAAGAAATGGTGGCTTAATCCTTTATCTTTTTTGTATGTTTTTCTGTTGACAGATCAATAATGATGTTACAAAATAAAAATAGAGGAAAAAGTATGGAATTAGTTTATTTATGGGTTGAAGAATATAAAAATATAAAAAATCAAGGTTTTAACTTTTCTACAAAATTTAATTGTAATTTTTATGCAAAGTTTGATGAGAATAATCAATTAGAAAACTTTTGTAAATTAGAAATTAATCGAACTAATATTAATAGTATTTTTCCTGAAAAAATAAATCTAACTGCAATAGTTGGAAGAAATGGCTCAGGTAAAAGTAGTTTACTTGAAATTTTATCTAATAAATATAGTTTAGTTGAATATCAACGCCTATTTTTTGTTTTTTTTGACTCAGATAAAAATTTGTTACAATTATGTGGTGCTAAAAAAGAACATAAAGGTTGGATTGAACTTTCTGAATTAGATAATCAAAATAAATTTAATATTTCAGTGATTGAGGATATTAGTGTAATAGATGATACAAAAACAATTTATTTTAGTAATTTACTCAATGAAAATGATTTAGGATTGCCATCTTTTTTTGTAGATAGAAGTTATAGTAATATGGTTAATATCTCTACAAGTCATTTATTAAATCAAAGAAAATTAATAGAAACAAAAATACAAGCTATAAATTCAGAATCAATGACAGGGTTCGATAAAGTATATCGTTCTTATAGAATACAACAAATTCAATCTGCCATAATTGCAATTCAAAATGGATTAAAACTACCTTTTGATATTCCAGAGGAACTTGTAATAAGAAATATTAATTTTGAAGGCTTATTTGAAAGATTGATAAATGATTCAGATAATGAAAGTTTTAGAAGAATATTAGAAGTAATCAAAAATAATAATAGCAAAAAAACAATATTTAAAAACTATTTAAAAATGAATTTAGTTGTTGATTTATTATTAGAGAATAGAGAAGCAATCAATCCAATGTCTAGTATATTATCTGAGATTGTGCTTAACCAGAAAATGGGAAGTAGTTTAGAACAATTTTATGATAATGTAGAATCAAGTTTAAAAATGTATTTTGAAACTTATCCTTACATAAGAGATTTCTTTAAAAATGCTAATAAGTTAATATCTCAAATAGATGAAGTAACTAAAAATATTCAATTGAAACATAAAAATTATGAAATAGTATTAGACATACAATCAACAGATTTTAGTTTTTTAGAAACATATGAAAAAATAATACAACAATCAGAATATTTCTGGAATATTAGTTGGAGAGGTTTAAGTAGTGGAGAAGAGACTTTTTTATACCAATTTAGTAGATTTTATTTTTTAAAACAAAATTATAAAGATAATCCATTTATGAATTTAAAAATAGATAATAAACTAGTTAATAATATTATCTTATTGATTGATGAAGGAGAAGTTACTCTACATCCTGAGTGGCAAAAAAATTATATAAGCTATTTAGTTGAGTTTTTGAAAGAAAACTTTACTCAAAATATACATTTAATATTAACGACGCATTCTCCATTTATTTTATCTGATATTCCAAATGAAAATTTAATTTTTTTAGATAAAGTAGATAAGGATACAAAAGAAAAATATCCTAATTTGGATATTGATAATTTAGAATATGGGATGTGTGTTAATGTTAGCAAAGACATTGAAATAAAAACTTTTGGTGCAAATATTCATACTTTACTCACACATGGCTTTTTTATGGAAAATGGACTTATGGGTAAGTTTGCAAAAGAAAAATTAGAAAGTATTTTAAAATATTTAACAAAAGAAAAAGATTCTATAGATTTATCTAAAGTTGAAATAAAATATATAATAAATTCAGTAGGAGAAGAATTATTAACAAAGAAGCTTCAAAGTTTATATAATGATTTTTATCAAGTAGATAAAACAAATGAAGAATTTTATTTGGAACGAATTGCTGAACTTGAAGCTAAGTTAAAAGTAAAAAATCATGATTAATATTCCTATTGATACTAATAATATAAACTTAAGAAACATTCACTATAGAAATATAAAAACTCAACTTGAGAATTTTTTAATTGATAAAATAAATTTACAAGCTATTGGACCAAATGAATATCAGTTCTTTCAATGGTTAATAATTAATTTAGATGATATATTAATAGGAAGTGTTACAAGATTACGGGAATTAATTAATGAATATAACACTTTACTATCAACATTTAATATCCGTCAAGGATTTAATTATAGAAAATTGACGATTAAGGAAATTTGTAAAATTCTTGATGAAAATAGTATTAATTATTCAAAAAAAGAAAAAAAAAGATACTATAGAAAACTTTTGATACAAAACAGACGTCAACAGCAAATAATAAGTTTAAATTATATTTTGAAATTACAATACAATAGTTACTTTTACAATGATTTGGAAGAAATATTTATAAAATTTTATGAAAAAGAATGGGATAAAATTAGTGTTTATACTAGATACACTTTTGTAGAAGCCCATAATTTAAATACATGTCCATATTGTAATAGAAATTATATATTTATAGTAAACAAAACAAACAACAGATTACGACCTGAAATAGACCATTTTTTTCCTAAATCTTTATATCCATTTTTAGCAATGAGTTTTTATAACTTAATTCCAAGTTGTCAAATTTGCAATCATACTAAAAAGGATAAGGATGCATTTGAAGATAATCTTATAAGTCCTTATGAGATTAATTTTCAAGATTTTAAATTTAAATATAAACCTAATAATATTAATTTTTATCAAATTCAAAAGAAAACATATGATGAAAAAAGATTTGAAATTATTCTTGATAAATTAAATGGAGTAAATACAAATGATGAATATTTTAAATTAGAATTACTTTATAAACAACATAAAGATATTGTATTGGATTTGCTAGTAAAAAAGGTTATTTACAATAAAACATATATCAAAGAGTTGAAAGAGAATTTTAAATTTACAGATTATGAAATTTACAGGTTTTTACTATGTAATTATTTAAAGGAAAAAGATTTTCATAAGAGACCTCTAAGTAAGTTAATCAAAGATATTAGTGAAGATATTGGATTATTGTGAACCTATACAAATCCCTCTACACAAAAGGCATTGAATACCCCAAAGCACTTTGGCTTAAAAATATAAGCCAAGTGTACTTGCACAACCTTATGAGTCAATTAAAGCCATATTTGATACTAGTATAATACTAATATTTTTATTATATAGGTAGTTATAGGGTATATAAGAAAAGAATTTATTCTTCTTTTAAACCTTTTCTCATTGCTTCAACTACCCTATTATCAGCCTTTGTATTTGTAAATAATTCAAATGCTAAAACACCTTGATACAAAAGCATATCTTCACCATCTTTTATTTTATTATCTAAATTTTTGGCAAGAGCTAGGAATGGTGTCATTTTCCCATATATACAATCAAAAGCAAAAGATGATTTACTTAATATATTTTCTAAAATCTCTTTTGGTACTGGTAGAAAATCATCTTTTAACCCAGCACTTGTAGAGTTTACAACTAAATCAAACTTTTCATTTTTGAAATTGTTTTTTTCAAAATCATCAAAAGAGAAAGATTTTATATTGTGATTTTTAAAAAACTCTAATTTCCCTTGACTTCTATTTAAAACTGTTACATTGATGTTTTTTTCTTGTAAAGCTAAGGCTATTGCTTTTGCTGTTCCTCCAGCACCTAATATTAGTACATTATATATTTGTCCAAAACTTTCAATAGCTTTTAAAAATCCAGGTGCATCAGTATTATATGCTACAATCTTACCATCCTCTAAAATATAAGTATTTACAGCTTCTATTTTTTGTGCTATTCCTTTTACAATGTCAGCATTTTTAAATGCTTTTTCTTTGTGAGGAACAGTAATATTCGCTCCACTATAAGCATTTTTTAGAAACTCTTCTTTTATTAAATCACCATTTTTTAAGTGATACTTTTCATAAAATCCATTAAAATTTAAGTATTCAAAACCTGCGTTTTGCATTTGTGGAGATTTTGAGTGAGCAACTGGGTCACCAAATATACAAAACTTTTTCATAAATTACCTTTCTTTGCATAAAAATTAAATATTGGAAAATCTCCATAATCTCTTTTATAAATAAAAACTCTTTCATATAAGAATTTAATAAATCCTACTTTTAAAGATATTTTTTCTAATTCCTCTTGTGTAAATCCAAAGTGATAAACTCCAGTATTATTGTGTTTTTTATGAAAAGTTCCATCTTCTTTTTCTAAATCATTTACACAAAGATAGCCACCTTTTCTCAAAGCTTTAAAGCTCTTTTCAAAAAATATTTCAAGATTTTCTATATGGTGAAGAGACATAGAAATAACTATTAAATCAAAACTATTTTCTTCCAAATTATCATTTGAAATATCATGTATTTGAGCCTTTATATTTAATAAGTTTTTATCTTTTGCTTTTTTATTAAACTCTTCTACCATTCCAGTTGAACTATCAAGACCTAAAACTTCATTTGAACTATTTACTAAATCAAAAGCTATTAGTCCTGTTCCACAACCATAATCGAGTATATTCTTTATTTTTGAAAAATCTATAGTATCTTTTAGATGTTTTAAACAAGCTTCGCTTTTATCAAGACTTATTTGTTTCTTATCCCAGTCTTTTGCTCTTTCATCAAATCTACTCAAAATCTTATCCTTAAACAAATTTTGGCTAAATTATATCTAAAGCAAATAAAAAGAAGAAAAAATGAAAATAATTTATGATTTTACAACATCAAATGATGGAAATTTAGCTTTTCATGTTGGTGATGATGAAAAAAATGTAATAAGAAATAGACAAAACTTAGCTTTGAAAATGGGATATGACTATAATAAATTAATTTATATGAATCAAACACATGGAAACAATATTCAAATAGTTGATAAAAACTCTTTTAACCTTATGGAAAATTGTGATGGCATCATCACAAACTGTAAAAATTTACCACTTATGGTAATGGTTGCAGATTGTATTCCTATTTTAATGTTTGATGAAAAAAAAGGAGTTATTGCAGCTGTTCATGCTGGAAGAAACTCAACGTTTTTAAAAATAGTTCAAATTACAATACAAAAAATGATCGATGAATTTGATTGTAAAGTAGTAGATATAAAAGTAGTTTTAGGAGCAAGTATTCAAAAATGTTGCTATGAAGTAAGCTCTGAATTAGCTTTTATTGTAGAAAACTCTTTTGGAAAAGAGTTTGTAAATGGTAGAAATATAGATTTACAAGGAATAAATAAAAAACTTTTAATAGAAATGGGAATAACAAATATAGAAATATCATCTATTTGTACTAAGTGCTCAAACAAGCCATATTTTTCATATAGAAAAGATAAAAATACAGGACGATTTGCTGGAATAATTTTTGTAGATAGCTAAATTAAGAGCTTCTTTGATAAAATTATCATCAAATTATAATAAAATATTATAAAAAATGGAGTACACATGATAAAAATTACAAAAGAAGAAGCTTTAGAATACCACGAATTTCCAAAGGCAGGAAAACTTAGTGTTGAAACAACAAAAAGATTTAAAAGTAGACAAGATTTAAGTTTAGCTTATACTCCAGGAGTTGCATATCCTTGTGAAGAGATTAGGAATAATCCATTAGATGCTTATAAATATACAACAAAAAGAAATTTAGTTGCAGTTATTTCAAATGGAACAGCAGTTTTAGGGCTTGGAAATATTGGTGCATTAGCATCAAAACCTGTTATGGAAGGTAAAGCTGTATTATTTAAAGAGTTTGGAAAAGTTGATTCTTTTGATATTGAAGTTGAAGAAAAAGATATTGATAAATTTTGTGAAGTTGTAAAAGCAATAAGTCCTACTTTTGGAGGAATAAATCTTGAAGATATCAAAGCACCAGAGTGTTTTGATATAGAAGATAAACTTACACAAGAACTTGAAATTCCAGTTATGCATGATGATCAACATGGAACAGCTATAATTACAAGTGCTGCCCTCTTAAATGCAAGTGAACTTTTAAATATAAAATTAGAAGATATGAAAATAATTGTTGTAGGAGCAGGGGCAGCAGGAATTGCAAGTGCTAAAATGTATAAAGAATTAGGTGTTAAAAATATAGCAATGATTGATTCAAAAGGTGTTATAAATAAGAAAAGAGATGATCTAAATAAATTTAAAAGAGAATTTATAAGTGATTATGATACTTTAGAAGAAGCATTTACAGATGCAAATATGGTTTTAGGACTTTCTCGTCCAAATAGCTTTACTTTAGAACATATAAAGTTAATGAATGACGAACCTATTATTTTCTCTTTAGCAAATCCAATACCAGAAGTTTTTCCTGAAGATATAAAAACTGTAAAACCAAATGCAATTATAGGTACAGGAAGATCAGATTATCCTAATCAAGTAAATAATGTTTTAGGTTTTCCTTTTATCTTTAGAGGAGCTTTAGATGTTCAATCAAGAATGATTAATATGACTATGAAAATTGCAGCTGCAAAAGCTATAGCTTCTTTAGCAAAAGAGCCGGTAACAGAAGAAATAAAAGCAATATTTGGAGATTTAGAGTATTCAAAAGATTACATTATTCCAACACCATTTGATAAAAGACTTTTTATAGAAGTTTCAAGTGCCGTAGCATTTGCTGCTGTTGAAACAAAAGTTGCTAGAGTAAAAGAGTTTAATTTAGAAAAGTACAAAGAAGAACTAAGAGCTAGTTTATAGAAAAGATGGTATTATCCAAACTTATTTTAAGTTTGGATAAATTATGGAACAATATATACTTTTAATATCTACTCAAGATGAAAAAGGACTTATTTATAATATTTCAAAAGTTCTTTTTGCAAATAATATAAATATTGAACAAAATGCTGAATATGTAGATCCAGAAACAAAGAATTTTTTTATGAGAAGTATTTTAACTGGGAAAATCTCTGAAAATATTTTATTAAAAGAATTAAAAGAGGTTTTACCTGAAGGGTCATTAATAAAATTAAATAAAAAGTCAAAAAAAGATGTTGTTCTTCTTGCTACAAAAGAGAGCCATGTTTTAGGTGATTTACTTATTAGATATGTTTCTGGTGAACTAAATGCAAATATAAAAGCAGTTATTGCAAATCATGATACATTAAAAAATTTAGTTGAGAAATTTGATATTCCATTTATCTGTATAAGTGCTGAAAATATAAGTCGCGATGAGCATGAATCTAAAATGATAGAACAAATATCTCAATTTAATCCAGACATTATAGTTTTAGCAAAATATATGAGAATTTTAACAGCTAAATTTGTAGAAAAATTCAATGGAAAAGTCTTAAATATTCACCACTCATTTTTACCAGCATTTATTGGCGCAAATCCATATAAACAAGCTTATGAAAGAGGTGTTAAAATAATAGGAGCAACAGCTCACTATGTAACAAACGATTTAGATGAAGGTCCAATTATATATCAAGATGTTGTAAGGGTTGATCATAGCTACTCTTGGGAAGATATGAGAAATGCAGGACGAAATGTAGAAAAAGTTGTATTATCAAATGCTTTTGAACTTCTTTTACATGATAGAGTTTTTGTTCACAGAAATAAAACGGTGATTTTATAATGTTTAATATCGTACTTCATGAACCAAGAATTCCAGGAAATGTAGGAACTATTGGAAGATTGTGTTTTGCATTGGATTGTAAACTTCATTTGATAAAACCTTATGGTTTTGGTGAAATAACTGAAAAAGAGGTTCGTCGTGCTGGACTTGATTATTGGTTTGATTTAGAGGTTTTTGAGTATGAAAATATAGAAGATTTTTGGAATAAGAATCCATTTAATAGTAGACATTTTTTTGCTACAACAAAAACAACTAAAATATATTTTGAAGAAAAATTTGAAGTAGGTGATTATTTTTATTTTGGAAGAGAAGATGCTGGACTTCCTCAATATATTTTAAATAAAAGTATGAAAGCTTGCATAACTATTCCTATGACAAATAGTGCAAGAAGTTTAAATATGGCAAATTCTGTATCAATCATAGCTTACGAAGCTTTGAGGCAAAACTTCGTAAATTTTACAATTAAATAACTTTCTCACTTTTTTTAATAAGTTTAGCAATAGCTTGAAGTTTTTTTTCAAGCTCCTCTTTCTTTTTAATCTCTTTTATATCTAAAGCTTTAATTTCTTCTTTTATTTTTGCTCTTTTCTCTTTTAAATCTTCAATTATTTTTAAAACTTTTTCTTCTTTAGACTTTTTTAAATCTTCTTTTTTTAAGTATTTTTTTACTTTATCTATAATTTTACTTAGTTTCATTGTTTGTTTCTCCTATTTGTTTTAATAAGTCATTGTGCATAAATAAAATATTTGCAACTTCTACAAGTTTTTTCTGTATAGAATAACCTGTTGCACTATCATTCATATAAGATGTTGCCATAGTTGCTTTTATTTTATCTTCCCTAATCAATGAATCTATTTCTTCTGAACTTGCTAAGTCATTTTGTGTTAATTCATTTTTTATAACTTCAAGTTGAGTTAATTTATCAGCATCATTTTCTAAATTTGCTAATGTATTAATATCAATTAAAATTTCAGCAATTTCTCTTCTTAAAATATTATACTCTTCTTTTATATATTCATTTTTACTTTTTAAATAAAAGTTTACATTTTTCTGAATATCTCTTGTATCTTTTAAAACTTCAACAATTAATGAGGCACTCCTCTTTAATTCTCCCATTTCTGTGTGTTGAAAATCAAACATATTTTCTTGTGCAAAAGATGAATATTGAATAATCTCACTATAAAGAGACTTTAAATTTGTTTGATATATCTCATCTAAATTTGTATCAATAATAGTAAAATCTTTTGCAATTTGAGTTTGTAAACTCTCTTTTGTAAGATTTGTTGTGTGAAAATTTAGTGCATGAAGCATTGCTTTTTGGCAATTTTCATATAAATTTATAATCTCTTTTCTAATAGATACCAAAGCAGCATCAGGGTTTTGAATAACTGATGGATTAAGATATTTTGGTTTAGAAGCTGAAGATACTTTTTTCTTAATAAGTTTTTCAGATAATCTTACTAATAATGGAATAAATGGTGTTAAAAGTAAAATTCCAATTGCACTAAATATGGTATGGAATAGTGCTAGTTTCATTCCATAGTTTTTATCACTAATTCCTAAATAAGGTGCTAAGAAGTCTACCAAATCTTTAAAGTTGAATATAAATATTGTTATAAATGTGGCAGAAACAATATTGAAAATAAAATGAACTAAAGCAACTCTTTTACCATTTTCATTTGAAGTAAATGATGCCAATATAGCTGTTAAAGTTGTACCAACATTTGCTCCAATAGCTAAAGCTAAAGCATTTACATATGTGATACTATCCGCATTTAAAGCTGTAATAACAATAGCTAAAGTTGCTGCACTTGATTGAATTACTACTGTTACAATAATACCAATTAGAATATAAACAATAATTCCAATATAACCATCCATTGCATAAGAGGCTAAATCGATAGAATTTTTCATAACATCGAAACCATCTTTCATATATGCAATTCCAAGGAAAATAAAACCTAAGCCTAAAAGCACATTTCCTGTTCCTTTAGAAGTATTTGATTTAAAAAATCTTAAAATTACACCAAATACAATCATAGGGAAGGCATAAGCAGATATTTTTACATCAACTCCTAAACTTGAAACAATCCAAGCTGTTGTTGTACTTCCAAGGTTTGAACCAAAAATAATTCCTATCCCTTGTACTAATGTTAGTAACTCAGCACTTAAAAAAGATATTACAACAAGTGAAATGATAGTTGAACTTTGAACTATTGATGTTGATAAAAATCCAGTTAGAATAGCATATAAAGTATTACTAGTAAACTTCTGTAAAAGTTTTTCTAAAATACCACCTGAAAGCTGTTTAAATCCATCTTGCATAAAAAACATACCAATTATAAATATGGCAATACCACTTAAAATAACAGTAAAGTTTTCATAAGCAACAACTACATACCCTAAGAGTATTAAAATAAAAGAAATAAGAATATTCTTTACCAAATCAGTTTCCTTTAAAATATTTGTAAAATAGAAAGATTATACCTAAAAATCAATTAATAGTAATAAGCAATATTTTGTTAGAATTATCAATAAAATAATATTTTTTAGGAAAACAGTAAAATTATGTATAAAAAGTATCAAGCAGATTTAAAATTAGCAAAAGACAAATTAGCTACTATTAATTTTAATTTAGAAAAAGATGATGATTATCATGCTGTTTTTGGTGATGGTTCAGTTTGGAAAATAGAATTAAATGGTAAGTGGTATGATGATTACTGTTATATTTGTATAAAAAATGAATCTGATAAAGATGTTATTTCTGCAAAAAAAGGTTTGCCTATATGGATTTTTATGAAAATATTTGGAATCGAAACAAAAAATAGGACAACACAAGAAAAAATAGATTTTATTCTTGCATATAAAGATAAAATTTTTGATGATAATTTTAAATATAGACAGATGTTTGATTATTTAAAAAATAGCAAGGGAATGTAATGAGTACAATAGATGTATATATTTTAATTATTTCTATTTTTATTATGTTATTTGTTATAAAAAAATATAATGTTTTAAGGACCATATCCTATGGTGGAAGACTTGAAAGAGATTTTAGAGATTGCTATATTATTAGTTATCCTAAAAAAGATGAACTTCATAATAAGGGAGAAGTTTTTGATATAAATATTGAAGAATTTTTTAAATTAAATCCTAAATTAAAAGGTAAAATACCTATTGAAAAAAGAGAAGGTATTAGAAGTTTAGATGCTTTAGATATTAAAATGGAGATAAAAGAAAGAGATAGAATTAAACAAAAGTATTCTCATTTGACTAAACAAAAAAGTAAGAAAAAAAATAAAGAAGATGTTTAATATTTTAATATTAGAAGATGACTTGCTTTTTGCAAGTACTTTAGAAGATATATTGATAGAAGAGGGCTATTTCGTAGATTTAGCAAAAAATTCTAAAGAGGCATTAGATTTTAACTATGAAAAAAATTATGACCTTTATTTATTTGATATAAATTTATCTGGACAAAATGGCATAGAACTATTAAAAGATTTAAGAGATAGTGAAGATTTAACTCCAACAATTTTTATAAGTTCATATAAAGATAAAGATATAATTAAAAATGCTTATATAAATGGTTGTGATGATTATATAAGGAAACCTTTAGATTTAGATGAACTTCTTCTTAAAATTAGAGCTATTTTGAAAAGATTTAATAAAGGTTTAGAAACTATAAAATTAAAAGATGATCTTTTTATTGATCCAATAGAAAGAAGAGTTTATAAAAATAATTTAGATTTAGAAATACCACAAAAAATTGTTGAACTTCTTTTGATTTTTTTAGAAAATAAAAATAAAATTGTGACAAAAGAGATGATTATACAAAGACTTTGGAATACTTCTCAAAATTATAGTGAAGGTTCTATTCGAGTATATGTAACAAAAATTAAAAAGTTACTGAATTGTAAAGATTGTATAAAAAATATAAAATCTATTGGTTATAAATTTGAACTTTAAAAAACTATATTTTTTTATATCTATAACTATAATTTTTTTGATAACACAAGTTGTAACTTTTAGTTTATTCTATTTCTTAGTTTATAAACTAGAATTTTTTAAATCTGATATTTGGACTATTGTATTTTTTTCAATTTTTGAACTTTTAATCTTTTTTTTACTATCGAAAGAAGTTTTAGAACCAATTTTTAAAAGTGAAGATAATATTAAAAAAACTATTAAAAATACCCTTCATGAGTTGAATATTCCAGTTTCTACTATAAAATTAAATTTAGATTTATTAAGGGATTTAAAAGAAGAAAAACATTTAAAAAGAGTAGAAAGAATAAAAAAAGCAAATGAAAATCTAATAAAATTATATAATAATATGGAATATGAGTTAAAAAAAGAGTTAGAAAAAGTTGATTTAGAAGAGTTCTATTTTGAAGATGCACTTAAAAATTCTCTTGAAAAATTTGAAGAACAACTTGAGAAGATAACTTTGGATATAAATATAGAAAATCCTACTATTTATTGTGATTATTTTGGTTTTATTATAGTTTTAGATAATCTTTTATCAAATGCTATTAAATATAATTTAGATAATAATCCATATATTAAAATAGAGCAAAAAGATTATATATTGTCTATATATAATCATGGAACACAAATATTACCAGAGAATATTATGTTGGTTTTTGAAAGATATTTCCAAGAAAATTCTTTAAATAAAGGCTATGGAATAGGGCTAACAGTCGTAAAAGAATTTTGTGATAAGTATAAAATATCTATAAATATTAATCCTCAAGAGCAAGGAAACACTATAGTATTAAATTTGAAAAATATTATAAAGTAAATAAAGATGAGCAATTCTGCTCATCTTTATTAAAAAGAGTATTTTAAATTTACATATCCATATCTACCTGGATCATTAAACAATATTTGTTCTCCACCAACCTCAACAAATCTAATATCTTGATAAGTATTTGTAGAGTTATAAACTTTATCAAATAAATTATCAACTCCCAAAGTTAATTCAAAGTTTTTAAATAACTCTTGCGAATATTTTAAATTCACAACAGTATATCCAGCTAACTCTTGCTCTTTAGCACTTTCATCAAAATCTTTCCATCTATCAACAGCTATTACTTCTGCTTTAAATTTTGCTTGTTGGTATTGGTAGTTTAAAGCTAAATTTGTTTTTAAAGGTGGGATTTCTGCTAAATCTTTGTCCTTTCCACTATAATTTCCATCTTTTTTACCTTTTAAGTAAGCAAGACCAAAATCAAATGAAAAATTATCTGTAAAGTAGTAATATCCACTAATATCCGCTCCATATATTTTAGCATCTATATTTTCAAAAATTCCACTATTGTAAATATAATCTTTTAATTCAGAATAGAAAATCTTTGGTCTTATATTTAAGTTTCCAATATTTGCTTCATATCCAAAATCTATTTCATAGTTTTTTGTTTGATTTAAATTTGGATTTGAAGATGTTGTTTGTTGATAAAGTTCTCTAGCATCTGGAACTCTTGAAGATTTACCAACACCTGCAAAAATTTTGTTTTGTTTATTTATATTGTATGTACCAAAAATATATCCATTGAAGCTTACAAATTTTTTATCATCTACATTTGGTCTTTGTGTTTGTATATCTGTATAGTCATATCTAAAACCAGTTTCTAAATCAAAAGAAGCAAATGATTTTTCTAACTTAGTAAAAGCTGCTTTATTATTTGTATCGGTATCATACATTTTATTCATAGTTGGATTTGGAGTAGTTACACCAGTATTTCTATTTGTCATATACATTCCACCTTCCCAATTTCTTCTACTTGTATCAATTCCAAAAGTTAGTAAAGAATCAGCAACTTCTAAAGAGTTTTTAACTGTTGCTCCCCAAATTGAAGTTTTTAAGTGGTTTGTCATATAAGTTGGCATTGCTCCACCATTTCTTAATTGTCCACTCATAGGATGATCTACTTTTGAGTAGTAATAATCTAAATTAAGTTCTTTTGATAATCCTCCTAACTCTCTAATAGTATATCCAATAGTATAAATATCACTATCGTCATAATCGGCATCCATAGGTCCTGCTGGATATAATACTCCATCACTTCTATTTGCTGTATATGATAGTTTTAAATCTTGATTATCTGTTAGATTAAATTGAAGTTTTGATAAAACACTTTTTTTCTCAAAAGCATCAATATTTGAATTTTTATATTGTGTAGCTAATGGAACATCTTTTTTTATTTGCTGCTCTAAAAAGTTATCACCATTTCCATCTTTATATGCTTTACTTTTTTCAATAGAAGCCGAAATCAAAGCTTTTATTTTGTTATTACCTCCACTAACAGTTGTACTTGCTTTTTTATATCCAAAACTTCCAGCATTTAGATTTATTTCACCATTTATTCCATCTTTTGGTTCAATAGTTTCAACTTTTACTAATCCACTTAAAGTTCCAAAGTTTTCAACATCGTAAGGACCTTCTATGATTTTTAAACTTTCTATATTATTTGTTAGAATATGAGAAGTTGGTGGATCCATTCTATTTGGACAAGCTCCATATATTTTTGCACTATCTATTAAAACATTAATATTGTCTTTTTTTTGTCCTCTTAATATAATATCATTTGCAATACCATTTCTTCTAACAATGGAGATATTAGGAGAACTCTTAATCAAAGCTTCTGCTAAATCTGCACTTTTTAACTCTTCCTTGCTAATATCATTTATAAGCTTTGAATTTGTCTTTTCAACTATACTAATCTCTGTTAAAGTTGTAGTTTCGTTGGCAATTAAAGAATTACAAATTATTAGTGAATAACATATCTTTCTCTTCATTATATTTTCCCTTTTTTTGAATTAAGGAAATTATTTCTAAAATGTGTTAATTATCTATAAATTTATAATAAAAACTATTTTTAATTTACACTAAACTATAATATAGAAATTTATAAAAAGGGCTAAACATGGAACAAAGTATTGTATTTGCTATTGCAATAATATTTTTTGCAATAGTAATAATATCAAAAGGTGTAAAAATAGTATCTCAAGCAGATTTATATGTCGTTGAAAGACTTGGGAAATTTCACAAAGTTTTAGATGGAGGATTTCATTTAATTATTCCTGTAATAGACAAAGTAAGAACTATTTTAACTTCAAGAGAACAATTAGTTGATATTGAAAGACAATCAGTAATTACAAAAGATAACGTTAATATCTCAATTGATGGAATAGTTTTTTGTAAAGTTGATGATGCTGTTCAAGCAACTTACAATGTTATGAATTTTAAACATGCAATAGCAAATCTAGCTATGACAACTTTAAGAGCTGAAATAGGTGGTATGGATTTAGATGATACATTATCAAATAGAGAAACATTAAATGCAAAACTTCAAACAGAACTTGGAAGTGCAGCTGCAAACTGGGGAATAAAAGTAACAAGAGTTGAGATAGCAGATATTTCAGTTCCACCATCAATAGAAAAAGCAATGAATATGCAAATGGAAGCTGAAAGAGAAAAAAGAGCTATTCAAACAAGAGCAGAAGCTCAAAAAGAAGCTCAAATTAGAGAAGCTGAAGCATATAAACAAAGTGAAATATTAAAAGCTGAAGCAATAGAAAGAATGTCAAATGCAAAAAGATATGAACAAGAACAAATTGCAGCAGGACAGCAATAAGCTATGAGATTGATAAATATATCAATGAGTGAAAATGAAAAAGCAGCAGAGTTTTTATTAGCAAAAGATAGAGTTGCTGCTTTTAAATCTTTAGCTGAAAGTAATTCAACTGATAAAATGATTTTACCTTATGATGTAACATCTATGATTGGTTCAACATCTGTTTTAGGAGATTCATTTTTCAAAGGAATAAGTAATGCAAACACTAATAACTCTTAGTGCATTTGATTTTTATATACTTTTTGCAATGGCAATTATTTTAATAACTTTAGAAATATTTTTATACTCTTTTGTTGTTATTTGGTTTGCTTTAGGATTTGTTATAGTTGGGTTTATAAGCCTATTTTATCATTTTGAAAGTGCAATATGGCAATTAGCAATAGTTTCTATAATATCTTTAATATTTCTATTTTTATATAGAAAAAAACTTTTGATTAGGTTCGCAAAATCACAAAGAGTAGTAAAAGACAATTTTTTTGATGAAAAAGGTATAGGTGAAATAAAAAATTCTAAAGTATTTTATAAAGGAACTTTTTGGGAAATTGATTCTTCTTTAAATGAAAATGATTTTATTGAAAGAGAGAAAGTTGAAGTCTTAAAAATCTCAAATAATCAAGCTTTAATAAAAAAGAGGTAATTTACCTCTTTTATTTGAAGATTATTTTAAAGTAGCTTTTAATTCGTTTACTATTTGTGCTGATTCTACATCACCTAAAGCTGCAGCTTTTGAATACCATTTTATAGCTTCTTGTATATCTTTTCTAGTACCTTTACCTATTTCATAGATTAAACCTATATTATAAAATGCATCTACAAAATCTTTTTCAGCAGCTTTTTTATACCAAAACATAGCTTCAGAATAATTCTGAATAACTCCATGTCCTTCATCATACATACTTCCAATATTAAATTGGCATTGTGCATCATCTAAATCTGCACATTTTTTATACCATTCATAAGCTAATTTCAGATTTGGTGTTATTCCTTGATGGATTTGTACATTATCATATATAAATCCTAATTGATTCATTGCATCAAGTTTTGTAATTAAATCTGGACTATTTGTTGCTTTTGTATAGTATTCAATAGCTGTTTTATAATCTTGCTTATCATAAGCTTCATCTGCTCTATCAATATCATTAGCAAAAATATTTAAACTAATTAATAACACAAATGCTATAATTTTTTTCATAGATTACCTTTATTGTCGAAATTTTGTTTTCAATTATACAATAAAATTTAAAGAATTATTATGATTAAAAAAGAAAAAATAGTAATATATTATGATGAAGATTGTCCACTTTGTAAAAATTATGTAAATTATTTGAAGTTAAAAGATAATTATGAACTTATATTAAAAAATGTAAGAGAAGATAATAATGATACAAAAATTGATATAAATAATGGATTTATTGTAAGTTATAACAATAAATTTTATCAAGGTTCTCAAGCCTTAGAATTTTTAAATAGTATTGTAAATAAGAGTACAATTTTAGGAAAACTACATTTCTTTTTTAAATATGATAATATTTTCTCAAAGATTTTATATAAAACCTTATTTTTACTTAGAAAAATATCACTATTATTAATAGGTAAAAAATCAAAAATCTAAGATTTTAAAATTTTAAAATAATTTTCTCTACTTATTTCATAAGCTCCAAGACTTTCCAAATGTGGATTATAAACTTGACAATCTATAAGTTCTATACCATTTTCTTTTGCTTGATTACAAAGATGATAAAATGCTACTTTTGAAGCATCACTTACAAGAGAAAACATACTTTCCCCACAAAAAATATTATTTATCAATAGTCCATAAAGTCCACCTACAAGTTCATTATCTAAATATGTTTCAATAGAAAAAGCAACTCCTAATTTATGTAGATTTGTATATGCTTTAATAAAGTTATCATCTATCCAAGAACTGTCTTCGTGTTTTCTTTTTATGTTTGAACAGTTTTTTATAACCTCTTCAAAATTTTCATTTGATTTTACTATAAAGCCTTTATTTTCGATAGATTTTCTAAGGCTTTTTGATACTTTTATTTCATTTGGATACAATACCATTCTTTTATTTGGACTATACCAGTTTATATATCCATAATCATCAATAAACCAAGGGAATAATCCATTTTCATAAGCGTTTACAAGTCTTTGAGGATGAAAATCTCCACCTATTGCAACTAAGTCATCATTCATCATATCTAAAGTTGGAAAATCAAAGCTATTTTCATCTAAAAGCCAAATTTTATGTTTTTTATCTAGTAGTTTCATATTTATATTTTATATCAATAATGCTAATATCCAAATTTTAAAGGAAAAAGAATGAAAAGAATTGATGCATATTTATCAAGTTTGGGATATTGTTCACGAAGTGAAGCAAAGAAATTTTTAAAGATGAATGAAGTTTGTATAAATGAAAATAGGGTTTTTAATACTTCATTAAAAGGAAATCATAAAGATATTACAGTAAATGGTGAAAAATTAGATGATGAAAAACTACTTATTTTACTTCATAAACCAAATGGGTATATTTGTTCTCACAATGATTCTGGAAAATTAATATATTCACTTCTACCACAAAGATGGCAAAATAGAAATCCGAAAATATCGACTATTGGAAGATTAGATATTGATACAACAGGAGCTATTTTATTAACAGATGATGGAGAGTTGAATCATAAATTATCAAGTCCAAAAAATAGTATTTCAAAAATATATGAAGCAACTTTAGAAAATCCTTTAAGTTCTGATATTATAGATATTTTTTCAAGTGGAGAGATAATTTTAAAAGGAGAAGAAAAACCTTTAAAAGCAGCAAAATTAGATATTTTAAATCAAAATTTAGCAAGATTAGAGATAGTAGAGGGAAAATATCATCAGGTAAAAAGAATGTTTGCTTATGTTGGAAATAAAGTTTTAAAACTTCATAGAGTAAGTTTTGATAATTTTAAAATTGATGATTTAAAAGAGGGTGAATATAAGCTAATTCCTATTAAAAGAATTTAGCTTTTATTTTGTTTTCTAGTTCATAAACTGTTTCAATAGCTTCATCTATATAATTAGAAAATCCCCAATTTACTAATAGAGAATCAACTCCAGCATTTGTTGCTGCCATAATATCTTTTTTAGAATCTCCAATTAATTGAGCATTTTCTTTTTTTATATTATGAATATCTAAAATTTTATTTATCATATCTGGATTTGGTTTTGGTTTTTCAACATCATTGTATCCCAATATAGAAGAGAAATAGTGATTTATTTCAAGATGATTTAACATCTTATTTGCATAAACTGAATTTGCATTTGTTGCAACTGCAAACTTAAATTCATTTTTTAGATTATCTAAAAGATTTTTTATTCCATCATATAATACCAAATCAGTTAAACAATGTTTGTTGTAATAATCCTTAAAAAGTTCTTCTTGATTTTTTGTAAATTCTTTTGTTCCATAAAAGAATTCAGCACTATTTATATTTGGATCATTCACATTTTCTAAAATATAATTCCTTGGCATTGGCTCAAAACCTAGATTTTCTCTTACATAATTTACTGT
Organism: Aliarcobacter lanthieri; assembly: GCF_013201625.1. Lineage (NCBI taxonomy): Bacteria > Pseudomonadati > Campylobacterota > Epsilonproteobacteria > Campylobacterales > Arcobacteraceae > Aliarcobacter > Aliarcobacter lanthieri. The sequence goes on from NZ_CP053839.1 coordinate 1,193,862, forward strand.
ATTTGCAATAGCATATCCACTATCAACAAGTGTTCCATCCATATCAAAAATAATTAATTTCATAAAATTGTCCTAAAATATTTAATAAAACATTATAATATTTATATGATAAACAGAAAGTTAAAAATATTTTCGTAAAATAGGACAAATTTTATCTTATTTTAATATTAGGAGTATTATAATTCTTTCATAGGATATTTGTATTGAATCCTCCTACTACTAAATACAATATTTTTTAGTATCCTATACTTTTTTTGAAATGAATTGAATAATATATCAGGCTTTACAGTTTTTCCCTCTGTAAAGCCTTTTTTTATGCCAAAATTTATATAATCACAGATTATTATTTACTTTAGATTGGTTTATATTATGGAAACTTTTAGTTTAATATCAATTATTAGCATTGCAGTGTTTGGTTCTTTTGGTCACTGTATTGGTATGTGTGGTGGAATTGTTGTTGCATACTCTAGTTCAAAAATAAAAGATGAATATACAAAATTAAGACAAATTATTGCACATTTAATGTATGGATTTGGAAGAGTTACTTCTTATTCTATATTAGGTGCTATTTTTGGTTTTCTAGGTTCTGTTATCGCATTTACAGCTATGACAAAAGGAATTTTATTTTTTATAACTGGAATAATACTTGTATTAATAGGATTTTCACTTTTAGGAAAACTAAAATTTCTTACGAAAGTTGAACACTCTTTTTCAAAATCTAAAGCTTATCAAAAAATATTTAGACAAGTTGTATCTAGTGATTCATTTTTTAGTTTTTATTTTGTAGGAATTTTAAATGGATTTTTACCATGTGGATTTGTATATGTTTTTGCTATAACTGCTGCTAGTACAGCTAATGTTTTAGAAGGTGCTTTTGTTATGTTTATTTTTGGACTTTGCACAATTCCAGCTTTATTTGTATTGGGTTTTTTTATTGGAGTCTTTAAACAATCAAAATTAAGAGATGTTTTTATGAAGTTAGCTTCTATTTTAGTAATAATTTTTGGACTTTTTACTATGTATAAAGGATTTGTATTTATAGCAAGTCAAAATAATATGATGATAGAACACAATCATAATATAAATAATCATTAAGAGATTTACCATATTTTGTGAAGGAGGAAAAATGTTTATTAATACAAAGAAATATTTTAGTTTTTTTGGAATTTTATTTGCAACAGTAAGTAGAAAACTTTTAAGTAATTGCTGTACAATAGAATCTATTTTGAAAAAACAAGCAAAAATAACTAAAGAGTTATTAAAAAAACAACTCAAACCAATAAAACTTTATTTAACAAATAATATATAAATATAGGAAAAAATATGAAAAATAAAATATCTACAAGCTTAGTTGCAAGCTTTTTATTAGCAACAAATCTTTATTCAACAGACACTTTAGAAACAATAACTGTTACAAGTGTTACAAAATCAGAGCAAAAATTAAAAGATGTTACTTCTAATGTTGATGTTATAACATCAGAAGATATTGAGGCTAGAAAATTTAAAACAGTTGCTGAAGCTTTACAAACTATTGCAGGTGTTCAAGTATCACAAAGTGGTGGAATAGGGCAACAAACATCAGTTTTTTTAAGAGGAATGGATTCTAAAAAAACTTTAGTTTTAGTGGATGGTATAAGATACAATGACCCAAGTGGAAATGGAGCAAACTTCGAACATTTAATGATAAATGATATTGAAAGAATTGAAGTTATAAAAGGTGCTCAAAGTAGTATTTGGGGAGCAGATGCAAGTGCTGGAGTTATAAATATTATTACAAAAAGTGCAAAAGATGGAACATATGGAAGTGCTAATATTGAGTATGGAAGATATGATACAACAATAGCAAAAGCAAATATTTCGCATAAAAATAAGAATTTTGATGCAAATTTAGGTGTAACAAGAGTTGACACAAATGGTTTTTCAGCAATGTCACCCAAAAGTAGCGAAGCTAAAAAGTATGAAAAAGATAGCTATGAAAATACAACTGCCAATATAAAATTGGGTTATAATTTTAATGAAAACAATAGATTATCAACTTCTTATGAAATAATTGATACGAAAACAGATATTGATGGAAATGATTCTTTTTATAATCCAGATCCAAATAATACAGATAAAGCAAAAACAAAAACTCACTTAGCAAATCTTACTTATGAAAATAAAAATGATATTGCTCTTACAAAAGTATATGCGAACTATACAGATATTAAAAGAGAATATACAAGTAATACTCCTAAATATAAAGGTACTATAAAAGAGTATGGAGTAAATACAAGTATAGATTATTTAGATAACTCTTCAAATCTTGTTTTAGGTGCTGATTATAAAAAGTTTGAAAATAAAGCAAATATAGATAAAAATTATGACAATAAAGGAATTTTTATCTCAAATACAAATAAATTTTTTGATAATAAAACAATATTCACTCAATCTTTAAGATATGATAAATATAGCGATTTTGAAAATAAAACAACAGGAAAAGTTGGAGTTAAACAATATATTATTGATGATTTAAATATTAGTGCAAACTATGGAACTGGATATAATATTCCAAGTACTTTTGAATTGTACGATGCTTCTAGTGGAAATATAAATTTAAAACCAGAAAAAACAAAATCTTATGATGTTGGAGTTGAATATAAAGGTTTTTCTGCAACTTATTTTAATTCAAAAATAGAGAATTTAATAAATTGGGAATGGACAGGACCAGGAGCATATGATGGGAAAAATAAGAATATAGAAGGAAAGAGTAGATTTAAAGGTATTGAACTTGCATATAAAAACTCTATTACAGAAGATATTTTCCTTAATTTAAACTATACAAGACTTAGTGCAAAAAATAAAGATGAACAAGAGTTTGGAAGAAGACCAAAAAATAAAGTTGGTTTTGGAGTTGATTATTATGGTTTAAAAGATTTTCATTTTAATATAAATGGTGAATATATTGGAGAAAGATATGACTTTAATAATAAACAAGGTGCAAAGACTGGAAACTACACAATTTGGAATGCAGTCGTTGATTATGATATTAGCAAAAATTTCTCGACTTATGTAAAACTTGATAATATTTTTAACAAAGATTACCAAATTGTTGATGGTTATTCAACAAGCCAAAGAGCAGCTTATATTGGATTAAAGGCTAGTTTCTAATATGAAAAAGCTACTTTTATCTTTTTTATTTTGTACTTATTTATTATCTTATGAAAGAATTATTACATTAAGTCCATCAGTAAATGAGATAGTTTATGCCCTAGATTTAGGGTATAAAGTAGTTGCAAATACAGAGTTTTGTGATTATCCACAAGAGTCAAAAAAAGTACAAAAAGTTGGTGGATATGGTAATGTTTCACTAGAAAAAGTAGTTTTATTAAATCCTGATATTATAATAACTCACGATTTTGATGAAAAATTAAACAAAAACCTAGAAAAATTAGGCTTTGAACTTAAAGTTTATAGTACAAAAACTATGAAAGATATACAATATACTATCACAGATTTAGGAGAAGTTTTTGAACAGAAAAAAAAAGCAAATGAATTAAACAACAAAATAAATGAAGCTTTGAACTCTTTAAAAAATATAGTAACAAATCAAAAAATATTAATCGTAATAAGCCCACAAAATACACTATCAAATCAGATTTATGTAGCTGGAAACTATGTATATTTTGAAGATATCATAAAGCAAAGCCAAAATGAAAATGCATATTTTTCAAACTCAAAAGCTCAACCAGTTTTAAACACAGAGAAGATAATCAAATTAAATCCAGATATAATAGTTTTATTATCACCATTTTTAGAAGATAAAAAAAATGAAGAAGAAAAGATAATCAAACTTTGGGAAACTTTACCAATAAATGCAAGTAAAAATAAAAATATCTATTCAATTTCAAAGGAATATGCTGGTATCCCAAGTAATAGAGTAGAGTATTTTATAGAAGATTTTAAAAAGATATTAGAAGATGTTAGAGATAAGAAATTACAATAACTTTATATTAAAAGATATATCATTTTTTCTAAATAATGATGAAAATCTATTAATTTTAGGAGAAAATGGAGCTGGAAAATCAACTTTAGCAAAAGTTTTATCAAATTTAATAGCAAATGATAATGTAAAAATATTTGAAGAAAATTTATCAAAAATTTCAAATCAAAAAAGAGTAGAGTATATAAACTATATTCCACCAAAATTTGAGATTTTTGATGAATTTATGACTGTTTTAGAGTTTTTACAAATATCTTTTATAGATAATATTGATGAAAATAAGTTAAAAGAAGTTTTAAACCTATTAAAACTAGATAAATTTATAAAAAAATCTTGTAAAAATTTAAGTTCTGGAGAAAAACAACTTTTATTAATAGCTAGTGCTATTTTACACAATGCAAAAATTACAATTTTTGATGAATTAACAGCAAATTTAGATATAAATAGAATAAAAGATATTTTTAATATACTTAACTCAAATTTATTAAATCAAAAGATTATTATAACTCATAATCTTGATTTTGCTTTTGCACTTAAATACAAAGTTTTATTTTTAAAAGATGGTAAAATAGAGTTTTATGGTACAAATAAAGAATTTTTTGAAGATACAAATCTAGAAAAAATTTATAATAAAACTATAAAAAAAGTTCAAAATCATATAGTAGTAGATTTATGAAAATTACATTATATATTTTTTCATTTATAATCATTTTATTATCTCCATTTTTAGGAGATATCTCTTTAGATTTTCAAAATATAGTTGATTTTACTTCTAAAGAAAATATTGTTTTTTGGGATTTAAGAGTTCCAAGAATAATTTTAGCTTTTTTTGTTGGTGGAATTTTAGCTTTAAGTGGACTTATATTTCAATCAATATATAAAAATGAACTTATTACTCCATATACTTTAGGTATAGCAAGTGGAACTACGCTTTTTACAGCAATTACAATAGTTTTTTTACCTTTTATTCCTATTTTTATAGGCTCTATTTTTGGCTCTATTTTTACTATAGTGATTCTATTTTCTATATCAAAAGTTTTAAATAATAGAATAATTTCTAACTCTACAAATTCTATTTTACTTATAGGAATTGCATTATCATATTTTTATGGTTCAGCTTTAATGATGACTTTTTATATGAGTAATTTACAAGAAAATTACTCAATAGTAAGATTTACTTTAGGAAGCTTAGATATTGTAGGTTTTAAAGATAGTTTTATCGTAATGTTTGTTGGTTTAATTTTTATATTTTTTATAAAATATTTTAAAAAAAGTATAAAATTAATACTTATTTCAAATGAAACAGCATTTTTAAAAGGTTTAAATGTAGATAAAACTAATTTAATATTACTTACTTTTGTATCTTTATGTATTGGAATAACTATTAGCTTTACTGGACCAATTGGTTTTATTGGACTTGTAATTCCACATATTGTAAAGTTAATTTATAAAAAAAGTGCAGAGAAATTGTTTTTTCCTACTTTTTTCTTTGGTGGTGTTTTTTTATTATTTTGTGATTTAATTTCAAGATTAATATCAACATCTTCTGTTATTCCAATAGGAGTAGTTACCGCTTTTATCGGCGCTCCATTCTTTGTTTATTTACTAATTAAAAAAAATAAATTACTATAAAATTAATTTAAAAATTTAATTTTACTTTAATATTAATCATATATGATGTTAAAATTTTTTTTAAAGGATTAAAATGAAAAAAATGTACACCTACTTGATGATAGTAACTTTATTCTCCTTCGGGATAGTAATAATGTTATATTTAGGATATGTCAATAGTAATGTTTCTATTGGTACTCTTCAACTTACAAGTGAAAATGGAGTTTTTAATGATTTAAAAACACTAATTCTCAATCAATTTCATCACCCTTTAGCTCTTCTTCTAACTCAAATTATTGTTATTATGATAGCAACTAGAATTTTTGGTTTTATTGCAACAAAAGTTTTATTACCAATTGTTGTAGGAGAGATTATTGCAGGGATTATTTTAGGACCATCTTTTTTAAGTTCTATGCTTCCAGCTTTTTCAGAAACTTTATTTCCTAAATCTTCTTTAGGTAATTTAAGTATGATTAGCCAGCTTGGATTAATCTTTTTTATGTTTGTTATTGGAATGGAACTAGATTGGGATAGTTTAAAAAGTAA